>NZ_JOEY01000008.1 GCF_000718165.1 Streptomyces fulvoviolaceus | reverse complement strand
ACCTCCAAGACCATCGTCGCCATCAACAAGGACGCCGAGGCCCCGATCTTCGACCTCGTCGACTACGGCGTCGTCGGCGACCTCTTCGACGTCGTCCCCCAGCTCACCGAGGACATCAATACCCGCAAGGGCTGATGAGAATCGGTGCCCAACCGAAATCGAAAATTAAACATAATCCAGCCCCGCCCCCCATCTCAAATTGGGAATGGGTTGCATGGATTCCCTACCGGTTTCGGCGAGTTATATCTCGGAAGCTGTGCGTTTCAACGGTTGTCCAAGTGTCCGGCCGAATTTCCTACACCTGACGAAGAGCGATACAGGCCGTTAGCCCTACGTTTTTCTCAACGGAGTGCACCTCACGTCGGCCCTCGCAATGACTTGCCATCCGACCCCTGCGGCGGATCGAATCAGTGATCGGAGAGACAGATGCGCAATTGCCTATGTCGCTACAGGGGGCACACGCAATGAACGCGACGGCAACTGAGCCGACGACCCCGCCTCGCGAACAGGATGAGATTCGCGTAGCACATCGTTCGCATCCGGCCTGGTGGCTGGTGGTGGCATTCGTCGCTCTCTGCGTCGCGGGGATCGTGAAGATGCTTTTCACCAATCCCAACCTGCAGTGGGACGTCGTGGGTGAGTACTTCTTCACCCAACGGATTCTCAAGGGTCTCCTGGTGACGCTCGAGCTGACAGTGCTCGCGATGGTCTCCGGGATCCTGCTCGGGGTCCTGACCGCTGTCATGCGGTTGTCGCCGATCAAGATCCTTTCCTCGACCGCCTGGGCGTACACCTGGTTCTTCCGCGGTACGCCGCTGCTGGTCCAGATCATTTTCTGGTACAACCTGGCGGCTCTGTTCCCCAAGATCGAGATCGGGATCCCTCTGCTCGGGCCCACGCTGTGGTCCGGTGACTCCAACGCCGTGATCACCCCCTTCGTGGCCGCGCTTCTGGGGCTGGCACTGAACGAAGGTGCCTACATGTCCGAGATCGTGCGCGGCGGCATCGTCTCGGTGGACCAGGGACAGCACGAGGCCGCCGTGGCGCTGGGGATGCGCAGCAGGCGCGTCATGCGTCGCATCGTCCTCCCGCAGGCGATGCGCGTGATCGTTCCGCCGACCGGCAACCAGGTCATCGGAATGCTCAAGTCGACGGCCCTGGTGAGCGTCACCTCCACATCGGAGCTGCTGTACACGTCGCAGCAGATTTACAACCAGACGTTCCAGACCATCCCGCTGTTGATCGTCGCCAGCATCTGGTACCTGATCGTCACGAGCGTGCTGAGCGTCATCCAGTACTACATCGAGCGCCACTACGCCCGCGGCGGGCGCCGGGAACTGCCCCTGACGCCATGGCAGCGAGTCAGGCGGAGCGTCGGCAGTCTGCAGGGTCGCCTCCAGGCAGTGGGCGAAGGGAGCAAGCGATGACCACGGTTGCCAAGGAAGAGAACACCCAGCAGGGCGAAGTGGTTCTCCGCGCCACCGGGATCCGCAAGCGGTTCGGAGCCCTGGAAGTGCTCTGCGGTGTCGATCTCACCGTCCTGCGAGGTGAGGTGATGTGCATCATCGGCCCCTCGGGCTCCGGCAAGAGCACCCTGCTGCGCAGCCTCAATCACCTTGAGGAGATCGACGGCGGGAGGGTGGAGCTGGACGGCGAGCTGGTCGGCTACCGGCAGCGCGGCCACAAGTACGTCACCCTGCCCGAGAAGGACCTCGCCAAGCAGCGCGCACGGATCGGCATGGTGTTCCAGTCCTTCAACCTGTTCCCGCACATGACCGTCCTGCAGAACATCGTGGAGTCCCCCGTGGGAGTCCTGAAAGTGCCGGCCTCCGAGGCCAGGGCCACCGCGATGCAGCTGCTGGAGCGGGTGGGTCTGGACAGCAAGGCCGACTGCTACCCGCGGCAGCTTTCGGGTGGTCAGCAGCAGCGCGTCGCGATCGCTCGTGCTCTGGCGATGAAGCCGCGTCTGATGTTGTTCGACGAGCCCACCTCCGCCCTGGACCCCGAACTCGTCGGTGAAGTGCTCGACGTGATGAAGGACCTCGCCCGTGACGGCCTCACGATGGTCGTGGTCACCCATGAGATGGGCTTCGCCAAGGAAGTCGCCGACTCGGTCCTGTTCATGGACGGCGGGGTCGTGGTCGAACGGGGACACCCGCAGGACGTCCTGGTCAATCCACAGATGCCGCGTACTCAGGACTTCCTGTCCAAGGTCCTGTGATGCTGCCGTCCGCCTTCGTCTCCCCATGCCCGCCGCGCAAGCCCGCGAGGCGCTCGAGAACCCCTCAGTCATCCGCAAGATCGTAGGAGAACCACTCATGGCTCGCATCAACAGCCGCCGCCGGCCGATCGCCCTGCTCGTGTTCAGCACCCTCGGTGCCCTGGTCGTCTCGGGTTGTGCCGACCCGACGCCCAGCACCGGAGACAAGGCGAGCGCGTCGGCGGGCGCGAAGGCCGAGTCGGCGATCACCACCTCCTGGGGCAACAAGCCCGTCGACTCCGTGGTCGCCCTGGTGCCGGCCCAGTTCAAGAACAAGCCGATCAAGAACGCCATCTACAACAACTTCCCGCCCCAGGAGTTCCTGGAGGGCAACACGCTCGTCGGCATCCAGCCGGACATCGCCCTCGCTGTCAGCGAGGTGATGGGCGTCAAGCTCCAGAACCTGTCGGTCGGTTCCTTCGACTCGTTGATCCCGGGAACCGTGAGTGGCCGGTACGACATGTCCAGCGCCGACTTCGGTGTGACGGCGGACCGTCTCAAGCAGGTCGACTTCGTGACCGAGTTCAAGATCGGTACGGCCTTCGCGGTGAAGAAGGGCAGCAGCATCAAGATCGACAAGGCCACCGACCTGTGCGGCCACTCGGTCGGTGTGCAGTCCGGCTCGTACTTCATCGACCAGATCAAGGGCGCGAACAAGGACTGCGCCAAGGCCGGTCTCAAGTCGATCGACCTGAAGACGTACCCGGACGACGGTGCCCGGATCCTGGCCATCACCAATGGACGCATCGAGATCACCGCGACGACCGAGGACGCGCTGGGCTACACCATCAAGAGCCAGAACGTCCCGCTCGAGCTCCAGAAGTTCGTCTACGCGCCGCTCGAGCAGGCCATCGTCATCCCGAACGACAGCAAGCTGGGCCCGGCCGTGGAGGCCGGGATGAAGGAGATCGTCGAGAACGGCACCTACGCGAAGATCTTGAAGAAGTGGGGCGCCGACAGCCTGGCCTACGACTCCGCGGATGACGTCCAGTACCTGACGGACCCGTCCCAGACGCCGAAGTCGTAGCGGATCGCGAGGAAGAATCGGGAGTGCCGGTCCTGTGGCGGCACTCCCGAAGCGTGGACGCTTCCTCTCGGGCCCCGGTCGGGGCGTCGGCGACGGACCTCCGCTGCGGGGGGCCTACGTGTCGTTGCGCTTGTTCCAGAAGGAGCCTGCCCGGGCGATGTGGCGCTCCATCAGTTCCTTCGCGGCTGCGGCATCACGGCGGCGCAGCAGATCCAGCAGGGTGAGGTGCTCGCGCGCGCTCTCGATCATCGCGTCATGGTTGTCGACCGACCACAGCCCGGCGAGCCGTGAGCGGGAGCGCAGTGTGCGGACCGACTCGGTGATCTCGTCGTTGCCCCACAGATCGAGCACCGCGAGGTGGAATCGCAGGTCGGCCGCGACATGGCCGACGATGTCGAGCTTCTCGGCGGTGCGCAACGTCTCCTCCGCGAGGGGGAGGAGGGCGGCGAGTTCCGCTTCGCGTACGCCCCGCTCGGCGAGGCGGCAGACGGTCGGGACCTCGAGAAGCAGCCGGACCTCGAGGATGTCGTGGAACGCCACGGGCGACGGTGCCAGTACCTCGAAGCCCTTGTTGCGTACGGTCCGAACGAGGCCCTCCTTGACGAGGTCGAGCATCGCCTCTCGCACAGGAGTGGCCGAGACACCGAACTGGGAGCCCAGACGGGGGGCCGAGTAGACCTGGCCCGGCTGGAGTTCGCCGGTGACGATCGCGGCCCGCAGCGCCTCGGTGACGCGAGCACGCTGGCTGGGAAGGCCCTGCAGCGCGTCCTTTGTCGAGCTCATTCACTGACCTGACTGTTCATGGGCAATCCCCCGTTGAGATCACTGCCGGCCGTCACTCTGCGTCGTGCCAGTGCAATGACACAGGGTGAGTCGACTGCTCGTCGACCACCGGGAAGCGCCACGCCGTGCCTGCACTGACATTGCAGTGTAGTGCGGTCCCGGTGGTGGCCAGGAGGGGAGGCGGCCTTGATCTCTCGGCGTGGGTTTCCTTGGTCGCGCCCGTCTCCGATGCCGGGGGAGGGCTCGCTCTCACCTCAGTGCCATTGCACTGCCAAATGATTAAGTGCAGGTATTGACCCGCATTCTTCTTGCTTCATAGACTCACGAAGCACAGTGCAATTGCACTGAGTGGAATCTCGCGAAGGGGAGAGCCGGTGCGCAGTTCCCGGTTGATCCAGGCCATCGACACTCACACCGAGGGCATGCCTACGCGGGTGGTGACCGGCGGAGTCCAGGTGGTCCCCGGTGCCACGATGGCCGAACGCCGGATCTGGGCGAAGGAGCATCTCGACGACCTCCGCGGTCTGCTCATGCGGGAGCCCCACGGCCACGCCTCGATGTCCGGGGCGATCCTCCAGCCACCCACCACGACCGAGGCGGACTGGGGTGTCCTCTACATCGAGACCACCGGTTTCCTGCCCATGTGCGGCCACGGAACCATCGGTGTGGCGACCGCCCTCGTGGAAGCCGGGCTGGTCGCGGTGAACGAGCCCGTGACCGAGATCCATCTGGACACCCCGGCCGGTCCGGTCACGGCGACGGTCGACGTCGAGGACGGCCGGGCGAAGTCCGTGTCGATCACGAACGTGCCGGCCTTCGTGCTGGAAGACGGTGCCGTGGTCGAGGTCGACGGGATCGGGAAGGTGGAGTACGCGATGGTCTACGGCGGGAACTTCTACCCCGTCATCGACGCCGCGCGGCTCGGCCTGGAACTCGACCTGCGGCACAAGGACGAACTGATCGCCGTCGGCCTGCGGATCATCGACGCCGTCAACGAGCAGCGTCCGCCGGTCCACCCCGAGGATCCCGGCATCCGGGGCATCCACCACGCCGAGTTCGTCCAACCCGGCACGGACGGCGCGGACACGCGCAACGCGGTCCTCAACGTGCCCGGCTACTTCGACCGTTCTCCCTGTGGCACCGGTACCTCCGCGATCATGGCGCTGAGGCACCACCGAGGTGAGCTCGCCGTCGGCGACCGCCACGTCAACGAGTCGATGCTCGGCACCCGGTTCACCGGCACGGTGCTCGACGAGGCCGAGGTCGCCGGCCGGCGCGGCATCGTCCCGCGGATCACCGGCCGGGCCTGGGTGACCGGTTTCAGCCAGCACCTCCTCGATCCCACCGACCCGTTCCCCGCCGGCTTCACCGTCTGAGCTCGCCGTTCCGCCGCTCCGCCGTTCCGCCGCTCACGCCCGGACGCCGGGCAGGCACCACTCGTACCGAAGGAAGGCCCAGCATGGACCGCAACTCCGTCAACTGGCGCGGCTACATCCCCGCCGCGCCCACCCCGTTCACCGCTGACGGGGCGATCGACGAGGACACACTCGTCGCGCTCATGGACCACTACGTCGCCGCGGGCGTCCACGGAGTGATGCTCAACGGAAGCGCCGGCGAATGGTGGACCGAGTCCGACGAAGAGCGTCGCCGCGTGGCCAAGGTGGCCATCGAGGCGGTGGCCGGACGCATCCCCGTGATCATCGGATGCACCTCGTTCACCGCGGCCGCCGCCATCGACCTGGCCCAGGACGCACAGGCCTCCGGGGCCGACGGCGTCATGTTCACCCCGCCGCCCTACGCCCACCCCACGCAGGAGGAGATCCTCAACCACTACCGGCTCATCGACGCCGAGGTCGAGCTGCCGATCCTGGCCTACAACTGGCCGCGCGGCACCGGCGTCGAGATCGAGATCGACACCGCCGAGGCGATCGCCGACCTGGAGCACGTGGTGGCTCTCAAGTGCAGCACCGCCAGCACCGACGTGGTCCTCGACTACATCGACCGGCTCTCCTCCCGGGTGCGCATCTTCGCCGCCCTGATCAGCCCGCGCGGCCTCGCGGTGCTCAACGGGCTGGGCGGCGACGGCTACATCGACGGCGGGGGCATCGGCGCCCCGTACGCGGTCCCGTTCTTCGAGAACTTCTGGGCTGGCGACCTCGACGCGGCCCGCGAGTACGGCCGACGCTGGTCCGAGCTGACCCGCGCCTGGGTCGAGCCCGACTTCGGCGGCCGCTTCGCGTCCCCGGCCTCGCAGCTCAAGGCCGCGATGCGCATCCTCGGCCACCCCGGCGGCGAGGTCCGCCAGCCGCAGCTGCCGCTCACCGACCCGGCCGAGCTGGCCGAGCTGGAGTCGGTGCTGCGGTCCGCCGGACTGCTGGTATGAGCACAGCACTGCCACCCGGCAGCAGCGTCCTGGTCGTCGGGGGCGGTGTGGTCGGAACCAGCGCGGCGTACGCCCTGGCGAGCGCCGGGTACGAGGTCGCCCTGGCGACGGCCGGACAGATCGGTGACGGGGCGAGCGCCGGCAACGCCGGACTGCTGGTTCCGGCCGACTCCGTGGTCTGGCCCGGCCCGGCCAACGCCCGCGCGGTGCCGGCGACGCTGCTCGGCCGCAGCGCCGGCATCCGCGTCGCGTGGGGCAACCCGAGCACCGTTCCCTGGGGGCTCCGCTTCCTCGCGAACTCGACGGCACGCAAGTACGCCGCGGCCTGCCGAGCCACGCACTCGCTGAGCACCCACAGCCTCCGGGTCGCCGAGAAGTGGGCCGCCGCCGGCGACGTCGGTACGGATCTCAAGCGCACCGGCATGCTGTTCCTGGTCGACTCCCCGGAGGCGGTCACGGAGGCCTGGCACGCACGTGCGGCCCTGAGCGCCGCGGGCGAGACCTACACGGAGCTGACGCGCGCCGAGCTCACGGAGCTGGACAAGGCCTATGCTGCCCTCCCCGCCGGACTGCGTGCCCTGTACGCCCCCGGCGCGGCCCGCGGCGACAGCCAGGCGTTCGCCCTGGCCCTCGCGGACCGGTTGCGAGGCCTTGGCGCGACCGTTCTGGAGCGACGACCGGTCACGCGGCTGGTCTTCGAGGACGGCAGGGTCACCGCGGCCGAGACCGCGGACGGCCGCCTCTTCGCGGACGCGGTCGTCCTCGCCGCGGGCGTCGCTACCCGCGGGCTCGCCCGCACCGCCGGGGTGCGCGCACCGGTGCTCCCGGTGAAGGGGTACGCCGCGACCGTGCCCCTCCTCGAACCCGACCGCGCTCCGCAGGTCGGCGGTGTTCTGGAGAGCCTGCATGTGGCGTTCTCCCGCATGGGCGACCAGCTGCGCCTGTCGACCGGCGCCGAGATCGGCCGCGGCGACCACGACGTCGCCGAGCCGGCCCGACACCTGCTGCAGCGCGCGGGCGAGCAGCTGTTTCCCGGTGCCCTCGACTGGACGTCCGCCGAGTATCGGGCCGAGCACCGCCCCATGACTCCCAACGGACTGCCGATGATCGGCCCGACCAGTGTTCCCGGTCTCTACCTCGACGCGGCGCACGGGTCGCTCGGCTGGACCCAGGCAGCCGGCTCCGCCGACCTTCTCACCCAGCTCGTCAAGGGCGCACGGCCGCCCATCGACCCCACGCCGTTCCTCCCATCCAGCCCACTGCCCTCCGCAGACACCGTAGGTCTGCGCCCGCCGATCTGAGGAAGACCCTGATCATGAGCAATTTCGTGCTGATGCTGACCCGTGACGACGTCACGGTCGCCGACGCCCACGCCGTCCTCGAACTCGCCCTCGCCGCCGGCACCGAGCACATCGGCTTCAAGGACGTCGGCCTGCCCCGCGAGGAGATGGCCGCACTCGTCGACACCATCCACGCGGCCGGCCGCCACGCCCACCTCGAGGTCGTCTCCCTCACCGAGGAGGATGAGCGCACCTCGCTGGAACTCGGCCGTGAACTCGGCTTCGACTACGTGCTCGGCGGCACCCGCTGGCAGCTCGGGGCGCAGATCCTGCGCGGCAGCGACATCCGGTACTTCCCCTACGCCGGCACCGTCATCGGCCACCCGGGCACGCTGGACGGGACCGCGGACGAGATCCTGGCCGAGATCGAGGCCATGCGGAACGATGTGACCGGCGTCAACCTGCTGGCCTACCGCCACATCAAACTGGACGGCGACGACCTGGTCCGTCAGGTGTGCGCCGCCTCCCCGATCCCGGTCCTCGTGGCGGGCTCGGTCGCGAGCGTGGAGCGGATCCGGTTCGTCAGTGACGCGGGCGCCTGGGGCTTCACCATCGGCGCGGCCGTCCTGGACCGCAAGGTCGTACCGGGCGCGAACGTCACCGCCCAGCTGACCACCGTCCTCGGCACCGCCCGTTCGGTGGTGGCCTGACATGAGCGACCAACAGACAACTCCGCAGGCCCAGGAGCAGCCGAGTGTCGTCCGCCGTCTGGACGCACTGTCCTTCATGGAGGGACCCGAGCACTGCCGCGAGTACCTGCGCAACGAACACCTCTGGTTCGGCACCTCGACGGTGCCGGTGGGTGCCACCGGCGCGGTCGACCCCGGGCACGACATGTCCTGGGAGGTCTTCTACTGCGCGGCCGGGTCGGCCGTGGTGACGACCGGTCAGACCGCCTTCGAACTCGAGGCCGGTGACGCCCTGCGGATCCCGCCGACCGTCCCCCACCAGATCAGCAACGTGGGCGAGGTCCCGGTCGTGATCGTCTGGGCCGGCGGCCCGGGGGAGGAGCCGCAGACATGACCCACCGCACCGTCCTCGCCATCGACCTGGGCACCACGTCCGTCAAATGCGCGCTCTACGCCACCACCGGAGTCGAAGTCGCCTCGGCGACCCTGGAGTACGAGCTGCAGACGCCGGCGCCCGGCTGCGTGGAGGTCGACGTCGAGGTCTACTGGACCTCGATCCGAGACTGCCTCGCCGAGGTCTGGCGCAAGGCCGGCGACCGTCGCGGCGAGGTCGCCGGCCTTGCGCTCTCCGCGCAGGGCGAGACCCTCGTACCGGTGGACGCCGCCGGAACCGCGCTGCGGCCGGCGATCGTCTGGCTCGACAACCGAGCCGCAGCCGAGTCCGCCGAACTCGCCGACCGTTTCCCGGCCGCGGAACTCTACGAACGGACCGGGCAGCCGGAGATGCTGGCCACCTGGCCGGCCGCGAAACTGCTGTGGCTCGGTCGCCATGAACCGGAGATCGCGGAGCGCACCGCCCGGTACCTGCTGATCGAGGACTACCTGCTCGCCCGTATGACCGGCGAGTACGTCACCGAGGGATCGCTGGCCACCTCGACCTGCTACTGGGACCTGGGCACCAAGACCTGGTGGCCGGCGATGCTCGACGCGCTGGGCGTCGACGCCGACCGGCTGCCCGCCGTCGTCGAGCCCGGCGCACCGGTCGGCCGGGTCCGGCCGGCGGTCGCGAAGGAACTCGGCCTGGACCCGACCACCATGGTCTGCGCCGGCGCCCTCGACCAGGCATGCGGTGCGATCGGCGGCGGGAGCATCGCCGCCGGCGGCTTCAGCGAGAACACCGGTGCCGCGGTCGCCATCTGCTCGACGCTGCCGGGGCCGGGACGCGACCCGGCGGGCGTCGTGCCCGTCCACTACCACGGCATCCCGGACACCTACATGTTCCACACCTTCAGCGGCGGCGGAATCGTGCTGAAGTGGCTGCGGGACGAGTTCTGCGAGCCGCAGATCCAGGCCGCGGCGCAGGCCGGCCGGAACGCGTACGACGTGCTCGGCGATCTCGCCGCGGGCGTCCCGGCGGGTGCGGACGGGCTCCTGATGCTGCCGCACTTCCAGGGTGCGATGGCACCGGAGAACAACGAGGACGCCCGCGGCGTGCTGATGGGTCTCACACTGCAGCACACCCGGGCACACCTGGTCCGCGCCCTCATGGAGGGCATCGGCTTCGTCGTACGCCGCAACGTCGAGGCGTTCGCGAAGGCCGGCGTGCAGAGCCAGGAGATCCGCGCGCTCGGCGGCGGATCCCGCAGCGCCGTCTGGAAGCAGATCGAGGCCGATATCACCGGGCTCCCGGTCGTGACCACGAAGCAGCCTGACGCCGGAGCACTTGGCGCGGCCATCTTGGCAGGCGTCGGCGTCGGCGAGTTCGGCTCGATCCACGAGGGCATCGAGGCCACGGTCGCCGTCGACCGGATCTACGAGCCGAACCCGGCGAACACCGGTCTCTACGACGAGCGTTTCGGCCGGTACGTAGCCCTGTACGAAGCGCTCGTCCCGAACTTCGCGGCAGAGGCCGCACGCCCATGAGAACCCGGTCCGTCGAGGCGATTCCGCCGCCGCGTCGGTGAGGACACCCTTCCGGCTCGGCAGCGACACTCAGAAATTCGTCACCGATCTGGTGGAGGAGCGGGTGACCCGGTCCTGGTCGGCCATGCCCCGGGCACTGCCTGCCCTCCTGCGGGTTCCGTCCCGCGTCTTGAAGTACGCACCCTTCACCACCGCCGACGAGGAGACGGCCCTGACCCTCAACCGAGCCTGCGCAGCGCGGCGTCCGCGACGACGGCGTCCTGCCAGGCCATGCCGGAGGCCTTGAACAGCACGGGCCGTGTGGCGTCGAGTTCGATCTCACCCCGCACGACGCGCGCCATGGGCAGCAGACGGGCGGCCGACAACACGCCCTCCGCGACGGGCAGGACGACGTCCCCGCACTCCCGCAACGCGGTGGCCGGATCCTCCACGACGACCTGGGCACGGACGGCCAGCGCCGAGTCCACCTCGCGGGCGCCCGGCTCGTGCGAACCCACTGCCAACACCACGACCTCGGGACCGAGCCGAGCCGAGTCGAAGAGCGGCACGGCCGAGGAGGTCGCGCAGACGACGAGGTCGACCCGTTGCAGCAACGCCTCACTGTCCGCGGCCGCGACCACCTTGTCGTCGCGCACCAGTGCGGGATCCGCCCGCGACGGGTCGCGTACGACGTAGGTCACCTCCGCGAGGTCGACGCCGACGTCCCGCAGCGTCCGTACGTGCCCCGCCCCCTGGGGCCCGGCGCCGAAGACCACGGCGTTCCAGCGCCGTCCGGGCCGGGTCAGCACAGGCAGCACGGCCGCGACCGACACCGCCGGAGTGCGCAGCGCGGTGAGTGCGGCGCCGTCGATGACGGCGACGGGCGCGTACGAGGGAGGGCGGAAGACGAGATGCACGCCCTGGATCCGGGGCAGACCGCGCTCGGCGTTGCCGGGAACGGAGGAGATCGCCTTCACCCCGACGCCGAACTCGGACGCGGATGGCATGGCCAGCAACTGGCCCCGGTTCCCGGGGAGTTCGAGGACAGTGCGCGGCCGGTCGGCCGCCGGGTCGAGCCCGCCGGCCAGTGCCTCCCGGATCGCGGCGACCGCGTCGCGGGGCGGCAGCAGCCCGGCCAGCTCCTCTGCGCCGATGTAGTCGATCTTCATGGCCTGTGCCACAGTGCGCACCCCGTTCCTGTGCTGATACATGTCAGCATCGCCGAATACCGCCCGACATCGTGCACGTGTGAGAGGCCGGTCCAGGGGGCCGCACCCTGGACCGGCCTCGGTCTCGACCCGGTCGCGCCGACCGGCTACCGGGCCGCCCACGCGTCGTTGCCCGGCGCGCGCGGCGGGCGCTCGTTGCGCTTGACGCTGCGCGGGCTGGCGAAGCGGATCAGGTTCCAGACCGTGCCGGCCTTGTCGTTGGTGCCGGAGGCGCGCGCGCCGCCGAACGGCTGCTGGCCGACGACGGCGCCGCTCGGCTTGTCGTTGACGTAGAAGTTGCCGGCCGTGTACCGAAGGGCGTCGGACGCCTGGGCGAGGGCGGCCTCGTCCTCGGCGAACACGGCCCCGGTCAGCCCGTACGCGGTGGACTCGTCGACCAGCCGCAGGGTCTGCTCCCAGTCGGCGTCCTCGTACACGTACGCGGCGAGGACGGGAGCGAAGAGCTCCTCGGTCATGAACGGCGAGTGGGGATCGGTCACTTCGAGCAGCGTCGGCTCGACGAACCAGCCGATCGCATCGTCCGTACCGCCGCCTGTCAGGACGATGCCCTCGGCGCGTGCCTTCGCCAGCGTCTCGGTGTGCTTGGCGTGCTGGCGGGCGTTGATGACGGCGCCGATGTGCGTGCCGGGCAGCGTCGGGTCGCCCATGACGACGGAGCGGGTCAGTTCGATCAACCGGTCCTTGAGCCTCGGCCACAGGCTGCGCGGCACGTAGAGCCGGGAGGGCGCGGCGCACTTCTGGCCCTGGTACTCGTACGCGCCCCGCACGCACGCCACCGCCAGCGCCTCCACGTCGGCCGACGAGTGGGCGACCACGAAGTCCTTGCCGCCGGTCTCGCCCACGACCCGCGGGAAGTCGCGGTAGCCGTCGATGTTGGCGCCCACGGTGCGCCAGATGTGCCGGAACGTCCCGGTGGAACCGGTGAAGTGGACGGCCGCCAACTCCCGGTGGGCCAGGGCGGCTTGACCGATCTCCGCACCGTCGCCGTGCACCAGGTTGACCACACCGTCGGGCAGCCCGGCCTCCCGCAGCAGCTGCATGGACAGGTGGGCCACCAGCGAGGAGCTCTCGTGCGGCTTCCACAGCACCGTGTTGCCGAGCAGGGCCGGGGCGAAGGCGAGGTTGTTGGTCGAGACGAAATTGAACGGCGAGACCGCGAAGACGAACCCCTCCAGCGGGCGGTACTCGACGTGGTTGCGCACCCCCTCGGGCGAGTACGGCTGGACATCGGCCATGGCCGCCATGTTGGCCACGTTGGCTCGGATGAGCTCGACCGTCTCGTCCGACGCGTCGCCCTCGGCCTGGTCCCGGGTCTTGGACAGCTCCAGCATGGCGGCCGCGTTCAGCCGCTCGCGCCAAGGACCGGACTCCAGCAGTTCGGCGGCGCGCAGGAACGGCTTCGCCCGTGCGGCCGCGTCGAGTCGCCCCCAGTCGTGGGCGGCTCCGCGGGCCGCGGCGATCGCCTGCTCCACCTCGGCCGCCCCGGCATGATGGGCGCGGCCGAGGCCAACCTCGTGGGCGTGTGGGGTGACGACCGGGACGGTGCGTCCCGTGCGGATCTCCCGGCCGCCGATCACGCTCGGGATGTCGTAGCCGGCGGCGCGGACCTCGGCGAGCCCGGCCGCGAGGGCCTGTGGGTGAGGCGCGGATGGTGAGGTCATGCGGGGCTCCGAGACGTTCGAGGGACGATACGGTGCGGTCGTCCCGACGTTAGGCGGTCGCGTGTCGGCGGCGCTTCGGAGCCCGCGTGGAAAGTTCGCCGGGCGTTCAGACACTTGTCGAATCCGCCCGGTCAGGGCAGTGTCAGGAGCGTGCGCGGATGCGTTCCGGGCAGTCGTCCGGGACGGCGCGCGACGTCAGGCACGAAGTACGGAGGCACGCATCCCGTGGTGGAACCGGTGGACATGCAGATGGTGATCGATCGCCTCGCCCAGGAGGTCGGTCTGTCCGTCCTGGTGGAGGACCGGGAGCAGCACCCGGTGTGGTGGAGCACCCGCGGCGCGGTGGACGGTACCCGGGCCAAGACCATCCTCGACCGGCATGTCGATCCGGTCGCGGCGGCCGTCGTCCAGCGGTTCCGACTCTCCCAGGCGACCGCCCCCGTCCGCGTTCCCGCCGTCCCCGAGGCCGACATGTGGGCGCGCTGGTGCATGCCGGTGCGCTGCGACGGCCGCATGCTCGGCCTGCTGTGGGTGCTCGACCCGGACGGGGTCCTCGACGAGGCCGCGCTGCCGAGTCTGGTGGAGTGCGCGGGACTCGCCGGCGAGGCCATGGCGGGCAGCGCGGAGTCCGCGGAGCGGCAGCGCCGTCGGCGCGACGCGCTCCTGGGCCGGCTCCTGTCCGGCCGGGACGAGGAGGCCGCACGTGAACTGGCCCGTCTGGAGAACCTGCCGCCTGACGCGCGGGTACAGGTCGAGGCGCCGCCCCGGCCCGGCGGCTGGGAACTGGCCGGAGGCATGAGCGTGCACGTGGTCCGCACCGGCGTGCGCGCGGCGGCCAGCGGCGCTCCGCTTCCCCTGCTCGAGTTGGCCGAGGCGGTGCGCCGCGCGACGGCCGTGCGCAGAGTGGCGGCCGCCGGAGCGCGCCCGACGCCGGCCACATGGGACGAACTCGGCGCCTGGCGTCTGATCGTCGAGGCCCCCGCATCCGTGACGCCCGCCGATCTGCATCCCGGCGCCGAGATCCTGGCTCAGGGGCAGCGCAACGAGCTGACGACGACGGCGCGGGTCGTCCTGGACCACGGCGGTGAAGTGGCCGCGGCGGCACGGGAGTTGCACGTCCACCGCACCACGCTCTACTACCGGCTGGACCGCATCACCGAACTCACCGGCGTGGACCTGCGTTCCGGGCTCACCCGCACCAACCTGCAACTGGCCCTGTGGCTGGCCGCCTATCGCAGCGCCGGCGAACCCGAAGCGACCCCCCTTCGACACCTGTCGAACGACAGTCCCGTCTCTCCTTCGCGGCGCTGATGTCCACTGCGGGTGGCCGCCCCTACGTTCGAGTCACCTGCGCACGTGGAACCGGCTGAAGGAGTAATCCGATGACCCAGAAATTCGACTACATCGTCGTCGGAGCCGGCTCGTCCGGATGCATCGTCGCCGCCCGGCTCACCGAGGACCCGAACGTGCGGGTCCTTCTAGTCGAGGCCGGTGGCACGGACCGCACCAACATGTTCATCGCCATGCCCGGTGGCTTGCCGTTCGTCTATCAGAACAAGAAGATCGGCTGGGGCATCCAGTCGGGCCCGGAACCGCACCTGCAGGGCAAGACCATCGACGAGAAGGCCGGCAAGATCCTCGGCGGCGGCTCGTCCATCAACGCGATGATCTACAACCGCGGCAACCCGATGGACTACGACGGCTGGGCCGCGGACGGCCTCAAGGACTGGGACTACGCCCACTGTCTGCCGTACTTCCGCAAGATGGAGACGTTCGAGGACGGTCCGGACGACTGGCGTGGCGGCGGCGGCCCACTGCGCATCAGCCGCGCCCGCGCCCAGCACAAGATGTACGAGACATTCCTGCGCGCCGGTGAGCAGGCGGGGTTCGAGACGACTCCGGACCACAACGGCCGGCGGCAGGAAGGCCTGCACATCGCGCAGTCCTTCATCCACGACGGAGTCCGTATGAGCGCCACCAGGGCGTATCTGCGCCCCGCTCTCGACCGGCCCAATCTGAAGGTGCTGCCCAAGACGCTCGTGACGCGCGTACTCGTCGAGGACGGGGCCGCGGTCGGCATCGAGGTGGCCGGTCCCGACGGTCCGCGCCGAGCGCTGTGCGAGCGCGAGGTGATCCTCGCCGCCGGCGCCATGAACACCCCCAAGCTGCTGATGCTGTCCGGCATCGGCCCGGGTGACGAGCTGCGCCGCCATGGCATCGATGTCGTCGCCGAGGCCCGCGAGGTGGGGCGCAACCTGCAGAACCACCCCGGTGTGGACCTGCAGTTCGGCACCCGCGCCGAGGACTCGCTCACGTCCGAGCTCGGCCTGATCGGGCGGGCGAAGCTCGGCGCGGACTGGATGCTGCGCCGCAAGGGCCTGGGCACCACCAACTTCTTCGAGGCCGGCGCCTTCCTGCGTACCCGCGACGACGTCGACTTCCCGAACATGCAGTGGGAGTTCCTGCCGCTCACCCGGCAGCTGAGGGGCGGCAGGCTGGTGCCGGTGCCCGGCTTCCAGTTCTGGATGGACCTCTCGCGCCCGCTGAGCCGCGGCGAGGTGACCCTGCGCTCGGCGAATCCGGCAGATGCGCCGTCCGTCGTCTTCAACACGTACGCCGAGCGCCAGGACCTCCAGGACATGATCGACGGCGTCCGGATGACGAGGGAGACGCTGGTGGGGCAGCCCGCCTGGCAGCGCTATCGCCCCCAGCTCCTGACCCCGGGCCCGGACGTCACCTCCGACGACGAGATCGAGGCGTTCGTCCGCCGGGCCACCGGCACCTCGTACCACCCGTCGGGCACCTGCCGGATGGGCGTGGACGCGGAGGCCGTCGTGGACGGTGAGGGCCGAGTGAACGCCGTGCGCGATCTGCGCATCGTCGACGCGTCGATCATGCCGAAGGTGATCACCGGCAACCTCAATGCGCCGGTGATGATGATGGCGGAGAAGATCGCCGACGGGATCCGCGGTTGTGAACCGCTGGCGCCGTCCGACGCGGTGTACTACCGCCGTGCCAGGGCAGGGAGGGAGCCCGAGGGTCCGGAGGCGGTCCGGGCGTGAGGCTCCCGGAAAGGGGCGGCATGCGGTACTTCGCCGTCGCGGAGGACGCGATCGCACGGGTCGCGAAGGAGGCCGTCGAGATCGCCGGCGCGTGACCATACGCGCGGGCGAGGGTGTGCCGGCGTTGTCGAACACCGCCAACCGCGACCCCGCGGCCTTCGACGCCCCGGACGAGTTCGACATCGCCGGCGGCCGCGGTGCCCGCAACCACCTGGGCTCTGGATGCGGCGCCCACCAGTGCCTGGGTCAGAATCTGGCTCGGCTCGAGTTGCGCATCGTGTTCGACACGCTGTTCCGCCGGGTGCCGCGCCTGCGTCCGGCCGAGCTCGTCGAGGAGCTGCCGTTCAAGTCCGACGGGCAGGTCTACGGCCTCTACGAGATGCCGGTGACCTGGTAGCCCCGAACCCGCGTCCGGACGAACTGTGGGGCGTGGAGTGGTCGGACGGAGTTCCCCCAGGGGTATCTGCGGGAGCTCGCGCGGCGCTGGCGACACGAGTACGACTGGCCGTGCGGCCGAGGCCCGCCTGAACGCATGGCCGCAGTTCACGACCACGATCGACGGGGCGACCGTACACTCCGCCCACGTCCGCTCCCCGGAGCCGGACGCCACCCCGCTGGTCATCACCCAAGGGCGGCCCGGCCTGATCGCCGGATCCACCGACGTGGTGAACATGACGCCACGAGCGAAGACGAATCCCGACACGGCGTTCACGGCGAGCGATCCGGCGAGGCTCGCGTTGGTCTGTTCCGCCTCGCCGCGCGTCAGATACGCCCGCACTCCGCACCGCTTCTGATGGAGATCTGGAACGTCGCGAGACCGTTGGTCATCGCGGTGAGGCCGTCGGCCTCCGCGATCCGTCGCTTGGCCTGCAGCAGACGCCCCTGGCGCTGAGCGAAATCGGCGCTCTCGACCAGGACGGCACCGCCGCGCACTGCAGACCAGGCTCTACACGCCTGCTGACTGGGGGGGAGGAGATGCCCTCAGCCACCAATCCGCCGCAGCGCCGGAAGTTCGGCGGCGACGGCGTCCAGCAGTGCCTCGTCCCCGCGGAAGGGCTGGTCCTTGCGCGGCCAGGCGATGGTGACGTCGGTGAAGCCCAACTCGGCGGCCCGGCCGAGCCGGTCGCGCAGGTGGTCGACCGAGGACAGGGAGGCGGTGCCGGACTCCATGTTCAGCATCCGTACGTGCGGCCAGGCGCCCTCCAGCGCCGCGTCCATCCGGCCGGCCGTACGGGCCACGTCCTTCCACCAGGCGGCCTCGTCGAGCCCGCGCTCTCTGGTCCCCATGGTCACCCAACCGTCACCGGGCCGACGGGCTGTGGACGCGGCGAGCCGCATGCCACGCGGACCGTCGGCGGCGATGAGGAACGGCGGGCGGGGCCGCTGCGCGGGGCCGGGGATCATGCGCGCGTCCACCGCGGAGTACCAGTCCCCGGACCAGTTCGTCACCGGCTCGGAGAGCAGCCGGTCGAGCAGGTCACGGAACTCGACGAACCGTGCGTGGCGGCCCGCGGGTGACAGTTCCTCGCCCCCGAGCACGGCCGCGTCGTACCCCGGGGCACCCGCACCGAGCGCAATGTTGACCCGCCCGTGGGACATCACGTCCAGGGTCATCAGGTCCTTGGCCAGCGGAACCGGGTGCCGGAAGTTCGGCGTGGTGACCAGGGTGCCCAGGCGGATCCGGCTGGTGGCGAGTGCGGCCGCGACCAGCGTGGGTACGGTCGCGTGCCACGGCCCGTCGGCCAGGGTCCGCCAGGCCAGGTGGTCGTAGGTCCACGCATGATCGAATCCGTAGGACTCGGCGCGTTCCCATCGTTTCCGGTCGGTGTCCCAGTCCTGCTCGGGGAGGATGATGACGCCAATACGGATCATCGAGTCTTCAGCTCCTTGTCGGGGTGCCCACCGACACCCGGCCGGTCGGTGGCCGGCACCACCTGCTGAACCGGCTCAGGGGTTGCTCCCCTGCATCAGCAACGTAGGCGTGGGCGGTCGACACGAGGTACGGCTGACTGTAGGACGTTGCGGTTCCTTCTTCGATAGATGTTGAAGAGAGGCGCTACTCGCTCCTGACCTGCACTCTTCAGCCGGTCGATTCCCCTTCGGCTCCGATCACGGTGGCCCGAACGGCCTCCGCCGCGGCAAACTGACTGCACACCACCTGACCGGTACGGCGGGTTCGTCGCGAGATCATCGACTGCCATCCTTGGCTCCGGTTCTTGAGGGCTTCCCGGGGCCGGAAGGTGCCCGGCCCCGGGAAAGGCGTGGCGTGGGTCAGGCGGTCGGTACGCGCAGGAGGAGTTCGGCGACGGCCTTGGGTTCGCTGAGCATCAGGTCATGGCCGGTGTCGATGTCCCAGACGCGGTCGGCCGCGAGTGCCTTCTCCCACCGGGCCGGGTCGCGGTGGGGCCTGGTGCTGGTGCAGGGAATGTGGGTCTGGGGGATCTCCCACAGAGCCGCCTCGTTGTGGAGCTGCAGGGGCTGGGTGAAGCACTTGACCGGGTGCGGGGTCACCTTGCCGTCCATCCAGGCGATGGTGTCCGGGTCGGTCACCCCGTAGTGCGGCATCGGCTCGTCCCCGGGGAAGAGCGTCAGCTCGATGCCGTCGACGACGCGGGACCCGTCGCGGGCGGCGGCCGCCAGCGTGGCGGAGATGTCGGCGAGGGACTCGCCGTTGACGGGGGTGGCGGCGTCGAGATAGACGATGTGGCCGATGCGGTCGGTGGCGCGGTCGGCGACGCCGGTGATGACCATGCCGCCGTAGCTGTGGCCCGCGATGATCACGTCGCGCAGGTCTTCGTAGTGGAGGAGCTGGACGACGTCGTTGATGTGGAAGCCGAGGTCGATGTCGGGGCGCAGCAGGTGGGCCCGCTCGCCGACGCCGGTGAGGGTCGGGGTGTAGACGTCGTGTCCGGCCTGCCGCAGGATCCGTGCGACGGGCTGGTAGCACCAGCCGCCGTGGGCGCCGCCGGGTACGAGGACGTAGGTGGCCATGTTCGTTCTCCTTGCTGATGGTGGGGGGTTCACTGGTACGGGGACGGTTGACTGCCTGCGTCGGTGAACGGAGCCGGCAGGACGAGGGATGCCTACGCCTTCTGGGCGGCGGGATCGGCGGCCAGTTCGGCGGGAGCCTCGTGCGCCGTGGCGCCCGCGCGGTGCCGGGGGAGGAACGAGGCCAGGAGCAGGGCCACGAGGGCGGCGCTGCAGCCGATGGCCATGATCACCTTGAAGGAGTTCTCCGAGGGCAGGGCGTGGCCGGCGAAGTCAGTGGTCATCTGGGCGAGGATGACGCCGGAGGCGGCGCTGGCGAAGGAGGTGCCGATCGACCGCATCAGGGTGTTGAAGGCGTTGGCGGCAGCCGTTTCGGAGGTCGGTACGGCGCCCATGATGAGCATGGGCAGGGCGCCGTAGGCGAGGCCGATGCCGGCGCCGATGACGCAGGAGACCAGGACCAGTTCCCAGATCTCGCTCATCATGACGATGTTCAGGGCGTAGCCGGCGGCGGTGACGACGGCGCCGATCATGAGTGCGACCCTGGGGCCCTTGGCCTTGGAGATGACGGCGGACAGCGGGGCCGCGATCATGACCACGATGCCCTGGGGCGCCAGGACCAGGCCCACGGTGAGGAGATCCTTGCCCAGGCCGTAGCCGGTCTGCTCGGGCAGCTGCAGGATCTGCGGGATGATCAGCTGGACCGCGAACAGGGAGAAGCCGAACGCCAGGCCGGCGAGGTTGGTGAACAGGACCTGGGGCTTGGCGGTGACGCGCAGGTCGACCAGCGGCTGGGTGGTGCGCAGTTCGAAGAATCCCCAGGCGACGAGGATCACGACGGAGGCGGCGAACAGACCGAGGGTGGTGCCGCTGCCCCAGCCCCAGTCGCCGCCCTTCGAGATTCCCAGCAGCAGGCAGACCAGGCCGGCCGCCAGGCCGATACCGCCGAGCAGGTCGAAGCGACCGCCGGTGCGCACTTTGGATTCGGGCACGAGCATCAGGACGAGCACGAGGGCGGCGGCGCCGAGGGCGGCCGAGGCCCAGAACAGGCTGTGCCAGTCGAAGTTGTCGGCGACGAAGGCGGCGATGGGCAGGCCGAGGGCGGCGCCGATGCCGAGGGAGGCGCTCATCAGGGCGGTGGAGGTGCCGAGCTTTTCGGCGGGCAGCTCGTCGCGCATGATGCTGATGCCGAGGGGGATGACGCCGGCCGACAGGCCCTGCAGGACGCGTCCGATGATCACCGGGGTGAGGGAGTCGCTGAGTGCGACGGTGGCCGAGCCGATCGCCAGTGTGCCCAGGCCGAGCAGGAGCATGCGGCGCTTGCCATACATGTCGCCGAGACGGCCTGCGATGGGGGTGGCGACGGCGGCGGCGAGCAGGGTCGCGGTGACGGCCCAGGCGGTGTCCGCCGCTGAGGCGTTCAGGTACTCGGGGAGTTTCGGCACGATCGGGATGACGAGGGTCTGCATCAGCGAGACCACGATCCCGGCGAAGGCCAGCACCGCCACGATGGCGTTCGGGTTCGGCGGGGCGGAGCCGGTGGTGTCGCCGGGTGAGGTGTGTACGTCGGACATGGTTGGTCTCCGTCTGAGCAGGCAGATGGGGTGCCCCGGTAGAATTAAAGCAACGGGTTGATTTAAAATGTACTCGGACGGATGGATGCGTTCAAGTCGGGCTGTCTGAATCCAGCGGGAACGCCGCGTGGAGAGGGTGGCCTGAACCGGCCGGGCTGTTGCGTACGCTTTCGTCGTTTGGCCTCACCGACCTGGTCGAGGGGCTGCGGTGGCCTGGGGGACGGGCCTCGTGGACCGGTGTGATGTCCCGAAGTGGTGGTGATGATGACCGGCAGGGCGAGGCGGGACGCGCAGGTCAGCGCGACGCGGGAGGCGCTCCTGGACGCGGCGGAACGGCTCTTCGCCGAACACGGGGTGCATGCGATCGCCAACCGTCAGATCAGCGAGGCCGCCGGACAGGGCAACAACGCCGCGGTCAGCTATCACTTCGGCACCAAGATCGACCTGGTGCGCGCGATCGTGCGCAAGCACGCCGAGGGAATAGAGGTCGTCCGTCTGCGCATGTTGGCCGACATCGGTGACTCCACCGACCTGCGCGACTGGGTGGCCTGCGCGGTTCGCCCGGTCACCGATCATCTGGAGGCTCTGGGTACCCCCAGCTGGTACGCCCGGTTCATCGCCCAGGTCACTGGAGACCCGGCGCTGCGCGCGGTCGCGACCGAGGAGTTCGCGGCCGCCTCATCGTCGATGCGAGAGTTGCAGGCCGGTATGGACCGTTGCCTGCCCGACCTGTCGGCCGAGGTGCACGCCGAACGCGCCGCCATGACTCGTCACTTGATCACGCAGATGACCGCCGAGCGTGAGCGCGCCCTCGTGGACAACATGCCGACTTCCCGGGCCAGTTGGCGGGATGCGGCGAACGGCCTCATCGACGCCATTGTCGCCCTGTGGCAGGCGCCGGTCACGCGCGATGGCTGATCGCCGGTCGACTTCGGTGGAGTTCGCGGGTCGTTGCATGGACGTGACGGGCTAGGTCAGCGGGTCGCCTTGATTTGTTGATCGCGGCGCGGCATGGCATTCAGGAGCCCGGTTTCAGCCGCGCGCGACCCGGCTGCCGATGGGCTGTGGCCAGTACATCCCCTCTCCGGACCCGTCCTGGCGGTGTCGGCGGAAGCTCGCTGTATGTCTTCAGATCGAGCACGCGCACCAAGCGGGGAGGTGGATGGAATCGCTTGGTGGCTGCGCTTACCCCCGCCGGGGTGTGTCCCCGCCTTTTCATGCAGCCACCACGGCGTCTCGCTCTCCTCCGTCACGGTGGATCGGTGTCTCTGCGCCGGTCAGTGGGACACCCGTACCGCCCCGCCGGGCTGCGACGATCTCTCTCGCGATGGACAGGGCGATTTCCTCGGGCGTACGGGCACCGCGGTCGAGGCCGATCGGCGACCTCAGCCGGGCCAACTCGCCGTGCGTCAGGCCGGCTTCCCGTAGCCTCCGGTCGCGGTCGGCGTGGGTGCGGCGCGATCCCATCGCGTCGACGTAAGCGACCGACAAGCACAACGCCTCGGTCAGCAGGGGGATGTCGAACTTGGCGTCGTGGGTGAGCACGCACAGGACCGTGCGCACGTCGGTCGCGGTGCGCCGTAGATAACGGTGTGGCCAGTCGGCCACGATGTCGTCGGCCTCGGGGAAGCGGGCAGGGGTGGCGAAGACGGGGCGGGCGTTGCACACGGTCACAGGCAATCGGGATGGTGGCCTGTCGAGCCATCCGGGTATCCACCAGTCGGCCCAGCCTCACTGCCGCCCCCTGCCCACTCAGTCGGCTTGGGGCCGGGCGAGTCCGAGGTCGTAGGAGAGGATCACGGCCTGGATGCGGTCGCGGGCTCCGATCTTGGCGAGCACCCGGCCGACGTGGGTCTTGACCGTGGACTCGGACAGGACGAGGCGGGCGGCGATCTCGCCGTTGGTCCAGCCCTTGCCGATGGCGACGAGGATCTCGCGCTCGCGGTTGGTGAGGGAGGTCAGCCGCGGGTCCTCGGCGGGGTCCTTGGGGCGACCGGGCAAGTGATGGGCGTATTCGTCCAGGAGGCGGCGGGTGAGAGCGGGGGCGACGACGGCGTCGCCGGCGGCTACGGCACGGATGCCGGCGAGCAGTTCCTCGGGGCGGGCGTCCTTGAGGAGGAAGCCGCTGGCGCCTGCGCGGAGGGCGGCGTGGGCGTATTCGTCCAGGTCGAAGGTGGTCAGGACGAGGACACGGGAGCGGCCGCCGGCGGCGACGATGCGGCGGGTGGCTTCGATGCCGTCCATGCCCGGCATGCGGATGTCCATGAGAACGACGTCAGGCCGCAGCTCGGCGGCCTTGCGCACGGCCTCGGCCCCGTGCGCGGCCTCGCCGACCACCTCGGTCTCGGGCACGGACTCCAGCAGGACGCGAAAGCCGAAGCGCTGGAGGTCCTGGTCGTCGACGATGAGCACCGTGGTCATGACGCGCCGCCTCGGGGGGTGAGGTCGAGAGTGGCCTCCACCGCCCATCCTCCGCCAGGGGCGGGTCCTGCGCTCAGGCTCCCACCGTAGAGAGCCACGCGTTCACGCATGCCCACCAGACCGTGTCCTTCCTCGTTCGAGGGCTGTGCCGTACGGCGGCCCGTGCCGGTGTCCTGGATGCTGACGTTCAGCCGCGTGCCCTCCACGATGATGGTGAGGTGGACCCGGGCGTCGGCACCGGCGTGCTTGAGGGTGTTGGTCAGGGCCTCCTGCACGATGCGGTGGACCGTCAGCTGCACGCCGTCGTCCAGGGCGCTCAGGTTCCCGCCGGTCCGGTAGACGACTTCCAGTCCGGCGGCGCGCACGCCGGCACACAGTGCGTCGATGTCCGTGATGCCGGGCTGCGGGCTGAGCTCGGGCTCGTGCGCGTGCCCCTCGGTGGCATCGCGCAGCAGGCCGAGCACACGCCGTAGCTCGCCCAGTGCCTGACGCCCGGTGCTGCCGATGAGCAGAAGCGCTTCCTTGCTCCGGTGGGGGGTGACGTCGGTGGCGTATGCTCCGGCGTCGGCCAGCGTGATCATGACGGACAGGTTGTGGCCGACGATGTCGTGCATCTCGCGGGCCACCCTGGCCCGCTCGGTGGCGACCGCCAGCCTGCTGCGCTGATCGCGTTCGATCTCCAGTCGCGCCGCACGCTCCCGCAACCCGGCGACCTGGGCCCGGCGGATCCGTACCGCCAGACCGAGCGCCAGGGCGGCGGTAGCGGCGCTGAGGAGGAAGAACAGTGCGACCCAGGCCGAGACGGCTGCCGACACCCGCACCGCGACCAGCACCATCGCACCCAGCACGGCCCCGCCGGCCCAGGGCAGCTGCCGAAGCCGCCCGTGCAGGGCCAGGCTGAACAGGGCCACGAGCAGGGCGACGTCCGCGCGGAGCGCCACTCCCAGGGCCCACTGGAGTACGAAGACCGTCACGACGGCGCCGAAGGCCGGCAAGGGCTTCCGGCGCCGCCACAGCAGCGGCAGCACGAGCCCCACCTGCAGCGCGAGCATCCCCGCCACGGGCAGCTGGGTGAGGGAGTCACGCAGCTCGCGGGGGACGTCCTCGTCGAAGGCCCCACCGTCCATCAGGTCCGGCAGGCAGAACAGCGCGAAGACCAGCACGACCACCGCGACATCCATCACCCATGGGTGCGCCCTGTCGGTCTGCCTCACCCGCTGGGCGTATTGGCCCAGGCGGGTGAGGAACGGGCCCATCCCGTGAATGTCGTCGGTGGTCATGGGTGTCACCTGTCCATGGTGCGGGCCATCAGACGTCCCTGCGTACCAGTCGATACGCCGCACCGGCCAGCGCGAGCAGCGTCCAGCCGAGGAAGACCAGCAACCCGGCCGTCGGCGACAAGGTCGTGGAGTCGTGCGTCATGGAGAACATCGCCTCGCCCGCGCTGCCGGGCAGGTACGGGCTGATGTTCTCCTCCCAGGAATTCGGCAGCAGCGACATCAGACCCGGAATCAGCATCAGGGCGGCCACCAGCACGGAGATTCCGCCCGCCACGGATCGCAGCAGTGCCCCCAGCGCCGCGCCGATCACCCCGACGAGGCCGAGGTAGAGCCCGGCGCCCAGCAGGCTGCGTACGACACCTGCGTCCGTGAGGCCCACGGCCGCGTCCGTACCGTCCACGATGCCGCTGGCGAACAGGAAGGTGCCGAACGCGCCGAGCATCCCGACTGCCAGCGCGACCAGCCCGAACACGGCCGCCTTGGACCACAGCACGGGCAGTCGGCGCGGCACCGCGGCCAGCGTGGAGCGGATCATGCCGGTCGAGTACTCCCCGGCCGTGCCCAGCACGCCCAGCACACCGAGCGCCAGCTGCGCGAAGGTCGTACCGAACAGGGCCAGGCTCACGGCCGTCGAGCTGGTGAAGTCGCCGTCCACGGGCTTTCCGGAGTCGAACTGCGATGCGTACTGCGTCGCGGCGATCACGCCGACCGCCACCAGGAACAGCAGGCCCAGGCCCAGCGTGATCCACGTCGAGCGCAGCGACCACAGCTTGGCCCACTCCGAGCGCAGCACGCGGAGACCGGTCACCCGGTAGGCGGGCCTCGGTGCGGGGGCGGTTTCGGGGGTCTCGGTCGTCAGGGTGAGGGTGCTCATGCCGCGCTCCCGGGGGTCTCGATGCCGGTGGTGGAACCGTGGTACTCCACGGCATCCCTGGTGAGATCCATGAACGCCTGCTCCAGCGACACCGTGTTCTGGCTCAGCTCGAACAGCGCGATCCCGTGCTCCGCCGCCTTGAGCCCGATCTCACGGGCGCTCACTCCACGCACCTGCAGTTCCTCGGAGCCGGGCCGACCTGTGATGTCGACGTCCGGTCCCGCCAGCACCTCGCGCAACCGCGCCGGCTCCTGCGTCGCCACGTTCACCGAGTCGCCGCCCGCCTCGCGGGTCAGATCCTGCACGGTGGTGTCCGCCAGCAGCCGCCCGCGGCCCACGATGATCAGGTGGTCCGCCACCAGCGCCATCTCGCTCATCAGGTGCGACGACACGAACACCGTGCGCCCCTCCGCCGCGAGCCCCGTCAGCAGGTTTCGGATCCAGAGCACGCCCTCGGGGTCCAGCCCGTTCACCGGCTCGTCCAGCATCACCGTCTGCGGATCGCCCAGCAGCGCCGCTGCGATGCCGAGCCGCTGGCCCATCCCGAGCGAGAACGCCCCGGCCCGCTTCTTCGCCACGCTGGTCAGGCCCGCGAGGTCGATGACCTCGTCCACCCGGCTGCGCGGTATCCCGTGGGTGAGCGCGAGCGCGTTGAGGTGCTGGAACGCCGAGCGTCCCGGGTGGATGGACCTGGCCTCCAGCAGCGCGCCCACTTCCTGCAGAGGCGCCCGGTGCCGGGCATAGGCGCGGCCGCCCACCGTCACGGAGCCGCTCGTCGGGGCGTCCAGCCCGACGATCATGCGCATGGTCGTGGACTTGCCGGCGCCGTTGGGCCCCAGAAAGCCGGTCACGGTGCCCGGCTGTACGACGAAGTCCAGCCCGTCGACGGCCGTCTTCTCTCCGTACCGCTTGGTCAGCTGCTGTGCCTCGATCATGGTGTTGCGTCCTCGGCTTCCGGCACCGGACGGTCCTGGTGCCCTCACCGCAAAGCTAGGCTCCGGGCCCTGCCGATCTTGTGGTACCGCGGGCTGAACCGGCGCGTGGGGGTGGTACCGCGGTACTACGGCCGAGCCGATCGAGATACACGGCGTGACCGTCACCCTGTGACCCGGGCGATGGTCTGCGGGCTGCGTCAGGACTGCGCTGGAGCCTTCGACCACTCCGCGGCCGCCTGGTCGAGCAGCGGCTGCCGGTCGGAGTCGAGGAGCAACCGTTGTGTCACCAGCCTGGCGGCCAGGGTGTCGTAGGCGGCGAGGTAGTGGTCGAGTGAGCCGTAGCGTTCGAGTAGTTCGTCGGCCGTGAAGGGATGCCATCCGCCGGAGTTGCCGCAGGTGGCCGTGATGCTCGCGGTGGACACCGGCGTCAGCGCCGGCGGCACCGGTGAGCCGAGCGGCAGGGCGGCCGCGGGGAAGCGCACTCCGCCGAGAGGGAAGCCATCCGTGTCGACCTGAGGGACCGAAACCTCGCGGCCGGGCAGGCCGTTGAGGAGCGCCGGGTCGGCGGGCTTCGCCCCGGCGGTGAACAGTCGCTCGCGCGGCATCGGCGCCGGCGGCCCGCCGATTCCGAGCCCGCGCTCCAGCGCGACGAGCAGAGCCCGCGCGTAGGGCCGGTTGTCGATCGCGTTGAGCGGGATGACCTCGCCGTCGTTGCACCCTTGGGCGAACGCGGAATCCGCCTGGGCCTTCGTCAGCGTCGGCCTGTGTGCGGCGGGCCAGTCGTAGCGGTGGTAGCCGTTCGTCGCGTCCTCCTGCCGGGAGACGCTCGCCCGAAGCCGGTAGTAGTCGGTGTACGCGGCCACATCCACGAACACGGGGTCGCTCTTCGGCCGCCGCAGTACCTGCCGCGGGGTGAGGGGGATCCCGTCGGGCCTGACATAGGCCGTCTGCGGTTCGCCGTCGGCGGCGGCGACGGCGTTGACGGCCAGTTGGTTGCCCACGCCGTCCTGGGCGTATGCGCCCTGAAAGACTTGGCCGCGCGCCTCGTTGAACCCTTCGGCGACGAAGCTGGTGACGAACCAGGCGGCCTGGCTCAGCCCGACGAGCAGCCGGTGCCGGTAGGAGCCGAGTGGCGAGTCCGCATCGCCGAGGCGGCCGTCGCGCAGGAGCCGGCCGAAGTCACGGACGATGACCTGGCCGACGCCCTGAGCGGCTTCCGGGACGCCCGGCGAGAAGCCGGTCTGCCACTGCACGCGCGCATAGGAACGCCCTCCCTCGAACAGGAAGCCGTTGCCAAGACCGGGTGAGTACGACACATCCTGCGGCGCGCCCCCTGGCACGTCGAAACCGTTGAAGTCGCGGAGCATCAGCGGATTTCCACGGTTTTCCGCCTCCACCACGACCTCGCCGCGGGCGTCTTGCCCGATCGGGCGGATCAGCTCGAAGCCGGAGGTGTAGGCGAAGACTCCGTCGTCACCGGTCACGATGTCGATGCCCGCCACGGGCTCGTCCTTTGCCACCGTCCCGGAAAGGGTCCCGGCCAGCCGTTCGTACGGAGTGCCGCCGAACATGCCCAGCGAATCCCTGCGGGTCACCTTGACAGCAGTGATGCCCGAGCGGCCGTCGTCGACCGACGCCACGGCTGGAGCGGTCGTCGGCAGGGCCACGGTCGTACCGAGCCCGAGCAGCAGAAGTGTGCGGCGTCGTATCACTGGGGGCTCCCAAAGACGTCCCGTCCGGCGTGGGCCGTGGCGGCGATGGTGAGGCTGGGCAGGGCGACCTTCCCTCGATCCAGGTGAAGGCAGGTTGCTCCTGGCTCGGGTGCAGTGGAGATCACAGGGCGCGGGTCGTGCCCGTGTCCAGAATCTCCACCCGCGTCTCGGGCGGGGCGAGGTTGGTCAGCAGCTGGTGGTGCAGATTGCGGTGCACGTCGGCGAGGCCGGCCTGGTGGATGGGCACGGCGACGCGTGGCGCCACCTGGCGGAGGTAGTCGACACCTTCGCTGATCTTCATCCAGGGCCCGGCCGCGGGGACGAGCAGGACGTCGATCGCCTGGCCGGGGGCGGTGAAGGCGTCGCCGGGGTGGAACAGCGCGTCGCCGACCAAGTAGGCGTTGTTGGGAGGGTGCGGCAATTGGGGATGAATGACGGCGTGCTCCCCGCCCAGGACCCGGACGGGGATTTCGTTGACGGTCAGGGTGTCACCGGGGCGGACTACCTCGTGCTCGACTCCGCAGTCCCGCAGTCGGTCGGCGGTGCCCGGGTCCGCGATGACCGTGGCTGCGGGGTTGGCCTTGACCAGTGGTCCGAGCCGGTCGGTGTCGAGGTGATCGGGGTGCTCGTGGGTGAACAGGATTGCGTCGAGGTCCCGCAGGCCCTCGAAGCCTGCTGAATAGGCGCCGGGATCGAAGAGCATGCGTACGGTACGGCCGTCCGTGTCCAACTCGGCGAGTACGCAGGCGTGTCCGAAGTGGGTGAGGTTCATGTCGCGCTCCCAGAAGGAGAGGTGTCACAGCCAGGCGGGAAGGTCGGGCAGGCTGCAGTTGTCGGTGAGGAGTTGTCCGTAGCCGCGGCCGGTGATCCAGACCAGCAGATCGGCCGGCCGGCCATACACCTCGATTGCTCTCTGTCCTCTTCCGTCGCTGGTGAGAGGCGTGCCGTGCGGTTGCGGGCGCAGAACGAGTGCGGGGCAGCCGGGACGGGTTGCCAGCGTCGCGAAAGCGTCGGGCAGAAGGGCGTCGACGAGGTTGTCGGGGAAGTCGTCGACGGTGACGCCCACACCCAGATCGATCAGGTGCAGCCACACTTCCCGGACACGCAGCCAGGGGATGAGGGCGGCTGTCACTGTGCGTCCCTGCGCGGTGCGCACCTGAACGGTCCACGCTTCCGGGGTCAGGGCGTCGAGTCGGCTCTGGAGCCGGTCGGCGCCGGCCAGGACGTCGTCGATGATCTGGGTCGGAGGGCGTGCCGCCCCGGTTTCGATGTCTGCGAGGCGCTGGTCGGGGCCGCCGGGATACATGGGTGTCTCGATGCCGGTGGCCGCCCAGTGGGCCAGGTTGCTCAGGGCGTCGGCATTGCGGGCCAGGTGAGTGAGGAGGTGGCCGACAGTCCATCCGTCCAGAACCGTGGGCGCGGTGATCCGCTCGTCGGTGAGTTTGGCGAGGTGGATCCGCAGCAGGTCGGTTCCCTGGGTGAGCCACGACAACAGTTGGGTGCGCGGAAGCGCCTCAGGCTTCACGGGGCTTCTCCGTGACGCAGTGGTTGCGGCACTCTCCGATGCCTTCGATGCGGGTGGTCAGTACGTTGCCGTCGGCGAGGTAACGGGCAGGGGTGCGCGCGTGTCCGACGCCCCCGGGGGTTCCTGTGGCGATGACATCGCCGGGTTCCATGGTGATGAACGTGGAGACGTAGGCCACCAGCGCCGCGGGGTCGAAGACGAGGTCGTCGATGCCGGCCTGCTGGACGGTCTCCGCGTCGACGAGCGTCGTCAGGGTGCGGGCGGTGATGTCGGCTTCGTCGCTGGTGACCAGGTGCGGGCCGAAGGGTGTGGTGGCTTCGAAGTTCTTGCCCTGCAACCACTCCCGGGTGCGGTTCTGCCAGTCGCGGGCGGTGACGTCGTTGAGGACGGAGTAGCCGGCGATGTGGGCGGCTGCTTCCTCAGGGGTCACGTTGCGGGCGCGGGCCCCGATGACCACGGCCAGTTCGCCTTCCCAGTCGACCTTGTCGGAGGCGTCGGGGAGGACCAGGTCGTCGTGGGCGCCGATGAGGACGGCGGGGAACTTGGCGAAGAGGGTGGGGTGCTGTGGAAGGTCCCGCCCCATCTCGGTGATGTGGGAACGGTAGTTGAGTCCGACGCAGAAGATCTTCTGCGGGCGGGGGACGACCGGCGCGTACTCCAGGTCGGCCGTGCGGTGCCGAGGACCTATGGCGTGTGCGGCGCGCTCGCGCCAGTTGCGGCGCGCGAGCAGGGCGCCGACGTCCGGATCTCCGGTTTCGATGGCCTCGTCGGCATCGACGCGGACGGCGGCAGTGGTGCCCCGCGTGCGGATGGTGGCGAGCCTCATGAGTACTCCTTACGGGCGAGGTTGAGCTGTTCGAAGACCGGAGCGTCGGAGAACCGGAACAGGTCGAGGCCGGTTTCGGCCTCCACGCTGACCTCGCACCAGGAGGGCACGGCGATCAGGTTGCCGCGGCGCAACGGCGTACGTACTCCGTCGAGATGGATGGTGCCGGTGCCGTCGAAGACCTCCCGGACGCTGGAGCCTGTCTCGCAGACGGCCGCCGTTCGGTGGCCGGCGGTGACGCGGTGCATCTCGGTGCGCAGCGTGGTCAGTACGTCCGCGCCGGTGGTCGGATTGGAGAAGCGGATCGCGGCGTGACCGGGGGCGACGGCGCCGGTGTGCCCCTCGGGCGTCGGCGTGCTCCCAACGGTAGGCGCTCAGAGGTGAGTTGGGGGCGTCCTGGTCGACGGTGGACACGGGCCGCGGCCCCGGGTGTGCCCACAGCCGTTCGGAGCGGGAGCGGCTGGGCGTGGAGCGGTCGGTGACACCGTCGTCGGCGAACTCGAAGAAGCCCGTGTCGGTGCCGGCGACGAAGGGAATGTCGAGGCCGTCGAGCCAGGCCATCGGCCGAGGGTGCGGGTTGTGGTGGCCGTGGAATCGCCGGCCGGGAGTCGACAGCAGGTCACCCCGGCGCATGGCCACCGGGTCGCCGTCGACCACGGTCCACATGCCCTTACCCTCCAGGACGAAGCGGAAGACGTTCCGGCGGTGGCGGTGGGCGGGGACGGTCTCTCCCGGGCCCAGGTACTGGATCGCGGCCCACAAGGTGGGTGTGGCGTAGGGGAGTCCCGGCAGGCCGGGATCGGATATGGCGATGGCGCGGCGCTCTCCGCCGCGGCCGACGGGTATCAGCTCCCCGGCGCGGGCGGCCGGCGAGTACAGGTCGTCCCACTGCCACACGTGCGGCCGTGCTTCCGGGGCCGGCCGCATCGGCATCAGGTTTTCGCGAGCTGTCCACAGCGGGATGAGGCCGTGTGCGTCGAAGTCCTTGTACAGCTGCTCTTCGGCGGTCGTGCGCTCGGTGGGGGGTGAGGCGGTCACGGTGTGATCCCTTCGGCGACGCGCCGCAGGTAGTGCCATCCGGCGTCGCGCTGGGCGGGGTTCCAGACCTGGTTGCGCTTGAACTCCGTCTCCTCCGGGCTCGACCACACGTGGGGGCCGCCGGCGGCCGCGGCCATCAGCTGGGTGCGGCAGGCGCGTTCAAGGAGTACGGCGTACATGACGGCGGTGGCCGCGTCCGGACCGACGGTGACCGCACCGTGCTGGGGCATGAGGCAGCCGTTGGCGTCGCCGAGGGTACGGGCGAGCGCCTGGCCCAGCTCCTGCGTGGCGATCAGGGCGCCGGTGTCGGTGAAGCGGGGGAGTTGGGGATCGGTGAAGGGCGTGGCGTCGTGGGAGATGGCCCTCAGCGGGGCATCCAGGGAGGCGAAGGCGGCCAGAGCCGGGGCATGCGTGTGCACGACGCAGCCCACGTCGGGGCGCAGTTCCATGATCTCGGTGTGGATCGGGTACTCGATATGACGTTTGCCCTGACCGTGAGCGACGTTGCCGCCGCGGTCGACGAGCACGACACGGTCGGCGTCGATCTCCTCGAAGCCCCAACCCGCGGCCTTCATCCAGACGCCGCAGCCGTCGCTGTCGCGGAGGGACGCGTGGCCCCAGACCATGTCGCTGAGCCCCGCCGCGGCAAGCGCCCGGCTGGCAGCGACGGTCTCTTCGATCTCCTCTTTCACAGAGTCTCCAGGTCAGCTCGCGACCGGCTGGTACAGCCAGTCCAGGTCCGTGTAGTCGTCGGAGGGGCGGCGGCTGAAGACCCGGTCCCGCAGCGCGGGCACCACGGCGTCGTCGGCATGCCAGACCTGCCCCCAGCCGCGGGCCACCCGCTGGATGCGTGACGTGCGCGGGATGCGCTCGGCCTGGTAGGCGGCGAACGCGCGGGGGATGTCGCCCGGGTGTGCGGTCAGTTGGCGGGCCAGACACTCCGCGTCCTCAATGGCCTGGCAGGCGCCTTGGGCCAGGTACTGCACCATCGGGTGCGCGGCGTCGCCGAGGAGGGTGATCCGTCCGCAGGTCCAGTTGTCGAGCGGCTCGCGGTCGTACATCACCCAGCGGCGTTCCCGGTTCACGAGCTCGACCGAGGCGCGCACCTGGTCGCAGGACGACGCGAACCGCTCGTCGAGCTCCGTGGGGCTGCCCCACTGGTCGCCGAACTCCACCTCCGGGCTGTAGGCCCGACTGCGGAAGACGGCGACCTGGTTGTAGAGCTCGCCCCCACGAATCGGGTACTGCACCAGGTGCTTGCCCGGTCCGATCCAGATGATCTCGTCCTCGGGTCCGGCCGAGACAGTGATCTCGTTCGTCGGCAGGACGCCGCGGTAGGCGACGTAGTGGTCGGCGACCGGCTGGTCGTCGGAGACGAGCAGCCGGGTGCGCGACCACAGACCGTCGGCGCCGATCAGCGCGTCCGTGCGGTAGACCTCGCCGTCGGCGAAGGTGACCTCGGCCGTCTCGACCCGATCGTGTACGTCCACCACTTGGCGGCTGGTCTCCAAGGTGACGCGGTCGTCGGCGAGGCATGCCTGAAGAAGCACGTCCAGCAGGTCGCCGCGGTGCATGACGGTGTAGGCGTGGCCGTACCGGGCCCTGAACGGGGCACCGAGATCGACCGTGGTCAGGTGCTGCCCGGTGTCGGCATGCATGAAGATCAGGTTGCGGGGCCGGACGGCGTGCTTGTCCAGCTGCGGGAGGACGCCGAGCTCGTTCAGGACACGCAGGGCGTTGGGGGCCAGTTGGAGGCCGGCGCCGATTTCCGCGAAGCGCGGGGCCTGCTCGACGATGTGAGCGTGGAGGCCGGCGCGGGCCAGGGCGAGACCTGCGGCCATTCCGCCGATTCCGCCTCCGATGACCAGAATCGGTACGTGCTGCATGATGGTTCTACACCTCCTTGTTCCCGCCTGCGACGAGCGGCGTGTCCGCTCCGACGGGCCCGGTCCCCATGGCTCCGCCCGGGCTGCCGAGGGCTTCGTCGCGCCCGGGCAACGGCAGTGCGAAGAAGGCCTTGTTGTCCTCGGCCCAGGTGGGGTCGGTGATGTCCTCCGGAGCCTGGATGGCACTGACCGGGCACTCGGCGAGACACGCTCCGCACCGGATGCATTCGGTGGGGTGGATGTAGCGCTTGGTCGCCCCCTCGTAGATGCAGTCCACAGGGCACACCTCGACACACGAGCCGTCCAGTTCGTCGATGCACTTCTCGTTGATCACGTACGCCATGTCGCGACCTCCTGATGGTCAAGGGGGGTGAGGGCCCGGTCGGAGGAGTGGCCGGGGAAGAGGTCCTCACCCGGGCGAAGCCGGACCGCGATGTTGTTGACCGCGGTGGCGGCCTCACCGAACCCGACCGCCATGAGCCGGACCTTGCCGGGGTAGGCGGTGATGTCACCGGCGGCCCAGACGCGGTCCAGACCGGTGGCCATGTCGGTGCTCACCTCGATCTGCTGGCCGGACAGGCGAAGGCCCCAGGTCTTCAACGGGCCGAGCGAGGCGATGTGCCCGAGTGCGGGGATGAGGACATCGGCCTCGACACGGGTCAGCGTCTGGCGCGTGCAGTCCCGTACAGTCACGGCCTCGATACCGCCGGTGCCGTGGACCTGAGCGATCTCACTGTCCGTCAGGACGTTGACGCCGGACGCCGTCAGCTGCGCCACGGAGTGCTCGTGAGCCCGCAGCCGCGTACGGCGGTGGACCAGGGTGACCCTGCGGGCGTGCGGGTGCAGGGTGTTGGCCCAGTCGACGGCGCTGTCCCCGCCCCCGACGATGATCACGTCGCGGTCCGTGTACTCCTCGGGAGCACCGACGAGGTGGTGCACTCCCGAGCCGCTGAAGTCGGTCAGTGCGGGCAGCGGCCGCGGTGTGAACCGACCGATCCCCGCCGTGACCAGCACGGCGCCCGCTTCGATGCGCCGTCCCTTGTCGGTGCGGACGGTGACGCCCTCGTCATGGTGTTCCAGGGGGCCGGCCGCCTCGTCCAGCAGGATGGTGGGTTCGGCCAGCCGCGCCTGTTCGATCAGTCGGTCCACGAGTTCACGGCCGGTCACCGCGGGGAAGCCCGCGACGTCGTAGATCTCCTTGTACGGGTAGAGGGCGGCGACCTGCCCGCCGAGGTGGGGCAGGCTGTCGAGCAGGGTGACGCGGAGCCCCCGCATGCCCGCGTAGAAGCAGGCGAAGAGCCCCGCGGGCCCGGCGCCGACGACGAGGAGTTCGGTCCGCAGGGCCTTCGGGATGGTGGAAGCGGGGGTGGACATGGATCAGCGCTTCCAGATCACCGTGTCGTCGTCTTCCGGGAGAGCGAGGTCGCCCACGTCCGCGTAGGCGCGCTCCGCTGCGGGATGCAGCGGCAGCGGGGTGCGGGCCATGGCGGCCGGGACGAGCGGGTAGGTGACGGGTGAGCGGTCGGCGGGGATGTGCGCGTACTGTCCCTCCAGCGCCTGCCGGGTGCGGATCATGCACCAGGTGGTCAGATAGGCGATGTCGTCGGCCAGATCCTCGCGGCACAGCAGCGCGAAGTCGGAGAACTCCAGTGTGGTGAGGTCGTTCTCCAGGCCCGGAAGGTAACCGGCGGGCACCACGCCCCGGCCCCATCCCTCGGCCTCGAACGCGTCCAGCACGGTGTCGCCCCAGGGCAGGTACTTCACCGGCCGGGTCCGGTCGATGCTCTGCCAGTGGGGGGTCATGATCGCCTCGTGGATGAGCACGTCGGCCTTGCCGGCCGCGAACCGGGCGATCGGGGGGAACGGCCGTTCGTGGTAGAAGAACGAGAACCGGTCCACGTCGAGTCCGGCCAGGCGCAGCCCTTTGTGAGCGGCGAAGCCGATCGTGTTGACCCCGTCGTCCGGAGAGGTGGCGATCGTCAAGGGGCGGTCCACGGAGGCCAGGTCGGCCACTGTGGACACCGGCAGCGCGGCGTCCACGGCGACCACCAGCTTGTCCCGCTGGGGTATGACGCCCAGCGCGGCGAGGCCCTTCAGCTCGCCGGCCTGGTGCAGCATGCTCAGCGCCGCCGTCGGCGTGACCACAGTGATGTCGCACTCCTCGGCGCGCAGCGCGGCGATCTGGTCGAACCCGCCCCGGCCGTTCCAGGTGGCGAAACGGGAGCCCTCCGGTGCCCGGTCGCCGATCTCCTGCGCCAGCCAGCCGCAGATCCGGTGGAAGTTCGCCTGCCCCCAGTCCGCGCGGAAGTGAAGGGTGACCGGGCGGCTCAGCCGGGGGGTGTCGCCCATGGCCGTCCCAGTGCTCAGGTTCTGGGGCATCGTGTTACTCCCTCGTACCAGCGATGTGTCGTCATGCGGAACACTGTCCCGCAGTTTGGTACCGAAAGGGACGCCCCGCAAGACTGGACTTTGCTGCGCTACGGTGCTCCTTGTGGATGAGACCAGCGGGCTCGATGAGGAAGTTTCGGCCGGTTCGCGGCGTCCGCCGGGGCTGATCGGTGCGGTGGACAACGTGCTGCGGCTGCTGAGCCTGTTCCAGAAGCACGAGATCCTGCGGGTCAACCAGGTGGCACGGGAGATGGAACTGTCCCGGTCGACGGTTCATCGCATGCTGGCGACGCTGGCTCACCACGGTTACGTCGAACAGGACGAGCTTTCCCGCGGCTATCGCCCCGGGCCGGCGCTCGTCGACCTGGGTCTGGCCGTGTTCCGGAGCATCGACATCCGCTCGGCTGCGCAGATCACGCTGATGCGCCTGCGCGACCTCACCAACGAGTCTGTCCACCTGGCCGTCCTGCGCGGCTCGCAGGCGCTGTTCCTGGACAGCGTCGAAAGTCGCCAGATGCTGCGTACAGGCAGCCGTATCGGCTGGACCCTGCCCGCGCATGCCACCGCGTCCGGCAAGGTGCTGCTCGCCGCCCTTCCCGAGGACGAACTCGCCGGCCTCTATCCCGCCGGCCGGCTGGAGGCCGTGACGGCGCACACCGTCACGACCCTGGAGGAGCTGCGCGCGCAACTGGCCGAGGTCCGCAAGGTGGGTTACGCGGTCAACAATGCCGAGAGCGAGGTCGACGTGAGTGCGGTGGCCCTGGCCGTGCGGCCGAGGACAGGCTCGCCCCGCGTGGCCATCGCGATCACCGCTCCGCTGTCGCGAGCGGGCGGCTCGTGGGCCGCGAGGACGGCGGAGGTCGCCAGACCGGTGATCGATGACCTCGAAAAGCAGATCGGCTGAGGATTTCCCCAGCTCAACGGCATCGGCCGCCCATGTGGGCGGCCGATGCCGTTTTTTTGGTTCAGTGATCGTCGCTTGTCAACGGCTTCGTTTGGTATCACAATGACGGCCACTGTTCCCCATCGTGCGACATCCTCGTCAGGAGGAGATGTGGTGAGCCAGCTCAACGACGAGTCGGTAAGGCTCCACGAAACCCATGAGATCCCGCCCCCGGATCCCGACTTCGAACCCCTCAAGGTCAACCTGTTCGAGCGGATGGCGCAGGGCGGAGCCCAGCTCATCCCCTTGTTCCCCTACGACCATCCCGGTGCCATCGTGCCCTGCGCCGCCGCTCTGATCGGCGGCCCCGGAAAGGCGTACGGACACTTCTTCCACTGGAACGAGGCGGACGAGGTCACCGTTTCCTACGGTGCGCGGGGGTCCGTGATCGGCGCAGGGACGATCATGGCCAATCAGAACCTGCACGGCGTCAACTCGTTTCTCCACGACGAGACGGACCCCGATGCCTTCACCGTGCTGACGATCACTCAGCATCAGGGGGAGGAGGGCGAGCAGAACGAGGCGATGATCGCCCGGTGCAAGAAGTGCAAGGCGGAGATCGTCCGGCACGAGTACGGCGCCACCCCGTACGGACTCGAAGGTTACGACGCCGAGCGTCACGGGGCGGCCGATGCCCGGGTGCGGCAGTTCGCCACCATCCTGGGATCGGCCGAGTTCGCCGAGATCCGCAACACCGAGGCCGGTCGCACCTGTGCGGCGTGCGGTCACGTCAACGACCTGTTCCCCACTGAGCCGTGGGGCTGGGAGCGGGTGGTCACGCAGACAACGGCAGTCAACGCCGCGCGCCTGGCGATGTTGGAGGCGGCGCAGGGCGAGAAGAAGCAGGAGATGGTGTCATGACGCGCCGCCGCATGATCAACGCACTTGCTTCCGCCGGCGAGTTCGGCGACTACGAGGACGCCGCCGTGCTGCCCGCCGACACCGACCCGCAGGTCTACCTGTCGCGCAATCGGCTGCCGCAGCCGTTCCATCTGCTGTGCGAGAAGGACACCGTGCTCAGCGCCCTGTCGGGATCGGCGTACGTGCACCTGCGCGACAGCTCCGTTCTGCGGTTCAGGATGGAGATCGGCGATCACGTCTACGTCCCCGCCGGCACCCCCCATCGGATCGTCCCCGTCGAGGAAGGCGTCACCCTCCGCTACCTCAGCCGCAATCCCGGCAGGCACGGAGCGGCCTGGTACTGCGCGGCCTGCGATGCCGAAGTGCACCGCTACGAGTGGCAGCACGACAACGACACTCCGCCCGTGCAGCAGTACGTGGCCGCCTGCGCCCGCTTCACCTCGGACGAAGCCGCCCGCACCTGCCCGAAGTGCGCCACCGTCCACCCCGGCATCGACCTGGCCGCGTACAACTGGCCCGCGCCTGCCACCGTGTGAACGGCCCTCAACCCACGCTGCCAGGCGCTGTACGAACGGTCACCTGGTGCCGGAAAACAACCATCGAGCCGCAAGGAAAAGAAACATGGGCCAGTTGCACATGGTGCGTCATGTCGAAATGAACCTGCCGAGGGATCAGGTATGGGAGCACATGACTGACATTCGAAGGGCGATGACCCTCGATCAGTTCCATGTCTCGATCGACTGTACCGAGACGGAGGCGACCAACCCGAAGACCGGAATGGTTGTGCCGATCCTGCATCGGATCCTGGGCTGGGACCACACCCGACTGGCCCGCATCACCAAGTACGGTGACTACGAAATCGCCTGGGGCGAAAGCACCCCTCCCGGGGAGTTCGACACCTTCCCGCACAGCGAAGGGTGGAAGATCGAGGAGATCGACTCGAAGACCTCTTCGGTGACCCTCTGGATGAAGGGGAACTGGCGGACCCCGGTTGGCGAGAAGCTCCAGCCGTTCATTTGGGACTCGGTCATCGCTCCGAATCTGGACCGCGATATGAGCGATTTGGCTCAGGCAGTCGGTGCGGACATGTCCCGGTCGCCGGACCCCGTTCCGGATATCGCGGGCGACCTGCTGTCGATGGCATTCATCGAGACGATCAACGGCATGCCGGCGAAAGAGTTCTTCGACCAGATCCCCCCGCTGTACCCCGACGACGCGAAGGAGACGGGGGCGAACTGACGCGGGGGCCGCCCCGGTTGCGCGGGTCCCGAACTCGCAGGGTAGGCAATATGCGCTCTCATACCTCGTCGTCCGCGGCCGACGCAGTCCGGCTCGACCGGGTGGTGATCCGGTTCACCTATGACGACGCCACCCGCGCGCAGGTGCGCCAGGCGCAGGAGGCGGAGCCCGCCGATCTCGAACGTCTGCTGACCGGCGCCGACGCGTGGACGGTGGACTGAAGGGCACCGGCCGCCGCATCACCGATGCCCCGGGGCCCGGCGGTCACCCGCCGGGCCCCGGGGCACGCGCTGGGCGTGGTCACGGCCATGCCTGGCGTCGACCTCGGCTTTCCGTTTGGTACCCGCACGAACCACCTTCCGGGAATCAACGGACCTGCATCACAAGGAGAAAGGAGAGCGTCATGCCGACACGACGTTTCAACGCACCCGGTGACGCCGCCCTGGACACTCTGTACGAGGACATCGCGCACAAGGATCTCCAGCCGCTGTGGGAGCTGAGCGGGCTGCTGACTCCGACCCCGTCCGTGAAGGCCGTGCCGTATCGCTGGAGCGGCAAGGAACTGCGTGACCTGGGCGAGAGGGCGGGGGAACTCGTTCCGATCGACCGGGGCGGGGACCGCAGGGTGTTGTCCCTGAGCAATCCCGGACTTGACGGAGCCCCCTACGCCACCGCCACCCTGTGGGGCGCCGTGCAGTACCTCGGCGCCGGGGAGACCGCCCCCGCCCACCGGCACACGCCCGCCGCGCTGCGGTTCGTCCTCGAGGGTGAGGGAGTGTGGACGCTGGTGGACGGCGACCCGCTGCACATGGCCGCCGGGGATCTGATCCTGACCCCGAGCTGGACCTGGCACGAGCACCACAACCCCGGCGACACTCCGGTGACGTGGTTCGACGCGCTGGACCTGCCGCTGGTCGAGGCACTGGACGCGGTGTTCTTCGAGCCGGGCGACGGCCGTACCGCACAGGGGGCGACCGCCGAACGCTCCGCCTCCGAGCGGCAGTTCGGCGGCGGGCCGGGACTGCTGCCCGGCGGAGCGTCCGCTCCCGCCCCCGCGCACTCTCCGTTGCTGCGCTACCGCTGGGCGGACACCGACCGGACCCTGGCCGGCCAGCTGACCGAGCCGAGCTCCGAGGCCGCCCGCACCGGGCATGCGCACATCCGGTTCGCGGATCCCACCAACGGTCGGGACGTCCTGCCCACCCTGCGCTGCGAGATGCACCGGTACCTGCCCGGCCACACTGCCCCGGAACAGCGGCACACGGGCTCCGTCCTCATCGCGGTGTTCCACGGCACGGGTGTGGTCGTCCTGGACGGCGTCCGGCACGACGTCGCCCCCGGCGACCTGATCGCAGTCCCGTCGTGGACCTCCCAGCGCGTGCTCGCGGACGGGCCGCTGGACCTGTTCACGGTCAGCGACACCCCGGTACTGGAGGCGTTGGGCCTCTACCGGACCGAGCAGGTCAGCGACCCCATACCGGCCCAGAACGCCTGACCGAACGCTCAGCAGGAGAACGCATGCGCGTCGCACGCTTCGACGACGACCGTATCGGCGTCGTTCTCAACGGCCGCGTCCTCGATGTCACCGATCAGCTCACCCGGCGCCTCGCCGCCGCCCCCTACAGCCTCGCCCGCCGCCTGATCGGCGAGTTCGCCGCGGTCCGCCCGCTGTTGGACGACATCGTCGCCGCCGCCGGGCCCTCCGCCGGGTTGCCGGTGGAGGAGGTGCGGCTGCTGGCGCCCGTACCCGACCCGACGAAGATCGTCGCGGCGCCGGTCAACTACCGCGACCACCAGTCCGAGATGAACGAAGCCTTCCACATCAGCGCGCTCGGCTTCTTCCTCAAGTCCCCCTCCTCGCTCCTCGACCCCGGCGGCACGATCCGGCTGCCCTACACCGACCGGCGCTTCGACCACGAGGCCGAGTTCGCGTTGATCGTGGGCCGCCGCGCCAGCCACATCACGCCCGAGCAGGCCCTGGAGCACGTCTTCGGCTACACGGGGCTGATGGACATCACCATGCGCGGCGGCGAGGACCGCTCCACCCGCAAGTCCTTCGACACCTTCACCCCGCTGGGCCCGTGGATCGTCACCCCGGACGAGCTCGGCTCGCCCGAGGACGTCGACCTGGAACTGACCGTCAACGGTGAGCCGCGGCAGAAGGCCAACACCCGGGACCTGATCTGGTCGGTGGCCCGCTTCCTTGCCTACGCCTCCACCGTCACCGTGCTGGAACCCGGTGACGTGGTCACTACCGGCACGCCCGCCGGTGTCGCCCCGGTCGAACACGGCGACACCGTCGAGCTGCGCGTGGACCGCATCGGCAGCCTGCGGGCCACCGTGACCGCCGACGGCGCCGTGCCCTGCCCGACCGGCGGAGCACGCCGAGGGCCCGTGCCGCCGCCCGCGCCCGAGCGCCCCAAGTGACCAGAATGCGAGGAGACATCAGGGCCACCACGCCGAGCGCACCGGGTTGCTCGTCATCGGCGGCATGGCCACCGCGCTGTCCGCCCCTCGCACCGGACAGCCGGCCGGTCTGCGCGCTGGATCAGCGGGCCACCATGCCGGCGGAGAGGTCGATGTCGGCGCCGCAGAGCCCCGGCATGTTGAGCATCGCGGTCACCGCGAGTGCGACCTCGTGCTCGGTCACCATGCGTTGCAGGGCGGCGCGGGAGACATACTCCCTCTCCGCGGCCTCGACGGTGGTGCCGGTGCGCTCGGCCTCCAGGGCGAAGTTACGTGTCATCCGTGGTCCGCCGACCGGCCCCGGTGACAGCGTGTTGACGGAGACGCCCAGCGGGCCGACCTCATGGGCCAGCGTCGTGGTGAGGCCGATGACGGCGAGCTTCGAGGCGGTGTAGGGCGTACGCCGGGCCAGTGGCCGCTTTCCGCTCACCGAGGCGAGGTTGATGACGTCCCCGCTGCCGCGCTCGATCATGGGAGGCAGGAACGCCCGGCACATGAGGAAGACCCCCCGGACGTTCACCGCGAAGACCTCGTCCCACTCCGCCACGGCGATGTCGGTCAGTGATGCCACCGGGCCCGCGATACCGGCGTTGTTGACCAGGATGGAGATCTCCTCGTCCGCCAGCTCATCGGCGAGTGCGGCAACGGACTCCTCGCCGGCGGTGTCGACGGTCGCGACGCGCACGTCCTTGCCGGCCTCCCGCCCCACGACGTCGAGCTTGTGGCGGTTGCGGCCGGTCAGGACGACCCGCGCGCCCTGGGCCGCGAGTTCGAGCGCGATCGCCCGGCCGAGGCCGTTTCCCGCTCCGGTGACCAGGGCGGTACGGCCGGCTATGACGCCGGCCGTACCCCCGACCTGACTGGTCACAGGCCCGCCGGTGCCCACGGGAGCACCGCCCCACCGAACTTGTGCGCCCGGACGTCCCCGGATCGGGCGTGACCCTCGAAGAACTCGAGGCGGGCGGCGCGACCGCACAACTCACCCAAGAGCGCGCTGGAGACCGGGTTGGTGACCTCCTGGTAGGTGACGGTCTTGAGGTACTTCCCGACCCAGAGCCCGCCCGTGTAGTTCGCCGCCCCGCGGGTCGGCAGCGTGTGGTTGGTGCCGATCACCTTGTCGCCGTAGGAGACGCAGGTGCCTTCGCCGAGGAACAGCGCGCCATAGTTGCGCATCTTCTCCATGGCCTGGCGCGGATGGTCGGTGAGGATCTGCACATGCTCGAAGGCGTACTGATCGGCGAGCGCGTAAGCCGCATCGAGGTCTTCGACCACCGCGACCTCGCCGTGGTCCCTCCATGCCGGACCCGCGAAGTCGGCGGTCGGCATATCGACCAGGAGTTCCTCGACCAGTTCGATGACACGGCGCGCCAGGGGCTCGGACGTCGTGATCAGCACCGCGGGGGAGTCGGGGCCGTGTTCGGCCTGGCTGAGCAGGTCGACCGCGACGACGAACGGGTCGGCGTGTTCATCGGCGATGACCAGGATCTCGGTCGGGCCGGCGAACAGATCGATTCCGACCTCACCGAACAGTTGCCGCTTGGCTTCGGCGACGTAGGCGTTTCCGGGCCCGGCGAGCATGTCGACCTTGGTGATGGTCTCGGTGCCGACCGCCATGGCCGCGACGGCCTGCACACCGCCGAGCAGGAAGATCTCGTCCGCGCCGGCCAGATGCATGGCTGCGACGGTCGCGGCGGGGATTTCACCGTGGATGGGCGGAGTGCACGCGGTGACTCGATCGATACCTGCGACCTTCGCGGTCACCACGGTCATGTGCGCCGACGCGACGAGCGGGTAACGCCCGCCTGGAATATAGGCACCGGCCGAGCCGACCGGGATGTTCCGCTGCCCGAGGAAGACACCCGGCTCGGTCTCGACCTCGAAATCGGCCAGCGAGTCCTTCTGGTGCTGGGCAAAGGTCCGGACGCGGCGCTGGACGGTCTTGATGTCGTCAAGTGCCTGCTCGGGGACGGTCGCGACGATCTTCTGGATCTGCTCCTGGTCCAGCCGGAAATTCGACGGCGACCATTTGTCGAACTTCTCGGAGTACTCGCGGACCGCGGCGTCGCCACGCTCCCGGATATCGGCGATGACGCCGACGACGGTCTCTCGGACTGCCCGCAGCCGCTCGGTGTCCTGCGCCATGGGCGGTGCTGACTTCAGATACTTCGCCATCTGGCGCTCCCTTGTCCGACTGTCCGGCGAGGGGAGCCACACTCGATTGCATACGTATACTTGTCAACGCACTCACGGTGGTCCGCAGTGAAGTGGGAAAGGGATGGCCGCGAAGTGAAGAAGGTGACCGGCTTCGACGTGGCCCGCCGTGCGGGTGTATCCCAGCCGACGGTTTCACGAGCCCTGCGCAATCTCCCCGGCACCTCACCCGAAACGCGAGAGAGAGTGCTCCGGGCTGCGGCCGAGCTCTCCTACATCGCCAGCGACTCAGCAAGATCGCTGTCCACGCAGAGCACGCGGCGCATCGCGGTGGTGTCCGAGGAACTCACCAACCCCTATTACCCCGAGCTCGTCGAGCCGCTGCGGCGCCGACTGGCCGAGCACGACCTGCGCACCGTGGTCATCACCGATTCCGAGCACCGAGCCGTGGGTATCGACGTCCTCGCGGACGGTTCGTATGACGGCGTGATCCTCACGACGTGTGAGCGGCGGTCGTCGCTGCCCAGGGACCTCACCGAGCGCGGCATCCCACACGTGCTCGTCAACCGCGTCCTGGACGTGGCCGAGTCACCCAGCTGCTCCGTCGACAACGTCGGTGGCACCGCGGCGATCGTCGAGCTGGTGGCCGATCTGGGCCATCGAACGGTGGGAGCCGTGCTGGGGCCGGTGACGACCTCGACCGGTCGCGAGCGGGCCGAGGCGCTGCGGGCCGGCCTGCGAGCACGCGGTATCCGCCTACGCCGTGACATGGTCCGGCGCACATCGTTCGGTCACGACCCGGGGCGGAACGCCGCTCATGACCTGCTCCGCCGCAGTGACCGGCCCACCGCGATCGTCTGCGGCAACGACGTCATCGCGCTCGGTGTGCTGTCCGCGGCCAGGGAGCGAGGGATCTCCGTGCCTGAACAGCTCACGGTCGTGGGCTTCGACGACATTCCGATGGCTTCCTGGCCCATCATCGATCTGACCACGGTGCGCTGCGACCTCGATGCCCTCGCGCGGACGGCCGTGGAACTCCTGCACGCGGAGCCGGCGAGGCCGGGGCTCGCTCCCGTGGAACGGCGGATCCCCGTTTCACTCGTGTTGCGCCGCACGCACGGTCCGGCCCCCGCCTGACTGCGGCTGCCGCTCCTGCGGTACGCCCTGGCGGCGCAGGGCCGTATACAGGAAGCCTGGACAAGATTCCGCATTTGACAACGCCGCCGGATTTATGTTCTCCGTGAGTTTCGCCTTCTCGTCACTTCGAGCATAAAACGGCGAGCGCCGTCAAGCGCGAAATCAATCACATCATGGAACGTGTCCGGCCAGTGACAGCCGAGTGTTACGGTCTTTTTCGCCGGGGCGGACTGGGTAACGGATCCTCCGCTCCCAGAACTTGATTTGACATTTCAGGTTCCTTTCCTGTCCGCATGGAATTCTCTTTCGCGTCTCCACGTCATCCCCTGGAGTTCTCCCTTGTCTGTCGACAGCACGACCACCGCTCCCGCGCAGCCGGGCACCGATGCGTCCGGGGCTCCCCCCGGCGGTGGGCGGCACCTCGGCGTCGCGCTCTTCGTGATCGCCGCTGCCCAGCTGATGGTGGTCCTCGACAACACCATCACCAACATCGCCCTGCCCGCCATCCAGACCGACCTCGGCGTCTCCGACGCGAACTTGGCCTGGATCGTCAACTCCTACGCGCTCGCCTTCGGCGGACTGATGCTGCTCGGCGGCAAGGCGGGCGATCTCTTCGGCCGTCGGCGTATGTTCCAGGCCGGGATCATCGTCTTCACCCTGGCCTCGCTGCTGGGCGGACTCGCCCCGAACGAAGGGCTGTTGATCGGTGCCCGCATTCTGCAGGGCGTCGGCGCGGCCTTCGCCGCGCCCAGTGCGCTGGCTCTGATCACCACCACCTTCCCGGCGGGCAAGCCGCGCAACACGGCGATGGGCGTGTACGCCGCCATGGCCGGCGTCGGCGCCACGGTCGGCCTGCTGCTGGGCGGCGTGTTGACCGACGCTCTCGACTGGCGCTGGGTGTTCTTCGTCAATATCCCCATCGGCCTGGCCGTTCTCGTCGGCACCAGGACCCTCGTCGAGGCCGAGCGTCACACCGGCCGCCTGGACGTCCCTGGTGCGATCACCGGCACCGGCGGCCTGATCGCCCTCGTCTACGGCATCACCCGCGGGGGTGAGCACGGCTGGACCAACGGTCTGACGCTCGCCTCCTTCGCGACGGCCGCCGTACTGCTGTCGGTGTTCCTGGTCCTCCAGGCGCGCGTCGCGGAGCCGATGATGCCGCTGCGCGTGTTCAAGGACCGCAGCCGCTCCGGAAGTTACGTCACGATGCTGTTCATCGGCGCGGGACTGTTCGCCACGTTCTACTTCCTGACGCTGTACCTGCAGTTGATCCTCGGCTACAGCGCAGTCAAGACCGGCTTCGCCTATCTGCCCTTCAGCGTCGGCATGGCGGCCGCTGCGGCCGTCAGCTCCAAGCTGGTCGCCTACCTGGCGCCCCGGCTGATTGCCGGACCGGGTCTGCTTGTCGGGGCCTGCGGCATGTTCTTGTTCGCCACGGTGGACACGGACTCCTCGTACGCCACGCACCTCGTGCCGGCGATGTTCGTCACCGCTCTCGGGCTGGGCATGAGCTTTGTCCCGCTGACGCTCGGTGCGGTGAACGGCGTCGCCCATCAGGACACGGGCATCGCCTCAGCGCTCTTGAACACGGCCCAGCAGATCGGCGGCGCGCTCGGTCTCGCCATCCTGACGACGGTCTCCACGTCGGCGGCCGACGACAAGCTGCCCCAGGCGGCCTCCGCTCTCTACCGGGGCCTTGCGACCAAGGACTTCCCCCTGGTGGCCAAGGCACAAGATGCAGTGACACACGGCTACACGATGGCCTTCGCCGCCGCGGGTGTCATGTTCCTGGCCGGCCTGGCCGTCACGTTCCTGGCCATCAACGCGGGTAAGCAGCAGCACTCCGAAGGCGCGGTGCACGTCCACATGGGCTGACCTCAGGCAGGGGGAGACGCCCTGCATGTGGGTCGTTCCCCCGGGGCGCAGCCCGACAGGCCGAGCCGACTCCGAGCATGGCCACCACGACGTACGGCGCGGGGCATCGCACCGCCACGCCCCGCGCCGTACGGAGAGCCCCATTGAGAAGGGAACAAGACCATGACCACCCCACGGCGCGCTCAGCTGGCTCACCGGCCCGAGTCCCCGCGACTGCCCGAGCCCCTCGTGGCCGCCACCCGAGCCTTCGCCCTGCTGGGCAAACGCTGGAACGGCCTGATCCTCGCGGCCCTGGCCAAGGGGCCGGCCGACTTCGTCCAGCTCCGCGAGCGCGTCCCCGGCATCAGCGACCGCATACTCGCCGACCGCGTCCAGGAACTGACCACGGTGGACCTCGTCACCCGAACCGTCCAGCCGGGCCCAACGCCCCGAACCCGCTACGCACTCTCCCCCCACGGCAATGCCTTCCTCATCCCCCTGGCCTCGCTGATCGTGTGGGCGGAGGACCACCTGCCGGCGAACGGTTCACCGGCATCGGACCGATCGTCCACGCCACACCGTTGACCCTGCGCCTGCGCGCCTGTCCCGGCTTTTGCCTCAACGAGATTCCACAGGAAACCGGCAGACCGCGAATTCACCGCAGAAAAGGGAAGTACTGCCATGCGTATCTCGACCTTCCTGCCCGCCGCCCTCGTTGCCCTGACACTCTCGATGACAGTCGGCTGCACTGCTGATGAGTCGGATCCGACGCCGGCCAAGAACGAACAGGCGGTCACCCAGAGCCCCGAAGCGGCGCAGGCCGATGGTGACACTGGTTCGCCCGCCGCTGCCGACTCGGCGGGTACCCCCGACGCACCCGCAGCCAATTCCGCCGACGTCGGCACCGCGTCACTCAAGATCAGCAGCAGCTACAGCATGCGGACCGCCGACTGCACCGGGCGCGACGTCTCCATCGAAGGCCAGGCGAACACCATCGAGCTCACGGGAACATGCGGAACGGTCGCCATCGGCGGCAAGTTCAACACGGTAGCCGTGGAAGCGGCCGACACCATCAAGATCACGGGCAACTCCAGCACGGTGAACGCGGAGACCGTGGGCGCCATCCGGTTGGACGGCGCCTATTTCGTCACGGTGAACTGGGTCAACGGCGCTGGTGGCAAAGAGCCCAGCGTCTCAGGCGATGGCAAGGGCTACACCGTGAACAGGGTCAGCCGACAGGCGTACGACAACCACGTCAGGCTCTGACACGGGGCGGGGCGCAGCGGGTGTTCCGCGGTCGTGGCGCATGCCTCGGCCCGAACCGGGCGAGGGGCTGACAGTCGAGAGACGGGCCGCGCCGCACTCGGCGAACGGGTGTCGACCGTTGCTCGCGGCAGCGTTGGCCGCGCCCGCCATGGGATGGCCCCTCGAATGCTGAGCCATCCCTGGTCGGCCCGTCTCCGGACGACGCCGTCGCTGGGCGGGACACCGAGTCTTCGCCGTGGGCGCTACTTCATTCCGCGCCAGCCGCCGTGGAAGCCGTAGGGCACCCTGGTCGGGAGTTCCACGCGGGCGACGGGGCCTGCGGAGATGTCGTCGGTGTCCAGGACCACGAAGTCGCTGAGGTTGCGCGCGGAGTCGTAGACGATCGTGAGCAGCCAGCCGTCGCCCTCCGGTGCGTCGGTGCCGCGCTCGACGAACACCGGTTCCATGACGAACCGGCCCGGCCCCGGCAGGTACTCGCGGCGGTCGCCGGTCACCATGTCGGCGTGCACGACCGAGTTGAAGGAGTCACCCGCGGCGACCGTCCCGTGGTGGGCGGCGTAGAAGGCGTGACGGTGGCGGCGCCCCATGACCCGGTCGTCAAGGCGGGGGAACTCGCCCGGCAGGTCGTTCAGGACTTCCTCGGTGTAGGTGTTGCTCGTGCCGTCCAGGTCGAAGGTCCAGCGCACCAGTTGGCCGCCGTCGACGAAGTTGGGCGGCGTGGAGCCGTCCAGGCTCGGGAAGAGCGGGATACGGGGGAACTTCATGGTCTCGGCGACGACCTTGGTGCGCCCGTTCTCGTGCACCGTGTAGGCGTTGACGTGGTGGTAGGCGTAGCAGGCCTCGCCGGTGAACCAGCGGACGGTGTCCGCCGAGGCGTCACGGCGCATGATCCCGATGTGTGTGCCCTGTGCCGGGTCAAAGGCGAGGGCGAGGCCACCCTTCTGGGCACGGAGGGGATCGATGGTGGCCGGGAAGAAGGGGAAGATCACGTGCTCGTCGGTGGTGATGAAGTCGTGCATCAGGGAGATGTAGGGGCCCTCGAAGTGGTCGTGCCGGGTGAGCTTGCCGGCCGCGTCGACCACGCTGTACGAGATCCGGGTGCTCCCCGGGCCCTCCGACTGGCAGCCGAAGGCCAGCATCTCACCGGTGTTGGGATCGAACCTCGGATGTGCGGTCATCGGACCCTGGTAGTCGTCGCCGATGTCCCACGCCCCGATGGTCTCCAGGGTGTCGGGGGTGAGCTCGACCGGCAGACTGATCTCGTCCAGCGACAGGAGCCTGTCGCCGTGCCAGATGACGTGGGTGTTGGAGGTGCCGACCGGGATGTTCTCGCCCGGCAGTTCCTCGGCCGGATCGTCGAAATTCAGAGGTACGACCCGACGCCCGAGCCTGCGCTGGGCCTGGTAGCGGGGGGTGTTCACCCAGCGGTTGCGGTATGACGCCCGGCCGTCCTCCACGTGCACGGCGTGGACCATGCCCTCACCCGCGAACCAGTGGAACTTCTGAGTGTCCCCCGAGAGCATGGCGTTGGGTCCGTTGCGATAGAGAGTCCCGGTCAGCCCCTCCGGGAGTTCCCCTTCGACGACCACCAGATCCGGCGCGTGGCTCTCCGCCGTGATGGGTGCGTAATTGCCGGTGAGCATGGGGTCTTTGAGGAACGGCTTCATGACCGCGTCTCCTTCGTGTCCGTGCTTGTGTGTGCCGTGTGTTCTTGTGCGGCGGGGTGGAAGACGGTCTTGGCGTAGCGATAGGCATCCATCGCCTCGAGGCCGTAGTCCCGGCCGAATCCGCTGGCCTTCACCCCTCCGAACGGGGCGCCGAAATCGGGGAGGTAGCCGTTGATGCCGAAGGTCCCGGTGTGCACCCGCTCGGCGATCCGTGCGCCCCGGCCCGGGTCCCGGGTCCACACCGAACCCGCCAGCCCGTACGCCGAGTCATTGGCGAGCGCGACCGCCTCGGCCTCCCCCGCACAGGGGATCAGGGCCACCACGGGGCCGAAGACCTCCTGCTGGGCGATCTCCCAGGAGTTGTCGATGTCCGCGAGGACGGTGGGTGCCACGAAGTAGCCGCGGTGCTGCGTACCGGGACGACCGCCGCCGGCCACCACCCGGGCGCCGTCGGTGACGGCCCGGCTCAGCATGCCCTCGATGCTGTCCCGCTGCCGGGCGCTGACCACCGGCCCGACGGTGGTCGCCTCGTCCAGCGGATCACCGAGCGTCTGTCCGTCCGCGAGCGCCGCCATCCGGTCCACCAGCTCGGCGTACCGCGAACGGTGCACCAGGATCCGGGACATCCCGAAGCAGGTCTGCCCGGCGTTGCCGAAGGAGAGGAAGGCGAGGGCCGCGACGACCTCGTCGAGATCTGCGTCGGGGAGCACGATCGCGGCAGACTTGCCCCCCAGTTCCAGACTGCAGGGGGTGAGCGACTCTCCGCAGATGGCCCCGATCCTGCGGCCGGTGGCCGTCGAACCGGTGAAGGCCACCGTGTCGACGTCCTGATGCCTGACCAGCAGTTCGCCGGTGGTGCCGCCTCCGGTCACGATGTTCACCGTCCCGGGAGGCAGCCCGGCCTCGTCCGCCAGTTCGCCCAGGAGCAGCCCGGACAGGGAGGTCTCGGGCGCGGGCTTCACCACGGCGGTGCATCCTGAGGCCAGTGCCGGGGCCAGCTTGTTGGCCGTGAGGACCAACGGGTAGTTCCACGGCGCGAGGAGCGCGGCGACCCCGTACGGACGGTGGTGCACCGCTACGGAGCCCGGGCCGAAGAGGCGCTCGCGGTGCTCCGGATCCCGGCTGTCGCGGGCCAGCCCGGCGTAGTAGCGGATCATGCTCGTCGCGTACTGGACGTTGGCCTGTCGGCACAGCGAGACGGGCATCCCCATCTCGCTGCTGATCAGCCGGGTGATCTCGTCGGTCCGGCGGTCGAGGACGTCCGCGAATCGGTCCAGACAGTCGGCGCGCTCATCCGGGGAGTCGGCCCAGCCGGTGTCGTCGAACGCCTCCCTGGCCGCCGCCACCGCCGCGTCGACGTCTTTCGCATCTGCCTCCGGCGCCGTCCCGAGCACCTGCTCCGTGTACGGATTCACCACTTCCACGGTGGTGCCGCTCTGGCTGGGTTGCCAGGAACCTGCCGCATAGAAATCAGTGTGGTCCTGCACTGGGTTGTCCCTTCACCTCGCGCAGTGGGCGGCGCAGGTCACGGCGCCCATTCGCACCGTAGAAGGCGAAGGGGACCGAATCGCTTCTCAATCTGAGACGGCGGGGAACGCCGGGGCCGAGCAGGTGTCCGCACGGCCGTTGTCATCTGATGGAAATTCGCATTACATGGGGATGTGGTTTCCCGCTGTTGACCGGCGGCATCTTGAAACAATCGCGCGGTGAGTGAGGTGTGCGGTGGTACGACAACTGCCACGCCGGGCAGAGCCCCCGATCTTCGGCCCCGAGGGGTGGCAGCGAACACGCGAGGCCAAGCGCCGCTTCCTGCGGAACGCCAGCGTCGACGGCTCCGGCGGGCAGGCGCTTCAGGTCCGGCCGGAGATCCTCCTGTCCTGGAAACGCAGCGTTCTCAGCGGCGTCGACATGACGACCAGCCAGGTGTCACGGCTTGATCCCGTCGACGGCGAGGGCGTGTTGCTGCGGGCTGCCCGGCCGGTACTGGACCGGCTCTCCGACCAACTGGACGGGGCCGGTTCCTGGGCCATGCTGTTCGACCGGGAGTGCCGCCTGCTGAGCGCGATCGGTGACCGGGACTACGTCCGCAGGAGCCAGGCACGTGGCGCCGTCCCGGGCGCCGTCTTCGGTGAGGCGGAGATGGGGACCAACGGGGCGGGCACGGCGTACGAGGTTCAGGACTCGTTCGTCGTGTCGGGAACCGAACACTTCAGGGAGGCCGAACGCGACATCACCTCCACCGGCGTTCTGCTCCGCGACCCCATGACCCGGCGGGAGTCGGGTCTGCTCTGTCTGATCAGCCGTTATGAGTTCGCCAGTCCGCTCCTGCTGTCCTTCACCGAGGAGTTGGGGCGGTCCATCGAGGAACGGATGGGTCTGGGCCGATCCCTCGCCGAACGCGCCCTGTTCGACGCGTTCCTCAGGGTGTCGCGGCGTGCCACCGGCCCGGTCCTCGCCCTGGGCGGCACGGTGTTCGTCGCGAACGCGGCCGCCCGCCGGATGTTCGCTCGGACCGACCAGGACCTGTTGCGGCACCGGCTCCTGGACGCGGTCGCCGATGGCCGGCAGTGGACGATCGAGCTGAGTCCCGGGCCGGGGGACGAAGAACTGCGTGCCGTATGCCACCCCGTGGCTTCGCCCGGCGGCGCGGCCGGGGGAGTCGTCGTGGAGGTGGTGACACGTCGTCCCGACCGTCCGCGGCGGAAACCCGCGCACCGGGAAACGAGTTCCACCACGGAGGACCGCCTGCATGCCCGTATCGAGCAGGCCGAGCGGAGCGGGCTGCCGGTCCTGCTCCGCGGCGAGCAGGGTTCCGGCAAGACCCGACTTGCCACCGGGCCGGAACGGTCGTCACCGGCCCGGAACTTCACGGTTCTCGATGCCGAACGCTCCGCGGCGGAGCCGTCACAGTGGGCGGGACGGCTGACGGCCGCGCTGGTGGACCCTGCCGCGACCGTGGTGGTTCGCCATCTCGACTCACTCGCACCCGAACTGGTGGCGACGTTCCGCCGAGCGCTGGACACGGCCGCCGCACACTGCCGGGTGACCGCCGGTGAAGGGATTCTCTCGCGCGAGGATCTCGCCCCGGTCGTCGGAATGCTGCCTGTGATCATCGACGTTCCACCGTTGCGCGACCGTGTCGAGGACATCCCCCGCCTGGTCGCGGACCTGATCGCCGAACTGACGTCGGAACCCGGGCTGCCGAGCTGTACGCCCGACGCCATGGCCGTGCTTCTGCGCAGCAGCTGGCCGGGCAATGTCCGCCAACTGCGGCAGGTGCTCGCGTCGGCCCTCGCCAACCGCGTGGATCCATACGCCGGGTCCGGCAAGGGCGCCGTACCCGCCCGCGCCGGGGACATCACCTTGGACGACCTGCCCGCGGAGCTGCTGGACGGCGACCCGCGCAGGCACCTGGGGCGCCTGGAGCGACTCGAGCGTCATGCCATCGTGACGGCGATACGGGAAGCCGCCGGGGACAAGGAAGCGGCCGCCGCCGTGCTCGGTCTGTCCCGGGCGACCATTTACCGCCGCATCAAACAGTTCGGCATCCACGAATAGCGGCCTTTCCGAAGCTTCGAATTCCCCGGCGTCCGGCGCGATCTCAGATTGAGACCCGAACACCCTTCTCCTGCGCCCTACTGTCCGAATCAGCGCAGCTCGCCGAGCGACAGCGCCAGGGCCGGAGAAGGGAAGCCGCAATGCAAATAGGCATCAGCCTGGGATTCGGGAACCTCCACGAGAACCTTTCGGACGCGGACATGTTCCGCGCCGAGGCGGATCTGGCGGTGCGGGCCGAGGAACTCGACTTCGACGCGGTCTGGTCGGTCGAGCACCACTTCGACAGCTACAGCATGTGCCCCGACAACACGCAGTTCCTGAGCTGGGTCGCCGCCAGGACCGAGCGGGTCCGGCTGGGCACGGGGGCGGTGATCCTGCCCTGGCATGACCCGCTGCGGGTCGCGGAGAAGATGATCGTGCTCGACATCCTGTCGAACGGCCGCGCGATGTTCGGCATGGGGCGGGGCCTGGCACGGACGGAGTACGAGGCCTTCCGCGTCGACATGGGCGAATCACGCGGCCGGTTCGACGAGGCGGCCGGCATGATCGTGACGGCTCTGGAGTCGGGTGTGGTCTCCGGGGACGGGCCCTTCTACCCTCAGCCCGAAGTGGAGTTGCGGCCCAGGCCCGAGGCGTCGTTCGCCGACCGGCTCTACTGTGTCGCCGGGTCGCCGGACTCGATGGCCTCCGCGGTGGCGGTCCGCGCCCGGCTGCTGGCCTTCCAGACCCGTCCGGTCGAGGACAGCATGGCCAACTTCACCGCGTACCGGGAGCAGTACAGCGCGGCCCACGGCGTCGACGCGCCTCCCATCGCGATCAACCTCAACCTGTACTGCCACGAGGACGGGGACCTGGCCCGGCAGCGCGCCAAGGAGTACATCACCCGCTTCTTCTACTCGAACGTCAAGCACTACGACATGGCCGGCGATCACTTCAACAACGTCTCCGGCTACCAGCGGCATGCCGAGCAGGCGAAGCAGCTGCGGGAGTTCGGACTGGACAACGCGGCAGCGCGATACGCGGCCGCGGCCCTGGTGGGTACCCCCGACGAGGTGCTCGAGAAGCTGCACCACATCCACGAGGTGATGGGGAGCTTCGAGCTTCAACTCGCTCCGTCCTATGGCGCGATGCCGCTGGACCAGGCCCGGGCGAGCCTCGAACTGTTCGCCAGGGAAGTCCTGCCGGTCGCCAAGAAGCTCGACTGACGAGGCGGCGATGGCGAAGCTCGACCGACGCCCCCGCACCTTCCGGTTCGACCACGACGAGCAGATCCCGATGCGTGACGGAACCGTGCTGCGGGCCGACGTCCAACGTCCGGACGGGGACGGTCCCGTCCCGGTTCTGCTCGTCCGCACCCCCTACGGCGAACCGTTCATGCGCCAGGTTCCCGTCACACCCCTGCTCGAGGCCGGAATCGCGGTGGTCGTGCAGCAGTGCCGCGGCACAGGCACCTCTGACGGGGACTTCGTGCCGTTCGCCCACGAGGCCGACGACGGCGCCGACACCGTCGCGTGGTGCGCGGCACAGCCGTGGTGTGACGGGCGGGTCGGGATGCTGGGTGCCTCGTACTCGGGAATGGCCCAGTTCGCCGCCGCGGCGGCGGGCGCGCCCGCGCTGCGTGCGCTCGTGCCCGTCGTCACCCCGGCCGACTACCACTGGGGTCTCGCGTACCGGCAGGGCGCCGTCCAACTGGGGCAAGTACACAACTGGTTCGTCCTGAAGTCCTGGCAGCAACTCGCCCGCGCGGCGGATGCCGGCGAGGACGTCAGGGCCGAAGCGGCGCGCCTGCGCACCGCCCTGTCCGCATCCGGCGCGACGCGCGCCGGCCTGCCGCTGCGGCAGCTGCCGATGGCGGAGGAACTGCGCCCGGCATGGCAGGACTGGCTCGACCACGAGCAACGCGACGCGTACTGGACCGAACTCGGCTACGCCGGGCGGCGTGAGCGCATCCGGCTGCCCGCTCTGCACATCGGCGGCTGGTTCGACATCTTCCTCGACGGGACGCTCGACAACTTCACCACCATGGCAGCGGCGGCGGACACCGAGCAGCATCTGATCGTGGGGCCCTGGTCGCACACCGACCGGACCGGAGCCCTCGGCGAGCTGTCGTTCGGGCGTGCCGCATCGGATGTCGCGACCGGCCTGGAGCGGACGCAGATCGACTTCCTCGCACGGCACCTGCTCGACCGCCCGGAGACGACGGCACGGCCCGCGGTCACCCTCTTCGTCATGGGCGACAACGTCTGGCGGCACGAGGACGAGTGGCCTCTCGCCCGCACCACGTGGACACCGTGGTACCTGCACCCGACCGGTGATCTCTCACCGGTCCCTCCGGTCGCCGGCGCGGCCCCCTCCGGATTCGCGCACGACCCTGCCGATCCCGTCCCGACGGTCGGAGGCGCCACCTTGATGACCGGAGGCAGCGACGGCGGGACCGGCTACCTGCCGGGCCCACGCGACCAGCGCGTACTCGACCACCGCTCGGACATCCTGCGGTTCACGGGCGCGCCACTCACCGAGGACGTCGAGGTGACCGGCCCGGTGCGGGTCGTCCTCCACGCCGCGACCTCCGCGGCGGACACCGACTTCACGGCGCGCCTGGTCGACGTCTGGCCCGACGGACGCGCGATGGGAGTCACCGACGGCATCGTGCGCGCCCGTTTCCGGGAAGGACCCGAAACAGCGGTCGACACACGGTCGGGGCGGCCGTACCGCTACGTGATCGACCTGATGCCCACCAGCCAGGTCTTCAAGGCGGGCCACCGCATCCGGCTCGACGTGGCGAGCTCGAACTTCCCCTGCTACGACGTCAATCCCGGCAACGGCGCCCCTGCGGGGACCGCCACCGCCGCGGACTTCGTCGTCGCCGAACAGACCGTCTTCCACGACGCGTCCCGTCCCTCGCACGTGATCCTGCCCGTCATCCCGCGTCATCCGGAAGGCGAAGCGACATGAAGGACCTGGAAGGCAAGGTCGCCGTGGTCACCGGGGCGGCCGACGGGATCGGCCTGGCCATCGCACGCCGGTGCGCCGCGGCCGGCATGAAGGTGGTCCTCGCCGACATCACGCAGGACGACCTCGAACGCGAGAGTGCGCGCCTGCGCGACAACGGCGCCGACACCGTGGGCGTGGTCACCGACGTGACCGATCCCGCATCGGTCGAGGCACTCGCGTCCCGCACGGTGGCGGCGTACGGCGGTGTGCATCTCGTGGTCAACAACGCGGGCGTCGCAGGCGCGCGTGGCCGGTTCCAGGAGCTGCCTCTCGACTCCTGGCGGCACACCTTCGACGTCAACGTGTTCGGCGTGATCCATGGAGTGCGCGCGTTCCTGCCCCTGCTGCTGGAACAGGAGTCCGCGCACATCGTCAACACGGCGTCGATGTCCTCCCTGAACGGCCATCCCCTTGGGCTCGCCCCCTACGCCGCTTCGAAGTACGCGGTCATGGGCCTGACCCAGAACCTGTTCCACGAACTCTCGGTACTGACCGAGGGCCGGGTGGGGGTCTCGGTGCTGGTGCCGGGCTTCACACGCACCGGCATGCTGGCCAGGGCACGGACCCGGCTTCAGGAGCCCGCGCACGACACCGCGGGCGGGGCCGGCCCCTTCGCCGTCGAAGCGATGGATCCGGACGAGGTCGCGGAGGTGGTCCTCGACGGAGTACGGGAGAGCCGGTTCTTTCTGCTGCCCGTGCCCGACGAGGCGATGGACATGGCACGACAGCAGGTCCGGTGGATGTCCACCGATGAGCCCCTGGAAGCCCACCCTGCACTACGTACCGGAAGGAAGGCGTTCCCATGAGCGCATGGAGCTTCGCCGACAAGGTGGCTGTGGTGACGGGCGGGGCGTCGGGGATCGGCCTGGGGATCGCCCGATGCCTGGCCGCCGAGGGCGCGTCCGTCGTGATCGCCGACATCGAGGAGAGCGCCGCGGCCAGGGCGGCTGCCGAGGTCGGGGGGGATCGCCGTGGCCACGGACGTCACCGACCTGGCATCGGTGCGACGGCTGGCGTCCGCGACGATGGAGCGGTTCGGCCGGGTCGACGTGGTTTGCAACAACGCCGGCGTGGGCCCGATGGCTCCGGTGGCCCGGCTGACGATGGACGACTGGCGCTGGATGATCGACGTCAACCTCTACGGAGTCGTCCACGGCGTCCACGTGTTCCTGCCCCTGCTGGAGGCCAACCCGGAGGGCGGGCGGCTGATGAACACCGCCTCGATGGCCGGCCTCGCCCCAGTTGCGGGTCTGGGCGCATACGCGCTCGCCAAAGCCGGGGTGATCGCGATGACCGAGGTGCTGGCCGACGAGCTCAGGGACGCCGGCTCCGGCGTGCGCGCGACGGTGCTGTGCCCCGGCGCGGTGCGCACGCGGATTCAGGAGAGCCGGCGCAACCGCCCACGTGTCGGCGACGAGGCTCTGGTCGACGTCGACATCACCGACCGGATGGCGGAGCGCGGCCTGCACTTCATCAGTCCCGATCAGGCAGGTGCAGCCGCCGTCGCCGCCCTGCGGACCGGCTCGCTGTACGCCATCACCCACCCGGAGTGGTACCCCCAGGTGCAGGCCCGCCAGGAACGCCTCGCCGCGGCCTTCGCGTCGTCGCCGGAGGCATCCCCGCCGCCCCACCACGTCGAAAACCTTCCCGATGCGGGCGGAGCGTGACACCCGAGTCGGACCACGATCCGGCGCGAGACACGGCATTGAGCCACCGTTACGTCAAGGAGTCTTCATGAACAGCAGTACGCGTCACAGTCTGGTCGATGAGTTCCGTGAGGTCATGGCAGGCGTGTGCACCCCGGTGTCGGTGGTCACCGCACTTGCCGCGGACGGCCGTCCGCACGGCACCACCGTCAGCGCGTTCGCATCCCTGTCGATGGCGCCGCCCATGGCACTGGTGTCCCTGGACCGCGGCTCCGACCTCCTCGCCCTCGTCCGCGAGACCGGGCGGTTCGGTATCAACGTGCTCGGCAGCGAGCAGTCCGCATGGGCACTGCGCTTCGCCGGCAAGGGCGCTGACAAGTTCACCGGAGTCCCGTGGGACCCGCACGTCGGCGTACCCCGCCTTCCGGGCTGCGGAGGATTCCTGGGGTGCACCGTTGCCGACCTGGTCGACGGCGGTGATCACGTCATTGTGCTGGGAGAGGTCGTGGCGGCCGAGGCGATACTGGGCCGACCCCTGACGTACCACAGCCGGATGTTCGGCACTCACGCCGCGCTCGAGGAGATGTGCCGGTGAACGTGGCGTTGTATCGGCCGCCGGCCAGCTGTCGGCGCCCCTGGCTATGAACGAATGTCCGAGCACTTCCTCGTGGAGATGAAGCACCAAATTGCCGACTCCCGTTCCCGGATCCAGTCCATGCGCCGCCGGCGTTCCAGTACCTGAGCTGATACGGCGTGGCGGTCCGCTACCCGTCGGAGGTGAGGGCTTGCTCGGCCCAGATCGTCTTGCCGGTCAGCGTCTGTCGAGTGCCCCAGCCCTGGGTGAGCTGGGCGACCAGCAGCAGGCCGCGCCCGCCCTCGTCGTAGGTCCGGGCCCGGCGCAGATGCGGGGCAGTGTTACTGGCGTCGGAGACCTCGCAAATGAGCGAGCGGTCCAGGATCAGACGCAGTTGGATCGGCGGCTGGGCGTGCCGGATGGCATTCGTGACCAGCTCACTGACGACCAGTTCCGTGACGAACTCTGGCTCGTGCAACCCCCAGACGGCCAGTTGCGCCGAGGACCACTTCCGGGCCTCGGCGACCATGGCGGGGTCGGCGGGCACCTCCCAGGTGGCCACATGGGCGGAGTCGAGGGCATGGGTACGAGCGACGAGCAGGGCGACGTCATCGGCAGGGCGGCCGGGGAGCAGGCTCTCCAGCACGGTGTCGCAGAGCGCGTCCAGGGAGGGGCTGGGGTGGCCCAGGGCCTCTCGGAACACCTGTAGCCCGGAGCCGATGTCCCGGTCGCGGGATTCGACCAGGCCATCGGTGTACAGGACGATGACGCTGCCCTCGGCCAGTTCCACCTCGGCGGCCTCGAATGGCAGGCCACCGAGTCCCAGCGGCGGCCCGGCGGGCAGGGGCAGGAACTCGGCGGCGCCCTCGGGAGTGATCACGGCCGGCAGCGGGTGGCCGGCCCGGGCCAGCGAGCAGCGCCGGGAGACCGGGTCGTAGACCGCGTAGAGGCAGGTCGCGCCGATCTCGCCGCCGGCTCCACCGTCGGTGTCCCCGGGGCTTTCGCTGTCCGCTTCGGCGCTGAGCCGGCTGACCAGGTCGTCGAGGTGGGTGAGAAGTTCGTCGGGGGCCAGGTCGACGTCGGAGAGGGTCTGTACGGCGGTGCGCAGCCGACCCATGGTGGCGGAGGCCTGGATGCCGTGGCCCACCACGTCGCCGACGACCAGGGCGACTCGAGCGCCGGACAGCGGGATCACGTCGAACCAGTCGCCCCCGACCCCGGCCCGGGCGCCGGCGGGCAGGTAGCGGGAGGCGACCTCGACCGCCGCCTGCCCGGGCAGCCTTTTGGGGAGGAGGCTGCGCTGGAGGGTGAGGGCGGTAACGCGCTCGCGGGTGTAACGGCGGGCGTTGTCGATGCAGACGGCTGCCCTGGTGGTGATCTCCTCGGCCAGCAGCACGTCGTCCTCCTCGAACGGCGCCGGGAGCTGGTGGCGGGTGAAGAGGGCGACGCCGAGGACGATACCTCGGGCGCGCAACGGCACGGCGAGCACCGAGTGGATGCCGTACTCCCGGATCCGGGAGGCCCAGGCCGGGTCGTCGGCCGCCCAGCGAGCCAGGTCGGCGGGCGTGATCTCCTGGACGACGGGGCGGTCGGTGCGCAGGCAGACGACCGGCGGGGTGAGCTCCTGGTAGATGGCTGTGGCGCCCAGCGTGACCACGGCCTCGGGGCAACCCTCGTTGACGGACTGTTGAGCGATGCGGCGCAGCACGACCGTGTCGGGCAGCGGGCCGGGCAGGGGCTCCGCGCCCTGGTCGAAGGAGGCCAGCAGATCGACGCTGACGAAGTCGGCAAGGTAGGGGATGGCGACGTCGGCCAGTTCCTGCGCGGTGCGCATGACGTCCAGGGTGCTGCCGATGCGGGTGCTGGCATTGTTGAGCAGGAGGAGCCGTTGGCGGGCCCAGTACTGCTCGGTCATGTCGTGGGCGGAGAGGACGGCACCACAGATCCGGCCATCGTCGTCGCGCACCGGCGCGAGCCGGAGCGACCAAGCGTGCTCGTGGGGCTCACCGGGGACACGCGCGTAGCTCTCCATCCGCTGCGTCTCGCCGGTCTCCATCGCCCGGCGCATGGATTTCTCGGCCTCGGGGGCCCCTGGATCGACGAGGATCTCCGTTACCCGCAATCCGCGCATCTCGTCCTCGGTGAGGGCCAAAGCGTGGACCATGTGGGCGTTGGCCCGGCGAAGTCGCAGCCGGCTGTCGTAGAACGCCATGGGGCACGGGGACTGGTCGAAGGACCAGTGGGTCAGCGGAGCGTCGTCGCGGGGCGGGGGCGATTCGCGGCTGCGGAGCGCCGAGACGACGAACCAGTCGTGCCTGTCGTAGCTGGGGCCGTGGGCGAGGAGGGGTATGTCGAGACGGCGGCCGTCGCGGTGCAGCAGCGGGAGCGTGCCCTTCCAGCGTGACATCCCGCTCAGCGAGCTCAGCATCTCCTCGGCCGGGGCCTCGGCGAGCAAGTCGAGGGCGCGGTGTCCGATGATCTCGGCGGGCAGATAGCCGAGCAGCCGCCGGGCCCCTTCGTTCCAGCCGGTCACAACGCCCCGTTTGCTAATCGTGACGCGGGCCGAGGCCGCCTCGTCGAAGAAGTCGCTTGCGCCGGTGCCGTCTGCCGTCATTGCCATTCATCTCACCCTCGCAGTCATCCTTCCCCAATCCTGCAGCGGAAATGACAAATCCGATCAACCTCTAGAAGTACTGATCAATTATCCCATAGCGGGGCATTCTGGCGTGCGGTCCTCCGTGACGGCCCAGGCGTTCGCCCAGGGGGACCGCTCAGCAGCTTGATGTCGCGACGACTGGGTGGGGACGCCGCTCGGCACGCCCGGCCGCTGGCCGACGCGGCTGGTTGAGAAGGCGATCACCGAACTCTTCGCGCCGGACGCCGCCCACTACGGATGTGTTCGCCTTCCGCGCCGTCACCTACGCCAACGGCCACCACAACACGGTGCGTTTCAACTGCGGTCCGCGTCGACGGCCACGCGCTCGGCCACGCCGCCGGCCTCCTCCTGGACGAGTCGGCGATCGGCGGGCCCTGGTTGGGAAGCGCCGGAGCGGGCGGCCGAGGAGCCGGCCGGGGGCCTCGTGCCGCTGCTCCTCGGTGGCGGTGGTTTCGGCCCTCGCTCGGGGTCCGCGTGGTCGTCCGCTAGCCCGACGACTTCGTCGTCACAGGCTCCTTTCCGAGAGGCGCTGCAGGTAGTTCCAGCCTGCGTCCCGCTGAGCGGGGTTCCAGACCTGGTTGCGTTTGAAGGCCGCTTCGGCATCGTCGGACCACGTCTTGGGGTCTCCGGCGGCCATGGCCATGAGCTGCGTACGGCACGCGCGTTCCAACAGAACGGCGTACATGACGGCAGTCGCGGCGTCCGGACCGACGGTGACGGCTCCGTGCCGCGGCATCAGGCATGCGGGGCCGTCACCGAGCGTCTCGGCGAGCGCCGCGCCGAGCTCGCGGGTCGCGATGAGTGCACCCGTCTCGGTGAAGCGCGGCACCTGCGGATCGCAGAACACGACGCCGTCGTGGGAGATGGGCAGCAGGGGTGTGTCGAGGGAGGCGAAGGCGCTCAGGGCGGGTGCGTGTGTGTGCACGACGCAGCCGACGTCCGGGCGCCTCGCCATGATCTCGGTGTGGATCGGGTACTCGATGTGCCGCTTGCCCTCGCCGTGGAGGACCACACCCTCGCGGCTGACCAACAGCACCCGCTCGGCGAAAATCTCCTCGAATCCCCAGCCGGAGGCCTTCATCCAGACGCCGTCGCCATCCGGGTCACGGACGGCGGCGTGCCCCCACACCATGTCGGTCAGACCGGCAGCGGCCAGGGCCCGGCTGGCACGTACGGTCTCGTCGATCTCTTCCTTCATCAGGGTCCATTTCAGTCGGTCGGGTGGCGTACGGCTGGTGGAGCCAGTCCGCGCCCGTGTCGTCGTCGGTGTCGTGGTGCCCCATGGCGCGGTAGCGCGGGGCCGGGGTCAGGCGGGCGTGGAGACGGCAGCTCCCACCTGAGGGGGAGGTGGCTGTTACCGCGTCCCTGGTGCGGACGGCTGGTGGAGCGGGTCGCGGGCCGTGACGCGGATGGTGAGCGGCGGTACGTGCGACACCTCCAGCGACACCTCGTCACCTGGGGTCAGCGGTCCGACCCCGTCCGGGGTGCCGCTCGCGATGATGTCTCCCGGCTCGAGGGTCATCGCCCGGGAATACACTTCGATGAGCTGCGGGACGTCGTAGATGAGGTCGGCGACCCTCCCCTTCTGGCGAAGACGACCGTTGACGCGCAGCTCGAGCTCGAGCACCGACGGGTCGGGGATCTCGTCCGCGGTGACGATGGCCGGCCCCAGCGGCGTGAAGGTGTCGAAGCTCTTGCGATACGAGCGGTCCTCGTCGCCTCGCATCGTCACGTCGATCAGGGCGAGATAACCGAAGACGTGGCTCAGCGCGTTCTCATGGGATACGTGGCGTGCCGGGGCACCGATGACGATGCCGAGTTCGGCTTCGTAGTCGATGCGACGCGTCGGATCAGGATGCTCGATCGATGCGTCCGGCCCGACGATCGATGAAGGCGCCTTGAGGAAAGCGACATACTTCTCGATCGTTCCCGGCACGTCCTTGAAAGCTCCCGCAGCAATCATCTCTTCACGATGCGGACCGTGATTGACCGGGGCGGCGAGGATCTTCGACGGTCTTGGCTGGGGCGCCCTGAACGTGACCTGTGAGCGGGGTGTTCCGGTGCTGCGTGCGGCGTCCCGGATCTCGGACTCGACTCTCGCCCAGTCCGCTATCAGCGCGCTCATGCGATCCGATGGACGGGCTGTCTCCGGCAGCACACTTGTCACGTCGACTATCGACTCGTCCCGGGCCCAGACGCCGAGCCGAAAATCGTCGAACATGCTCAGTTTCAACGTACTTTCCTCTCCATGAATACCGTCCGGAGCGTCCCGCGCCCCGGACTCTCACCTACGCAGGTCGCTGCTTGCGAGGTTCCTGGGCAGGAACAGTCCCGCCACGAGCGTGATCAGCGCGACGCCGGAGATGTAGAAGGCGGGAGACACGGCGCTGTCCGTCACGTCGATGAGCCAGGTGCAGATGATCGCGCCGAAGCCGCCGAAGACAGTCACAGCGGTTGCGGAGGCCATGGAGACCAGCGAGCCGCGGTGCTTGGCGCTGAAGAGCTCCGTGATCGTTGCGGAGCCGGTGCCGGCGATGGCCGCCGTGAACACTGCGAAGACCAGTTGCGCGATCACCAGCGACCCGAACGACCTGTTGTCGACCATGAGCAGGAAGAGCGGATACGGCAGCACCACGTAGCCCACGGCACTGAACACGATCAGGGCTTTACGCCCGAGCTTGTCGGAGATATGCCCCGCGACAGGCAGCAGGACAACCGTCACTATCGCGCCGATGAGCGTCGCCACCAGCGAGGTCTGCAGCTCGATGTCCAGGAACTCCGAGGCGTAGCTGGGCATGTACGTGAGCGCGACCATGGCCGTCACTCCCCAGAGAGCGTTTACTCCGACTGTCAGCAGGAATCCGACACTCGGCCGCGGGTTCGTTCCGTGGTCGGTCTCCGCGCCGGACTCCGTGGATGCCTGACCGCGGGAGGCGGTGAAGACGGGGGTCTCTTCTATGCGTCGCCGCAGGAACAGGGCGACCACGGCGAGTAGAGCGCCCAGGATGAAGGGGACACGCCAACCCCAGTCGCGCATCGCCGTCGAGCCCAGGGCGCCGGTCAGCCCGGCGGTGACCAGCACACCGAGCAGCAGGCCACCGTAGGTCGCGACCTGATGGAAGCTCCCGAAGAATCCCCGGCGCCCGCGGTGGGCCCACTCGATGAGGAAGACGGCCGAGCTCCCGAATTCGCCGCCGGCCGAGAACCCCTGCGCGAGGCGTCCGATGACGATGATGACGGCACCGAGCGATCCGGCGACGGCATACCCCGGTGCGAGACCGATGAGGAGTGAGCCGGACGCCATCAGCAGCATCGACAGCAGCATGACCGACTTGCGTCCCTTGCGGTCGATGAACGGACCGAGGACAAAAGCTCCCAGGGGCCGGGCGACGAACCCCGCCGCGAAGACCGCGAAGGTCGCGAGGATCGACGTGACGCCGTCCTGTTCGGGAAAGAAGGTGGCTCCGATATGAACGGCAAGGAAGCCGTAGACGGTGAAGTCGTACCACTCGAGGACGTTGCCGAGAGTGGCGAGGACCGTCACACGCTTGAGAGTGGACGGGTCCACGTGGGTGGGATCCGCAACCGAGATTTCTTTTGCAACAGCCATGGAATCGTCCTTTGCATGACCTGTCGGAGAGAGGAACGTGCCGTATCCGGGCAGCGGCCGGCCCTGAATGCTCGACCGCTGCCCAGGAGATGTTCCGCGTGGCTCAGGTGGTGCGGGACGCCAAGGAAGGCGTCACAGAATGTGCGTGGGGATCGGCTCCCAGGTGACCTGGCCCTGCTCGTCGCGGACGACACGGCCGAAGGGCTGGTCGCCGAAGTGGAAGGCGAAGGCGTAGGTGTCGGGCTTGAGCAGCTCCGACAGCACGCGGGCACGTGCTTCCTGCACGGACTCGGTGTGGCTGTCGGGTGCCGAGCCCCAGTCGGGGTGGGTCAGCTGCGCGGGCGAGTGGAACGCGTCGCCGAAGACCACCAGCCGCCTGCCGCTCGACGAGGTCATGATGTAGGTGGCGTGCCCGGGGGTGTGGCCGGGGGTGACGAGTGCCGTCACGCCCGGCACCACCTCTCCGCCGTCGTCGACGAGGGTGAGCTTCGGATGGTGCAGCAGCGGCTCGACCACGGCGGTCGGGTCCGGCATGTCGGCCGGCGGCACCCCTTGGGAGAGCGGCTCCCACTCCTGCCGCGATATCACGTACGACGCCGACGGGAAGGTTGCCTTCCGTCCGCCGTTCCCGTCCGGGACGAACGCCCATCCCGTGTGGTCGATGTGGATATGGGTCAGGGCGAGAACATCGATGTCCTCGGGCGCGTAGCCGACCGACGCAAGTGTCTCCAGCATCGCGCCGCCCTGGATGGGCCCGTAGAGCGAGTTGACGTTCATGACACCGAGTCCGGCGTCGACGAGCATGCGGTGGCCGTCCCGCTCGACGAGCAGTCCGCCTGCCGTCATCGGCACGCCGCCGTTCTCGTCCAGCGCCTCGGGGTGCTCGCGCCAGTAGGCGTCGGGGAACGACTTGAGGAAGCGGGTGGGGATGAGCGACATGGGTCCGTCGACGATGTAGGTGAAGGTGAACTCGTCCATCGTCCACCGGCGCACCGCGGACTGGGATCCCAGTTTTCCGATATTGGCCGTCATTCCACAATTCCTTTCACAGGTGGTGCTTTATTTCCGTCAGGAAGATTCGAGGGCTCTGGACTATGCGTCCGAGCGTGCTGCCAAGCGCGGGAAGAGAGTTGTCGCAGTGGTCGAGAACTGCGCCAGCTGATGGTCACTGAGGAGGGCGGTCCGACTCAGCACTTCCATGTGGGCTTCGATCAACTCGACATCCCCCGGCGGGTAGTCGGACCCGAACACGATGTGATCGGGGGACGTGACCTCCAGGAGCGGAAGAAGCGCGTTGGGTGATGTCGCGAGCGCGGTGTCATAGAACAGGCCGGCAATCTGCTGGCGCACCTCGTCCTTGGTCACGCCGCGGGAATTGCTCACCCACGGCAGCATGCCGGTCGACCCGATGCGTTCGGCAAGGACGGGAAGGACTCCGCCGGCATGCGAGATGACGAAGTTGATGTTTGGGAAGTCCAGAAAGACCCGCGCATAGACGGCATCGACAATGGTGCGCGCCGTGTCCATGGGGAATTCGATGACCGGCCCCGGACGTCCGCACGCAAGCCCGGGGAACCCGGCAGGTATCACCGGATGCAGGAAGACCGTGGCCCTCTTCTCGTCGAGCGCGGCGAAGACATCGGTGAACCGCGGGTCCCCCAGATAGGCACCCTCGTAGTTGGTGATGAGAACGAATCCGTCGGCGCCGAGATCCTCGATCGCGCGGTCGACTTCCGATACCGCCTTGACCGGATCGATCAGCGGAAGGTTGGCGAGCAGCCCGAACCGGTCGGGGTGTTCCCGCACCACCTTCGCGCCGAAGTCGTTGTACGACTTCGCCTCGTCGGGAGTGAGCCGGTTCGGGTTCGACAGCATCTGCACCGAGATGCCGTGACCGTCCATGAACTCCAGGGCGCTCTCGACCGACCAGGGGCCGGCCGGCGGTGCGGTGAAGTGGCCGGCGCGGAAGGAGGCCAGCAGACGGGCGAGCTCGGCTTCCGTGAGTGGCGGAGTGTAGTGGGCATGGACGTCGATCAGGTCGCCGCCGCTGCGTTGGCGCAGACGGGCGACGGCACTCGCCACGTCAATCTCCGGATTCACCATCGTCATCCTCTTTCGATCGTTGTCACGGCCGGCTCTCGGTCGCTGTCACTGCCGCAGGGTTGCCGGAGCGAAGCCGGCAACGCGTTGGTATGCGGTGGCGAGCGCCTCCCGTTCCCCGGGGGCGAAGACTTCGCCCACCTCGGTGAAGCCCTCGGGTGCACGTTCCTCGGCCAGGTCGAGAATGCGTGCGGCTCCCTGGCTGCGATTGGCTTCCACGACTCCGGCCGTGGCGGCGAGGCGTTCGCTTTCGTAGCGCTCCAGGGCGATGTCGGGATCGCACTCCTCCAGGAGGGCCTGGGTCAGCGCACGCGCGTCGAGGATCGCCTGGGAAGCTCCGTTGGAGCCCACGGGGAACATGGGATGCGCCGCGTCGCCCAAGAGGGTCGTCCGTCCCGCGGTCCACGTCGGCAGCGCGTCGCGGTCGACCATGGGAAAGACGTGGACGCTCTGCGCGCCGCGCATCAGCGCCGCGACATCGAGCCACGGGAACGACCACGAGTCGAACTGGTCGATGAAGTCCTCGATCTGTCCCGGCCTGTTCCAGGATTCGACGGGCGGGAGCCGGCGAGAATTCTTGTCCAGGACGGCAATCCAGTTGATCAGGACGTTGCCCTGGTCGTCAGGGAGGGAGAGCGGATAGGCCACGACCTTGTGCCCGCGCGTGCCGATCAGCGCCATGGACTTTCCGGTGAGGAACGGCGGCGCCATGGTGGTGCCACGCCACATCAGTTCCCCGCTCCATCGGGGGCTGCCGTCGCTCGGGTGGAGCTGCTTCCGGAGTGCCGAGTGAAGACCGTCGGCGCCCACCAGCACATCCGCAGACTCCTGGGAGGTGCGGCCGGTGACGCTGTCGATCAGCTGGAACTCGGCGCTCTTGCGGTTGTCCGGGTTGGAGCCGGTGACCTTCATTCCCGTGCGCACCGCGGATTCGCCGAGGCGCCGGCGGACGATGTCCAGGAGGGCCATCTGGAAGTTGCCTCGGTGGATCGAGAGCTGCGGCACCGGGTATCCCGCCGATATCCCGCGCGGCTCCCGCCACAGGAACTGGCCGTGCCGATTCACGTAGCACAGCTCTTCGGTGGCGACGGCCAGGGGGAGCAGCTCCTCCAGGACACCGATGCGGTCGAGTTCCCGGATGGCGTGGGGCAGTACGTTGATTCCCACGCCGAGCGGTCGCGGTTCGGGGACCGCCTCGTAAACGGTCACGTCAACGCCGACGTCATGGAGCATCAACGCGGTGGCGAGTCCGCCGATCCCGCCTCCGGAAATTGCGATTCTCACGGTTCCCTCCTTCCTTGGCCGACAGCGGGTACCGCTTCGTCGGATTCCGGCGCGGATGCCGGCTCGAAGATTCCTGTCACCTGCTGCTGGGCGGGCAGCTCGGCCTCGCGGTAGAGATGCAGAGCCTCGAGGGCTGCCCGGTCACTGCCCACAAAAAGGTCGGCGGTCTCTTCCGCTTCGTGCTCGACGGGAACCCAGGAGGGGACGACGAAGACGTCGCCCGGACCCCAGGTGAATTCCTTTCCGCCGATCACGGACCTGCCGCGGCCGCGGAACACGGTGTGGATCTGGCCGCCGGTCTGCCGTCGGGGGGCCGTGGGCTTTCCCGGACGAATCCTCGTCATCTGGCAGGTGAGGGTGGGCAGAGCAGGGCCGCCGGTGACCGGATTCTTGTACTCCACCGTCACGCTGGAGTCGTCACTCTGCTTCTGCAACGCTTCCAGCGCGGCATCGACCTGGGCATAGGGATAGCGCAACAGCGGCGAGTACGGCTTCGGCCAGGCGGCGCCGTCGGAATGCTGAAGTCCCGCATGACCGAACTTCTCCTCCGAGAGGGAGAAACCCGCGACGTCCTGCATCCCGGTCGGATGGTCCTCGAAGAAAATCGACTCCAAGGTGGCGACCATCACCACGTCGATCACATCGAGCCAGATCGCGGGCTCATCGCTCTGGTTGGTGTGATCGTGCCACGCCCAGCTGGGCGTGAGGACGAAGTCGCCGGGCTCCATCCAACAGGCGTCTCCGTCGACGGTGGTGTAGACACTCGAGCCGGTCATCATGAACCGGATCGCTGCCGGAGAATGCCGATGGGCCGGCGCCTTCTCACCCGGATCCAGATACTGGTAGGCACCGAACAGGGCTTCTGTCGTTCCGATGCGCAGTCCCGGGTTGCAGAACTGCAGTGCCCGCCGCTGAGCCGCTCCTTCGTCGACCCCCAGAACACTTCCCGCCTGCCGCGCCAGCGGGGCGACGGTGTCCCAGCGCCACAGATGCGCACGCGTCTGCGGCATCGGGTGAGCCGGCATCGGCGGCCTGCTCCACAGGCCCGCCATATCGCGCGATGCGAGCGCACCACAGAATTCGTCGATCGATACTTCCGCGGTGTCGACACCGCCGGGAAGCGTTGCGTCTTGCCTATTTCCTTCTTGCATCGTCAGTCCACCTGTTGCTTTTCTCATGGCTTGCCATGCGTTTTCAATGACTCGCCAGGTGTTTTCAACGGAATCGGGAGACTAGAACAGCGCGACCGGTTTGATCGTCGCCCCATCGTGCATATCGCGGGCAGCGGTGTTCAGGTCCCTGAATTTGTAGTGCTTGATCAGCTTTTCCAGCGGGAGCTTTCCCTGCCGATGCAGCATGGCCAGCCGGGGCAGCAGGGTCTCCGGCTCGCCGTCTCCCAGCGTCACGCCCAGCACGCGCCTGCCGAGCAGCAGATCGTGCATGTCCAGCGCCACGTCGACGCCGGGAGGGGCCACGCCGACGACCGCGCACGCTCCGCCGGTGCTGAGGGCGTCGACGGCGGTGCGGAGGAGGGCGGGGATTCCGGTGGTGTCCACTGCGTTGTCGACGCCGCGGCCACCGGTGATCTCTGCCAGCGCGGTCGCCGGATCCACTTCGGTGGTGTTGATGGTGTGCTGTGCGCCGAGTTCCAGGGCGAGCTCGAGCCGGGACGGCACACGGTCGATCGCGATGATGTCGCCCGAGGGCAGAGCAGCCGCGGCCATGATCGCCGACAGGCCCACCGCGCCGGCGCCGAAGACGGCCAGGCTCTCACCGGGTCTGGGCGCCAGGACGTTCCAGACGGTGCCGACTCCGGTCTGGACGCCGCAGCCCAGCGGCGCGAGCACCGTCAGGTCGGCTTCGGGATCCACCTTCACCACGCTGCGAGCGTCGACGACGGCCGCCTCGGCGAAGGAGGACTGGCCGAAGAAATGCCCACCGACCGGGACGCCGTCGCGCGTGATCGGGGAGCTCCCGTCGCTGCGCTTGCCTCCCGTCACATTGCGGGGCAGCCAGGTGTCGCAGTAGGCCGGGTGCCCATTGCGGCAGTTGGTGCAGTGTTCACACGATGTGAAACTCAACAGGACCTTGTCGCCGGGCCGGACTTTGGTGACGGAAGACCCGACCTGCTCGACAATTCCGGCTCCTTCGTGGCCGATGACCCCGGGCAGCGGGAAGGGCATCCGGCCCGCCTGTACGTTCAGATCGCTGTGACACAGGCCGGCGGCGACCATCCGTACCAGGACCTCGTCCTTGCGAGGTTCGTCGAGCACGACATCGGTAAAGGTGAACGGGGCGCCCGGGCCTTCGATTATGGCTGCTGTAGTGGAATGCATGATGCCTTTCCCTTTCTCGGTCGATTCCTACAGGGCCACGATGACCGACTTGGTCTGCAGGTATTCGTCCAGGCCCTCGGGGCCGTTTTCCCGCCCGTATCCGGACTGCTTGTAGCCACCTATCGGCATGGAGATGTCCATGGCAGCCCACGTGTTGACCCACACCGTTCCCGCGTCGAGGCGAGCTGCGACGCGATGCGCACGGGAGACGTCGCGGGTCTGCAGGCCCGCGGCGAGGCCGTAGGGAGTCCCGTTGGCCATCCGCACGGCCTCGTCCTCGGTGTCGAAGGGCTGGACGGTCAGGACCGGCCCGAAGATCTCTTCCTGGACATAGGCCGATTGCTGGTCGACGCCGGTGAGCACCGTCGGGGCGACGTAGAAGCCCGGCCCGTCCGGGCACTCGGCGCTGGTGACACCGATCCCATCGCGGCGGGCCCGTTCGAGGAACGAGACGACCTTTGCCTGGTGAGCGGGGCCCGCCAGAGGCCCGACCATGGTCTCCTCACTCAGCGGGTCGCCGACCTTGATCTGCGCACAGGCTGCGCTCAGCCGCTCGAGCACTTCCTCGTAGACGGGCCGCTCGACGAGAAGCCGGCTGCCCGCCATGCAGAACTGTCCCGTGTTGAAGGTGAACGCCTTGACTGCCGTGGGCACGGCGGCATCCAGATCGGCGTCGGCGAAGACGAGGTTCGCGCTCTTCCCGCCCAGTTCCAGGGTCGCCCGGGTGAGGGTGTCGGCCCCCTGGACCACGATTCTCTTCCCGACGACGGTCGAGCCGGTGAACGCGACCTTGGCGATCCTCGGATCGCACACCAGCGCCTGTCCGGCTTCCGCGTCCCCGGTGACCACGTTGTAGGCGCCGTCCGGCAGACCGGCTTCCTGGAGTACTTCCGCGAGCCGGAGAGCGGTGAGCGGGGTCTCCGCGGCCGGCTTGTGTACGACGGTGTTTCCCGCGGCAAGGGCCGCGGCGATCTTCTTGCTGGACAGTACGAGCGGGAAGTTGAACGGGGTGATCGCCGCGACCACGCCGATCGGCTCCCGCCGGGTGTACGCCAGAGCGGGGGCGGCAGGCGTCCGGACCGCGCCTTCGATGCCTGCTGCGAGATTGCCGTAGTACTCGAAGGTCTCGATCGCCATCGGGATGTCGACCCGCCGGGTGAGCGTGATGGGCTTTCCGACGTTGAAGCTCTCCAGGAGGGCGAACTCCTCGGCGTGCTGCCGCAGCAACTCGGCGGCGCGCAGCAGGATGCGCCCCCGCTCGCGCGGGCTCATCCGCGGCCAGGGACCTTCTTCGAAGGCCTTGAGCGCCACGGCGGCCGCACGTCGCGCGTCGCCGGCACCGGCTTCGGCGACGGTCGTCGCTCGCTGCCCGGTCGCAGGATCGACCAGTTCCCTGACGGCCTCTGCCTCTGCCGGCTCCCATCGACCGCCGATGAACAGCCTGCCTGGGGCGACCGCGGGCCGGGCTCCCACGTGCATCGTTGTCACGTTGGGTCCTCCTCACTTCGAACCGAGGGCCAATCTCAGCCCCGGCGAGGTTCAGGGGATACGGGTAGAACCACCCCTTCGCGAGGTCGCGCAGGTCTACCCCCGCCCTGCTCGGCCCCGACGCGGGCGGGGCGCTCGTACCGGCTCCGGCCGGCGCGCGCCGTGTCCGCATCCGCTTCGCCCGTGCCCGTGCGAGCCGCGCCGAAGCGCGCAGTATCTACGCTCCCGATGCTTGCGTGGACAGAAAACCACCTGTTAGCGTTTCAATGTTCGGGACACAAATCCGCATCATGCGGCATTGAGTCAGCTCGGCCTCACATCTCGCCTTTTACTCGGCACGGCATTAATGGAGGAAACCCGGGTGTCGGCACCCGGAGTGCGTCAGAGTCGCATGGAATTCGACGGGGTCACTCCGCCGAATTCGGGTAACGGCCGGGCTCTCAGAAGAGAATCTGGAATTCATGGTGGATGAGATACCTGACGGTGGTTCGGGAAACCTTCCCAACGCCGTCACGAGTTTTGTGGGACGCCACAGTGATCTGGCGGAGGTTCGCGGGCTGCTGGGATCGGCCCGCCTGGTGACGCTGACCGGAGCGGGTGGCGTCGGGAAGAGCCGGCTGGCGGTCGAGACGGGAATCGCGGCCCGTTCGGCGTTCCCCGACGGGGTCTGGCTGATCGACCTGGCGGCCGTCCGTGAGCCCGAACTCGTTGAGCACGCCGTGGCGACCGCTCTCGGGGTGGCGAATTCCTCGAACCGGCCGGCGGCGGACCGGCTGATCGAGTACCTGGGCCGCCGGCAGACGCTGCTGCTCTTCGACAACTGCGAGCATCTGGTCCAGGCCTGCGCCGTGCTCGTCGACCGGCTGCTGCGGGGCTGTCCACACGTCCGGATTCTCGCGACGAGCAGACAAGTCCTGGACATCATCGGCGGGGAGAACGTCTATCAGGTTCTGCCGTTGCCGGTCCCGGACCCCGACACCGAGTCCTCCGTGGAGGTGCTGTCCCGGTACGAGTCGGTGCGACTCCTCGTGGACCGCGCAAGGGCGATCACGCCCGGGTTCGTCGTGGACGACATCAACGGCCTGGCAGTGGCCCGGCTCTGCGCCCAGCTGGAGGGCATCCCCCTGGCGATAGAGCTGGCCGCCTCACGGCTGCGATCGCTGCACCTCGACGCATTGGTCGAACGGCTGGCAGACCGATTCGGGTTGCTCACCGGCGGGAGCCGTTCCGCACTGCCCCGTCAGCGCACACTCCGCGCGCTGATCGACTGGAGTTACGACCTGTGCACGCCCGAGGAACAATTGCTGTGGACTCGCCTCGCGGTGTTCTCCGGCGGATTCGACTTGCAGGCCGCTGAACACATATGCGCCGGCGACGGTCTGCCCCGCGAGCGGATTCTCGACCTCACGGATCATTTGGTTGCCCAGTCGATTATCCAGGCCGTCGAGGGAAGCGGGCTGTTGCGTTTCCGCATGCTGATGACCCTCCAGGAATATGCCGGAGAGCGCCTGAAGACGCACGAGAACGTGGAAACTGTGCGAGACCGGCACCAGGAATACTACGGAGCACTGGCCGTACAGGTGGCGGCGAATTGGAGCGGGCCAGGCCAGGAATCCGGGCTGGCCAGGCTACGCGCCGACCGCAGCAACGTGGAATCGGCCCTGGAAAGGTGCATCAGCACGCGCCGGACCCAGCACGCCCTGTCCATGGTGTCCGCGCTGCGCCATCACTGGTGTGCCGACGGAGCGCTGAGCGAGGGGCGGCGCTGGCTCGACCTGGCTCTCGCGCTCGACGCACCACGACTGCCCGAGCGGGCCACCGCACTCTGGGCGGCGGCATGGGTCTCACTGCTCCAGGGCGACGACTCCGCCGCCGAGGTACGACTGGCGGAGTGCGACGAGTTGGCCGGAGAGCTCGGCGATCAGGTCTCGCTCTGCATGACGCGCTCGCTCCGCGGCACCGTCGCCTTCTTCCGCGGGGACCTTCGTGCTGCCCTCGGTCACTTCGATGCCGCCTCCGCGCGGTTGGCGGAGGCGGGAGACGTCGACGGCGTCCTCTTCAACGGTTTCCAGACCGCCATCGCCCGGGCTCTGCTCCAGGACGACCAGGCCGAGCAGGCTGCCCGGCAGGTGATCGCGGTGAGTGAGCGCAATGGCGAGCATTGGGCCAGGGCGCGTGCACTGTACGCGCTGGGCCTGAACGCCTGGCTGAACGGCGACCCCGACCAGGCGAAGTCGGCGGCCCGCGCGGGTCTGCAGATCCAGCGTGGCTTCAACGACCATGTCGGAGCCGCGGTCATGATCGAACTCCTCGCATGGGTCGCCACGACGAACGCGGAGTACGACCACGCGGCTCGTCTGCTCGGTGCGATCCAGTCGATCTGGGGTGTGATCGGCACGTCACTCACTGCCTTCGGACCGCACCTGGCGGGCTACCACACCCAGTGCGAGGAGGAACTGCAACGCAGACTGGGTGGCGCCGAGGCCTTGCGGGCCAGGCTTGACGAGGGCGGTCGTATGGACCGACGGCAGGCCATCTCCTACGCGCTGAACGGCCCCGAAGCGGTGGCCACACCCGAACCCGCGACGACGGTCGAGGTGTTGACCCCACGACAACAACAGGTCGCCCGACTCGTCGCCGAGGGCCTCAGCAATCGCCAGATCGCCGAGCGGCTTGTGGTGTCCACCCGCACGGTGGACGGACACATCGAACGGATCCTGGCCAAGCTGGAGTTCTCCTCCCGGGCGCAGGTAGCCGCCTGGGTGGCGGGGGCGGCGTCCGGCGGGGGCGGCGTCCGGCGTGCCCGCTTCACTCTGAAGGAGCCGGCCGGCGAGTCGTCGTGGTGAAGCCGCGGGGCCACCGGCCGGTCAGGCGCCGTGCGTGTCGTCGCAGAGGACCGGTTCGGCCTCGCCGGCGTGGTGCAGCAGGTGTGCGCTCCAGCTGGTCCAGGACGGCTGGCGTCTCGGCGCTGGGCGTCACTGAGGCGCCGGCGGTGTACCCCTTCAGCCGCGCCCACAGGTCCTCGACCTGGCTGCACAGTCCTCGCGATCCTGCTGCCTGAGCCGTCGGCCGACGACGCGACCCTGCTCCGCGCGGCCGGCCGACCTCGTCCGAGAATTTCTGACCGGTGTGCTCTACCGCCCTCTCTCATGAATCTCGGCAGAGATCCTGTCCGCCGCCACGGCCAGAGCCGACACGATCTCCTTCACACGGTCGGGCGAGTACCGCACGCTCGGCATGGACACCGACACGGCGGCGATCGTGGCACCGCTCGTATCGGTGACTCCGCGCCCGATGGCGACGAGCCCTCGCTCGGATCGTTCGAGGTTGACGGCGACGCCACTGCTCCGGACGGCTCTGAGCTCGCCGCGCAGCTCTGCCAGATCCGGGCGCTCCTCGGACCCGTCGGTGGGGGTGTGCGCGTAGAGCGCGATCAGTTCGTCGTCGGCCAGAGCGGCGAGCATGACCAGACCCCCGCTCACCTGGTGTGCGGGGAAGACCATGCCCTCGCGGTTTCCGACCCGGAGGGCCTGCGTGCACTCGACCGAGGCGATGAACCTCGCGGTGCGGCCGGTGCGGATGGTGAGGTTCGCCGTCTCGTCGAGGGTGTCGACGAGGGTGCGCAGCGGGCCGAGGGCGGCGGTGCGGAGGGCTCCTACGTTCGACTGGGCCTTGGCGGCGATCTCCAGAACCGGTCCGGCCCGGTATCTGCGGTCGTCGTTCTGCACCGCGAAGTCGCGGTACACCAGTGTGGACAGCAGGCGATGGGCACTGGAACGGGCCACGCCGAGCCGCCGGGCGGCCTCGGAGACCGTGATGGGGCCCTCCACCTGCAGAATCACCGCCAGCTGCAGCGCGTGATCCACGCTCGTCACGCCGTACGCCGGCGGGTTCTTCATTGACTTGGCCACGACGACCGCCTCTCACCGTTTGTTCCGCAAGACAGAATCTACTGTTCCAGCCGAAGGTCTGCGGAGCACGGTGTGGTCATGACCGACCAGGACAACGCCGTCTCGCCCGTCTCGCTCACCGCCGAGGACCGGCCGGACCAGCCGCCCGTCACTCCTGAACTCGTAGAGCTCTACCGGGGCTTCGAGAAGGCCCTTCTCGTTCCGCTGTGGACTCAAATCGGCGATCTGATGCCCGAGCACCCCAGGTCGAAGGCGCAGCCGCACCTGTGGGAGTGGAAGACACTGCTCGACCTGGCCGGTCGCGCCGGCGACCTGGTGGCGGTCGGCCGCGGCGGCGAGCGGCGGGCCATAGCCCTGGCCAATCCCAGCCTGGGCGGCAGGCCCTACGCGACGCCGACCCTCTGGGCGGCCATTCAGTACCTGATGCCCGGCGAGAACGCGCCCGAGCACCGGCACACCCAGAACGCCTTCCGGTTCGTCGTCGAGGGCGAGGGCGTGTGGACCGTCGTGGAGCGCGATCCGGTGCCCATGCGCCGTGGTGACTTCCTGCCGCAGGCCGGTATGAACTGGCACGCCCACCACAACTCGGCCGACGAGCCCATGGCCTGGATCGACGGCCTCGACATCCCCCTCCAATACGACGTCGAGGCGCAGTTCTTCGACTTCGGCCGGGACGAGCTGTCCGGGGAGGAGCACGCGACGCCCGACCGGTCGCGCTCGGAGCGGCTGTGGGGCCACCCGGGGCTGGCGCCGGTCTCGCAACTCGGGCGCAGGGAGGGCACCCCCTTGCTGTGCTACCGCTGGGTGGACACCGACGCCGCTCTCACCGACCAGCTGGAGCTGGAACGCGCGGGCCACCCCGGCACCGTCGGGCCCGGCCACGCGCTGGTGCGCTACACCAACCCCACCACCGCCGGTGACGTGCTGCCGACCATCCGGGCCCAGTTCCACCGTCTGGTCCGCGGCGCCGAGATCGCTCCGCGCCGCGAGACGGGTTCTTCGGTCTACCAGGTCTTCGACGGCTCCGGCCGGGTGACCGTGGGCGACTTCTCCTGGTCGGTCCAGCGCGGCGACCTCTTCGTCGTCCCGTCCTGGCAGCCGCTGTCGATCCGGTCCGAGGCGTCCCCGTCCGACTCCGACTCCGGTGCGCTGGACCTGTTCCAGTTCAGCGACGCGCCCCTCTTCACCAAGCTCAACCTGTTCCGCACCCAGATCGAGGAGAACCTCGCGTGAAGCTCGCCACCATCCGTCTCGGTGACCGCACCGCCGCCGTCCGCGTCGACGGCGACACCTTCGTCGACCTCGGCCTGCCCGATGTGGGCGCTGTACTGGCCGCCCCCGGAGGTCTCGAAGCCGCGTCGGCGGCCGACGGCCGGCGATACGCGGCCGCCGACGCCGAGTTCGCCCCGCTCGTCCCCCGGCCCACCAAGGTGGTGTGCGTAGGCCTGAACTACCAGAAGCACATCAAGGAGATGGGCCGCGACCTGCCCGAATACCCCACACTCTTCTGCAAGTTCGCGGACACTCTCGTCGGCGCCCTCGACGACGTCCGACGCCCGGTCGAGACCCAGCAGTTCGACTGGGAGGCCGAACTCGCCGTGGTCGTCGGCCGCCAGGTCCGGCGGGCCGACGAGGCCGAGGCCGAGGCCGCGATCGCGGGGTTCACGGTCCTCAACGACGTCACCTGCCGCGACTGGCAGTTCCGCACCCGCGAGTGGCTGCAGGGCAAGAACTGGGACTCCACCACCCCGATCGGCCCGTTCCTCGTCACCACTGACGAGGTCGGCGGCCCGCGCCCCGCGCTCGACATCCGCTGCGAGGTCAACGGGCAGGTCATGCAGCAGGACAACACCGGCGACCTGCTCTTCGACCCGGTTCACCTGGTCCGCTACGTCTCCACGATGATCCGGCTCAACCCCGGGGACATCATCGCCACGGGCACCCCAGGCGGCGTCGGCCACGCCCGCAAGCCGCAGGTGTTCCTTCAGGAGGGCGACACCATCGTCACCGAGATCGAGGGCCTGGGCCGTCTCGAGAACCGCGTCGTCTCCGAGGGGACGCGATGAGAACCCTGCCGACGACACTGGCCTGGGTGGCCGAGGGCACCGACCTGTGCCGCAAGGCCGTCGCCGACCTCGACGAGGAATCGTACGGCGCGCCCTCGCTGCTCCCCGGCTGGACCCGCAAGCACGTCGTGGCCCACGTGGCCGCCAACGCCCGGGCCCTCAGGAACCTCATGCACTGGGCCCGCACCGGTGAACCCACTCCGATGTACAGCTCGCCGGAGCAGCGCCTGGCGGACATCGAGTCGGGCGCGCAGCTACCCGCCGCATGGCTCACCGCCTGGTTCGAGGAGTCGGCGCAGCTGCTGGCCTACGCCATGGCCGAACTGACCGAGGAGCAGTGGCGGGCGGAGGTACTGACCGCCCAGGGACGGACCGTGCCGGCGAGCGAGGTCCCGTGGATGCGCACGAGGGAGGTCATGGTGCATGCCGTCGACCTCGGCACCGGCATCCGATTCGCCGACCTGCCCGAGGAGTTCTGCGCCGAACTCCGCCACGAAATCGTCGGCAAGCGCGGCAGCGACACCGTCCCCACCGTCCAGGGCGGCAACGCCGACATCACCGCTTACCTGGCGGGCCGCCCGTACACCGGTGTGACGGCCGGGGACGGCTCCCCGGCCCAGCCCCTGACTCCGTGGCTGTGACCACGCGGGAGAGAGACATGAACAGCACAGACTCCCACCGCCCGGACGTCCTCGTCATCGGCGGCGGAATCGGCGGACTCTCGGCCGCGCTGGCCCTCACCCTCCAGGGCCTGCGGGTCCGCCTCTACGAGCAGGCCCCCGAGTTCGGCGAGGTCGGCGCGGGCCTGCAGCTCGCCCCGAACTGCACCCGGATCCTGCACGACTACGGGCTCCTGGACGAGGCCGTCCAACTCGGCGTGCTGCCCGAGCACATGATCATGAAGGACGCCCTCGACGCCAGCGAGCTGACCCGCGTGGACCTCAAGGACATGGAACGCCGTTACGGCTTCCCGTACTTGGTCATCCACCGTAGCGACCTGCACGGCGTCCTCCTGCGCGGCTGCGAGCGGGCGGGCGTGGAACTCGTGACCGGCACGCGCTGTGTGGAGTACGAGAACATCGAGGGCGGCGCGCGCGTCACCTTCGCCGACGGCAACAGCGACGAGGCCGAGGTCGTCCTCGCTGCCGACGGGCTCCACTCCATCGCGCGCACGCTGCTCGTCGACGACGAGCCCGTCAACTCGGCATACGTCGCCTACCGCGGAGCGGTCCCCTTCGAGCAGGTGCGCGCCAACGAGGTGCACGAGAAGGACGTCGTTCTGTACGTCGGACCGCACTGCCACTTCGTCCAGTACCCGCTACGCGGCGGCCAGATGTTCAACCAGGTGGCGGTGTTCCAGTCGCCGAAGGCCTTGGCCGGCGAGGACGACTGGGGTACCCCGGACGAACTCGACCGCGCCTTCGAGGGAACGTGCCAACAGGTACAGAAGGGCCTGCCGTTGATGTGGCGCGACCGCTGGTGGCGGATGTTCGACCGCGAGCCGCTGATGGAGTGGGTCACCGGACGCATCGCCCTGCTCGGCGACGCGGCCCACCCGCCGCTGCAGTACATGGCCCAGGGCGCCGTCATGGCCATCGAGGACGGCTGGGTGCTGGCCCAGCACGTGGGTGCGCAGGTCGCGAAGCGGTCCGAGGGCGGATCCGGCGTCGACTGGAAGGTGGCACTCGCCGCCTACGAGGCCGTACGCCCCGAACACTGCCGCCGAGTGGTGCTCACCGCACGGTCGTGGGGCGCGCTGTGGCACCACGTGGGGGTCCAACGGGAGCAGCGCAATGCGGTGATGCGCTCCCGCGACACCTACGACTACGCCTTCATGGACTGGGTCTACGGCCCCACGGCGCTGACGCCCGACCAGGAGCCTGAGATGTTCACGGCCGTCCCGCTGGACTCCGTCGAGGTCTGAGACGCACCTGATTCGTGCGCCGCGGGACACTTGCACGCAGTCCGCGGTCGCACGTGTTTGGAAGCGCACGTTCGACCGGGGTCGAACGGGTCTCGGCCGCTCGTTTCCGGCCTCCGGGCTGCGTCTCGTAGCGTGCTTCTCCAGCGGCGGCTCCAGCGTGCTTTTGCTCTATTCCGATCATTCGGCCAGGTGCGATGTCACGTTGGAGGCCGGGTTCATGCGTTCGCCGCGACGGCCGGCCCGGCAGACCATGCTGGCTGCCGATGCGCTGTGCGACACGCTCGAAGGCGGCCGCCGAGAGCCGGACGACGCCGGGATCGACGGTTTGATCGCAAAGCTCAGGTATCGGTTCGCACGCGACCTTCAGGGATAGGCCCTGTGTATGTCGGATTCCGTGGCCATGGCACTGAGCGAGGCCTGCCCCACAATGTCGACGACAGTGGTGAGCAGAGAGCGCTGGCAAGGCTTGCTGTCACTTTCCGAAGTCGCGTGCGCGACGGGAGCTTCCGGATGGCAGAGGGATCGGTGGCCGAGCTCGGGGTGCGGCTCGCGCCGACCCAGCTATGGGAGACCGCGGTGCGGCAGGCCGAGGTGATCGGGCGGCTCGCCGTGAAGGACACGGTGGGACTGGCTGATGCGGACGCAGCCGCGGAGCGACTACGGATCTCCCGGCGCCAGGTGTACGTGTTGCTCGGGGGTGGTGGGCCGGTGTGGGAGTGGTGTCGGACCTGCTGCCGGGTCGTTCCAGCGGGGGCGTGGCGGCGGACGGCTGCCTGACGATGTCGAGGCGATCGTCCAGGAAGTGCTGCGCACTTGGTACTTGGCGCGGCAGCGCCGGAATATGGCGGCAGTCTGCAAGGAGATCACACACCGGTGGCGGGTCGGGGCCTGCGGGTTCCGGCACGGGGGACGGTGGCCCGCCGGATCGCGCAGCTGGACCCGGTGTCCACCACCGGAGCGCGTGAAGGCAGCGAGGCGGTCCGTCCGCTGCAGTCGGTCGGCGGCGTGCCGCCGACGTGGCCAGCCGGTGCGTGGTGGGCCTGCTGGTGACGCTGGAGGCGCCGTCGGCGACCTCGGTCGGGTTGTGCCTGGCGGATGCGGCCGTGGCTGGAACGGCTGGACGTGGAGGCAGTGTGGCCGATGATCGGCAAGTCCCTCGAGCTGTACGTGGACAACGCCGCGGAGTTCAAGAGCGAGGCCCTGCGCCGCGGCTGCGACCAGCACAGCATCAAGCTGCGCTACCGGTCGCTCGGCCAGCCGCACTTCGGCGGGATCATCGAGCGGCTGATCGGAACGATGATGCAGTTGGTCCACGAGCTGCCGGGCACCACCTTCTCCAACACCGCCGAGCGCGGCGCCTACGACAGCGACGGGCAAGCCGCGCTGACCCTGCGGGAGTTGCAGCGCTGGCTGGCGTTGGCGACGGCCTGCTACCACGGCCAGGTCCACGAAGGGCTCGGCCGTACTCCGGCCGGGGTGTGGACCGAGAAGGCCGCCGGGGCCCGGCCCGTGACGGTGACCAACGAGACGGCCTTCCTGGTGGACCTCCTGCCGGTGGCCCGCAGGACCATGTCACGTTCGGGGTTCGTGATCGACCACGTGCAGTACTACAGCGACGCGCTCAAGCCGTGGATCGCGCGTCGCGAGCGGCTGGGCCGGTTCGTGTTGCGCCGTGATCCACGCGACATCAGCCGGATCTGGGCCCTGGACCCGGATGGAACCGCGTATGTGCAGGTACCCCATTCGGACAACTAGATCAGCGACGCCGCACGGTCAGGAGGTCTTGATGGTGCCGCCGTCGATCACGATGTCGGCACCGAGGATGTTGGTCGCGGCGTCGGAGACGAGGAAGGTGATGAGCGCGGCGACTTCCTCGGGCTCGGTGATCCGGGGAGAGGCCATCTGGAACTGTTGTGGGATCGCCGAGAGCAATTCGTCGTGCCCGAGTCCTTGGGCGGCGGCGACCTTGGCGCCGAGGCTGTTCGGGCCACGCCACAGTGAGCTGCCGACCACTCCGGGGGAGACGGTGTTGACACGTACCCCTTGGGGTCCGAATTCCTCGCTCAGCCGCTTGCCCAGGGTAGTGAGGGCTGCTTTGGCCTCGCTGTAGCCGACCGGGCCGGTTGCGGGCACGCGAGAGTTGATCGAGGAGATGTTCACGATGGCGCCGCGGCGCTCGACCAGGCTTGGCAGTGCTGCGCGGGTTGTCCAGACCGCGCTCAAGAGGTTGAGGTCCAACAGTCGGCGCCACTGGTCATCGTCGGCATCGAGGAAGCCGCCGAGACCGACGTGCTCGACATCACCGGCGCCGACGTTGTTCACCAGAATGTCGATGCCTCCCAGTTCCGTCATCGCCGCCGCGACGACCGCCTCGGCGCCCTCACGGGCGGACAGGTCGGCGGACACCGTCGCCGCCGCGACCTTGTCCAGCTCCGGCGTCACGGTGCGGGCCGCGCCGAGCACGCGCACGCCCTCCGCGGCGAGCGCTTCGGCGACCGCTAGGCCGATGCCGCGGCTGGCACCGGTGACGACGGCGGTTTTGTCAGCGAGGTGGAGATCCATGAGACACCTTTCTTGAACTACAGGTCTAAAACTGGGGTACAGCTTGGCCGCCCTCGGGATGCCTCTCGGGCATCCGGATCGGCGTCGATCAGGCTGAGTCGAGCACCGCCAGCGCGGTGTCGGCGATGCGGAACAGTGTCGCCGCGTCGTAGGTGCGGGCCATCACCCGCAGCCCGGCGAGCGTGTTCATCACGTACTCGGCGGTGGCACGCGGGGCGAGGTCGGGGCGCACGTCACCGTCCCGCACGCCTTGCGCGATCCGCCATTCCAGCGCGGCCATGGTCCGATCCACGCCACGGCGCACCGCGCGAGCGATCTCCGGGTCGTGGCCGGCCAGCTCGACAGCCGTGTTCACCGCCAGACAGCCGCGTCGAATCGGCTGGGCCAGGTCGGACTTCACGCTGTCGTAAAGGAATGCCCGGAGGCATTCGCGGGTGGTTCCGGGCCGCGCCAACAACTCCGCGGTGACCTCCGCACCGAGCCGGTCGTATCGCTCAAGCGCCCGCTCGAACAACTCGCGCTTGCTCCCGAACGCGTTGTACAGGCTCCCTTTTCCCACGCCAGTCGCCTCGGCCAGCGCCGCCGGCGAGGTGTTGGCGTACCCGAGCGTCCAGAACGCCTGCATCGCGCGCTCCACCACCACGTCGTCGTCGAAGTTTCGGGGGCGGGCCATGCGAGGACTGTAGCAGGTTTTTGACCTGGCAGTCTAGAACCTGCCAGGCGGCGGCTTCCGGTCTCCATGCGACCGGATTGACAGTCCGTGCACGGGGCTTCGGACAGTCACGCAGCCGCCTGCGGACATTGACAGCGCCGGTGGCAGACCGCTGCCGCGGAAACCTAAGTGCTGCTGCGCTTGTTCCAGAAGGAGCCCGCTCGAGTGATGTGGTGTTCCATCAGTTCTTTTGCGGCCGCAGCGTCACGCCGGCGCAGCAGATCCAGCAGGGTGAGGTGCTCGCGGGCACTCTCGATCATCGCGTCATGGTTGTCGGCCGACCACAGCCCGGCGAGCCGTGAGCGGGCGCGAAGCGCGCGGACGGCCTCGGTGATCTCGTCGTTGCCCCAGAGACCGAGCACGGCGAGGTGGAACCGCAGGTCGGCGGCGACGTGGCCGACGATGTCGAGCTTCTCGGCGGCGCGCACCGTCTGCTCTCCGAGGGGAAGGAGGGCAGCGAGTTCGGCTTCGCGCACGCCCCGCTCGGCGGGTTCGCGGGACTCGGCACCATCGACCGCAGGACGTCTCTGGTCTTCATGAGCGTGGCGATGCTGTGCATCGGCACCGGCATCGGCATGACCATGCAGAACTTCATCCTCGTCGTGCAGAATTCCGTCCCGCTGAAGGACATCGGCACGGCCAGCACCACGGTCACATTCTTCCGCTCCCTGGGCGGCACATTCGGCGTCAACGTTCTGGGCGCCGTTCTGGCTCGCCAGGTCACCGAGCGGATGTCGCAGCATTCGGCACCGCTGTCGCCGCCCTCGGCATCATCGCGGCGGTCTTGCTGAAGCCGGTGACGCTGCGGACCAGCCTCGACTCGTCCGAACCGGCTTCAGCAACCGCCGCCGAAGCGGCCGATCCGAAGCAGCGAGGCTCAGGCTTTGCCCAGCAGCCGCCAGATCTGGTTCTTCTTGGTGCCGAGGGCGCTCGCGGGGTCGCAGGTCCATTGGTGGATCAGGGCTTTGGCCGAGGTGGAGACGTTGGAGACGTCGACGCACTTGCCGCTGTGCACGGCGACGAGTTGGTAGTCGTGGCCGTTGCCGAGTGCGGTGACGGGGGTGAGGGTGAACATCTGGTTGGTGGCGCCGTTGCAGGTGTACTGGGTGACGGCGGCGCCGTCGGCCGTGGAGGCGCCGGCGATGTCGAGGCATTTGCCGCTGTGCTCGTTGACGACGGTGTAGGTGTTGGTCCTGCCGGAGACCGGCTTGAGGTCGAGCATCTGCTGGTAGCCGCCCTCGCAGTAGTACTGCTGGTACTGCGTGCCGTTGGCCGTGCTGAGGTCGGTGTCGTCCAGGCACTGGCCGCTGTTCTGGCTCACGGCGACCGTGGAGACGGTGGTGTTGGACGGCGGCAGCAGGGTGACGGTGTAGCCGTCCTTGGCGCTGGACCACGGGATGGACAGCGAGGCGGCGTTGTTGCTGACCGTCAGCGTGGTGTCGGAGATCGTCTCCGGGCCGGTCACCGCGGCTCCGTTGTTGTACGGGACGCGCTGGACGACCGCACGGACCCTGCTGTTCTCAACCACCGACGTCGTGTTCAGACCGGTGAGGTTGACGGTGACCGTCCCGGCGTTGCCGTTGCTGCCGAGCAGCACCTTGGCGTTCTTCGCGGTGTTGTCCTTGGTGGCGAGGCCGTCGGTGCCGGTGCCCGGGACCAGGTTGACGATGTTGCCGGTCTGCGAGCCGTAGTAGCGGTACATGAACCACTCACCGAGCGGCACGTACTGGCCGGCGCTGTTCTTGGTGAGCAGGTTGGCCTCGTAGTCGTGCAGGTTCGTGCCGCCGGCCCAGTTGCCGCGCAGGCCGTCCGCGCCGGCCCGCTCCAGGCGGCCCATGAACCAGGCGCCGCCGCCGGGAGACTGCATGGACAGCGTGGCGTACTCGTTGATCTGGTACGGCCGGGTGTTCGTCAACCCGGCTGCGGTGAGAGTCGAGTTGGCGCGGCCCACGTCCGTGACCGGATCACCCGGCTCGTCGTGCCAACTCCAGATGTCCGGGGCGACGTTGTTGGCCTTGACGTAGGAAAGGAACGTCGTCCACCAGGAATTGGAGGAGTTCGGCTGGCTCGCTGTGCTCGGGCCGACGATCAGCTGGTTCGGGAACGCGGTCCGGACCTTGGCGTAGAACCGTGACCACATCTGCAGGTACTGGCTCTGCGAGGCGCCCCAGAAGTTGCTGCCGTCGGGCTCGTTCCACAGGTCCCACTGGACGGTCATGTTGTTGGCCTTGACGTCGCCTATGAGCTGGGTGACGAAGTTGTCGAACAGTGTCCAGTCACCGTTGTCGCCGGGCCAGCCCTGGGTCGTGGTGGCGTCGGCGCCCCACAGGTCGTGGGGGAGCAGGACGAACGTGCCGCCCAGGGCGACCGTCCGCTTGTACTGGGCCAGCGTGGAGTTCCAGCGGGTCTGGTAGCCGGCGAGGCTGGTGCCGTAGCCGCCGTTGTTGAGCTGGGCGCCGCCGGCCCGCATGTAGTGCCACTTGATGTCCTTGAAGAAGTGGTCCTGCGGCAGCGAACCGTCCGGCGTCATCCCGTAGATCATCCCGGAAGCCCGGTAGTTGGGGGCTCCGCCGGCGGTGGCGAAGTCCACGGTGACGCTGGTGTCGGCGGCATGCGAGGCGGTGGCGGGCAGCAGGCTCGCCGCCACGGTCGCCAGCAGGACGGCAGTTCTGGTCAACAGGCGTGCTGAACGCAGGTGCATGAGCGGTTCTCCCGGGTGTCGGGGGTGTTCCCGGGCCTTCTGCGGCCCGGGCGAAAGGAGGGGCCCGGGCCGCAGCGGACCCGGGCCGTCCGCCGGGCTACTTCTCTGCGAGCGGTGTCACCGCGAGCTGGTCGATGACCGGCGCGTACGGGGATCGCTGGTCGTACTGGTTGTAGGTGTCGCCGTTGAAGTCGGGCAGCTCGTCCGCGGTGAAGGTGAGCTGGTTGGTGCCCTTCTTCAGCGTCACCGGGACGGTCAGTTCCCAGAAGTTGTTGAAGTGGAAGGTGGTCGGGAACAGCACCCTGCGAGCCGGTCCGCCATTGACCGACAGGTCGGCGTGGCGGGCGATCGGGTCGGGGTTGTAGTGGGTGGCGGGTGCCTGCTCGGCGTTGGAGTAGCGGATGGTCACCGCGTGCCGCCCGGCGTTCTTGGCGACGACATCGAGGGTGAGGGCGTTGGCCTTGCCGTCGCCGATGTCGGTGACCGCCTTGCCGCCTGAGGCGAACGTGTAGGCATCCGTCGCCTTGGCGGCGCCGGTCAGCTTGCCGTCCTCCGCCTGGTACCGCTTGGTCTGCAAGGTGCCGCTGGAGGGCGCGACCCGCAGCCGGTCGAGGGCCAGTTCGCCCGACGCACCGGTGACGGTGATCTTGTTGATGCCACCCGACAGGAACACCCGGGTACGGTCGGTGCCCTCCTTGCCGCCCCCGACCTTGAGTACGTCGAGCTTCTCGCCGTTCAGGGAAAGGCTCGCCCGGCCGCCGCCCAAGTGGTCGACGGACACGGTCGATTCACCGTCGGTGGGGGAGTAGACCCAGAAGGTCGCGGAGTCGCCCTTGCCCAGCGGGACCGCACCGGGACCCGAGGCACCGGCGTACGTGTAGCCGGGCCGGGCTCCGGAGAGGGTGGCGTACTCGGCCTCGTAGATCGCCGGCGCGGTCACCTGCGCGTCACGCAGGGACAGGTCGACCTTGTCGATGATGGCGTCGCCCTTCGTGACGCCCAGGTCCGGGTCCTGCGCGGCGAGCGTGACCCGGTGCTTGCCGGCGGTCAGCTTCACCGTGGTGTCGGTGTGTCCCCAGACCACCCACTTGTAGCCGAGCGGCAGTCGCAGTTCCTGGGGGTCCTTGCCGTCGACGCGCAGGAAGACGTTGGTGGGGCCCTGTTCCTTCACCCGGTCGTACAGGTTGTAGGAGTTGGCGAAGACGCTCAGGTCGTAGGTGCCGTCCTGCGGGACCTCGACGTCGAAGCCCAGCACCCCGTCGGAGCCGGTGCGCAGGCCGCCCACGTTGTAGCTGCCGGAGGTCGCGAAACCGCCGACGTTGGAGGGCGTGCCCTCGGGGCCGTTCTTCGAGTAACCGCCGCCGGTGTAGGTGGCGTTCTCCGCCTCGTACGTCTTGCGCCAGCTGACCGAGGGGTCGGCCGGAACTCCGCCGTGGCCGCCGGGGGAGAGGATGACCTGGTACGCCGACATCTCGTTCATGCCGGTCATGGGGAGGGTCACGGTGCCGTCCGCCCCGACCTGGAGCTCCTGGTCGGCCAGTCGCAGCGGCTGGGCCGAGTCGCCGACCTGCCCGGTCCAGGGGATCTCCTGCACGGTGGCGTGCACGGTCTTGCCGAACAGTTCGGGGTCGATGTTCTTGAAGACGACGTCCGCGTCACCGCTCTTGCCGCCGAAGATCGCCCGCGACTGCTTCTTGCTCTCGTCGAGCGTGGCGACGCCCTGGAGGGTGTACTGCTGGTTGGGGTGCGGGGCGGTCACCTCGACGGTGTGGCCGGACATCTGGCCGTAGGCGTTGAACAGCCACCACTGGCCGTTGCCCTTGTTGGCCTCGACGGCCGAGTCGTTGAGGTTGCCGTCGATGTTCCAGTACGCCAGGTCGGCGTCGATCTTGGACTCCTCGATGGCGGAGACCCACTGCACGACCTGGCCGGGTACGGACAGATGGAAGTTGTGGCCGTACTCGTTGACGTTGATCGGCAGCGGGCCGACGCCGACGTCCTTCTCCATCTGGCGGTACTTGGCCACGTTCGTGCGGACCGCGGCGGGACTGGACAGCTCGTGCCAGGTCATCACGTCCGGGACCACGTCGTTGGCCTTGGCGTACTGCAGGAAGCCCTTGACCTGGCTGTAGAGCACGCTGGTGTTGGGGCCGGCGATGCGGGCGTCCGGGTCGAGGCCCTTGATGAGCTGGTAGACCTCCTTCCAGGCTGCGAAGTAGTACTGCGGGTCGCTGAGCCAGGAGGTCTTGTTGTAGCTCCACTCGCCGGTGCCGAACATGTTCCCTTCGGGTTCGTTGAAGGGGACGTAGACGACGTGGTCCTGGTACGCGTCGTCCATGGTCAGGACCTGCTGGACCTGCTTCTTGATCTTCTCCTTGAAGTCGGCGAGCCGCGCCGGACCGTCCGCGCCCGGCCACTGGTAGGGGAAGCCGCGGTAGATGTCGGTCATGTAGACGTAGACGTCCTTGCCGCCGGAGTCCACGAACGGCGGCAGCATCTCAAGGGCGTCCGCGCCCGGGTGCTGCGGGCCGTCCTGTGCCTTGGTCGACACCGTGCGGACGTGCATGCCTTCGAGGACGTTGCGGCTGGGCACGCCGTCGCCGTAGACGCCGTACAGCGAGCCGGAGGCGCCGCCGTGGAAGGCGCCCGTGTCGGTGGCGAGGTCGATGGTGAGCTGCTCCGGCTCCGCCGCGCCGGCCGTGCCGGCGGCGGTTCCGGTGAGCAGGGCGGCGAGGCTTGCCACGGCTGTGGCCGCTGCGCCGGCTGTTCTTCTGAGGGGTCTGCGTCGCACTGAGGTCTCCGTGGGGTGATCCGTCCCGTGACGTGAAGCGAACCGGTTCGACCGATGTCCAGCTGGGCGGGCCTGGAACGGCACGGCCTGATTCGGGAGGACATGGCGGGTGCATACGGCTCTGTCGAACCGGTTCGCCGGAAGCTAGCACCGCAGGAAACGTGCCAGCAATACCTCCGACACGGATCGGACCCCGATTCTCAGAAGTGTGCGCAAGGCATTGACACGCGCCTCAGCCCCTCTTAACTTCCACTCATCGAACCGGTTCGACTGCTGGTTCGCCGTCGAACTGGTTCGATGTATTCGATGAAGGAGTGCCCGTGAACATCGGGGAGATCGCCAAGCGGGCCGGTGTCTCGCGGAGCACCGTGTCCTATGCCCTGAGCGGCAAGCGCTCGGTGTCGGAGGAGACCCGCCGCAAGATCCAGCAGGTCATCGACGAACTGGGCTACCGGCCCAACGCGAGTGCGCGGGCCTTGGCCAACGGCCGGACCAGCACCATCGGTCTGGTCTTCCCGCCGGCCGGCAACCACTACACCGGTATGCAGCTGGACTTCATCGGCAGTGTGGTGGAAGCCGCGGCGACCTATGACTACGACGTGCTGCTCTCCCCGAGCGGCGTCGACAGCGACCGTTCGTTCCAGCGGCTGCTGGCCGAGCGGCGGGTCGACGGCGCGATCCTCATGGAGATCAGGCTCCAGGACGATCGTGTCGACCACCTGGGCGAGGCGGGCTTCCCCGCCGTCTGCATCGGCCGCACCGCACACTCGGACGGTGACTGGTGGGTGGGCCTGGACCACACCGCGCTGGTGGAGGCGTGCGTCCACCACCTCGCCGACCTGGGCCACCGCAGGATCGCCTTCGTCAACCGGCCCGAGCGCCTGCTGCATGCCGGGTACGAGTCCGCGCACCGCGGGCTGGACGGCTTCACGAAGGCCGCGGCGGAACGCGGGCTCACCGTCCGGACGTACTGCTGCGGCGACGACGCTCCCTCGGGTCAGGTGTGCCTGGAGCAGATCCTCCACGACGACCCGGCCACCACGGCGCTGGTCACCCTGAACGAGGCCGCGCTCGGCGGCCTCTACCGGGGCCTGGCCGTGGCGGGCCGCCATGTGCCGCGCGACTTCTCCGTCACCGGAGTGGTGGCCGGCCGGTGGGCGGAGACGGTGACCCCGCAGCTCACCGCAGCGGACGTGCCGGCGGAGCAGATGGGGCGCCTCGCCGTCGACCTGCTGGTGGAACGGCTCGACCACCCCGACGCGGCACCGCGCCACCACCTGCTCGCGCCGCCCATCTCCCTGCGCACCAGCACCGGGCCCGCCCACACGGGTTCCGGCTCCACCGCCTGACCCTCACCCCCTCTCCTTTCGGCGGCCGTCGCTCTCGCAGAGCACCGTCGCTCCTTCACCGGTCGCCTCGGCCGGTCATCTCCCGACTGCTTCTTCGGCATGCCTTCCTTCGGCATGCCCTTGCCGACATCACAAAGGAACGCACCATGAACGGATCCACCGGACGACGGCTCACCGCCGTGGCCCTGACCGTCGCCGCCCTCGCCACCGGCACCACCGCCTGCTCGTCCGACGGCAGTTCGTCCGCGAAAGGGGACGACAGCGGCACCTACACCATCTGGGACCCCTACCCGCAGTTCGCCAAGAACTCGGACTGGGCGAAGCTGCTCGACGACTGCGGCAGCAAGGCGGGCGTCAAGATCAAGCGGACCGCGTTCGACACCAGCGACCTGACCAACAAGGCGCTCCTGGCAGCCCAGCAGGACAACGCGCCGGACGTCCTCATCGTCGACAACCCCGTGGTGTCGACCCTGGCGGAGGCCGGCGTCCTCACCACCACCGACGACACCAAGCTGGACACCTCCAAGGCCGACCCGAACCTGCTCGCGGCCGGCCAGTCGGACGGGAAGACGTACGGCACGCCGATCGGCGCCAACACCCTCGCGCTCTACTACAACAAGGACGTCCTCAAGGCCGCGGGCGTCGACGTCGCCTCGATCAAGGACTGGCCCTCGCTGACGACGGCACTGGAGAAGGTGAACAAGGCCGGCAAGAAGGGCATCACCTTCTCCGCGATCGGCACCGAGGAAGGCAGCTTCCAGTTCCTGCCGTGGTTCTGGGGCTCGGGCGCGAAGCTCACCGAACTCGACTCCACGCAGGGCGTCTCGGCGCTGTCCTTGTGGACCGACTGGCTGAAGAAGGGCTACGCCCCCAACTCGGTCATCAACAACACCCAGACCACCAGCTGGCAGGAGTTCGCGAGCGGCGACTACGCCTTCGCCGAGAACGGCACCTGGCAGCTCGCGAACGCCGAGAAGGCAGGCTTCGACTACGGCGTCCTGCCCATACCGGCCTCCGACGGGGGCAACGCCGCGGCCCCGACCGGCGGCGAGTTCGTCACCGTCCCGGTCCAGGGCGACACCGGCCGCTACACCACCGCGCAGAAGCTGGTGACCTGCCTGACCAGCACCGACAACCTCTACGCCACCGACACCACCCTGTCCTACGTGGCTCCCACCACCGAGGTCCAGGACAAGCAGATCGCGTCCAACGCCGAGTTGAAGCCCTGGGTCGAGGCGGTCAAGGCGGCCAAGGGTCGCACCAGCGATGACCTCGGCACCCAGTACCCCAAGATCTCCGAGCAGATGTGGAAGGCGGTCCAGTCCGCCCTGAGCGGGGCCAAGTCACCGAAGGACGCGCTCACTTCGGCGCAGAGCGCGGTCAAGTGACGTCGGCCCGATGAAGCAGACGACACACCCGCCCGAGCGCCGCCCTGTGCCCGACCGGAAGGGGGCGGCCGCCACCGCCCCGCTCCCGGCCCGCCCCGCACCAAGGCGCCGCCGCCCGACCTCCCAGCAGTGGGCCGCCTGGGCCTTCCTCGCCCCGGTCACCCTCTACCTCGTCCTCTTCTACGCCTATCCGCTCTACCGCAACCTCGACCTGAGCCTGCGCAACTACACCGTCCGCTCGTTCGTCCAGGGCAACGCGCCGTTCACGGGCCTCGCCAACTACCGGACGGTCTTCGACGACCCGACCTTCGGCCCGGCACTCACCCACACCGTGGTGTTCACCGCCGTCTGCCTGTTCTTCCAGTACGCCATCGGCCTGGCCCTCGCGGTCTTCTTCAACCAGAACTTCCGGCTGTCGGCAACCCTGCGCGCCTTGTTCCTCGTACCGTGGCTGCTGCCGCTGATCGTGTCGGCCTCCACCTGGTCGTGGATGCTCAACAGCGACTCCGGCATCGTCAACGCGGCCTTGAACGCCGTCGGTATCGGCCCGGTGAACTGGCTGACCTCACCGTCGTGGTCACTCACCTCGGTGATCATCGCCAACGTCTGGATCGGCGTCCCGTTCAACTTGGTCGTGCTCTACAGCGGTCTGCAGTCGATCCCCACGAGCCTGTACGAGGCGGCCGCCCTCGACGGCGCCGGTGCCTGGCGGCGCTTCTGGCACATCACCTTTCCCCTGCTGCGACCGGTCTCCGCCATCACCCTGCTGCTGGGCCTGGTCTACACGCTCAAGGTCTTCGACATCATCTGGATCATGACCAAGGGCGGCCCGGCCGACTCGTCCACCACCTTCGCCACCTGGTCCTACCGCCTCGGCTTCGGCAACCTCCTGCCCGCCTTCGGCCCAGGAGCGGCCGTCGGCAACCTGCTCGTCGTCGCCGCGCTCGTATTCGGCCTGGTGTATCTCAGGGTCCAGCGAAAGCAGTACGCCTCATGACGACCCTCACGACCGCACTCCGTCCGCGCCGGGCCCGCCGGATCACCTGGTGGAAGACGGCCACGGGCCTCGTACTCACCGCCGTCATGCTCTTCCCGGTCTACTGGATGCTCAACGTGTCCTTCACCCGCGACCAGGACATGCGCAAGAGCCCGCCGGACCTGTTCCCCGTCAACGGCACACTGGAGGGCTACCGGGCCGTTCTGGACCAGCAGTTGCCCTACCTCGGCACCAGCCTCGTCATCGGCCTGGGCACCGTCGTCCTCACCGTGACACTGGCCGCACCCGCCGGCTACGCACTCGCCAAACTCCGCCCGCGCGGAGGCGGCGTGCTCAGCTTCCTCTTCCTGGTCGCCCAGATGATCCCCGGCATCATCATGGCGATGGGCTTCTACGCCATCTACCTCAGCCTCGGTCTCCTCCAGTCGGTGCCCGGGCTGATCGTCGCGGACTCCACGCTGGCCGTCCCGTTCGCGGTACTCATCTTCACCGCGTTCATGTCCGGGATCCCGGAAGAACTGCTTCAGGCCGCGAAGACCGACGGAGCCGGGCCCCTGCGCACCTTCTGCTCGATCGTGCTCCCCATGAGCCGCAATGCCGTCGTCACGGTGTCGCTGTTCGCGTTCCTGTGGTCCTGGTCCGACTTCGTCTTCGCCAGCACCCTCGCGAACGGCGGCGCACACGAGCCGATAACCCTCGGCATCTACCAGTACATCGGCAACAACAACCAGGAGTGGAACGCCATCATGGCCACCGCCGTCGTGGCCTCGCTGCCCGCCACGGTGATCCTCGTCCTCGCCCAGCGCTACGTCGCCGCCGGCGTGACCGCCGGAGCCGTGAAGGACTGAGCCCCGCCCGGCAGACCGCCGGTTGGTCCCCCTGCTGAAGAAACGAGTAACACTGCATGACCGCCGCCCGGCCCGGCCCGGCCTTCTCCCTCCACGACATTCCGTTCAGCTCACACGGATCCTGGTTCGGCATCTCCCCAGTGCTGGCGGAGAAGACCTACGCCGAAGACCTCCACCTGGTCTCCCACCAGAACGGAATGCACGGCGTCCTGCGCTTCATACCTGTCGACCCCACGACGGGCGATCGGATCGAGACCTGCGTCGAGGCGACACCGAGCCTGCTCACCTGGATCCACGAGGACGGGCGGATCGACCTCGCCTACGAGACACCGGACACCGTACGAGTACGCGGGAAGGGACGAGGCCTGCGCATCACCGCGGCGGCACAGACCCTGACGCCCTTCACGGGCACGTACTTCTTCCGCGACCCGGCGGACGGGGCGTACGTGTTCACCTCGTACGAGACCGGGCGCCGCTATCGGGTCACCGTCCTGTCGGGCGTAGTGGGCGACACCTCGGGCACCCAGGCCTTGAGCAGTGCCGACCGCGGTCTCACGATCAGTGCGGAGGGCGGCGGAACCTGGGAGGCCGCCATCGAGGAGCTCGACAGCGCACGCCACCCCTATACGGCCCGGACGTCGTTCGGAGAAGTCGTGGATGTGGCGGAGCAGGCCTTCGCCGACTTCGCCGACGCGGTGGCCCCCTGGCGCTCGTCCGACACTCCGGCCGCCGAACTCGCCGCGTACGTCCTGTGGTCGGCGACGGTCGCCCCGGCGGGCCTCGTCACCCGGCCCGCGGTGTTGATGTCCAAGCACTGGATGGACAAGGTCTGGAGCTGGGACCACTGCTTCAACGCTCTCGCCCTGGCGCCCGGAGTACCCGCGCTGGCCTGGGACCAGTTCTCGCTGCCGTTCGACCACCAGGACGAGAGCGGTGCCCTGCCCGACTCGGTGACCCACTCGGAAGTCCTCCACAACTTCGTCAAGCCACCCATCCACGGTTGGTCTCTGGGTCACCTGCGCAAGCGCCTCCCCCATCCCGTCGATCGTGCCGAACTCGCCGAGATCTACGACAGGTTGCGGCACTGGACGGACTTCTGGCTCACCGCACGCCGCGCACCGGGTGCCGCCCTGCCCCACTACCAGCACGGCAACGACAGCGGCTGGGACAACGCCACGACCTTCGACCCCGAGCGCGTGGTCGTGACCGCCGACCTGGCCGCGTTCCTCGTCCTCCAACTGCACGAACTCGCCGCCCTGGCAACGGAACTCGGTCTCGCCCACGACGCGCGTGAATGGAGACGCAGCGGGGAGGAGATCCAGGCGGCCATGCTCGACGAACTGTGGACAGGGGAGCGGTTCGTCGCACGGGGCGCCGAAAGCGGCGACACCTGGCACAGCTCCAGCCTGCTCGACCTGATGCCGATCGCCCTGGGCGAGCACCTGCCCGAGAACGTCGCGAAAACCCTGGCCACCCGGATCGAGGCCCACCTCACCCCGTACGGACTGGCCACCGAACTGCCCACCTCACCGCACTACCGTCCCGACGGCTACTGGCGCGGCCCGATCTGGGCGCCCGCCACCGTCCTCGTCGAGGACGGCCTGCGTCGCAGCGGGCACCACCGGCTCGCCGACGAGATCAGCGCCCGCTTCCGGCGCCTGTGCGAAAGCCACGGCTTCGCGGAGAACTTCGACGCCCTTGCCGGCACCGGCCTGCGCGACCGCGCCTACACCTGGACAGCCGGCAGCTATCTCCTCCTCGCCGAAGCCCACGAACTCCGGCGCGTCCCTCGAGGGTGACTCACGACCATGTGAGCGTGTCCCGGCAGGCCTAGGCACATTTGTCGAGCTCGACTCGGACTGCGGTCGGGTCCCGGCCGCGGTCCGAGTCGTCAGCATCGACGCTCAGCCAGATCACACGTGCCGCTCCGGGCCGGCCATCGACCGCCCGATGCACCCCTGTGAACCGGATTCCGCACCGCCGGCGCCGAGGATGCATGCGTGGAGGGCGTTCCCGTGTCTCTCGTCGTGGCGGAGCAGGAGGTCTTCGCGATCCACGACGTGTGCTCGCACAGCGCCGTCTCACTGTCCGAGGGGGAGGTGGACGGTTGCACCGTCATGTGCTGGCTGCATGACTCCCGCTTCGACCTGTGCACCGGCGAGCCGCTCGACCGGACCACGTCACTGCTGAGCGGGCCGACGCTGCCCGCAACCGCGTCCGTTTGCTGGATACGGCCGCACAGCTGGTTGCCGAACGGGGCGCCGAGCAGGTGATGATGCAAGCCGTCGCGCAGCGCACACCTTCGGTCCTCCTCCGTTGGGACCGGGAGCACCGGCCTTGGATCGTCTGGTGGCGTTGGGTCGCGCCCTGTTCGAGCGCGTCGCCGCCGACGCGGACCTCGGAGCCGCGCTCCGACGCCAAGTGGTCTACGAACGCCGCCACACGTCCGACACCGGGCGAGCCTTCCATCGTCATGCCTTCACGAGAGACGAGCGCGAACGCGCTTCGTGGGACGTACGGGCTGCTGTGTGCCCTACGCCGGCCCGCGTAGGGCGTACGTCCTTTTCGTGATGGGCCCGCTCGTCAGTTCGGGCGCGGATCGACATGAATCTTGGGACCCGGACCGCTGCCGGCCGGGCGTTCGCCGGCGAGGACGGCTCCGACCTGCTCCAGGCCTACGGTCGCGGCGACGAGCGGCCTCGGGTCGACGGATCCGTCGGCGTACGCCCGGATGGTGGCGTCCAGACCGGGTGAGGCGGACAGGACGCCGACAACGGTCACGTCCTTGAGGGCGAGCGTGCGAGTATCGATCCTGCTGGGCTCGCCGGCCAGCCCGACAGAGACGACCCGGCCGGCCGGTTCGACCAGATCGAGGGCCAGAGCGGGCAGGTGGGCCGCGTTCGACGCGTCGATGACCGCGTCGAAGGGGAGTCCCGGGAGCGCGTTCTCCCGCCATACGTGGTCGAACCCCAGACTGTGGGCGAACGTGAGCGAGTTGTCGGTCTGGCCCATCAGGTGGACCTCCGCACCTTCCGCCCGGGCGAACATCGCGACCAGCAGGCCGATGGTCCCCGGACCGAGCACCAGGGCCCGGTCTCCGGGTCGCAAGTCGGCGGCCTGCGCGGCGCGCAGGGCATTGCCGCCAGGCTCCACCAGCGCACCCAGTTCGGCACCGACCGAGTCCGGTAGGACGTGCAACGAGGAGACCGGCACCGCGAGTTGCTCGGCGAGGGCTCCGGGACGGCCATCACGTACGCCGACCTCTTGCCGCTTCTCACATACGTGTTGATGGCCCCGCGAACAGCGGCGGCAGGCGCCGCAGCCGAGCATCGTGTCGCCCATGACTCGTCGGCCGATCCACGCGGGATCCACATCGTCGCCGACCGCTGCCACACGCCCGGCCCACTCATGGCCCAGACGCATGGGATAGGCGGAATGCCCTTGGTGGAGGTAGGCCATTTCACCGGTGAAGAACTCCACGTCGGTGCCGCATACGCCGGCCCGCTCGACATCGATGACGGCCTCGCCGGGCGCCGCCATCGGCGCCGGGATCTCCTGAACCGCGTACTCCCCGGGGGCTGTCAGCACGAACGCTCGCATGAGACGGCGGGTGTTCACCGTGGTCCGAGCACGTGCTGGCGCTGGGTGCCGAGGTGCGTGATGCCCAGTTCCATCACGTCACCGGGCTGGAGCCACACCGGCGGAGTGAAGCCCATGCCTACGCCGGGCGGTGTGCCGGTGTTGATCAGGTCGCCGGGCTCCAGGACGAGGAACTGGCTGAGGTAGTGCACGATGAAGTACGGGTCGAAGATCATCGTTTTCGTGGTGCCGGTCTGCCGGCGGACCCCGTTGACGTCCAGCCACATGTCCAGGGCGAGGACGTCGTCGATTTCGTCGGTGGTGGCCAGCCACGGGCCGGCTGGGTTGAACGTCTCGGCGGACTTGCCCTTGGCCCACTGCCCGCCCCGTTCGAGCTGGAAGGCGCGCTCGCTGACGTCGTTGACGACCACATACCCGGCGATGGCGTCGCGAGCCTCCTCGATCGAGTCCAGGTAGCTGGTGCGTCGGCCGATCACGATGCCGAGCTCCACCTCCCAGTCGGGCTTGGTGGAGCCACGCGGGATGCGTACCTCGTCGTTCGGGCCGATGAGCGTGTTGGGTGACTTGGTGAACAGGATCGGTTCGTCGGGAACGGGCATCCCGCTTTCGGCCGCGTGATCACGGTAGTTGAGCCCTATGCACAGGATCTGGTGCGGACGCGCGATCGGGGCACCGATCCGCTCCCCGGCGAAGCCGGACACCCTGCCGACTGCGGCGCGGTCGGCCACGACGGGACGAATGCGGTCGAGGCCGCCCGTGCCGAAGAAGGCCTCATCGAAGTCGGTGACGACGTCGGAGAGGTCGACGTACGTCTCTTCGTCGATGCGAGCGACGGGCTTCTCGGCGCCGGGAGCGCCGATGCGCATGAGGTACACGAGGGGGGTCTCCTCTGTTCTGTTCTGCTTCAGCTCTCATCGATGAGGCTTGCCCAGGGCGCCGAGGGCGGCGCGGATCTCGTCGACGGCGTCGACCAGCGTGTGCAGCGGTGTCCGGTACGTCAGGGCGCTGACGCTCAGCGCGCCGGAAGGAACCGCCGGTGAAGTGGCGTAGACCGGCACGGCGACGCAGTTGACGCCGGTCTCGTTCTCCTGGTCGTCGAGGGCATAGCCCCGTTCCAGAGTGGCCCGTAGGTCGCGATACAGGTCTTCGGTCGTGCACAGGGTCTGCGGCGTCCGGCGCTCGAGCGGGGTCTCGCCGATCCATGCCTCGACCATGTCGAGGGTGTCCAACTGGTGTGCGAGCAGGAGCTTTCCGACGCCGGTGGCGTGGGCGGGGTTGCGGCCGCCGATCGTGGAGGTCAGCCGGACGGCACCAGTGGGCGGATCGACCTTGGAGCGGTAGACGACTTCACGTCCATCCAGGACCGCGTAGTGCGCGGTCTCGCCGAACCGGTGTGCCAACGCTTCGAGCACCGGGCGGACACGGACATGTTCGGGGCGGGCCTCGTGATGGGCGAAGGCCATCCGCAGCAACTCGTCGCCGAGCATGTAGCGGCCGTGGGCGTCCTGATCGGCCAGGCCCGCCCGGCGGAGCGCGCCGAGCGCTCGGTGCACCGTCGACTTCGGGCTGCCGATCACCCGGGTCAGCTCGTCGAGCCCTACCCCGCCGGGATGCCGGGCGAGCTCCTTGAGGACCGCCAGGACCCGGTCCGACCCGACAAGCCGGTCGGCATCGGGGCTTGTCGCCTCGACTTCGCTCCGAGGGGCTGTTGATCCGTGGGACGTCTGCGTATGCTCCATGACGTTCCAGAGATTAGACCATCGTACCGATTATTGGAAAGCCCCGTTTGGGCGTGAAGGAGTCCGGCGTGAAGCTCCGCAGCGTGCAGTGGTACGGAGGTCAGGACCGCAACGCCTGCAACTACCGGGCGTGGATGCGACGGGGCGTGCCGGACGACGCCTTCACCAGCCGGCCGCAGATCGCCATCGCCAACACCGCCTCGGACGTGCCCCGCCTGCAACGCCCACCTGACCGAGGTAGCTGCCGCTGTGTGCAACGGCGCGTAGGAGGCAGGCGGCACGTTCCACTCAAACTGCCCGTGGTGTCGCTGGGGGAGACACAGCTGCGGACGACCCTCATGTTCTGGCGCAACATGGCTGACCGGGACCTTCCGCGGCACGCTGCTGGGCTGCGGCACCGACGTGTGGCGGCTGTCGGAGGGGGTCCGGGCCGGCACGCTCTGCCAGGAGCAGTTCACCCGCTCCGAGCCGGCGATGATCCGCAGCTGCGGACACTGCACCACCATGGGCACCGCCTCGACGATGGCGTTGGTGCTGATCGACAGCCGCCGTGGCTTGCGCCGGCATCTGCTCGAAGTCCTCGGCGACGTGACCCGACCGTCGACTGCCTGACCCTCACATCGACGTTCCTCACACCGACGTTCCTCACACCGACATTGAACAACCAACAGGAGACCGGATGACCACCAGGACAGCCCTTGTCACAGGCGGCGCCAGCGGACTGGGTGCAGCCGGCGCCGAGCGGCTGAGGGCCGACGGGCTGAAGGTGACGACACTGGACCTCAGCGGTGCCGATGTCTGTGCGGACGTCACCGACGAGGAGGCGCTGCGGCAGGTTGCCGACGCGATCGGGCATGTGGACGTGCTGGTGAACTCGGCCGGCATCGTCGGGCCGAACAAGCCGCTGCTGGAGACCACGCCAGAGGAATGGCGCCGCGTCCTCGACGTCAACGTCCTCGGGACCGCCAACACGATTCGCGTCTTCGCCCCGGGCATGCGGGCCCGCGGCTGGGGCCGGGTCGTCAACTTCGCCAGCATGGCCGGCAAGGACGGCAACCCCAACCTGTCGATCTACTCCGCCTCGAAGGCCGCCGTGATCGCTCTGACCAAGTCCGTGGGCAAGGAACTGGCCACCAGCGGCGTTCTGGTCAACGTCATCACCCCCGCAGTCATCGCCACCCCCATGAACGAGACCACGGCACCCGACGTGCTCGCCCGCCTCGCGGACCTCATCCCCATGCAGCGCATCGGCCGCCCCGAAGAGGTTGCCGAACTCGTCGCGTTCCTTGCCTCCGACCGTGTCAGCTTCTCCACCGGTGCGGTCTACGACATCAGCGGCGGACGCGCGACGTACTGAACCCAGGGTCATCAGGAACCGGCACTCGCGCCAGAGCTGCGGCCGGCGGTGCCGCTGGACGGGATCACATTCCGGAACGGCATGGGCGCCTACGGCGTCCACGAACTACCGGTCGCCTGGTAGCAGCACAAGGCTTCTCGGGCGGCTCGACCTGCTGTCGATGCTGCTGGAAGGCGAGGACAGCGGCCGCACAGGTGTTGGGTGCCCCGGACACTGCCCCGGGCCCATCCGTCGGAGCCTGCCGAGCCCACCCGAGCAGCAAGGTGTCTTCTAGCTGTGGGATCGACTGTCGGCAAGGGCGTCGGGGTTCAGTTCCTCGACCAAGCGGTACAGCAGACGGTGAATGGTGCTCTTGTCGTCCGGGGAGAGCGGTGAGGACATCTCGGATTCGATGCGCGTGCCGATCGACGCGGCGCGAGAGGCCGCGGAGTGTCCCTCGTCGGTGGCGAACAGGCGCATGCTGCGGCGGCTGGTCGGGTGGGGCTCGCGTCGTAGCAGTCCTCGTTCGACGAGTTGGTTCACCGCGGCTCCCATCGACTGGGCCGTAATTCCGGAGCGGCGCGCGATCTCCGCCGCGGACACCCCCGGAGTACGCACGGCGTGCTGCAGAGCGTTGTGCTGAGCCAACGTGAGATCCTCCGCGCGCAGTGCCCGCTCCAGTCGTCCGGCCATGATCTGCGAGAACTGCCAGGCGAGATATCCGGTGGTGGGGAACGGTGCGTCGGTCACAGACGCAGTCTACGAGAAGGCACCTTGCTGTTTGCGAGGGCGTTACCTGGCCGCTGGTACTGCGCCTTTGCCCCGTCGAGCCGCCAGAGCCTGGGCAGTTGCAGATGGGGAAGCGGGTGGCCCGGGACCACGGGGGGAGTGTGGTCCCGGGCCTTGCGTCGGCGCCGCTTCCCGTCCCCACGGACGGCGCCGCCACCGGTCAGGCCTGCCCCAGGCCGCGACCGGCAGATTTCCGTGCCTGTTCCTGGCCGGGGCTCGGCCAGGAACAGGGCGTCAGCCGGCGGCTCGGCGGCGTGCGTCGCGGGCGTCGCGCCAGTAGAGCGTCGCGGCGGAGGCCAGAGTCCATGCCGTCAGGACGACGATGCCCGAGGTGAGGCCGTCGTTGTTGAAGTGCGACAGGCCCCGGACGGCTCGTACGCCCACTCCCACCGGGAGGATCTCGGAGAGCGGATGCAGCCAGTCCGGCAGATAGGCGGTGGGCAGTGTGCCGCCGCTGGTGCTGTTGCCGAGTGTCAGCAGGACCACGGAGGCCAGCGACATGCCGGCCTTGCCGAACAGGCGCATGAACACCATGGTCGCGCTGCCGACGGCCGCGGCCATCAGCGCGATGACCCCCGCGATGCCCAGGAAGGAGCCGGGCAGTGCCGCGAAGCCGAGGCTGCCGGTGATCACTGCCACGACGACGCCGGCGAGGATGCTGAAGAGGGCCAGGCTGGCCATCCGCCACCGGTACTGCAGGCGGGGTGCCATCTGGTAGGTCATCATGCCGAAGAGGAAGCCGGCCAGAACGACGCCGAAGCCGGCGTAGAACACCGACATGCCCCGCGTGTCGCCCGCAGAGGCCGGAACGACATCCTGCTGGGTGAGCCGGTCACCGCTCGCCTTGGCGACACCTGAGAATGCGCCGCTGACGGTGGACGTCACAGAAGGGCCGTTGGCTCCGGCATACAGCAGTTCGGAAGAGTCCCCTCGGCCGACGAGATAGGCGGCGTAGGCCTTCCGGTCCTGCACCGCGCGCCGGGCCGAGTCCTCGTCCGGGTAGCGCTTCACCTCGAACCCGCCGGGCTGCCCGCGATCGAGGCCTTCAGTGACCTGCTTCAGCTGCGTGGTCGTGCCGACGACGGCGACGGGCAGGTCATGCGGCTTCGGGGCGTGAAAGGCCGCCAGGAACACGCTGACGAAGATGGAGCCGATGACCAGCACGATCGCGACCGGCAGCAGAACGCCCTTCAACCCGGTGGCACCCTGCGGCGCAGGCGAGGCGTCCACCACGGGGGGATGGTGCGCGTGGCGTGGCTCGGCGGTGACGGTGGGCGTGGGCATGAGAGGGAAGCCTCCGCGTTCTCTCGCTGTAAGGTACCTTCTAGTTGTATCATAAAAATATAAGGCACCTTATTGTGAGGGGTGTGACATGAGTCGCGCACACGCCGATCCGTCGGCACGCATGGGCTACCTGGCCTGGCAGGTGGCGCACGTGATGGGTGCGCGCCTTGAGAGAGCGCTGCGGCCGCTCGGCCTCACGGTCACCCAGCACAACGCTTTGCAGCAGGTCGTCCTGACGCCGGGGATCTCCGCGGCGGAGATCGCACGCCGGACCGGCATCACTCCTCAGTCCATGGGCGCTGCCGTCAACGCGTTGGTCGACCGAGGTCTGCTGGCTCGCCGCGAACGGCCTTCGAACCGCCGAACCGTTCAGCTGACCATCACCGAAAGCGGCGCGATCCTCGCCGGGCGGGCTCGGGAAGTGGTGACGCACATCGACAGGGAAGCGCTTTCGGTTCTCGCCCCCGACGAACGGGCATCCGTACGCGCCCTGCTACTGCGCCTGCTCACGGAGCTGAATCCCGATGCGTTGTCGTCGTCGGCCCTGCGCCGTGCGCCCGCGCGCTGTGACGATCAGCTGGTCCGACACGGTAGCCGGAAGGCGGGCTTCAGGACTGGACAGCCTGGGTGAGCTTCGCGCGGTGACGGCCGTGTCCCAAGCGGTTGCGCACCGAGTGCGTCTTGCGGTGGCCTCGCGCAGGCCCTTGGTGCGGAGGAAGCCCGTCGCGCGGGGGATTGGTGTGCGCCGGGCTGGAGGGCTTGTACGCCAGAGTTCCTGTCAGCCGGGGCCCGGCTGCCGCGGGAGCACCTTCCGGCCCGCCTCGGCGGTGGTCTCACTCGGCCCGACCCCGGCAGTGGACTGCGTACGGCACCGCCCGCGATCTACTGGCGTCGCAGGGGGCGATGGCCTGACCGGCCGGGATCAGCCTGCCTGGCAGATACGCAAGCATGGCGGAGCTGCCAGGCGGCGGCCCGTTCACTGGCGGCCGGGGAAAGCGTTCCCTCGACACCGTCGGCGTCCGACGCAGGTGTGACCCCGTGCGCGTCGTACGTCAGGTGGACTGCCGGTGTGTCACCTGCGCAGGCGGGAGCGCACTGCGCAACCTGGCGGCGGCATCGACCTGTTCCCCGGCCACGACCGCGTCGAGCCACTGTGCGGCGTGGTCGGCGTTGTCGGTGTCGGGGATCCAGGCCGTGGACAACTGGGGCGTGGCGAAGAGGGATTCGGGGCTGTTGTCGGCTCCGATGACCGCGAGGTCGACCGGAGCGGACCAGCCCAGATCCGTCATCGCCGCGAGGATCGCGAGTCCCATGCGGTCCTCGTGGGCGCAGACAGCGGTGACGCCCGAGTCCCGTATCGCGGGCAGTTCCCGGGCGATGGCGTCACGCCGCAGCGGAAGGTTCAGCACGACGGGCGTTTCGAGGCCCCGGCGCGCGCATTCGGCTACGGCCCCGGCCAGTCGGCTGCGGGCTACGGGCAGGCGGGGTGAGGGGCCTTCGAGCAGGACGTAGCCGATGCGCCTGTGCCCGCGCTCCTCGAGGTGGCGCACCTGGGCGGCTCCGATGCCCTGTTCCCAGAAGCGGTCGCCCTCGGCCTCGGTGTCGGGGAGCGGGTCGAGGCCGAGGATGTGCCGGGCGCCGAGGGGTTTCAGCCTGGCATGGGCGTCGGCGGACACGAAGGCGAGCAGGAAGACGGCGAACGGTTGCACCACCCGTACGACGTCGCAGAGTTGGGCCTCCGAGGTTTTGCTGTGGACCAGGACGGTGTAGCCGAGGTTGGTGACACCGTTGGTGATGTACTCGATCGTGCGGGCGCTCACCTCGCCTGTGTAGGTGGGATCGACCACGACGAGTACGACCTTGCTGTGCCCGCGGCGCAGCGCGACCGCCGCCGCATTGGGTACGTACCCGAGATCCGCGGCGGAGGCCAGGACGCGGGCCCGGGTGGCCGGGGAGGTGGACTTGTCCTGCCGGTCGTTGAGGACGTAACTGACCGTGGCGATCGATACTCCGCTGTGCCGGGCGACATCGCTGATGGTGATCCGCTTTCCTGCCCGCGCTGCCATGGCCTCCCTCTCCGACCACCCTTGGGCAGCCTCCTTGTCGCGCAGCTCCCATTGTGCCTATCCTCGGCCCGCGAGTGAAACGTTTAACTGGCTCAATCGCCATAAATGAGCACGATCCCGTGTTGGAGTCCCACATGCTGCGTGCCCCTGTCGACCTGCGGACCAACGCCCGGAAGACCCCCCTGAGCATCGACGACCGAAGGCCCGAGTTCGCCTGGCGGCCGTCGTCCGAGAGCGCTGCCCAGGCCGCATATCAGGTGCAGGTGTCCGCCGACGAGGGATTCGAGGTGGGTCAACTTGTGTGGGACAGCGGTCAGGTGGCCCTGGCGGAACCCTTCGGTGTCCGCTACGACGGGATGCCGCTGGTCGCCTGTCGCCGTTATCGCTGGCGGGTGCGTATCCGGGCGGAGGGCGAGGCCGAGCCCGGTGCGTGGAGCGAGCCGTCGTGGTTCGAGACCGGTGTTCTGGACCCGGCGCGCTTGCGGGCCCGCTGGGTCAGTGGCCCGGCCCCGGCGGAGAAGGCCGACTACCGCGTGCTGTACCTGCGCGGCACAGTCGATCTGCCTGCTGAAGTGGTGCGCGGTCGGGCCTACGTCTCGGCGCTCGGCTGGTACCGGTTTTTCGTCAACGGCTGCGATCTGACCGGCCCGGCGTTGGTACCGCGGTGGACGCCGTTCGACGAGTACGTCGAGTACCAGACCTACGACGTCACCGAGGCCTTCCGCACCGGAGACAACGTGCTGGGGCTGGCCGTCGGGGACGGCCGGTTCCGTGGCGCCGGCGGGCTCACCGGCCGTCGGGCGGTCTACGGCGACCGGACGGCCGGGTTCGTTCAGGTGGAGCTGGACCTGGCGGACGGGAGCAACGTCACGTTCGTGACCGATGGCTCCTGGCAGGCCGGGACCGGGCGCATCCTGACCGCCGACCCGAAGCTCGGCGAGCGCGTCGACCTGCGCGTACCGGACGATGACTGGCTGACCGGTGCGGCCGTACCGGCGCGGTTCCGCCATGCCGAGGTCCTGGACGAGCGGCGCACGCTGATCGCCGAGGAGGTCGCGCCGGTCCGCGAGATCGAGCGGCTGCCGGCCCGATCGGTCACCCGGGCGCCGTCGGGCAGGCAGATCGTCGACTTCGGGCAGAACTTCGCCGGGGTCGTGCGGATCCGCCTCTCCGGTCCGTCCGGGACCACCGTGCGGCTGACGCACAGCGAGGTGCTGCGCGAGGACGGCGAGCTGGACACCGACTACATCCACGCGCTCCCTGTGAAGCGCTGGTACCAGCGCGACGAGGTGATCCTCGACGGGGAAGAGGGCTGGTGGTCCCCGTGGTTCACCATCCACGGCTTCCGCTACGCGGAGGTCGACGGACTGCCCGGCGACCTGGACACCGGTGACGTCGAGGGGGTAGTCCTCTCCTCCGATCTGCCGGACACCGGCACGTTCGACTGCTCCGACGAGCGGCTCGTCCGCCTGCACCGCAATGTGTCCTGGTCGCTGCGCTCGAACTTCACCGACACCCCCACCGACTGCCCCACCCGGGAACGCTCCGGGTGGACCGGGGACATCCAGGTCTTCGGCCCGACCGCCACCACGTTCGTCGACGCCCAGGCGTACCTGCGCCGCTACCTGCGCAACGTCGCCGCCGAACAGCTGCCAGACGGCAAGGTACCGGTCTTCATCCCCGCCGAGGCCTCGCGCTTCTCCGGAGGGATGGGCAGGCCTCTGCGCCTGGTCTCGGGCTCGGTCGGCTGGGGAGACGTCACCGTGCTGCTGCCCTGGACGCTGTACCGGTACTACGGCGACCGGGCCGTCCTGGAGCAGCAGTACTCCAGCATGACGGCTTGGGTCGACCAACTTGCCCGCCGAGCCCGCGTGAAGCGCCGTGTGACCCGGCGGCTGGGCGGCAACGGCCGTTCCGACGTCGACCCCTACGTGCTGGACACCGGTTTCCACTTCGGTGAGTGGCTGCGCCCGGGCGAGAACTTCGTGGGCTCGATCCTCGACAGCATGCGACACAGCCCCGTGACGGCCACCGCCTACTTCGAGCATTCCGCGCGCACCCTGTCGGCGGTCGCCGCCGTGCTCGGCCGTGACGCCGACGCCGCCCGCTACCGCGAACTGGCGGACCGCACGCGTAGCGCATGGCGGGCGGTCTTCCTGCACGCCGACGGGCGCGTCGGCACCGACCGCCAGGAGGACTATGTCCGCGCGCTTGCCTTCGACCTGCTGGAACCCGAGGAGCGGAGTGCCGCTGTCGATCGGCTGGTCGCGCTCATAGAAGAAGCGGACGACCACTTGGCCACCGGATTCCTCTCCACGCCGCTGCTGCTGCCCGTCCTCGTCGACGGAGGCCGCGCGGACGTCGCCTGGCGTGTGCTGCTGCGGACCACAAGCCCGTCCTGGCTGTACCAGGTCGAGCGCGGTGCGACCACCGTGTGGGAGACCTGGGACGGCCACAACGACAAGGGGGAGGCCAAGGAGAGCCACAACCACTACGCCCTCGGGTCGGTCGCACGCTTCCTCACCGAGTACATCGCCGGACTGTCCCCGGCCGAACCCGGCTACCGCGTCATCGACGTCCGCCCTCTGGTGGGCGGCGGGCTGACCCGTGCCCGGGCGAGCGTGCAGACGCCCTACGGCACCGCCTCCAGCAGTTGGGCCGTCAAGGATGGTCAGGTGACCCTGGAGGTGACGGTTCCCGCAGGTGCCACCGCGCGCGTACACACCGGCACCGGTGAGCCAGAGGAGTTCGGTGTGGGCACGCACACCGTGGTCTGGCCGTGCGTCGACATGAAGTTGGACCGGGACCCCAGCCGTCCAGCGACCACCGCGGGCGGTGGACTGGTTCCCATGGGCAAGTCGCTGGCCGACAACCCGTTCGTCCGGCTCGGCGGCCACTTCTTCAAGCTTCTCCCGCGACTGCCCCGGCCGGTCCGCGACCGGGTGCTCGCGGCGGGACAGCGCGGCGTCCTCCCGCCGAAGAAGCTCGCCGCGACCGTCAACGTGACTACCGGCGAGCCCGGTGGTGTCCCCACCACGTGGCTGGCCCGGCAGAGCCGTGCTCATGGAACCGTTGTCTACCTGCACGGCGGCTCATACAACGTAGGACCGCTGGCCACCCAGTGGCGGTGGCTGGGCGAGATCCAGCAGCGGACCGGGGTGGCCGCCGCCACCGTGCTGTACCGCATGGCACCAGACCATCCGCACCCCACCCCGCTGAACGACGCCGTCGCCGCGATCACCGCCCTGCACGAGGCCGGTGACCTCTCGGACGGGCGTTGGGTGCTGGCCGGCGACAGCGCCGGCGGCGGCCTGGCCCTTGCCACCGCGCAGGCCCTGTGCGCCGCCGGCGGCCCGATGCCGGCCGGCATGATGCTCACCGCGCCCTGGGTCGACCTGGAGATGGCCAACCCCGAACTGAACGAGTCCGAGGCGACCGACACGTTGCTGAGCCGGTACTACCTCGGCTGGGCAGCCCGTCTCCACGCGGGCGGCTCCCCGCTGGACGATCCGGCTCTGTCCCCGATCAACGGCACCTTCGACGGCCTGCCGCCCGTCCACCTCGACGCCGGCACCCGCGACCTCTTCCTTCCCGATGTGCGGCGGCTGCGCGACGCCCTGGAGGCGGCCGGCGTATCCGTCACCTGGATCGAGCAGGAAGGTGGCATGCACACCTACCCTCTGCAGACCACTACGCGCGAGGCGCAGTGGACCATCCGCTCCCAGGCCGAATGGCTGACCAAGCTCATCGGTGGGTGACTGCACTCTGCGATTCCGCCTGGCCGCTGTCGAGAACAGCTCCAGGCGGGCAATCGAGGCAAGCGATGCCCAGGGCAAGCCGTGCGGCATCCGCTACTGGAAGAACCGTGCGGCCCGGCCCACAGGTCCGCCATCGGCTCGGCCCCACCGAATAATCCCTACGGAGCCGGTGCGAGGGCGCGCGCCAGCTCCCACAGCTCGGGGAGTGCGGCGGTGATGCGCTGTTCGGCCTGGGGTGGCAGCTGCTGGAGTGCTTCGGTGATCGCTTTGCTGAGGCTGTCGTTGACTTCAGTGCCTGCCGTGATCATCTTTCCGGTGGGGTGGAGTTCCACGAATCGCCGGTCGTGTGCGCTGGGACGGCGGTCGATGAAGCCGTCGCGGGTGAGCTGGGTGACGAGCGTGCTGACATTGTTGGACTGCATGCCCAGAGCGGTGGCGACCTGGCGGACGCTGACGCCGGGCTGGCTCTCGACGAGTCGTAGCACCTCCACCTGCGCGAGCGGGCGGGCGGACTCGCCGGTTGGAGGTGTCTGGCGCTGCCGGAGTACCCGGTGGAGCGTCCATACGAGACGGACCAGATCACTGGGTAGCTGCTCGGATGGTCGCTCGCTCATGCCGTCACCATATCTCTACTTCTAGAGCTTCCACCGTCGTCCATCAGTGCCGGCTGTCGCCGGCGACAGCCGGAGAGTGGGTCTAGTATTAGAGGTATAGCTCTAGATTTATATCTCCACTCCCTCGCATCCCGCCTCTTCGCCTTCTATGATGTGTGAAACACAGGACGTATGTCCTTGTAATCAGGACAGGAGCCGCCATGAGTCCCTCCCTTACCTCGCCCGATCGCCCGACCGAGCCGAAGCTCGACCGCTCTCTCACGTTGCATCTGCGCGGTGACTGGGGCAGTGCCAACCTGCACCGGGTCTGCGGCTGGATCGCACAGGAACTCGCGGACCGCTGTGGCCCCCACACCCGGATCGCCACCTGGAACAGCCGTGGGTTCAGTGACGCGGTGCGGGCCGTGGGCCGGGGCGAGGTGCAGGTGGCCCTGGCCACACCGACCGCCTTCGTGACCGCGGCGCTCGACGGGCGCGGCGGCTACGCGGACGAGTGGTACCCCGACCTGCGCGCCCTCGGTGTGGTGCCGCAGCGGGACCGCCTGGTCGTGGCCGTGGACAAGGACCTCGGCATCACCACCTTCGCCGAACTGCGTGAGCACAAGCCCGCTCTGCGGCTCGCCACCTCCATTTATGACGGGGTCAACCATGTCGGGCTCGCCGCCCACGAGGTTCTGACCCGGTCGGGTGTCGACGTCACCGGCTGGGGCGGCGAACTGCTGGAGGACGAGCGGCCGTTCGAGTCGCTGGATCATGTGAAGGAAGGCCGTGCGAACGCCATCGTCCATGAGGCGGTCATGCTGCCCGCGTGGCAGGAGATCGGTCCGAACCTGAACTTCCTGGAGGTCGAGCCGGACGTGCTCGACGGCCTTCACGACGACTTCGGCTGGCCGGAGGCGGTCGTCGACGAGGGTTACTTCCCGGGCTGTGCCCGCTTCACCACCCTCGACTTCTCGGACTTCCTCGTGCTCACCCGCGCCGACCTCGCCGACGACGTCGCCTATGCCATCGCCTGGGTGCTGGGGGAGACCCGGCACATCCTCGAAGGGCAGTACCGCCACCTGGCTCCCGAACGCAGCCCGGTCACCTACCCTCTCGACCCCGTCACCATGGGCAAGGCGCCCATCCCGCTGCACCCGGGGGCCGCCCGCTACTACGACGCCCTGCCCGTGTCATGACCCCCGCTCAGGCCCGCGGGTTCGCCGTCGATGCCTCGCACGCCCTGGCCGCGGCGGGGCAGGGGGACATGGTCTGGGGGCACGCGGCCGTACGTGACCCCGAGGGACGCGGCATCTGGATCAAGGCACCGGGATGGGGACTCGAAGAGGTCCGCGACGACCGGCTGCAACTCGTGTCGTACGACGCCGAGGTGCTGCACGGCGACGGGACCCCGCACAAGGAGTGCCACATCCACCTGGAGATCCTTAAGGCCGCACCAGAGCTGACCTGCACGGTGCACACCCACGCCCAGTCCGCCATCGCGTTCGCGGCCCTCGACATGCCGCTGCTGCCCCTCTCGCACGAGGGCACGTTGTTCGCGGGAGACGATGTGCCGAGATTTCAGGAGACGGGTGCGCTGGTCAGCACCCCGGCTCTCGGGAAGTCGCTCGCCGCGGCCCTCGGCGAGGCGCCCGCCGCCCTCATGCCCAAGCACGGGCTCGTCGCCGCCGGGCGCACCGTGGCGGCGGCCGTCATGCACGCCGTACTGCTCGAACGGGCCTGTGCCATCCAGCTCAGGGCCGAATCGGCCGGTCCTGTGTTCGTCCGCTCCGACGCCGCGGAGGCCCGCGCCAAGCGGGCCGAGTGCTGGCCCGACAGCCAGTTGGAAGCCGGATACCGCTATCTGGTCCGGCGGGCTGCCGGCACCCTGCCCTGAGCCCTGAGGGCCTGACGAGGAGCCCTTCCTGCTCGTCCCTGCCACTTACCCCCACCCCACTGATGAAGGAGCTCGCACCATGAGCGACCAGCACAACTCCGCCACCGCGACGACCGACTGGGTCAGCGTCTCCACCGCCGACGGGCCCATGCGCGTCTACGTGGCGCGACCCGCACAGCCCGCCGACCGGGCCGTGATCGTGCTCCAGGAGGCGTTCGGCGTCAACGACCACATCCAGGACATCGCCCGCCGCTACGCCGCCCGCGGTTTCCTCGCCCTGGCCCCCGACCTGTTCCACCGCAACGGCGTCGGCACCCTGGCGTACGAGCAGCACGCCGAGGCGATGCCGCTGATCGGTGCCATCGGACCGGACGCGATCGTCACCGACGTCGAGGCCGTCCTCGAGCACGTCGCGGAGCAGGAAGGCATCCCCACGTCTCGCACGGCGGTCAACGGTTTCTGCTTCGGCGGCCGGGCCGCTTTCACGGCGGCCACCGGTATCGGCGGTCTCGGCGCCACGGTCGTCTTCTACGGTCCCGGTATCGCCGCCGGCCCGCACGCGGTCGTGGACCGGGCCAAGAACATCGACGCTCCCATGCTGCTGCACGTCGGCTCCCAGGACCCCACCATTCCCGCCGAGCAGGTCTCGGCCATCGAGGGGGCCCTCACCGCCGCAGGAGTCGACTTCGAGAGCCACGTCTACGACGGCGCCGGGCACGCCTTCGCCTGCGACGCCCGCCCCCACATGTACGTGGAGGACAGCGCCCGTACCGCCTGGCAGCGCACCCACGCCTTCCTCGACAAGCACCTGCCTGCGGCCGTCTGACTCCCACCTTCCCGAACCATCCCGACGAAACAAGGACGTTTCATGGGCACCGTCACCGAAGTCATCGCGGTCGTCTGCTCCAACGAGCCCTCCCGCCTGGTCGAGCGCGACGAGCACCTCCTGCTCTCGCCCCCGCACCCCAACCCCTTCCCGGTGAAGCTGTGGAGGGACCACGAACCGCTGAGTGTGGTCCACTTCCCGGTCGAGTACGAGGCCGTGCCGTTCGCCCCGCCGCGGGGCGTCTTCGAGAGCGCTCAGGTGCGCGTCGAGTGGCAGACGATGGACAACCGCCAGCCCTTCTACCACCGCAACTGCGACGTCGACGAGATCTCCTATCAGATCGCCGGCGACCGGACGCTGATGACCGAACTCGGCGTCGTCGAGCACCGGCCGGGGGAGTTCTCCCGGTTGCCCCGTGGCGTTGCCCACGACAACTACGGGCGCCGCGAGAGCCATCTGCTCTTCTACACACCCGCCCCGGTCAGGGAGGAACGCGCCCCCGTCCGGCAGTCGGAAGCGGTCTTCCCCGCCTTCCCCGGCTGGGAGCCGGGGAAGATCAACGAGGCGGTCACCCAGTGCATGGGCAATCCCGGGCACGACATCACCGTCGCGCCCGTCGACGAACTGCGGCTGCTGGAGCAGGTGCACGCGGAGAAGGAGCGCCTCCAGGTCCTCACGGGTACGGACGAGGTCGGCATGACCTGGCTGTACCGCTCCGCCGGCTTCCGCCTCGGCACGGTCCGCCTGCGCCCCGGCGATCAGCGCGTCTACCGCCGCACCCTCGACGCCGACGAGATCCAGTACCAGGTCAGCGGGCGTCGCACCCTCGTCAGCCAGCGCGGCATCGTCGAGCTGGGGCCGGGCGACTTCGTCCGCATCCCGCTCGGCATCGCGCACACGAGCGTGTGCGGCGAGCAGAGCGACCACATCGCCCTGTACTCCGACCGTGAACTCCCGCAGATCGCCGGGACGACCAGGACCGCCGAACCGTACACCCCCGAACTCCTGGCCTCACTGCAGGCCTGAGCAGACGTAGGAGCCGCACATCATGACCGCCATGCTCGCCGCGCGCGCCCAGAAGGGCTCCGACGCGCTCCACCTGCACAAGATCGCCATCCCCGAGCCCGGGCCCCAGGACGTCCTGGTCAAGGTGGCCTCCGCCGGACTCGCCCCCGGCATGATGGCCCTGCTCGCCCAGGGGGCCTTCAAACACCTGCCGACCACACTCGGACATGAGGCCGCCGGCACGATCACCGCCGTCGGCAGCGAGGTCGACACAGTCACCACCGGCACCCGCGTGCGGGTGCACCCCAACCTCAACTGCCGTACCTGCGGCTACTGTCGCTCGGACCGGGACATGATGTGCCCGCAGCAGGCGATGATCGGGCACGCCGCGTTCGGCGACGTACCGATGCCGCTGTACGACCGCTATCACGACGGCGGTCTGGCCGAGTACATCCGCGTCCCGCACTGGCTCGTCGACCCGCTGCCCGACAACGTGTCCTTCGACGTCGGCGCCAAGGTCCACGATCTCGCCAACGCCGTACGCGCCCTCAAGTGCGCCGAACTGCCGCTGGGGGCCACCCTCGTGGTCACCGCCGCCACCGGCACGATGGGCACCGCCACCATCAAGCTGGCCCGGCACTTCGGCGTGTCCCGTCTGATCCTCGTCGGACGCAGTGCCGAACGGCTGGCCGCCGTCCGTCCGCTCGCCGGTGACGTCCGCACCGACGTCGTGGCGCTCGAAGAACTGCCCGCGAGCTGGGCCAAGGAGGGCGGGCTGACCCGTGCTCTGCGAGCCCTCGCCCCACAGGGAGCGGACGCGGTCCTCGACTTCGTACCGGACGGGCCGGCCACCTCCCAGGCGCTGGCCGCGCTCGCCACCGGCGGCACCCTCGTGCACATGGGCGCCAACCGCAGCCCGCTGATGCTCCCCATGATCGCCATCATGGTCAACTGCTGGCGCATCGTCGGCACCCGTGCCTGCACCCGCACGGACGCCCGTGAAGTCCTCACCCTGCTCGACCAGAACAGCCTCGACGCGGAGGACCTCATCACCCACCGTTACCCGCTCACCGAGGCGAACGAGGCAGTGGCCTCCATGCAGAGCCGGACCGAGCCGATATGGATGGCGGTGGTCAACCCGTGACGCCCGCGCGGCTTCCGGTACTCGTCGTGGGCGGCGGCCCTGTCGGCCTCACGGTCGCCAACCTCCTCGCGGCCCGCGGCGTTCCCCTCATCCTGGTGGAGCGCAACGCCTCCACCAGCGACGAGGCCAAGGCCATCAGCCTGGACGACGAGTCCCTGCGCACCCTGCAGACGGCCGGTCTCGCCGACAAGGTCCTGGAGATCGTCGTGCCCGGGACAGGCACCCGCTACTACGACCGCAAGGGCCGCCCCCTCTTCCACGCGCGTGGCCCGCAGCCCTACCGCCTCGGCTTCCCGTTCAAGAACCAGTTCGCTCAGCCCGAGCTGGAGAAGGTCCTCCTGGACGACCTGAAGTCCCGTCCCGAGGCCGATGTGCGGTTCTCCACCGAGTTGGTCACGGTGGAGGAAAGCCCCGACGGTACCGGCGTCATCGCCGCAGTGCGGACGCCCGGTGATTCCGAGGCCGAACTCCTCGAGGTCAGTTGGGTGCTGGCCTGCGACGGCGGACGCTCCACCGTGCGCGAACTCCGCGGCATCGGCATGACCGGCACCAGCCACCAGGAGGTCTGGCTGGTCGCCGACACCACCGGCGACCACCACGACGAGCGCTACGGCATGCACCACGGCACTCCCGACCGGCCCACCGTGATCGTGCCGGGCCGGGGCGGCCGCTGCCGCTACGAGTTCCTCCTCCAGCCCGGCGAGGGCGCGAAGGGAGACCGGCCCGAGTTCGAGACCCTGCACAAGCTCGTCGCGCCCTACCGCCCGCTCACCGAGGACCAGGTGGAGCGCTGCACGGCCTACACCTTCAACGCCGTCGTCGCCGACCGATGGCGTGACGGGCACGTCCTGCTGCTCGGCGACGCCGCGCACATGATGCCGCCCTTCGCCGGCCAGGGACTCAACTCCGGGATACGGGACGCCGCGAACCTCGCCTGGAAGATCGACGACGTGTGGCACGGCAGGGCCGGGGACAGCCTGCTCGACACCTATGAACCGGAGCGCCGTCCCCACGCCACGGCCATGGTCCGCTACTCCGAACGCCTCGGTGACGTCGTCATGACCACCGACCGGCGACGGGCACTGGTGCGGGACATCGCCGCCCGTACTCTGCTGCGTACGCCGCCGGGACGGCGCTACCTCACCGAGATGCGTTTCCGGCCCCACGCCCGGCACGAGGCCGGGCTCGTCGTGGGCGACCATGCTCTGACCGGTACGCAACTGCCGCAGCCGCGGGTCCTGGTACCGCCGAGTCTGCGCCCGCGGCTACTCGACGAGGTGCTCGGCGGGTCCTTCGCGCTGCTGGGCGTCGATGTCCCCGACGTGGCCTGGCGGCGTTTCGACGGGGCGCACTGGCCCGACGATGCCGTGGACATCAAGCGGATCGACGTTCTCCTGGGTGACCGGCTGCCGCCCGCGGCAGGAGCGCGCGAGGCCGTCGCGGACGCGGACGGTCACCTGGAGGAGGCGCTCGCGGCTGCCCGCAACCGGTTCGTCCTGGTCAAACCCGACCGCTACATCGCCGCAGTCATGGGACCCGGCGACATTCCCGCCGTTGCCGCGGCTCTGAGCAAGGAGACCATGTGACCACGCAAGGAGACCGAGTGACCACCCTCCCGACGTCCACGGCTGCTGTCTGGGTCCACGAACACGGTGGCCCCGAGCAACTGGTCCACGAACAGCGGCCGCTGCCGGCCCTCGGCCCCACCGACGTCCTGGTGTCGGTCGACAACGCTGCCGTCTCCGGGTGGGACCTGAAATACCGCCGCGGACTCCAGGCCGGCACGAAGCTGCCCGGCCGCAACCCCTTTCCCATGCCCCAGCAACTGGGACGTGAGGCCGCCGGGACCGTCGTCGCCACAGGGCCCGAAACCCAACTGCTGCACCCGGGAGACCGGGTCGTGGCCGTGGTCCACCCCGAGAACCCCTACGCGTCGGAGACCCACCGGGGCCTGGGCAACCTCTCCACCGGTATCGCGATCCCCGGCCACCAGACCCTGGGCTCCTACGCCGAATACGTGGTGCGGGACGAGCGTCTCTTCCTCCCGGTGCCCGACCACGTCGACCTGGAACAGGCCGGGGTCACCCTGTGGCCCTACGGCACCAGCCACCGCGTACTGCGTGACCGGCTGCGGGTCACCGCGGGGGACACTCTGCTCGTGACCGGAGCCGCCGGGCCGATGGGCCTGGCCACCATCCAGCTGGCCCGGATCTTCGGACTGCGTGTCATCGCGACCACCAGGCATGCCGAGCGAGCCGACAGCCTGCGGGCCACCTGCGGCACCGATGTCGAGGTCGTCGTCACCGAGGACCTCGGGGCCGCTGCCGAGGCCGTACGCGATCTCACCCACGGCCAGGGCGTCGACCATGCCGTCGACTACTCCACCAGCCGCGATCTGCTGCGCTTCGCCCTGGACGTCATCCGGCTCGGCGGCCGGCTCTGCCCGGCGGCCGGCGAGCAGAACCCGCCCGGCCCGATGCCGTTCACGGTCTTCGACCTCACCCGCCTGGAGGTCGACATCGTCGGCGTGCGCGGAGCCCGGCACGACGACGCCGTGCGCGTTCTGGCCCTCCTCGCCGACGGCCGACTGCAATCGCCGATCGCCGCGCGCTTCCCACTGGCGAAGGCTGCGGAGGCGCATGAACTCATGGAACAAGGAACCGACGTCGTCGGGCGCATCCTCCTCAAGCCCGGGGCCTGAAGCAGCGGGCCGGTGCTGAAGTCGGCACCGGCCACGCGCGCCATGCCGTTCTGACCGGACCGCCGTATCCGAGCCGGATCATCCCGCCCATGCTCCGTGATGGATGACGCCGTCCACGTCGCGAGCCTGCACGCCAGTGTCAGGTGTGGTCGCAGTCGCGGCAGATGCGGGGAATGCTGCTTCCGTCGGCGAGTTGGCTGCGGTGGTACACGAGGAAGCAGGCCGCACAGACGAATTCGTCGTCCAGTGCCGGGAGTACCCGGATGGCCAGCTCCTCGCCCGAGAGATCGGCGCCGGGCAGCTCGAGGCCCTCGGCGGCCTCGAACTCGTCGACGTCAATGGCGGAAGCGGATTTGGTGGTGCTCCGGGCCTTGAGCTCGTCGAGGTTGTCGATGACGCCGTCGTTGCGTGGGGCGTCGAAGTCGGTTGCCATGCCACCTTCTCTGTCTTGGCGCTTGCGGTGCTCGCGCATGCCTGTGGAGCATGCGCGAGCAGGGAGGTCGACGGTGATCCGTCAGGCGGGCTGGACGGTGATCGTGCAGAGCCTCTTGGTGGCCCGGGTCAGGGCCACGTACAGGTCCCTCTCTCCGCCGGGGCGGGCTGTGATGATCTCCTCGGGGCTCATGACGACGACCCCGTCGAACTCCAGCCCGCGCGCTTCGGATGCCGGCACGATGCGTGCGTGCTGGGCGATGCCCGCGGCTGTCAGCTCGCCCACCCTCGTGTCCGCGCAGATCACGCCGAGGAGTTCGCCCGGGTAGGCGGCGCTCTGGGCCCGAAGCTCCTGGGCGACGGTGGCGACCAGCCCGTCCACAGGTGTGGTCACGGTGCGAGGAGTCTCACCACGGCGCAGTGACCGTGTCGGCGTCTGGTCCGGTGCGATCCGCGCGAGCAGATCCCGCACACTGTCCAGGATTTCCTGCGTGGTGCGGTAACTGACGGTCAGGCTGTGCAGGTTGAACCGTGGGCCGACGTGCGGACTCAATGCCTCCTTCCAGTCGCATGCTGTCGCAACCGGGCCCGCCTGGGCGAAGTCGCCCACCAGGGTCATCGCCCTGGCCGGACAGCGGCGGACGATCATCCGCCACTGCATGGCGGTCAACTCCTGTGCCTCGTCGACGACGACGTGCCCGTACGTCCGCTCCGGCGGGCCGTCGATCAGGCTCGCCGCCTCGTCCAGCAGCGGCACATCGGCATCGGTCCACAGGTCGTCCGGGCCGCGCAGCAGGAGTGACCGCTCGTCCGTGGTCAGCAGGGGCAGATGCTCGGAGAGAGCGCCAGGGTCCGTCAGGAGAGCCCTCACGAGGTCACCGGGTACCAGTCGCGGCCACAGCACCTCTACGGCTCGGTCGACGCCGGCGTCGTCGAGGAGGTCGGCCCGGACGGCGTCCACGTCGAACTCGTCGGCCGGTCCCGAGTCGGCTGCGCCGTCGTGGCCGAGGTGGCGCAGGCCGGCGGCCGCGAATCGGTCGAGGTTCCTGCCCGTCAGCTGGGTGACCTCGGCATCGATCTGCTCCAGGAGATCGCTCATATCGCGTTCCAGCGTGTCGGTGACGGCGTCGACCAGGAGCTCCTTGAACACCTGGCGTGCGGGGTTGTGCCCCAGCTCGGTCGCCACGGCGGCGTCGCGTGCCGTGGCGACTCTCTCGCCCGGGAGGTGAACCAATTCCTGTCCGACCCGCACGGTGAAGTCGCCGTCCGGGGCTTGGTGGATGCGCAGCAGGCCGGCCAGAGCGTCTGCGAGGGCGGAACTGCCCTTGAGACGCGCCGCATCGAACGGCTCCACTGTTTCCGGGAACACTCCGGCCAGTTCCTGGCAGGTCGCCAGGACGACGTCGTTCTCGCCGAGCGAGGGCAGGACTTGGGAGATGTAGTCGAGAAACCGCGCGTTCGGCCCGACCACCAGCACACCCTGCTCGGCGGCCCGCGGGAACGCGTACAGGACATACGCCGCCCGGTGCAGGGCGACCACTGTCTTGCCTGTGCCGGGTCCGCCCTGCACCACCGTCACCCCGCGGTGTGCGGAGCGGACGATCTCGTCCTGCTCGGCCTGCAGTGTCGCGACGGCCGCTTGCATCCGACCCGTACGCCGTGCCGAAAGAGCCTCGGTCAACGGGCCGTCGCCCACTATGTCTTCGGCGGTGGGGGCGGAGCCGTCCAACAGTTCGTCGCTGACTGCGACAACCGTGCGCTCCTTCAGGCGCAGGTGCCGGCGCCGCCGCAGGTTCATCGGGTGAACCGGCGTAGCCTCGTAGAAGGGCCGCGCCGCGTTGGCGCGCCAGTCCACGAGCAGGGGCAGGTCGTCGTCCTCCGTCTGCAGTCCGATCCGTCCGATGCGCAGGGCGGTGCCGTCCGTCCAGTCGATGCGGCCGAAGACCAGCCCGTTCTCGGCGCCCTCCAGCCGGCCGATCTCCTTGGCCAGACGTTCAGCGGCAACCTCTCGCTCGTATGCCTCACCGGCACTCTCGGCCGGGGCCCTGAGCACCTCCGCCCGGTGTGCCCGTGTCTCGGAGAGCCGTTCGGTGAGCAGTTCGTACAAGGTGGACACATGAGTTCGTTCCAATTCGACCTGACGCACAGCGGGGTCGTTCACCTGCGACAACTGGGTGCTCCTCTCAATTCGATCCCCCACTTTGCGGTCGAAATTCCTGAAAAGTAAGTCTTGACTTATTTACATGGATCATGGCCCAAGAGAGAAAAGTGGGGCTTACCTGGGCAAATGCAGATACGCGTCTGACTGAGCCGCTTCCGTCACTCGTCGTTGAGGTAATCCCGCAGAACCTGCGAACGCGATGGGTGGCGCAGCTTGCTCATCGTCTTCGCTTCGAGCTGGCGGATACGTTCGCGGGTGACGCCGTAGATCTTTCCGATCTCCTCCAGCGTGCGCGGGCGGCCGCCGAAGAGGCCGTAGCGCAGGGAGATGATGCCGGCCTCGCGCGCGGTCATGTCGGCGAGGAGGCTCTTGATGGTTCGCTGGAGGAGGTCGAAGGTGACCGACTCCCAGGGCGAGGGCGAGTCGCTGTCCATGATGAGGTCGCCGAACTCGGTGTCGCCTTCGTCGGACAGTGCGATGTTGAAGGAGACGGGTTCCTTGGTGTAGGCGTTGAGTTCAGCCAGCCGTTCCACCGGGAGCTCCGCCTTCTCGGCCACTTCCTCCGGGGTGGGCTCGTGCCCGGTGTCGTGGAGCAGTTCGCGGCGGATCCGTGCCACACGGTTGATGATCTCGACGGTGTGGACCGGGATGCGGATGGTGCGGCTCTGGTCGGACAGGGCCCGGGTGACTGCCTGTTTGATCCACCAGGTCGCGTACGTGGAGAACTTGAAGCCCTTGGCGTAGTCGAACTTCTCCACGGCCCTGATCAGCCCGGTGTTGCCTTCCTGGATGAGGTCCAGGAACTGCAGTCCGCGTCCGGTGTAGCGCTTGGCGACGGAGACCACCAGGCGGAGGTTGGCCTCGGTGAGGTGGTTCTTCGCGCGGCGGCCGTCCTCGGCGAGAAGGCTCAGTTCCCGGCGGAAGTGCGGTTCCAGGCCGGGTTCTTCGGCTTCGGCGAGGAGATGCTCGGCGTACAGGCCGGCTTCGATGCGTTTGCCCAGGTCCACCTCCTGCTCGGCGGTCAGCAGCGGGACCTTGGCGATGAGCCGCAGGTAGTCCTTGACCTGGTCGACGGTGCCGCTGTCGGAGGAGAGCCGGGGCGCGGGGGCATCGCTCTCGTCGTGCTGCGCGAGCAGGAGCTCTTCCGGGTCCTGTACGTCCGTGGCGTTCACCTGTGCTCCAGCAGGGAGTTGAGGAACCGTCCGGTGTGCGACCGGGGTTGGGCCGAGACGTGTTCCGGGGTGTCTTCGGCGACGGCCGAACCGCCCCCGCAGGCCGCGCAGGGCACCTCGCGCAGGTACCCGGCGAACCGGTCCTGGCAGGCGAGTTGGAGCTGCCGTTCGGCACCGTGCAACACCATCTGCCGTACCCCGGGCCTGACGGCCAGCCGGTCCACGACCACGTCGATGGAGTGCTTCTTGCGCTTGTCCAGCTGCCCGAGAAATCGCCGCGCATATGCCGAAAGGGATTCAACATAACGTCGCTGACCTTCGACAAATATGGCGTCGAACGCCAGACTTGACTTTCCGGATCCGGACACCTCTGCGCATACGGTGAGCGCATCCCAAGGAAATTCTACGGACACGTCACGGAGATTGTGCCGGCGGGCACCCTTGACGACAATCCGATTTCTCACGGGGCCAACCGTAACACCGCAACTTCACTGGTTGGGGCCCCTGTTCAGCGTCGTGCAGGTGTGGGGAATATCGCCCTTGACAGAAGAGGTGGTCGCCTGCGCACGAAAACACGCATCCCGACGGAAAGAATGAGAAGGGCCCACGGGCATCGCTTGACTTCTCGCCGGCCGTGTGTGCAATTTCCCAGGGCGCGGTTGCGTACTTCCAGGACGGAGAGGACTTCCACAGTGTGAGGGAAGAGTTCGCCAAGTCTGGCTGGCGCGGGCGGCCATATGGTGCAATATGCTTGCCGTTGTGCCGTACTGCGCAACACTCGGAGCATGATTCGCTCACGTGCTGTTACTTCACTGGTTGGGCGAGTCCGTCCTGGAGGTCATTCATGTTCATTGCCACAGTTGTTGTCAGCTGTGTGCTCGCAGTCGCTTTGCTGGGCAGCGGCATTGCCAAGCTGACCGGTGATGCCGGCCAGACCGACTTGATGACCGAGGTCGGATTCCCTGCTGACCGGATGTGGATGCTCGGTGCATGTACTGTTGCCGGCGCCGTAGGTCTTCTTGTCGGGCTCTTCTGGTGGCCCATTGGCGTCGCGGCGGCTGTGGGAAGCCTGGCCTACTTCCTCGGCGCCCTCGGGTTCCATCTCAGGTCCCGGCGTCTCAACCAGTCGATGATCGGCGCTGTTTTCCTGACCGCCCTGTCGGTCGCCGCCCTGGCACTTCGTCTCGCGTCCGCCTGAGTGACCTTGCTTCGCAAGGCATGCGGGGGGACCGCGTTCCGTCGTCGCTGAAGTCCAGCATCATCCGCCACAGCAGCCGCCCCCGGTGGAAGGAAGATGGAGTGACCAGGTGCGGGGATGTCGCGATGAGGTGAGGACCGTGTCGCTGCACCCCCGTGTTCTCGGCGAGGCACTGGGGCAGACGGCCGAGGTTGCCGGCTGCCCGGTCAGTTGGCTGCCGTCTCTGTCCTGCAGTTCGCCGAGGCGCTGTCGGACCGTCAGGCCGCAGCCGCCGTCCGGGTCCGCATCGACTGGAAGTTCCTGCCGGGGCTGGAGCTGACGGATCCGGGGTTCGACCACTCCCCGCTGGGCGAGTTCCGCGATCGCGTCAGCAGCCGCACCGAGCCTCAACGGGCACCGGCTGAACCGGCTGGAGTTGACCGCTGAGCAACTGCGGGCCGCCCCCAACGCCTTGGCGTCCGCTGTCGGCGAGCACTTCGTCGACAGCGGCTACGTCAGCGCCGCGCTGTCGGCCGCCAGCCCCACCCTCCACCATGCAAGCCGGCCCTGGGCCCGCGCGAGGAACATGAAGCGTTACATGGCTGAGCACCATGCGCAGTTGCCTCAGCCCTGCATCGCCTCCCGCACGCACACGTTGCGGGTCTCACCGAGCCCCTCCACCACCGTCCGCAGGACCTGGCCCTCCTTGAGGTACACCTTGGGATCCCGTCCGTCACCGACTCCGCCGGGGGTCCCCGTGCAGATCAGGTCACCCGGCTGCAGCGTGATGATGTCGCTGAGGTAGGAGACGATGTCGGCGATACCGAACAGCAGGTCCGACGTGCGGGACCGTTGCATCACCTCGCCGTCCACCTCGCAGCGGATCTCCAAGTCCGGCTCCGCGCCCCCGAACTCGTCCGCCGTGACCAGCTCGGGGCCCACGGGCGTGGTCGCCTCGAAGGTCTTGCCGGCCAGGAACTCCCGCGTACGGCGCTGGTATTCGCGCACGGTCACGTCGTTGACGACCGTGTAGCCGGCGACGAAGTCCAGCCCCCTCTCCTTCGGGACGTGACGGGCCGCCCGGCCGATCACGAAGCCGAGTTCGGCTTCCCAGTCCACGCTGTCGCTGACCACGGGAAGCGTGACCGGGTCGTACGCCCCGATGAGCGATCCGTCGTACTTGGCGAACAGCGTCGGGTACTTGGGTGTGTCCCGCCCCATCTCCTTGATGTGCGTGGCGTAGTTCAGACCAAGGCAGATGATCTTGTTCGGGTGCGGCACCAGAGGAGCGAACTTGGCATCGGCGGCGTCGATGCGCTCGCCCTCGGCGTTCTCCGCCGTTCGCGTCCAGTCCTCGCCCGATCCGAGCAGGGCTCCCAGATCGGCGTACGGGAGCAGGGCGTAGGAGTCTCCGTCGCGTCGAGCCGCCCGCGTTCCGTCGCCCACTCGCAGAGTCGCAAGTCGCATGTGAGGTGCACCTCTTCCTTTATTGACCGATGCCAGACTCGATCGTACGCTAGTTGTGACATGCAGGATACATGTCCTGCAAAGTGAGACACTAGGAAATCCTAAGGGGTGGCAGCATGGCTATCACCGGACTCGGGCACACCGGGCTGTGGGTGTACGACCTGCCGAAGATGCGGGACTTCTACGAGCGCGTCATGGGGCTGGCCGTCACTGACGAGGACGAGGGCCTGGAGATCGTGTTCTTCAGTGCGCGGCCGGACGAGGAGCACCACGAGTTCGTGCTCCAGTCCGGGCGCACGTCTCCCATCGGCGACAAGCAGCAGCACCAGATCTCCTGGCGCGTGGAGTCCATCGAGGACCTGCGCGCCTTCCATCGGCGGTTTGAGGAGGAAGGCGTGAAGGTTCAGCAGGAGGTGACCCACGGCAACGCCTTCGGCATCTACTTCTTCGACCCCGAAGGCAATCGCAACGAGGTCTACCTGCGTATCGAGCGGGACGTGCGGCAGCCCTTCCGTAAGACCATCGACTTCAGCCTCTCCCCGGAGGAGATCTACGCGGAGGCTGAACGGCTGCTCAGCGACGGTGGCAGCGCCTACCAGCCGGTCAAGTAGTTCCCTCTGTCGACATCTTCCGGCCCCTGCTAAGTTTCCTGCATGTCAGGAAGTTCTTCTTGGAATACGGGAACTGGTCGAGAGCGTTCGGGTCGTAACTCAACTGCCGATCGGGCGCTGGACGTCCTGCTGATGTTCGACGACGACCGGCTCGTACTGCCCGCCGCCGAAGTTGCCTCCCGCCTCGGGGTTGCCCGGTCCACCGCCTACCGGTACCTGCAGAGCCTCACCGCGAACGGCTTCCTTGAAGAGAGCGGGGGTTCCGGCTTCCGGCTGGGGCCGCGCGTCATCGATCTCGCCCGACTCGCACGCAAGGGCGTCGGGCTGTCGGACCTGGCGCGGCCCGTCATGCGTCGGCTGGTCGAGCGCACCGGCATGCCGGTCCTGCTCACCCGCAGGGCCGGCTCCGCCGTCGTGTGCCTCGAACGCGAGGAAGCGGGCACAGCTCTGCGTCTCTCGTACGAGCGTGGGCAGGTGCTGTCCATCAATGCCGGGGCCGCCGCCTTGGCGCTGCTCGCCTGGGCTCCCGCGAAGGAACTCGACGAACTGCTGGCCGGGCCGCTGCCCCGCTACACCGACGCCACTCATGCCGATCCCGAGGAACTGCGCGCTCACCTTGCCGAGATACGGGAACAGGGCTATGCGGTGGGCCGCGGTGAACTGGACCCCGACGTTCTCGGTGTGGGCGCTCCGGTGAGAGGCGAGGGCGGTGCTGTCGTCGCCGCCCTGAGCATCGCAGCCTTCTCGCATCGCGTTCCGGACCGCGACATCCCGCTGTGCGTCGAGGCCGTGCGCGGCGCTGCAGAGGACCTCTCCACCCAGGCAGTGCGGATGGGGATCGGCTGAGCCGAGGACCTGCCGAGCTGGAGGGCTCGTCGAGGACGACGCTACCTGTCCGTCATCCGCTGCAGTCTGGCCTCCTCCTTGTCCAGCGCCCGTTGCGCTGTGGCGAGAACCGGCGAACTGTAGGTTCCGCGCGAGCGGGCGGTACCCAGCTGGGTTCGCTGTGCGTCCAGCGCAAGCAGGCACAGCTGTTGGTACTGCCGATGCAGCGGGTCTGCCCCGTCATCCGCCGCGTTGAGGTGATCGACGGCCAGGACATCGCTGTTGGCACTGAGGGCTCGCTCGACGGTGTCCGGGTCGAACGGCTTGCCGTCGGGGTCGGCGAGGCCGGGGCCGGCCAGCGCGGCGGCTCCGGCGGCGGCGAGTTGTGCGAACAGTTTCTGCTCTTCCTCGCGCAGCCGATCCTGGTCTTCACCGGGAACCTTCGCCACCCGGATGACCGTCGGCAGGGACAGGCCCTGGCACAGCAACGTGGTCACTGCGACGACGTAGGCGATCAGGACGAGTTGGGGGCGGTGCGGGGTGTCTTCGGGCAGGGTCTGCGCGGCGGCGACGGTGATCGCGCCGCGCATGCCAGCCCAGCCGAGCACGACGCCGCCGCGCCAGCCCAGGCTCTCGTTGAGGTGGAAGTCGAGGTCTGCCGCCACGCGCAGGACCCGCTCCCGCAGCCGTTCCTGACGGGCCGGTGTCAGGTGATCCGGCGGGGCCTGCTCGTCGAGCCGGGCGCGGAGCTCGTCCAGGCGTGGCTGCTTGGTGGCCGCTCGGCGCTCCTGGCTTCGAAGTCCCAGGACGAGCGGAGCCACGAAGATGATGCGCACGGCGATGACGAGCGCGGAGGCGGCCAGCCCGAGCAGGACCACGCTGCCCACGCTGGGGCCTGAGTCACTGGCTTCGTCGATCAGTGCCTTCAGGCTCAGGCCCATCAGCAGGAACAGTCCGCTCTCCAGCAGGAAGGCGACCGTCCGCCAGTTCACCGTTTCCGTGATCCGGTCCTGTACGCGCAGCCGCGCGGGACTCTGGTAGCCGGTCACCACGCCCGTGACCACGGTGGCCAGCAAGCCGGAGGCGTGCAATTCCTCGGCGGGCACGTACGCGATGAACGGTACGGCGAAGGACACCGCGGTACTGAGCACCGCGTCGTTCAGGCGGGCCTTGATGCGGACGTTCACATGACCGATCACCAGGCCGATGGCCACGGCGACCACCACGGAGTAGACGAAGCTTCCGGCGACGCTCCACAACGACACGGTCCCGGCCATGGCGGCCACCGCGGAGCGCAGCAGCACCAGCGAGGACGCGTCGTTGACGTGCCCTTCGCCTTCCAGCGTGGCCAGCAACCGGTGCGGCAGGCCCAGGCGCTTGCCCACGGAGGTGGCGGCCACCGCGTCGGTCGGGCTGATGACGGCGCCGAGCGCGAAGGCGACGGGCCAGCCGATGTCGGGGACGAGCGCGTGGAAGAAGACACCCGCCCCCAGCGTCGTGGCCACGACCAACCACACAGCCAGGGTGCTGATCGCTCTGAGGTTCCGCCGGAAGTCGTTGGCCGGCATGTTCACCGCCGCGGAGTACAGCAGCGGCGGCAGCACGCCGGCCAGGATCCACTCCGGTTCGACCGACACGTGGGGAACTCCGGGAACGAAGCTCAACGCCGCGCCCACGACGACGAGGCTGAGAGGTTCGGCCAGGCCCAGACGCTTGGAGAACATGGCGACAGCAACCATGCTGATGACGCCGACGACAGCTACGACGGTGGGTTCCACCTATCCTCCGCATCCCGTATGTGTAACGGTTGCATTTTGCGGCTCGTTCGCTCTTTTGGCTAATCTTCCGTCATGACGGAGCACCAGATCGGACGACGCGAGCGCAAGAAGGCACAGACCCGGAAGGCGCTGTCGGACAGTGCCGTGCGTCTGTTCATCGAGCGGGGCTACGACCAGGTGAGCCTGAAGGACGTGGCCGAGGCCGCGGATGTGGCGGTGAGCACCGTCTTCAAGCACTTCCCAGCGGGCAAAGAAGCCCTCATCTTCGACGAGGACGCCGACCGGGAGGCGGCCCTCGTCGCCGCGGTGCGTGAGCGGGACGCCGGACAGTCGATCCTCGATGCCCTGCGTGACTACCTCATCGCGCAAGGCGTGGAACGCACGGCCCACCCTGACTTCGCGCCCTTCCTCGCCCTCGTCGAGTCGACTCCGGCACTGAGCGATTACGCGCGCCGCATGTGGCGGCGTCACGAGGCCTCGCTGGCTGCGGCGATCGCCGAGGAGACGGGCGCATCGGCCGATGACATCGCCAGTCGGGCCTTGGCGCACTATGCGATCGAGGCGTTGTTCCTGGTCCGAGGCGACGGCTCTTCGGTCGAGGCGCAGATCAACACGGTCTTCGATCTGCTGCGACGGGGTTGGGGAGACCTCGGCAAGTAGCGCGGCGGCTCAGCCCTGTTGCAGGGCCCGACCGGATCTGGCCCTGCAACAGCGGGGTGGAGCGGGGGGTTACTGGCCCGCCGCTTCGTAGCGGCGCATCAGGGCGTCGAACTGGCGCGATCCGTCGGGTGAGACCGACAGATCGAGGTTGTCGGCGGACTCCTGGGCCAACTCGGTGGAGCGGGGGAACAGGGCCTTCTCGTATGCGGCCGTGGCGGTGGTGAAGTCGCCGTCGGCCGCGACGATGGCCAGGGCCAGCTCGGCCGCGTCGCGCATGGCGAGGTTGGCGCCTTCGCCGGCGAACGGGGACATCAGGTGGGCGGCGTCGCCCAGCAGCGTGACGCCGGGGGTGGGCTGCCAGGTGAGGCCGATGGGGAGCATGTAGATCGGCCGGGGCAGGATCACGTCGTCGCTGCGCAGGATGAGCTCCTGCAGCTGGGGTGCCCAGTCGGCGAAGTATCCGCGGATGGCTTCGCGAGCTTGGGCGGGCTGGTCGAACGGGATGCCGCTGGCGGTGGTGAGCCAGTCCTCGTCGCAGCGGAAGGCGACGTAGATGCGGATACGGCCGTCGCCGTTGCGCTGGGGCATGATGCCCTTGTCGTCCGCAAAAACGTACAAGGTGCCGTAGCCCACGAACGCGGAGATCTCCGGGTGGGCGTGGTCCGTGTCGGGGATGCCCAGTTCGATGAAACTCACGCCCGTGTACGAGGGGGTGGCGTCGGTCAGCAGCGGCCGCACGTGGGACCAGGCGCCGTCGGCGCCGACGAGAGTGTCGCACTGGGCTGTCGAGCCGTCGCTGAAGTGGAGCTCGTGGCGGCCGTCCTCCAGCGGCCGAACCTGCTTGAGGTGCTTGCCCCAGACGATGGAGTCGGGGTCGACGGAGTCCATCAGCACATCGCGCAGCGCGCTGCGGTCGACCTCGGGGCGGTCCATTTCCTCCTCGCCCGCGACCTCGTCGCGCAGCACGTCACCGTCCTTGGTGAGCAGGCGAAAGGACTGGCCTTCGGGCCGGGCGATGGCGAGGAACTCCCTCTCGAGGCGGGCCTGGTGCATGGCCCACTGCCCGGACTCGGGGTGCAGGTCGAGTGTGCCTCCCTGGCTGGGGCGCGCGTTGCGGGCGGCGTCGGCCTCGTAGAGGGTGACGCCGATCCCGTTGACCTGGAGGATCCGGGCGAGCGTCAGGCCGCCGAGGCCGGCGCCGACGATGGTGATGTGGGGCGTGGTCGTGTTCGCCATGACGTTCCTTGTTTCCTGTCGTGCGAGGGGAGCGGACGGATCAGTTGGCTGCCGGCGCCGTGGTCTTGGCGTGGGTGTCCTCGGACGGGGCGCGGCCGCCAAGGGGCACTTCCTTGATGAACCACGAGATGGCGAAGCCGACGGCGCAGATCACCGTGGTCGCAAGGAACACCTGTCCGATCCCTTGTGCGAAGGCGCTCAGGTACGAGTCCCGGTCGGCCGGGGAGTGTCCCTGCGTCGCCTGGGTGAAGATGGAGCCGAACACGGCCACACCGAGTGAGCCACCCAGGGTGCGGAAGAGAGTGGTGGCGGAGGACGCGGCGCCCATGTCCTTCAGCTCCACGCTGTTCTGGGCGACGGTCGTCGACAGTTGCATCGAGAAGCCGAGGCCCATGCCGAGCAGGCCCATGTAGATCCCGACCGGAAGGCGTCCGGTTCCCGCGTCGACGGTCGAGAGCAGTGCCGCGCCGAGGGTGAGGCAGATGGCGCCGAGGATGAAGAAGATCTTGTACTTGCCCGTATCGGACATCACCTTGCCCACGATCTGCGCGACGATGAGCAGCGGCAACATCATCGGTAGCAGGAGCAGACCCGACGAGGACGCCGACTGGCCTTGGACGGTCTGCTGGAACAGCGGCAGGTAGAGCACTGCGCCGAACATCACCACTCCGGTGACGAGGGCCGAGGCCGTCGCGAGAGTGAGGTTGCGGCTGCGGAAAAGCGTGAGCGGCAGTACGGGTTCCACCGTCCGGCGCTCGATGGCGATGAAGGCGGCGAGCGACACGGCGGCCACGGCGGCGAGACCGATGATCTGCGGGGAGACCCACGCATAGGTACTCCCGGCCCAGGTGGCCAGCAGAACCATGGAGGCGATCGTCATCGCCATGGTCAGGATTCCGGCGTAGTCGATCCGGACCTTCTGGCGCGTGGTCGCCGGCAGGGCGAGCGCCCACCAGCACCAGGCCAGGGACAGCAGCCCGAGGGGGATGTTGATGTAGAAGGCCCATCGCCAGCTCAGGTGATCGGCGATGACGCCTCCGAGGAGAGGGCCGCCGATCGTGCCGACGGCCATCGTCGTGGCGATCATGCCCTGGTAGCGCCCCCGCTCGCGCGGCGGCAGCATGGCGCCGATGAGCGCGAAGGCTCCGACGGTGATCCCGCCCGCGCCGAGTCCCTGCAGAGCCCGGAAGCCGATCAGCGTCGGCATCGACCACGCCGCTCCGGCGAGCAGCGACCCCGCGATGAACACTGCGATCGAGGCCAGGAATACGCCCTTGCGGCTGTAGAGATCACCGAGCTTGCCCCACACCGGCGTCGAGATGGCCGACATCAGGGTGTAGGCCGTCACGACCCAGGACATCTGGTCCAGGCCCCCGAGGTCGCGGACGATCGTCGGCATCGCCGTGCCGACGATCGCGTTGTCGAGCATGGCCAGCAGCATGGCCAGCAGGACGCCTGCGAGGACGAGGCGTATTGAGCGTTGCTGCTTGCTGCCGGGCACATCAACCGCGGTCATCACTGTCACCTCCGTGTGCGTGAGAAGCACCGACGAAGGTGCATCGCTTGCGAAAGTATAGCCATCACACTTTCGGAACGATTGCACTAAGCGGTGGGATGCCGGTCTCAGTGGCGTGGCACTTCGCTCGTGGGCGAGGTCCGTTGGCTCGATGTCTGTGGATGCAATGAAGTGATCAGCCCGCTGCGGGCTTCGGATTGTCATCCGGGTCGGCCAGGCCGGCGATCGACCAGCCGTGGCTCAGCAGGTCGAACAGCTCCCCGATGGCTGCGACGGGGTCGGCGCACCTGCGCGCGACGGCGGGGGTGTCCAGGGTGAAGCGGGCGAGGCCGGTGACGGCGACGGAATCGGCGGGAAGGCCGGTGGCCTCGGAGATGGCATCGCTCAGGGCCCTCTCGTGGCGCAACCACATGCGGTGCGCGTAGTCACGTAGTGCCGGAGTGGCCTCGATCAGGGTGAACAGGGGGTCGTTGGCGCGAAGGTGCGTGCGAGTGCGTATGAGGTGGTCGTGGAGCGCTTGCAGCACGGACTGTTCTTGGGGGCGGCTCCGCACGGCGTCCACCAGGGCGCTCTCGAGATCCTTGTCCTCCTCGAAGACCAGCGCCTCCTTGCTGGGGAAGTAGTTGAAGAGCGTGGTCAGAGAGACATCCGCAGCGTCCGCGACCTCCTTGACGCCCACATTGTCGAAGCCTCGCTCCGTGAACAACCGCAGTGCCGCACTGGCCAGCGCCTGCCGGGTCTGAGCCTTCTTCCGCTCGCGCCGGCCCGTCATCGTCTGAGTCACGGGATCCACCAACTCCAAGTACAAAGATTGAGTCGTTTAAGTGAACGACTGCAAAAAGCTAATTGTTCCACTTTTGCGGGTCGAGGTTGGGTGGGATCCGCCATCGGCTTAGGATGTCCTGCATGACAGGACGTAAGTCAGAAGACGCTGCTCCGGCGAGTCAGTACCGGGAGCGCAACTCGACCGCGGACCGGGCGCTGGACATCCTGGGGATGTTCTCGGAGGGCAAGCTGTCCGTTTCGGGTCAGGAGGTCGCCACGGCCCTGGGGACGGCACGCTCTACCGCCTACCGCTACCTGCAGAGTCTCGTCGGCAGCGGTTTCCTGGAGGAGGATCCGGGGGGCGGTTTCCGCCTGGGGCTGCGCGTTCTGGAACTGGCGCGCCTGGCCCGGCGAGGATACGGCCTCTCGGAGATCGCCCTGCCCGTGATGAGGGGTCTGTGTACCGAGGTCGGCGAGACGGTGCTGCTCACACGTCGCGCCGGAGGAGCCGCCATCTGTGTGGAGCGCTGCGAGGCGGAGCATCCGGTGCGGATCTCCTACGAGCGCGGCAGTGTGCTGCCGGCCAACGCCGGAGCCTCCGCCCTGGCGTTGCTCGCGTGGCTGCCCGAGGAGGAGTGCCGTGCGCTACTCGAGGGGCAACGACTGCAGCGGTTCACCGCACGCACCATGACGGATGTCGATGTGCTGATGGCGCGCCTTACGGAGATCCGCCGTGACGGGTACACCGTCAGCCGGGGTGAACTCGACGCGGACATCCTCGGTATCGCCGCTCCCGTGCGCGGATCCTCCGGTGCTGTGGTTGCCGCGTTGAGCGTGGCCGCGCTGGAACACCGGGTCCCCGACCGCCGGCTCGAGGAAGTGGTCGGAGCCGTGCGCGACGCTGCCGAGCTCATCAGCGGCCAGTTGGCGGTGACCGGCGACTGACCGGAGCGGCTACCACATCGCTCCGTGTCCTGCTTGGTGGGACGCATGCCTTGACTGTCAGGTCGATGGCTCTTAGTTTCAGAGTGATCAGGCATGCGCCGTGGCAGGACGCGGGATCGATCGTCATGCGTCGACTTGCTTGTGTACTGCCGGCGAGTAGCGATGGGGAGTTGCAATGGAGCAACGGGAAACCGGTCGGCTGTCGGTCGACATGGGCCGGTGCGAGGGCTACGGGATGTGCCAGCAGGCCGCCCCGGAGCTGTTGCACCTCAACGATGACGACGAACCAGTCATCGACGTGGCCGAGATCCCGCCGACGCAGAAGCCACTCGCTGATGCCGCGGTGCGCGCCTGCCCCGTAGCGGCTCTGAACATCTCCACCACTTCGGCACCGGCGTGACCGCGCGGCGCCACATCGTCGTCGCCGGGGCGTCGCAGGCCGGCTGCGCCTGCGCCGCCGCACTACGGGGCTTCGGCTTCGACGGTGAGATCACCCTGCTCGGTGACGAATCCCACCGGCCCTACACCCGGCCGCCGTTGTCGAAGGGCGTCCTGGTCGGTGCCGAACCCGACCACAGCGTCTTCCTGCCCGTCCTCGACGACGTCTCGATGCTCGGCGGTGTCGCCGCGGTCGGCCTCGATCGTTCGAAGAACGTCGTCGAGCTGGCAGGTCGTGAAAGCCTCCACTACGACGGTCTGGTCATAGCCACCGGCGCCCGCGCCCGCCGTCTCACCCATGGCGGACACAGCGAGCTCACTGTGCGCACCCTCGACGACGCCCTCGACCTGCGGCAGCGAATGGACGGCGCGCAGGAGGTCGTCGTGGCAGGTGGCGGCTTCCTCGGCATGGAGGTCGCTTCGTCGGCCGCAAGCCTCGGGAAGTCCGTCACCGTCGTCGACGGGGTCAGTCCGCTGGCCGGCCGTCTTGGCTCCCTGCTGTCCGGCATGGTGCTGACCGCAGCCGCGGAGCACGGTGTGCGGGTGCGTGTCGTCCCCGGTGGCGTCACTGTCGGGTTCAGCGACGGCACCCCCGACCGGCTGCTGTCGACCGACGGCTCGCTGCTCGCGGAAGGCGACATCGTCGTCACCGCGGTGGGCGACGTGCCCAACATGGAGTGGCTGCACGGCAGCGGCGTAGACCTCGACGGCGGAGTCGTGGTCGACGACGAGTGCCGAGTGGCTCCCGACATCGTCGGCGCCGGCGACGTGGTCTCCGTCCGCCGTGCCGACGGGCATTGTGTGCGCAGCCCGCACTGGTCGAACGCACTGTCACAAGCCAGGACCGCCGCGGCCACCTTGCTCGGCCTGAAGCCGGACGGCGGGGTGGCCGCCACCACCCCGCCGTTCTTCTGGACCGAGGCATTCGGCCTGAAGATCCGGCTGGCCGGTCACCTGCCTCCGGTCGGGGAGCCCACGGTCATCGACGGATCCATCGCCGACCGGCGTGTCCTGCTCGCCTGGCGTGCCTCCGGACAGACACACGGTTTTGGTACCGCGGCCGCGGTGAACTACCCCATGTCGGCGCCCAAACTCGCCAAAATCGCCCAGCAGGTGCTGGCTCACTGAAGGAGGCCGCAGTGCCCTCCCTTGCAACTTCGCCCCGCTCGGATGCCGACATCTTCTCCGAGAAGGTCATGGCCGATCCCTACCCCGTCTACCGTGAACTCCGCGACGCGGGACCGGTCGTCCACCTGGAACGATCCGACGTGTTCGCCGTCGCGCGCTACGAGGAGGCGCGCCATGTGCTCGGCGACTGGGAATCCTTCTCGTCCGCCGACGTCGCGCTGAACGAGCAGTTCAACCAGTACATCGGCGACGGCATTCTTCGCGCGGATCCGCCGCTGCACGACCAACTGCGCAACGTCCTGGCCGCCCGCCTGGCTCCCCGGGCGCTGCGCGATCTGGCACCCGACATCACCCGGCGCGCGGAGCTCCTCGTCGACCGCCTCGTCGCGAAGGGCTCCTTCGACGCGGTGACCGATCTCGCGCGCTGGTTCCCCGTCGAGGTCGTCGGCGACCTGATCGGTCTGCCGCGCGAGGGACGCGAGCGGCTGCTCCCCCTTCTCGACGCGAACTTCAACTGCTTCGGTCCGGAGAACGCCCGGACCCTGGCATCGGTCCCGCAGTTGCCCGAGCTGGCCGAGTACGTGATGACCAGTGCGACTCGCGGAGCACTGACCGAGGGCAGCATGGGCAAGGCGGTGTACGACGCCGTCGACGCCGGGGAGATCCCGGAGGCCGTCGCTCCATGGTTGGTGATGACCTATGTCACGGCCGGGATGGACACCACGGTGCACGCGATCGGCCACACCGTCTGGCTGCTGGCCGAGCACCCCGTCCAGTGGGACGCGTTGCGGGCGGACCCGGCCCTGGTCCCGCAGGCGTTCCGGGAGGTGGTGCGCTATGAGTCGTCGGTCCAGGTGTTCGGACGGACGGCGCGCGTCGACTGGAACATCGGAGACGTCACCGTGCCGGCCGGTTCCCGCCTGGCCGTTCTTTACGGATCCGCCAATCGCGACGAACGCAAATGGCCGGATGCCGACCGCTTCGACATCACGCGGAACAACCTCGATCACCTCGGCTTCGGCTACGGCCTGCACGGCTGTGCGGGGCAGGCGCTGGCCCGCCTGGAGGGCGAGGCGATCCTGCGGGCGCTGCTCCGCAGGGTGTCCCGCATCGAGGCCGGCGAGCCGGTCCGACACTTCAACAACATCCTGCGTGGCCTGGATTCGCTGCCGGTCACTGTCGTCACTGACTGAGTACGGAACGAGAGGCGACCTTCCCGGTGTGCCTCGGCCGCCTCGGGCGAGCATGCCCAGAGCTGAGTGTCTGGGCTGTCGGCCGTGCAAGAGGAGGATTCCATCCGTTCGTGGCCGAGCCGAACCCCTGCCTCGAGGTCCTGCCGGAGAGCAGGGGCTGCCCAGGCCGCGTGTCTGTCGGGCCGTAGGAATGCGGCCTTCGGACTGGTGGGGGTCTGGGGTCGGTGGCCGACGGGAGCGCCCGCCCAGGCGGCGGCATGTCCGGATGGCCAAGCCGCAGCGCGCCATACGGGGTGCTCGACGATCCCGGTATCGCCACCAGTGAGTTCATGCACGAGGCCGACGAGGCAGGCACGCTGCCGAAGGCCGTCCGACCCCAGCCCCCGGCACGGACCGCGCCGTGACCGCCGCCGGTACCACCCGGTCACGGTGACGACGCGACTTCGGCACTGGCGGGAGCACACGACCGAACTCAACGCGTCACTCCCGTCGGGCCCCGTGCCGTACGGACTGCTCGCCACCGGCATCAGAGCCACCCTCAGGCCGGTGGCGAACCGACGCAGGCCGCGTTGCAGGGCCTGGTGCACGGCGTCCGAGGGCGGATCCCTGTGTTGGCTGACGGCGCTATCGACCGTCGGTCGACGTCGTATTGTGCTCCCTGATCAGCCGCAGCGCGTCCTCGCGGTCGCGGCGGTCGAGCGCGTCGACCAAGTCGCGGTGGAGCTCATGCCGTTGGGCGATGTACTCACCCAACGGCTGCTCGCCACCCGGCAGCACCTCCAGGGTATGGGCCTCGATGAGGTCGAGCAGGTTCTTGTACAGCGAGCGCAGCAGCGCGTTCGGGCTGATCGCCGCGATGCGGGCGTGCAACTGCCAGTTGGCATGGACGAACGCGACCGGGTCGGCCGAATCGACCGCCGATGCCATGGCGTCGATCCGCAGGCGCAGCTCGGCGATGTCGGCCGGGGAGGCATGCCACAGGGCGTCTTCGATGAGGAGCGGGTCGAGGGCGTCACGGATGCGGACCGCGTCGCTGACGTCGGTCTGCTGGGCATCGAGGGCAAGGACGGAGTTGCCGAGCCGGACCATGGGCGACGGCTCCGCCTTGAAGATCCCGCCGCCGGGGCCCGGCCGCACGGTGACGAGGCCTCGGGACTGGAGCAGCCGCAGCGACTCGTTGAAGGTGCCGACCGAGACCGAGCACAGTCCCCGCAGCGCCTCCTTGGTGCCCAGCCGGGAGCCGGGTTCGGCCGCTTCCGCGAGCGCGCCAATACGCTCGGCGGCCTGCTCGGCCCGGCTTGGGGCGCCGGAGCGCGTGGCGTCGCGTGCGGGGTTCAAGACTCTCCCAGAGGGCTTCAGAGGCTTCGGATGAATTGATTATGGATGTTACCCCCGCTCACCCTTGACGTCACCGGTGACGGCGACGCAATATCAACGTAATCATCATGCTCAATTGGTCGGACTTGATCACGGAGCAGCTCCGATCCACCCGCACATGGAGTTCCCCATGCGTATCGCCAACCTCAACGGCCGACTGGCACTGATCTCCGACGGCCGCGCCGTCGACGTGGAGCGCGCCAGCGACGGGCGCTTCACCGCCGATCCTCAGGCCGTCTACGAGCGGTGGGACGAGTTCCGCGCCTGGGCCGCCGGTGCCACGCTCGCGGAGGGCGTCGCCTTCGACGCCACCGAGCTCGGATCCCCCGTGCCGGCGCCGCGCCAGCTGCTCGCCATCGGCCTCAACTACCGTGCGCACGCCTCGGAATCGGGCTTCGAGGCGCCTGAGGGCCTGCCGCCGGTCTTCACCAAGTTCGTCACCAGCATCACCGGCCCGGTCACCGAGGTCGCTCTCCCGAAGGACGGGCACACCGACTGGGAAGTGGAACTGGTCGTGGTGATCGGCGAGCGCGCGGAGCGCGTGTCCGAGTCCGACGCCTGGAACCATGTGGCCGGACTCGCCGTGGGCCAGGACATCTCCGAGCGTGTCTCCCAACTCGCCGGCCCCATCCCGCAGTTCAGCCTCGGCAAGTCCCTCCCCGGTTTCACGCCCATCGGGCCGTGGCTGGTGACTCCGGACGAGTTCGACAACCCCGACGACCTCGAACTGCGCTGCTCCATCAACGGCGAGGAGGTCCAGAAGGGCCGTACCGGCGACCTGATCTTCACCGTCCCCGCGCTGATCACGAAGCTCTCCGCCGTGCTGCCGCTGCTGCCCGGCGACGTGATCTTCACCGGCACCCCGGCCGGTGTGGGGCTGGGGCGCGAGCCGCAGCGCTGGCTGGCCCCCGGTGACGTCCTGGAATCCGCCATCGAGGGCATCGGCGAGCTGCGCCAGACCTTCGACGCCTGAGCCGAGCCGCCAGTACGGACGAAGGAGTCCCCGACATGGCACTGCACCGCCTGACCTCCATCACCATGGGGGTCCCGAACGTCGCCGAAACGGCCACGTACTACACGGATTTCGGCCTCACCCCCGACGGCGACGGCTGGTTCACCACACAGGACGCCGGACGCCAGCTGCACATCGTGCACGCTCCCACCCGCCGCCTGATCGAGGTGCGGGTCGGCGTCGACGACCCCGACGATCTGGCGGCCGCGGCCTCCCGGCTGGAGCGCATCGGAGTGCCGGGAGAGTCGAACGGCCCGTCGCTGACCGCGTACGACAAGGCCACCGGCGTGCGCGCCGTGCTGGAGATCGCGCCGCGCCTGGTCCAGCCGACCGTCCCCGCCACGCCGTACAACGGCCCCGGCCGCAGGGACCGTGTCGGCACGCGGGCCCCGGGCGTTCTGCGCTCCACCCCCGTCAGGCCGCGCAAGCTCGGGCACGCCGTGGTCGGCACCACCGACTTCGACGCCACCACCGCGTTCTTCCGCGACGGCCTCGGCTTCAAGGCAAGCGACTACATCAAGGACAACGGCGCATTCCTGCGCTGCTCCACCGACCACCACAACGTCCTCGTGCTCAAGGCGCCCGTCACCTTCCTGCACCACACGTCCTGGCAGGTCGACGACATCGACGACGTGGGGCGCGGCGCCACCGCGATGCTGGAGGGCCACCCCGAGCGCCACATCTGGGGCATGGGCCGCCACCACGCCGGATCCAACTTCTTCTGGTACCTCAAGGACCCGGCCGGCAACTTCTCCGAGTACTACTCCGACATGGACTGCGTCGTCGACGACCAGCTGTGGACCCCCGAAGTCCTCGAAGGCGCCAAGGGGCTGTTCAGCTGGGGCCCGCCGCCGCCCCCTTCCTTCCTCCACCCCGAGGACCTCGCCGCCCTCATGACCGGCACCCACAGTGCGGAGAGGTGACCCGATGACCAGACGCACAGAACCCAAGGCGCACACGTACGACGTGGCCGTCGTCGGCTTCGGGCCCGTCGGCCAGATGCTGTCCCTGCTCCTGGCCGGTGCCGGGCACGACGTCCTCGTACTCGAACGTTGGCCGGAGCCCTACGACCTGCCGCGCGCCGTGCACTTCGACGACGAGATCGGCCGGATCTTCCAGGCCGCCGGTGTCGGCGAGCAGGTCAGGGCCGTCACCGAGCCGGTGCCCGACCACTACGAGTGGCGCAACCGCGACGGCGACGCCCTGCTCCGCATCGACTGGTCCGGCACCGGCCCCTCCGGCTGGCCCACCGCCAACTTCTTCTCCCAGCCCGACCTGGAAGCCGTCCTCACCTCGGCGGTGGCAGAGCAGAGCGGCGTCACGCTGCTGCGCGGGCACGAGGTCGTCGCCCTGGACGAGGGCGACGACCACGCACGGATCACGGCGCGCACAGCCACCGGCGAGGCACGGACGTTCCAGGCCCGCTACGTCGTCGGCGCCGACGGGGCCAACAGTTTCGTGCGCTCCCACATGGGCACCACGGTCACCGACCTCGGCTACTTCTACGACTGGCTCATCATCGATGTCCTGCCGCAGGAGGCCGACGCCGTCTGGTCGCCGATGAACTGGCAGCTGTGCGACCCGAAACGGCCCACCACGATCGTCTCGGGCGGCCCCGGCAGGCGTCGCTGGGAGTTCATGCGCCTGCCCGGGGAAAGCGTCGAGGACCTCAACACCCTCGACACCGCCTGGAACCTGCTGGCGTCGTGGGGACGCACCCCGGACAACACCGTCATCGAGCGGCACGCCGTCTACACGTTCCAGGCCCGCTGGGCCGACACCTGGCGCGAGGGGCGGCTGCTGCTCGCCGGCGACGCCGCACACCAGATGCCGCCGTTCGCCGGGCAGGGCATGTGCTCCGGGCTGCGCGACGCGATCAATCTTGCCTGGAAGCTCGGCCTGGTCCTCGACGGCACCGCGTCGCCCGCCCTGCTGGACACCTACACGAGTGAGCGCCGCGCCCACGTCCAGCACGCCATCGGCATGTCGAGGGCTCTGGGTCAGGTCATCTGCGTCCCCGACGAACAGGAGGCCGCCCAGCGGGACGCCCGCATGATCGCCGCCGGGGCCGACCCGGCCCGGGTCCTGCCGGACATGCCCCCACCAGTACTCGGCGACGGTGTGCTGCAGCGTGGCCCGGACGGCGTCGGTCGAGCCGAAACCGTCGGACACCTCACCCCTCAGTACCGTATCGGGCGCCTGAGCGAGACCGCCCTGCTCGACGAGATCACCGGTGGCGGGTTCGTCATCCTGGCCGACGGCGATGCGGCGTGTGCCGAACTCGACTCCTCGGACCGGGAGTTCCTCGACCGCATCGGCGCGAGGGTCCTCCCGCTGTACTCCCCGGGCACCCCGGACGTGGAGTACACGGACATCGACGACGCCTACCTTCCGCACCTACGCGAGCACGCCCACGTCGCGGCCGTCATCCGGCCCGACTTCTACCTCTTCGGAGCGGCGGGGACACCCCTCGAACTCCACCGGATCATCGGCCAGTTGAGGGAACGCCTCCGTCTCCTCCCGCCCGGCACCACAAGCCTGCCGGCCGCCCCGCGCGAACAACTCGCCGCGGCGTCCGACAGCTGACCCGGCCCCACCCGGGATCACGTACCCCAGGGTCACGCACAAGGAAGACACACATGGACAAGACAGTGGCCACCGCCGAGGAGGCCGTCGCCGACATCGGTGACGGATCCTCCCTCGCCGTAGGGGGGTTCGGACTCTGTGGCATGCCCGAGACGCTGATCCGTGCGCTCCACGCGCAAGGGGCCGGCGCCCTGGAGGTCGTCTCCAACAACTGCGGCGTCGACGACCGCGGCCTCGGCATCCTGCTCACCGCCGGGCGCATCGCCCGAGTCACCGGCTCGTACGTGGGGGAGAACCAGGAGTTCGCCCGCCAGTACCTCAGTGGTGAGCTGGAAGTCGAGCTCACCCCGCAGGGCACCCTCGCCGAACGCCTGCGCGCGGGCGGCGCCGGCATCCCCGCCTTCTACACCCCGGCCGGCGTCGGTACCCAGGTCGCCGAGGGCGGACTGCCCTGGCGCCATGCCGCCGACGGGACCGTTGCCCTCGCCTCGCCGGCCAAGGAAGTTCGCGGTTTCAACGGCTCCTCCTACGTCCTGGAGCGCGGCATCACCACCGACTACGCCCTCGTACGCGCCGCGCGCGGCGACCGGCACGGCAACCTCGTCTTCGACAAGGCGGCCCGCAACTTCAACCCGCTCGTCGCCATGGCGGGCCGTGTCACGGTCGCCGAGGTCGAGGAGCTCGTGGAACCGGGTGAACTCGACCCGGCCGAGGTGCAGTTGCCGGGCGTGTTCGTCCAGCGGGTGCTGGCTCTGACCCCGGCGCAGACCGCCGACAAGCAGATCGAGAAGAGGACGGTGCGCGCCTGATGGCCTGGACCCGAGACGAAATGGCCGCACGTGCCGCCACCGAACTGCGCGACGGCGACTACGTCAACCTGGGCATCGGCCTACCGACCCTGGTGCCCAACCACGTGCCCGGCGACATCCACGTCGTCCTCCAGTCGGAGAACGGCATCCTCGGCGTCGGCCCGTACCCCGTCGAGGCCGATGTCGATCCGAACCTGATCAACGCGGGCAAGGAGACCGTCACGGTTCTGCCCGGTGCCTCGTACTTCGACTCCGCGCTCTCCTTCGGCATGATCCGCGGCGGCCACATCGACACCGCGATCCTCGGCGCCATGCAGGTCTCCGCAGGCGGCGACCTCGCCAACTGGATGATCCCCGGCAAGATGGTCAAGGGCATGGGCGGCGCCATGGACCTGGTGCACGGCGCCCGCCGCGTCATCGTGCTCATGGACCACACCGCCAAGGACGGCACCCCCAAGATCGTCCAGGAGTGCACGCTGCCGCTCACCGGCCGCGCCTGCGTCCACCGTGTCATCACCGACCTCGCTGTCATGGATGTGGGCGAAGAAGGCCTGGTCCTCGTCGAGACCGCGCCCGGTGTCACCGTCGAGAAGGTCATTGCCGCCACCGCTGCTCCACTGCGCGTGAGCGTGGGTGCCACCGCGCATCCCTGACTGCCCCCCTCGCAGCCTTGTGAGCATCGCCCCCAACTCCCACGGACGCACTGGCAACACCCCGCCGCCGGTGGGAAACCACGATCTCCGCCATGCCGAGCCAACCGAGCCTGGTGGCCATTCCGGCAAAGGCCGAGCAACGGAGGCGCCCGCTTCCTCTCTCCCCACCGATTCCCCCACCGAAATGAGGACGTTCATGCGTGCCGTGGTCATGGAGAAGTTCGGCGCCCCCTCTGTGCTGGTCCCGGCCGAGCTGCCGGTGCCCGAGCCAGGACCCGGACAGGTCCGGGTGCGTGTCGCGGCAGCGGGGGTCAACCCCATCGATGCCAGGATCCGCTCCGGCTCGATGAAGCACATGTTCCCCACCCCACTGCCCGCCGTGCTCGGTATGGACATCGCGGGCACCGTCGACGCCCTCGGCTCCGGCGTCACCGACTGGTCCGTCGGCCAGGAGGTACTCGGTTGGGCAGAGGGCGGCGGTTACGCCGAGTACGCCCTGGCCACGGCCGTGGTGGCCAAGCCCGGCGCCTTCAGCTGGGAGCAGGCCGCCGCGCTGCCCTCGGTGGGGGAGACCGCTCAGCGTGCTCTGCGGGTGCTGGCGCCCGAGCCGGGACAGACGCTGCTGGTACACGGGGCCTCCGGCGCGGTGGGAAGCCTGGTGGTCCAGCTCGCCAAGGCGCGCGGAATACGCGTGATCGGCACCGCGCGGGCGGAGAACCATGCCTACCTCACCGCCCTGGGCGCGGAGCCCGTCGCGTACGGTGAGGGGCTGGTCGACCGGGTGCGTGAGCTCTCGCCGCAGGGCGTGGACGCGGTGCTCGACGCGGCGGGAGCCGGTGTGCTGCCGGACTCTCTGAGGCTGTGTCCCGCTGAGCGCGTTCTCACCATCGCCGACATGACGTTCGCCGAACATGGAGTGCGCTTCTCCCGCGGCGGCGGCACCGAGGAACCCGATGTGGCCGCGCTCGGCGAAGCCGTACACCTTGTCGCGGCCGGAGAGCTGACGGTCCATGTGGCGGGTACCTACCCGTTGGCGGAGGCCGCGACCGCCCACCGGGACACGGAGAACGGCCATGCGCCCGGCAAGCTGATCCTGTTGCCCTGAGAGCTCCCCTGAGACGACGAGCCCGCCGGCAGGAGCGCCGGCGGGCTCGTCTCTTCCGTCTCCGTCCGCCGCTCCTTCTTGTCGCGTTGTGCCGATAGCGACTGCGGCAGTGCCTGGTGCCCGGAGTTGCGGGCCCTGGCCGGCGTGGCCTGCGGGACGGCACCGGCGCACGGCCATCACGTGCGCTTCGTGGCAGGCGTCCGGGCGGCAGCGCCTCAGCTGCCGCCCGGACGCCGCGCTCATGCCACGCAGATGCCTTCGACCGCTTCCTTGCTGAGCAGTTGTCGCGTGCAGTAGGTGCCGGGCGGGTAGTCCGACGCGATGGCCGCGAACTCGGGGGCGGTGACGGCCGCGAGGAGTGCGGAGGGGGATTCCCACACGGCCAGGTTGACGAGAGTGCGTCCGTCCCCGAGCGCCCTGTGCATCTGGGCGCCGATGCAGCCGGGCCGGGTCATCATGTACTCCGCGTGCAGCCGCCAGTGCTCGATGACCTCGTCCTGTGCGCCCGGCGGGACGACCAGGATGTCGAGGAGGGTGCAGGGGCCGCCGTCGAGGCCCACCTGGGTCGCGAAGTCCTGGCCGGGATCGAGTTCGGCGAAAGCGATGCTCGCCGGGTCCCTGGCATCGGATGTCATGCGACACACACTCCGGCCACCGCCACCTTGCGTACCAGGATCGGGTAGGCGAGGGAGCCGTCCGGGTAGAGCGTCAGCGTTTTCTGGAACTCCTCCTGCATGAACGCGTTCTTGAGGGAGGTCAGAGTCTCCCAGACGGCCACGTTCGTCAGGATGTGGCTGCCGCCGATGCCGCGGTGCAGCTGCGCGGAGATGAAGCCGGGCTGCGCCTTCATGACGAAGGAGTCCTGGCGCCAGACGTCGATGACCTTGTCGATCTGCCCTTCGGGGGCGAGGAAGGTGTTGATGATGGTGACGGGCTGTCCGTCGTCCGGGCCCATCAGCTGCCCCATGAACGGCGACGAGGGGTCGAGGTCCTTGAGCTCGATCATGTGAAATCCTTTGTTCAGGTGGCTAGTTGTTGTGGGTGTCGGTCATCAGTCCGGCCAGGTCGTCGGGCTTGATGAAGGACGGCGGCGGAGGCGGCCCCCAGTTGAACAGGCCCTTGGCGCCCTCGAAGACCTCCGGCTTCCACAGCTGGTCGTCGAGGATGCAGTCCAGGTCTGAGTAGTACTCGGAGAAGTTGCCGGCCGGGTCCTTCAGATACCAGAAGAAGTTGGACCCGGCGTGGTGCCGGCCAAGGCCCCACACATGCCGTTCGGGGTGGTCCTCCAGCATGGCCTTGGCACCTCGGCCGACCTCGTCCACGTCGTCGACCTGCCAGGAAGTGTGGTGCAGGAACGCCACTGGTGCGGAGAGCACGAGGACGTTGTGGTGGTCGGTGGAGCAGCGCAGGAAGGCGCCCACGTCGCCCATCAGGTCGGACACCTTGAAGCCGAGGCCGTCGCGGAAGAAACCGGTGGTGGCTTCGAAGTCGGTCGTGCCCAGGACCGCGTGACCCAGCTTCCGGGGCTGGACAGGTCCTTCGCGCAGGGTGCCGGGGGCGCGGGTTCCCCTGCGCTCGGTGCGGCCGGGGCCGTTGTAGGGGGTGGGCGGGGTCTCCGGCTGCGTGACGCGGGGCTCGACGCGAAGGACGGCGCGGACGCCGGTGATCTTCTCGTACGCGATGAGGGTGCCGGCCTCCTGCTGGGAGTGGATGCCGAGCCGGTCGAGCCGGGCGGCGACCTCGGCGAGGTCGTCGGGGGTGTCGACGCCGATGACGATCTCGACGAGGCGGCGGGTGGGCGTGTGGACGACGCGCAGCTGGCGCCCTCCGTCACGTGTGCTGAACCAGCCGTCCGACCCGGGGGTGAGCCCGAAGTCGGTGTAGTAGGCGGAGGTCTGGGTCGTGTTGGGGACTCCCATGACGATCGAGGACAGACGGTGCAGGGCCATTCGGAACTCCTGGACGCGGGAAGTGCGCGGGTGGGGGGTGGGCCGGGCCGGGCTCAGGCGCGGAAGGTCTGGCGCAGTTCGCCGATGCCCTGGACGTGGCTGACGAGGACGTCGCCGTCGGCGAGCCAGCGCTGCGGGGTGCGGCCCATCCCGACGCCCGCGGGGGTGCCGGTGAAGACGACGTCACCGGGGAACAGCGGGAGGATGGCCGACAGCCGGGCGATCAGGGCGGGCACGGAGAAGATGAGATCGCGGGTCCGGCCCTTCTGGACCTCTTCACCGTTGATCGAGCAGCCCAGTTCGAGGTCGTCGCTGTCTGCCAGAGCGTCAGGGGTGACCAGGTACGGGCCCATCGGGGAGAACCCCGGGAAGGACTTACCCAGGCCGAACTGGGGGGGGGCCGGACCGGTGAGTTGAGTGATGCGCTCGGAGATGTCCTGGCCCACGGTGAGGCCGGCGACGTACAACCAGGCGTCGTCCTCGCCGACCTGGTAGGCCGGCTCGCCGATGACGGCGACGAGTTCGACCTCCCAGTCCGTGTTTCCTCCCTCCGGCAACCGGACCTCGGTGATCGGCCCGGTGATGCTGGAGGCGTACTTGGTGAACACCGGCGGCAGGGTGTCGGGTACCTCGAAGCCGGACTCGGCGGCGTGCGCGCGGTAGTTGAGCCCCACCGCGAGCACCTGGCGCGGCGCGGGGGCGGGCGAGCCGAGGTCCTCGGCGGCGAAGGACCGACCGGCCGACAGGTCGGCACCGGCCGCCCACGCACGGAAGGCGCTCCAGCGCTCGTAGACGCCCTGGGGGTCGGGACCGAACCGGCCGTCGCTGGCCTGCTCGACGTCGACGGCGGTGCCGTCGTCCGTGATGATGACAAGACGCCCGGACAGATTGGCGGTACGCACGTGCTGCTCCTCTGGGGGATGGGGGTGCGGTGTGACCCGATCAGGTGACCTGGTCACACGAGGGGGGTGATCTTCTCGTCGATGCCGAGCAGGGCCTTGCCGTAGACCTCCATCGCGACGGTCGGCGCGGCGACCGCGTGGCGGCCGGCGGTGTTGGCGTCCCGCCAGATCCGCTGCAGGGGGTTGACCTCGGCGAAGGAGGCGGCACCGTGCACGCTGACGAGCGTGTTGATCGCTTCGAGCACGTTCTGGATGGCCCAGCCGGTGTCCGCGCGCACCCGGGCACGATCGGTGAAGTCGAGGTAGACACCGTCCTGTGCGGCCTGGTCGATCGACGCGGCGGCGCGCTCGGCGTGCAGCGTGGCGGTGTCGATCCGCAGAGCCGCCTCGGCGATCTGCATCTGCACGGCGACCGACTCGGCCTGGGTCTCGTAGAAGGTGTACGAGATCGGCTTGCGGGAGGCCTTCTCCGTCACGTACTTCAGCGCTGCCCGGCCCAGGCCCAGTTGGGGCCCGGCCAGGACGAGGGCGAGGACCGGGACGAAGGCCGAGCGCGACAGGACCTCGTCCGCGTGCTCCGTCGGGAAGTCGCCCTCGATGGCGGCGGGCACGGACATGACCCGGTGTTCGGGGACGAAGATGTCCTCGGCGATCAGGCAGTTGCTCGCGGTGCCCTTCATGCCCGCCACGAACCAGGTGTCCTCCAGGGAGAGGTGGGCGCGGGGCGCGAGGACCAGTCCCTGGTCGACCACGGTGCCGTTGTCGTCCGTGAGAGGTACGCCGAGCACGGCCCAGTCGGAGTGCGGGGAGCCGGAGTTGTAGTACCAGCGGCCCGAGACCTGCCAGCCGCCGTCGACCTTGGTCGACGTGGCGGTGGGGGTGAGCACGCCGGTGACCCGGGCGTCCGGGTTGGCGCCGAACACGTCGTCCTGGGCCTTGGAGGGGAAGAGGCTGGTGAGCCAGTTGCAGACGTTGACGAGGGCGACCACCCAGGAGGTGGAGCCGTCGCCCTCGGCCAGTGCGGCCGACACGTCGATCATCGTGCGCACGGACGTCTGGTGACCGCCGTACCGCTGGGGCGTGGCGAGCTTGAACAACCCGGCTTCGGCGATGGCGTCGATCACCGGGTCGGGCACCCGGCGGTCGGTCTCGGTGGCCGCGGCATGCTCGCGCAGCAGCGGCTGCAGGGACACGGCACGGGCGACGAGGTCTTCGTGAGTCGTCATCGGGGACGCTCTTTCTGTCGGACGGCGGGCTGTCGTGCGGCGGTACGGGAGTCCGGGGCCGGAGCAGGAGGGGAGTCAGCGTGCGAATGCGGCGACGTGTTCGCGGATGGTGTGGCGCGTGCGGTCGGCATAGGCCGAGTGGGTTCCGAAGGTGCGGTATCCGTAGACGAGCGGTGCCGCCTGAGTGGTCCTGGCATGCAGGACGGCGCCGAGCAGCAGCAGGTGATCACCGCCCTCCACGACGTCGCTCACCTCGCACGCCAGCCAGCCCGGCGCCGAGTCGAGGCGGGGCAGGCCGTGGTCGAAGTGCCAGTCCACGCCGGCGAACCGGTCGGCCCCACGGCGCGCGAACGTCACAGCAAGGTCGTCCTGGGCCTGGCCGAGCACGTTGACGCCGAAGCGTCCGGTCGTCGTGATGCGAGACAGGACTCCGGAAGCGCGGTCGAGAGCCACGGTGACCATGGGAGGCCGTAGCGACAGCGACGCGAAGGCACTGACCGTCGTGCCGTGGGGGAGACCCTCTGCCGTCGCGGTGACGACCGTGACCGGGGCGCAGACGCCTGCCATGAGATCACGGAACTCCTGCTGAGCAGGGGCGGCGACCATGTGGGATCTCCATTCATCATGATGATTATGGTGATGCTGCATGTTGGTTTCGCGGGACGTCAAGAGGTTGGGACGGTATTCGGCATGGTGAATTGGCCATGTTTGACGATGTTCGGTCAGAGGATGGAGGAGCTGTGACGGCACGGGGTGGGCGCGTTCGGCGTGGGGAGCGACGTGGCCGCTGCAGGCTGCACACCGCGCTGGTTGACACCCTCGACAAGCGCGACGAGGACGCCGTCATGTGGCTCGTCGCGGAACGCGACGGGACGGCCGTCGACCTGGATTGATTCCGGGATGTCGGCGGCCGCCGAAGCGACTGGGCGCACGTGTCTTGCATAGAAGGACCATTGTCCTATTTGATCGGTCGCGTGGCCAGAGTCCGGCACACATCCCTCACAGTGGAGGCGTCATGCCGCGGACCGAACCGAACCTGGAGCAGATCGAGGAAGCCGTCGTGGATCTTCTCCGTACGGAGGAGATCGCCACCCTGGCCGTCCTGGACGGACACGGGTCACCGTCCGCGTCCACGATGCACATCGCCGCCGACGGGCTGCGCGTCTACATGCACACCTTTGCCCGTACCCGCAAGCGCTCGGAGATGGTCGACGACGGGCGCGTCAGCTACGTCGTCAACCACCTCCCGCCAGGTGGCTACGACGATCGCTTCGAGACCCGCTCCCTCCAGATCAAGGGGCAGGCGACCCTGGTGGTCGAGCCGGACGAGCTCGCCTTGGCCGCACGACTCAGCCGCGAGCAGTTTCCGTGGGCTGCTGACTCGGGGATGTTCGACCACGTCAAGGGCCCGGAGGAAGGACAGCAGGCGTTCTTCCGCATCGACCCCGTTCAGGCCGTGTGGGCGGACCACCGGGTGGGGCTGATGTGGCGGGCGATCCTCGACTTCACCGCCGACGGCAGGAAGCTGTCCGCCATGCGGCCCTACGCGGAACTCTTCGCTCCCCAGGGCTGATGCCGGGCGGCGAGCCGGTGCCGGAGCGTAGCCCCATGGGTCTGTCGCGTTCGCGACCTGCGGGGTCTCTGTGCCGGGATCTCGCACGCTCCGTCTGTGTGGTGACCGGTGCGCCGCCACCCTGCATTGAGCCTGGGAATGAAGAGCGCTGGAACTCGCCGACCGTTGTGGCTCCTACTCGGACAGGCGCCGCAACGCCACGTACCCCGCAGGTCGACAGCGGCCCCCACCCGGGCCCGCATGGCTGCCGCGACAACGTGCGGCCTGTTGAGCATGTTCGCGATCCTGCCCCAGGAAGCCTCACGCTTACCTGGCCACATCCATGCTGCCGGCCCTCCAACTCATGTCACCGTTCGTGGACCCGAGGTGCTGCTGCGGACGACGAGGCGAGGTGTCATCGTCGTCTGCATGGCGCGGTCGCGGTGACCCTCGACCCGCTCGATGAGCATCTTCGCGGCGGCGGCCCCCATGGTGTGGCCGGCCTGGTCGACGCTGGTGAGCTGCACGGGCGTCAGTGCGGCGAGGGCGGTGTTGTTGTAGCCGGCGAGGGACAGGTCGTCCGGGACGGTCAGGCCCAGTTCGTGTGCCGCGCGATAGACGCCGAGAGCTGCGACGTCCGCGCCGGTCATGATGGCCGAGGGCGGCTCCGGGCTGGTCAGCAGGCGCATCCCTGCTTTGTAACCGCCGTCGTCGGAGTAGGCGGCGTGGAAGACCTGCGCCCGGTCCGCCAGGTCATGACGTTCCATCGCCTCCAGGTATCCCTCGGTCAGCACGATTTCGGGGGTGCGCTTCCACAGGCTCGACTTGGTTCCGGGCGACGCCACCAGGGCGATCCTGCGGTGGCCGAGGGATACGAGGTGGTCCACGACGAGCCCCGCTCCGATGCCGTCCGCGTCCACGACCGAGTCGTGGACGTCGGCGCTGTCGTGGTGGCCGATGACGACGGTGGGGGTCGTGGAGGCCATGGCGAGTACTTCGCTGCGCGGTGTGCCGGGGGCGATCAGGATCAGGCCGTCCATCTGACGGTCCGCCATGGCGCGGATGGTTCTGGCCTGGTTGTCCGCACCGAATCCGGCCGCCCCGATCAGCACGGTGTAGTCGCTGTCGTGCAACTGGTCGCGGATGCCCTCGAGGATGTCGGCGAAGAACGAGTTGCGGATGTTGTCCAGCAGGACGCCGATCGTGTAGGTACGACCTCGCATGCCGCGTGCGGCGGCGTGCGGCCGGTAGTCCAGCTCGGCCATGGCGGCCCGGACCCGCTCCTGCATGGCGGCGCTGACCCCGTAGGCGTTGCGCAGCACTCTGGAGACCACGGCGGTGGACACGCCGGCGTGCTGAGCCACATCTGTGATCGTCACGCGCTTCTTCGGCTTCGGCGCCGTACTCATGCCTGGCAACCCCCGAGTCTTCGGTCATCCGTATAACGGTCTCCATGATGGCATGTGCCAGCCGGATGGCCCGCAATTCTTTTCTGCGAGGTTACGGCCCCATGTCTTGACGGAGCAGTGGGTGGAGTGCAGTGTAGTCCCCACTTCTCATAGAGAACGTTCTCTAAAACTTCTCTTGTTCGGGCCCTCGGCCCTGGACCCTCCCCACCCAACACCTGAAGCGTCATTGCCCGAGAGGGAGCCAGCTGTGAACGTTGATTCGTCCCGTGCCGCCAGAGCACGGATCACCGGCCTGACCGCCAGCGCCGCCGCCGTGGTCGTGTTCGTCTCCGCATGTGGCGGCACGGGTGGAGGCTCCGCCTCGCCCAAGAACTTCAGCTATCTCACGAACGTCGAGAACACCACGGTGAAGACGGCCCTGGGTACGTTGTCGAAGGGTGCGTGCGCGGCGGAGAACAAGACGCTGCCGCTGAAGGTGGACACCGTCCCGCAGACGAGTCTGGACCAGAAGCTGCAGCTGCTGGCCGGCCAGAACGCCCTGCCGGTGCAGTTCGCGGCGGGGAACGCCCCGGCCCTGACCGATCAGCTCTACAAGTCCGGCAAGATCGCCGACCTGGAGAAGAAGCTGAAGGATCTTGGCGTCTACGACCAGATCGAGCCCTCCGCCGTCTCCACTATCAAGGCGCTCTACGGCGGCAAGCTCGAGGTGCTGCCGTACGAGTACAACATCGAGGGGATCTTCTACAACAAGAAGATCTTCAGCGACAACGGGCTGTCGGTGCCCGCCACTTGGGACGAGCTGGTGTCTGCCGCGGCCAAGCTGGAGTCGAAGGGCATTCAGCCGTTCTCCGCCTCCGGTCAGCAGGGCTGGCCGATCACCCGGCTGGTCAGCGGCTACCTGTACCGCAGCCTGGGCCCGGACGCGCTGAAGGACGTCGCCGACGGCAAGGCCAAGCTGACCGACCCGGCCTACGTCAAGGCAGCCCAGGAGGTCGCGGACCTGGGTAAGAAGGGCTACTTCGGCAAGGGCGTCGGGTCGATCGACTACGACACGTCGACGAACACGTTCCTCTCCGGCAAAGCCGCCATGTTCTACATGGGCAGTTGGGTGCTGACGAACATCGCCGACCCGAAGCAGAACAAGGTGGGCGCCGAGAGCATCGGCTTCATGCCCTTCCCCGCGGTGTCCGGCGGCAAGGGGTCCATCGACCAGTACCCGTCCAACGTCGGCCTGGCGATGACCTTGGGCGACAGGACCTTCGACAGCAAGGTCGGCAACTGGGTGAAGTGCATCGGCACGAACTACGGCAGCGTCGCGCTGAAGGACCAGGGTTCCATCTCGGGCTTCAAGGCCAATACGCCCGTCAAGGACCCGAACGAGCTGACCTCGCAGGTCCGCAAGACCATCGGCGACTCGAAGCAGAACGTGCTGTGGTTCGAGGCTCTGTTCGGCACCAAGGCCACGACCGTGAGTCAGACCAACGCGGCGAGCCTGCTGAGCGGCAGCATGAGCGCGGAGGACTTCATGCAGACCGTGCAGGACGCGCTGTCCAGTCAGTGAATCCGGCGCTGTCGGCTCAGGAGCACCGGACGCACCGCTCCTGAGCCGCCGCCTCACCCGACAGGCTCGGCTTCCCAAAGAAGTGGACACCACCCATGCACCGCGTACTCGGTGACCGCAGGGCCATCGCGATCCTGATAGGTCCCGCCCTCCTCGTCTACTCCCTCATCATGCTGATCCCGATGGTGTGGTCACTGGGCTACTCCTTCACCAAGGGCAACACCATCGACGGCTTCACCGGCAACGGCGTCGCCAACTTCACCCGCCTCTTCGACGACCCCGCTGTCGGCGACGCGCTCTGGTTCACGCTCAAGTACGCCGTCGTCGTGACCATCGGACAGGTCCTCGCCGGCTACCTGCTCGCCCTGCTGTACGTCTTCTTCCTCAAGCGCGCCTCCGCGCTCGTCCGCACCCTGGCGTTCTTCCCGGTCGTCCTGCCTACCGTGGCCGTCGGCCTGCTCTTCCAGAAGCTCTTCCAGGTCGCCCCGCAGACCGGCCCCGTCAACTCGCTGCTCAACGCCGTCGGCCTGGAGTCCATCGACTGGTTCGGCACGGCCGGACACGCCTTCTGGGTCCTGGTCATCATGGACGTCTGGCGGTCGATGGGCTTCTACGCCGTCCTGCTCTTCGCGGGCCTGGTCGACATCCCCGAGGAGGTCCTGGAGTCCGCCCGCCTGGACGGGGCCTCGGGGCTTCGGCTGGTTCGCCACATCGTGATGCCGCTGTCGTTCCCGGTGCTGATGTCGTCCCTGATCTTCAGCATCAACGGAACGCTGAAGGTCTTCGACTCCATCGTCGCCCTCACCAACGGCGGCCCCGGCAGCGGCACCACCCCGCTGACCCTCTACATGTTCCAGACGTCGTTCACGTACAGCGACTACGGCTACGGAAGCACCATCGCCCTGCTGCTGACCGTGGTGTGTCTGCTGGTGACCCTGGTCGTCTTCCGCATCTCGCGGCGCGACCTCACGAAGGGCTGAAGTCATGGCAGTCGACATGCCTCTCACGAGCACGGCGGCCCGGGGCAACCATGCGTCGGGCGACTCCCGGCCACGGCGTCGTCGCTCCGGACGGATCTGGGTAAAGCTCGTCCTCGGCCTACTGCTCGTCGTCGAGATCTACCCGCTGCTGTGGATGTTCCTGACCTCGCTCAAGTCCAACAGCGACTACCTGAACAACTCCACCTGGAGCCTGCCGACGACGTGGGAGTGGGGCAACTACAGCGAGGCCTGGAGCACCGGCCACATCGGCCTGTACGTCCGCAACAGCCTGCTGGCCGTTCTCCCCTCGCTCGCACTGATCCTCCTGCTCGGCACCGCGGCCGGATTCGCCCTGCAGATCATGGTCTGGAAGGGCCGCAGCCTCACCCTCCTCATCTTCCTCGCGGGCATCATGGTGCCCTCCCAGATGATCCTGCTGCCCCTGTTCACGGTCTACTTCCAGGCCGGGCTGTCGGGCACCCTGTGGCCGCTGATCCTCACCTACACCGGCACCGGCCTCCCCCTGACCGTGTTCATGATGGCCACGTACTACAAGACGGTGCCCCGCGAGCTGTTCGAGGCGGCCACCATCGACGGCGCCGGCATCCTGCGCGCCTTCTGGACCATCAGCATCCCCATGGTCCGCAACGCCATCCTGACCGTCGGCCTGGTGCAGTTCTTCTTCATCTGGAACGACCTGCTGATCGCGCTGACCTTCACCAACAACCAGGACCTGCGCACCATCCAGGTCGGCCTGCTCAACTTCACCGGTGACTTCGGCGCCACTCAGTACGGACCGCTGTTCGCGGCCATCTGCATCAACGTCTTCGGCACGCTCGTGATCTACCTGTTCCTGAACCAGAAGGTCATGAAGGGCCTGACCGGAGGGGCCGTCAAGGGCTGAACCCGCCCAACTCCCCGCCCTCTGCCGGTCGTTCCACCGCCCACATCACGGAAGGTTCCCCCCATTGATGTCCCTTCAGCCTGCCCCGGTGTCGTTCGAGCACCTGCCCGACGGCCTCGGTATCGGCGTCGCCGAACCGCGCCTGTCGTGGTCACTGCCGTCCGGCACGGGTGCTCAGGACGGGTACGAGATCGAGCTCGACCGCGACGGCCGAGTCCACCGCACGGGTCGCATCGACGGCGCAGACCAGGTCTTCGTCCCGTGGCCCGGCGAGCCCCTCGCCTCCCGCGAACGTGTCACCGTCCGGGTGCGGATGTGGACAGGGTCCGGGGAGCCGTCCGGGTGGAGCCCGCCCAGCGTCGTGGAGGCCGGCCTGCTGGAGCCGGCCGACTGGTCGGCCGTCCCGGTCGGAGCCCCCTGGCCCGAGAATCCGGACAGCGACCGCCGTCCGGCCCGCGTCCGCAAAGACTTCACCCTCGTACGACCCGTCGCGCGCGCCCGCCTCTACATCACCGCGCACGGCCTGTACGAGGCGGAACTCAACGGTCACCGGGTCGGCGACGACGCGCTGTCCCCCGGCTGGACCGTCTACGGCCATCGCCTGCGCTACTACACCTACGACGTGACCGACCACCTCACCGAGGGCGCCAACACCCTCGGCGCCTGGCTCGGCGACGGCTGGTACCGCGGCCTCCTCGGCTTCGACGGCGGCACCCGCAACATCTACGGCACCGACCAGTCCCTCATCGCCCAACTCGAAGTCACCCACGACGACGGCACCACCACCGTCATCGCCACCGACAGGTCGTGGACCGCCGCGTTCGGGCCGATCCTCACCAGCGGTCTGTACGAGGGCGAGACCTTCGACGCCCGCCTCGACGACCCCGACTGGGCGACCCCCCAAGGCATGGGGGGCGGCACTCCCGTCACCGTGGGAAGCCGCGACCCCCGAACCTTCGTGGCCCCGCAGGGACCTCCGGTGCGCTGCACCCAGGAGGTCGCCCCGGTAACGGTCACCCGCAAGGACGACGGCCGCCACCTGCTCGACTTCGGCCAGAACCTCGTCGGCCGACTGCGCATCACCGTCGACGGACCGGCGGGCACGACCATCACCCTGCGCCACGCGGAAGTCCTGGAGGACGGTGAACTGGCCACGCGCCCGCTGCGCGGAGCCCAGGCCACCGACACGTACATCCTCGCCGGCGACGGCCCCCGTACCTGGCAGCCGCGGTTCACCCTGCACGGCTTCCGCCATGCCGAGATCACCGGCTGGCCGGGCGACCTCGCCGAGGGCGCCGTCACCGCGCTGGTCCACCACACCGACATGCGCCGCACCGGCTGGTTCGAGTGCAGCGACGACCTGGTCAACCGCCTGCACGAGAACGTCGTCTGGAGCATGCGCGGCAACTTCGTCGACATCCCCACCGACTGTCCGGCCCGCGACGAACGCCTCGGCTGGACCGGCGACCTGCAGGTCTTCGCGCCCACCGCGAGCTTCCTCTACGACTGCGCGGGCATGCTCGACTCCTGGCTCGCCGACGTGGCGGTCGAGCAACTCCCCGACGGGACCGTGCCCTGGTACGTGCCGGTCATTCCCGGCGGCCCGCAGTGGACGCCCATCCAGCCGGGCGCCGCCTGGGGCGATGTCGCCGCTCTCACTCCCTGGGTGCTCTACCAACGCTTCGGTGACCGCGAACTGCTCCGCCGGCACTTCGCCACGGGCCGCGCCTGGGTCGACCTGATAGACCGGCTCGCCGGGCCCGATCGCCTGTGGGACTCCGGCTATCAGCTGGGGGACTGGCTCGACCCCAGCGCCCCGCCGGACGACCCGGCCGCCACCCGCACCGACCGCTACCTCGTGGCCACCGGCTACTTCGCCTGGTCCGCCCGTCATCTCGCCTGGTCGGCAGGGGAGTTGGGCGACACGGAGGCGGCGCAGCGGTACGGCACGCTGGCCGAGGAGGTCGCCCAGGCATTCCGCGGCCGCTACGTCCTGCCGTCGGGCCGCATGACGAGCGACAGCCCCACCGCGTACTCCGTCGCTCTGGCCTTCGGTCTGTTCGACGATCCCGCGCAGCGCCAGTACGCCGGTGACCGGCTCGCCGCCCTGGTCCTGGAGGACAACGCCCGCATCGCGACCGGCTTCGTGGGTACGCCGCTGATCTGCGACGCGCTCACCGACACCGGCCACCTCGACGTCGCCTACCGGCTCCTCACGCAGACCGAGTGCCCGTCGTGGCTCTACCCGGTCACCCAGGGGGCGACGACGATCTGGGAGCGCTGGGACAGCCTGCGCCCCGACGGCACCCTCAACCCCGGCGGGATGACCTCCTTCAACCACTACGCCCTCGGCGCCGTCGCCGACTGGCTGCACCGCGTCGTGGGCGGCATGTCCGCCACCTCGCCCGGCTACCGCACCATCGCCTTCCGGCCTCGCCCCGGTGGCGGCATCACCTGGGCCAACACCCGCCACGAGACCCCGTACGGCACGGCTGCCCTGTCCTGGGAACTGACCGCGGTCGGCATGACGGCCCGCGTCACGGTGCCCGAGGGATGCCGGGGGACGGTGGAACTCCCCGGCCGCGAGCCCCTGGACGTGGGCCCCGGCGATCACGTCGTCGACACCGGCGGCCTCCGCCGGGACGCCGCGTAGAGACCCGGTGCCGGGCCGACCTGACACGGCCCGGCACTGTTCCGGCCCACCGCTGAACCACGCCGCAGCACCCCCTGAGCACCTTCACCTCCCGTCCGAAGGAGTACGGAAGTAATGAATCGCTTCAGAGGTATGACCCGCCGTCAGCTCGTGACCGCCGCAGTGCTGGGTACCGCCGGCGCCATGGCCACCGGGACTCCCGCCTTCGGAGCCGCACGGACCGAGCGGACCGCCCAGCCGTGGCGCAACACCGCCAAGTCGCCGGACTGGCGTACCGATTCCCTGCTGTCGGCGATGACCCACGACGAGAAGGTCATCCTCGTCACCGCATCAGAAGTCGCCGACTCCGAGCCCCTTGCGTACCTGGGCATCCCGGCGATGACGCGCGTGGACGCCTCGGACGGCCTCCGCGGCGACACGGGCGTGACGGCCTTCCCCGCACCGAACGCACTGGCCGCCACCTTCGACACCACGCTCGCGGAGAGGTACGGGCGGGCGATCGGCGCCGAGGCCCGCGCCAAAGGCTGGAACGTCCTGCTCGGCCCGACCCTCGACATCGACCGCAACCCCCGCAACGGCCGTGAGCCGGAGTCATACGGCGAAGACCCCTTCCTCAACGGTGCGATGGGCGCCGCCGTGGCGAAGGGCTTCCAGAAGAACCACGTCATCGCCCAGCTCAAGCACTTCACCGTCTACAACCAGGAGGACGGCCGCAGCTCCCTGGATGTCAGGGTCTCCGAGCGGGCATTGCGCGAGGTGTACTACCCGGCCTTCGAGCAGACGATCCGTGAGGGCGGCGCACTCTCGGTCATGGGCTCGTACCCCAAGGTCAACGGCGTCCACGCCTGCGAGAACGAGCACATCATCACCGCGCTGAAGAGGGATCTCGGCCTCAAGGGGTACCTGGGCACCGACTACCTCCCGTCGGGTGACCGGGTGGAGGAGTTCAAGGCAGGTGTCGATTCCGGTGCGCTTGTTCCGGACACTCCGAAGGAGGCCTTCTCCGACGGCCGTATCCCCGAGGAGCGCACCCATGACGCGGCCCGCCGCATGCTGTACGCGCTCTTCGCCTCCGGCGCCTTCGACCACCCGCTGCCCGCACCAGCCGACGTCGTGACCACGCCCGAGCATCAGGCGCTGGCCCGCGTGACGGGGGAGCAGGCCACGGTGCTGCTCAAGAACCGTGGCGGCATCCTCCCGCTGTCCAGGCGGAAGACCGTCGCCGTGATCGGACCCGCGGGCAAGGACGCCATCACGGGTGTCGAGGGTTCCTCCTACGTCACCCCCGGCGACTTCACGACGGCCGTGGACGCGATCAAGGCCAAGACCGGTGCCGACCGCGTACTCGTCGCACAGGGCTCGTACGGCGACGTGGCGCTGCCGGTCATCCCCGCCGCGGTCTTCACCACCCCCGACGGACAGCCGGGGCTGCACGCCGAGTTCTTCGCCGGCGAAGCCTTCGAAGGCGACCCGCTCGCCACCACGACCACCCCGAACGTCGACTTCCGCGACGGCACCCCGGTCGACGGCCTGCCGGCCCAGTGGTCGGCCCGCTGGACCGGCACCATCACCCCGCCCACCACCGGCCTGGTGCGCTTCTCGACGCTGCTGTCCGGCGCGGCGAAGCTCGTCGTCGACGGGGCGACGGTCTTCGACGGCTCCCGCGCACTCTGGGACTTCTTCTTCGCGCCGCAGGAGTACACCGTCGGCGGTGTCACCCGCCTCACCGCCGGCCGGCCCGTCGAGATCACCGTGGAGTACTCCACCAAGGACGCCGGCTTCTTCGGCCCGAGCATGAAGCTGTGCTGGCAGCCCGACTCGCTCATCCCGGAGGCCGTCGAAGCGGCGAGGAAGGCGGACGTCGCCGTGGTGTTCGTCAACAACTTCGCCGGTGAGGGGGTGGACCGCGACAACCTGAACCTGCCCGGCGACCAGAACCAGCTCATCGAGGCCGTGGCCGCTGCGAACCCCGACACCGTCGTCGTACTCAACACCTCGGGCCCGATGCTGATGCCCTGGCTGGACAAGGTGAAGGGCGTCCTCCAGGCCTGGTACCAAGGCGCCGCGACCGGCACGAGTATCGCGCGCGTCCTGTACGGGGACGCCGAACCGGGCGGCCGCCTCCCGGTCACCTTCCCCGCCGACGAGGAGCAGGGCCCGTCCAGGTACACGGGCCCGAAGAGCGGCGGGGCAGGCACCATCACGTACGACGAAGGCATATACGTCGGCTACAAGTGGTACGACGAGAACCACCAGAAGCCGCGGTTCCCCTTCGGCTTCGGCCTGTCGTACACCTCCTTCGCGTACGACAGGCTGCGCGTTGAAGGCATTGATCTCGCCGACGGGCGGGACACCGCGACAGTCCGGGTCGAGGTGCGCAACACCGGGCGGCGCACGGGCTCCGACGTGGTGCAGGTCTACATCGGGCACCTGCCGACCAGGACGGCCACCCCGGAGAGGCAGTTGGCCGGCTTCGCCCGGGTGTACCTGAAGGCCGGGGAACGGGAGACTGTCAAGGTCGAGATCGACCGCCGCAGGCTCTCGTACTGGGACGAGTCCAAGAGCCGTTGGGCCACCCCGACCGGCAGGGTCCCTGTCCATGTCGGCCGCTCCGCCACCGACATCAAGCTCGCCGGCAGCATCACAGTCAACTAGCCCCTGGAGCGCCCCCACTTCCCGGGCCGGCCCCCACGTCACCGCCCTGTTCGGGCGCGGGTGCCGGCCGGAAGCTCGGGGAACGCCTCATCACGGGCGGCACGTCCGATGAGGGCATGAGCATGTGCTCTCAGGGCTCGCCCAGATCGAACATGCGCGCCCCGATCAGGCCACGCGCAGGAGGCGGGAAGCCGGATCGGCGTGCCCGCTCGGCGTGGTGGCCGGCGAACGGCCAGGACGGCGATGTCGTCGTGGCGGCGGTCGTCGCCGGCGAACGCGCGGGCGTCCTCGTGCAGTGCCTGGGGCAGTTCGGTGGGGGAGAGGTCGAGGTGCTTCGTCAGTCGCTCGTCGACCGGGTAGAACGTGCCGTCGGTAGCGCGGGTCTCGGTGAGGCCGTCGGTGGTCAGCAGCAGTGTCGAACCGGTCGGGAAGGCGAACCAGTCCACGGTCGCGGGTTCGGCGGCGAGTTCGGCGAGACCGAGCGGGACGCCGGAGCCCAGGAGAGGCGTGATGACGGTGCCGTCGTGCAACAAGTGGGGCGGAATGTGCCCGCAGTTGATGGCCTGGGCCTCGGTGCCGGAGTCGACGCCGATGATGAGCGCGGTGAGCGTGGGCTCCCGGTGGGCCGCCTCACGGAAGGCGCCGATGACGGCGAACGCGGCGCCCACGGCGGCCAGTCCCTCGCCCTGCACGTCGCCGATCAGTACCCGGGTGTACAGGAGGATCGGCTCGTCGGCGGCGACATCTACGACGTCGTCGACTCACCCTGGGTGTCTTGAGCGCCACGAGGCTGTCGCCGGCCTCATCAACGAGTACCGGCAAGCCGGCTGACGACAACCGGATCCCCGGCTCAGCACCAGTGAAGCCACTCCGAAGCGCTATGGGCGTCGAGCGCTGGACCCGCAGGAGGCACTCACGTGGCGGAGGACTCTTTGGCCAGCAGTGTCTGGGGGGCATACCGCAGCACGGTCTCGACCGCCTCGTGGCCCAGACGCCGAAGCAGCCGTGGGACGAAGTCCCTGCCGAGCACATCCATGCCCGGCCCGCCACCGTAGGAGATGAGCGAGGACTTGCGTCCGACGTCGGTCCCCAAGCAGATCTGGCCCAGTTTGCCTGCCTCGGCCATGCGCTCGATGAGGTCGAGGACAACCGAGTCCGGCCGGTACTTGATCCGCCCGATCGTGTCGTAGACGAGGTACGCGCCCCGGGCGATGAGGTCGAGGTGGAGTTCCGGATCGGGGTTGCGGTCGGTATGGGCCAGCAGGACCCGTCCGGCTGGGACGCCGTGCTTGTCCAGGAGGTCCAGCGCGGCGTGCGCGGCGGTCCCGATCTCGGTGTGCACCGCCACGGCCACTCCCGTGCTTCGGGCCGCCGCCGCTCCCGCGGCGAACCAGCGCTCCTCGTGGCGGTCGATCCGGTGGTACGAGGCTCCGAGTTTGATGATGCCGGCCTTGTGGGGGCTGGGTATGGGGCGCGGAAAGTCCCAGTCGTGACTGTCCATGCCGACCCGAAGGTCGTCCAGGAGTACGTCGAGAAGCGTCGCGTCGTCGGCGTGGCGGGCCCAGTGGAAGGCCGGATAGTGCGCGCTGCGGTGGAAGCCGGTCGCGGCGACGACGTGAATCCCGCTTGTGCGGGAGGCCTCGGCGAGTTGGCCTGGGCGGCGTCCCAGGCCGACCGGTGTCAGGTCGACGACGGTACGAATGCCGCTTGCCGCGACACGCAGGAGCTCGGCAGCCGCCTTGTCGGTGTCGAGGAACTCGTCACCGGGATTGACCGGGGTGCGCAGGAAGACGTGCTCGTGGGCATCCACCTCGCCGAGATCGTGAGCGGCGACAGGGCCCAGGACGGTCTCGACGACAGGCAAGGCTGTTTCTCCTTCGGGTACTGCCCTCTTCAGTCTTCGGTGCCCCTGCGAGGGAGTCCGGCACGCGACCGGCGGTCAGAGCCGAAACCGCTAGGCGAGTTCGATGTGGAACACGAACCGTGAACCCGCGTAGCGGGATTCGGTGAGTTCGACGGGTGTGCCGTCAGCGGTGGTGATCAGCCGGCGCTCGACGAAAATGGGCGCACCGATGGGCAGGTCCAGGAGGGCGGCGTCGTCTTCGGCGGCGATGGCCGCTATCTGCGTTCCGGTCGCGCGCGTGGGGGTCAAACCCTTGTCGGTGAGCGCCTGATGGAGCGAGCCACGGGCCAGATCCTCGCCCAACAGCCAGGCACAGGACGGTGGCAGTACGACGTTCTCGATCGCCATCGGCTGGTCGTCGGCCAACCGCAGCCGTCGTACGTGAACGACGTTGGACTGGGGCGCGAGCCTGAGCGCGGTGATCTCCTCCTGGCTGCCCACGCGCAGTTCACTCGTCAGGACGGTCGATGACACGGTCATGCCGCGCAGCGCCATCTCCTCGGTGAAGGAGCGCAGTTGGCCCATCTGGCGGTGGACCTGCGGTTCCCCGACGAAGGTGCCGACGCCGGAGATCCGGTAGATCACGCCTTCGGCGACCAGGCGCTGGGTCGCCTGCCTGACCGTCATCCGGCTGACTTGGAACAGGTCGCACAGTTCCGCGTCGGACTCGATCTGGTCTCCGGGGTTCAGTCCCGCGATCCGACTGCGGATGTGCCGTTCGACTGCTTCATGTCGCGGCATGGGCCGCCGAGCCACGTCTTCTCCTTTGTCTATACCGGTATACGCCTTGCAGCATAGGCCGTCCCTCGTCATGTGTCCACACCTGTCGCGCTCGGTCGGAACCGAAGATCAGCCAGTTCTGGTGCTTGACGTGATGCCGGTCGCCACCCTAGCGTCCGGCTTGTCTTACCTGTCTATACATACTCCGCCCCCTACTCAAATACATGGCCCGCATCGCGTCGGGCCAGTCTCTGCCCTCGCACCGAGAGGTTTCCGCACGTGCCATCGTGGATCCGTACCGCAGTCGGGATCGTCGAGCAGATTGCCGAGTCCCAGGCCGGCGCGATCGAGGCCGCGGCCCAGATCGCCGCCGGGTCGATCGCCGACGACGGCGTCGTCTACACCTTCGGCACCGGTCATTCGCGCATGCCGGTGGAGGAGTTCTTTCCCCGCTACGGCTCCTACCCCGGTTTCCAGCCGCTGGTGGAGCTCTCGATGACGTTCCACACCCAGGTGGTGGGGGCCAACGGACAGCGACAGGCGATGTTCATCGAGCGCGTCGAGGGGCTCGCCGACCAGATCCTGGCCAACTTCCGGCTGCGCCCTTCGGACAGCATGTTCATCTTCAGCGTCAGCGGACTCAACGCCGTCCCCATCGAAATGGCGATGGGCGCGAAGAAGGCCGGCCTGCCGGTCATCGCGGCCACGTCGCTGCAGGAGACGCACGCCGCCGAAGCGCGGCATCCGAGCGGATCCCGGCTCGCCGACCACGCCGATGTCGTGATCGATCTGGGCTCGCCGGTCGGCGACGCCATCTGCCAAGTCCCCGGCCTGGACGTTCCGGTCGGCCCGGTGAGTACCTTCACCGCGATCGCCGTGGTCAACGAGATCAAGGTCCGGGTCGCCGAGCTGCTGGCCGAACGGGGCGCCATGCCGCCGGTCATCACCAGTTCCCGCCTGGTCGGCGCGGACCGCAGCAACGAGTTGTTCGAGGGCGCCTACCTCGAGTTCGCCCGCCGCTCCGCCGCCGCTCTGCGCACCGCGGACGGTGCACGGTGAGGCGCCTGCTGGTGGCCGGAGCCCGGGGCGGGATCGGCGCCGCGTGCGTCAAGGCGGCGCGGGCCGCCGGTGCGCAGGTCTTCGAGGCCGACCGCGATACGTACGACATCACCGTGTCCGCGGGTGCCGATGCGGCGGTGGCGCGAGCAGCCGAGGCACTGGACGGTCTCGACGGCATCGTGCACGCGGTGGGTATGTCCGGCCGGCGTCTCGGCGACGGACCGGTGGACGAGTGCAGCGACGAGGCATGGCACGAAGTGCACCGGGTCGACCTCGACTCGGTGTTCTTTCTACTACGCGCCGGCCTGCGGCAGTTGTCCGGCTCGGGCGGGTCGATCGTCGTCATCGGCTCGGCCCTGGCGAGCACACTGGACGAGGACTTCCTCACCGCTGCCTACGCCAGCGCGAAGGGCGCCCTGGTCCCCCTGGTGCGCTCGGCCGCGTTCACCGGAGCTCCGAAGGGTGTGCGCGTCAACATCGTCGCGGCCGGCCTGGTGGACACCCCGATGGCCGCACGCGCCATGACCGATCCCGCGATCCAGGACCGGATGCCGCGGCTGATGCCGCTCGGTGCGCGGGCCTGCAGCCCCGACGAGATCGCCGACACCGCCCTGTGGCTGCTGTCGGACGCCTCCTCCCGCACGACCGGTGCGGTGGTCCCCGTAGACGGAGGGTGGCACCTGAGGTGAGCAGCGCATGCAACAGTCAGAGCGCACGCATCAGTCAGGCGGAGGCCGAGCGGCATCCGCTGCTGTGGGACGGCGATGTGGTGGTCGTCGGAGGCGGGTCGGCGGGCTCCGCTGCAGCCGTCGCGGCCGCCCGTCGGGGCGCTTCCACCCTGCTCGTGGAGGGCGCCGCTCACCTGGGCGGTACCGGGGCGAGCGTCCTGGACACCTTCTACGGCTTCTACGCGCCCGGCACGGGCGATCGCGTCGTCGGCGGCGTCGGCTGGGAGGTGTGCCAGACGCTCACCGATCGCAAGGCGGCCTTCGAACGCCCCAACACCTACGGTGCGGGCACCGGCATCACCTATGACCCCGAGACGCTCAAACTGGTGTGGGACGAACTCACCGGCTCTGCAGGGGTGCGGGTCCTGTTCCACGCCCGTGCGTCACGGGTGGTGATGGAGGGCGAGAACGTCCTCGGAGTGGTCGTCGAGACGGTCGCCGGCCCCGGGCACGTACGCGCCAGGGTGGTCGTCGACGCCAGCGGCGACGCCGACATCGCCTGGCGCGCGGGGGCGGCGCTGGAGCGGCCCGCGGAGGACCGCGTCGCACAACCGCTCACCCAGACCTTCCGGCTCGCCGGTGTCGACGCCGCGGCGACCCCGACGGTGGAGCTGCACCGCCTGATGGCCCTGCACGCGGACTCGGGAGCGTACGAGCTGCCCAGGCGTGAAGGGTCCGTCCACCGGACCACCGAACCCGGGGTCGTCCACACCAACGTGACCCGTGTGAGCGGCGTCGACCCGACCGACCCGTGGCAGCTTTCGGCAGCCGAGCAGGAGGGACGGCGTCAGATCGTCGAGTACACACGGTTCCTCAGAGAGCAGGTTCCGGGGTATGAAACGGCTTTCCTCATCGCGTCCGCACCGCGCATCGGTGTGCGGGAGAGCCGCCGCCTGATCGGCGAGTACGTCCTGGGCAGGGAAGACGTCCTGACGGCGCGCCAGTTCGAGGACGCCATCGCGCTCTGCGGCGCTCCGATCGAGGACCACTCCGCCGGGCAGAGGACGATCTGGCAGTACGTCGGCTCCGGTGACCAGACGCCCACCGGCCGCACCTACGGTGTGCCCTACCGATGCCTGCTCCCTCGCGGAGTCGACGCTCTGCTGGTCGCGGGCCGGTGTCTGTCGGCCACTCATGACGCCCACGCCTCGGTTCGTTCCATCGGACAGTGCATGGCGATGGGGCAGGCCGCGGGGACGGCGGCGGCGCTGACGGTCTCCGCCGGATCCCGGCCCCGCGATGTGGACGCAATCGAACTGCGTGAGCAACTCACGGCCGACGGCGCCCTGCTCGCACCTGGCTGAACCCACTTCTGACGTCAAAAGGCTAGACAGGTCGTCGGCCGCTGCCGTCGGCCCCAGTAGGGGCGCGGTTGCATCGAACCGAACAGCCAATCTTTCTGATTCTTTACGTCTCAACTGATTGACTGGACGATTTGCGCGGCCTAGCTTCCGATAAGTCTATACAGGCAGTACTGATCAGGGAGATCGCATGGTCGCGACCGGGATCGGTCCTCGCCCCCCAGATTCCGTCCTGGGGGTGGACATCGGGGGCACGAACATCAAATGGGTGCACCGTGCCAACGCGGCTGTCGTCGCGCGGGGCACGCTGCTCACCCCGGCCGCCGGGCCGGCGCAGGTCGCCGGGGCCATCGCCGAGATCGCCGCCGCGCGCACCGTCGAGGCCATCGGCGTAGCGCTGCCCGGCCATCTGAGCCCGGACCTGCGCTCCACCACCACCATCCCGAACATCGACGGCGACTGGCAGGGCTTTCCGCTGGCGGACACGCTCGAGCGTGCGACCGCGAATCCTGTCCTGCTGATGAACGACGCACGCGCGTTCGCCTCGGCGGAACTCGCTCTGGGCTCCGCGCGCGGCCACAGCGACGTGGTGTTCATGACCATGGGCACCGGGATAGGCGGTGCGATCGCCCTGGGCGGTACCGTCCTGCGTGGTCCCGGGGACAAGATCGGCGAGATCGGGCACATGACCGCCGCGCTCGGCGGTGACCGTTGCGGATGCGGGGCCCGTGGCTGCCTGGAGACGGTGGCGGGGGGCCGGGCGCTGGCGACCGCCTGGTCCCGGGCCCTCGCCTCTCGCGGGACCGGGAACGAGGACCGGTCGACCGGGAACCAGGACCGGTCGACCGGGAACCAGGACCGGTCGACCGGGAACCAGGACCGGTCGACCGGGAACCAGGACCGGTCGGCGACAGCCGAGGACCTGGTCCAAGCCGCCCGGTCGGGCGACACCACGGCCCGGAAGATCCTCGACACCGCCGCCACGGCCGTGGGCACGGCGCTGGGGAGCGTATTGGCCCAACTCGGCCTCTCGACCGTCGTCGTGGGCGGCGGCGTGGCGCCCGCCTTCGACATGATGCGGCCGGCCGTCGAGCAGGCCCTGCGTGACCGTCGGCTACTGATCGGGCCGGTGACGCTCCTCGCCGCCGCGCTCGGTCCGTACGCCGGCGCGATGGGGGCGGCCATGAACGCCACGGCGCAGCCCCTCGCCGCGCCTTCGGCACTGCCTCGGTTATCGGCGATCTGACGGCCTTTCGCACCCGTCGGCGGCCGTCACGCCCCGCGAACGGCCTTGCGTCCCCGTCGGCGGGCGCTCTCGTCCGGCGACGCTGCGGCGACACGGCTCCGTCCACCGAAGGCGTCCGTGCCCCTCGGCTCCATCGCCTCTCCTGCCAAGCCGCCTCCCCACGCGCCCCTCCGTAGCGCAGGATCCGGCGCTCTGCCCACCGGCCGTTGTCCTCCCCGCTCGGAGGCCGGTTTCCATCACGCCCATCCCAGGACGGTTTCCCGATGATCGACGCGTACGTCGACGACGGCCCGGTACAGAACGAACCGCGCCCCTCCGATCGGTCCGAGCACACCGTGCAACAGCAGTGGTGGCGCACGGCCGTCATCTACGAGGTGTACGTCCGTAGCTTCCTCGACAGCACCGGGGACGGCATCGGCGACCTGGCCGGTGTCCGTGCGGGCCTGCCGTACCTCAAGCGACTCGGTGTCGACGGCATCTGGCTCAACCCGTTCTATCCCTCGCCGCAGTACGACCACGGCTACGACGTCGCCGACTACTGCGACGTGGACCCGGTCTACGGAGACCTGACGGAGTTCGGCCGCCTGGTGGACGACGCGCACCGCCTGGGGTTCAAGGTCCTCATCGACATCGTCCCCAACCACTGCTCCAGCAAGCACCCTTGGTTCCTCCAGGCCCTGGCCCAGGGCCCGGACGGCCCGGCCAGATCCCGCTTCCACTTCGCCGATGGCCGTGGCACAGCCGGCGAACTGCCGCCCAACAACTGGCATTCCATGTTCGGCGGACCCGCCTGGACCCGGGTCACCGAGTCCGACGGGACGCCGGGCCAGTGGTACCTGCACCTGTTCGGGCCGGAGCAGCCCGACCTGAACTGGCGCAACCCCGAGGTCGGCGGCTACTTCGAGCAGGTGCTGCGGTTCTGGCTGGACCGCGGCGTCGACGGGTTCCGCATCGACGTGGCCACCGGCCTCTTCAAGCATCCCGAACTGCCGGACTCCCCGGACCCGGCAGCCGACGCGCGAGCCCGCGACACGGTCAACCCCCTGGCATGGAACCAGCCCGAGACGCACGGTGTCTGGCGCACTTGGCGCGCCGTCTGCGAGGAGTACACCGCGCGGGACGGCATCGACCGGCTGCTCGTCGGAGAGGTGTCCGTACGCACCCCGGCCGAGCAAGCCGCCTATGTCCGCCCGGACGAGCTCCATCAGGCGTTCTTCTTCCACATGCTGACGGCCCCGTGGGACGCCGCCACCTTCCGCCGGGTCATCCAGGACGCCCTGCGGGACATCGCCGACACCGGCTCGACCATCACCTGGGTGCTCAACAACCACGACCAGGTCCGCACCGTCACCCGCTACGCGGCCGCGGCCCGTGCTCGCGCCGCCGCGCTGCTGATGCTCTCGCTGCCCGGCGCCGCCTACATCTACCAGGGCGAGGAGCTCGGCCTGCCGGAGGTCGTCGACCTGCCGGACGAGGTGCTCACCGACCCGATCTTCTTCCGCAGCGGCAGCCGCGTGGGAATCCGCGACGGCTGCCGCGTACCACTGCCGTGGTCGGGGCACATGTCCCCGTTCGGTTTCACCTCGGGCGAAGGCATCGCCAAGCCGTGGCTGCCCCAGCCCGCCTGGTTCGGCGCGCACACCACCGAACGGCTCATGGCCGACCCCGGTTCCTTCTGGCACCTCTACCACGACGCGCTTCGGCTGCGTACGAGCCTGCCGTCGCTCGGCAACGGGACGCTGCGCTGGCTGGAGTCCCCGCCGCAGGTCCTGGCCTTCGTCCGTGGTGACGGGCTGGTGTGCGCCGTCAACTTCGGCGACGTCCCTTGTCCCGCCCCGGTCCCCGGCACGCCGCTGCTCGCGAGCGGGCCCTGCCCGCCCGGGACCCTCCCCGGATCCACCGCCGCCTGGTGGGCGGCCGACGGCCCCACGGGCTGACCCCGCTGTCCCTCCCCACAGGTTCCGTCCGTCGTCACATCTTCCGTTTCCGTCGCTACACGTTCCTTCCGTCTTTCACAAAGGAGTGACCCGATGAATGGCAGAGCGGCAGCACTGACGGCCGTGGCCGTCCTGGTGATGGGGGCCGCCGGGTGCGGCTCCTCGGACAACGACGCCGCCGGCACCCCGGCGACCACCGGTGCCGAGGACGCCTCCACGCTGACCCTGCCGAAGCTCGACGGGCAGGAGCTGCAGGTGGCCGGCGTCTGGACGGGCGCCGAGCAGAAGAACTTCCTCAAGGTACTGGCCCGGTTCGACAAGCTGACGGGAGCGAAGACCACCTTCGTGCCCACCGGCGACAACGTGTCGACCTTCGTCGGCAGCAAGATCCAGGGCGGCTCTCCGCCGGACGTGGCTCTGCTGCCCCAGCCCGGTGTGCTCCAGCAGTTCGCCAAGGCAGGCTGGCTCAAGCCGCTGCAACCGGCCGTGACCAAGGAGTTGGACCAGAACTACAGCCAGGCCTGGCGCGACCTGGGCACGTACAAGGACAAGCAGTACGGCGTGTTCTTCAAGGTCACCAACAAGTCCCTGTTCTGGTACAACACCGCGGCCTGGGAGCAGGCCGGACTGACCGAAACCCCCACCACCTGGGAGCAGTTGCTCAAGGACGGTCAGACACTCTCCGACTCCGGCACGCCTCCGTTCTCCATAGGCGGCGCCGACGGCTGGCTCGTCACCGACTGGTTCGAGAACATCTACCTCAGCCAGGCCGGCCCGGCCATGTACGACAAGTTGACGAAGCATCAGATCAAGTGGACCGACCCCTCGGTGACCAAGGCGCTGACCACGCTGGGCCAGATCTTCGGCAGGCCCGATCTGATGGCCGGAGGCACCCGGGGCGCGCTGCAGACCGACTTCCCGACCTCGGTCGGCCAGGTCTTCGCGAAGCCGCCCAAGGCCGCGCTGGTCTACGAGGGCGAGTTCATCGCGACCAACATCACGCAGGAGACCACGGCCAAGGTCGGCACCGACGCCAAGGTCTTCCCCTTCCCTGCCGTGGACGGCGGTAAGGCACCAGTGCTGAGCAGCGGCGACGTCGCGGTCGCCCTCAAGGACGGCGAAGGCGCACGGGCGCTGATGCGCTTCCTCGCCTCCCCGGAGGCGGCAGAGATCGCCGTTCAGCAGGGCGGTTTCCTGTCACCGAACAAGGCGGTCGACTTCTCCAACTACCGCGACGACACCGTACGGAACATCGCGAAGAACCTGATCAAGGCCGGTGACGACATCCGGTTCGACATGTCCGATCAGGCACCGGCCGCCTTCGGCGGAACAAAGGGGCAAGGAGAGTGGAAGGACCTGCAGGACTTCCTCGCCAAGCCCTCCGACGTCGCGGGCGCGCAGAAGCAGCTCGAAGCGGACGCCGCGAAGGCGTTCGCCAAGGCGGGCTGAGGCAGCCGTCATGTCACAGACTCTTTCTCCTCCGTCCCCCGCCGCCCCCGCGGCGGCGGGGGCCCCCGCCCGCCGCAGGACGAGGACACCCCGAGGCCGTAAGTGGATCGCGGCGTTGTTCCTGCTGCCCGCGCTGATCCTGCTCGGCGCGCTCGTGGTGTATCCGATCGTGTGGTCGGTGGTACGCAGTCTCTTCGGCCCCGACGGCTTCACCGACTTCGTCGGGCTGTCCAACTACACCGGTGTCTTCACCGACCACCAGACCCTCGTCGCCATCAAGAACAACGCGATCTGGGTCGTGGTCGCACCTGTCGCGGCCACCGGACTCGGCCTGATCTTCGCTGTGCTCACCGAGCGGATCCGCTGGGGCACCGCTTTCAAACTGGTCGTCTTCATGCCGATGGCCATCTCCATGCTGGCCGCCGGCATCATCTTCCGGCTGGTCTACGACCAGGACCCCGGCAAGGGCGTGGCCAACGCGGTGGCGACCGGCGTCCACGACACCTTCTTCAAGGCATCGGCATACCCCGGGGCCCATCCGAGGGTGGCGGGCCCCGGCAGCAGTCTGGCGGGCCCCGTCGGCGGCCCTTACACCGGCAAGTCCGTCAGCCCCGGTGACGGTCCGGCCGCGCTGGCTCTGGTCGGAGTGCAGCCCAGTACCCTGACCGGCGCGGCGCAGGCCGCCGCGCCGGGTTCGTGCCCGTCGGGCGCCTTGTGCGGCACGGTCTGGCTGGACTTCCAGCCGGGCGGCGGCACTCCCGGGAAGATCGACCGGGGAGAGAAGGCTCTGGCCGGCATTCGGGTCGAGGCTGTGCGCGACGGGCGCGTCATCGCCACGGCGACGGCCACCAAGGACGGCACATTCGCTCTGCCCGCTGCCCGTATCGGCGCCTCGCCGGTTCAACTGCGCCTGCCCGCGACGAACTTCACCGCCCAGTACGCGGGCGTCAACTGGCTCGGTCCGACCCTCGTCACCTGGTCGATCATCGGCGCCTACGTGTGGATGTGGACCGGCTTCGCCATGGTCCTGATCGCTGCCGGGCTGGCCGGGATCCCCAGGGAACTGCTGGAGGCCGCACGTGTCGACGGCGCGGGGGAGTGGCAGGTCTTCCGCCGCATCACGGTGCCGCTCCTGGCGCCCGTGCTGGGTGTCGTGCTGGTCACGCTGGTGATCAACGTGCTGAAGATCTTCGACCTGGTGTACGTCATCGCACCCGGCGCCAGCCAGCAGGACGCCAACGTGCTCGCCCTGCAGCTCTACCTGTCCTCCTTCGGCGGCGGCAACGACCAGGGCACCGGCAGCGCGCTCGCCGTACTCCTGCTCGCCCTGGTCGCGCCGGTCATGTTCCTCAACATCAAGCGGTTCCGAAAGGAGAAGTCACGGTGACATCCCTGCAGACCGCCCGGGCCCCGCAGACCGCGGCCCCAACCGCCTCCGGCCGCACGGCACCCGGCGCTGCCGCCCGTGCGGCACGCCGTATCGCCGGCGGATCCACACGGCTCGTCCTGCTGGCTGTCGCCCTCTTCTGGCTGCTGCCCACCGTCGGCCTGCTGTTGTCCTCGCTGCGCGGGCCGCTGGACATCCAGTCGTCCGGCTGGTGGACGGTCCTCACCAAGCCCGCGCAGCTGACCCTGCACAACTACACCAGCCTGTTGGACAACTCGACGATCACGCATTCGTTCCTGAACAGTCTGCTGATCACCGTCCCTGCCACGCTGCTGGTCGTGGTCGTCGGCTCACTCGCCGGATATGTCTTCGCGTGGGTCGAATTCCCGGGCCGGGACTGGGTTTTCCTGCTCATCGTCGGCCTGCTCGTGGTCCCCCTGCAGATCGCGCTGGTGCCCATCACCAGTCTGTTCGGGAAGCTCGGGATCTTCGGCAGCATCAGCAGCGTCGTCCTCTTCCACGTCGCTTTCGGCCTGCCGTTCGCGATCTTCCTTCTGCGGAACTTCTTCGCGGGTATCCCACGCGAACTGCTGGAGGCCGCCCGTCTCGACGGGGCGGGCGAGTTGTGGCTCTTCCTCCGAGTGGTGGTTCCGCTGGGCGGGCCCGCGATAGCTTCGCTCGGCATCTTCCAGTTCCTGTGGGTCTGGAACGACATGCTCGTCGCGCTCATCTTCGCCGACCCCGGCTCGGCCCCACTCACCGTGGCCCTGCAACAGCAGACCCGCCAATTCGGCACCAATATCGACGTCCTGTCCTCCGGCGCCTTCCTCTCCATGATCATCCCGCTGGTGGTTTTCTTCGCCTTCCAACGGCAGTTCGTCAACGGCGTCATGGCGGGAGCACTGAAGTAACCCGTGCCGCTCGAATTACCGATGAACGCGGCCGGCTCGGCCGCCGCAGCCTCTCCAACTCGGCGCGCTCGGCCTCCCGCAGACGTCCGCCAGGCGCCCGGCGAAGCGATCGGCCGCCGCCGACCCGTTGCGGCGGCAACGCGAGACCCAGCTGTGCAGCGTGCCGGGATTGACCCCGAGTTCCTCGGCGACCTCCGGGATCGGCTTCCCCGTCTCGGTACAAGTGCATGCCCACCACTGGCGCGATACGTTCGCCCACGAATGGAAACGGACCGCCGGCGACAGCGGCGATCTCATGCCGTTACCCGGTTGGGAGTTCGAGTACATGCTCCGGCTTGCCCGGCTTTCGGCCGAAGAGCGTCGACGCAACCGCCACGCTGGACACTGACCGCGAAGAACGACCCGTCGTACGCCGCTCATGGACCACCCAACTGGGGGTCAAGGGGGCGCAGGTTCAAATCCTGTCGTGCCGACGGTGCGAAGGGTCTTCGCAGGCGAGAGCCTGTGGGGGCCCTTTTCGTATGGGTCGTTTCCGATCTACGAGGTTGAGCATGCCGCGTATTGATCCGAAATGGTGGGTGTTCCGGGGCGTTGATCCCTGTGTGAATGAACTGGTGGGGGACGCACGGCAGTTGTTGCCGGCAGGCACCTGCGCCGGTGGGGACTGTCGTTTCAGCGGCCGGACGAGCGGGCTGTCGGACCGTCCCGCGCACGTCGAACCTCCGCAGCACTCCCCACGCGAGGCCGTTGAGCAGCAGGAATACAGAAGTCCGGCTGGAGTACCGAGCCAGCGCCCGGGAAGCCGTCACATCCCGGGCGCCGGCGTCGTCTCGGCGGTGTCAGGCGGCCCCGTCCGTCCCGTCGAGCACGGTCTCGGGGATCTGTACGTTGATGAGTTCCCCGGAGCGCGGGTCGACGGTGAGGCCGCGGCCGGGTCTGCGACCGCGCAGATGGGCGTGGGCCAGGCGAGCCCCGACGAAGTCGCCCTCCAGAATGCTCTGCGGGCCGAGGAGGACGCCCTTGCGGTGCCGTTTCAGGGCGCTGAGCCAGCCCATCGCGCCCGTCATGGTCTCCGCGGTGGCGGCGATGACGATGCCGATGCCGTGGTCTCTGCCGGACTGGGCCAGGGAGCGCAGGTTCTGGTCGATGTCCGGAAGGACGAACAGGTCGGCGTCGTCCACCATGACCACTCGGGGTCCGCTGCCGGCTTCCAGGGCCTCGGTGAACTCCTCGACCGTGGGCTCGGTCGCGGTGATCAGCCGTACTCCGGGATGGCTGCCGAGGGTGCGCAGCGGCGATTCGCGGGGAGCGAGGATCACCAGGCGGGTGCCGGCGGCGAGCAGCGAGACCGCCAGGGACGCCAGGGTGGTGCTGCGGCCGGAGCCGGGCGGGCCGACGACCGAGAAGGTCGGCGCGCCGGCCGCGAAGTCCACGCCCACGGGCGAGACGTCGTCGCCCCCGAGGCCCAGCAGGCCCCACATCGGGCGGCGGAACTCCTCCCCGACTTTGTCGTACGCGTCCGTGAAGGTCACCTTCACCGGCAGCGTGCCGATGCGGGCGGGCCTGCGGTCCGCGGGGAGTCCGGCGTCGCGCCGGGTCGCCTCGGCGCCGATCCGGCGCAGCGCCTCGGCCTGCTCCTGCCCGGCGGCACCGGGTGCGAGCAGCGCCACCTGGATCTCGGTACCGCCGTCGGAGGTCCAGCCGCGGCCGGGCTGGATGATGTCGGGCATGTCGCGCGAGCGCTTGCCGACGGCGTGGTAGTCGGTCCGGTCGTTCAGGCGCAGCAGCAGCTTGTTGTCGTTGAGCGCGGTGGCGCGTCCGGACAGCAGGGCGCGTTCGGAGGTGGCGACGACATGCAGGCCCGCGGCGGCGCCCTCTCTCAGCAGCCGGTTGAGCAACTCCACCAGGCGGCCGCCGTTGTGGTCGGCGACGGCCTCGATCAGTGCGTCCCAGCCGTCGATGAACAGCATGATGTGCGGCGGGCGGGCACCGGCACCGACGATCTCGCGCAGCTCGGTGAGGTTGCTCGCGTGGTGCTCGGTGAGGCGTTCCTGTCGCCGTTCCAGCTCCGCGTCGAGTCGGGCGAACAGCCGTTCCAGCCGCTCGATGTCACCACGGGGCACCACGGCACCGCAGTGCGGGAGCACGCCCAACGCCGTCAGCGCACCACCGGCGAAGTCGATGCCGTAGAGGTGGACGTCGGCGCTGGAATGGCCTTGGGCCAGGGCTCCGGCCATGCTGCGCAACACCTGGGAGCGGCCGGAGCGCGGGATTCCGATGACGTACAGATGGCCGAACTCGGCGAAGTCCAGGCGGACAGGCAGCTGTGCCTGTGCTTCGGGCAGGTCCGACAGGGCCCACGACACCGGGGCGAGGCGGGCGCTCCCGGACTCCTCGGGCTGCGGCAGGTCGTCGATCAGGACGTCCGTGCCGAGGGCCGGCAACCAGGGGCTGGGCTGGGGGGCGCACCCGATGAGCTGTGTCGCCTCGGACAGCGCCTCCACCAGCGCGTTGAGGTCGGTGGGGACGTCGTCGGCCGCCATGTCCGCCGAGGTCTCGCCGCCGGGCTCCGACTCGGACGTGCCGGGCAGGCCTGCGGCGCGGCCGAGGCGCTGCCAGTGGAGTTCGGTGCCCCATATGCGGGACTCCTCCACGGGCTGCTGCTCCTTGGTGTCCAGGGAGGGCTTCGCGCCGGGCAGGGGAGTGCTGGCGTAGGCGGTCTGGAAGGGTACGACGGTGCCGTGGCCGAGGCGGGCGAGCGCGCGGCCGGGGGTGGCCGCGGAGATGCTGACGGCGTCCTTGGTGTCGATGACGTCCTGGCTCTCGGAGGAGTCCGTGACCCGCAGCGCGATCCGTAGATTGGTGTTGGCCCGGATGTCGGAGTTGACCACTCCGGCCGGGCGCTGGGTGGCCAGGATCAGATGGATGCCCAGGGAACGGCCGCGCTGGGCGATGCTCACCAGGCCGGGGATGAAGTCCGGGATCTCCCGGTACAGGGTGGCGAACTCGTCGATGATGATCACCAGCCGGGGCATGGGCACCAGCTCGGGGCTGCGGCGGCGCATGCCCTGGTACTCGGGCAGGTCCTTGGCGCCGGCATCGGCCAGTATGTGCTCGCGTCTGGTGAGTTCGGCCGCCAGCGAGGTCAGCGCGCGCTGCACCAGATGGCTGTCGAGGTCGGTGACCATGCCCAGGGTGTGCGGCAGGTCCACGCAGTCCTTGAAGGCGCTGCCGCCCTTGTAGTCGACCAGGACGAACGTCAGCTCGTCCGGCCGGTTGACCGCGGCGAGCGCGGCCACGAAGGTCTGCAGCAGTTCGGACTTGCCGGATCCGGTGGTTCCCGCCACCAGGCCGTGCGGACCGTCCTTCACCAGGTCGAAGGCGACCGGTCCGTCATAGCCGGCGCCCAGCAGGACGCCGGTGGACGCCGGCCGCTGTGCCCAGCGGGCGGCGACGTGCTCGGCGCTCGGCTGTGGCAGACCGAGGAGTTCCAGCAGTCCCACCTTGGCGGGCAGACCCTCGGAGGCGTCCGGGGTGACGTCGCGGATCGGGGCGATGCCCCGGGCCACGCGCTCGCACCAGTCCGGCTCGACCAGGTCCGGCCGGATGTCGGGGACGTCGGGCTGTCCGGTGCGGCACAGGGTCAGCCGGTGGTTCTCGTGGCGGACCACGGCGCTGCACTCCTCCGGCAGGAGGCGTTCCTCCTGGTCGAGGCAGAGCGGGAAGATCCGGACGGCCGGGCCTTCCTTGAGGATCGAGACCACGCCGGGTACGTCACGCAGGCGCCGGGCGCCGTCCATCACCACCAGGACGTCAGGTTCGCTCAGCAGCGCCTTGCTCATGGTGGACTCGGCCGCCCGCTGGCGGGTGCGCAGGGTGGAGACCAGTTCGGCAACCCGGTTGGCCACCGTCTCCGGGTCGTTGCCGATCAGGGTGACGGCGCCGCCACGCGTGCCGGGCAGGCCGTCCCGGGAGTGGGGCAGCCAGCGCGCCCAGTGCCAGGAGTCCTGCGAGGCCTTGTCGGTGAGGATGACGATCCGCAGGTCGCGCGGGGTGTGCAGGACCGCGGCCTGGGCCGTCATCCAGCGGGCCAGGGCCTGGACCGGGCCGGTCGCGCCGGCCAGACCCACCACGCCGCTGTCGACCAGGTCCACGCCGACCGGGGCGTCCGGGATCGTCCAGTGCACGGCGGTGTGGTTGTCCTCGCGGGCGGTGTCGTCGATACCGAGCAGGGACGGCTGCGGTGCGGTGCCGATGCGCAGCGCCAGGTGGTCCGGGTCGCCGCGGCGCCGTTCCCACAGCCGGCGGCCGGGGCCGACCGCCCACAGCCCGGCCACCGCCGGGTCGGGCGCGCTGTCGGTGCGCAGCTGCCGCTCGGTGGCGATCTTCTGCCGGACGTCCTCCTCCAGCGAGGCGCGGCGCTGCCGGTAGACGCTGGACTTCTCCTCGTAGTCCTTGCGGGCCTGCCGTCGCCCGCTGACGTAGTTCGCGGCCATCAGCGCGGGCGACATGAACATGAAGATCAGATAGAAGTACGAGTTCATGAAAAGCATCATGGAGACGCCGAAGACCATCGGGGCGAGGGCCACCAGCAGCGGGATCGGCCTGCGCGCGGGAGGGTCGGGCGGTCCGGGCAGTCGGAACCGCTCGGGCGCCAGATGCGGCAGCATGCGCGGCGGCCGGTTGTAGTCCAGGCTGCCGCCGCCCTCGGACGGCACCACCGCGGCGTCCCTGGGGGTCGGCTCGGCCAGCCGCAGCAGATACTCGCCGACGGACAGCTCCGCACCGACGGACCAGAGCCCCCAGCCGTCGGGGAGTTCCGCGCTGCCGTCGGACACCTCCTCGGGCTCGGCGTCTTCCTCGTCCTGTTCCGCGAGCGGCAGCAGCGGGGTGTTGGGCCTGCCCCGGTGCTCCGGCGGCTCCGGTACGGACAGCCGCGCGGGGCCGCCCTCGGGGAGTTCCACGATGGCCGATCCGTCCGGGCGTACGGTCACCCGGATGCCCTCGCCCGGCATGCCCCGGCCTTCGAGCGGGACGGCCGCGTCCTGAAGCGGGCCGACGCCGTGGGTGCCGAGGCCGAGCGGGTACACCCGTCCGGCGTCCGGGCCGCCCACCACCTGGAGTTCCACCACCGGTGAGTGGTCCACCCGGTGCGGCTGCGGCATGGCGTCGCGCTCGGGGCCGTAGGCGGTGGGGGAGGGGGGCCGCGGGGCGCCGAGGGCGAGGACGCTGCCGTCCATGAGGCGGGTGGCGGCCAGCGGGGTGCCGGGGGCGAGGGGCTCGTCGCCCAGATAGCAGGCCGGGGCCGGTCCCGGGAGGGGCAGTGGCGTCCCGGTCTCGTCGGTGTCGCCCGTGCGCAGCTGGGCCAGGTGCGCGGCGACGTCCTCGACGGGGGTGCCGCCGGACGCGGAGAGCAGTACGTCCTGGCGGCCGGCGGGGTCGCCGTCGGCGACGGTGGTGATGAGGAGTTTCACGTCTCGCCTTGGGGGTGGTCCGGGGACGGGTGGTTGGAGGCGGTGTTCGCGGTGCGTTGTGGAGGGCGGGCGTCGGTTCAGGGCCCGGGGCCCGAAACCGACTTCAGGGGCTCGGGGGCTTGGGCCCCTCCTAGACGCCCGGGTCCTCTCGTGTGCCGGAGGAGGCCGCGGTGGTGCGGTCCCCGGCGGCGGTCGGTTCGGCGAGCAGGTCGGATCCGGCGATGGTCCGGGTGGGGGCCGTGGCCTGGAGGGTGGGCTCCGGCACCTCCTCCCGGAGGGCCTCGGCTTCCTCGAGTGCCCAGGTCTCCTCGAGTTCCCGCGGCCCGCGTTCCGGGATGCGGGGCCGCGGCGGAGTGGGTGCGCCCCGGCGCGGGGCCGATGCGCGGCGCAGCCGGCGGCGGTCCGCGCGGACGGCGGCGGCGACGGCTCTGCCCAGCGGAGCCGAGTCCGCGTCAAGGCCCAGCTCGGGCGCGACCACCCGGCCGCGTCCGTCGACCCGCAGGGCCCAGCTGTGGCCCGCCACCCGGCCGTCGGCCAGGCAGACGACGGCACCCGAGGCGGCGAGGGCGCTCAGCCGCCGCGCCTGCTCCGGGCCCGGGGCGGCACAGATGACCACGGTCGTGGCGGCGTGGCCGGACTCGTCGAACTCACCGCCCCCTCCGGTCTCCCGGTGCTCCTCGGCCGCCTCTTCCAGCTCCCGCAGGACGGTGTCGAGCCGCTCTCCCCGGTACTGCGGATGGACCCCGTCCGCGACGGTGACCGAGGCTCCGCTGCCGGGCCGGTCCAGCTGTGCGGCCAGCGCCTGGAGCAGCCGGGCCCGGGCGGCGGTGTCGCCCTCGACGGTGATCAGCCGTGGTCCGGCGGTCAGATCGAGGTGGACGCACGCGTCGTCCGCCATGCCGACCGCGACCGGCAGCGGACGGACGTGCGCACCGGCACGGGGCTGTGCGTGGGGCAGCGCGTCCTCCTCCGTCAGGGGAAGCTCCCAGCACTGCGGGCCTGCCTCGTCGGACGTCTCCCAGGGGGCGGGCGGTTCGGGCAGCGGGCGGGCGGCGATCTGCACGGCGGCGAGTCCGGGTTCCGTCCGTACGGTGTGGGGAACGGCCCCCGGGGCATCGGCCAGAGCTGCTGCCGCCGCGTCCAGCAGCCGTCGTACGAACAGGCCGCCCCGGGGGTCGGACAGTTGACGGGTCAGGGCGCGTACGCCGCGACGGTGGCGGCGGTAGGTGCGCAGCGGTTCGCCGAACGCCCGCCGGGTCAGGGTCAGTTCACGGCCGACGCCGCGCCGGAAACGCCGCCAGCCGCCCCGCTTGCGGATCACGTGCCGCAGCAGCAGAAAGAGCAGCAGCAGGACGACCACGGCCACGATGATGACCGTGAGCAGGGAGTCGTCGGGCTTCCCGAGCGCGATGACGGAGCCGTGAGCCGGGCCGGGGCTCGTCGCGGTCGCCCCGGTCATGCCGCTGCCAGGGTGTGCTCCGGGTGCCGGCGGCGCAGCTCCCGTATCGCGTGATGGGTCCGGGACTTCACCGTTCCTGGCGGAATGCCCAGGGCGTTGGCGGCGTCGGCACCGGTCCAGCCGAGGACGTAGACGTAGAAGAGCACTTCACGGTGGGGGTGCGAGAGCCGGGAGAGGGCGTGGACCATGAAGCGGCGCTGGACGGCCTGGCTCATCGGGTCCACGGGTTCGATGTGCTTGTCCAGCGAGTGTTCGTGCTGGATCTCGGTGTGCACCCGTTCGCGCCGGGACCAGTCGATCACCAGATTGTGTGCCACCCTCATCAGCCAGGCCCGGGACGGTGACCAGCCGGGGGGCTGGTTCGCGGTGTTCAACCAGGCGCGTACCAGGGTTTCCTGGACGAAGTCCTCGGCCCGCTGGCGGTCGCCCCGGATGAGGCTCGACACATAGCGCAGCAGGGGACCGTGGTGTTCCTCGTAGAGCCTGCGGATGGATCCGTCGTGGGAGGGCGGGGCCTCACCGGTGTCCGGAGCTCTCCCGGACACGTCGGTACTGGGCGTGGGCGTTCTCATAGTTCCCCCAGGGCCGGCATGGATCTTCTGAGCCGGTCCGGTCGGGCGCCGCGGCGGCGGCGTTGGCTGGGCAGGGCTGAGCACGGGTACCCGGGGTGGAACTCACGGTTCATGGGTGGAAGGTGAGGTTCCGCTGGGAGTCTATGAGCGGTTCTGAAGGTTTCAAGACTTTCTGAGAAGAACCTGAGGTTACTGATGAGGATGAAACCTTGCCGGTAGATGTCCTGGAGGAGTCACAGGCGGCTGACAGCCCTCGGACATTTGGGCACACCCCGGAAGCGGACAGGGGCGCCGGTCCGGGGGGAAGGACCGACGCCCCTGCACAAGGGATGCCGACGGAGGGGGAGTTGGGGGCCGGCATCCCGCTCTTGCGGATGGATCAGGTGGGGATGCCGCCCGCGATCTGCGAGTCGAGGTTGTTGACCGCGTTGCAGACGTCCCGGAACTGCTTGGAGAACTGCGTGATGTTGTTCACTGCCTCCGTCAACGACTTGTTGAAGTTCGCGTAGGACGTCTGCATCTTCGGGCTGGTGGCCGTCAGTAGCAGGCCGCCCTGGAGCAGGTTCTCGACCTCGGCCTGCAGCGAGGACAGCTGGGGGACGAGGGTGTCGCTGACCGCGGAGTCGAGCTTCTTGGCGGTGGCTTCGATTTCCTCGTCGTTGATGACGTTCTTGGGCATGGTGCACCTCGATCTCTGTTGATGGACCCGGCGGCGCCGGAAGAGCGCGCGGGAGCTTCGGGGCGGGGCGCCTGGGCGCCCGCGTGGGGGGTCAGCGCCAGTTCTCGCCGAGGGTTCCGAGAGGCGGTTCGGCGCTGCTGCGTTCGTGCTGGGTGACGGACTCCCTCAGGTACCAGCTGCCGTCCTCGGCGCGCTGCCAGATCTCCTGGATCTCGTTGCTGCCGTCGGCGACGAAGCGGGTCCCGGTGTTCTCGTTGGTGACGACCTTGGTGACGGAGCCGTCGGCGCCCGTGTAGTCGGTCCGGGTCACGCCCTCCTGCACCGTGGTCGTCGTCCCCGGAGCGGTGGAGCCGGAAGGATGGCCGCCCGCGTCGACCAACGGGTTCTCAACCGTGAGATACGCGGGGGGCCTGTCCAGCCGCTGCTGGGGATCCTCCTTGCCCGCAGCGGAGTTGAGGTACTCCTCCTTGTCCATGGTCAGTTCCCAGTCGCCGTCCGGGCGCTTGGTCCAGATCTGGAGGGTGTCCTGGCCGGTCCCGTCGGTGACGTAGCGCTTCATCCACCCGTCGGGCGACCCCTCGGGATCGGAGTCCATGTAGATCTTGGTGACGGAGCCGTCGGAGCTGCGGATCGTCGTCACGGAGTCACCGTCCCGCGTCAACTGGTGGTACGTCTCGGAGTAACTCAGCCCCGTGTTCTTGTTGGTGACGGTGGTCGTCGTCTCGACGGGGTCGCCGTTGCTGTCGACCTTGATCTCACCGTTCGCGTCGAGCTGGTACGACACCGTGGTGGTGCTGTTGGCGTCCTCGATGGTGTAGCCCTTGGGCACGAATGCCTCGTCGGGCAGATCGTCCAGCTGACCGCGCATTCCCCTGAGCCGGCCGACGTCGGCGTCGCGATCCGGATCCCACTCGCGCAGCTTGTCGTACTCCTCGCCGAAGCTGTCCTGGAGGTCCTGCTGCCGTTGCTGGACGGGCTTCTCCTCCTCGGTCAGCTCGGTCTGCGCCTTGTCGGTCTCCGACTGGTCGTCCCACAGCTCCTTCTGGCGGGCCTGGAGGTCCTCGGACTCCTGGTCCAGGGGGTCCAGCCGCGTCTGGAGGCCGGCGCGTTCGGCGTCGAGGGCGTCCTGCTTCCCGCTCAGGGCGTCCTCGACCTCCTTCTGCGTCGACCGCTCCAGGGCCCAGAGGTCCTTCTGCTTCTGCTGCAGTTCGTCCTGCCGTTCGGAGAGGGGCTGCTGGGCGCGACTCAGCGCATCCCGCTCGTCGTCGAGTTGCCGCTGCCGCTCGTTCAGCGGGTCGAACGCCTTCTCCTGATCGCGCTGTTCCGCCTCCAGGGCGTCCCACCGTGCCGCGAGCCCCTTGCCCTCGGACTCCCACAGGGCGTCCCGCTCCTTGCCCAGGGCGTCCTGCTTCCGCTGCCAGGCGTCGAGGTCCGCCTGGGTGGCATCGTCCTTGCTCAGCAGGGTCTCGCGTTCCCGCCAGAGGGCTTCCTGCCGTTCCTGGAGGGCGTCCTGCTTGCCGTCGTAGGCCTGCTGCTCCTGCTCGAGGGCGGTGACCTTCTTCTCCATGGCCGCGTCCTGCTCCGCGCGGAGGGCCTTCTCGTCCGCCCAGAGCTGCTGCTGCCTGCGCACGAGTTCCTCCTGCTGCTTCAGCAGGGGCTCCTGTTCCTTACGGAGGGCCTCGTAATCCTTCTGCAGCTCGTCGCGCGCGACCTGGAGCTTCTCCTCGCGCTGCCTGAGGAGTTCCTTCTCCTCCTGCCAGAGCTGCTGCTGCCTGGCCTGGAGTTCGTCCTGCTGCTTCAGCAGGGGTTCCCGCCTCCCGGCGAGCTCCTCCTGCTCCTTGTTGAGCTCTTCCTGTCTCTTCTGCTGGGCCGCGGTCTGTTCGTCGATCTTCCGCCGCTTCTCGACCAGGGCGTCCTGTTCCTTCTTCAGGCGCGCCTGCTGGGTCTTGTAGCGGGCCTCCAGTCTTCTGGCCTCGTCCGCGCGGAGTTTGCCGTCCAGCGCCTGCTTGCGTATCTCGTTCTGCCGGGTGGCCTCGTCGCGGACCTGGGACGTGACCTGCTGGGCCGCGCCGGCGGCGTGGGAGGCGTCCTGGTCGTAGAAGGCCTTGCCCGCCTTGTCGAGCAGGTTGCCGAGGTCGGTCATGGCCTGCCAGCCCTCTTTGAACGAGCCCTTCCAGGCGCCGTAGAAGTCCTCCAGCGCCTCGGCGGTCTCCCGGCGGGGGCCGATGTCACCGGCGGCGAACGTCTTGTCCGACTGCGAGGTGACGTCCAGTTCGTCGCGGAGGTGCCAAAGATGGCGGGCGAGGAAGGTCATCAGGTCGTAGTCGTAGGAGATGCGCACCATGTCTGCCGTCCTTCCTCGAAGCGGGCGGGTCCCGTGTCGGTGCCGAGCCGCCCTGTAGACGAGCAGTCGGGTCCGGATGGTTCAAAGAGATTTCGTCCGCACCCCGCTGACCGGCGAAAGCTGTGGCGTGTGCCACTTTCTTGAACTCTCGGCCCACCCCAGTACGTCTGCTTCCGGTACCCCAAGTCCCGGACCGCGTGGAGGACTCCTTGGCCACCTCCGACGAGTGGAGCAGAGTCGGATTCACCGGCAATCCGGTGACCGGGAATCCGAGCGTCGTCGAAAACGTCACCAATGAGCTGCGCGGCCTCGGCGATCTGGCCGGACGGGTCAGCAGCGGCCTCGACACCCTGCTGACCAAGGCCGAGGACGGGGGCTTCGAGGGGCGGACCGCGGACGCGCTGCGGACGTATGTCAAGGACGAGCTCAAGACGTTCATGGCGAACATCAACCGCTCGTTCGAGATGGCGGCCGACGCCACGGCCCGCTATGCGCGCGCCCTCGGGGACTCGCAGGACAGGGCCGAGAACGCCGCCGACACCGTCGCCGCGCTGGAGCGGGTCGGCGGTCAGCCGCTCGCCGAGAACGATCCGGAGCTGACCCGCGCCCGGGGCGAGGTGGACGCCGAGACCGACGTCATCCAGGCCGAGGCGAAGATCCTGGAGGACGCGCTGCACGAGGCGTCACGACTGGTGTCGCGGCCCGTGAAGAAGCCGAAGAAGAGCTTCTGGAAGCGGTTCGTGTCGACGTTCTTCAAGGTCCTGGAGATCGTCGCGCTGGTCATCACCCTCGTTGCGGCCGTCATCGGCGGCCCGTTGGGCCTGGTGGCCTTCGGACTGGGCGCGGTGCTCTTCGCCAAGGCCCTCGTCGACTACGCCACGGGCAACGGCAACGCGCTCAGCCTGGGCCTCGCCTTCCTCGGCATCCTGTTCCCCTCGACGAAGGGCCTCACCACCCTCGGCGGACTGGCCCGCATGGCCTCGGCGGGCACGAAGGCCCTCAGCGGCGCCCTCTCCGCGAGCGGGCGGCTGCTGTTCCGGGGCGGCAGGATGCTGTTCTCCTCCCCCGGCAGACTCCTGTCGCTGGCCGGACAGGGGCTGGCCAGGTTCGGCGGGGGGCTCGCCGGCCGGACCGCCAGCGGGTTCATGGCGCTGCCCCGGGTCCTCTCCAAGACGCCCGCGATGCTGGGGTCGGCCCTGCGGTTCATGGGTGGTTTCGCCCGGAGCACCTTCCGGCAGGGCTGGTCCTCGCTGACCCGCGACTTCGTCGAGTCGACCGCGTTCGTCGGCGGCAACACGGCCGGACGGCTCGGCGTCTTCACGGTCATGAGCCTGGGCCGGCTCACGATGACGGCGCTGCTGCCCATGCGGTACTCCGAGATCGCCCGGTTCGGCTACCGGGGCGCCTTCCGCATGGGGTTCATCGACCGAGGCCTGCACTTCACCTCGCGGCCCCTCGGCACACTCGGCAGGACGGGTTCCCTGGCCGGGGACCTCGCGGAGCTGACGGGGCGGAACCTCGACCGGGGCGGAAACCTTCGCCCGTTCGACGCCACGAACACCGACCGGCTCGCTGTCCCCGGGACCCCGGAGTTCAACGACACCCTCGATGAACTGGCCGAGATCTCGGTGACGCCGGTGGCGACGCCCCGTACCCCCGGATTCAGCTCCCTGACCGGCTCGGGCACCCCCCGGATGCCGGGCCGCCTCGACGACATGGGCGGCCGGCTGACCACCCTGGACACCCTGGACACGGTGGGGCTGCCGGTCGGCACGTTCCCCGGCGGACAGCGGCTCGGCATGCTGAACCCCGTGACCGGCCGGGTGGGCGACGACCTGATGCCCCCTCGGCTGCGCACCACGCTCACCGTGTCCGACCAGGTGGACGAGTTCGGCGTCCCCCTCACCCCCGGCTCTGCCACCACCCTGCTGCCGCCGCGCAGCACGGTCGACCAGCTGCGGGACCTCGACGAACTGACGGGCCTGGAGCGCACCGGGACCGGGCTGCTCAAGCCGCTCGACGATCTGACGGACCTGGCGGAACTGAGCCTCGACGGCAGGATCGGCGGGCTGACCGAGTTCCAGGTGCGGCAGATCCTGGACGGCGAGATCGACCTGGTGAACGTCGCGCCGGACGGGGTCGTCCTGCGTGTCGGGAAGACCGATCCGGTGGACGTCCGGGTGCAGTTGAAGGACGGGGTGAAGGTCGACGTCCTCGGCCCGGCCGACACCCGGGTCCCGACCTGGAACACGACGACCGGCACCGACCGCCTCGACGAGCTCGGGATCAGGCTCGACGACCTCACCAAGCTGATCCCCGACACCACCGACGGCTCCCGCGCCGCACGTGATCTGCTCGGCCTGGGACCGGCCCGGACGGACCTGACCTCCCCGGTCACCAAGAGCCCCGCCTTCACCCCGATGACCCTGCGGGACATCGTCACCGGCGGAACCACCGGCAAGCTCGCCACCGAACGCTTCCAGGCCTGGGTGCGCACCCAGGCCACCCAGCTGCAGCTGGACACCGCCGGGCGCAAGCTCTCCGAGATCGACGGACTGACCGACGTACCGCCGCTGGGCCGCGCCCGGGCCGAGCTGGATCTGAGCGCTGCGAAGATCGACTTCAACCAGGCCCGGAGCGCGTTCGACCGGCTCGGGATGAACCTGGACACCGTCCGCCGGGACATCACGGTGATGATGACCCGCGTGGACGGACCGGTGGGCGCCATGCCCACCGGTGAACTGCGGCTGCTCGACGACCTCGGGCGGCCCACCGGTCAGTGGATCACCATGGAGCCCGGGCCGACCGTCACCTGGGTGCTCAGGTCGGACGCCGGGATCGTCCCCGACGTCAAGGTGCAGATGGCCGACGGGGTCTTCACGGTCACCACCCCCGAGGGTGTCGTCACCCGATTCGGCGCCGACGGCCGTCCGGCGGTCCTCGGCGATCCCGGATCGGTCGCGCTTCCCCGGCTGCCGGGGACGGGCCTGGACGAGGTGGTGCTGCCCGCGCCACGCGAACTGGACCGGCTCGCCTTCGCCGCCGACCGCTCCGTCGACATCCAGGCCATCACGCCGGCGCCGGTGTGGCGCGCGACCGACGAGACGCTGTGGCGCATCGGCGGCAAGCGCCCCCTCGACCAGATCTTCAACGAGGGGTTCACCGTCCGCGACCCCCTGGAGACCAACCTGGACGTCATGGTCAGGACCGGCCAGCCCTCGGCGTTCGTGAGCACCACCACCGACCAGAACCTCATCTGGGACGGCATCTTCAAGTTCGAGATCGAGGCCTCCGGCGGGATCGACGTCGGCAAGAGCTTCGAACGCTCCATGGGCCCGGACGCCTGGCGGGCATCGGGCTGGGCGACGGAGAACGAGATCGCCTTCCCCGGCGGCATCGCCTCGGAGTTCATCCGTGGCGCGTACCGGATGGACGCCCAGCACAACCTCCTCGAATGGATCCCCAACCCCAACTTCGGGGGCAACAACCCCCTCCCCGAGCTGGCGGTGGATCTGAAGGGCGCAGGGGAAGGCACCTCGGGGATCAGCGCGCTGGACTTCCAGGGGCTGTCCCTCGACGACCAGCTGCGGCTGCTGGACCAGCTCGATCTGGGTGAGGCCAGGGCCTTCGACGACATCGGCTCCCTGAACGGGAGCAACGCCCTGGACGAGGTCGGAAGCCAGCTGGACGATCTCGGGTATCTCTCCGACGAGTTCCAGTTCGACCGCTTCGACGCGCCCGCGCCCCGGGCCGAGACCGTGCTGGTGGACCCGCAGGAGTTCCCCGGGGTGACCGGCTTCCGGACGGAGTGGCAGCGCACCCCGCTGGACGAGGGCGGGTTCATGTTCACCGACCAGGCCGGGGACATCCGGCTGGTGTTCGACGCCGGCGAGGTCCTCCGGTTCAGTGATGTGCGGCTCCCGATCGGCGACGGCTTCGTCCGCTTCGACGCCGACGCGGGGCCGGGGTCCCTGCCCCGGATCGTCGGGCAGGACGGAGTGCCGCTGCCCGGCGGTGCGACGATCGAGCCGGTCAGGGGCGCGCTGGGCGTGGTCACCGGTGTACGGGTGCAGTCTCTCGACGGCGCCTGGATCGGCCGGTTCGACCTGGACGGCACGCGGCTGTCCGAGCAGCTGACCCTGTCCGGCCCCGTCGGCGGGCCACTGACCGGGGCCTGGCTGACCACGACGTTCACACAACTGCCGGGCGGCGCGCAGTCGGCGACGTACCGGCTGACCGTGCCGGGGCTGGGTGACGGTGCCTTCAATGTCGTACGACTGGACGGGGATCTGGCCCAGCGGCTGCCCGGCGGGTTCTCGGTGACCGACACGGCGACCGGGGGGCGGTTCGTCCTCGACCGGGGCGGACGGTTCGTGGACCTTCCGGCGGAGGGGGCGTCGCCGATACGCCTGGACGTGTCCGGTGCGACGGTGCCGGACTCGACGGTGGACCTGTCCTCGACCCTCGACGACCTCGGCGACCTCGGTCGACTCGGCGATTCGAGCAGCCTCGGTGACCTGGGGCGCCTTGGCGAGTCGGGCGACCTCGGCGATGCCGCCCGACTCGGTGACCTGGGCGATGTCGGTGACCTCGGCCCCCTGGGTGAGCTCGGTGAGGTGGGCTCGCTGAACCGGCTTGCGCTCCCTGACCTGCCACGTACGGATCTCACGCAGCAGCCCGCCGGTTTCGACGCCCGGTTCGCGTCGACGCCGACCGACGGCGTCCCGACGCCGGTGAATCCGTCACGGTTCGACGGTGTGCGCCTGTCCGGGGCGGACGAGCTGGCGGATCTACGGCTGCGGGTCACGGAGTTCCCGGCGACCGATCTCGCGCCGGCGTCGTTCCGGATCGATGTGATGGACTTCGGTGCCCCGGGTGGTCCGGTGCGGCTGGAGAACGTGACGGTGACCCTCCGCGAGGGCGGTGGGCTGAGCATCACGGGTCCGCAGGGCGGCGTGCGCTGGCAGTTCGACGGGCTCGGGCAGCTGGAGTACCGGGAACTGCCGCTGACCGGCACCGACTTGGCGCTGCGCTTCACCGACGACGCGGTGAACCCGATGCCGAGGGTGGTCGGCCCGGACGGGGTGCCCGTCCAGGGTGCGACGCTCACGCCGGTCCGGGACGCGACCGGAACGCTGAGCGAGCTGACCGTGCGCGTGCCCGTGCCGGACACCGACGGGCTCACGGCGGTGTGGCGGTTCGAACCCGGCGGCGCCCTGCGCCAACAGGAGCTGCCGCTCACGCTGCCGGGCATCGACGGCCCGGCCGGCCTGGGCGTCAAGGTGACGATCACCCCCGGACCGGGCGGCACCATGACCAGGGTCCTCGAACTGACCGGGCCGTCGAACCTCACCGGTTCCTTCCGGCTGGGCCCGATGGACGGCTCACTCGCCGGACGGCTGCCGAACGGCATCACGGTCACCGACACCGTCACCGGCGCCCGCTTCCACTTCGACGCGAACCGCCGCCTCGCGATATGGGACGTACCCGCCCGGGACGGCTCCGGCTTCCTCCGCTTCACCGGGGACGCCGCGCCCGGCACCCCACCGGTACGGCTCGACGAACTCGGCGATCTCGGCGACTTTGCCGGCGACCTGGGCGACGTGGCAAGGATCTTCGACCGTACGCTCGACGAGGCGGGCGGCCTGCGTGGCCCCCTCGACGACCTCAACCGCCTGACGGGTCCGGACGCGCCTCGCACCGACGCGCTCCCGGCCCTGGACGAATTCGCCCCGGGGGAACGTGAGCTCTTCGACGACCTCTGGAACAGCGTGGTCCAGGACGTACGGACTCTGACCCCAGAGGAACTGAACCGCGTCTGGGGTCCCGACTCGCCGCGCACCGACACGCTCGCGGAACTCGACGACCTGTCGGACACCGAACTGGCGGACCTCCAGGCGCGCCTCGACAACATCAGGCGGATGGACGACGGGCCGCTGGGCGCGGACGAACCGCTTCGCGTCCCTCTGTCCGGTGTGGACGAACTGGCGGACTTCGACCTGCGGGTGACCCGCCTCCCGGCGACCGACGAGGCACCGCAGGGCTCGTACCGGCTCGACCTGACCGACCGCACGCCCGGCGGGACCGGACCGGTGCGCGCATCGGACTTCAGGGTCGAACTGCTCGACGACAGCGGCAGGTTCGCCGTCATCGACCCGACCGGTACCACCCGGTTCACGCTCGGGCCGGACGGCCGTTTCCTCGGGCGGGAGACCCTTCTCACCGTCGACGGACTGCCGGAGGGCATACGGCTCAATGCGACGGTCGTTCCCGGAGCGGACGGCACCGGGCGGATCGCGGTCGATCTGCTGGTCCCCTCCGGTGCCGCCGGCTCCGTCCGGTTCACCCCGACGACCGGCACGCTCGCTACCCGCCTGCCCGGCGGTTCCACCCTCACCGACACCATCACCGGCTCACGCTTCCACTTCGACCACACCGGCCGCCTCGCCCTCCGCGACCTGCCCGACCCGGACGGCTCCGGGTTCCTCCGCTTCACCGAGGGCGCGGGGCCCGACACCCCGCCCGTCCGGCTCGACGAATTCGGCGAGCTCGGCGACTTCGGCGGCGATCTGGGCGAACGCTTCCCGTTCGGCTCCATCCCGGAGAACGACGCCCTGGACGACGCCCTGGACACCATCGACCTCGCCCACGTGTTCGACCGTACGCTCGACGAGGCCTCGGGCATCCGCACGCTGCCCGACGGCGCACAGGTCGACCTGTCGGGCGTCGCCGGAGCCATGGACTTTCTGCGGGTCGCGCCCGACTCCCACGCGGTCCAGGCGCTCGGCCTGACCGGCCTCCAGCGCCTCGCCGACGACGCGACCGCCTCGCTCGACCGGTTCGGCCTGCGCCCGGAGCTGCTGAACGACCAGCTGCGGCAGATGACGGGTCAGGCCCGGCAGACGCTGCGGCAGCACGCAGTGACCACCCTCGGCGACTATCTCGACCTGCCGTTGGCGACCCGTCTCGACGACCTCCAGTCCGTGGCCCAGGGCGCCGGCGGCCGCGTCCTCGGCGACTTCACCGTCACCCCGACACCGCACGGCGGCCCCGGCGGCAGCCGCTACACCGTCCACCACAACCCGTCGGACATCACGCTGAGCTTCGGCCCGAACCGCGAACTCCGCTACCAGGAGGTGTTCCTCCGCGGCGGCCCGGAGGACCTGGACGGGCTGAAGATCGGCGTCACCGGCCGCTCGGCCGACGGCGGGCCGTGGACCCCCGGCTCGCTCGACTTCGTGGGCACCCGCACGGCCGACGGCTTCACCCTCACCCCCGGCACCGAACCGCGCGGCGGTCTCACCCTCACCGACGCGGCGGGCACGACCAGTTGGCACTACGGCCCCGAAGGCGTGCACACCCTGACGGACGTAAAGCTGCCCGGCGACCGGGGCGTCCTTCGCTTCGACGCCGACGTCCCCGGCGGCGTACCGCAGGTGCTGGACTCGGCGGGCCATCAACTTCCCGGGATGCGCGCCGAGTTGCTGGACGACGGCCGGATCGCGCTGGTCCCCACCGGAAAGGCGGCCCAACCGATGGAGCGGGCCGTCTTCAGCCGCACCGGCACGCTGCTGGAGGAGACGGTCGCCGTACGGATCAAGGGCGGAAAGGCCAACGGCGAATACTGGAAGATCGACCACGCCACCAGCACCGCCGTACGAGTCGACGCGTCAGGCACCCCGCTCACCGGGCGCTTCTCCACGGCCAAGATGGAGATGTCGGGAACCGGCCGGTTCAAACTGACCGGCGAGGGCAACGTGACCCTCTTCGAACGCGAGGTACTCGGCAACGGCAACGTCCTCCACATCGACCTGGACCGGGTCGGCCGGGCCCGCTGGACCGAGTTCGACCCGGCGGGGACCAGAGTGCGGGCCGGCGAGCGGATCTGGGACAGCGACCGGAGGACCATCCACGACACGCTCTCCTACCGCTGGGCCCCGGTGGACGTCCTCGACGTACGGACGTACACCAAGGCCGTCGACGGCGGCCTGATCCGGGCGGAGAAGGGCGCGGCCGGCGACTGGAAGTGGACGCGCTTCGGCTCCGACGGCGCCGAGACGCTGTCCGGTACCCGCGAGTGGTCCTGGAACCACATCGGTTTCAAGGACACCTACCTCGACCCGGCCACCGGGCAGCGAACCATCGCCCAGCAGCGCGGCAACATGTGGCCGCTGGACGGCTACCACGGCTCCCGCCAGTACCTGGAACACCCCGTACTGCCCGGTGAGAGCCCCGCGGGCCTGCGGGTGAATCCCGAACTGCACTCCGCCGTCGGCCCGGCCAACAAGCAGATCGACGTCATCGAGCACCTCGCGGACGGCGGCACCCTGCACGTCGTACGCATCTCCGACCAGCGCATGCCCGCGGGCCTCTGGCAGACGCGTACGGGCGCCGGCCGGTTCGACGGGTTCTTCGGGAACCTCGTCACCGGGGACTCCATGTTCACGGTGTCCAAGTGGACCGAGACCGCCGCCGACGGCACCCGGCTGAAGGGTGTCCGGCTCGTCTCGCACGCCGGTCACAGCTGGCGGGACGTCGACCAGTTCGGCCGCATCGTCCGCGAGACCCGCAAGCTGGAGAACGGCAACGTCGTCGAGGTCGGCCGCAGTCTCGACGATCCCACGCAGTGGGCCCCGGCCCCTAAGTGGAACGGTTCCGCCGACTCCTACGAGCTGCCCTGGCTGGACACGAAGAGCGGGATCTCCGGCACCCGCCATGTCGCCGGCGACGGCAGTTTCGAGGACGTGTTCACCAACGCCGCCGGCGACGAGCTGCTGTCGATGCGCTCGCAGGGCACCGGCGTGCGCGAGTACCTCGGCGAGAACCCGGCACGCGGCATCGGACGCGACGACGTCTCCGGGGCGTGGGTGGACAAGAACACCCAGCTGCAGATCACGGGACGGCGCGACCACTGGGGCGACCTCCACATCGAGTCGCACGGCAACCCCCGCCACCGCACCTGGGAGTGGAAGGCCACCGGCCCGGACGGGACGGTCACCGAGGGCATCCGCATGCAGAACCGCGGCTCGCTGTACTCCCGGACCTGGGACGACTCGTTCACCGACTTCGAGCGGCTGGAGAACGGCCGGCCGGGACAGGCGCTCCGGGAACGCAACGCCACCGACGACGGCACCGTCTGGATCGACACCACCCGGCAGCCCGACCACACCTGGACCTGGCAGAAGACCGACGCCGACGGCACGGTCCACTCCCAGGGCGTCCGCGAGTACCAGGACTTCGCGAAGGGCCGCTGGACCGACCGCATCGGCGACGACGTGGTGAGACAGCGCACCGGCGGCCGGGTCCGCGAGTACGCGTACACGGTGCAGGAGACAGCCCCTCCGGTCCTCACCCCGCCGCCGGAAGCCGGCCCGACCACCCTGGCGGATCTGCTCTCCCGCTCCGCGCGCCACTTCGAGCCGACCACGACGGTCACCGTCGACCGGGAGGTCTGGCGGGAGTTCGACATGGGCAAGGTGCTCCACCGCCGTGACGCGGTGGAGGGCGTCCCGGGCCGGTACCGGGAGTCGGAGTCGCTGTGGGGGCAGTGGCGGGAGTACCAGGGCGACCGGCTGGTGGCCCAGCGCACCATCACCGGACGGGTCTGGGCCACCGACGCCTTCGGCCGCTGGTCGGCGTTCGACGTCGCCAAGCTGCCGGAGATCAGCAGCCTGCCGTCGGTCGGCGGACAGGTGGGCCTGGACGGCCACCGCGCCTGGCGGCTCATCGGCCGCGAGGCCGACTTCCGCGGCTACACCAACGAGTTCCGCGGCCTGAACCGCGAGTTCCGCGACCCCTTCCACGAGATCTGGACCGGCGTCCGGGACGGCTCCTCGGCCGCCATGCCGCTGTGGCGCCATGCGGTGCGCAAGGCGGCCACCGAGTTCGCCACGGGCTTCCTGATCGAGTTCGGCACCAGCTTCGCGGTGTCGGCCATCGTCTCCGAGTTCGCCAACACCCGCTTCGACCCGTTGGTGGCCTTCGAGCGGGCTCTGCTCAACGGCGCCGTCGGCGGCAGCATCCGGGCCGGCTTCAACGTGGCCCAGGACGTGACCGCACTCGGCAAGATCAAGTACGGCCTGACCAATCTCGACCAGGGCCAGAACTGGAACCGCCACCCCCTGGCCTCCGTCGACGACTGGGCCACCGAGTGGTCGTCGTACGAGAACCCCGCCCGCTGGCGGTCCGGTACCTACGCCTTCTTCGACGGCCTCACGGTCAGCGCGCTCACCGGGTTCGTCAACAACGCCCTCAACTCGGCCATCTGGGGAGTGGGCGGCCAGAAGCACACCGGCCTCGAAGCCCTCGAAGCGGGCGCCTGGGGCGCGGCGGGCTCGCTCTTCACCGGCGTCACCAGCGGACTGGGCAGGTACACCCTCCACACCACCTCGGGCTCGCGGATCTTCCATCGTGGCGGCCCCGGCGAGCTGATCTGGCAGAGCGCCGAGTCGCTGACCACGGGCATCCTCAACTACTGGATCAACACCAGGGGCGCCCACATCGACTCGACCCACCCGTTCCCGCCGTCGACCACCACACCCACGACGCCGTCCACGACCACGCCCACGACGCCGTCGCAGGCGACCCAGCAACCGGCCGTCTCGCCCATCGAGGGATTGGAACTCACGTGACCCCCACCGCCACCGTGCACCGGGTCGCCCCCAAGGGACGCGGCGCGCACCGCAGCATCGCCTCTGCCCTGCGCGCCGCCCGCGACGGCGACGAGATCCGTATCGCCCCGGGCGAGTACGTCGAACAGCTGCTCGTCGACCGCACGGTGCACCTGCTGCCGGAGGACGGGCCGGAACACGCCGTACGGCTGCTGGCCGCGTCCCCAGGGCGGCCCGTACTGGAGGTTGCCGCCCCCGGCGTACGGGTCGAGGGCATCGCCCTGACCGGGCAGGACCCGGCGCTGCCCGCAGTCCTGGTCGGCGCCGGGGACCTGGAGCTGGACGCCTGCGAGATATCCGGTGGCCGTGTCGAGGCGGGCGGCGACTCGTCGCTCGCCCTGACGGACTGCCGGGTGTCGGGGGCGGGGCTGGCCGCGGTGCACGTCAACACGACCGGCTCGGCGCGGCTGACCCGGGTCGTGGTGGAGGACGTCCAGGGAACCGGCGTCGTCATCGGCTCCGGGGCGGACGCCGAGGCCACGGAGCTGACGGTACGGCGGGTCACCGGGTCCGGTGTCCGGGTACGGGGCGACGCCCGGGCCGTGCTGCGCGACTGCCGGATCTCCGGACCCGGCCGCAGCGGGCTGCTGGTGGAGGACGAGGCGGCTCTCACCGCGCTGGACTGCCGGGTGGAGGAGACGGCCGGCGAGGGCATCCGCGTACTCGGCAGTTCACCACGTCCCGAGGACCGGGAGAGTACGGACGGCGGGGTCCTGCTCGCCCGCTGCGATGTCCTGCGCACCGGCACGGACGGGGTCGCCGTCTCCGGAACCGGGGACGTGACTCTGCTCAACTGCCGTCTGCGGGACGGTTCGGGCCCGGGTGTGAGCGCGGACGGCGAGAGCCGCGTGGAGCTGGTGGACTGCCAGGTGGACCGGGCGCACGGTTCGGGTCTGGTGGCCCGCGGCTCCGCCCGGCTGACCGCCGGGGGCACATCGGTGACCGGCAGCCGGGCCAACGGTCTGCTGGCGGGCGACCGTTCCGAGGTCCACATGGCCGCCGGCGACGTGACGGCGTGCTCGTTCAGCGCGGTGCACGCCTGCGACGACTCCCGGGTGACGCTCACGTCGTGCCGTATCGGATCGACGGCGGAGCACGGGATCCGGGCCACCGACCGCGCCGGGCTCACCGTCGAGGGCGGCCGCATCACGGACTGCGGACTGTCCGGGGTGCAGATCGACAGCGCGGCCGAGGCACGGATGCGCGGCCTTTCCGTGGTGCGCGGCCGGGCCGGGATCACCACCGAGTCGACCGGGACGGTGGTCCTGGAGGAGTGCGACGTCACGGACGCCGAGCGGGCCGGGATCTCCTGCGGCACCGGGACGACCCCGGTGCTGCGGGACTGCCGGATCAGCGGCACCGGCACGGCCGGCCTGGTGATCGGGGAGCGCGCCACGCCCAGCGTCGAGGGCTGCACGGTACGGGACGCCGCCGGCTCCGGCCTGGTGGTGGGCCCGGGGGCCGAACCCCGGGTCAGGTCCGTCACGGTGGCCCGGACCGGCAAGAACAGCCTGTTCGTCGGCGAGAAGGCCCGCGGCACCTTCGAGGACTGCGTCTTCGCCGGCGCAGGCAGAGACGGCGCGGCCTTCCCGGCGCTGCACGTGTCGGCCGGCGGCGCACCCGTACTGCGCGGCTGTCTGGTCCGGGACACCGAGGAGGACGTGGCCCTGGAGAAGGGCGCCCGGCCGGTGTTCGACGACTGCCTGTCCCGGGACGTGAAGAACCCGTCCCTGCCGACCGGCGCGGACCAGTCCCTGGCGGCCGCCGGAAGCCCGGGCGGGGACCCGCAGTCGACCGCGCGGGAGACCGAGGCACCTTCCGAGGACACCATCGAGGACCTGCTCGCCGAACTCGACGGCCTCGCCGGCCTGGACCGCGTCAAGCAGGACGTCTCGTCCCTGGTGAAGCTGATGCGGATGGTGCGCCGCCGCGAGGAGATGGGCCTGGCCCCGCCCCCGCTCAGCCGCCACCTCGTCTTCACCGGCAACCCGGGTACCGGCAAGACCACCGTCGCCCGGCTCTACGGCCGGATCCTGGCCGCCGTCGGCCTGCTGGAGCGCGGCCATCTGGTCGAGGCCGACCGCTCCGCCCTGGTCGGCGAGTACGTCGGCCACACCGGCCCGAAGACCTCACGCGTCTTCCAACAGGCCCGGGGCGGGGTGCTGTTCATCGACGAGGCGTACTCCCTCACCCAGTACGCCGGCTCGAACGACTTCGGCCAGGAGGCGATCGCCACCCTGCTGAAGCTGATGGAGGACCACCGCGACGACGTGGTGGTGATCGTCGCCGGATACCTCAAGGAGATGGAGACGTTCGTCCGCTCCAACCCCGGTCTGGCCTCGCGCTTCAACCGCACGCTCCTCTTCGAGGACTACGGCAGCGCCGAGCTGGTCAGCATCGTGGAGCACCAGGCCGCACAGCACCAGTACGAACTCGGCCCCGAAGCCCGTGAGGTGCTGACCGCGCGCTTCGACGCGATGCCCCGGGAACGCGGGTTCGGCAACGGCCGTACCGCGCGCCAGCTGTTCCAGGCCATGACGGAGCGTCAGGCGTACCGCGTCGCCGAGCTGTCGGACGTCTCGGAGTCCGACGTGATGACGCTGAGGCCGGAGGACGTCCCGCAGACACCGTGAGCGCAGACCTCCGACCCCGCAGCACCCACTGACTTCCCACTGACTTCCCGCAACTTCCCACAGCGGACGACCGCGTAAGGACCGACTTTCATGCCGCACACGCCCGACCCCCAGCAAGGTGACCGCCAGGAAGGCGAGTTCGCCGATCTGTTCGCCCGCAAGGCCCGCACTCCGCTGCGGGGCTTCCTGCCCGGCCGCCGGGTCTGGAACGCGGTCGGCGGCTCCGCGGCCGCGGTCCTGGTGATCGCCGGGTCCGCCTCGGTCGTCTCCGCCATCGACTGGAGTGCCGGCGACTCCGACAAGGTGACCACCGCGGCCGACAAGGAGGCATCGCAGAAGAAGGAGCACACCGACACCGCGAAGAATCCGTCAATCGCCCCGTCCAAGAAGGAGAAGGACGAGGACAGCGGCGAGAAGAGCCCCGGGGTCGTCTACGTGCCCGTGTCCGGCGGCGCAGGCGCAGGTGCGGGGGCGGGGGCGGGCGCGTCGACGCCGAAGTCCGACCCGACCGACAGCGCCGAAGGCACCTCCGGCTCGACCGGCAGCAACGAGGATCGGAGCTCCTCGTCGACGACCAGCTACCTGTGGTCGGACGGAAGCGTGGACACGTCCGAGGACAACGCCTATTGGGACCAGAGCATCGTCACCGTGAAGTCCACGAAGCCCCTCAGCAGCCTCAAGGTGGTCGTCAAGATCGTCCAGACCGGCGGTGTCTCCAGCACCGGGACCTGGAGCAGCCTCGGGGACAAGGTGTCGGTGGCCACGGGAGGGAGCAGCAGCGAGCTGGACTACGTGGTGACGCTGAAGTCGGGCAACACGCTGGACCCCGGTACCTACCTCTTCAAGTTCCAGTACAACCACGACCAGGGCAGCCGTGGCGTGGGCGGCGACCGCTACAACGTCACCGCTGTGGCCACGGACTCCGACGACGAGTTCCGCTCCGGCGGCTTCTGACTCCGTATTTCTCTGTCGGTATTTCTCTGTCGGCCCGGAAAACGCTTGGACGCCGCGGATGCCGTCGCGGGACACTCCCATTTCCTTGCCTGCCCGTACGAACACACAGGATCGGGATGGGATTACCCGAATCACCCAAGATTCCGCCGCGCAGGGGCTCGGTACTCCTCGCGCTTCGTTACTACGGACGGGAGTTGGCCCGGCTCCGGTGGCTGACGCTGCCCGCGATGCTGCTCCCGGCGCTGGGCAACATCGGCCTCAACTACATCGCGCCGCTGGTCGTCGCGAAGCTCATCGGACGCATCGCCGGCGACGCCGACATGAGCATCGATTCGACGCTGCCCTACGTCCTCGGTTTCGCCGGCGTCCTGCTGCTGTCGGAGGGCGTCTGGCGCATCGGGCTGCACTGTCTGAACCGCCTCGACGCCCACGGCATCGAGCACCTTTACGTGATCGGCATGGACGAGCTGTTCGCCAAGGACGCCGGGTTCTTCCACGACAACTTCGCCGGGGCGCTGACCAAGCGGGTGCTGAGCTTCGCCTCCCGCTTCGAGGACTTCATCGACACACTGACGTTCAACGTCATGGGCAGTGTCGTACCGCTGCTGTTCGGGTCGGTGGTGCTGTGGCACTACGAACCGCTGCTCGTCGTAGGGCTGTTGGTGATGATCGCGCTGACGGCGCTGTGCGTCGTGCCGCTCATCCGGCGCCGCCAGGCACTCGTCGACCAGCGCGAGGAGGCGATCGCCCGGGTGTCGGGCCATGTCGCCGACAGTCTGATGAACATGGAGACGGTCCGGGCGTTCGCCGCCGAGGAACGCGAGGCCGCCGAGCACCGGATGCGCGTCGCGCACTCGCGACGGCTGATGCTGAGGTCGTGGGACTACGGCAACCTGCGCATCGACACGCTGGTCGCGCCGATGTCCGTGCTGACCAACGTCCTGGGCCTGCTGCTCGCGGTCGCGATCGGCGGGGGCGAGCACGGTGTGGAGGCGGTCGTGGTCGCCTTCACCTACTACACCAACGCGACGAAGATCATGTTCGAGTTCAACCAGATCTACCGCCGCCTGGAGAGCTCGATGACGGAGGCCGCACAGTTCACCGAACTGCTGAGGGTGCCGCCGACCGTGCTCGACCCGGCGTCGCCCGAGCCGTTGCTACAAGGGCCCGCCGACGTCCGCTTCGAGCGGGTGACCTTCGCGCACCGGGGAGGAAACCCGCTCTTCGAGGGCCTCGACCTGGCCGTGGCCAGCGGCACGAAGATCGGTCTCGTGGGCCGCTCCGGCGGGGGCAAGACCACGCTGACGCGGCTGCTGCTGCGGATGACGGACATCGACGGGGGCCGGATCCTGATCGGAGGGCAGGACATCAGCAGGATGCGCCAGGCCGACCTGCGCGGCCTGATCGCCTACGTCCCCCAGGACCCGGCGATGTTCCACCGCACCCTGCGGGACAACATCGCCTTCGCTCGGCCGGACGCCACCGACGCCGAGATCCGCCGCGCGGCCGAGGCGGCGCACGTCACGGAGTTCGCCGACGCACTGCCGGAGGGTTTCGACACCATGGTGGGTGAACGCGGCGTCAAGCTGTCCGGCGGACAGCGCCAACGGGTCGCCCTGGCCAGGGCCATCCTGCGCGACGCGCCGATCCTGCTGCTCGACGAGGCGACCAGCGCCCTGGACTCCGAGAGCGAGATCCTCGTCCAGGAGGCGCTGTGGCGGCTCATGGAGAGGCGGACGGCGCTGGTGGTGGCGCACCGGCTGAGCACGGTCGCCGGCATGGACCGCCTGGTGGTCCTGGACCGCGGACGGATCGTCGAGCAGGGCACGCACCAGGAATTGCTCGCGTCGGACGGCGCCTACGCGAAGCTCTGGCAGCACCAGTCGGGCGGCTTCCTCGACGAGGAGGCAGTCGCCGACAGTCCCGTCGTCGACAGCCCCGCCGGCGCCGACCTGCACTGAAGAGGCAGGCCCTCGTGCCTGGTGCGGGCCGTCATCCGCCACCGTCGAGGTCGGCCCGCCGACGCAGGACACGGAGTTCGTCCCCGTGGAACTCCATCTCGTACAGCTTCCCCCGGGCGTTCTCGAAGGGGCGGTGGAGGATCATCATCAGGTGGCCGTCGAAGGTGTGGAACAGCATGCCGTGACCGCTGTCCTCGCGGACCAGGGGCCGGCGCTGCTGCCAAGGGCCTTCGACGGCACCGGACTTGGAGACGGCGTAGGTCTGCACATAGCCGCCGCTGATGCTGCCGTCCTCGCCGGCCACGTTCTTCTCGTACGTCGACCACAGCATGAGCAGCGAGCCGTCAGGGGTGCGGTAGAGCTGTGGGCCGTCGGTGATGTAGGGCGCGAGTTGGTGCGGTACGCCGCCGGGGATCTGCTCGCCGAGCCAGGGCGCGTCCGAGGCCTTGAAGAGGAAGACCGGATCCCCGATCGTCCCGGACAGGTCGGGAGCGAGCCGGATCGCTTCCATGGTTCCGTCGATGGTCTGGAGCCACTCGTGTGCGTACACCATCCACGGCTGTCCTGACTCGTCGACGTGGAGCGTCCCGTCGAGGGTCATCAGGTTCGCGGGCGGGGTGGGGCGGGACGGATCGACGACGGTGAAGGGGCCAAGGAGTGAGTCCGACACGGCGGTGATCGTGCCGCGCATGTGGTTGGCGATCTGGAACGGTGTGCCCCACTGATCGGCGGGTGGCACGGGAAGCGGCTTGTCCTGGTCGTGCAGCGTGGTGAACAGGTAGTACCTGTCGCCGTATTGGTGCACCTCCGGTGCCCAGCCGCCGTCGGCCGCCCAGATCCCGTTCTGCTCGGCGGTCAGGAAGACCACGACGGGGCGCGTCCAGTCGCGCAGGTCGTGGCCGCGGTAGACCATCGTGCCGACGCCGTCCACGCCCGACACGGTCGGGTCGTTGGACGTGTAGAGGTAGTAGGTGCGGGTCCTGTCGTCGGCGACGACGAACGGATCGTGCAGCGGCATGTCGGGAAGCTGCATCAGCTCGGTCTCGGGCACGGTCGAAGAATACGTCCACGTGATCTCGGCGCGGAGTCCTAGAAGCGGAGACCTAGAGGCGGACGGTCATCCGCACGCTCACGTCGTCCCCCGCGGCGATGCCCTGCGGCTTGCGCACGGCGTTCTTGAGGGGCAGCAGGTAGCCGCCGTCCTTGGGGAACAGGGACGTCTCGAAGGAGGTCTCGCCGATGCGGGCCTCGACCGGGATCACACCCCAGCCGTAGGTGGCCATCGCGGCCACCTCGCGGATGTCGTCGGACTCGGCGTCCGGCACGGGGACGAAGTAGTACGGCGCGGGCCCGCGCCATTCGATCACCCGGCCGGTGAAGGCGAGTCGCATGAGGTCGGTCCCGTTTCTCGAGGACGGCCAAGTCGCGTTCAGCGTACATGCGGTGGCACCACTCCTCGTTGAGAACAATCTTCGACATCGCCGGGTTGCCGGCGGTGCGCGGCCACGACCTGGTGGCGCACCTGGTCGGGCAGGCCGAGTCGTACGGACCGCACTACCTCCTGGGCCACCGGGTCGTCGAACTCACCCACGGGCCCGCCCTCCGCCCGGTCGACGCGCTCGGCCTGGACCGCTTCCACCTCGTCGGCCACCACACCGGCGGTGTGATCGCCGTGGAACTCGCCGCCCGCCTCCAGGACCGCGTCGCGAGCCTCCTCCTCTCCGCCACGCCTTTCATCGACGACGAGAAGAGGCGTACGGCGGCAGAGCGCAAGCCCGTGGACGAGGAAGCCGCGCTCACCCGGTTCATGGTCGACGCGCTGACTGTCCTGGACCGCGTGGAGGAGGGCCATGTGGCCGTGCGGGGCTATGAAACCCGGGTCCTGTCGGGCGGACTCATGCCACTCCCCGAGCAGTTGCCCGGGGAGTTCGCCAAGGTCGTACTGGAATGGACTGCGGCCGCGTAACCCGCTCACTTGAGGCTGATGTGGGCGCCCGGACCGAGCGGCAGATCGAAGCCGTAGAAGATCCCCAGGATCGCCAGCCAGACCACCAGGAACGGCACCGTGAAGATCGCCAGCCGGGAGATGAGCGTGCCCAGGCGGGCCTCCGGTTCGTACCGGCGCAGCAGGGCGAGGAGCAGGAAGACGTACGGGTTCATCGGCGTGATGATGCCGGTGGCCGAGTCGCCGATGCGGAAGGCCGCCTGGCTGAGGGCCGGGCTCATGCCGAGCAGCATGAAGGCCGGCACGAACACCGGTCCGACCAGCGACCACAGGGCCGACCCGGAGACGATGAACAGGTTGAGGCAGGCCACCAGGAGGACGAACGCGACCAGCGCCCAGAAGCCGGTCAGGCCGATGGCGTCCAGGCCCGCCGCTGCCTTCACGGCCAGCAGGACGCCCACGTTGGACCAGTTGAACAGGGCGATGACCTGCGCGGCGACGAACATCAGCACGATGTAGCCCGACATGTTCTTCACCGAGTCGGACATCGCACCGACCACACCCTCGGAACCGGTCAGCGACTTGACCGTGAAGCCGTAGGCCAGCCCGGCCAGCAGGAACGCCCCGAACAGCGCCGGGACGATGCCGGTGAGCAGCGGCGAGGGCACGAGCGCCCCGCCCTCGCCGCGCAGCGGGGCACCGTCGGGCAGCCACAGGGACAGGACCGCGCCCGCGTAGAGCACGACGACCAGCGCGGTGAGCAGCAGCCCCCGACGCTGGACCGGAGTCAGGGTGAGGTCCTCCGACTCGGGTTCGTCGGCGGAGGACTCGTACGTACCGAGGCGCGGTTCGAGGACGCGGCTGATGAGGAAGCCGCCCAGCAGGCCCAGCACCAGGCTGCTCGACGCGGTGAAGAAGTAGTTGATCAGCAAGTTCAGGTCGAGGTCCTGGGCGGCCGGCAGGACCGAGGCCGCCTGCTGGGTGATGCCTATGTAGAGGGCGTCCAGCGAGCCGATCGTGAACCCGGCGGCATAGCCGGCGCCGACGCACGCGAAACCGCCGATCAGACCCGCCACCGGATGGCGCCCCGCGCTCTTGAAGACCACGGCCGCCAGCGGCGGGAGCACGATCGAGGCGACGTCACTGATCATGTGCGCCTGACAGGCGACCAGCGCCACCAGATACGGCAGCAGCGCACGCGGCGCGCGGGCCAGCGTGGCCCGCATGACGGTCTCCAGGAGCCCGGCCTTCTCCGCGACCCCCACCGCCATGATCATCAGCAGTACGGCGGCGATGGGCGGGAAGGTCGCGAAGTTGGTGACGAGGTTCTCCGTCAGCCAGCGCACGCCTTCGCCCGTGAACAGCCCGGTGATGGCCTTGGTGTCGTCGGTGCCGGGGACCGTGACGGTCACGTCGGCCAGCGCGAGCGCGGTGGAGATGACGGCCAGCAGCACGAAGAGGGCGGTGAACAGGACGATCGGGTTGGGCAGTGCGTTGCCCGCCCGCTCGATCAGGGACAGCACCCGGTCGATGCGGCTCGACGTGCGTTTGTCCGGGGACTCGGTGTCCGGGAGGTCGGTCAGTGAGGACATCAGGGCCGCCCATCGGTTGGCAGAAGGTCCTTGCGTACGACGCCGTCCTGGACGACGCAGACGATGTTCGCGGGGTCGCCCAGGACGCCGATGTCCTGCAGCGGGTCTCCGTCGCAGATGACCAGGTCCGCCGTGCGACCGGCGGCGAGGGTGCCCAACTCGTCGGCCACACCGAGGAGTTCGGCGGAGGTTCGGGTGCCGGCGACGATGGCGGCCATGGGGTCCATGCCCAGGTCCACGAGATAGCTGAGCTCCATCAGGTTCACCCCGTGCGGGCCGACGGCGGCGTCGGTGCCGAGCGCGATCCGGGCGCCGTACTCGATGGCCCGGGCGATGTTCTCCTTGGTGACGCCGGACCAGCGGGTCTTCTTCTGGTAGTGGTAGTCCGGCATCGTGTCCTTGTTGATGCCCGCGTACACAGTGGACAGTGTCGGCACGACGAACACCCCGCGCTCGCCCGCCATGTCCAGCGCCCGCTCGTCCAGGCCGTATCCGTGCTCGATGCTGGTGACGCCGCCGCGGATCGCGTTGAGGATGCCCGCGTTGCCCTGGGCGTGCGCGGCGACCGGCTTGCCGCCGTGGCGGCGGGCCTCGTCCACGACGGCCCGGATCTCCTCCTCCAGCAGGCCCTCGTCGTCGGGGTCGTCGTACGGGCTGCCCATGCCGCCGGTGGCGCAGACCTTCACCAGGTCGGCGCCGTCGCGCAGCACCCGGCGCACCGCGAGCCGGGCCGCGTCGGTGTCGTCGGCGATCTCGGACATCCCGGCGCTGAGGTCCGTGCCGTCGGGCATGCGGACGTCCGCGTGGCCGCCGGTGTGGCTGATGATCCGTACGGCCGTGTGCAGGCGGGGACCCGTGACGCGCCCGGACTCCACGGCCGTACGGAAGCCCGCCGACAGGCCGCCCAGGTCGCGTGCGGTGGTGATGCCGGCGTCCAGGGTCTGCCGCAGGCGCGTGGCCGTGTCCAGGGTGACCAGGACCGGGTCGAGCTCGGCGCGACGGCCGGGCGGCGAGCCGTGGGCGTAGGCGAGGTGGACGTGGCAGTCGAAGAAGCCGGGGAGTACGGTGCGGCCACCGGCGTCGACGACCTGGTCCTGACCGGCGGGGGGAGCGGTCGCGGCCGGGCCGGCGTAGGTGATGGTGCCCTGGGCATCGATGGTGACTACGCCGTCGTCCACGGGGGACGCACCCGTGCCGTCGATCAGCCGGGCGTTGTGGACCCGAAGGGCGGTCCGGGTGGTGGTATCCGTCATGGGGTGCGGTCACTCCTCCGTCGTCGGCAGCAAGCGAAGGGAGTGTGGAATGCGGAAGAAAACCCGGTGTGACGATGCAGGCTTCCCGCCGGATTCCCCCGGCATGCGCAGAGAAGCGCCGCCCATGGGCGTGCAGGATTGTGCCGCCGTGGAAGGCGTGGAAGGCGTGGACGCCACGGAAGCCGTGGAACTCGACGAGCTGGACCGGGGTGTCGTCCACGCCCTGCAGATCCACCCCCGGGCCCCGTGGACGCTCGTCGGCGAGGTGCTCGGCGTCAACCCGGTCACCGCGGCGCGGCGCTGGCAGCGACTCGAAGCGGCGGGCCTTGCCTGGGTGACGGCCTACCCCCGGCTGTCCGACCCGCGGATCGTGGTCACCGGGATCGTGGAGGTGGACACCGAGCCGGGTGCCGCCGAGGACGTGGCGCGGGCCTTCGCGAAGGACCCGTCGGTGCCCAACATCAAGCTCACGGCGGGCGGCCGGGACCTGGTGGCCGCCGTACAGGCCCGGAGCCTGGACGAACTCGCCCGGCTCACCGCGTCGTTGTTCCGGGGGACGCCGGGCGTGCGGGTGACGCGGACACATGTGTACACCGGGGCCCCGACCGAGGGCAGCCGGTGGCGACTGCGCAGCCTGGACGAGGCGCAGGTCGCGCGCGTCGAGGCGTCGGTTCCCCCGGCCTCCCGGCCCGCGCCCCGGGCCGAGGCCCGCTGGGACGACCTCGACGCGCGCCTGCTGGAACTGCTGAGCGTGGACGGGCGGATGTCGCTGCGCGACCTGTCGGCGGCGACCGGCACGAGCCTGACTACGCTCCGCCGCAGAATGCAGTCGCTGCTCGCCTCACGGCTCAGCCTGCGCTGCGACCTGGCCCGGCCGCTGTCGGGATGGCCGCTGTCCGCCGTCTACTTCGCCTCGGTGCCGGGGCAGCACGTGGAGCAGACCACCAGGGTGCTCGCCGGGGTCCGAGAGGTCCGCTCGTGCGCCATCACGGCCGGCCCCTACAACCTGGTGATCGACGTCTGGCTGCGCGACCTGCGCGACGTGCACGCCTTCGAGGCCCACCTGTCACGCAAGATCCCGCACCTCATCGTCGCCGACCGGTCCGTGGTGCTGCGCACGTTCAAGCACATGGGCCGTCTGCTGGACCACGACGGGCACTGCATCGGCGTCGTACCGCTGCGGACCTCGGAGATACCGGCCGCCCGCGGCTAGTGCGGTGACCACATAGGCGCGCCGGGTTGGGCGTGTGCTCACTGCTTGCCGATCCGCTGCTGATGATGCGTGGAGATCGGCGCAAGGTGACACCTTCGTGATCCATACTCTGTGGCGGCAGCTTCGGGGAGGGCATGTCCATGCAGCACAGCGGTGGGATTGCACGAGCGGTCAAGCGAGCAGCGGCCGTTGTCGTTGCCGCTGTCGTGATGAGCGGTTGTTCGTCGGACGATCCAGCGCAGGCCCAGGAGTGGCAACGGGATTACTGCACCAAGCTGGGGTCCTGGCAGGACGCGGCGCACGCCACGACGACCAGCGAGGCAGACGCCGATGCCGGTGACGGACAGAGTGTCCAGTCGCCCGAGTTCGACAACACCGAATCGGCAGGGCATGCGGTCATCGAGGCCTCGAAAAGGCTTGACCGGGCAGGCCTGGAACACGGTGGCACCCACATCCTCGATGACACCGTCAACGCGGTCGGCGGCGACACCGGGGCTGAGGGTCGTGCAGTGTCCTACTGCGACAGCTCAGGCTTCGAGACCTTGGTCAGTTCGGCCGGCTAGTGCTCTGAGCGCGTGGGTTCGCCGGGTCGTTCAGGCCGCGGCGGCGAGGGGGCGGTCCTGTACCTGCTGACCTACCGGCGGAAGCCGCTCGGGGTGCGGGGTAGCCTCCGGCGGTGCACCGTTCGCCAACCAGGCCTCCGCCACTGTTTCTTGATGACTCGTCAGAACCTGGCCCCGCCTCTTCCGAGGTGGTGCCCGGCTCGCCTGGGCTTACGGGGACCTTGCCTCGCGGAAACGCCTCCGTAACTCCACGAGTGTCTACTCATATGCAACGTTGATTCCTCGTAGTAGACAGCAGGGAGAGGCCCATGAGGACCGACCCGGAAGCGGACACACCCGACCTCGCCGAACTCGTCCGCGCCGACGGTATCGAGTTCGTCCTGGCCGTCTTCGTCGACCTGACCGGCAAGCCGTGCGCCAAGCTCGTCCCGGCCCAGGCCGTCGAGGAGCTGCGCGACGAGGGCGTCGGCTTCGCCGGGTACGCGGCCGGTGCGCTCGGCCAGCAGCCCAGCGACCCCGATGTCATCGCCCGGCCCGACGCCTCCTCGTACACCCCGGTCCCCTTCGTGAAGCCCGGCCTCGCCCTCGTGCACTGCGACCCGTATGTGGAGGGGAAGCCCTGGCCGTACGCCCCGCGCGTCATCCTGCGTGCGCTGCTGGAGCGGGCCGCGGCCCAGGGGCTCTCCCTGGCCGTGGGGGCCGAGGTCGAGTACTTCCTGGTCAACCGTGACGAGCACGGCGTGCTGAGCGTCGCCGACACCAAGGACACCGCGGCTCAACCCTGTTACGACGCCCGCGGGTTGACCCGGATGTACGACCACCTCACCGCCGTCTCCAGCGCGATGAACAGCCTCGGCTGGGGCAACTACGCCAACGACCACGAGGACGGCAACGGCCAGTTCGAGCAGAACTTCAAGCACGCCGACGCCCTCACCACCGCCGACCGGGTCATCACCATGCGGTACCTGGTCTCCGTACTGGCCGAACAGCGGGGTATGACCGCCACGTTCATGCCGAAGCCGTTCACCGACCGCACCGGCACCGGCATGCACATGCACATGTCGCTGTGGCGGGGGAGTGAGCCCGCGTTCCCGGATGCTGCGGACGCGCGCGGGCTGGGTCTGTCCCCGCTCGCCTATTCGTTCGTCGCGGGCATCGTCGAGCATGCCCGGGCCTTGCAGGCCGTCATCGCGCCGACGGTCAACTCCTACAAGCGGACCGGCGCCGTCTCGACCCGTTCGGGTGCCACCTGGTCGCCGCGTGTGGCGAGTTACGGCGGCAACGACCGCACCCACTTCGTACGCGTCCCCGACGGCAACCGCATCGAGCTGCGGGGAGGTGACGGCGCCGCCAACCCGTATCTCGCCGCGGCTGCCGCTCTCGCCGCAGGGCTCGACGGCATCGAACGCGGCCTCGACCCGGGTGAGCCGGGCGCGGCAGGCAAGGGGCCTGAGCTTCCGCCCACCCTGCTGCACGCCGTGGAGGCTCTCCAGGCCGACGACGTGATCAGCGGCACCCTCGACGCGGCCGGGGCCGGGGTGAGCCAGTACTTCGCGGACCTCAAGCGCGAGGAGTTCTTCGACTGGCACTCCACGGTCGGCGCGTGGGAGCTGGACCGCTATCTGACCGCGTTCTGAAGGGAGTCGACATGTGTGGAATCGTCGGGCTCCATCTGCGGGAGCCCTCACTCGAACCCCGGCTGGGCGAGCTGCTGGCCGCGATGCTGGGCCAGGTCGTCGAGCGCGGCCCGGACTCCGCGGGCGTCGCGGTCTACGGCGACCCGTGGCTGTCTCCGCCGGGACAGGCCGTCGTCTCGCTGCTCGGGACCTCGAAGGCCGAGGTGGCGACCGCGCTGCCGGGCACGGTGGCCATCGACGCCGATGCCACCACCGTGGTCCACGCGGGCGTCGACCAGCTCGCGGCCGCACTTCCCGAAGCCACTGTCATCGGCTCCGGCGAGGGGTTCGCCGTACTCAAAGGCGCCGGAAATCCTGTCGCGTTGGCCGAGTCCTTCGGGCTGGCCGACGTGACCGGCTGGCAGGGGATCGGCCACACCCGCATGGCCACCGAGTCGGCCGTGACGCCCGAGGGCGCCCATCCCTTCTCCGTCGGCGCCGGCCAGTGCCTGGTGCACAACGGCTCCTTCGCCAACCACGCCACCATCCGCCGTGAACTGCGCGCCCAGGGTGTCGAGTTCGACAGCGAGAACGACTCCGAGGTCGGCGCGCGTTTCATCGCGCACCACCTCGCGCAGGGCGCCGATCTGGAGAAGGCGCTGAAGCTGCTGTGTGAACGCTTCGACGGCTTCTACACGTTGCTCGTGTCCACCGGCGACTCCTTCGCGGTCGTCCGGGACGCCATCGCCTGCAAGCCGGCGCTGGTCGCCGAGACCGACGCGTGGGTGGCGATGGCCTCCGAGTACCGGGCGCTGGACGTCCTGCCGGGTATCGAGAACGCCCGCATCTTCGAACCCGAGCCGGAAGAGGTGTACGTATGGCGACGCTGATCGACCTGGCGGAGTCCCCGGTGCGGGAGCTCAACCAGGCGCTGCACGAGGCGCCTTCGGCGAGTTGGCGGGTGCTCAATCCGCGCGGTGCGCACGCTGTCGCCTGCGGCATCCGCGACAACCTCACCGTCGACGTCGAGGGTCACGTCGGCTACTACTGCGCCGGCATGAACCAGCACGCCACGGTCACCGTCCACGGCAACGCGGGCACGGGGGTTGCCGAGAACATGATGTCCGGGACGGTGCGGGTGCGGGGCAATGCGTCCCAGTCGGCGGGGGCCACCGGCCATGGCGGACTACTCGTGATCGACGGGGATGCGTCTGCCCGCTGCGGGATCTCCATGAAGGGGGTCGACATCGTCGTCGGCGGCAATGTCGGGCACATGAGCGCGTTCATGGGGCAGGCCGGGCGGCTGGTCGTGTGCGGGGATGCGGGCGAGGCCCTCGGTGACTCCCTCTATGAGGCTCGGATCTATGTGCGGGGCACGGTCAAGTCCCTTGGGGCGGACTGTGTCGAGAAGGAGATGCGGGCGGAACATCTTGCTGAATTGGCCGAGTTGTTGAAGGCGGCTGAGCGCGACGAGGACCCTGCCGGATTCCGCCGGTATGGCTCGGCGCGCCAGCTGTACCACTTCAAGGTTGACAACACCGCTGCGTATTAGCGCCGTTTCTGGCTGCGGGTCCGCTGTGGCTGGTCGCGCCCGCGGCGGAGCCGCATATCGATACAGCCCCGCGCCCCTAAAAGAAGGGGCGCTACACCTCGCCCTACTAGAGGAGCTGAACGTTGGAACCCGCATCCCACGGCCTGCGCGAGTCGGCGACCTTTGATCGCGCCACCATCCATGCCATCCAGCGCGCCGCCGAGACCGGCATCTACGACATCCGCGGCTGGGGCGCCAAGCGACGGTTGCCCCACTTCGACGACCTGTTGCTGCTCGGCGCCTCCATGTCCCGCTACCCGCTGGAGGGCTACCGCGAGCGCTGCGACACGGACGTGGTCCTCGGCACCCGGCACGCGAAGAACCCGCTGCGCCTCGCGACCCCTGTCACCATCGCCGGCATGAGCTTCGGCGCCCTGTCCGCCCAGGCCAAGGAGTCCCTCGGCAGGGGAGCCTCCGAAGCCGGTACCTCCACGACGACTGGGGACGGCGGCATGACCCCCGAGGAACGCGGCCACTCCAAGCACCTCGTCTACCAGTACCTGCCGTCCCGCTACGGCATGAACCCCGACGACCTGCGCGCCGCCGATGCCATCGAGGTCGTCCTCGGCCAGGGCGCCAAGCCTGGCGGCGGAGGCATGCTGCTCGGGCAGAAGATCACCGAACGGGTCGCCGGCATGCGGACGTTGCCCGTCGGCATCGACCAGCGCAGCGCCTGTCGCCACCCGGACTGGACCGGCCCCGACGACCTCGCCATCAAGATCCTCGAACTGCGCGAGATCACCGACTGGGAGAAGCCGATCTACGTCAAGGTCGGCGCGACGCGGACGTACTACGACGTGAAGCTCGCCGTGCACGCGGGCGCCGACGTCGTGGTCGTCGACGGCATGCAGGGCGGCACGGCCGCCACCCAGGACGTGTTCATCGAGCACGTCGGCATCCCCACTCTGGCCGCGCTGCCCCAAGCGGTGCAGGCGCTCCAGGAGTTGGGCGTCCATCGTGAAGTTCAGCTGATCGTCTCCGGCGGTATCCGGGGCGGCGCCGACATGGCCAAGGCGCTCGCCCTCGGGGCGGATGCGGTCGCCATCGGCACGGCGGCGCTGATCGCGCTGGGCGACAACCATCCCAAGTACGACGCCGACTACCGCGAACTAGGGTCCGCCGCAGGCTACTTCGACGACTACCAGGACGGCCGCGACCCGGCCGGTATCTCCACCCAGGACGAGGAACTCTCCGCCCGCCTCGATCCCGTCGAGGGCGGCCGCCGGCTCGCCAACTTCCTCCGCGTGATGACCATGGAGGCCCAGACCCTCGCCCGCGCCTGCGGCAAGGCCCACCTCCTCCACCTCGAACCCGAGGACCTGGTCGCCCTCACCATCGAGTCCGCCGCGATGGCCCGCGTCCCGCTCGCCGGCACGCAGTGGATCCCCGGGGCGGGCCTGTGATCGCCGTCGTCGGCGCCGGGCTGATGGGCGCGGCCACCGCCTGGCAGCTCGCCCGACAGGGGTACGAGGTCACCCTGATCGAGGCGTACGACATCGGCCACAAGCACGGGAGCTCGCACGGCACCTCGCGGATCTACCGACGGGCGTACGCCGACCCCTTCTACGTCGGCCTCACCGGGCGGGCGTACGAGGAGTGGCGCGAGCTGGAGAGCGACAGCTCAACTCCCTTGCTGCGTCTCACCGGTGGCGTCGACCTGGGGGAGGAGCGTGACCCGGTGGGCCTGGCCGCCGTACTGGACGGGGCGGGAGTGCCGTACGAACTCCTCGGTGCGGAGGCCGCCGCCGAGCGATGGCCGCACATCCGCTTCACCGGGCCGGCCCTGTATCACCCGGACGCCGGGGTGATCGACGCCGACGAGACGGTGGGCGCGTGTGTGCGGCGGGCCGTCGAGCACGGCGCGGACGCGTGGATCGGCGTACGCGTCACGGGTATCGACGTGCGGCAGGACGTACAGGAGAAGGCGATACTGCGGACGGACGACGGCCGCGAGCTCATGGCCGACACGGTGGTCGTCGCGGCCGGGGCGTGGCTGCCCGACCTCGAACTTCCCGCCCCCCTGCCGCCGTTGCGCGTGACGCAGCAGCAGGTCTTCCACTTCCGGCAGCGCGAGCCGTCCGTGCGGTGGCCGATCCTGGTCTCCAAGGACGCGTCGATGCAGGTCTTCGGACTGCCGTCCGGCGGCGACGGCGGTCCGCTGCCCGCCGTCAAGGTCGCCGAGCACGACCGCGGCACCCCCACCACGGCCGGCGCCCGCAGCGGGGTCGTCGACCCGTCGTCGCGCGCACGGGTGAGCGACTTCGTCCGCGACCGGCTTCCCGGCCTCGACCCGCAGCCGGTCACGGAGGCGACCTGTCTCTACACGACCACCCCGGACGAGGACTTCGTCCTGGACCGCCACGGACCCCTCGTGATCGTGTCCCCGTGCTCAGGTCATGGCGCCAAGTTCGCCCCGCTCATCGGTGCCATGGCCGCCGATCTCGCCACCGGCCGCGCCGAGCCCCACCCCCGGTTCCGGCTGGAACGCACGGAATAGGATGCGCCGGTGACCGAGCACGCCGAACACCCCGAACCCGCAGCGGAGGCGGACGACTCCGACGACAAGGCGCTGGAGCGCATCATCGCGGTGCGGGCCCGCGAATACCGGCAGGCGGCCGGGCTGTCGGTCGGTGAGATGGCTGGGCGGGTCGGCATCTCCAAGGCCATGCTGTCGAAGATCGAGAACGCCCAGACCGCGTGCAGCCTCACCACGCTCTCCCGGCTCGCGCGCGGTCTCGACGTCCCCGTCACCGCCCTGTTCCGCGGCATGGACGACGAACGCGAGGCGGTCTTCGTCCCCGCCGGACACGGCGCCTGCATCGTCCGGCGCGGCACCCGCGTCGGCCACGAGTACGCCCAGCTCGGCTCGCTGCGCGGCGCCCACAAGCGGATGGACGCCCTGCTCGTCACCCTGACCGAACAGAGCGAGGTCTTCCCGCTCTTCCAGCACGCCGGCACCGAGCTCCTCTACATGCTGGAGGGCGTCATGGTCTACGGCCACGGCAAGTCCAGCTACACCCTGCGTCCCGGTGACGCTCTCCAGTTCGACGGCGAAGCCCCGCACGGCCCCGAGAAACTCGTCGAGTTGCCGATCCGATTCCTGACGGTGACGGCGTTCGGCGCCGGCCCGCCACACTGAAACCCGGCTTTAATCGGCCATGGGAGTGTCCTGTAACGCACGCCGGGTCTACTGCGGTGAAACAGAGTTTCCTTCTGCTGGACCTCTCCGCGGAGCGTACGCATGGACACCGGAAGTACCGCTTGGATGCTCGCGAGCACGGCACTCGTCTGTTTGATGGTGCCGGGCCTCGCCCTCTTCTACGGCGGCATGGTCGCCGCCAAGAGCGTCCTCAACATGATCATGATGACGTTCGGGGCCGTGGCCCTGGTCGGCTGTATCTGGGTCGTCTACGGCTACTCGGCCTCGTTCGGCGACTCGATCGGCGGCGCCGGGATCCTCGGTGACGTCACCGAGTACTTCGGCCTGAGCGGCGTGATGAAGGACGACCCGAAGGCCGTCATCCCGCTCTCGGTCTTCGCCGCCTTCCAGGCGCTGTTCGCGGCTCTGACCGCCGCCCTGATCTGCGGGGCGATCTCGGACCGCATCAAGTTCGGGGCCTGGATGGTGTTCACCGGGATCTGGGTCACCCTGGTCTATCTCCCGGTCGCCCACTGGGTGTTCGCGTTCGACGGCGAGAACGTCGTCGGCGGCTGGATCGTCAACAAGCTCGGCGCGATCGACTTCGCGGGTGGCACCGCCGTCCATATCAACTCGGGTGCGGCGGCGCTGGCGATGATCCTGGTGCTGGGCAAGCGCATCGGATGGGAGAAGTCCGCCAAGAACGGCGAGCGGCCCCACAACCTGCCCCTGGTGATGCTCGGCGCGGGCCTGCTCTGGTTCGGCTGGTTCGGCTTCAACGGCGGCTCCGCGCTGACGTCCTCGAACGCGGCCTCGGTCGTGGTCCTCAACACCTTCACCGCGACGTGTTCCGCGATGCTCGGGTGGCTGCTGGTCGAGAAGCTCCGCGACGGGCACCCCACGAGCCTCGGCGCCGCGTCCGGCGCGATCGCCGGCCTCGTCGCCATCACCCCGTCCTGCGGCGCTGTCTCCCCGCTCGGCGCGCTCGCCCTCGGCGCGATCGGCGGAGCGGTCTGCGCGCTCGCCGTAGGCCTCAAGTACAAGTTCGGCTACGACGACTCGCTCGATGTCGTCGGCATCCACCTCGTCGGCGGCCTCACCGGCACCCTGCTGGTCGGCATCCTCGCCACGTCGGAGGCGCCCAACGGCGTCGACGGCCTCCTCTACGGCGGCGGCCTCTCACTGCTCGGCAAGCAGGCGGTCGGCGCCTTCGCCGTACTGGCGTACTCCTTCGTCGTGACCTGGGTCATCGCCAAGGCGCTGGACAAGACGATGGGGCTGCGGGTGCGGCCGGAGGTGGAGCAGGGCGGGGTCGACGCGCATCTGCACAAGGAGAGCGCGTACGACCTGGAGCAGGCGCCGGCAGCCGAGCCTGCCGCTGTCGGCTAGCTGGCCTCGATCTCCCGGCGCAGGCGGCGCGTCCACGGGTGGTCGTCGCCGAACACCCGGGTGAAGACGGGGAGCAGCCCGGTGAGTTCCGCGGTCCCGGCCGACGCGTCCTCGTGGTGGCGCGTCAGCCGGGCCACGTGGAAGGCGTTGAGGAGGGTGTGGGGGTGTTCGCGGCCCAGGGCGGTGGTGCGGTCGTGAAGGAGGGGGGTGAAGAGGCCGAGGGCTTCTCGGGGATCGCCCTTCGCCTCGGTCCAGTAGGCGATGTTGTGGCGTACGGCGAGGGTGTGCGGGTGGTCGGGGCCGTTGATCCGGGTCTGGTCCGCCAGCAGGCCCGCGAAACGGCTCAGGACGTGCGCACGGGCGCCCTGGACCGCGGTCCAGTAGAGGGTGTTGTGACGGGCGAGCAGGGTTTCCGGATGGTCCGCACCCAGCAGGAGGTCGGTGTCGCGGCGGAGGTCGGCGTATCGCCGCACCGCCTCTCCGGGGTCGCCCGACTCCCCGCTCCAGCGGGCGAGATCGTCGCGCAGCAGGCGCATGGCACGGTGCTCGTTCCCGAACAGATCGTGGTAGACGCGCAACAGCCGCAGTGACAGCTGTTTCGCGTGCGGGGCCCGCCCGCAGACTCCCGTCCAGTACGCCACGTTGTGCCGCGCGCGGAGGGTGAGCGGGGCGTTGTCCCCCAGCCGGGTCCGGCACTCCGACTCCAGCCGGGCGAACAGGTCCAGTGCGGCGGACGCGTTGCCCGCGTTGCCGATCCGGGACGCGATCCGGTGGCGTTCGCCGAGGATCCCGGCCGTCGCGAGGTCCAGAGCGGCGGACTGCGGGGACACGAGTTCCTCGTCGGGGTGCCATGGATCGGAGACCACTGTCCTGATCAGGGTCACGGTGGTACCACGACCGTCCGGCTCGGTCGGGTCGCTTCCGGCGGTCCGCAGCCGGTGTCCGGCGCGTGCTGTCCCCGCTGCCAGGACCGAGAGGGGGTGCTGAGACCCCAGGACGGCCTGAGAGTGCTGTGTCGCCACGTCCAACTGCCGCAGTGCCTCTTCCAGTTGTTCCTCGGACTGTTCGGCCCGAGCGGACTCGAGACTGGCGGTGGCATGGTTCGTGAGCGCGGAGACGGCCACGGGGTGCTCGGCGCCCAGGACCGACGCCGCCACGTCGGCTGTGGCCCGGAGCCCGGCCACGCAGCTCAGCATGCGGTGCGTGTCGCCCGTGCGCCGGGCCCACTCGAACTCGGCGCAGGCCAGGTTCACCCGGGCGACGACGGTCTGCGGATGCTCGGCGCCGAGGGAGGCCGCGGCCCGGCACACGACGATGTGCAGGACGTCGATGACCTCTCGCATGCGTCGGTGGTCCGTGCCCTGCCGGGCCTCCTCGAAGGCCAGGACGGCACGTCCGGTCAGAGCGGCGAGCGAGGCGACGGTGTCGCCGTCGGGCGGAACGACGGACCGCATGACGTCCGCCGCGTCCTGTACCGAGGACACGCCCGCCCCTGCCCGGGCGAGGGCGAGGTCGACCCCGCCCAGCAGCGAGAGGACGTCGCGGGCCACCTCGGGACTCTGGCCGGCGAGGAAGGTGCGCGCCCGCCGGGCCGCCTCCCACGCCGCGTCGAAGTGCGCCGCACGCACCTCGACGGCCGCGAGATCGGCGTAGGTCCGTGCGCACAACAGCGGCCGCGATTCGGGGCACGCGCGGACCGCGTCGAGCAGCAGTTCCCTGGCCGCATTCCAGGCGCCGAGGGAGGTGAGGGTCACCGCCAGCCGGTTGAGGGCGGGGACCTTGAGGAGGGCCGGGACGGCGCCGGATCGGCCCAGGGAGGCACCCGACGTCTGCAGAAGGCCGACCGCTTCCCCGCGCTGGTGCAGTCGTGCCAGGAGCACCGCGAGATAGCACAGCCGGTCCACGGTCTCCGGAGCGGCGACTCCCAACACCTCGTCGAGGGGGATCCGGGAGATCGACGGCGACGGAGTTCCGGTCGGCCTGCCCTCGAGAACCTGCTGTTCGGCCTCGGCCACGACATCCTCCAGGACGCTGGTCATCCGGCCTCCTTCCGCAGGGCGAGCTCGATCACGCTCTTCGCCACATGCACCTGCAGTTCGGAGAGCTGTGACGGGTCGATGAGGTCCTGGGCGGACCACGCATTGAGACGGGCGAGCAGGGCGTCGCCCGTGGCGAGGAAGACCTCGACACCGGTTCGGGCGCTGTCGGTGGCGGTGAGGACGGGCAGGGCACGGCCCGCCACGCCGACCGCCGCCGCGCGCCCTGCGTGCAGCTCGGTCGCCGCCACCGTACCGCCGCCGGGAACGATCTCCTCCCGCCCCTCCAGCACCCGCAGTAGATGCTCCGTCCGGAACTGTGCGAACCGGACCAGCACCTCCCGGATCGTCGCCGCGAACAGCACGTTGGCGCTTCGGCTCGGGTCCGCCCGGTCGGGGTACTGCTCGATGAGCATGCCCAGCACGGCGAGCTCACGGTCGGGTGTGGTGCGTTCGACGGGGCTTCCCGAGTAGCCGGAGTAGTCGCCCAGCTCCTGCTCGGTGAGCAACTGGACGGCCTCGATGCGGCCGCCGCCCTCGGTGTCGTACCACATGGAGGGGAGGTTCACGTGCCCGCTCAGCCGCGGATCGTTGTGGGAGGGCCGGTACAGGCCGTGCCACAGGTCGCCGGGCTTGGCCAGATCCGGGAACGGTACCGTCGGTGGCACCAGCTCGGGCTCCAGGAGCTGCACGAGCGCCAGATCGGCCGACCCGTCCCGCTGGCAGACTCGGCCCTCGACGGTGAGCTCGTTGTCGAACAGCACCAGGACGTGGTCGTCCCCGGCGGTCATGGCGCGCAGACAGTGCTCCGCCGTCAGTACGTAACACGGCGCGATCAAGAACCCCGCGCCCAGGGCGGTCCCGCCCTGCCGCAGGTCGACGGCGTAATCCATACCGGGCACGACCCGCTCCTCAGCCCCGGTCCACAGTCAGCGTCACCTCGAACGAGGCCTCCGCGGACGCCTTGGACAGGATGACCCCCGCCTCCGCCGCCAGCGTCACCCCGAAGACCACCTGCAAACTGCTCACCCGCCACCCGTCCCGAGGCTCGACCTGGGCAAGCGAGTCCTGGGCGATGGCCGATGCCGAGACGATGGCTGCGCGCAACTCCGCGGCGCGCTCCTCCAGGGGCACCGTGGGTCGCGCCCTGCTGCCGATCTGGCGTGAGCCCCGCGCGTCCAGCTCGACCGTCTCGACCCGTACCACCGCATCCGCCATGGAGCCCGCCCCCGCCCGGTTCGTCGGCCGCGTTCCCAGAGTAGCCAGCGCGGACGTTCCCCAGAAGGTGGACGGCCGCACACGGAACCCTTGTTCGGAGCGGTTGCGGCCGGACCGCCGTGACCGTCCTGTGGACGCCCTCTTGACGCAGGCCGGAGGCGGATCGACACTCCAGATGGGAATCCTAGTGAACAGGTAGGGAAGCATGGGGCGCCTTGAGACGGTCATCGGCCTAGTGAGCCGTACGTCGCCGTCGTCCCCTCTTCTGACCTCCCGCCGTCACATCGATCTGCTGCGCGTCTGCAGCGCGATCAGGCCCCTGGGCTGAGCCCGGCCGCCGCCCGAGTGCTGTGACCGAAGGGCACACCCCTGCCGCCGCGCACGGGGAACGGCCGCCTGCTCCTTGCCCGACGACGCTTCCGCCGCGCGTACGTCTGCGCACCGACACCCCGGGGAGACCCATGTCCGTCACACCGCTCGCCTCCGTCCCCTTCGCCCAGCCCGCAGCCTCCGCCTTCCGGGGCCGGATCGGCCGGGACGCGCGCAGCGGGCACTACGCCGTGCCGCGCCGCTACCGGCTCCATCTCGCCCCCTCCTGTCCCGACGGCCTGCGCATCGCCGTCGTGCACAGCCTGCTCGGGCTCGACGACGTGTGTCCGGTGACCTTCCTGGACGCCGTGCCCGACTGTCCCGACGGAGGGCACTCCGCGCTCCGGCCGCTGTACGAGGCGAGCGCGCACCGCTACACCGGCGCGGCCGCCGGGCCGGTGCTCAGCGACGACTGGTCGGGGCGGATCGTCAGCACGCACGCCCCCGACATCACCCGCGACCTGGCCCGGCACTTCGGCGGCGGCCGTCCGGCGCCGTACCCGTGCGGGGCGGAGTCGGAGATCGAGGCCGTCGAGCGGCTGTGCGGGCAGGACATCGAGCAGGCGGCGCAGCGGGCCGGCGCGGCGGGCACCGGGCCGGCGGAGCGTGCCGCGGCGCTCCACAAGCTGCTGGAGACGCTGGGGTCGCTGGAGCGGTGGCTCGTCGGACGGGAGTATCTGATCAGGGATCAGGTCACCGCGGCCGACGTCGAGTTGTGGGTCACGCTGGTCCAACTCGACACCGTGCACCGGCATCACCTGGACGCCGCCGCGGTGCACCGCATCGCCGGCCACCCCACCCTGTGGGCCTACGCCCGCCGCCTGGCCGCCCACCCGGCCTTCGGCACCCACCTCGACCTCGACGGCATCGCCCGCCGGCACCACGCCCACTGCCGGGGCCTGGAGGCCGCCGGTTCGGCCGTACAGATCCTGGACTGGGCGTCCCACGCCGCCCGCACCTCCTAGCCGTTCCAACTGATGGACCGGCATTGACATTCGTTCGGGCATTTGTCTTAACTACGGCCCAGAACGGTCATGAGTGTCAGCGACAAGCCCTGGCTTGCTGACCGGCAACCCTCGCACCGCGGTGGGGTGCCCCAGGTGACGACCGGACCGACGGCGATTCGGTAAGCGCGAGGCCCACAGGGCCGGAACAGAGACGGTGACGCCATGTACGCAGCTCCCAGGACGGCCGCGAGCCGCCCCCAGGGCTGCGTACTGCCGTACGCGAATCCGCTCGTCGCCGACCGGGCCGTCGATCTGCTCCGCGTGAGCAGCGCACTGTGTACCGCACCGGGCCGTGCCCGCTGTCGGGGCTGACGTTCTTCCCCAGCCCCCGCGTTCCTGACGAACACCGCCCGCTCGGTGTGCCGTTGTCCGCCCAGCCCCCGGTTCCCGTGCGTCCCCGTGTGCCACGTCCCGCCGCCGCAGCGCGGCCGCCGTAGCGACACCGCGTGCGCCGCGTCCGGGGGGTCCCGACTCCGCCGGAGCCCTCCATGAGTGAACCCCCAGGCGCCGCCGTGTCCCTCGCCGAGGCACCGCCGCCCGCCGACACACCGTCAAAACCGCTCGCCGCTCAGCGAGTTCTGCCGCTGCGGCGACCCGGCCGCTGGATCGCCACCGCGGTCGTCCTGGTCCTGGCGGCCCAGTTCGTCCACGGCCTGGTCTCCAACCCCTTCTACCAGTGGGACCGTTTCGGCTACTGGTTCCTGCGGCCGACCATTCTCGACGGGCTCCTCATCACCCTCGAAGTCGCCGCCTACAGCGCGGTGTTGGGGCTCCTCGGCGGCATCCTGCTCGCCCTGGCCCGGCTCTCGAAGAGCCCGGTGCTGCGCGCGGTCAGCTGGACCTACGTGTGGGCGCTGCGCTCGATCCCGCTGATCGTGGTCCTGCTGTTCCTGTACAACTTCTCCGCCCTGTACCAGACGCTCAGCGTCGGCGTCCCCTTCGGGCCGGCCTTCTTCACCTTCGACGAGTCCAGGCTCGCCACCGACATGGTCGTCGCCGTCATCGGCCTCAGCCTCAACGAGGCGGCGTACGCGGCCGAGGTCGTCCGCGGCGGCATCCTCTCCGTCGACCAGGGCCAGCACGAGGCGGCCTCCGCGCTCGGCCTGCCGAAGGGCTACCAGTTCAGGAAGATCGTCTGGCCACAGGCCCTGCGCTCCATCACCCCGAACTACGTCAACCAGCTCATCGGCCTCATCAAGGCAACCTCGCTGGTCTTCTACGTCTCCCTGCTCGACCTGTTCGGCACCGCGCAGACCATGGGCGCCACCTACCCCGGCGACATCGTGCCGCTGCTGCTGGTCGTCACCGTCTGGTACCTGATCCTCACCAGCGTGGTGTCCGTCATCCAGTTCTACGTCGAGCGGTACTACGCCCGGGGCGCCACCCGCACCCTGCCGCCGACGCCGTTGCAGAAGCTGCGGACCGGTCTCACCGACCTGCGGGCCCGCATCCGCCGGGAGGCCGCCGTATGACCGCCGAGACGCTCGACAACGCGGCCGCCACCGTCGAGGTGCACGACGTGCACAAGTGGTACGGCAGCCACCGGGTGCTGGACGGGGTCGACCTGACCGTGCGGCCCGGCGAGGTCACCGTGATCCTCGGCCCGTCCGGCTCCGGCAAGTCCACGCTGCTGCGGGTCATCAACCACCTGGAGAAGCCGGAGATCGGCTACGTCAGCGTCAACGGCGAGCTGATCGGCGTACGCCGACAGGGCGACCGCCTGAAGGAGCTGAGCGAGCGGGCCATCCTGACCCAGCGCAGCCGCATCGGCTTCGTCTTCCAGAACTTCAACCTCTTCCCGCACCTGACCGTGCTGGACAACGTGGCCGCCGCCCCGGTGGCGACCGGGAAGCTCGGCAAGCCCGAGGCGCTGGAACTGGCCCGCGAACTTCTGGGCCGCGTCGGCCTGGCCGACAGGACCGCCGCCTACCCACGGCAGTTGTCGGGCGGCCAGCAGCAGCGCGTGGCCATCGCCCGCGCCCTGGCGCTGCGTCCTGGAGTCATCCTCTTCGACGAACCCACCTCCGCCCTCGACCCCGAACTCGTCGGCGAGGTCCTCGCCGTCATCAAGGACCTGGCGAAGAGCGGCACCACCCTCGTGATCGTCACCCACGAGATCGGTTTCGCCCGCGAGATCGCCGACCGGGTCGTCTTCATCGACGCCGGACGCATCGTCGAGCAGGGCCCGCCCGCCGAGGTCCTGGACAAGCCGCAGCACGAGCGGACCCGGGACTTCCTCAGCAAGGTCCTCTGACAACCACCCCTTCTGCACCCGCCCTCACCGAGCCACACGACAAGGACAGCCATGCCCAGCAACCTCACTCGACGCAGCCTGATACGCGGCATCACCGCGGCGACCGCCGTCACCGCCCTCGCCGCCGGGCTCGCCGCCTGCGGAGGCGAGAGCGACGCCGCCACCAAGACCGACGCCGCCGGCACGGTCACCGTGGGACAGCTGTCCAACGGTGCCGCGAAGGAGACCGAGTTGAAGGTCTCCGAGGTGAAGTCCATCAGCGCCGAACTGCCCGCCGCCCTCAAGAAGAGCGGCAAGCTGGTGATCGGATCCGGCACGCTGCCCTCCGGCAGCCCGCCGCTCGGCTTCGTGGGAGACGACCAGAAGACGATCACGGGCTCCGAGCCCGACCTCGGCCGACTGGTGGCCGCCGTCTTCGGTCTCGAGCCCGAGGTGCAGCGGTCGACCTGGGAGAACCTGTTCATCGGCCTCGACAGCGGCAAGGTCGACGTGGCCTTCTCCAACGTCACCGACACCGAGGAGCGCAAGCAGAAGTACGAGTTCGCCTCCTACCGCAAGGACGACCTCGCCTTCGAGGTGAAGAAGGACAACACCTGGAAGTTCGACGGCAATTACGAGAGCCTCGCCGGCAAGACGGTCTCCGTCGGCAACGGCACCAACCAGGAGAAGATCCTCCTGGAGTGGAAGGCGAAGCTGGCCAAGGAGGGCAAGAAGCCCCTCACCGTCAAGTACTTCCAGGAGACCAACAGCCTCTACCTGGCGCTGAGCAGCGGCAAGATCGACGCCTACTTCGGCCCCAACCCGAATCTCGCCTACCACGCCGCGAAGACCGCCGGCACGCCCCAGGCGACCCGTATCGCGGGCCAGTTCTCCGGTGCCGGTGAGTCGCTCCAGGGCCTGATCGCCGCGACGGCGAAGAAGGACAGCGGACTCGCCAAGCCCCTCGCCGACGCCATCAACTACCTGATCGAGAACGGTCAGTACGCCAAGTGGCTCGCCGCCTGGAACCTCTCCAACGAGGCCGTCGCCAAGTCCGAGGTCAATCCCCCCGGACTGCCGCTGACCAACTCCTGATCGATCGTCATCTGGCCGACAGCACATGCAAGTTGAGTTAAGAGAGGACTCCGCCTCCGTGGCCCATCAGACCGAAGTCCGCGGAGGCGGAGCACCCACGGCCCCGTCCGTGGCCGACGTACCCATCCTCGACAACGCCGTCTGGGCCGCCCTCGACGGCCCGCACGCCCACCTCGCCGAACGCGTCGGCAGGGCGGCCCGCTACCCGGCCGACGTCTACGCCTTCGCGGCCCTCGCCGATCCCGGGGACCCGGCCGCCTGGGCCGACCTGCGCACACTCGTCGGCCCGGAGACCGTCGTACGGATCAAGCCCGTCGAGAAGGTCCCCGACGGCTGGGAGGCGGTCGGCGGCGGGACGGGTGTGCAGTTCGTCGACACCGCGCTGCGGGCCGAGCCCGCCCCCGAGGCGGTACGGCTCGGACCCGACGACGTCCCCGAGATCCTGGACCTGGTCGCGCGCACCCGGCCGGGCCCGTTCCTCGAGCGGACGGTCGAACTCGGCACCTACCTCGGCATTCGTGAGCGGGGACGGCTGATCGCCATGGCCGGAGAGCGGATCCGCCCGCCCGGCTGGACAGAGATCAGCGCGGTCTGCACCGATCCGGAGCACCGCGGCCGGGGCCTCGCGACCCGGCTGATCCGCGCGGTCGCCGCGGGCATCCGGGAGCGCGGCGACACCCCGTTCCTGCACGCCGCCGCGGACAACACCGCCGCGATCCGGCTGTACGAGTCGATCGGTTTCACCCTGCGCCGCCGGTCCACCATCCTCCGAGTACGCACACGACGAACGGGAACATCGCGCGAGGCCACGGCGTTGTGACTCACGACGAGATCCGCGAGGCGCCGTCGCGCGCCCGGAAGAAGGAGGTGACGGCCGTGACGCACACCTTCCACGCCGTCCACCTCCACACCCGGCCCCACATCGATCTCCAGCGCGTGGCCGGCGCGCTCTGTTGCTCCTGACCCGTTGCTTCACCGCCGTGCCCTGCCCTTCTGCGGGCCGGTGATCTCGTACGGACCTCCAGGAAGGCACCCATCCGTGTCCCCTTCTTCTTCGCTGCACCTCGCCGTCGCCCTGGACGGCACCGGCTGGCACCCCGCCTCCTGGCGCGAGCCGGTCGCCCGCCCCCGCGACCTGCTCACCGCCGGCTACTGGGCCGACCTGGTCGCCGAGGCCGAACGCGGCCTCCTCGACTTCGTCACCATCGAGGACGGCCTCGGCCCGCAGTCCTCCCACTTCCTCGACCCGGACGAACGCACCGACCAGGTGCGCGGCCGCCTGGACGCCGTCCTGATCGCGGCCCGCATCGCCCCGCTGTCCCGACACATAGGCCTGGTCCCGACCGCGGTGGTCACCCACACGGAGCCCTTCCACCTCTCCAAGGCCATCGCCACCCTCGACTACGTCAGCACCGGCCGGGCAGGCCTACGGGTGCAGATCACCGCCCGCCCGAACGAGGCCGCGCACTTCGGCCGCCGCACCATCCCGCGCATCGAGGCCTACGACAGCCCGGACACCCGGGACCTGGTGACCGACCTCTTCGACGAGACCGCCGACTATGTCGAGGCCGTGCGCCGCCTCTGGGACAGCTGGGAGGACGACGCGGAGATCCGGGACGTCGCCACCGGCCGCTTCGTCGACCGGGACAAGCTGCACTACATCGACTTCGAGGGCAGGCACTTCAGCGTCAAGGGCCCCTCCATCACGCCCCGCCCGCCGCAGGGCCAGCCCCTCGTCACCGCTCTCGCCCACGACACCGTGCCGTACCGCCTGGTGGCCCGCGCGACCGACGTCGGCTACGTCACGCCGCACGCCGCCGACCAGGCCCGCGCGATCGTCGCGGAGATCCGCGCCGAGCAGGCCGGAGCGGGCCGTGCCGACGAACTCCTGCACGTCTTCGGCGACTTGGTGGTCTTCCTCGACGACGACCCGGCCGAGGCCGCGGCCCGCCGGGACCGTCTCGACGCCCTCGCGGGGGAGCCGTACACCAGCGACGCCCGTATCTTCGCCGGTACCCCCGCCCAACTCGCCGATCTGCTCGTCGAGTTGCAGGAGGCCGGGCTCACCGGCTTCCGGCTGCGGCCCGCCGTCCTCGGCCACGACCTCCCGGCGGTCACCCGGGGCCTGGTCCCCGAACTCCAGCGCCGTGGCGCCTTCCGCCGCGCCTATGAGGCCGACACCCTGCGCGGACTGCTGGGCCTGCCCCGCCCCGCCAACCGCTACGCCGCCGCCTGAGCCGGAAGGACCTCAAGACCCATGACCAAGCCCCTGAAGCAGATCCACCTGGCCGCGCACTTCCCCGGCGTCAACAACACCACCGTGTGGAGCGACCCCGCGGCCGGCAGCCACATCGAGTTCAGCTCCTTCGTGCACTTCGCGCAGACCGCCGAACGCGCCAAGTTCGACTTCCTCTTCCTCGCCGAGGGCCTCAGGCTGCGCGAACAGGGCGGAAAGATCTACGACTTGGACGTCGTCGGCCGCCCCGACACCTTCACCGTCCTTGCCGCGCTCGCCGCCGTCACCGAGCACCTCGGCCTGACCGGCACCATCAACTCCACCTTCAACGAGCCCTACGAGGTGGCCCGCCAGTTCGCGAGCCTCGACCACCTCTCCGGCGGCCGCTCCGCCTGGAACGTCGTCACCTCCTGGGACGCTTTCACCGGCGAGAACTTCCGCCGCGGCGGCTTCCTCCCGCAGGACGAGCGCTACTCCCGTGCCAAGGAGTTCCTCGCCACCACGAACGAACTCTTCGACTCCTGGCACGGCGACGAGATCCTCGCCGACCAGGCGACCGGCACCTTCCTGAACGACGCGAAGGCCGGCTCCTTCGTCCACACCGGCCAACACTTCGACATCCACGGCCAGTTCAACGTCCCGCGCTCCCCGCAGGGCCGCCCCGTCATCTTCCAGGCCGGCGACTCCGACGAGGGCCGCGAGTTCGCCGCCTCCAGTGCCGACGCGATCTTCAGCCGGTACGCCACCCTCGACGACGGCCAGGCCTTCTACACGGACGTCAAGAACCGCCTCGCCAAGTACGGCCGCAGCCACGACCAGCTCAAGATCCTGCCCGCCGCCAGTTTCATCCTCGGCGACACCGACGCCGAGGCGGAGGAGCTGGCCAAGGAGGTCCGTCGCCAGCAGGTCAGCGGGGCCACGGCCCTCAAGCACCTGGAGTTCGTCTGGAACCGGGACCTGTCCTCGTACGACCCGGAGGGCCCCCTGCCCGACGTCGACCCGGACGTCAGCGGCACCCATATATCCCAGGGCCGGGCCCAGGTCCGGATGTACCGCGACCCGCTGGCCACCGCCCGCGAGTGGCGCGAGCGCGCCGCTGCCAACAACTGGTCGATCCGCGACCTGGTCATCGAGACCGGCAACCGGCAGAACTTCATCGGCTCCCCGGCCACCGTCGCGAAGACCATCAACGACTACGTCCAGGCCGACGCCAGCGACGGCTTCATCCTCGTCCCGCACATCACCCCGACCGGCCTCGACGTCTTCGCCGACAAGGTCGTCCCGCTGCTCCAGGAACAGGGCGTCTTCCGCACCGAGTACGAGGGCCCGACCCTGCGCGACCACCTGGGCCTGGCCCACCCCGACGCCGAGGCCGCGGGCGCGCGGGTGGCGTCGTGAAGTTCCTCGCCATCACGCTGATCGTGCACCGCCCGGACCCGATCACCGGCGTACAGAAGCCGACCCACGACCGCTTCCGCGAGGTGCTCGACAACGCCCTGCTGGCCGAGGAGTTGGGCTTCGACGGCTTCGGGGTGGGGGAGAGGCACGAGCGGCCGTTCATCTCCTCCTCGCCGACCGTCGTACTCAGCCACATCGCCGCACTGACGAAGCGCATCCGCCTCTTCACCGCCGTGACGACGCTGAGCCTGCTGGACCCGGTGCGCGCCTACGAGGACTACGCCACCCTCGACCACCTCTCCGAGGGCCGCCTGGACCTGATCGTCGGCAAGGGCAACGGGGCCGCCCAGCGCGAGCTGTTCCAGGTCACGCCCGAGGACCAGTGGGACCGCAACGCCGAGAGCTACGAGGTGTTCCGGCAGATCTGGCGGCAGGACAAGGTCAGCGCGAAGACCCGTTTCCGGCCGGAGCTGAAGGACGCCGAGGTGTGGCCGCGGCCGTACCAGCGGCCGATCCGGGTCTGGCACGGCAGCGCCACCAGCAAGGAGTCGGTGGACCTGGCCGCGCGCTACGGCGACCCACTGTTCTCGGCCAACGTCACCAACCCGATAGAGCCGTATGCCGAGTTGATCCGCTACTACCGCGAGCGCTGGGAGTTCTACGGCCACGACCCGGCCGACATCGCGGTCGGCGCCGGCACGGCCGGGCTCCTGGTGACCCGCACCTCCCAGGAGGCGCTCAAGGTGTACCGGCCGATCTTCGAGGCGACGCTGGCGTTCCAGAAGCAGTTCGGTCTGCCGGTGGTCTTCGACACCGTGGAGGACTTCGTGGAGCGGAGCTCCGCCCTCATCGGCAGCCCGCAGCAGATCGTTGAGAAGGTGCGGCGCTATCACGAGCAGTTCGGGCACACGGTCCTGCATCTGCACGCCGACGCAAGCGGGTTGACCGACGCTCAGCACCGGGACTCGCTGGAGCGCTTCCAGGCCGAGGTCGCCCCGGTGCTGCGGCGGGAGATCCCGGATCCGCCCTTCCACTGGGGACCAGTACTCGGGGAGCCCGCCCATGTCTGACATCCCCCTCGGCGTCCTCGACCTGGTCCCGATCTCGTCCGGTTCCACGGCGGCAGAGGCGCTGCGCAACTCCATCGACCTCGCCCGGCAGACGGAGCAATTCGGATACGCCCGCTACTGGTTCGCCGAACACCATCTCAACCCGGGCGTCGCGGGTACGTCCCCCGCGGTCGTCCTCGCGCTCACCGCCTCCGCCACCTCCACGATCCGGCTCGGCTCCGGCGCCGTACAACTCGGCCACCGCACCGCACTGTCCACGGTGGAGGAGTTCGGCCTGCTCGACACGCTGCACCCCGGCCGGTTCGACCTGGGCCTGGGCCGCTCCGGCGGCCGCCCGCCGGGACAGCCCAAGGCGCCGCTGCCGACCGCGACCCCGGTAGTCGACGGCCGCGCCCCGAACGGCCTGCGGATCCCGCCCCGCTTCTCCTTCGAGTACCTGCTGGGCTCGCCCCGCATCGCCCTGCAGCGCAGACTGCTCCTGCTGCCGGGCGCCGAGTCGCAGGACTACGCCGAGCAGATCGACGACCTCCTCGCCCTGCTCGCGGGCACCTACCGCTCCGCGGAGGGCGTCGAGGCGCACGTCGTACCGGGCGAGGGCGCCGACGTCGAGGTGTGGATCCTCGGCAGCAGCGGCGGCCAGAGCGCCGAGGTCGCGGGCGCCCGCGGGCTGCGGTTCGCGGCGAACTACCACGTCAGTCCGGGCACGGTCCTGGAGGCGGCCGAGGGCTACCGCGCCGCCTTCCAGCCGTCCGACGTCCTCGACAAGCCGTACGTCAGCGTCTCCGCGGACGTCGTCGTCGCCGAGGACGACTCCGGCGCCCGTGAGCTCGCCACCGGCTACGGCCTGTGGGTCCGCAGCATCCGCACCGCCGAGGGTGCCATCGAGTTCCCGACCCCCGAGGAGGCCCGGTCCCACGTCTGGTCCGACGCGGACCGGGCGCTCGTCCAGGACCGTCTCGACACGCAGTTCGTCGGCTCCCCGGGCCGGGTCGCCGACCGCCTGGAACAGCTCCAAGAAGCCACGCAGGCCGACGAGTTGCTCATCACGACGATCACCCACGACCACGCGGACCGGGTCCGCTCCTACCAACTGCTCGCGCAGGAATGGCGCAGGCGAGGTCACTCCTTCCAGTCGAGCTGATGCTCCGGAGTACCCACCGACCGTCCGTACGCGATCGCCTCGGCGCGGCCCGCCTCGTCGCCGCGCCGATGGCGGAAGACCTTCCCGGCGAAGACGACAACGCGCTCGTCCCCGGCGGTGAAATCGGCGTACCAGCCGTTCGCCGGCTCCAAAGCCTCGGCGAACGCGTCCGCGAGCCCGGCGACGTCCTCACCGTCGGTCTCCCACTCGACGAGCGTCCACAGCTGCGGCTGCGCGGCGGTGGCGCTCGCGCCGACGTCGAGCCGGCTGACTTTCCGCAGCCGCAGTCCGCGCGGCTCGAACACCGCGCCGGGGCGGAGGCTCTCGCCGATGACGTATCCGGTGATCACGTGGTGTCTCCCTGGAGGTCGGGGCCTTGCGCGCAGATGACGCTACGACCCCATGGCTGACACCCTGTGTCAGTCACTCCGCCGCAAGTTCGCAATTTCTGAAGGCGCAGCGCGGTGAACTTGCGGGTGTGCGGTCGGGATACCGGAGGTCGGGGACGTGGGTTCGAGCGGGTGAGCGCAGAGTGGGGCAAGGAGTGGACACCAATCGGCGAGGAGGGATGTCTGGCTCGTCGGGCCCGGCCCCGTCGGTGAGGGTGAGGCCCCGGGCCGGTGGGTCGATCGGTCGGCGAGTCTTGATCGCTTCTGAGCCTGCTGGTTAGGTTGGCCGGCATGACCGACCCCAGAGCCCTCGCCTGGCCACCTGCCCCGATCAAGACCGGGCGGCTCGTACTCCGCGAGTCCGAGGCCCGGGACCGCGCGGCGGTCATCGAGCTGAACGCCTCGCCAGAGGTGGGCACCTACCTCGGTGGCCCCCGACCGCGTGCCGAGCTCGAACGCACGGTGCCCGAGGTGCCCGGGCGGCGCCCTGGCTTCTTCGTGGTCGAGCTCGACGGAACGACGATCGGCACAATCCAGCTCGACCCGCACGACCCCGAGCGTCCGGGCAACCGCCGGGAGGCCGGGGAGACCGAGCTCGGCTACTTGTTCCTGCCGGAGGCGTGGGGACGCGGGTACGCCAC
>NZ_JOEY01000007.1 GCF_000718165.1 Streptomyces fulvoviolaceus | reverse complement strand
CGGTGTTGATGTCCTGGTCGAAGAAGAGCTGGCCGGTGTGGATGATCTCGCCGCCGGTGTACGAGTCGTCGGTCAGCGTCACATCGGTGTGCACCCGCAGATGCACGTGGATGGCGCGGGAGACGTAGTGCCCGGGCCAGATGGAGACGAGGCTCACCTGGCCGTTCGCGTCGGTCACCTGACCGCCGCGCAGGAAGGTGCCGTTGTCCTCCTCCTCGTGGCCGTTGCCGCCGACGAAGCCGGAGTACTCGCCGAGGTGGTCGCAGTGCCAGATCTCCACGAGGGCGTTGGCGAGCGGCGCGCAGTCGTTGTCCTGGTCGACGACCGTGAAGGTGTACTGGACCTCGAAGCCCTCCTTGTCCTCCCGGATGTCCTCACGCACGAGAGCACCGTCGAGGGAGTACGGGCCTTCGGTGACCTCGGCGTTGAGGGTGCAGATGCCGCTGGACGCGGAGGCCGACGCCGATGCGGAGGCCGAGGTGGACGCCTTCGTTTTGGCGGCCTTCTTCTTGCCGGGGTCGGCCGAGGCGATCCCGGCGATCGCGAGCCCGCCCGCCACGGCCGCGGTGCCGCCGCCGATCAGGACGCGGCGGCGCTGGACGCTCTTGTCCCTGCGGTGTTTGCCGGGCTCGCCGCTGTCGTGGTTGTCGTTGTTGTCGTGTTCTGCGGAGTGTTCCGTGTTTCCCGTCATGTCGAGAGAAGGTAAGGACGCAGTTAAGGAAATCCTTAATGTGCGGCTGTGAATGAGCTGGGGATGGACTGGCCAACTCTCCTTTATTTCAGCCGAGTTCATGACATAGCGTCGGGCGCGCTCGGTCGAGGCCGCGGTTCGGGGGGATTAGGATGTGCCGATGATTTCGGGCTATGACGGAGACGCGCTCCTTTCGGAACTCGAAGCGCTTTCCGACTCGCAGCGCGTGGCCTTCGCCGCGGCCTGCGCCGAGGCGCTGCTGACGTACTTCGGATCCGGCTCGACAGCCTCAGCGGCCATGGGTGCGGCGAAGTGCGCGCCGGCGGTCGCTTTCTGTTGGGGTTCGATCGAATCCTCGGGCTCCCCGGAGGCCGTGGACCCCTTTCTCGCGGAACTGGAGGAAATCCTTTCCGAGGACGAAGAGGGCGAGCTCGGAGTCATGGAGCACGTGATCGCCGGTGCGTATTACGCACTTGAGTGCTCCAAGGCCGGTGATGCGGGCCAGGCCGAGCTGGTGGCCAAGAACCTGTACGAGGCGGCTGACTATCTGGTTCTGGAGGATTCCGGGATCGATCTCGCCGATCCGAATTCGGGCCGTGAAATCCTCGCGTCCGATCTGATGCAGAGAACACTCTCCGGTATCGCGCACATTCGTGATCTTGTGGCGGCTCGCACATTCCGGGGTGACGATCGGCCCGTGGAGATCTCCCAGGTGCGGGAATTCGTCGGACGAGGGCTGGGTGGATGAGATGAGCCGCTTGGGCGTGCGGCCGCAGGGCGCGCTGGTGGAGTACGTCGCGGACGCCGCCGCCGCGGTGGGTGCGACGGGGAGTCCGGTACTGGTACTGGCGCCGCACGGACGCAGGATCGCGGCGCGGGTGGTGGACACGGTGATCGCGTCCGTGTTCGCGTGCCTCGGATTCATGGCCGCGGCGGCATCGAGTGACGGCATCGCGCTGTTGGTTCTCGTGCCCATGGGCTGCGCGGCGGGCGGGCTGTTGTACTACCTGCCCCTGGTGCACTGGTGGGGCACGACCGTGGGCAAGTGGATCTTCGGGCTCCGGGTGGTCCCCCTGTGGTCGGACGGGAGCGGTCCGCCGTCCTGGAAGGCCACGTTCACCCGGGAGTTCGACCGGGCGGCATTCCTGTCCATCCCGGTGCTGAACCTGCTCGTCGGCGCGATCCTGCTGGCGCAGCTGGCCAAGGACCGGGACACCTACCACCACAGCAAGTACGACCGCGCGGCCGGCACGGTCGTGGTGCTCGCTAGGGGATCCCGGTGACCGCCACCGTGTAGAAACGGGTCGTCTGCGTCTTGCTCTTGTTGTCGTCCGTGACCAGGTAGAGGGGGTGCCTGCCCTGGTACTCGCCCCGGGTCAGGGGCGGGCCGAGCGCGATGCCCTCCGCGTTGTCGAGCAGGGGGTTGCTCTGGGGCTCCTTCGCCTTGGCGCCGGACGCGGGGCAGTCGGCCAGGTCGACTACGGCCTTCTTGCGGACGAAGGGGGAGGGGGAGGCTGAGGTGAGGCCGGAGAGGGACGGGGTCTTCGTGATGTCGGGCAGGCCCGCGAAGGAGATCTCGTAGATGTGGACGCTGTTGCCCTGGCCGTCGGCGAAACCGCGCTCCAGGGCCAGAAAGCGGTCGCCCTCTCCCGTGGGGGTGAGGTCAGCGAGGCGCAGGCCCGAGTCCGTCTCGTAGGCGAACTCGGCGTCGGGGGCGTACCGGCCGCCCGGGGTGCCCGTGTAGCGCAGGACGCGGATGAGTTCGCGTCCCTGGGCGGAGCCGTCACCGCCGAGGGGCTCCTCCAGGCCGACGTACAGATGGCGGCCGTCCGGGGTGAGGGCCAGCGACTCGAAGGCCGCGTTGGCCACCGCGTGGCCGCCCTTCCCGGCCAGTCGGAAGCGCTCCGGCACCGGGAAGTCGTCGAGCAGTCGGCCGGTCTCCAGGCTGTAGCGGCTGACGGAGGGCCCGGCCTCGGAGGCCACCAGGACGGTCCTCCCGCCCTTCTCCAGGGCGACGGCCTCACCGTCGAAGTCCTTGTCCGCCGCCGAGTAGGGCGTTCCGTCGGCCTTGCGCAGCTGCGTCATCGCCGTGATCCGGGGCTCCGGCGGCTCACCCGGCTTCCCCAGCGACAGCCGGTACAGGTACGGCGGTGAGTTGTCCGCGAGCGACAGCGCCTCGGACTCGCCGGTCAGGGTGAGGGAGGAGAGGCCGTAGACGTCCTGCCCCCGGAACGCCGACTTGTCGAGACGGTCGGAGAAGCCGACCAGCGAGGCTCGCGGCGAGCACGCGGCGGACCCGGTGCCGCTGCCCGAGGGCCACCACAGCGGGGACGTCCCCGCGGCCAGCACCGTGACACCCGCCGCCACGACGACCGAGCAGCGTCTCCAACGCGAGGACGGGGGAGGGGGATCGGGCTCCCGGGCCACATTGCGTACGAAGGGCAGCCGGCCGATCTGCCCGCGGTCCTGCTGCTGCGGTCTGGGTCTGTTCTTGCCCTGGAGCGCGTCCCTGACCTGCCGGTAGATCATGTCGAGTGTGAGGTACGGCGAGGTCTCCTCGCCCTCCTCGCCGGGCACGCCGTACCGCAGCACATGCACCAGCTCGCCCGTGAACGCCGTGCACGGCTCCTTGTCCGGGGCCAGCGCCTTGACGTTCGCCGCGGCGGAGGTGAGCAGATAGCTGCCCTCGACGTCCGCCGCCGTCCTGAGCGGCGTCACCGACGGGCCGGCCATGTCCCCGATGGCACGTCCGCTGTAACAGCAGTCCAGGACGATGACCCGGCGCCGCGCCCGGTTGTGCTCCAGGAGGGCCTCCCGCAGCCAGTCGTACGGCACCGCCGTGTGCCGTGCCCCGTCCCGCGAGCCGACGCCGGTGAGGTGGAAGGCGCCGTGCCGGTCGACGAAGCCGTGCCCGGCGTAGTAGACGATCAGCAGGTCCCGGGCCTTGGTGGCCGCGGAGATGACCGGGTCGATCATGTCGCCCGACGTGCTCGGATCGGTGACCGTGACGCAGTTGTCGGCCGGCAGCCCCCAGATCTCCCGGTCGGTCAGGGCTTCCTTGAGCTGCGTGAGGTTGTTCGCCACGGTGGGCAGCCGGGGCAGGTGCCGGTAGCCGCTGACGCCGATGAGGACGGCGGCCGAGCGCGCGGGGTCGGGCAGGGACGCGCCCGGCGGGCTGGGTTGGTTCGGCTGGTTCTGCCGGTCCGGCTGGTTCACCGGCCGTCGCCTTCCGGTCCGCCCGGTGTGTCCTCGGGTTCCTCCGGCTCGTCCGGGTCCTCCGGTTCGGGCGGTGGCTCGAGCTCGTTCAGCAGATCCAGCGCGGCCAGGATCTGCTCGCGATCCATGTCGGCCGACACGACGACGGTGGAGTCGCCCCGCCGGATCTCCACGGACGAGCGCGGCCGCTGCGCCTGGCGCCAGAGCCCGATCGCGAGTCCGAGCGAGGCCAGCTGGATCCCGGAGTCGAGGACGAGCTGGATGATGTCGAAGGCGCTGCCCATGCTGGTGCCGGGCTCGTCCCGCGACGCAGTTGATGTATCGGGCTCCGCGGACAGCGTGATGTCCGCGAAGTGGCGCAGTTCCTGATCTCTCGTCAACCAGTCGTACAGCTGCTTCAGTTCGCCGCCGTCCGGGTCGTCGGGCAGCCGAAGACGAACGTCCATGCCCTACCTTCGCCCCCTGCCGAAATGGGCCCTGGGTAACCGCACTTCCAGCGTACGGTCACCCAGGGCGCGTTGGGGCGGGAGTTACGGGCTAGCTCTGGTCGACTCCCAACGTGAGCGTCCCGGCGTAACCGGCGGAGGTCGAGCTGCCCAGGGCGGTGAGGGTGAGGAGGCCGGAAGCGGCGCCTCCCTCGTCGTAGATGGAGTCCTGGGCGAGGGTCGTTCGGGTGACGGTGTTGGCCGCGTAGGTCGAGAGTGCGGCGACCTCAGTCGTGATCGCCTCGTCGAAGAAGAGCTGCCCGGTGTGGAGCTCCGTGCCGCCGGTGAACGAGCCGTCGGAGGTGAGCGTGACGTCGACGTGCACCTTGATGTGGATGTGCACGCAGCGGCCTCTGTACCAGCCGGGGTAGACCGTGGTGATGTTCGCGACGCCGCTGGAGCCCGTGAGGACGCCGCCGCGCAGGAAGGTGCCGTTGTCCGGTTCGTCGTGGCCGTTGTTGCCGACGAAGCCCGAGTACTCGCCGAGCGCGTCGCAGTGCCAGATCTCGACGAGGGCGTTGCTCAGGAGCGCGCAGGTGTCGTCATCGACGACGGTGAGGGCGAGCTCGAGCGGGATACCTGTCTTGTCCTCGCTGATGTCGGAGCGGACGTACTGTCCGTCGAGGTAGTAGGGGCCTTCGGTCATCTCCTTCGTGAGGGTGCAGACGGCCGCGGCGGCCACGGGGGTCGTGTCGTCGGCGGCTGTGGGGGCTTCGGGCGCGGCGGCGCCGACGGCCAGGGTGGCGGCCGTGGCTCCGGTGGCGATCAGTACGGTGCGGCGCCCGATCGTGGTCTGGGGGGCTTCCGAAGTGTCTGTCATGAACACGGCACCGTAGGAACGGATTCTGTCGCTCAGCTGTCAGTTGCGTAAAGTGACGGATCGTCAAGTTCCTTGCGAGACAACCTGTGCGCCGACACGGCCCGCGGCGTGCCCGGCGGCGGGCACGGTTTTCGCGGGGCTGTGGGCAGGGGTGGGGGCGGCTGCCGGGTTCGCAGGGCACGTCTCACGGCTCCGGCGGCCGGGTGGTCACGGTAGCGTGGCAGGGCAAAAGGTGAGAAGGAGGGCAAATGGGGCTGAGTGTGCGCGTCGAACGGCGTATCGCCGAGGACTTTCCCGGACGGGACGGCGAGGTGGTGGGGAACCTCCTCGCCGAGCTGGTGAACCATCTGACCGACAGAGGTGACCAGGAGGACAAGGAACGGATCGCCGCCGCCACCCTCCTGTGCGGACGCGGCCGCGTGGACCGTCTCCTCGACGCCGTCCAGCTGGCCAAGGAGGACTGGCGTGACGTGCTGGTCGGTGCGGGGCTGGCCGACGCGGGGTGGCGCGAACAGCTGGATGCGGACTTCGGTCCGCCGGGCCCGTCCGGACCGGCCGACTGACGCTTCCGGGGCCGAGTGACCGTGGGGTCGCCCCGCGGTCACCTGGAAACGGCGGTGAGAAAGTCGGCCCGGGCGGTGGGGAGAGGGCGACCTCGACGCAGTCGCCATCGCCGCCGCTGTTGTAGCTGCCGACCTTCCCGTTCACAGGTTTCACAGAGAAACGCTTCAGGTACGGCAGGGACTCTGCTCCGCATGCACGGACACCGACCCCGAACCCCCGAAGCCGAACGCAGCCGTCGCTGGTTCATGAACAAGGCGCTGCTCGCCGGCGGAGTCGCCGCCGTGGCGACCATGACCGGCTGCTCCTCGAGCTCCTCCGACACGGCGAGTTCCAGCTCCGCCGCCCCCAGTGGCATGCCCTCCGGTGGCCCCGGTGGTGGCGGAGCCGGCGGTATGGGCCCCGGCGCCTCCGAGGTGAAGTACGCCGACTTCGTGGGCGTCACCAACGACGGCAAGGTCGCGGGCGACCTGTACTCGATCCACTCCACCGACGTCTCCACCGACAAGGTGGTCAAGGCCGCCCAGGCCTTCCTGGACGGGCTCACCACCAAGGAGCACAAGGCCTCCGTCTTCGACGTCGACGACGACGAGTGGCTGAAGTGGAGCAACGTCGACGGCTACGAGCGCCAGGGCGCCCGCATGGGCGACCTGACCGAGAAGCAGCGCGACCTCGGCTGCGCCCTGCTCGGCGTCGCCCTGTCCGCCGACGGGCTCACCCAGACCCGCAACATCATGAAGCTCAACGCGTTCCTGGGCGACTACAGCGGCGGCGGCCGGGACACCCTCACCGAGGGCGCCTACTTCTTCACCTTCATGGGCACGCCGTCCACCACCAAGCCCTGGGGCTTCCAGTACGAGGGCCACCACGTGGCCGTCAACTACTTCGTCCTCGGCGACCAGGTCGTCATGACACCCACCTTCATGGGCTCCGAGCCGACCTCCGCCACCTACAACGGCGAGAAGATCACCCTCTTCAAGAAGGAGACCAAGGCCGGGCTCACCGTTCTGCGGTCCCTGACCTCCGCCCAGCAGAAGAAGGTCATCTCCTCCGAGAGCAAGGGCGGCGACAACCTCAAGGCCGGCGCCGGCCAGGACAATCTCAAGCTCGCCTACCAGGGCCTGGTCGCCAAGGGGTGGACCGAGACGCAGAAGAACCACCTCCTCGACCTGGTCCGTGTCTACGTCGGCAACATGAACGACGGTCACGCCGAGGTGAAGATGTCCGAGGTCGAGGACCACCTCGACGACACGTACTTCTACTGGATCGGCGAGACCAAGGACAGCTCGGCCTTCTACTACCGCGTGCACAGCCCGGTCGTGCTGATCGAGTACGACGCCCAGTCCCCGCTCGCCTACGGCAACAAGTCCAGCAGCGGCACCGGCGGGGGCGGGATGGGCGGCCCGAACGGTACGCCCACCCAGCAGCACATCCACACCATCATCCGCACGCCCAACGGCGGTGACTACGGCGTCGATCTCCTCAAGCTGCACCTGGAGAACGACCACTGACGCACCACTGGGGTTGCGCGGGCCATTGACGCGCAAGGGGTTCGATTCTACGGTCCCGTCCGAAGCTCTGATCGGCGATCGAAATACCGAACGGATTCCGAACGGACCGTATCCCCCCACCCCTTGGGAGCGTCAGCGTGAGCCGCACCTCTCGCACGTCTCGCAGAAGAACGGCCCTCCTCGCCGTCCCCGCCGCCGTCCTGCTCGCCCTGATCCCGAGCAGCGCGTCGGCGTACCCCAACCCCGGGACGGTCACCGGCGACACCGTCGTCCACGACCCGACGATGATCCGTACATCGTCGGGTCGTTACCTGCTCTACGGCACCGGAGGCGGCCTCGGCTACAAGACCTCCACCGACCGGATCGCGTTCACGGCCGGCAGCGACGCCTTCACCACCAAGCCGAGCTGGTGGTCGTCGTACGCCACCGAGGCCTGGGCGCCCGACATCTCGTACCACGGCGGCAAGTACCTGATGTACTACGCCGTCTCGACCTTCGGGTCCAACAAGTCGGCCATCGGTCTTGCCGGTTCTAGCACCGGTCTGCCCGGCTCCTGGACCGACTACGGCACCGTCTACACCTCCACCACCTCCAGCGACTACAACGCCATCGACCCGAACCTCTTCGTGGACGACGACGGCAAGTGGTGGCTGTCCTTCGGCAGTTGGTGGACGGGCCTGAAGATGATCCAGATCGACCCGTCCAGCGGGAAGCAGCTCTCCTCCAACACCACCCGGTACTCGATCGCCTCCCGCCCGACCGGGACCAAGGCGGTCGAGGCGCCGTACATCGTCAAGCGGAACGGCTACTACTACCTCTTCGCCTCGTACGACACCTGCTGCGCCGGCACCAGCTCCACCTACAAGGTCAAGGTCGGCCGCGCCACCAGCGTCACCGGGCCGTACTACGACCAGAGCGGCGTCGCGATGACGAACAACGGCGGGACGCCCGTGCTGGAGTCGCACGGCCGGTACATCGGCCCCGGCGGCCAGTCGATCATGAACGACTCCGACGGCGACCTGATCGTCTACCACTACTACGACGGCAACGACAACGGCACGCCCAAGCTCGGTATCAACCTTCTGAACTGGAGCAGCGGATGGCCCGTCGCGTACTGACCCTGCTGGCCGCGCTGATCCTCGCCCTGTCGCTCGGGCAGTCCTCCGCGAGCGCGGCCTCGTTCACGAACCCGGTCAAGGCGCAGAAGGGCGCCGACCCCTGGATCTCGTACTACAGCGGCAACTACTACATGGTGACGACGAGTTGGACCAACGCCATCACCATGCGCAAGTCGACGACCCTGGCCGGTCTCGCCACCGCGCCCAGCGTCCAGGTGTGGACCGGGGACGCCTCCTCGCGGTGCTGCAACATCTGGGCGCCGGAGATCCACTTCATCAACGGCCGCTGGTACCTGTACTACGTCGCCGGCCAGAACGTCTCCGACTACATCCCGACCCAGCGCACCCACGTCCTGGAGAGCGCGGGCTCGGACCCGATGGGCCCGTACACCTACCGCAACCAGCTCAACTCCGCCTGGATGCTGGACCCGACGGTGGCGACCATCAACGGCCAGCTGTATCTCTTCGGCAGTGCGAGCGGTGGGACGCAGAACCTCGTCGCGGCGAGGATGTCCAACCCGTACACCCTCGCCACCGGCTTCTCGACGATCTCCACGCCCACCAACTCCTGGGAGACGTCCGGAGGTTCGGTCAACGAAGGGCCGGAGATCCTCCAGCGCAACGGCCGGACCTTCCTGATCTACTCGGCGAGCGGCTGCTGGACCCCCGACTACAAGCTCGGCCAGCTGACGCTCACCGGCTCGGACCCGCTCTCGGCCTCCTCCTGGACGAAGAAGTCCACACCCGTCTTCCAGCGCAACGACTCCGCCGGGGTCTACGGGCCGGGCCACAACGGCTTCTTCACCTCACCCGACGGCACCGAGAACTGGATCGTCTACCACGCCAACGACTCCGCGTCCGACGGCTGCGACAACGGCCGTACGACCCGGGCGCAGAAGTTCACCTGGAACTCCGACGGCACACCGAACCTCGGTACGCCCGTCGCCCTGGGCGCGGGCCTGACCGGCCCGTCCGGCGAGCCGTCGTCCACCTCGACGACGTACACGATCACGAACCGTAACAGCGGCAAGTGCCTTGATGTCGCCGGGAGTTCGACGGCCGACGGCGCCAACGTCCAGCAGTACACCTGTAGCGGCGGCAACAACCAGAAGTGGCGCATCGAGGACCAGGGAGACGACACGAGCAGACTCGTGAACGTGGCGACCGGCAAGGTCCTGGACACCGCCGACTGCTCGACAGCCGACGGCGCGGACCTACGCCAGTGGACCTGGCTCAACAACACCTGCCAGAGGTTCCGCTTCCTCGTGACCGACAGCGGCTACGTAAGGATCGTCAACCAGGCAACGGGCAAGGTGGCGGACGTGGCGAACTGCTCGACAGCGGATGCAGCTGACGTCAGGCAGTGGACCTGGTTGAGCAACAACTGCCAACAGTGGCGATTGAACCCGGTGTAGAGCTGCCAACCCAGGGGCGCGGGGCTGTGTCGATTTGCGGCTCCGCCCCGCGAGGGCGTCAGCCGACCTGCTGCCCCATCCCCGCAGCGTTGGGCCAACTCCCCGCATTCGGCCACCCGCTAGCCGGAGCCGCCGTGAGATCCGACGGCGCGGCGCCGGGGGCCGTCATGCCGCGCACCTGCGCGGCGGTGAGCCCGCCACGCGCGGGCACCCCGGTAGGCGTAGGCCCGGCCATCGCGGCAGCGGCGGGCATCGGCGCAGGTGCCGGAACCCCGTACGGCTGCTGCGGAGCCGCCGCCGGCATCGGCATGGGCATCGGCTGCGGCTGCATGCCGCCCGGGAACCCCTGCCCGCCGGTGGCCATGGCCTGCGCGGCAAGCCCCTGCATGCCGGCGCCGTTGCTGGCGCCGACCAACCGGTCCACTGCCGCCGTACCCGAGCTGTAGCTGGTCCCTGTAGCGAGCTCGGGCACGGCGGCTCCCCTCCTGGTCCCGTAGAGCACCTGTTCCAGGCCGGACACCAGGCGACGCACGTCCACCTGGGGGCGCACCACAAGGCGCAGGAAGCGGCTGGAGGAACCGATCTTGTTGCCGCACTCGCGGACGAGGATCCGGTGCTCGGTGAGCAGCCGGTCCCGCACCACGGTGCCTTCGGCGCCCACGGGGAGGCGCACGAAGAGGAAGTTGCCCTGTGACGGATAGACCGTCAGACCGGGCAGCGCGGAGAGCTGGCTCGCCATGTCCAGGCGGTCCCGGTACACCTGGTGGAGGCTCTGCGCGTATTCGGCGCCGTGCTCCTTGAGCATGAACACCACGTACTCGGCGAAGGCGTTGAGGTTCCACTTCGGCAGCATCGAACGGACCCGGCCCGCGAGCGACGGGTTGGCGACCATGTAGCCGAAACGTATGCCGTGCAGGCCGAAGTTCTTGCCGAGGCTGCGCAGCACGATGACGTTCGGGCGGAGCATCGCTTCCTGGACGACGGACGGCTCGGCCTCCGCGTCCGCGAACTCCAGGAAGGACTCGTCGATGACGACCAGGTCCAGGTCGGCCATCGCGTCCATGAACTGCACCAGCGCGTGCTTGTGGAGGAAGCCGCCGTCGGGGTTGTTGGGGTTGCAGATGACGGCGACGCGGGTGCCGCGGGCCCGTATGAACTCGGCGTACTGCGCGAGGTCGAGGGCGAAACCGCTGGACTCCTGGAGCGGGAACATGTCGACCCGCTTGCCGGTCTCCATCGGCTGGTCGGTCCAGCGGCCGAAGGTGGGGACGGGGATGGCGAGGGACTCGCGGACCAGCAGGTGGTCGATCCAGGTGATGAGCTCAGTGGAGCCGTTGCCCATCGCGACGGCCTGCGGCGGCAGCTGGAGCAGGTTGCACAGCTCGGCCGTGATCGTGTCGGCACTGCTCGGGTAGTACGTGATGATGTCGCGCATCCGGTGCGACATCTCGTCGAACATGGCCGCGGTGGGGAAGTACGGGTTGCACGGGATACAGAAGTCGACCGGCCCGGCGCCGTCGCCGCCCTCACGCGTCAGTGCCGCCATCGACGGACTGTGCGCCGCGGTGCTGCGGAACAGCGAGGTGACGTTGTCGGCCATGGAACCTCCGTATGGGGCGGACCCGGTGGGGACGACCGGGTCCGTCGTCATTGGGTGGCCCGCGCGGGGGAGCACGGGCCGCCCTTACATACGGAGGCTGGGGTGACGTTGTTCAACGGGTGTGAAAAGAGTGTGAGTTCTGGAACCTCACGCTCCTGTTCTGCGTCACGCTCCCGAAGTCACGCTCTGAATCTATGAGTTGAACGAGTGAATCGTAGTCGTCCGGTACGTCTGCCCGGGCCGCAGCACGGTCGACGGGAACGACGGGTGGTTCGGCGAGTCGGGGAAGTGCTGGGTCTCCAGGCACAGCGCGTCGCCCTGGCGGTAGGTGTGCCCGCCGGGACCGACGAGGGTGCCGTCGAGGAAGTTGCCCGAGTAGAACTGCAGGCCAGGCTCGTTGGTGGCGATCTCCAGGGTGCGGCCGGAGGCCGGGTCGCGGAGGGTCGCCACGTGCTCGGGCTCGGCCGTGACGCCCTTGTCCAGCACCCAGTTGTGGTCGTAGCCCTTGGCGGCGAGCAGGTCCGGGTGCCCGGTGCGCAGGTCCCGGCCGATCGGCTTGGCCCGACGGAAGTCGAAGGCGGTGCCGGCGACCTCCGCCAGTTCACCGGTCGGGATCAGGCCCGGGTCGGTGGGCGTGTAGCGGGAGGCGGCGATCTCCAGCTCGTGGTCCTCGATCGTGCCGCTGCCCGCGCCGGCGAGGTTCCAGTAGACGTGGCTGGTGAGGTTGACGACCGTGGCCCTGTCGGTGGTGGCCTCGTAGTCGATACGCCAGTCGCCCCGCTCGGTGAGGGTGTACGTCACCTTCATCTCGAGCGTGCCCGGGTAGCCCATCTCGCCGTCGGCGGACGTGTAGGACAGGCGCAGGCCGACGTCGGAGCCCTCGGTGAACGGCTCGACGTCCCACACGCGCCGGTCGAAGCCGTCGGCGCCGCCGTGCAGGCTGTTCTCCCCGTCGTCGACGGAGAGTTGGTACGTCTCGCCGTCCAGTGTGAACCGGCCGTTGCCGATGCGGTTGCCGTACCGGCCGATCAGCGCGCCGAAGTACGGGCTGGAGGCGACGTACTCCTCGATGCGGTCGAAGCCCAGGGAGACGTCGGCGTACCGGCCGTGCCGGTCGGGGACCTCCAGGGACTGCACGATCCCGCCGTAGGACAGGACCTTCATGCGGGTGCCGCCGTTCTCCAGCGACCAGCTGTGGATCTCCGTACCGTCGGCGAGCCTGCCGAAGAGTGATGTCACCGGTCTCCCTCTCCCTCCCATGGGAAGGGCCCCGCCAGGAGGCGGGGCCCGATCCGGTCGAACCGGTCTACGAACCGACCTTGCGCTTGTTCCACACGTCGAACCCGACCGCCGCCAGCAGCGCGAGGCCCTTGATGACCTGCTGCCAGTCGGAACCGACGCTGAGAAGGTTCATGCCGTTGTTCAGCACGCCGAGGACGAGACCGCCGATGATCGCGCCGAGGACGGTGCCCACACCGCCGCTCATGGACGCGCCACCGATGAACGCCGAGGCGATCGCCTCGAGTTCGTAGTTCAGGCCCGCCTTCGGGGAGGCCGCGTTCAGTCGGGCGGCGATCGCCAGACCCGCCAGGGCCGCGAGCGCGCCCATGTTCAGGAAGACCAGGAAGGTGACCTTCTTGTCCTTCACACCGGACAGCTTCGCCGCCGGCAGGTTGCCGCCGATCGCGTAGATGTGGCGGCCGAAGACGGCGTTGCGCATGACGTAGCCGTAGCCGACGATCAGCACGCCCAGGATCAGCAGGATGATCGGCGCGCCCTTGTAGCTGGCGAGCAGCAGCGTGACGACGAGGGCCGCGGAGACGATCGAGACGAGCTTGAGCAGGAAGATGTTCCGCGGCAGCACGTCGAGCGAGAACTCCTGCTGGCGCTTGCGGTCCCGGACTTCCTGAAGGACCACGAAGACGATCAGGACCAGGCCGAGGAGCAGCGTGATGTTGTGATAGTTGGTCTCCGGGCCGGTCTCCGGCAGGAAGCCGTTGCCGATCTTCTGGAGGCTGTCCGGGAACGGGCCGAGGGTCTGGCCCTCCAGCAGGATCTCGGTGAAGCCGCGGAAGACGAGCATTCCGGCGAGGGTGACGATGAACGACGGTATGCCGAGATACGCGATGAAGAAGCCCTGTATCGCACCGGCTATCGCGCCGACCACGAGGCACAGCGCCACGGCGACCGGCCACGGCACGTCGTGCTGCACGGTCAGCACGGCCGCGAACGCGCCCACGAACGCCGTCAGCGAGCCGACCGAGAGGTCGATGTGGCCCGCGATGATGACCATCATCATGCCGATGGCGAGGATCAGGACGTAGCTGTTCTGCAGGACCAGGTTGGAGACGTTGCGCGGCTCGAGCAGGACACCGTCGGTCCACACCGCGAACAGGGCGACGATCAGACCCAGCGCGATCAGCATGCCGTACTGGCGCATGTTGCGCCGCAGGCCGTCCAGCATCAGCTGCAGCAGGCCGCCTCCCGCGGCCGCACCCCCGCTCTTCCCGGGCGGCGCCGGGGCCGGGGACTTGGCGGTCACATCCGTGCTCATCGCGTTACCTCTTTGTCCTTCGTCATCTGGCGCATCAACACTTCCTGCGAGGCCTCGGCCCGCAGGACCTCACCGGTGAGCCGCCCGGCGGCCATGGTGTAGATGCGGTCGCACATACCGAGCAGTTCGGGCAGCTCGGAGGAGATGAAGACGACCGCCTTGCCCTCGGCGGCCAGCTGGTCGATGACCGTGTAGATCTCGTACTTGGCGCCCACGTCGATGCCGCGCGTCGGCTCGTCCAGGATCAGCACCTCGGGACCCGCGAAGATCCACTTGCTGAGGACGACCTTCTGCTGGTTGCCGCCGGACAGCTTGCCCACTGGCTCGAAGACGGTCGGCGCCTTGATGTTCATGGACTTGCGGAAGCGCTCGGCGACCTGCCGCTCCTCGTGCTCGTCGACCACACCGCGCTTGGTGACCTTGTTGAGCGCGGTCAGCGAGATGTTGCGGTTGATGGTGTCGATGAGGTTGAGGCCGTAGTGCTTGCGGTCCTCGGTGACGTACGCGATCCCGTGTTTGACCGCCTCGGCGACGGTCTTCGTACGGATCTCCTTGCCGTCCTTGAGGACGGTGCCGCCCGCGTGCCGGCCGTAGGAGCGCCCGAAGACGCTCATCGCGAGCTCGGTACGCCCCGCGCCCATCAGGCCCGCGATACCGACGATCTCCCCGCGCTTGACGCTGATCGACACGTCGTCGACCACCTTGCGCTGCTGGTCGATCGGGTGGTGCACGGTCCAGTTGCGGATCTCAAGAGCCGGAGCCGCGTCCAACTCCTCTTCGTACGCGGTGCGTTCGGGGAAGCGGTGGTCGAGGTCGCGGCCCACCATGCCGGAGATGATCCGGTCCTCGGTGGTCTCCGCGGCCTTCACGTCGAGCGTCTCGATGGTCTGCCCGTCGCGCAGGATCGTCACCGAGTCGGCGACCTTGCGGATCTCGTTGAGCTTGTGGGAGATGATGATCGCGGTGATGCCCTGCTTCTTCAACTCCAGGATGAGATCCAGGAGTTTGCCGCTGTCCTCGTCGTTCAGAGCCGCGGTCGGCTCGTCGAGGATGAGCAGCTTCACCTTCTTGGAGAGCGCCTTGGCGATCTCCACGAGCTGCTGCTTGCCCACGCCGATGTCGGCGACGCGGGTCTCCGGGTGGTCGCTGAGACCGACCCGGCGCAGCAGCTCACTGGCGTGCCGCAGGGTCTCGTTCCAGTTGATGAGCCCGCCCTTGGCGTGCTCGTTGCCGAGGAAGATGTTCTCCGCGAGGGAGAGGTACGGCACCAGCGCCAGCTCCTGGTGGATGATGACGATGCCGCGCGCCTCGCTCGCCCGGATGTCCTTGAACTCGCAGGCCTCTCCCTCGAAGAGGATGTCGCCCTCGTACGTGCCGTGCGGATGGACGCCGGAGAGCACCTTCATCAAGGTGGACTTGCCGGCGCCGTTCTCGCCGCAGATGGCGTGGACCTCGCCCTGCCGGACGGTCAGCGTGACGTCCGAGAGCGCTTTGACACCGGGAAAGGTCTTGACGATCGAGCGCATTTCCAGGACGGGTCCCGCCATGGTCGTGCCTTCCAATCTGTGTTTGTTACAGGCGCCGACGGATTACTTGAGGTCGGCCGCGGTGTAGTAGCCGCCGTCGACCAGGACCTTCTCGTAGTTGGTCTTGTCGACGCTCACCGGCTCCAGCAGGTAGGCCGGGATGACCTTCGCACCGTTGTCGTACGTCTTGTCGTCGTTGATCTCCGGCTTCTTGCCGTTGAGCGCGGCGTCCACCATGTTCGAGGCGACCTTGGCCAGCTCACGGGTGTCCTTGTAGACGGTCTGCGTCTGACCGCCCGCGATGATCGACTTCACCGAGGCCAGCTCGGCGTCCTGGCCGGTGAGGACCGGCAGCGGCTTGGCCTTGGTGCCGTAGCCGTCGGACTTCAGCGCGGACAGGATGCCGATCGAGATGCCGTCGTACGGCGAGAGCACCGCGTCGACCCGGCCGCTCGTGTAGGTACGGGTCAGGATGTCGTCCATGCGCCGCTGGGCGGTGGCGCCGTCCCAGCGCAGGGTGGTGACCTGGGTGAGCTTGGTCTGGCCGGACTTGACGACGAGCTTCTTGTCGTTGATGTACGGCTGCAGGACGCTCATCGCGCCGTTGAAGAAGTACTTGGTGTTGTTGTCGTCGTTGGAGCCGGCGAAGAGCTCGATGTTGAAGGGGCCCTTGCCCTCCTTCAGGCCGAGCTTCTCGACGATGTAGTTGGCCTGGAGCTCGCCGACCTTGCTGTTGTCGAAGGACGCGTAGTAGTCGACGTTCGGGGTGCCGAGGATCAGGCGGTCGTAGGCGATGACCGGGATGCCCGCATCCTTGGCCTGCTGCAGCACGCCGTTCAGCGACTTGTTGTCGATCGCCGCGACGATCAGCGCCTTGACGTTCTGGGTGATCAGGTTCTCGATCTGCGAGACCTGGTTCTCCGGGTCGTCCTCGCCGAAGACCAGCTTGGTCTTGTAGCCCTTGGACTCCAGGTTCTTGACGACGTTGTTGCCGTCGGCGATCCAGCGCTCGGAGGACTTGGTCGGCATCGCGATGCCGATGGTGCCTCCCTTGGCGCTTTCGGTCTTCTCCTCGCTGCCGCCTTCGCTGCTCTGGCCGCAGGCGGTCAGGGTCAGTGCGAGGGAGGCGGCGGAGGCTATCGCGGCGAGTGCGGCTCTGCGAGTACGCATGATCATCTTCCTTGATGTCTTGGGGCAGGGGGCGGTCTGGCGGTACGGGCGCCCTGTAGGCAGTGCGAGAGGAGACCGAGAGGAGTCGTGTGGGAGTCTGTGCGACTGCGTCGTGTTTTGTGAAGGGGCGTTGTCCGGAACGTTATGCAGGTGTTTCGAACCGCTTCAGCGCGCCCGGCAGCCGTGAGCCGAGCGGCGCCATGTCGCCGTCCGCGCCGTGCCGCGCGAGCAGGTCCAGGGCGAGCCGGCCGCGCCGCACTCTTTCCTTGGCCGTGTTCAGCGTCAGGTCGCGCATGTGGTGCCCGTAGGGGTAGATCCCGGGCGCCTTCGACAGGCCGAACTTCAGGTAGAGCGGTGCGCCGCGCCGGATCAGCTCGGCGACCTCGTACATCCGCACATAGCCGCCGAGATCGTCGGGAGCCTCGATGTACATGTCCATGGGGGCGGCCGACACCCGCCGGATCTCGGTGAGGTGATCGAGCGTCAGATCGCTCGGCACGTTGAGCGAGTCGCCGCCGAGTTGCTCGTACACGGCGTACGCGGCCGGGTTCACCGGCCCGATCAGCGCCGACACCTTCAGCGTCGTGTCGGCCGGGATGATCCCGGCGACCCGCGCCCGGTGCAGGGTCCACAGCACCCCCTCGTCGGCGACGAGCAGGCACTTCACCCCCAGCTCGGTCGCGCGTACGGCGTCCTCGACGCACCCGGCGACCGCGTCGTGGCCGCGGGCCCGCAGCCCGGCGCCCTTGGAGTCGGTACGGGTGGAGCCGCCGATGTCCCAGGTGCCGCGCGGGCCGGTGAACAGGCAGAGCTCGATGTCACGCTCCGCCGTCGCCTCCACCATCTCGGTGATCTCGGCGTCGGTGAGCATCCAGACACCGCTGCCCTGGCTGACCCGGTGGATCGGTACATCGAGCCGCGAGGCCTCCTTGAGGACCACGGAGAGCGCCTCGGGCCCCTCCACGGAGGGAACCTCGGTACGCCAGCGGCCGCCGCCGGGGAAGGTGTGCGGAGAGGCGTCGGAGGGGTCGAGGGCCGGCGTGTTCAGGCCGAGCGCGGCGAGCGCCTGCTCACCGGGCCGTCGGGATGCGGGGGCGGTGGAGTCGGTCACAATCTGTCCTTCAGGTTCGGCAGGTTCGGTATTTCGGACGAGGTTCGCGGCTCTGGGTGCACAAGACTTTGGATGTATGCCGGTACGGAGTCGTCAGGCGCCCCGTACCGGCATACGGCTCAGGGGTGTGTCATGGCCGCAGCAGGACCTTCCCGACCTTCGGATCGCCGGACCCCACCAACTCGATGGCCTGCGGGAACTCGTCCAGCGGCAGCTCGTGCGTGACGAGCGGCAGCGGATCGAGGAGCCCGGCGCCGAAGACCCGCACGGTGTGCGCCCAGGCATCCGGCGCCGCACCGAACACGGTGTGCACCTCCAGCTGCCGTACGACGAGATCGGTCGGGTCGAGCCCGTCCGCACCCGGCGCGGGAATCCCCGTGAGGACCAGCCGCCCACCGCGTCTCAGCAGGGCGGCGGCGGTGCGTGCCGCGTCCGCGGACCCGGCGGTCTCGATGACGACGTCGAAGTCGTCGGGGAGTGCCTGGTCCTTCGTCCGGAAGTCCGTGGCGCCGAACCGCTTCGACAGCTCCGCCCGGTCCGGACGCGTCCCCACGACGAGCAGCTCGGCCGGCGATCCCGCCTTCAGGAACTGAACGGCGAACATCCCGAGCGTTCCCGTGCCCACGACGGCGACCCTCTCGCCCGGCAGCGCGTTCGCCTTGATCGCGGCGGCCGCGATGCACGCGGCCGGCTCCAGCAGCGCCGCCGCCGTCAGATCCGCGTCGTCGGACAGAACGTGCAGCAGACGGGCGGGCAGCGTGAGGGTGGTGGCCATGGCGCCCGGCTGGGTGAACCCGGTCTCCTCGTACCCGGCCGTGCACAGGGTGGTCTCGCCCGCGTGACAGCGGTCGCACACCTGGCAGTTCCGGAACCCCTCGCCAACTACCTTGCGGCCTACGAGACTCGAAGGCACCCCGGCCCCGACCGCCTCGACCGTTCCGGACCACTCGTGACCCGGGGTGAGGGGGTAACGGACGTACCCTTCCGGCCGGTTGCCCTGGTAGACCTCGCGGTCGCTGCCGCAGATGCCGGAGGCGTGGACCCGGACGAGCGCCTCGCCGGCCGCCGGCTGCCGCGGCTCGTGCGCGACGAGGCGGTGCTCGCCGGGAGCCTCGATGACGACGGCGGTGCCCCCGGCGTCAGCGGTGCTCACTTCTCGCTGCCCTTCGGCTTGCGCTGCTCCCAGCCCTCGGCCCACAGGTCGAACCGGGCCTGCTGCTGTGGGAACTCCGCCGCCGCGTCCACGTCCAGCTCGACACCGAGGCCGGGCTTGTCGGAGAGGTGGAAGTAGCCGTCCACGACCTCCGGCGCCCCCGAGATCACCTTCTTGATCTCCGCGTCCGCGAAGTCGTTGAAGTGCTCGAGGATCTTGAAGTTCGGCGAGGTGAACCCGACCTGGAGGGAGGCGGCGGTCAGGACCGGCCCGCCCACGTTGTGCGGCGCGACCAGCACGTAGTGCGCCTCGGCGGTCGCGGCCAGCTTGCGGGTCTCCCAGATGCCGCCGATGTGACCCACGTCCGGCTGGATGATGTCCACGGCCTGGCTCTCGAAGAGCTCCCGGAACTCGATCCGGTCGTGGATCCGCTCACCCGTGGCGACCGGGATGTCGACCTTGGCGGCGACCTTCTCCAGCGCCTTCAGGTTCTCCGGCGGGCAGGGCTCCTCCAGCCACGCGGGCTTGAAGGGCGCGAGCTCCTTGGCGAGGCGGATGGCGGTGGCGGGGGAGAAGCGGCCGTGCATCTCCAGCATCAGCTCGGAGTCCGGCCCGATGGCGTCGCGCACGGCCTCGATCAGGGAGACCGAGTACAGGGTCTCCTCGTGGTCCAGCTCGAAGTGCCCGGTCCCGAAGGGGTCGATCTTGAGCGCCTTGTAACCGCGCTCCATGACCTTCTGGGCCGCCTTGTGGTACGCCTCCGGGGTGCGCTCGGTGGTGTACCAGCCGTTGGCGTAGGCCTTGACCTTGTCGGTCACCTTGCCGCCGAGCAGCTGCCACACCGGCACCCCGAGGGCCTTGCCCTTGATGTCCCAGCAGGCCATCTCGATCACGGCGATGCCGGACATCACGATCTCGCCGGCGCGCCCGTAGTCGCCGTACTTCATCCGGCGGACCAGGTCCTCGACAGCGAACGGGTCCGACCCGAGAATGTGGTTGGCCTCTGCCTCGCGCAGATAGCCGAGCAGCGCGTCGGTGTGGCCCAGCATGCGGGTCTCGCCGACGCCGGTGAGTCCCTCGTCGGTGTGCACCTGGACGTAGGTCAGGTTCCGCCACGGCGTCCCGACCACGTGCGTGCTGATTCCCGTGATGCGCACGGTACTCCCCAGTCCTCTTTGACTTGTTCGAGATATCGTCACTTGTTCGAAATGCTGTCGCGACAGTAGGGACGACCCGGTCGGAGTGTCAATGGGTCGAACCCACAACGGTTCACAACGGTTCCTGCGCGACGGCCGGGACGGCGTCCGCCGGTCCGGTCCGCCCGACTTTCACGGCCGCACCCAGGGACGTTACCGGTCCCTCGTCGGTCGGGGCGGCCGCCTGCCGCGTTATCCAACCGTGACGACTTCCCTGATGCAGCCCTCTTGACCGCCATCAATTGTTAGCGCTCACAATGACGTCCGCATTCACCAGTCGTCTCCCAACGGCATCCAAGGAGGTACGAGCGTCGTGTCGGCAGTGCCTCAACCCGCTTTTCCGCCCGGTGTCTTGGGGCTTTCCGGAATCCCGGCGTGAAGCCGACGGCGCGGAACCATCCGCCCGCCCCACAGGACTTACCGGCAGACGACCACCAAGGAGGTGCGGCCGTGACCCACATCCAGCTCCGGCCGCCCACCATGGCCGACGTGGCACGCCTGGCCGGCGTGTCCCATCAGACCGTGTCCCGCGTGTTGGGGGATCACCCCAATGTGCGGGACGAGACACGGGCCAAGGTGCTGCACGCCATCGAGGAGATGGGCTACCGCCGCAACTCCTCCGCCCGGGCCCTGGCCACCCGGCGCACCCGCACCCTCGGTGTCGTCGCCTCCAACACCACGCTCTACGGACCGGCCAGCACGCTGTTCGCGCTGGAGGAGGCGGCGCGTGCCGAGGGGTATGTCGTCTCGACGGTCAGTCTGCGCAGGCTGACGGTGGAGACGCTGTCCGAGGCCCTGGCCCACCTCAGTGAGGGTGGGGTGGAGGGGGTGATCGCCCTCGCCCCGCAGCGGTCGGCGGTCGAGGCCCTCGCCGAACTCCGCCACCCCTTCCCGGTGGTGGCCGTGGGAACCGGGTCCGGCGTGGAGATCCCCAGCGTCAACGTGGACCAGCATCTGGGCGCGCGGTTGGCCACCGGCCATCTGCTGGCCTCCGGTCACCGCACGGTCTGGCATCTCGCCGGACCCGAGGACTGGCAGGAGGCGGCGGACCGGGCCGAGGGCTGGCGATCGACCCTCGAAGAGGCGGGTGTCGAACCGCCGCTGCCGCTGGGGGGTGACTGGAGTCCGCTGTCGGGCTACCGTGCGGGCCAGGAACTGGCCGGCTGGGTGGGCCGCGGCCTCACCGCCGTCTTCGTCGCCAACGACCAGATGGCACTGGGGGTGTTGCGGGCTCTGCGTGAGGCGGGAGTGCGCACTCCCCAGGACGTCGCGGTGGTCGGCTTCGACGACATCCCGGAGTCGGAGTTCTTCGCTCCGCCGCTCACCACCGTCCGGCAGGACTTCGCGACGGTGGGCAAGCGGAGCATCGGCCTGCTCCTCGATCTCATCGAGGGCCGTACCCCCTCCGGGACGTCCCGGATCGCCATCGAACCTCAACTCGTCGTCCGCGCCAGCACCTTTCCGTACATCCCCCAGCCGGGGGCCGCTCCCGGCTGAGGTGGCACCAACGGCACCAACGGCACCGACCGATCGACTTCCCGCCATCGGTGTGGCCGATATTTCGAACAATGATCGACAGGCTGGACGCAGCGCGGCCGGTCCCATCGAGCACCAGTGGTCCATCCCCGGACCGGCTCTTCAAAGGAGAAGACACATGCTCAGCAGAAGGAACTTCCTCACCGCGGCGGTCGGCGTGGCGGCTGCGACGGGCCTGGCGGCCTGCGCCAAGGAGGACGACAGCGCCTCGGACTCCACCTCCGGCGGCAGCAAGGCGCTCGTCCTCGGCTTCTCCCAGGTCGGCTCGGAGAGCGGCTGGCGCAGCGCCAACACCGACTCGGTGAAGGAAGCGGCCAAGACCGCGGGCTACACCCTGAAGTTCTCCGACGCGCAGCAGAAGCAGGAGAACCAGATCTCCGCGATCCGCAGCTACATCACCCAGGGCGTGGACGTCATAGCCTTCTCGCCGGTGGTCGTCACCGGCTGGGACGCGGTGCTGAAGGAGGCCAAGGCCAAGAAGATCCCGGTGGTCCTCACCGACCGCTCCGTCGAGACCTCCGACGAGTCCCTGTACGTGACCCTGGTCGGCTCCGACTTCACGGACGAGGGCCGGCGCGCCGCCAAGATCCTGGAGAAGGTCCTGGAGAAGGCCGGTCACAAGGGCGCCGTGAAGATCGCCCAGCTGGAGGGCACCACCGGTGCCGCCCCCGCGATCGAGCGCGCCAAGGGCTTCAAGGAGGTCATGGACGCCGACCACGCGGACGACTGGAAGATCGTCGTCAGCCAGACCGGCGACTTCACCCGGGCCGGCGGCAAGCAGGTCATGGCCGCCTTCCTGCAGTCCAACCCGGACATCGACGTGCTGTTCGCGCACAACGACGACATGGGCATCGGCGCCATCCAGGCCATCGAGGCGGCCGGCAAGAAGCCCGGCAAGGACATCCTGATCGTCACGGTCGACGGTGTGAAGGACGGCTTCATCGCCATGTCCGAGGGCAAGATCAACGCCATCGTCGAGTGCAACCCGCTGCTCGGCCCCCAGCTGATGGAGGTCGTCCAGAAGGTCAAGGACGGCGAGACGGTCGAGCGCTGGATCAAGACCAAGGAGGGCGACTTCATGCAGGACCAGGCCAAGGCCGCCCTCCCCACCCGCAAGTACTGACCGACCGCACCCACCGCCAGGGAGCCCCCGCCCGACCGAACCCTCAGTCGAGGGGGGCTGTCCAGGGGGCTCCCTGCGGGCCTGAACGAAATCGATGAGGAGCGCTGCCATGGCAGAGCCGCTGCCCGTCCTGGAGATGACGGGCATAGTCAAGGAGTTTCCGGGGGTACGGGCTCTGTCGGGCGTCGACTTCCGGCTCTTCCCCGGCGAGATCCACGCCCTGATGGGCGAGAACGGCGCCGGTAAATCCACTCTGATCAAGGTGCTGACCGGCGTCTACTCGCTGGACGGCGGCACGGTCACCCTCGACGGGAAGGCCGTGCGGATCGGCAGCCCGCTCCAGGCGCAGCAGGCCGGCATCAGCACGGTCTACCAGGAGGTGAACCTCTGCCCCAACCTGTCGGTGGCGGAGAACATCTTCATCGGACGTGAACCCACCCGCGCGGGCCGCATCCAGTGGAAGCGCATGCGCAAGGAGGCGGCGGAGCTGGTCGACCGGCTCGGCCTCGACATCGACGTCACCGCGCCCCTGTCCTCGTACCCGCTGGCCGTGCAGCAACTGGTCGCGATCGTACGGTCGGTCGGCACCGGCGACAGCGACGGCGCGGGAGCCGGCACCAAGGTGCTGGTCCTGGACGAGCCGACGTCCAGCCTCGACCGCGACGAGGTCCTCGAACTGTTCCGCCTGATGCGGCAGTTGAGGGACGAGGGCGTCGCGATCCTGTTCGTCTCGCACTTCCTCGACCAGATCTACGAGATCTGCGACCGCATGACCGTGCTGCGCAACGGCGCCCTGGTCGGCGAGCATCTGGTCAGCGAGCTCGACCAGGTCGGACTGATCCATCTCATGATCGGCAAGGCCATGGACCAGCTGGAGGAGCTCCACGAGCACCAGCTGCACGCCGACGTCGGCGAGGCGCTGCTGCACGCGGACGGCCTCGGCCGGACGGGCGGCATCGCGCCCTTCGATCTGGAGATCAAGAAGGGCGAGGTCGTCGGACTGGCCGGTCTGCTCGGCTCCGGCCGTACCGAACTCGCCCGGCTGCTCTTCGGCGCCGACCAGCCCGACAGCGGCAAGGTCACCATCGGCGGCAAGCAGGTCTCGATGAGTGCCCCGAACGACGCGATCTCCGCGGGCGTCGCCTTCTGCTCGGAGAACCGCAAGACCGAGGGCCTGGTACCCGACCTGACGGTGCGGGAGAACATCATCCTCGCCCTCCAGGCGGCCCGCGGCTGGACCCGGCCCATCCCGGCCGCCCAGCGCGACGAACTCGTCGCCAAGTACATCAAGGCGCTGGACATCCGCCCCGCCAACCCGGAGGCCCGGGTCGGCCAGTTGAGCGGCGGCAACCAGCAGAAGGTGCTGCTCGCCCGCTGGCTCATCACCCAGCCGAAGCTGCTGATCCTGGACGAACCGACGCGCGGCATCGACGTCGGCGCGAAGGCGGAGATCCAGAAACTCGTGGTCTCGCTCTCCGAGGAAGGCATGTCCGTGCTGTACATCGCGGCCGAACTGGAAGAGGTACTCCGGCTCAGCCACACCATCGGCGTGCTGCGCGACCGCAAGCTCGTCGCACAGATCGCCAACGGGCCCGAGATCACCCCCACCCGGATCCTGGAGACCATCGCGAGCGGAGAGCACCAGTGACCACCACTCCCCGATGGCGAGCGCTGACGCAGCATCACCTGTTCTGGCCGGTGGCCGTACTGGTCTTCCTGCTGCTGATCAACGTTCCCTTCACCCCCGACTTCTTCTCGATCAAGATGACGGACGGTCACCTCTACGGCAGCCTCGTCTCGATCGTGCTGTTCGGCTCGCCGCTCATCCTGGTGGCGGTCGGCATGACCCTGGTCATCGCCACCGGTGGCATCGACCTCTCCGTCGGCGCCGTGGTCGCCATCACCGGCGCCCTGACCTGTTCCTACATCAGCGACCAGGCCGACCAGAGCGCCCTGTCCGCGGTGCTGCTGGCCATGGGCATCGGACTGGTGGCCGCGGTGGTCTGCGGTCTGTGGAACGGCTTCCTGGTCGCCCGGATGGGCATCCAGCCGATCATCGCCACGCTGATCATCATGGTCGCCGGGCGCGGTGTCGCCCAGCTGATCACCGACGGCCAGATCATCACCATCAACAGCGAGCCGTACAAGCTGATCGGCGGCGGCTACTGGCTGACCCTGCCCTTCTCCATCTTCGTGGTGGCCGCGGTCGTGGCCGTCACCGTGGCACTGACCCGCCGCACGGCCCTCGGCCTGCTGGTCGAGTCGGTCGGCGGCAACGCCGAGGCCAGCCGCCTGGTCGGCATCAGGTCCCGCCGCATCAAGATCATGGTGTACGTGTTCTGCGCGCTGTGCGCCGGTATCGCGGGCCTGATGATCAGCTCCAACACCTCGGCCGCGGACGGCAACAACGCCGGTCTGTGGATCGAGCTCGACGCGATCCTCGCCGTGGTGATCGGCGGCACCTCGCTCCTGGGCGGCCGGTTCTCCATCGGCGGCACGGTGGTGGGCGCCCTCGTCATCCAGACCCTGACCACCACGATCTACACCATCGGTGTGCCCACCCAGACCAACCTGGTCTTCAAGGCCGCCGTCGTCATCGTCGTCTGCCTGCTGCAGTCCCCGAAGTTCCGCGCCAAGGTCTTCGGTGCCAAGTTCGGCTCCGGGTCCGGCGCGAAGGGCGGCGGCAAGCCGTCCGCCACCCCGGCGGACACCGCCCCGACGACCGCGGCAGCCCCCAAGATGGAGGTGTCGTGATGAGCACGGCCACCAAGACCCCCACCGTCCCGGACAGCCGTACGACGTCCAAGGGCGCGCGGCTGCTCGGCGACCGGCGCCTGCCCGTCCTGGTGACCGCCACGCTCTTCCTCGCGATGTACATCGCGGGCCTGAGCCGCTACACGAACTACGGTTTCGGCGAACCGCAGGTCTTCCTCAACCTCTTCATCGACAACGGCTACCTGCTGGTCGCCGCCGTCGGCGCCACCTTCGTGATTCTCTCCGGCGGCATCGACCTGTCGGTCGGCTCCGTGATCGGCTTCACGACCATGCTCACGGCATGGCTGGTGGAGAAGCAGGGCCTGCCCATCCTGGTCGTCATCCCCATCGCGCTGGGCGTGGGCGCCTTCGGCGGCTTCCTGATGGGCTATGTGATCCACAACTTCGAGATCCAGCCCTTCATCGTGACCCTCGCCGGCCTCTTCCTCTTCCGGGGCCTGTGCCTGGTCATCAGCAAGGAGTCGATCTCCATCGGCGACGCCTCGGTGAGCAGCATGGCGCAGGCGCAGGCGTCGCTGGGGGTGGGCTTCCTGTCGGTCGGCGCCATCGTCTCGCTCGTCGTCCTCGCCGTGGCGTTCTACGTCCTGCACTACACGCGCTTCGGACGCCGGGTGTACGCCATCGGCGGCAACGAGCAGTCGGCCATGCTGATGGGCCTGCCGCAGGGCGGCACCAAGATCGCCGTGTACACGGTGAGCGGCTTCTGCTCGGCCCTGGCCGGCCTGCTCTTCACCCTGTACATCCAGTCCGGTGACCCGCTGCACGCGACCGGCATGGAACTCGACGCGATCGCCGCGGTCGTCATCGGCGGCACGCTGCTGACGGGCGGCTCCGGCTACATCCTGGGCACCCTCTTCGGCGTCCTCGTCCTGGGCCTGATCAAGAGCATCATCCAGTTCGAGGGCACGCTCAGCTCCTGGTGGACGAAGATCGCCACCGGTGTGCTGCTGTGCGCGTTCATCCTGATCCAGCGCGCCATGACGACCCGTAAGAAGACCTGAGCGGAGAAGGACGCTTTTCGGGCCGGAGCGGTCCGTCGCACGGACCGTGCGACGGACCGCTCCGGTGTGTCGGAAGATGGCGCGGAATGGTGGGGCTTGACCTCAACTGGGCAAACGCGAAACGCCAGTTCCGCACGGAACCTTCACAGAGATCTCTAGGAACGCTCCCTGTGTGGAACTTATTCTTCCCGCGTCATGGACTACTGCTTCCCGTGCCGACGGCACCTCAACGGCGCCCTCGCCTGCCCGGGCTGCGGCACCTCGGTCGAAGAACTACGGGCGTACGCGGCGCAGCCGCATGCGCCTGTGTCTGCGCCTGTCCAGCCGCAGCAGGCGTACGGGGCCGACGGAGCGTACGGCGGCGGATACGCGGATGCCGGCCACACGGATGCGTACGGGAGCGCGGGCGCGCCCGCCGCGTACGGCGAGGGCCACGCGGCCGCCTCGTACGGGGACGGCCATGAGGCGGCGTCGTACGAGGCCGAGGCGGAGCCGGAGTCGTCGAGCGACCGGTCCGAGCCGCCGGCGGAGCCGACGGGCGGCCGAGCGGCTCGGCGCCGCGCACGGGGCCGTGGCGGCCGGACCGCTGCGGCGGCCGAAGCTCCCGAGGACCACGACGACTCCGAGTACCCCGATGACGACGGCGAGGAAGACCCCGACGGCTCCACGGCCGGCGCCAGCCGCCGCGACCGCAAAGCCGCGGCCCACCGCCGCCGGCGCCGCCGGGTCCTCCTGATCACCGCGGCCTGCGTCCTGGCGGCCGGCGGCCTCAGCCTCGCGGAACTCGGCATGGACGCCCCCGGCTCGTCCCCCACGCCGGCCGCGGCGGGCGCGACGGCCGAGCCGCTGGACGACCCGAGCGGAGCCGTCGCCTCGGCCACCCCGGACGCCTCGAAGTCCCCGTCCGCCTCGGCGTCGAAGAGCGAGAAGCCGGACAAGGACAAGGACGACGCCGACAAGGAGGCCCAGTCGGCGACGACCACGGCCCCGGACACGTCGGCCTCGGACCCGGCGACCACTCCGGCCGACCCCGCGACCCCCACCGCCGACCCGACGACCGCGGACCCGAGCCCGGATCCGTCACCCTCGGAGTGCGAGCGGTTCCTGTGGTGGTGCACCTGAGGCGGTTGCCTCTGTGGATCGGCTGAACGGTTCAGGCGGATGTCCCGCCCGCCTGATCACCCGTCGTCGCCCTGCGTGTCCGTGTCCAGCATCCGCCTCAACAGGTCCCGCAGGGACTCCCGTTCGCCGTGGGACAGTCCGGCGAGCGGTTCGCGGGCGAAGCGCAGTTCCTCTCGCAGTCCCCGGGCCACCCGCCGCCCCTCCTCCGTCGCCGCGGCCACCTTCACGCGGCGGTCCGTGGGATCCGGGCGGCGCTCCACGAGTCCCCGTGTCTCCAGGCGGTCCACGATCCCGGTGACGTTCGACGGCTCGCACTTCAGTTTCCGGGCGAGCTTGCGCATGGGCAGCGGTTCCAGGGACAGCAGGCTCAGCAGCCGCGCCTGCGCGCCGGTCAGCGCGTGTCCCGCGGCGGCGTCCTCGAAGTCCTCGTAGAAACGCGCCACGACGTCTCCGATGAGCTCGACGACCTCCATGGTCAGCGCGTCGGGTCGGCGGGTCTTCTCGGGTGTGGCCATGCGGTCCAGGATACCCCGTTACTTGACAACATGAAATATTCAGGCGCATTGTTGTTTCAGGTACTGAAGTAAATCGAAAGGCTCCGTCATGATCAACCGCGAGTGGCACCTCCTCTCCCGCCCCGTCGGCTGGCCCAAGCCCGAGGACTTCGCCCTGGTCGAGGCGGAGATCCGGCAGCCCGGCGAGGGTCAGGTCCTGGTCCGGAACAAGTACCTGTCCGTCGACCCGTACATGCGCGGCCGCATGAGCGCCGCCAAGTCGTACGTCGCCCCCTTCGAGCTCGGCAAGGCCATGCAGGGCGGCGCGGTCGGCGAGGTCGTCGCCTCGAGCGCCGAGGGCATCGCGGCCGGCGACCACGTCCTGCACTTCGGCGGCTGGCGCGAGTACGCCACGTTCGACGCCGCGCAGGCCGTCAAGGTCGACCCGGAGGCCGCGCCCCTCTCCACCTACCTCGGCGTCCTCGGCATGACCGGCCTCACCGCCTATGCCGGCCTCCTGCGCACCGCCGCCTTCAAGGAGGGCGACTCGGTCTTCGTCTCCGGCGCCGCTGGTGCCGTCGGCAGCCAGGTCGGCCAGATCGCCAAGCTCAAGGGCGCCTCCCGGGTCATCGGCTCGGCCGGCTCCGACGAGAAGGTCAAGATCCTCGTCGAGGAGTACGGCTTCGACGCGGCCTTCAACTACAAGAACGGTTCGGTCAGCGAGCAGCTGCGCGCCGCCGCTCCCGACGGCGTGGACGTCTACTTCGACAACGTCGGCGGCGACCACCTCGAGGCGGCCATCGGCTCCCTCAACCTGCACGGCCGTATCGCCATCTGCGGCATGATCTCCGTCTACAACAACACCGAGGCCGCCCCCGGTCCGAAGAATCTCGCCCGCCTCATCGCGACCCGCGGCCGCATCGAGGGCCTCCTGGTCGGCGACCACTACGACCTCCAGTCGCAGTTCGTCCAGGAGGTCGGCCCCTGGGTCGCCTCTGGCGCGCTGAAGTACCGCGAGACGGTCGTCGAGGGCATCGAGAACAACCTGGAGGCCTTCCTCGGCGTCCTGCGCGGCGACAACACCGGGAAGATGATCGTCAAGCTCTGACTCTGTCCTGGATTTCCGTCATGCGGTAACTTCTTTCCGAATTCCGTCGTCGATCGTGGGCGCGAGTCGCGGCGGACCGAGGAGGAAGACACCGCATGTCCATCCAGCAGTCCGACGTCCTGTACACCGCCGTCGCCACCGCCGAGAACGGTCGCGACGGCCGGGTCGCCACCGACGACGGCAAGCTCGACCTCGTCGTCAGCCCGCCCAAGGAGATGGGCGGCAGCGGCACCGGCACCAACCCGGAGCAGCTGTTCGCCGCCGGCTACAGCGCCTGCTTCCAGGGTGCCCTCGGCGTCGTCGCCCGCCAGGAGAAGGCCGATCTCTCCGGCTCGACCGTCACCGCGAAGGTCGGCATCGGCAAGAACAGCGACGGCTTCGGGCTCGTCGTCGAGATCTCGGCACACATCCCGGCCATCGACGCCGAGACCGCCAGGGCCCTGATTGAGAAGGCCCACCAGGTCTGCCCGTACTCGAAGGCGACGAGCGGCAACATCACCGTGACGCTTGTCTGAGCGCACTCGTTGCGCTTGACGGAGGCCGCACCCCTGGACGTGGGGTGCGGCTTCCTTTTTGGCTCTTTCGCCTGCGGGGCGCGGCTCTTTCGCGGCCGGTGGCCTGGGGACAGTGGACGTTGGTGGGCACTCGCCGGAGTCTCCGCGTCGCCGTCGGTTCAGCCGGCCAGTGCTGCCGTGTGCACCGCCTTCACCAGCCGTTGGTTCTCAGGGGCCGCCCCTCCCGGGAAAGCCATCCGCCTGCGTGTGTAGCCGTACGCCAGCCCGCTGCGCGGATCCGCGAAGGCCTGCGAACCGCCCGCGCCGCTGTGGCCGAACGTCCCGGCGCCCAGGAAGGGGTGCCAGGTGTCCGCGGTGGCCTGGAAGCCGAGGCCGTACGACTTGTGTGTCCGGGCCACCAGGTCGTACCCGATCGAATGGATCTGGCCGACCTCGGCGACGGTGTCCGGCTTCAGCAGTGGCGGACGCCCGTCCACCTCGCTGATCGCCGCCGCGTACATCCCGGCGAGCCCGCGCGCGGCGGCCACACCGCCCGCCGACGCGGGGCCCTTCGCCCGTACGGCACGGGAGTTGGCGTAGCTCTCCAGCGTCCCGGGCTCCGGCACATGGGTGTTGAACGCGATCGAGGCCAGCGTGTGCGGCCCCCTCGGCAGTGAGTCCAGCAGGGCCTGTTGCTCGTCCGTCGGGGTCATCGGCCGCACCGAGCGGTAACGGGGTTCCAGCGCCGCGGGCAGTCCCAGGAAGAAGTCCAGCCCGTACGGGGCGCGGATCCGCTCCTCGTACACCTCCTGGAGCGTACGGCCCGTCGCCCGCCGTACGACCTCACCGGCCAGCGCGCCGATCACGAGGGCGTGGTAGCCGAAGGCCGTGCCCGGTCGCCAGAACGGCTTCTGGTCCGCGAGCCGTTCGGCGATCGCACGGTCGTCGGCCAGCTCGTCGTCGGTGAAGCCCCCGTCGAGTCCGATCACACCGGCCCGGTGCGCGAGCAGGTCCCGCAGGGTCAGCTGGCCCTTGCCCTCGGCCCCGAACTCCGGCCAGTAGTACGTCACTTTGCGGTCCGGTTCGAGCGTGCCGTCCTGGACGAGGAGCGCGACCACGAGGTGTGCGGCGCCCTTGGTGGACGAGAACACGCCGTGCAGGGAGGTGGCGTCGGAGCCGTCCCTCACCCACAGGTCGACGACTCTGCGGCCGTGCACATACGCGCACAACTGCCCTTCGTAGTCCGGCCGTTCGCCCGTCACGAACGCGGCGAACTCCTCCCGCACCGCCTCGAAGCCGTCCGCGACGGTGCCGTGGATCTCCTGCGTCATCCGCTCTCCTCACCTGAACCGCTTCACGTGCCGACCACTGTGAACAACGCCCGTCCGACCTGGGCGAATTCCCCCTTCGGGTGGTCCCGGAAGAGGGGCTCCGTGCCGAACAGAACGGTCTGCGGGCCACTGACGACCGAGGCCTGTCCGGCCGCCGCGGCGGGCCCGCCCGAGCCGTCCGCGAGCGCCCGCCAGTGCCCGGACACGAGCGGGTTGCCGGTCGCGTACGACTGCTCCACGCGGACCTCCGGTCCGAGGTCGGTGAACCAGACGGGCGCGTACACGAAACCGTGGTCCGGGGCACCGGCGGTGACCGGTCCCGAATTCACCACGCGCACCACGCCGTTGGCGTCCCCGTTGCCCTCGACGGGCTTGGCCGCCAGGAGTCCGGCCGCCGTGCTGAGGTCCGCCCCGACGACACCGCGCCCGACGAGACCGTGTCCGGCATCGAGGAACGCCTCCAGCGCCCCGCGAGCGGCCGCGGTCAGGCCGCCGTACTCCAGCCCCGCCGACACGAACAGCACGTCCACCGTCGACCAGTCGAAGGAGCCCGTGTTCAGGACGGCCGTCGAGACCGGCGTGACCTCGAAGTTCATCTCGCGAAGCGCGAACAGCTCACCCGGCGTCACGGCGGCTGCCACCCGGAGGCGGTGCAGTGCGCTCGTGCCGGTCAGCCTCGTCGCGTCGAAGACGACGTCGTAGGACTGTGCCGCGGCCGCTGCTCTGGCGCGCGCCGACGCCGGCACGATCGCACTCCCGTCGGCAGCCCGTCGTACCGAAACGCCGTGCTGGAGGAGGGAGTTGAGCGCCGCGATCTCCTGCGGGTCGTCGAGCCGCAGCCGCAGGTCGCCGCGCGGGGCGACGTAACCGACACGCGCGGCCTTCCGGACGGTCCGCAGTGCGACGCCCGTCAGGTTCCCGGAGGTCACCGGCTCGACGGTGGCGCCCCACAGCCGGCCCAGGCTCCAGCCCGAGATGTCGTACATCACCGAGACCTTGTCGCTGATGTCCGTGCCGTCGGCGAGCAGCACGTTCGCCAGCCCCCGCTTCGGCTGGTGCATGTCGACGACGTACGAGCCCTTCGCGTACGACCGTCCGCCGAGCCGGAAGTCGCGGGCCGCGCGGGCCACCCGGACGTCGTTGGCGACGAGGTGGTCGACGAGCCGGGCGGCGGCGGTGCTGCCGGACGGGATGACGTACGCGCGGGGGAAGTCGGTGGTGTACACGTCCTCCGGACCGATGCCCGGAACCCCGGGGACCGTCTCCTCGGACACCGGCACCTGAGCCGCGCCTGCCGCCCCGCGCCGGAAGACCTCGATCTGGTCGGCGACGAGCGAAGTCCGCTTCTCCTGCACGAAGTTGAGCGTGGCGCGGATGGCCGCACCGGCGACGTCGACGTTGATCGCGGACCGGCGGCGCAGCTCTTCGACGGGCAGGCTGTCGTAGGCGTCGTTGTTCACCTGCAACGGGATCTCCACCGTGTGCGCGGCGACCGTGCCGTGGAAGGCGGCGTACTGCGGGGTGAAGATCGGCGGCCAGTCGTCCCAGCCCTCCTCCTGGTCCCGGAAGGGGATCTGCACGGGCTCGACGCCGTCCTGCGCGGGCGTGTAGCCGAGGCCGTTGACGGCGGCCTCCATGCCGAGGGCGTTGGCGTAGGTGTTCTTCAGGAAGAGGTCGTACTCGTAGTTCTCGCCGTGCGGGGGAGTGGTGGGCTCGATGAGCGTGCCGTTGACGTAGCCGTGCAGGTCGAGCATGACGGCCGGCTGCTTGTCGATCTCGATCTGCCGCATCGCGCGCACCTCGGGCTGCGAGGCGGTGACGAAGTCCCGGTTCAGGTCGAAGCCGTTGGCGTTCGCGCGGGTCCCGGCGATCCGGCCGTCGGGGTTCGCGGTGATGTTGAAGTACAGGCGGCTGTGGGAGAGGAGATCGCGCGTCTTGTGGTCCTTCGCGGTCGCGAGCTGCTCGACGAGCTTCAGGGAGGCGTCGGTGCCCTCCCACTCGTTGCCGTGGATGTTGTTGTTGAGGAACACGGGCGCCTTGTAACTCGCCTTGATCTCCCGCGACTTGGCGGCCGTGGCGGGCGCGTTCTCGATGAGCTCGCGCATCCGCTCCTGGGCCCGGGCCTGACCCGCGGTCTCCGGGGCGGTGACGGTGACGAGGTAGAGCCGGTGCCCACCGGCCGACTGCCCGGCGACCTCGACGCTCACCCGGTCGCCGAGCCGCTGCAGGGCGTTCAGCTTCGGGGCGATGCCGTGGTACGGGGTGAGGCCGAGCTTGATGGACTTGTCGGCCGGGTTCTCCGGGTCGGGGGTGAGGACCTGCTCGCGCGGGTAGCCGCGCACGGCCCCCGTGGTGCTCTGTGCGGCGGTGAGGGCTCGCTGAGCGGCGCTCTCCGGGGCCCGGGCGGCGCGCTGGGCCTCGACGCCGGCGCCCTCCCTGGTGACGGGCTGGGGATCCGCGCTCGCCGTGTGGGGGGTCAGCAGGAGCGCACCCGCCGTGGTGACGGCGAGTGCGGTGAACAGGACGGGTCTCGCAGGAACGGTTCTCGTGGTGCGCACGCGTACCTCCTGTGGGGCTTCCTGTGGATCGGTACGGCGAGGTGTACCCGTTCGACTCAACCGCAACAAGAGGGAGTTGGTGTCGCGGATGCCCCGGATGGCGCATCTCGTGGGGGCCGGACGGGGCATGCTGAGGACACCGGCGTGCGAGGCGTTGTCAGCCAAGGAGGGCCCATGTCCACGATCCCTTCGCTCCCCAGCAGGGACGACGTGCTGCGCATGGCACGGAACACCACCGACATCACCGGCCAACTCCTGGACACGGCCGGGAACATCACCAGGATCGCGATCAACACCTTCGACCCGCGCGACGGTTCGGGCACCGAGGTGCTGCGCGTCCTGCGCGAGACCACCGCGGAACTGGCCGAGGCGAGCGCGTCCCCGCAGGCCCAGGAGGCGTTCTACCGGATCGTCGACACCCTCACCCGGCTCGGCACGACCGGGGCACCGCTCGCCGTCCACCCGGTCAGCGAACCGGCACAGGCCCTGCTCGCGGCGCTGGGCGACAGCCTCCTGCCCGTCCTGGACGCGGTGGAGCCCGCGGTCGAGGAGTTCGCGACGGCGCTGGGTGACTTCGTCGAGGCGACGTCACCGCTGCTGCCCGCGGCGGCGGGCGTCTTCGCCGGCCTGCTCCTCGCCCTCACGCCCCTGATCCGGGCGGCCACCGACGTCCTGCGCGACTCGACCCCCGAACTCCGCCGCATCGCCGACGCCCTGACGGCCGCGCTGGCCCCCCTGATGCCTCTCCAGGTGGCCCTCGCGGAACGCGCGGCCGCCGCCGGCGCCAACGTCGTACGAGGAACGCTCCCGCCCCTCGCCGACCTCACGGAGGCGGCTGCGGCGACGGCGAAGGCGGCGCGGCCGGTGCTGATCGCAGGGGAGGAACTCCTGGTCTCGGGCCTCGAGCAGCTCCAGCCGTTGTTCCTGGCCACCGCCTCCCGTACGGGCCGCGTGGCCAGGGCGGCGGCGGTGCGGGTGTCGGCGGCGGTGTCGCCGACGGCGGAACCGGGGGTCGTGGTGGCGGTGACTCCCCTGGGATGAGGCGGCCTGAGCCGGCAGCCGGACCGCCGTGATACGGACCGCGATGATGGCGGGATCCCAGCGGGCGGCGCGCGGCGAAGCGGGTGACGCCGAGCGACGTGGCCGCGGCGAGCGGGGTGTCGCGGGCCACCGTGAGCTTCGTCCTGAACGACGACCCGAACCAGACGATCTCCGCGGCCACCCGCGACCGCGTACGCCGGGCCGCGGCCTGCCGCCGCTCACCCTCTTGGTGGTGCCGCGGCCGGCACGGAGGCGCTGGGGGCGTTCCTGCCCGCACACCCGGAGGTGACGGCGGTGGCCGCGTACGCCGACGACATCGCCCGGCGCACCATGACGGCCCCTTCGGGACCTCGGCCGCGCGGTCCCCGACGACCTCGCCGTCATCGGCTTCGACGACACCGAGTACGGCGCCCTCGTCACCCCCGCCCGGGTGGCCCTCGGCCTGGACCCGGTGGCGCGGACCCCGGCGCCGGGGTCGGTCATCGTGCGTGAGCCGACGTCAGTAAAGTTCACCCCATGCGCGATCTCGGGGCGGGCTTCAACTACCTTCTGCAGGGCCAACGCTGGGTGGCCCGGCACGGCAAGCAGTACGGCTTCGGGCTGATCCCGGGTCTGATCACCCTGGTCCTCTACGCGGCGGCGCTCGTCGCCCTCGCGCTGTGGGGCGTGGACTTCGTGGCCTGGGCGACGCCGTTCGCCGACGACTGGTCGAGCCCGTGGCTGGGCCTCTTCCGAGGCTTCCTCACCGTGGTGTTGTTCGCCCTCGCCCTCCTCCTGTCGGTCCTCACCTTCACGGCCGTGACCCTCCTCCTCGGCCAGCCCTTCTACGAGAACCTCTCCGAGAAGGTCGACCGGGACGTCTCCCCGGACGGCACGGCTCCCGAGTCCGGCCTCCCGCTCTGGCGCGAGCTGCTGATCTCGGCGAGGGACAGCCTCCGCGTCCTTGCCCGCGCGGGTCTCTGGGGCGTCCTTCTCTTCGCTCTGGGCTTCATCCCGGTCCTCGGCCAGACAGCCGTCCCGGTGATCGGCTTCTTCGTCACCGGCTTCTTCCTCACCGAGGAGCTCACCGGCGTCGCCCTCCAGCGCCGCGGCGTCGAACTCCACGACCGCCTGGCGCTCCTCCGCTCCCGCAAGACCCTGATCTGGGGCTTCGGCACCCCACTGGCCGTGGCCTTCCTGATCCCGTTCGTCGCGGTGTTCCTGATGCCGGGGGCGGTGGCGGGGGCGACACTGATGGCCCGGGACCTGCTGGGCGAGGAGAACACCGAGGAGCCGGCGGAGGCCGCGGACGTGTCCGGGGAGTAACTGGGTTCGTTCGCCCCCGCCGCCCCTACCCGTCCCGTCCCCAGGGGGCTCTGCCCCCTGGACCCCCGCTCCTCAAACGCCGGAGGGGCTGGATTTCGTCCGGCGTTTGAGGACGAGGCCCCTTCAGGGCCGACAGCGGGGGTCTGGGGGCGGCAGCCCCCAGGGACGGGACGGGTAGGGGCGGCGGGGGCGAAAAAAGAACCCCTACGCCCCGGCCGCCCCCTCAACCGCCACCCGCAGAATCCCCGTCACCTGAGCGATGATGTCCAGCCGATTCCGCACGAACTCCGGATCCGTCACCACCCCCGTCGCCGGATCCGTGTTCCCCGCCCCGAACTGCAGCACCGGCGTGTGCACATGCCCACCCGGCAGCACGTCATGCAGCCCCAACCGGTCCCGCAACAACGTGGCCCGATAGGCGATCTCGTTGGAGAGATAGTTCCCACCGCCCCCCGAACGGGCGGTGGACCCCGGCGTAGGCCCGTCCGCCCGCACCACAGGCTCCGTCCCACCCGCCGGAATCTCGGTCACGCTCGTGTTGTCGTACACAGGGAACCGCCCGGTGCCGGCCGCCACAATCTCCTTGTACGGCAGGGTCGTCGAAGTCCACTGCGGCTGCGAGCCCGGATCGCTCACCGGCACGGTCTCCGTCAGCCCGATGTTCTGGTTGTCCGGATACCCGCCCCGCCACGCCCCGTTGGTCCGCTCCACGTCGAACCGCCCGACCCGCCCCTGGCTCACGGTGGTGAAGAGGTCGACCTTCTTCAGATACGGCCGCAGCGTCCGCTCCACCGTCCCCTCCGTGAAGTCCTGCCAGCGCACGGGGAAGACGACGGTCTCGACCCGCGCGGGCCCGTCCGCCGTCTCGATCACCGTGCCGTCGAGAGCGAGCGCGGTGGCCCCGGACGGATTGGAGATCCGGATGTCCCGGTCCAGCGTGAAGGGGTCGAACCCGGTGACGAGCACCCGCTTGAGTCCCTTGCCGGCGGCCGGATAGCGGATGGCGGTCTGCCCGCGCGAGGTCCGCTCCAACGCATCGAGCAGCGAGGCCCGTTGCCCCTCGGTCAGCCCGAACTCCGGTTCCCAGGTCCGTACTTCCCGCGTCATCCCCAGCCGCGCCCAGTACAGCGGCCGGTCGTCGTCCCGGCTCAGGTCCCCACCGGCCGGCCCCCGCCCCTGCGCCCGGTCGACCGCCCGCCGCCACAGCGCCGACCCCTGCCGTACGACGACGCGGCGGGCCTCCGCGTAGGAGCGCACCGAGCCGAGCGCCCGTACGAACCCGGGTGGCACGGCGTCGAACCCGGACCGCCGGAGGATCTCCTGCGGCACGGTCTTGTCGAGCCGCTGCTCCTCGACCGTGGGCGAGGGCGCGGCTTCGGCCGCCGCCGGGGTCGCGGGAGCCGCCAGTCCGGCGAGCAGGGTCAGTCCGAGGATGCCGATCCGAACACGTATGGAGGACAAGGGAGTTCAGAACCTTCCGTCGCAGCAATACGGCGCATGGAGCCTGACGGCCGCAGTATCGCGTGACGGAAGTGGTCTACGCCATGGTGCGTGACGTGGGGGGTGACGGATGTGGCGGTGTGTGCGGCGATGCGTGCGGGATCCGCCCCACCGCCTCCCGCAGCGCCCCGACGAACGCCTCCACCGCCGGCGCCGATGACCGCCCCCGCACCGTCGCCGCGTACACCGCCCGGGCCGGCGCGCCCTCGTCGAGCACCGGAAGCAGCACCACGTCCGGCCGGACGGACTCCGCGGCGAGTGCCGGCACCAGGGTCACGCCGAGGCCCGCGGCGACGTACCCCTGCTTGGCGGTCCACTCGCCGACGACATGCGCGACGCGCGGCCGGAAGCCCTGGCGCAGGGCCACCTCCAGGAGCGTGCCCTCGGGGCGCGGACTGCCGGAGATCCAGTCGGCGTCGGCGAGTCGACCGAGCCGGACCGGACCGCCGCCCGCCAGGACATGGCCGCCCGGGACGGCGACGTACAGCGACTCGTCGAGGAGGTGGTGGAGTTCGTACGCCTCCAGCCGCGCACCGCCCGTCGTCGAGACGACCGCGAGGTCGAGGTGACCGGCGGTGAGCCGGTCCAGGAGCCCGGGAGTGAAGCCCTCCTCGCGGGTCACCTCGACCCCGGGATGACGGGCTCGGAAGGCCGCGAGGGCGTGCGGCACCAGCGCCGCGTCGGCCGTCGCGAACGCCCCGAACCGCAGCCGCCCACCGGCCACTTCACGCAGCGCGGCCAGCTCACGCCCGGCCCCCTGCAAGGCCTCGGCGACGCCCTCCGCGTACGGCACCAGGACCCGGCCGGCCTCGGTGAGCCGTACGCCTCGGGGCAGCCGGTCGAACAACGGGCCGCCGCCCAGGGCGCCTTCGAGCGAGGAGATCTGCCGCGACACCGCCGACTGCGTCCAGCCGAGAGTGCGGGCGGCGACGGTGAACGAGCCCTGGCGGGCGACTTCCAGGAAGGCCCGCAGCCACACGGTGGAAAGGTCCGGGACCTCGACTGACGGATGCGAGTTCGGCATGGCAGCCATGCTAGACATTCGCTTGTCGCATCCCGGGCCCCGTCCTAGCGTCGACGGCATGCAGATCACCCTCGACAACCCCGCCACCGCCCCCCAGCCCCTGAACCCCTACTACTCCCAGGTCGCCCGCGTCGAACACGCCGACGGCAGCGCCCTGTTGTTCGTCTCCGGCCAGATCGCGGAGGGCGCCACGCTCGCCGAGCAGAGCCGCGGTGTCTTCGAGACGATCGCCGCCCTGCTGAAGGCCCACGGCGGCACACTCGCCGACGTCATCAACATCCGCACGTACCTGACCGACATCGACAAGCTGCACGAATACGGCGCCGTACGAAGGGAGTTCCTCACCGGAGCCCCGCCCACCAGCATGACCTTCGAGGTGCCGAAGCTGTTCCGGCCGGAGGCGCAGATCGAGGTGGAGGTGGTGGCCGCGGTCAGCCGGGGTTCTCGCCCAGCAGCGTGAGGAAGTCCCGGAACGCCCCCGGCATGTCCACCGCGTCCGGGTCCAGCAGCCACTGGTACTGCAGACCGTCCATCACCGCGACGAGCAGCGGGGCCGTGCGCTCCGGCGTGAGTCCGTTCGGCAGCCGGTCGCCGTACTCGGCGCGCAGTACCTCCGCCATGCCCGCCCGCACCTGCGCGTACCGCTCGGTGAAGTAGCCGCGCGTCGGATGCTCCTCCGTCACGCTCTCACCGAGCAGCGCCGAGAAGGTCTGGATGATGCCGGGCCGCATCGCGTTGTACTCGACGAGCGAGGCCAGCAGATCCAGCCGCAACGGCCGGGTCGGCACGGCGTCCCAGCGGTCCCGCTCCTCCAGCACGGCGACCAGCAGCGCGTCCTTCGTCGGGAAGTAGTGCAGCAGCCCCTGCTGGGTCAGCCCCACCCGCTCGGCCACCGCCGCGAGGCTCGCGCCCCGGTAACCGCGCTCGGCGATCACCTCCAGCGCGGCCGTGACGATCGCGGCCCGCCGCTCCTCACTCCTGACTCTCGCGCTCATGTCGTCACCGTACGACACCGGCTTCCGTTGAATATAACGTCAAGATAACGAAACCTGCCGCTCTACAGGTAATCGATGCAGGATGGAGGAACCGCACGGACTTCAACGAGGAGGCACCGCCATGGCGGGAACCCCGACATCCCCGGACACCGAGGCAGCCGTGGAGGCGGCTCTGGGCAAGCTCGATCTGGAGGCCAAGACCCGTCTCCTGGCCGGCCAGGACACGTGGTCCCTGCCCGCCCTGCCGGAGATCGGCCTGGAGTCCCTTGTGATGTCGGACGGCCCGATCGGCGTCCGGGGCGTGCGCTGGAGCGCCGACGACCCGTCCATCGCCCTCCCGTCCCCGACCGCGCTCGCCGCCACCTGGGACCCGGAGCTCGCCCGCCGCGCCGGCACCCTCCTCGCCCAGGAGGCCCGCCGCAAGGGCGTCCACGTCCTGCTCGCCCCCACCGTCAACCTGCACCGCTCCCCGCTCGGCGGCCGCCACTTCGAGGCCTACAGCGAGGATCCGTACCTGACCGGCCTGATCGGCGCGGGCTATGTGAACGGCGTCCAGTCCGGCGGCGTCGGCACCACCGTCAAGCACTTCGTCGCCAACGACGCCGAGACCGACCGCTTCACCGTGAACAACCTGGTCTCCGAACGCGCGCTGCGCGAGCTGTACTTGGCCCCCTTCGAGCTCATCGTCGAGAACGCCCACCCGTGGGGCATCATGACCGCCTACAACACGGTCAACGGCACGACGATGACCGAACACCACCACCTGGTGAACGAGGTCCTGCGCGCCGAATGGGGATTCGACGGCTACAACGTCTCCGACTGGATGGCCGCCCGGTCGACGAAGGGCGCCATCGAGGGCGGCCTCGACGTCGCCATGCCCGGCCCGAAGACCGTCTACGGCGAGGCGCTCGCCCGGGCCGTACGGGACGGCGAGGTCGACGAGGCCACCGTCGACGGCGCCGTACGCAATGTTCTCCGGCTCGCCGCCCGCGTCGGCATCCTGGCGGGCGCCGAACCCGTCGTCACCGAGCCGCCGGAGACCGTCGACGGCATCGAACTGGCCCGCGAGATCGCGCGCCGCTCCTTCGTTCTCGTACGGAACGAGAACCAGGCGCTTCCGCTGAAGCAGGGCACGGTCGCCCTCATCGGCGCCGCCGCCCGCGACGCCCGCGTCCTCGGCGGCGGCTCCGCCACCGTCTTCCCGTCCCGGATCGTCTCCCCGCTCGACGGCCTCACCGCCGCCCTTCCCGAGGGCGCCCTGAGCTACGCCGTCGGCGCCGACCCGAACACCGAACTCGCCGTCGCCGACAAGGGGTTCGAGCTGAGGGCGATCTGCCGTGACGCCGACGGGCAGGTCATCGGCACGGCCTCGGCGCCCAACGGCCAGATCCAGTGGATGGGCACCGACCTCCCCGAGGGCGTCACCCACGACCGTCTGCACACCGTCGAACTGACCGGCACCTTCACCCCGCGAGAGAGCGGCCCGCACACCTTCGGCATCAAGGGCCTGGGCGCCTTCGGCCTGACGATCGCCGGCACGACGTACTTCGACGACGTCCAGCGCACCGACAAGGACGACCCCTTCGAGGCGTTCTTCGGCGCACCCGTGCCGTGTGCCGAGGCCGAACTGACCGCGGGCGAGCTGGTCGACGTCTCGCTGACCTACGTCGTCGTCCTCCCCGAGGACGTCCCGATGAAGGTCATCTCCTTCGCCCTCGCCCACCAGGAACCGCAGCGCGACCCCGACGAGCTGATCGCCGAGGCGGCCCGGGCCGCCCGCGCCGCCGACACGGCCGTCGTCGTGGTCGCCACCACCGACCGCGTCGAGTCCGAGGGCTTCGACCGGGGGGACCTCCGGCTGCCCGGCCGCCAGGACGAACTGGTCCGCGCGGTCGCCGCCGCCAACCCGAACACCGTCGTGGTCGTCAACTCCGGCTCCCCGGTGGAGCTGCCGTGGCGCGAGGACGTCGCCGCGGTCCTGCTCAGCTGGTTCCCCGGCCAGGAGGGCGGCGCGGCCCTCGCGGACGTGCTGACCGGCGCCCACGAGCCCGGCGGGCGGCTGCCGAGCACCTGGGGCTCCCTGACCGACGCCCCCGTCACCCGGGTCCTCCCCGAGGACGGTGAACTCCCTTACGACGAGGGCGTCTTCATCGGCTACGCCGCCTGGGAGAAGGAGGGCCGCACCCCGGCGTACCCCTTCGGCCACGGGCTCGGCTACACCGACTGGACGTACGAGTCGGTCGAGGTCCAGGGCAGCACCGTCCGGGTCCGCCTGCGCAACTCCGGCACCCGCGCCGGCCGCGAGGTCGTGCAGGTCTATCTGGCGCCCGCCGAAGCCGAAGCCGGGGCCGAGCGCCCCGCTCGCCGGCTCGCGGGTTTCGCGGGGGTGGCGGCCGCCCCCGGCGAGAGCGTCGAGGCCACGGTGGAGCTGCCGCGTCGCGCCTTCGAGATCTGGGACGAGAAGACCGCGTCCTGGTCATTTGTGAAGGGTTCGTACGAGATCCAGGTGGGACGGTCGATTGACGACCGTCGCGTCACCACGACGATTAACGTCTGATCCCAGGGGGCACAGCCCTCACACAAGCCAGCCCCGGCCCGGGACCTGACCCCTGGGCCGGGGCTCGTGTGTGTCTACCGACTCGTGAACCCGTAGACGGTCTCCGAGCGGTAGGTCTCTCCCGGCCGCAGCACCGTGCTCGGGAACTCCGGCCGGTTCGGGGAGTCGGGGAAGTGCTGGGTCTCCAGCGCGATGCCGTCGCCGGGCGCGAAGGGCTCGCTCAGGTGGTCCGCGGTGTACAGCTGCAGGCCCGGCTCGGTGGTCGCCACCGTCAGCACCCGCCCGGAGGCGGGGTCGTGCAGCTCGGCGACCTCGACGGGCGCCGGCGTGACCCCCTTGTCGAGCACGAAGTTGTGGTCGTACCCGGCGCCGACCTTCCTGTCCTCCCGGAAGTCGAAGCGCGTGTCGGCGACGTCCTCCACTCCCGTCGGAATCAGATCCGCGTCGACCGGCGTGAACCGCGAGGCGGCGATGCGCAGTTCGTGCCCGCCCGCGTTCCCGGACCCGCCCAGGTTGAAGTAGCTGTGGTTGGTCAGGTTCACCACGGTCGGCGCGTCGGTGACCGCCTCGTACGCGATCCGTAGCGCGCCGGACTCGTCCAGCGTGTAGGTCGCCGAGACCTCCAGACGCCCCGGGAAGCCCTCCTCGCCGTGCGGGCTGACCCGGCTCAGGCGCACCCCGTGCTCGACCGGCTCGACGTCCCACACCCGCTTGTCGAAGCCGCGCTCGCCGCCGTGCAGGGAGTTCGGCGCGTTGTTGAGCGCCAGCGCGTACGTCAGCCCGTCCAGCGGGAAGCGGCCGCCCGCGATCCGGTTCGCGTACCGGCCGACCAGAGCGCCGAGGTACGGGCCCGGGTTCTCGAGATAACCGTCCAGGTCCGCGAAGCCCAGCACCACGTTCGCCACGCGCCCGTCCCGGTCCGGGACCTCGGCCGACTGCACGATCCCGCCGTACGACAGGATCCGCACACGGACGCCCGCGCGCTCCAAGGTCCAGCGGTGGACCGGCGTGCCGTCGGAAAGTGTGGCAAAGAGTTCGTTCATGTGCGGAACTTTAGGACACGGACGTGACCTTGCGGTATGCGAGCTCGGCCAGCCGTGCCTGTCCGTTCACACTCGGATGGAACCAGTCCCAGTGGCTGAGCTGGGCGGTGCCGAACCGGTAGTCGTACACCGCGCCCCCGTCGTAGCGGCACCGCTCGTCCTTGGCGCACACCTCCTTCAGCACGGCGTTGTAGGCCTCCACCCGCTCCTGCACGGTGTCCCGCCGCGCGGTCGCCGCCGCGTCCAGGGCATCCGCGTCGGCCAGCATCGACGGGCAGAGGCCCAGCTTCCACACCTGCTTGCCCACCGGGTTGGTGCGCCCCTGCGACCACAGCCGCTTGAGGTTCGGCACGCTCGCCACGTACACCTGTGTCTTCGGCGCCTTCTTCCGCAGCACGCTCAGCGCGTCCTCGAAGCCAGCCCGGAAGTCGGCCGCCGACGTCATCGCCGCGGTGGAGTCCCTGCAGGCGTCGTTGGCGCCCGCCATCACCGTCACCAGCCCGGGCGCGCGCGCCGCCGCCTGTGCCATCTGCGTGGACAGGTCCGCCATCCGCGACCCGGAGACCGCGTAGTTCCAGCTCCGCGAGGCGGCCTTCGCCTTCCCCAGCAGTCGTACGGCGAGACTGTCGACCTCGGTGCTGGCGCCGGTCGCCCATGACACCTCCGGGCAGTCCGTCAGCACCGAGCACGCGTCGAAGCCGCGGGTGATGGAGTCGCCCACCGCGGCGACCGAACCCGGGCTGCTGTCCCAGGCCGGGGTCGGCTTCGGGGAGGGCTTGGCCTTCCGGGTGTCCGTGGGCGCCGGTGAGTCGCCACCGACGGCGTCACAGCCGGCGACGCCCAGGACGGCCGCCGTGAGGAGGGCGACGACGGCCCGTGAGCGGTGGCCCTGCTTCCGCATCCGTGGTGATCCCCTCGTGAAATGGTCGTCCCCTATAACAACGCGCGGGAGTTCCCGGCCGCCGCGAGGGAACGATCTGCACCCCTACTAGCGTCCTGCCGGGTGAATGGCGGGTGTTTCACGGCATCGGGACCGACGGTACGTCACACTCCTTGCGCCGTCGCACGGTAGCCTCGCCATCAACGCGGCTGCCTGCCATCGCCGCCATGCCAGCCTGCAAGACTTGTCCCGCTCTGCCCGGAGGTCCCGGTGACGACACGTGGAGTTCTGTACGTGCACTCCGCGCCGCGCGCGCTGTGCCCGCACGTCGAGTGGGCCGTCGCCGGGGTGCTCGGCACGCGCGTCAACCTCGACTGGATCCGGCAGCCCGCCGCGCCGGGCACCTGGCGCGCGGAGTTCTCCTGGCAGGCCGAGGTCGGCACGGCCTCCAAACTCGCCTCCGCCCTGCGCGGCTGGCACCTCCTCCGCTTCGAGGTCACCGCCGAGCCCTGCCCCACCGCCGAGGGCGAGCGCTACAGCTGCACCCCCGAGCTCGGCATCTTCCACGCGGTCACCGGCATCCACGGCGACATCCTGATCCCGGAGGACCGCCTGCGGGCGGCCCTGACCCGTTCCCAGCGCGGAGAGACGGACCTGGAGGCGGAGATCGCCAAGCTCCTGGGCAAGCCGTGGGACGACGAGTTGGAGCCGTTCAGATACGCGGGCGAGGGCGCGCCGGTGCGCTGGTTGCACCAGGTCGTCTGAAATATCGCCCTCAGGGGCATCGCCGCCAGGGGCGCGGGGCTGTATCAATCTGCGGCTCCGCCGCGTGGGCGCGACCAGCCCCCACCGGCCGGTAGACGAAAAACGACGTGTGGCCCGCCCCCAGAACCCGGGGTGCGGGCCACACGCCGTGAACGGCAGAAATCAGACCGTACGGAACGCCAAGACCACGTTGTGCCCACCGAACCCGAACGAGTCGTTCAGCGCGGCAATCCGCCCCTCAACAGGAAGCTTGCGAGCCTCACCGCGCACGATGTCCGCGTTGGCCTCCGCCTCCGGGTCGAGGTTCTCGACGTTGATGGTCGGCGGAGCGACCCGGTTGTACAGCGCGAGGACCGTCGCGACGGACTCGACACCGCCCGCGCCACCGAGCAGGTGCCCCGTCATCGACTTGGTCGCGGAGACCGCCATGTGGTCCGTGTCGTCGCCGAACACCTTGCGCAGCGCCTTCAGTTCGGCCACGTCACCGGCCGGCGTGGAGGTCGCGTGCGCGTTGACGTGCACGATCTCGGCCGGGTCCAGGTCGGTGCTGTCGAGCAGGTTCTGCAGGGCGTGGGCGATGCCACGCCCCGCCGGCTCCGGCTGCACGATGTCGTGGCCGTCGGCGGAGATGCCCTGCCCGACCGCCTCGGCGTACACGCGGGCACCGCGCGCGGCGGCGTGCTCGGCGGACTCCAGGACGATCACGCCGGCACCCTCGCCGAGGACGAAGCCGTCCCGGCCGGTGTCGTAGGGACGTGAGGCGCCCTGCGGGTCGTCGTTGTTCTTGGACATCGCCATCATGTTGCCGAACGCGGCGATGGGCAGCGGGTGGATCGCCGCCTCCGTGCCACCGGCGATGACGACATCGGCGCGGCCGGTGCGGATCATCTCGATGGCGTAGCCGATGGCCTCGGCACCCGAGGCACAGGCCGAGACCGGCGTGTGCACACCGGCGCGGGCGCCCACGAGCAGCCCCACGTTGGCGGACGGGCCGTTCGGCATCAGCATGGGGACGGTGTGCGGGGAGACGCGGCGGACGCCCTTCTCCTTGAGCACGTCGTACTGGTCGAGCAGGGTCGTCACACCGCCGATGCCGGAGGCGATGACCGCACCGAGCCGGTCCGGGTCGACAGTTGCGTCCTCACCGGCCTTGTCGGTGTAGCCCGCGTCCGCCCAGGCCTCCTTGGCCGCGATCAGCGCGAACTGCGCCGAGCGGTCCAGGCGGCGGGCCTGCGGCCGTGGAATGACCTCGGTCGGCTCCACGGCGATCTGCGCTGCGATACGGACCGCCTGGTCGGCGGCCCACTCCTGCTCCAGGGGCTTCACACCGGACTTGCCGGCGATCAGGCCCTCCCAGGTAGAGGCTGCGTCGCCACCCAGCGGTGTGGTTGCGCCGATACCGGTGACGACCACGGTGCGATTGGTCGAGCTCACGGGAATTCTTTCTCCAACGGATCCGAGGATTAAGCGGCGCCACCGCCGGGTGGCGGGGCCATGCATCCGGCCTAAGAAGTGGCTCAGGCCTGGTGCTTGAGGATGTAGGTGGTCGCGTCGCCGACCGTCTTGAGGTTCTTGACGTCGTCGTCCGGGATCTTGACGTCGAAGCGCTCTTCGGCGGCGACGACGACCTCGACCATGGACAGCGAGTCGACGTCCAGGTCGTCGGTGAAGGACTTGTCCAGCTGGACGTCCTCAACCGGGATGCCGGCGATCTCGTTCACGATGTCGGCGAGACCGGCGACGATCTCTTCCTGAGTGGCGGCCATTTCGGGCGCTCCTTCGTTGTGATCCAGAGGGTTTGGCAGTGCCCGCCGCGGCAGCGGCAGGTAAGTACAGCCGCACCGGATCCGATGATGATCCGGCACGGAGTGCCTAGGGGAGGGTAACGACAGTGGCGGCGTAGACGAGACCCGCCCCGAAGCCGATGACGAGCGCGGTGTCGCCACTCTTCGCCTCGCCGGTCGCCAGAAGCCGCTCCATGGCGAGCGGAATCGACGCGGCCGAGGTGTTGCCGGTGGTGCGCACGTCGCGGGCGACCGTGACGTGCTCCGGCAGCTTGAGCGTCTTCACCATCGAGTCGATGATCCGCTCGTTGGCCTGGTGGGGAATGAAGACGTCCAGGTCGTCCGAGGTGATCCCGGCCGCGTCCAGCGCCTGCTGGGCGACCTTCGCCATCTCGAACACGGCCCAGCGGAACACCGCCTGGCCCTCCTGCGTGATCGCAGGGAACTTGACGTTGCCCTTGCTGTCGAGCGGGAGCTTGGAGACATCGCCGACGTGGAACTCGTTCCACGGCACCGTCTGCTTGATCGTCTCGGACTTGTCGCCCTCGGAACCCCACACGGTCGGGCCGATGTGCGGCTCCTCGGAGGGGCCCACGACGACCGCGCCCGCGCCGTCACCGAACAGGAAGGCCGTCGCGCGGTCCTCCAGGTCGGTCAGGTCGGACAGCCGCTCCACGCCGATGACGAGGACGTACTCCGCGCTGCCCTCGACGACCATGCCCTTGGCGAGGGTCAGGCCGTAGCCGAAGCCCGCGCAGCCGGCCGAGATGTCGAAGGCGGCGGCCTTGTTCGTGCCCAGCTTGTCGGCGATCTCGGTCGCGACGGCCGGGGTCTGCTTGAAGTGCGAGACGGTCGAGACGATCACGCCGCCGATCTGCTCGGCGGAGATCCCGGCGTCGGCGATCGCCTTCCCCGACGCCTCGATCGACATCGCGGCGACGGTCTCCTCGGGGGAGGCCCAGTGCCGGGTCTCGATGCCGGAGCGTGAGCGGATCCACTCGTCGGACGAGTCGATCGTCTCGAGGATCACCTCGTTCGGCACAACCCGGGTCGGGCGGTAGCCGCCGACACCGAGGATGCGCGCGTACGGGGCGCCCTTGCTGGGCTTGATCTTCGACATTGCTCTCTGGGCTCCTTTTCAGGCGCTGTGCTCGGCGATGAGCTCGCGAGCAGCGTCGAGGTCGTCGGGGGTCTTGAGCGCCAGGGTCTTGACGCCCGGCAGCGCGCGCTTGGCGAGGCCGACCAGCGTGCCGCCGGGGGAGACCTCGATGATCGCGGTGGCGCCGAGCTCCTTGAACGTCTCCATGCACAGGTCCCAGCGGACCGGGTTGGCGACCTGGCCGACCAGGCGCTCGAGCACCTCGGCACCGGTGGCCACGACCTTGCCGTCCTTGTTCGAGACGTAGGCGACCGTCGGGTCCGCCGGCGTCAGGTCCGCGGCAGCCTTCGCCAGCGCGTCGACCGCGGGGGCCATGTGGCGCGTGTGGAAGGCGCCGGCCACCTTCAGCGGGATGACCTTGCGGACGCCCTCGGGCTTGTCCTCGTTCAGCACGGCGAGCTGCTCCAGCGTGCCCGCGGCCACGATCTGACCGGCGCCGTTGACGTTCGCCGGGGTCAGCCCGAGCTTCTCCAGGTGCGCGACGCTCACCTCGGGGTCGCCGCCGAGCAGCGCGGACATGCCGGTCTCGGTGATCGCGGCGGCCTCGGCCATGGCCAGACCCCGCTTGCGTACGAGGGTCAGCGCCGCGGTGTCGTCCAGTACGCCCGTGAAGGCGGCGGCGGTGATCTCGCCGACGCTGTGGCCGGCGACGGCGCCCGGCGCAACGTCACCGAGTGCCGCGGCGGACAGGATCCCGGCCGCGACAAGGAGCGGCTGGGCGACAGCCGTGTCCCGGATCGCGTCCGCGTCGGCCTGGGTGCCGTAGTGGGCGAGGTCCAGGCCGATGGCGTCCGACCACGCGGCGACGCGGGCGGCGGCACCGGGGAGTTCGAGCCAGGGAGTCAGGAAGCCGGGCGTCTGGGCGCCCTGGCCGGGAGCGACGAGTACGAGCACTCTCACACTCTCTCTTGTGGACGGCCATAGCCGCCCGTGGGGACAGGGACGAAGAACACGAGGGGGTTTTGTGGGGCTCCGACAAAAGCCTAGGGTTGGAGATCTCCGTCGGCCAGACGCCCCAGGATCAGCGCGATCCGCAACGTGAACGCCGAACGCACATCCGAAGGCGACCAGCCGGTGACGTCAGTCACACGTCGAAGCCGGTAGCGCACGGTGTTGGGATGGACGAACAGCATCCGCGCCGCCCCCTCCAGACTGCTCGCCTGTTCGAGATAGACGGAGAGCGTCTCCAGGAGGGCGGACCCGGCCTCCTCCAGCGGTCTGTAGATCTCCTCCACCAACTGCTCGCGCGCACTCGGATCCCCGGCCATCGCGCGCTCCGGAAGCAGATCGTCCGCCAGCACCGGCCGCGGGGCGTCCTGCCAGGCGGAACACGCCTTGAGCCCGGCGGCCGCGGCCTGCGCGGACCGGGTGGCGGCGAGCAGATCGGGTACGACGGGACCGGCGACCACGGGCCCGGCCGCGTACGGCCCGATCAGCGACTTGGCCACGGCCAGCGGGTTGTCGCTGCCACCCGCGATCACGACGAGCCGGGTTCCGAGCACGCCGGTGAGGACCTGCAGCTTGGCGTGCCGGGCGGCCCGCCGGATGGCCTCGACGGTCAGCTCGCTGTCACCGTCGGGCGCGGTGCCCAACACGACGCACACATGCTCGGGAGAGTTCCACCCGAGGGCCGCGGCCCTGCTGACCGCACCCTCGTCGGCCTCCCCGCTCAGGACGGCGTTGACGACCAGCGACTCCAGCCGCGCGTCCCAGGCGCCGCGTGCCTCGGCGGCCTGTGCGTAGACCTGAGCGGTGGCGAAGGCGATCTCACGGGCGTAGACGAGCAGCGCCTCGCGCAGGATGTTCTCGTCCCCGGGGGCCGCGACCTCGTCGATCGCGCTCTCCATGACCTCGATGGTGGTGCGCACCATCTCGACGGTCTGCCGCAGTGTGATGGCCCGGGTCAGCTCGCGGGGAGCGGTCCCGAAGACATCGGTGGAGATGGCCTGAGGCGCGTCAGGATGCCGGAACCACTCAGTAAAGGCGGCGATACCGGCCTGGGCGACGAGCCCGATCCAGGAACGGTTCTCCGGTGGCATGGCCCGGTACCACGGCAGTGTCTCGTCCATGCGCGTGATGGCCTGCGCGGCGAGAGAGCCGGACGACTTCTCCAGCCTCTTCAGGGTCGCCGCGTGCGGGTGGACGTCGGGCGCTGCGGGGTTGCCCCTGCGGGCTTCGGATTCGGGCACGTGGACAAGACTGCCTTATCCGGACGTGAGTGCGCGCCGCCGGGTGCCGAGTGAGGGCTACGGTGGTGCCCGTGATGGACGTACGGCGCGCGACGGAGCGCTACCCGGGCGGCGACGCCTCCGCCGGAATCGAGTCGTGGCACGCCTTCTCCTTCGGCCCGCACTACGACCCCGACAACCTGCGCTTCGGCGCGCTGATCGCCTGCAACGAGGAGTGGCTCGCCCCCGGCGCGGGCTTCGACGAACACCCGCACAGCCACACGGAGATCGTGACCTGGGTGGTGGAGGGCGAGCTGACCCACCGCGACTCCACGGGCCACGAGACGGTGGTGCGCCCCGGGGACGTGCAGCGCCTGAGCGCGGCGGCGGGCGTACGGCACGTGGAGCGCAACGGCGGCTCGCTCCCCCTGACCTTCGTACAGACCTGGCTGGCGCCGTTGCACCCGGGTGGCGAACCCTCCTACGAGATCGTCCACGGCATCGCCGACTCGACGCCGTACGCGATCCCGGAGGCGGGTGCGATGCTGCACGTACGTCGCCTGGGGCCGGGGGAGCGGACGGCGGTGCCGGACGGAGGATACGTCTACGTCCACGTCGTCCGTGGCGAAGTGCGCCTGGAGGAAGCCCGGTTGGGCCCGGGGGACGCGGCGCGCATCACGGACGCGAAGGCCGCCCCTTCCCATTCCCGTCCCTGGGGGCTGCGCCCCCAGACCCCCCTTTTCGGCCCTGAAGGGGCCTCGTCCTCAAACGCCGGACGGGCTGAAAAGACCAAGCCCCGGCCGGCAAAATCCAGCCCCTCCGGCGTTTGAGGAGCGGGGTCTGGGGCGGAGCCCCAGAAGGATGGGACGGGTAGGGGCGGCGGGGGCGAGAAAAGCCCGACCTCAGCCCCGCACCTCCGCCAGCACCGTATCCGTGAACACCGGCCACACCTCAACCGCCCACGCCCCGAACGCCCGATCCGTCAGCGCCACGCACGCCACCCCCGCAACCGGGTCGATCCACAGAAACGTACCGGACTGCCCGAAGTGCCCGAAGGCACGCGGCGAGGACGAAGACCCCGTCCAGTGCGGCGACTTGGAATCCCGGATCTCGAAGCCCAGCCCCCAGTCGTTCGGGTTCTGGTGCCCGTACCCCGGCAGCACCCCCTTCGTCCCCGGATACTGCACGGTCATCGCCTCAGCGACCGTACGAGGATCCAGCAGCCGCGGCGCCTGCACCTCCGCCGCGAACCGCAGGAGGTCTTCCACGGAAGACACCCCGTCCTTCGCGGGAGAGCCCTCCAGCGAGGTCGAGGCCATCCCCAGCGGCTCCAGCACCGCCTGCCGCAGATACTCCCCGAACGGAATGTCCGTGGCCTTCGCGATGTGATCCCCGAGCTGCTCGAACCCGGCGTTGGAGTACAACCGCCGCTCCCCGGGAGGGGAGGTCACCCGGTGCTCGTCGAAGGCCAGCCCCGAGGTGTGCGCGAGCAGATGACGTACCGTCGCCCCGGCGGGCCCGGCCGGCTCGTCGAGTTCGATCGCCCCCTCCTCGTACGCGACGAGCGCGGCGTACGCGGCGAGCGGCTTGGTGACGGAGGCGAGCGCGAACCGCCGCCCAACCGGACCATGGTTCCCGAGGACGGTCCCGTCGGCCCGCACCACACCCGCCGCAGCGGTGGGAACCGGCCAGTTCTCGATCAGTGCGAGGCTCTGCAAGGACATGCCGACGAGCCTAATTCGTCGCCCAGGGCCCCTGTGACATCGGGTTGATTTCTTACCTGTACCGCTTGCTTGGAGTGCACTCCAAGGCCATAGCGTGGAGCTCATGACGGTGATGGAGACCACGGGTACCAGGACCGACAGCTGCGGCGCCCCGCCGCACCCCCACAGGCGCCCGGAAGGCCAGGACAGCTACACGATCAGCGAGGTCGTCGCCTTCACCGGCCTGACCGCGCACACCCTGCGCTGGTACGAGCGCATCGGGCTGATGCCGCACATCGACCGCTCGCACACCGGCCAGCGCCGCTACAGCAACCGCGACCTCGACTGGCTCGACCTCGTCGGCAAGCTCCGGCTCACCGGCATGCCGGTCGCCGGCATGGTGCGGTACGCGGAACTGGTCCGCGAGGGAGACCACACATTCGGCGAGCGCCACGAACTCCTGGAGGCGACCCGCCGGGACGTCCTGTCCCGGATCGCGGAACTCCAGGACACGCTCGCCGTACTCGACCGGAAGATCAGCTTCTACGCCGACGCCGGTCACGCATACGAAACGGAGAAGGCCGGATGACCGACAGCAGGATCGCCACCGCACGGCTGGGCGACACGGGCCCCGAGGTCGGTGTGCAGGGCCTCGGCTGCATGGGCATGAGCTTCGCGTACGGCCCCTCGGACGCGAAGGAGTCGCGGGCCACCCTGGAGCGGGCGCTGGAGCTCGGCGTCACGCTGTACGACACGGCGGACGCGTACGGCGCGGGGGAGAACGAGAAGTTCCTCTCCCCGTTCTTCAAGGCGCACCGCGACGAACTCGTGATCGCCACCAAGTTCGCCCTGGCGATCCCGGCGGACGACCCGAGCCGGCGGATCATCCGCAACGACCCGCCCTACATCCGGCAGGCCGTCGAGGCGAGCCTGAAGCGCCTGGACGTCGATGTCATCGACCTCTACTACATGCACCGGCGCGATGTGAACGTACCGATCGAGGAGTCGGTCGGCGTCATGGCCGATCTGGTGCGCGAGGGCAAGGTCAAGCACCTGGGCCTGAGCGAGGTCACGGCCGCCGAGCTGCGTACGGCGCACGCCCTGCACCCCATCGCCGCCGTGCAGTCGGAGTGGTCGCTCTTCAGCCGGGACATCGAGGCGCAGGTCGTCCCGGCGGCCCGCGAACTGGGCGTGGCCCTCGTGCCGTACTCCCCGCTCGGCCGCGGCTTCCTCACCGGCTCCTTCGCCAACGCCGACAAGGACCTCACCTCCGACGACTTCCGCCGCCAGCAGCCCCGCTTCACCGGCGAGAACGCGGACGCGAACGTCGCCCTCCTGGACCCGATCCGCACGATCGCCAAGACCCACAACGCCTCGACCGGCCAGATCGCCCTGGCCTGGGTCCAGCAGCAGGCGGCCGTCCACGCCCTCCCGGTGATCCCGATCCCGGGTACCCGCAAGCCGAGCCGGGTGGAGGAGAACGCTGCGGCGACGAGGATCGAGCTCAGCAAGGAGGAACTGGAGCTCCTGGAGCCGATCGCGGGCAGGGTGGCAGGAGACCGCTACTCGGACATGACGTTCACCTCTGCAGGCAGGGAGTAACTAGAGCTCCGCCAGCAACTCCGCCTTCTTCACGGAGAACTCCTCATCAGTGACCAACCCGGCCTGATGCAGCTCCCCAAGATGGCGAATCCGCTCGGCGATATCCGCGGGGTCCCGGCGCGGCGCGGCCGGGACCGCCGCGACCGGCCCTCGCTCGCGTACAGCGGCCAGAACCGCCGCGGCGAACGGCAACGACTCATGCACCGGCCCGTACCCCAGCCCGAACACCACCGCCGCCGGATCCTGATCGGCCTGCACCGGCTGCTCACCCACATCGCGCCGCAACAGCCGCAGATGCCCTTCGAACACCTCCGGCGACCGCCACTCCACGCCGCCCAGTTCGGACACGGCGAAACTCTGGTCCCCGGCCTTCCACTTCGCCGACGACGCCCCGGTCCAGAACCACCGGAAGTGCACGGTCTTCCCGTCGAAGGACGCCTTCCCGTCGTACGCCTTGAACTGCAGGGGCACTTCAGGGGCCGGCACCAGAAAACGCTCGGCCGGCTCGCCGTCGTCGCCCTTCAGCTGCGCACGCAACTCGTCGGCGTAGTACTCGGCGAGCGTCTCCTTGTCGGCCGGCAGCACCAGCCGATAGGGATCGCACCCTTCCTTGAGCTGCCCCGCCGCCGCTTCCATCAGGGGATCGGCACCCGGACGCGGCTCGGCGCGCAGCACCACGGTGCCGCGCCTGCCGGGCGTCAGCGTCACTCCGCAGAGCGCCTCCAGGGGGATACGCCGTTCCCCCAGCGCCTGAAAGAGCTTAGGTGTTCGAATCCCCCGTTCGTAGCGGATGAGCACGGAGTCGGACTCGAACTCCCAGGCGGCATGAAATCCGGCCAGTACGTCACCCATGCGGCTCATCGTATGCGGCACGAGCTTCTTCGTCCCCTCCCCGCGCAGACCGCAGTTCCTGCGTTCTCTACGCGCGTCCGGCCGTCGCCGTGCCGGGCAAACCGGCGCGGCAGGCTTCGTCGTCGTGGGCGCAGTGCACCGAGCGGTATGCGCCAATGCCGATCTCGGCGAAGTTCAACAGGCTCTCCGTGCCCGGCTCGAAGTACCCGCTGTGCCCGTCCGCGCCCTGCGCCGACAGCACGCGGGAGCCGAACGCGGAGGACACCGGGTCGGCGCCGTGGCCCAGCCCGCCGACCTCCATGTACGGCACGTCCTGGATCCAGTCGTCGGCGTCCCGCATCGCCCACACATGCGCGGAGGTGCGCAGTTGGGAGGCGTTCGTGACGCGCATGCCCGGGCTGCCGGCGACCGCGATGTCGGCCACCCGGTCCGGCAGCGTGTGCGCGGCGACGCCGCACACCACGGAGCCGTAGCTGTGGCAGAACAGCGAGACCGGCGAGCTGCCGGGCAGTGCGCGGACCAGGGCGTTGAGCCGCAGCGCGCCGTCCTTGGCGCGCATCGCGGTGGCCGAGTCGATGCCGAGCCCGGCGGGTGCCGTGTAGTCGGCCCAGGCGATCACCGCCGTACGCGTCGAGGGACTCGCCGAGCGCTCGGCCCTGTACAGGGACTTGGCCATGCCGAAGGGCGCCGAGTATCTGCGGGTGGTGCGCTGGAAGTTGAGCAGGTTGGTATCGACGCCGGGGACGACGACCGAGACCCGCTCCGCCTTGCGCAGGCTGCCGAAGACCTCGGCGACCCGGCCGGAGCCGTCGGGGTCGAAGGCGAGGATGTGGCGGCCCTTGGTCATCAGTGACGCGAAGCGGTGCATACGTTCGCCCGCCTCCTGCTGCCCGGCCGGGCTGAGCCGGGTGTCGTGCATGCGCTTCAGCTCGACTTTGCGGGCCTGGCCGAGGGCGATGCGGTTGGCGCGGTAGCGCAGCTCGACGGGGGCGCCGTTCATGTTGCCGACCGCGAGCGGATAACGCTGAGCGAGGTCGACGCGCTCCTGAGCGGTGAGCGCGGCGAAGAAGCGGGCGAGGTGGCCGGGGGTGTCGTCCGGGTCGGGCAGGTCCTGTCCGTGGATACGGCCGTGCTGCCAGGCCCTGAGCGAGGCCTGGAGCGGGGTGGACTCCCGCTGGTTGCGCAGCGCGGTCCAGCCCGTGGTCGCCAACATCACGAACACCACGGCCAGCGCGAGCAGTGCGCGCCAGACGTTCAGTTGGGGGGAGGTGTCGAAGGAAGTCACTGAAAGGACACACTAGGAGAACGGGAGGGTCTCGGGTTAATCGAGTGACAGGGATCACGTTTCGGTGTATGGGTGCCCTGAGGTGTCCGTACGCCAACTACCGGTCAACGCGGGGCCCAACTGTTCGAGATGCGAAACCGTCAGGTCACGCATCGCCCGAAGGCTGAAGTCCTCGCCGGTGGTCCACTGCCGTTCGGTCACCCGCATCACCCCGCCGAAGACGGCCACCGTCAGCCGGGGACGCGGATCGGTGTCCATGTCGACCCCCTCCCGCTCGGCGAGCACGCGCGCGAGGACCTCCTCGACCTCCTCGGAACGCCGCAGATGGGCGGCGAGCAGCACGGGCGTCGACTCGATCACCCGGAACATGCGCAGATACAGCTCCACCGGTACGACGGACTCGACGACCTCGTTGAGCGTGTCCCACCCGTCCAGCACGGCCTGGCGCAGCGCCTCCAGCGGGGCCTCGTGCGGCGGACGCTCGCGCACCGACTCGACGAAGCGGTTCACCGTCATCTCCTGGACGGCGAGAGCGGCCTCCTCCTTGCCGGCGAAGTAGCGGAAGAAGGTGCGCTGCGAGACGTCGACGGTCTCGGCGATGTCGTCGACCGTCGTCCCCTCGTATCCACGCGTGGTGAACAGTTCGAGGGCGGCCCGCAGCAGGGCCTCCCGGGTGCGCTGTTTCTTGCGTTCGCGCAGGGTTTCCATGGTTGTCAGTTACCGACTTGTGAATTGGTTTGTCAATTGTCAGTGGCTGTCATTAGCCTCGATGGCATGACTAGTCAGACCACGCTCGACAAGACGGGGCCGGGGGACGACGCGGTATCCGCCCCGTCCGACCGGTCACCGGCCTCCGGGCTGCGCGGCCATCCCTGGTTCACTCTCATCACCGTGGCGGTCGGGGTCATGATGGTGGCCCTCGACGGCACCATCGTCGCCATCGCCAACCCGGCCATCCAGAAGGACCTCGGCGCCACCTTCGCCCAGGTCCAGTGGATCACCAACGGCTACTTCCTGGCCCTCGCGGTCTCCCTGATCACCGCGGGCAAGCTCGGTGACCGCTTCGGCCACCGCCAGACCTTCCTGATAGGTGTCGTCGGCTTCGCGGCCGCCTCCGGTGTCATCGGGCTGTCCGACAGCATCGCGATGGTCGTCACCTTCCGTGTCCTCCAGGGCCTGTTCGGCGCCCTGCTGATGCCGGCCGCGCTCGGTCTGCTGCGCGCGACCTTCCCGGCCGAGAAGCTCAACATGGCCATCGGTATCTGGGGCATGGTGATCGGTGCCTCCACCGCGGGCGGCCCGATCCTCGGCGGTGTCCTGGTCGAGCACGTCAACTGGCAGTCGGTGTTTTTCATCAACGTGCCGGTCGGCGTCCTCGCCCTCGTCCTGGGCGTCCTGATCCTCCTCGACCACCGTGCCGAGAACGCCCCGCGCTCCTTCGACATCCTGGGCATCGCCCTGCTGTCGGCCGCGATGTTCTGCCTGGTCTGGGCCCTCATCAAGGCACCGGAGTGGGGCTGGACCGACGGACAGACGTGGACCTTCATCGCCGCGTCGGTCCTGGGCTTCGCGCTCTTCGCCTTCTGGGAGACGAAGGTCAAGGAGCCGCTGATCCCGCTGGCGCTGTTCCGCTCCGTCCCCCTCTCCGCGGGCGTGGTCCTGATGGTCCTGATGGCCATCGCCTTCATGGGCGGCCTGTTCTTCGTGACGTTCTATCTGCAGAACGTCCACGGTATGAGCCCGATCGACGCCGGCATGCACCTGCTCCCGCTCACCGGGATGATGATCGTCGGCTCCCCGCTCGCGGGCGCGATGATCACCAAGCTGGGCCCGCGCGTTCCGCTGGCCGGCGGCATGGCGGCCGTCGCCGTCGCCATGTTCGGCATGTCCACGCTGGAGACGGACACGGGCAGCGGCCTCATGTCCCTCTGGTTCGCCCTGCTGGGCCTCGGCCTCGCCCCGGTGATGGTCGGCGCCACCGAGGTCATCGTCGGCAACGCGCCCATGGAGCTGTCCGGCGTCGCCGGCGGTCTCCAGCAGGCCGCGATGCAGATCGGCGGCAGCCTCGGCACCGCCGTCCTCGGCGCCGTGATGGCCTCCAAGGTCGACAGCGACCTCGCCGGCAACTGGAAGTCCGCGGGCCTCCCGGAGCTCACCCCGACCCAGTTGGACCAGGCCTCCGAGGCCGTTCAGGTCGGTGTCGCACCGGTCGCCAAGGGCACCCCGGAGGCGGTCGTCGCGAAGATCACGGACGTCGCGCACGACACCTTCATCTCCGGCATGAGCCTGGCGTCCCTGGTCGCCGCCGCGGTGGCCGGCATCGCGGTCCTCGTCGCCCTGCTCACCAAGCGCGGCGAGAACGCGGAGGCGGGCGCGGGCGTCGGCCACATCTGACGGGAGTTCCGCAGGCCACAACTGACGGGATTTCAGGCGACTTCGCCTATCAGGGTGAAGACGCTAAAGATTCCTCGCACCCGGCACGCGCCGCACGTCACAGTTGGTGAAGCCCTCCGGTACGGCATGTTCCCCCGGCAAGTTCGGGGATCTCGTACGACGAAGAGGGCGACCGGTGCTGCGGCGCGCTGCCGGAGGGGGGCGGCGCGCCGCAAGTCCGGAGGATTGGGGACCGTACCGGGGGTACTCGTCCCACCGAACCCAACCAACCGAGGGGTTTCGGGAGTTGATGATGGCGGGCTTCGCACGTGGAACGCGCAGGTACCCCCGCTCACGTGGCCGGACGGGGTCACGGACCGGGCCGGATCGCGCGACGCTCGGAATCATCGGAGTCATCTGCGCGATCGCGGGCTTCTTCGTGCTGGGGATCATCCTCGGCCCCGTGGCGATCGTCTGCGGCTGGCTCGGATTGGGCCGCCGCTGGACGGGCTCCCGCCCGGTGACGGCCCTGGTCGCCCTCGTGCTGGGCGCCATAGACACGCTCCTGGCCGTCATCTGGCTGGCCGGAGCGGCGACCCCGGGCAACGGACTGCTCTGAGCCGGGGGGAGTGAGGGAAGGGCCCCCGGTGGAGGCGCCGGGGGCCCGCCTCAGTGTCTGACCGACTCCTCCTGCAACGCCGCCACTTGAGCCCGCAGCGCCCGCACCTCCTCGGTCAGCGCCACGATCGCCTCCGTCTGCCGCCGCTCCTCCACGTCGTCCTTCTCGAACCGCGCGATGAACCACGCCGCGATGTTCGCGGTGACGACACCGAGCAGCGCGATGCCGGACAGCATCAGCCCCACCGCGATCATCCGCCCGAGGCCGGTGGTCGGCGCGTGGTCGCCGTACCCCACGGTCGTCATCGTCGTGAACGACCACCACACCGCGTCACCCAGCGTGCGGATGTTCCCGTTCGGTGAGTCCCGCTCCACCGAGAGCACGGCCAGCGACCCGAACATCAGCAGCCCGACCACGGCCCCCGCGACATACGTCGTCAGCCGGATCTGCGAGGCCATCCGTGCCCGCCGCTGCACCAGCAGCAGCGTGGCGACGAGCCGCAGCAGGCGCAGCGGCTGGATCAGCGGCAGCACCACCGCGCACAGGTCGAGCCAGTGCTGTCGTACGAACCGTCGGCGGTCCCGCGAGAGCGACAACCGCACCAGGTAGTCGACGGCGAACGCGCCCCACACCGCCCACTCGATCGCCGTGCACACGGTCGTCAACGACCGGCCGGCCGTGTCGTCCACGATCGGCACGGCATAGGCGACGGCGAACAGCACCGCGAGCGCCATCAGGGGCCGTTGGGTCAGGTGTTCCCAACGCGCCTGCGCCGATTGTTGCTTCATGGCCGCATCGTAAAGAAACGGTGAGGGCGGTGGAGCCGTAGCCCCACCGCCCTTCAAGCCGTCCTGGTGGTTACGCATCGCCTCCGGCAGCACCCGGGTCGGCCGCGGACACGTCGAGCAGCTGGTACCGGTCGATCGCCTGCTTCAGCGCGGACCGGTCCACCTTCCCTTCCTTCGCCAGCTCGGTCAGCACGCCCACCACGATCGACTGCGCGTCGATGTGGAAGAACCGCCGCGCCGCACCCCGGGTGTCCGCGAACCCGAACCCGTCGGCGCCCAGCGACTGGTAGCTCCCCGGCACCCAGCGCGCGATCTGGTCCGGCACCGCCCGCATCCAGTCGGACACGGCCACGAACGGGCCCTGCGCACCCGTCAGCTTCCGCGTCACGTACGGCACGCGCTGCTCCTCCTCGGGGTGCAGCAGGTTGTGCCGCTCGACGTCGATCGCGTCGCGCCGCAGCTCGTTCCAGGAGGTCGCCGACCAGACGTCGGCCTTGACGTTCCACTCCTCGGCGAGGATCTTCTGCGCTTCGATCGCCCACGGAACCGCGACACCGGACGCCATAATCTGCGCCGGGATCGACCCCGAAGTGCCCGCGCTGTAGCGGTGGATGCCCTTGAGGATGCCCTCGACGTCCACGCTCTCCGGCTCGGCCGGGTGCTGGATCGGCTCGTTGTAGACGGTGAGGTAGTAGAAGACGTTCTCGCTGTCCGGGCCGTACATCCGGCGCAGACCGTCCTGCACGATGTGCGCGATCTCGAAGCCGTACGCCGGGTCGTAGGCGACACAGCCCGGGTTCGTCGAGGCGAGCAGCTGCGAGTGGCCGTCCGCGTGCTGCAGGCCTTCACCGGTCAGCGTCGTACGTCCGGCGGTCGCACCCAGCACGAAACCGCGCGCCAACTGGTCGGCCATCTGCCAGAACTGGTCGCCGGTGCGCTGGAAACCGAACATCGAGTAGAAGACGTAGACCGGGATGAGCGGCTCGCCGTGCGTCGCGTACGCCGAACCGGCCGCGATCAGCGAGGCCGTGCAGCCCGCCTCCGAGATGCCGTCGTGCAGCATCTGCCCGGTCGGCGACTCCTTGTAGGCGAGGAGCAGATCGCGGTCCACGGACTCGTACTGCTGGCCGAGCGGGTTGTAGATCTTCGCGCTCGGGAAGAACGAGTCCATGCCGAAGGTGCGGTACTCGTCCGGCGCGATCAGCACGAATCGCTTGCCGAGCTCCTTGTCCCGCATGAGGTCCTTGAGCAGTCGTACGAAGGCCATGGTGGTGGCGATCGACTGCTGGCCGGAGCCCTTCTTCACACTCGCGTACGTCTTCTCGTCCGGCAGCGCGAGCGGCTCGGCGCGCACGACACGCGTCGGGACGTAACCGCCGAGCGAGTTGCGGCGGTCGTGCATGTACTGGATCTCCTCCGAGTCCCGGCCCGGGTGGTAGTAGGGCGGCGCGCCCGACTCCAGCTCCTTGTCGGAGATCGGCAGGTGCAGCCGGTCGCGGAAGCCCTTGAGGTCGGCGACCGTCAGCTTCTTCATCTGGTGCGTGGCGTTGCGGCCCTCGAAGTTGGGGCCCAGCGTCCAGCCCTTGATGGTCTTCGCGAGGATGACCGTCGGCTGGCCCTTGTGTTCCTTGGCCGCCTTGAACGCCGCGTAGATCTTCCGGTGGTCGTGACCGCCGCGGCCCAGGTGCAGGATCTGGTCGTCGGTCATGCCCTCGACCATCGCGCGCAGCCGCTGGTCGTCGCCGAAGAAGTGCTCGCGGATGTAGGCGCCGGACTCGGTCGCGTACGTCTGGTACTGGCCGTCCGGCGTCGTGTTCATCCGGTTGACCAGCACGCCGTCGCGGTCCTGGGCGAGCAGCGGGTCCCAGGAGCGGTCCCAGACCAGCTTGATGACGTTCCAGCCGGCGCCCCGGAAGACCGACTCCAGCTCCTGGATGACCTTGCCGTTGCCGCGCACCGGCCCGTCCAGGCGCTGCAGGTTGCAGTTGACGACGAAGGTCAGGTTGTCCAGGCCCTCGCGCGCGGCGATGGTCAGCTGGCCGAGCGACTCCGGCTCGTCCATCTCGCCGTCGCCGAGGAAGGCCCACACGTGCGACTTCGAGGTGTCGGCGATCTCGCGCGCGTGCATGTAGCGGTTCATCCGCGCCTGGTAGATCGCGCCGATCGGGCCGAGGCCCATCGACACGGTCGGAAACTCCCAGAAGTCCGGCATCAGCCGCGGGTGGGGGTACGAGGACAGCCCGTGCGGCGCCTTCGACTTCTCCTGGCGGAAGGCGTCCAGGTTCTGCTCGCTGAGCCGGTCCAGCAGGAACGCGCGTGCGTAGATGCCCGGTGAGGCGTGCCCCTGGAAGAAGACCTGGTCGCCGCCGTCGCCCTCGTCCTTGCCGCGGAAGAAGTGGTTGAAGCCGACGTCGTAGAGCGACGCGGAGGAGGCGAAGGTGGCGATGTGGCCGCCGACGCCGATCCCGGGCCGCTGGGCGCGCGAGACCATCACCGCGGCGTTCCAGCGGGTCGCGTTCAGGACCTTCCGCTCGATCTCCTCGTTGCCCGGGAAGAACGGCTCGGCCTTGGTCGGGATCGTGTTGACGTAGTCCGTGCTGCGCATCTCGGGCACGGCCACGCGCTTCTCGCGGGCCCGCTCGATCAGTCGCAGCATCAGATAGCGGGCCCGTTCCCGGCCGCGCTCGTCCACGGCGGCGTCGAGGGAGTCGAGCCACTCCTGGGTTTCCTCGGGGTCGAAGTCAGGAACCTGACTCGGAAGGCCGCCAATGATGATCGGGTTGCGATCGGATCCGGAAGCCACGCTGTTCCTTACCTGTCAGAGGGCTGTTTTGCTGGTGATTTTCAAGGGGGCGTTCGGTATGCCTGCACCGTCCCCCATCGTGTACCTAGGGGCGCCAAACGTCATCTCTACTGTGGGGTAACCAGGGCCTTGTACTCTCGGGCGGTTCCCAAACACACAAACAGGGCAGAAAGGTGTGGGCTACGTCACCTCGGGTCGGAACGGTGTGCCGTAAGTTGCGGCGACACGGCCGGGAACGTCACCGTTTCGGCGGTCTGAACGGCCGGGTACTTGCGCGATCCGCCCCGCCCGTGTGGACTACGGCCAACGCTGCGCGCACGCGCGTGGCTGAGACTCCCCCAAACCCTGAACGGGTTCGGGGGGACCCCCATCCGAAACATGATCAGGAGGCAACCCGTGAGCGCGACCGCGGACCACGCGGAGGAGCGGACTAGCCCTGCCGTCAGGCTGGGGTTCCAGCCCGAGCAGGTGGTCCAGGAGATCGGCTACGACGACGACGTAGACCAGGAACTCCGCGAGGCCATCGAGGAAGTAATCGGCAGCGACCTTGTGGACGAGGACTACGACGACGTCGCCGACGCCGTTGTGCTGTGGTTCCGCGACGAGGACGGCGACCTGACCGACGTACTGGTGGATGCCATCACGTACATCGAAGAGGGCGGTTCGATCCTGCTGCTGACCCCGAAGACCGGCCGGGACGGCTACGTGGAGCCGAGCGACATCTCTGAAGCCGCGACCACGGCAGGGCTGTCCGCGTCCAAGTCCGTCAGTGTCGGCAAGGACTGGAGTGGCAGCCGGCTGGTGACGCCCAAGGCGGCCAAGTCCAAGAAGTAGTAACCAGTAGTACCCCTCGCACCCCGGACGGGCTGGCACGGCCAGCCCGTCCGTTGTCGTGTGGTGATCGCTGCGTAGGGTGGGTCTCACCCGAACAGCCCCACCGAAGGGACATCTGCAGCGATGGCGATCCAGGTCGGCGACAAGGCCCCCGACTTCGAGCTCAAGGACAACCACGGCAAGACCGTGAAGCTGTCCGACTTCCGCGGCAGCAAGAACGTGGTGCTGCTCTTCTACCCCTTCGCCTTCACGGGCGTGTGCACGGGCGAGCTGTGCGAGCTGCGTGACCATCTGCCGCAGTTCTCCGACCGCGACACACAGCTGCTCGCCGTGTCGAACGACTCCATCCACACCCTGCGCGTCTTCGCCGAGCAGGAGGGCCTGGACTACCCGCTGCTCAGCGACTTCTGGCCGCACGGCGAGGTCAGCCGCGCGTACGGCGTCTTCGCCGAGGACAAGGGCTGCGCGGTGCGCGGCACCTTCGTCATCGACAAGGAGGGCGTCGTGCGCTGGACCGTCGTCAACGCCCTGCCGGACGCCCGTGACCTGAACGAGTACGTCAAGGCGCTCGACACCCTGTGATTCATCGGGTCCAGGGACTGCGGGGGTCGGGAACCCGTCACTAGGATCGACTCGTTGATCCGACATCGAACGCACGGCGGGGCTCCCCGCCCCTGGACACCAATGGAGGACTCGTGGGAGTCAGCCTCAGTAAGGGCGGCAACGTATCACTGAGCAAGGAGGCGCCTGGCCTGACCGCGGTCATCGTCGGTCTCGGGTGGGACGTCCGCACCACGACCGGCACCGACTTCGACCTGGATGCCAGCGCCCTGCTGGTGAACTCGGCCGGCAAGGTCGCCAGTGATGCGAACTTCGTCTTCTTCAACAACCTCAAGAGCGCCGACGGCTCGGTCGAGCACACCGGCGACAACATCACCGGTGAGGGGGAGGGCGACGACGAGCAGGTCAAGGTCAACCTCGCGGGCGTCCCGGCCGACGTCGACAAGATCGTCTTCCCGGTGTCGATCTACGACGCCGAGAACCGTCAGCAGTCCTTCGGTCAGGTGCGCAACGCGTTCATCCGCGTCGTGAACCAGGCCGGCGGCGCCGAGATCGCCCGGTACGACCTCTCCGAGGACGCCTCCACCGAGACCGCCATGGTCTTCGGCGAGCTCTACCGCAACGGCGCGGAGTGGAAGTTCCGCGCCATCGGCCAGGGCTACGCCTCGGGCCTGCGCGGCATCGCCCAGGACTTCGGCGTCAACGTCTGAGTCGGCGCGTCTCGTCCTCCGGCGCCGCACCGTCTGCGTGCGGCGCCTGGGGGTCCCCTCTGGGGAAGTGCAGGACAAGCAGAGAAGCAGCACCGTCTCGGGGAGGACAAGCATCATGGGCGTCACGCTCGCCAAGGGAGGCAATGTCTCCCTGTCCAAAGCCGCACCCAACCTCACCCAGGTGTTGGTCGGGCTCGGCTGGGACGCGCGCTCCACCACCGGCGCGCCCTTCGACCTCGACGCCAGCGCACTGATGTGCAACAACGGCCGGGTGCTGGGGGATGAGTGGTTCGTCTTCTACAACCAGCTCAAGAGCCCGGACGGCTCGGTCGAGCACACCGGCGACAACCTCACCGGTGAGGGCGAGGGCGACGACGAGTCGCTGCTGATCGACCTCTCCAAGGTGCCCGCCGACGTCGACAAGATCGTCTTCCCGGTCTCCATCCATATGGCCGACGAGCGCGGCCAGACCTTCGGCCAGGTCAGCAACGCCTTCATCCGCGTGGCCAACCAGGCCGACGGCCAGGAACTCGCCCGCTACGACCTCAGCGAGGACGCCTCCACCGAGACTGCGATGATCTTCGGCGAGGTCTACCGGTACCAGGGCGAATGGAAGTTCAGGGCCGTTGGGCAGGGGTACGCGTCGGGCCTGCGCGGCATCGCTCTAGACTTCGGAGTCAACGTTTCGTAAAGCCGAGTACGGCGCGGCAGAGACCCGTACTTACAGGATTGGGTAGCCAGTGGTTCTGAAAACCTTCGGCTGGTCGTTCGCGGTCACCGCGCTCGGCCTCGTCGCGGCGGTCTTCTACGGGGGGTGGACCGGCTTCGGTATCGTGGCGATCCTCTCCGTCCTCGAGATCTCGCTGTCCTTCGACAACGCAGTGGTCAACGCCGGAATCCTGAAGAAGATGAGTGCCTTCTGGCAGAAGATCTTCCTCACCATCGGCGTCCTCATCGCCGTCTTCGGCATGCGACTGGTGTTCCCCGTCGTCATCGTGGCGGTCAGCGCCTCGATGGGCCCGATCGAGGCCGTCGACCTCGCCCTCACCGACAAGGACCGTTACCAGCAGCTGGTGACGGACGCCCACCCGTCGATCGCCGCCTTCGGTGGCATGTTCCTGCTGATGATCTTCCTCGACTTCATCTTCGAGGACCGCGACATCAAGTGGCTCGCCTGGCTGGAGCGGCCGCTGGCCAAGCTCGGCAAGATCGACATGCTGTCGGTCTGCATCGCCCTGATCGTGCTGATGATCTCCGCGATGACCTTTGCGACCCACGCCCACCAGCACGGCGGCACACACGTCGACAAGGCGGAGACGGTCCTCATCTCCGGTGTCGCGGGCCTCATCACCTACATGATCGTCGGTGGTCTCTCCGGCTACTTCGAGGACAGGCTCGAAGAGGAGGAGGAACGCGAGCACGAGGCGGAGGAAGCCGCCGAACGACAGGGCAAGCCCCGCTCGGCGGTCGTCATGGCCGGCAAGGCCGCGTTCTTCATGTTCCTCTACCTCGAGGTCCTGGACGCGTCCTTCTCCTTCGACGGTGTGATCGGTGCGTTCGCCATCACCAACGACATCGTCCTGATGGCGCTGGGTCTGGGCATCGGCGCGATGTACGTCCGGTCCCTGACCGTGTACCTCGTCCGCCAGGGCACCCTCGACGACTACGTCTACCTGGAGCACGGCGCGCACTACGCGATCGGCGCCCTCGCCGTGATCCTTCTGGTCACCATCCAGTACGAGATCAGCGAGCTCATCACCGGTGGGGTCGGTGTGCTCCTGATCGGCTGGTCCTTCTGGTCCTCCGTGCGCCGCAACAAGCGCCTGGCGGAGGCCGAGGGAAAAGCGACGGGCTCTGACGAGAAGACTGAGGTCTCGGCGGGGCTGTAGCACGGCTCGGTTCGCCTCCGGGGGCGCACCTGCGGCTCAGAGCCTGTGTCACATGCTCACCCGGGCGCACGCCGCCCGGCTGGGGATGTGACACAGGCTTTCTTTTGCCGCGGGTGCGTGTCGCCGCGCGTGTGAACCGGGTCCGGGTGAGGAACGCTCTGTGCGGGGCGGCCGTCAGGGACGTGTCCTTCGGCCGCCCCGCCGGTCTTTGACGAACGTGGGGGCGGTAATGGGTTTCTTCGACGGACTCCGGCGTGGGCGCGAGGCCGAGTTCGACTCGGGCAGTGCCGCCACCAACTCGATTCGGCTGACCAAACGGCACGACCGGGTCTCGCTCACCAAGCAGGGCGCGGCCACCGGGCATCTGCGCATCAACCTGAACTGGCGGATGCGGACGTCCGACTTCGGCGGCTCGCAGCGCGACAGTCTGCTGCGGCACCCCTTCAAGGCGCTCAAGCCGCCGGAGGTGCTCGGCCACAGCCAGAGCATGGTCAACGTCGACCTCGACCTGGGCTGCCTGTACGAGCTCCAGGACGGCTCCAAGGGCGTCGTACAGCCGCTCGGCAGCTACTTCGGCGACGTCAACGCGGCGCCGTACGTGAAGCTCAGCGGGGACGACCGGTTCGGGTCGGCGTCCGGCGAGACGATCTACGTCAACCTCGACCACCGGGACGCGATCAAGCGGCTCCTGGTCTTCGTGTACATCTACGACCAGACGCCGGCGTTCGACCGCACGCACGCGATCGTGACGCTGTACCCGAGCAACGGGCCGCGCATCGAGATAGGCCTCGACGAACGCCACCCGCAGGCCCGCTCCTGCGCGGTCGTCATGATCGAGAACGTCAAGGGCGAGTTGATCGTCCGGCGCGAGGTGCAGTTCGTGTACGGGTTCCAGGCGGAGCTGGATCGGTTGTACGGGTGGGGACTGCAGTGGGGACGGGGCTACAAGGCGGGGGCGGGACGCTGACGCCGAGTCTCGGCCCTTCGCCCGACAGCTCGGGGTGTTCGCCGAGACGGCGGCTGCGGGTCGTGTCCGGCTTGTCGCGTCCACGCGGCGGAGCCGCACATCGATACGGCCCCGCGCCCCTGGGGCGCTTCCCCTAGCGCCCGATGAACTGTGGCCCTTGGGGTGGCAGGCGGAACTCCGTGGACGTGGCCGGTACCGCGGCCACCGGGGGCGGATAGCCGTAGCCCGACGGTGCACCTGCTGTCGCCGCCGCAGCCGGAGTCTGGGTCGCCGGCTGCGGGTAGCCGTAGGCGGGCTGGGTGGCCGGCTGGGGGAAGCCGTACGCGGGCTGGGCCGGTACGCCTGCCGTGGGCTGTTCCGGGGGCAGGGGCTGGGAGACCTCGGGTACGGCCTGGGCCGCCTCCGACTCGTCCACCGAGATGCCGAAGTCGGTCGCGAGGCCCTTCAGCCCGTTCGAATAGCCCTCGCCCAGGGCACGGAACTTCCAGCTGTCCCCGCGCCGGTACAGCTCGCCGCAGATCAGCGCGGTCTCCTCGCCGGTCTCCGGCTTGATGTCGAAGTGGAACAGTGGTTCGCCGCCCGCGACGGCCGCGTCGTACAGCAGGATGCGCAGCCCCGTCACGCGGTCGAAGGTGTCGTCGTCCGCCGAAGCGACCAGCAGAATCTGGCTGACGTCGGGCTCGACACCGGTGAGATCTGTCTGGATCGTGTCGGTGGGGCCTTCGGTGTCCCGCTTCTTGCCGAGTAGCCAGACCTTCCCGGAGGGGTGCCGGGGTTGGTTGTAGAAGACGAAGTCCTCGTCGGAGCGCACACGACCGTCGGGGCCGAGGAGCAGTGCCGAGGCGTCCACGACCGGGACCCCCTGCCCGGGCGCCCAGCGCAGCACGGCGCGCACCGTGGTGGCCTCCAGCGGGACGTTCGACCCTTTCAGCATCGCGTGCGTCATGCGGTCATCCTGCCCTCTCCGTCCTGATCACGACAACGTGGGGGTGCCGGATCCCCGGCTGTTTCGAATTGACGTCGACATGGCCGAGTTACCTGAAGTTCATGCCCGGTGGGAACCTCTGACATGGGTTTGTACGTACTATTACCGGCCACCTGTGAAGGGTTCACAGATGACACAGCTGCCACGGGGGAGTCATATGCGTCATTTCGGGCACATCGCCCCTGAGGTGCGTCAGCGCCTCTTCCACCAGGAGCCCTGCGAGTTCACCGCGGACTCCTCGTCCCGGCTGCTCTCCGTGGCCCTGGGTGCCACGCTCTACAGCCCGGCCACGCGGCCCCGGCTGGCCGACGACATCCTCAAGCAGGCCGGACTCGGCGTGGTCTCGATGGTGCTGTGCCTGGAAGACTCGATCGGTGACGAGGACGTCCCGGAGGGCGAGGAGAACCTCGTCCGCCAGTTCACGGACCTCGCCGGACGCGGGCCGCAGGCGGATCTGCCGCTGCTGTTCATCCGCGTCCGTGCCCCCGAACAGATCCCCGATCTAGTACGGCGCCTCGGTCCCGCCGTCCGGCTGCTGTCCGGATTCGTGCTCCCGAAGTTCACCGAGGAGCGCGGCATCCCCTTCCTGGAGGCCTTGACCAGCGCCGAGAGCGCGAGCGGCCGTCGCCTGTTCGCCATGCCGGTGCTGGAGTCGCCCGAGCTGATGTACCGCGAGTCGCGGGTGGAGACCCTGGAGGGCATCGCCCGCGCGGTCGACAAGTACCGCGACCGGGTGCTCGCGATCCGCCTCGGCGTGACCGACTTCTGCTCCTCGTACGGCCTGCGCCGGGCCCCCGACATGACCGCCTGGGACGTCCAGATCGTCGCCTCCGTGATCGCCGACGTGGTGAACATGCTGGGGCGGGCCGACGGCACCGGGTTCACGGTGACCGGGCCGGTCTGGGAGTACTTCCGCGTCCAGGAGCGCATGTTCAAGCCGCAGCTGCGCCGCAGCCCCTTCCTGGAGGGCCAGGCCGAGGAGCTGCGCGAGGCGCTCATCGAGCACGCCATGGACGGCCTGCTGCGCGAGATCTCCCTCGACCAGGCCAACGGCCTGCTCGGCAAGACCTGCATCCACCCCTCCCACGTCCTGCCCGTACACGCGCTGTCGGTGGTCAGTCACGAGGAGTTCAGTGATGCGCAGGACATTCTGCGGCCCGAGCGCGACGGTGGAGGTGTGCTGCGGTCGCAGTACACGAACAAGATGAACGAGGTGAAGCCGCACCGCGCCTGGGCCGAGCGCACCATGCTGCGCGCCGAGGTCTTCGGGGTGGCGAACGAGGACATCGGCTTCGTGGAGCTGCTCGCCGCCGGACTTCCCGGCTGATTACCGCTGAACACCAAGGGACGTATGAACAAGGCAGTGAACAACGGGGTGCCGGACGGAGTCTGGTCCGGCACCTGGGTCGCCGAGCGGCTCGGTGTCGAACTCGTCGGCGACGACCGGCTGACCGACCTGCTGGGGCTCGCGCTGCGCCGCAACCCCAAGCGGGCGCATCTGCTCGTGTCGAACGTGCTGGGCAAGCACGTGCCGCAGTCGCCGTCCGTCGTGTACGGCCACGGGTTCGCGCTCGGCCGCCGCGTCCGTGACCTCCTCGGCGCCGAGGAGGCCCGTACGGCGGTCGTCCTCGGGTACGCGGAGACCGCCACCGGCCTCGGCCACTCCGTCGCCGACGGCGTGGGCCTCGCCCCTTACCTCCACTCCACCCGCCGCCCCGTCCCCGGCATCGCCCCGGCGGGCGGCTTCGAGGAGTCCCACTCCCACGCCACCTCCCACCTCCTCCTCCCGGAGGACCCGGCCCTGCTGGTCGGCGACGGCCCCCTGGTCCTCGTCGACGACGAGTTCTCCACGGGCAACACTGTCCTGAACACGATCCGGGATCTTCACGAGCGCTATCCGCGGCGCCGGTACGTAGTGGTGGCCCTGGTCGACATGCGCTCGCCCGCGGACGCAGGCCGGTTGGACGACTTCGCGCGGGAGATCGGCGCGAGGGTGGACCTGGTGGCAGCGGCGTCGGGCACCGTACGACTGCCCGAGGGGGTACTGGAGAAGGGCCAGGCCCTGGTGGCAAGGTTCGAGTCGACCCACCTAGGGGCGCGGGGAACTGCGCGACCAGCCCCCACCGGCCCGCAGCCACCGCACAACGTCAAGCGAGTTGAACTGCGCTGGCCTCGCGGCCTCCCCGACGGCGGAAGGCACGGCTTCACCCCCCACCACCGCACCCGCCTCGAAGGCGCCCTGCCCGCGATGGCGGCAAGGCTCGCAGAGGCACTCCCGGAAGATGCGCACCGCGTGCACGTCCTCGGCTTCGAGGAGCTGATGTACGCGCCCCTCAGGCTCGCCCGCGAACTCGAGCAGGTCGCCGACGCCGAGGTGCGTTACTCCACCACCACCCGCTCACCCGTCCTCGCGGTCGACGACCCCGGCTACGCGATACGCAGCCGCATGGTCTTCCCGGCGCACGACGACCCCGCCGACGGCCCCGGCGAGCGCTACGCCTACAACGTCGCAGGCGCCGGCTTCGACGCCGTGATCGCCGTCGTCGACTCGGCCGCCGACACCCCCGCACTGCACGCGCCGGACGGCCTGCTGGCCCAGCTCGCCGCGCACACCCCGCACGTCCTGCTCGCGGTCGTCCCGTCGTACGTCCCCGAGCCGCTGTACGTCCCCGAAAGGCCCGCCATGCTGCCCGAGCCCCTCCGCGGCCCCGCCTTCTCCTCGTACGCCCCCGAGGAGGTCGGCTGGCTGCTGCAGGACCTCTCGGACGTGACGCTGGAGGCGCCGACCGAGGAGCGCGAGGAGGCCATCCAGAGCGGCGGCGCGCACTACGCGGAGTCGCTGCCGGTGGAGTACCAGCCGAGCGAGCAGTACCAGGCGCTGTTCCACACCGCGCTGGAGGAGTCGGCCTCCCGCCTCGCGCAGGCGGTCGGCGCGGTCACCGAGCTCGTGCTCGCCGAGCGTTCACCGAGGCCCGTGCTCGTCTCCCTCGCCCGCGCCGGCACCCCCGTCGGCGTCCTGATGCGACGCTGGGCCCAGTTCCGGCACGGCCTCGACCTGCCGCACTACGCCGTCTCGATCGTCCGCGGCCGCGGCATCGACGCCAACGCCCTGCGCTATCTGGCCGCCCACCACGACCCGGCCGACGTCGTCTTCGTCGACGGCTGGACCGGCAAGGGCGCGATCACCCGCGAACTCGCCGACGCCATCAAGGAGTTCGAGGTCTCCGACGGCATCACCGGCTTCGACCCGGAGATCGCGGTGCTCGCCGACCCGGGCTCGTGCGTGCGGACGTACGGCACCCGCGAGGACTTCCTCATACCGTCCGCGTGCCTCAACTCGACGGTCTCGGGCCTCATTTCGCGCACCGTCCTGCGCTCCGACCTCGTCGGCCCGCACGACTTCCACGGCGCGAAGTTCTACCGCGAACTCGCCGGCGCCGACGTCTCGGTGGACTTCCTCGACGCGGTCGCCGCCCGCTACCCGGAGGTCGTGGACGCGGTCGACGCGACGGCGAAGGAACTGCTGTCCGGCGATCGGGAGCCCACCTGGGAGGGCTGGGCGGCCGTCGAGCGCATCAGCGAGGAGTACGGCATCCACGACGTGAACCTCGTCAAGCCCGGCGTCGGCGAGACCACCCGGGTGCTGCTGCGCCGGGTGCCCTGGAAGATCCTTGCGCGGGCCCGAGCGGGGGCCGACCTGGACCACGTACGCCTGCTCGCCGAACAGAGAGGTGTCCCGGTGGAAGAGGTCGCCGAACTCCCGTACACCTGCGTGGGGTTGATCCACCCCAAGTACACGCGGGGCGCCACCGGCGCCGACGGCAAGGCGGTGACGGTCTGATGCCGGTGCTGGTGGCGAGCGACCTCGACCGTACGCTCATCTACTCCGCCGCGGCCCTGGCGCTGACCATGCCGGACGCGCGGGCGCCCCGGCTGCTCTGCGTCGAGGTGCACGAAAGCAAGCCGCTGTCGTACATGACGGAGACGTCGGCCGCCCTGCTCACGGAGCTCGGCGACGCGGCGGTCTTCGTGCCGACGACGACCCGCACCCGCAAGCAGTACCAGCGCATCAACCTGCCCGGCCCCGAACCGACCTACGCGATCTGCGCGAACGGCGGCCACCTGCTGGTCGACGGCGTGACCGACCTCGACTGGCACGCGCAGGTGACGGCACGGCTGGCCGAGGAGTGCGCGCCGCTGGACGAGGTGCGCGAGTACCTGATGGAGACGGCCGACCCGGTGTGGGTGCGCAAGCACCGGGTCGCCGAGGACCTCTTCGCCTACCTGGTCGTCGAGCGCGAACTGCTGCCCGAGGACTGGGTCAAGGAGCTCGCGGTCTGGGCGGAGAACCGGGGCTGGACGGTCTCGCTCCAGGGCCGCAAGATCTACGCCGTCCCGAAGCCGCTCACCAAGAGCGCGGCCATGCGTGAGGTGGCCCGCCGCACGGGCGCCTCGTTGACACTGGCCGCCGGAGACTCCCTGCTCGACGCCGACCTGCTGCTGGCCGCCGACAAGGGCTGGCGCCCGGGACACGGCGAGCTGGCCGACGAGGGCTGGACGGCACCGGCCATCAGCGCACTGCCGGAGCGGGGCGTGCTGGCGGGGGAGCGGATCCTGCGGGAGTTCCTGCGGACCACCGCCCAGGGAGCCACGGCCTGAGCCGTCCGTCAGGGAGCGGTGTCGGCCCCCGGCCGCCGTGACAGTCGTAGGCCGAAGAACGCCACGACCGTCACGGCGGCCGCCACCAGGACCACTGTCGAGTACGCGGACACGAGCCGCGTGACCTCGGGCCAGTTCTCGCCGAGCGCGTACCCCGCGAACACGAACGCGGTGTTCCAGAGCGCACTGCCCAGCGTGGTCAGGCCGAGGAACACCGGCAGGGGCATGCGCTCGACGCCGGCCGGCACCGAGACGAGGCTGCGGAAGATCGGGATCATCCGGCCGAGGAACACCGCCTTGGTGCCGTGCCGCCGGAACCAGGCCTCGGTCCGCTCGATGTCCGAGACCTTCACCAGCGGCAGCCGGGCCGCGATCGCCACCGTGCGGTCCCGGCCGAGCAGCGCGCCGACGCCGTAGAGCGCGAGGGCGCCGACCACCGAACCCGCCGTCGTCCACAGCAGGACGGCGAGCAGGCTCATCCGGCCGGCGCTCGCCGCGAAGCCCGCGAGCGGCAGGATCGCCTCGCTCGGCAGGGGCGGGAAGAGATTCTCCAGGGCGATGGCGACACCGGCGCCGGGCGCGCCCAGCGTGTCCATGAGCCCGTCGACCCACTCGATGGCTGACATGCCGTCCAGGCTAGAAAACCGCACCTGAAGGTTTCCTGAGGACAAGGGCCCTCGAGGTCAGAGGAAAAGGTCCCTCGGGGCGTCAGCCGCAGCAGCCCCCGCCGCAGCAGCCGCCACCACCGGACTGCGGCGCCGGGGCGGGTGCGGAGGCCGAGCCGCCCACGGCCACCGTCGACAGCAGCTTCACCGTGTCGTCGTGGCCCGCTGGGCAGTCGGCGGGGGCGGAGGACTCCGCCATCGGACGGCTCAGTTCGAAGGTGTCGCCGCAGGTCCGGCAGCGGTACTCGTAGCGAGGCATGCGCACAGGTTAACCGGCGGCCCTGGATCGTCGTAGAGCCTTCTGCCGTAGAGCCCGCTGCCGTAGCGCCGTCTAGTGCCCGGCCCCGCGCTCGTCCCGGATCTGCGTGACCACCCGCGCCACCGACTGCCGTACCGCTTCCGTCTCGGTCAGGAAATGCCAGTAGTCCGGGTGCCGGCCCTCCAGCGTGCCGATCGCCCGCTCCAGCCGGGTCACCGCGTCGTCCAGCGGGCGGGCGTGCCGGGGGTCGGGGGTGTTGCGCCCGGCCATGGCGAGGCGCTGCGCGTCCCGGATGGCGAAGCGGGTGCGGTCGATCTCCTGCTGCGGATCCTTCTGTACGGCGTTCAGCCGGCGCAGCCGGTCACCGGCGGCCGAGACGGACTCGTCGGTGCTGTTCAGCAGGGCCCGTACCGTCGACAGCAGCGAGGTCGCGTCCGGCCAGCGCTGCTCGTCGCGCGCGGCCCGCGCCTCCCGCAGCTTCTGCTCGGCCTGCGCCACGTTCTGCTCGGCCTGGTCCGGCACATGCTGCAGGTCCTGCCAGCACGCGGCCGTGAACCGCCGCCGCAGCTCGCTCAGCACCGGCTCGACCTGACCCGCGCGGGTGGTGAGCGCCTGGGCGCGGGTGCGCAGGGAGACGAGCCGGTGGTCGATCTCGGCGGCCCGCTCCGGCAGCCGCTCGGACTCCACCCGGACGGCTTCGGCCTCCCGTGCCACACGCTCGGCGCGCTCCAGGGTCTGCGGGACGCCGTGCGCGCCGGCGCCCTGGTTCAGCTTGGTCAGCTCGGGCCCGAGGGCGGCGAGTCGGGCGGCCAGGTCGTCCGCCTTCAGCCCCGACTGCCGTACGGCGTCCAGGGCGTTGGAGGCCGCGAGCAGCCCCTGCCGGGCGCGCTCCACCGCGGGGGCCAGCCGGGCGAGCTGGGTCTCGGCCTTGCCGAGCAGCGGGCCGAGGCTGTCGCCGAAGCGGTCCAGCTCCCGCTTGACGTTGGCAAGCTCGTCCTTGGCCTTGGTCAGCTCGGTACGCGCGTGTGCGGCGACCGAGGCCTCCAGGCCGTCCCGGTCGAGGTCATGGGCGTCGACGGCCTCGATGTACCGATGGCTGGCCTCGTCGATCCGCCTGCTGATCGCCTCGAAGCCGGCGACCGCCTGGCGGGCGTCGGGGGAGGCGTCGACGGCCGTGATGGTCTCTATCGAGATCCGCAGATCCCGCTGGGCGGTGTCCAGCTCGTAGAACGCGGCCGCGGCGGCGTCCTTCGCGGCCTGCGCCTCGGCCCGCTGGCTCTCCGACCGCCCGCCGAACCAGCGCCGGGTGCCGCCGCCGGCGAACGCGGCGGGCAGCGCGAGGGCGGCGACGAGCGGCAGTGCGATCAGTGTGAGGGCATCCCCGAGCACCTGGAGGCGTGCGCGCGGCACCAACGGCGAGTCCGACTGCGAAGGTGTCGCCGTCACATCCCTCTCCCGTGCTGTGCTTCATCCGGCCCGGTGTCATTCTCCCACCGGTTAAGGACGAACACACGGGCCGGTCAGTTCGCGGTTCGGACCGTGACTTTGCCGTCTCCGCTCTGGGCGGACACGACGTGGGAGCTGGAGTCGTCCCGGGGCACGGACACGTCCACCCCGCCGTCCCCCGTCTTCGTCGTCACCCGGTACGTGGCCTCGGGCAGTGAGATCGTCACGGAGCCGTCGCCGCTGCGGGTCTCCACCCGGTCCGGTACGGCGCCCAGCTCGAGGTGGACCGAGCCGTCCCCGGTCCGCGCGCTGACCTGGCGCGAGCTGACCTCCGCGCGCATCGACCCGTCGCCGGTGCGCAGCTCCAGCGGCCCGCTGGAGTCGGTGACCCGGACGGAACCGTCCCCCGTACGAATGCTCAGCGCCTGCTCGAACCCGCGCGCCCGCACACTCCCGTCCCCGTCCTCGACCTTCACGGCGACATCCCGGGGCACCTCGATCCGGTGCTTGACCGCGCAGTCGGCGACCACGCCGGTGCACTTCATCCGCAGCACCAGCCGGTCGTCCTTCATCGACCAGGTCACCTTGGGATCCGAACCGATGGCGACCGACCCCTGGAACCAGCGGGTCACCTCGACCTGACCCGCCTTGTTCGAGTCCGCGGCGACGATCTCCAGCGCCGAGTCGTCCGAGTCGACGGTGAGCGTGCGGCCCTCAAGAGCGAAGGACCGCTGATCGGGATGCTTGTCGTCCCCGGCGGAGGCGCCACAGGCGCTGGCGCCCCCGACGAGAACCACGACGGCCCCGGCGGCGAGGGCTGCGCGGGCGGTGACGGTACGGGCCATGAGGATCTCCCCCTGAGACGGATTGTGAAGACTCTCTGACCGTACGGAGCCGGGGTCTGCAGGGGGATCCGGGGCACTCCCGGATTCGGGGTGGGGATAACCCCCGATACGCGTTTGCGGGGCACCGTCACTGGCAAGGTAGGCTGTCGACTCGTCTCGGGTGCGTAGCTCAGGGGTAGAGCGCCTGCCTTACAAGCAGGATGTCGGCGGTTCGAAACCGTCCGCGCCCACATCAGGAGAGGACCCCGGCCGATCGCGGCCGGGGTCTTCTTGTGTCACGCCTCGTGTGCGTGCTTCAGCTTCATGCGGGCGTCCACCCGCTCCGGTGCCGTGACCTCCGTCCAGAAGCGGTGGCAGCTGACAAAGACCGCGAGTTCGTGTTCGCGCTGGCGGAGCTTCTCCACCTCGGCCTGTTCGTCGGCCGTCCAGCCGGGGGAGGCGGGGCGTTCCACCTTGCGCCAGCCACCGGAGTCGCTGAATCCGTCCAGGGGTGCGACCGACCAGGGGAGCCGCTTGAGCAGGGCCGACAGCTCGGACCGGACCTGGTGCAGCTCCTCCTGACCGGTCAGGAGGTCACTCGGAAAGTCATGGGTCGTAGCCACGCGGCAATGCTACGCCTGTTCGATTTAGGGGTGCGAGTCTCTTTGGGGGGTTCATGTGTTCGAGTCCCGTGAGGGGTGCGGCCGCCTGCTACCCGGCGGGCCCGGAAGAGCAGGTGCAGCACCCGGTCGCCCTGGATCACCCGGTGCGGGTTCTCCAGCAGGTGGTGAGCGTCGACCGATCCGAAGTACCGCTTGCCCGAGCCGAAGACCACCGGTACGACGTCCATCGCCACCTCGTCCACCAGGCCGAGGGCGAAGGCCTGCCCGCCGACCTCGCCGGCCGCCACACCGACCGTGCGCTCTCCCGCGAGCTCCTTCGCCTTGGCGATCGCCTCCGCCACGCCGTCGACGAAGTGGTACGGCGCCTCGGGGTGCCATCCCTCGGGCCTGGGCCGGTGCGACACCACGACCACGTGCTCGCCCGCCGGCGGTGACCCCTCCCAGCCGTTGGTGATGTCGAAGACGTGGCGCCCGACCACCAACGTCCCGATGCCCGCCGACATCGGCCTGACGTACTCGGCCGAGGCCTTCGAGACCTTGGCGCCGGCCGCGCCGAGCTCGACGTCGCCGTTGGAGTACCAGTCGAACAGCGGGCCGACCTGGTCGTCAGCGTCGGCGATGAAGCCGTCCACGGACACGACGTTGTGCATCACCACGGTGCTCATCACATCTCCTGGGAGTTCGGAGGGGGTCCTGTGCACACAGACCCAGCACACCTCCGAAACTCATCGCCGCGCCACCGGGCTCAGCGTTTCCAGCCAGTCGAGGAGGTGGCGGCCGACCTCCTCGGGGCGTTCCTGCTGGATCCAGTGGCCGCAGCCTTCGAGGAGGTGCGCGGCGTGCAGGCCGGGCAGGGTGGCCGGGAAGGCGTCGATCGCGTCGGCCAGCCAGGTGGTGGAGGCGTCCAGGGATCCGCCGAGGAACAGGGACGGCTGGGTGACCGGCGCACCGGCCAGGTCGGCGAGGTCCTTCCAGTCGTGGTCCATGGCGCGGTAGCGGTTCAGGGCGCCGCTGAGGCCCGTGCGCTCGAACTCGCCTGTGTAGACGTCGAGTTCGTCCTCGCCGAGCCAGGCCGGCAAGGGACCGGCTGACGGGAAGCGGTCGCGCAATCGACCTCCCTGGCTCACGAAGTGGGGATCCGGTCCACCCGTCATGGTGTCGGCCGACAGGGCGGCGTAGAAACCGGCGAGCCAGCCCCGTACGTCCGGTTCGATCTCGCGCTCGGCCCGGCCGGGCTCCTGGAGGTAGGAGACGTAGAACTCCTCCTCCCCGCCGCCCAGTTGGGCGAAGACCTCGCTCGGCCTCGGGCCGCCCGGCGGGGTGTACGGCACGCTCAGCAGGCCGACCGCGTGGAACACGTCGGGCCTCAGCAGGGCGGAGTGCGCGGCGATCGTCGCGCCCCAGTCGTGTCCGACGACCACCGCGGAGTGCGCCCCCAGCGCCTCCACCACGGCGACGTTGTCCGCCACGAGTTCACGCATCCGGTACGCCTCCACCGCCTCCGGCCGTGAGGAACGCCCGTACCCGCGCACGTCGACGGCCACCGCGCGGTACCCGGCCGCGGCCAGCACCGGCAACTGGTGCCGCCACGAGTACCAGGACTCCGGGAACCCGTGCACCAGCAGCACCAGGGGCCCGCTGCCCTGCTCCACGAGGTGGATCCGGCCCGCGGGGCCGGGGACGAGGCGGTGGATGACGTCCGTGAGTCGGTACGGGTGCGGCATGCGTCGTCCTCCGAGGGGTCTACGGCTCCTACGGCTCTACGGCGATCCTGTGCCGTACCGCCGACCGCCGCGAGGCTTGTTGCCGGTTCGGCAAACCGGCCCCCGTCCCGACGCCCGGGGATTGTCAGACCCGGCGCCTACCGTGGGGGCATGGATGCGGAGAAGGCGGAAGGTGTGCGGCTGGTGCCCTGGGCGGAGGGCGACTTCTGGCTGCTGGAGAGAAACAACAGTCCCGAGATGACCGAGCACTTGGGCGGCCCCGAGAGCGAGGAGAAGCTCGCCGGACGGCATCGGCGGTATGTCGAGCTGGCGACGGGTCAGATGTACCGGGTCACGCTGGCCGACGGCGGTGAGACCGTCGGGTCGGTGGGCTTCTGGGAGCGGGAGTGGCGGGACGGCACGGTGTGGGAGACCGGGTGGGGGGTGCTGCCCGAGTTCCAGGGGCGGGGGCTCGCGGCGCTCGCCGCCCGGGCCGTCGTGGAGGCCGCGCGGGCAGAGGGGCGGCACCGGTATCTGCACGCGTTCCCGAGCGTGGAGCACCTGGCGTCGAACTCCGTGTGCCGCCGGGCCGGGTTCATGCTGCTGGGGCAGGTCGACTTCGAGTACCCGAAGGGGCACTGGATCACGTCGAACGACTGGCGGGTGGACCTGGCGGGCGACGGCGACCGGGCTCCCTGAGACACCCGGTCGCCGCGCGCCCGTTCCGTCAGTGGCCGGCGTCCCCCAACTCCCGTACCAGACGGGCCGCCACCGGTGTCTTCACGCCGTGCCGCTCGGCCGCGCGCAGCAACGCCCCGCCGATCGCGTCCAGTTCGAGCGGGCGGCTCGCCTCCGCGTCGCGCTGCATCGACGACCTGGTCTGCGGCGGGAAGCCGTCGTAGCGGGCGAGTGCCTGGGCGGGGTCGGCCGGGCCGCCGGTGACGGCGGAGCTGACCGCGGCCGTCTCCTCCACGAGGGTCGTCAGCTCCTCGCGGTGGCGCGTGCGTACGTCACCCAGCGGGAGGCCGTAGCGGGTCGTCAGGAGGGCGAGGGGTGCCAGGAAGGACATCTTCGCCCACAGGGCCGCCGACTCGTCGTCCAGGACCCGGGTGGTCGGGCCGGCCGCCGTCAGGGCCTCGGCCAGCGCGTCGAGGCGCTCGCGGGGCACGCCGTCGCCGGTCAGGTCGACCTCGGCGAACGGGCTGCCGTGTTCGATCACCCCCGGGGCCACCCGGGTCGACTCGACGCGGATGACGGCCGGGGCGACGCGGTCCGGGCGGTAGCGGGCGCGCAGGGTCGCCGGGTGTTCGACGCCGTTCAGGAGCGGTACGACCAGGCCGTCGCCGAGGGCCGCGGGCGGGACGCGGTCGAGGGCGGCGTCGAGGGAGGTGTGCTTGACCGCGATCACGCACGCGTCGACCGGTTCGCGCAGCTCGGTGTCCGCCTCGACGGAGGCCGTGAAGTCGCCGAACGTACCGCTGCGGACCTGGATTCCGGCCGTGCGCAGGGTCGCGGCGGTGTCCTCGCCGGCCAGGCAGATCACCCGGTGTCCGGCTCGGGCCAGGAGCCCGGCGAGCAGGCCGCCGGTGCCGCCGGGGCCCAGGACCGCCACGGTGAGTTCCTCGTGTGCCATGTGGGGTTGTTCCTCTCTTCGGTCGGCCCCGGGGTCGGTGGCCGCCTCGGAAACGATCATGTCAGCAGCTGCAGACGCACGGAAGTCCCCGGTGCGAGCAGGTGCGGCTGCCTCTCCACGGTGGTCGTGTTCTGTGCAATCCGGTGGAGGTGCGGCGCTCTTGCCCGTGCGGGGTGAGACTGGGGGTATGTGCCGCAGCATCAAAACACTTCGCCCGCCCGCGTTGCCCGAAGAGGCGACGGAGGATGAGATCCGGGCCGCCGCTCTGCAGTATGTGCGGAAGGTGTCCGGCTTCCGGGCGCCTGCCGCGCACAACCGGGAGGTCTTCGACCGGGCGGTCGATGCGATCGCCGAGGCCACGGGGGAGTTGTTGGCGGGGCTCGAGGTGCGGGGGGTTGCCGGGCGGCAGGCCGGCTGAGCGGGGTTCGTGGCTTGCCCGGCGTGGGGCTGGGCGGGGGTAGGGTGCGCAGCCCGGCGCTGCGGGGTGCCGCTTCTGTGGGGCGGCCGTAGCTGCGGCAGGGGCGCCGACTACGGCAGTGCCGGTGCCGGTGGGCGCTGCCGTAGCCGGCACGACTGCCCGCAGACGCGGCAGATGCGCCGCCTATCGTGCCGCTGCCGCTGCCGCTGCCGCTGCCGCTGCCGCTGCCGCTGCCGCTGCCGCTGCCGCTGCCGCTGCCGCTGCCGCTGCCGTCAGGCCGGCTGGCGGCGCATGACGTACGCCGCTCCCGCACCCGCTCCGAACAGCGCCAGCACGGACACCCCCGTCGCCACCCACGTCGTGCCCAGCCACTGGGCGCCGTAGTAGCCGAGGGCCACGCTGTACGCGGCCCAGGTCAGGCCTGCCAGGGCGGACCAGGGGAGGAAGTCGCGGGCGCGGCGGTGGGCGGCGCCGGCGACGAGGGAGACGACCGAACGGCCGGCCGGGGCGAAGCGGGCGAGGACCACCAGGGCGCCGCCGCCGGTGGCGAGGGCGCCGCCGAGACGTTCCTGCGCGGTGGTCAGCCGGCGGGAGCGGGCGATCGCGCGGTCCAGGCGGGGGCTGCCGCGCCAGGCCAGCCGGTACGCCACCAGGTCGCCCAGCACGGACGCGGTGGCGGCGCACAGGATCAGGGCGAGGATGTCGGGCACCTCGTCGGGGACCCGCGCCGCGCCGGAGCCCGCGGCGGCCGCCGTCGCGGCCGTGATGACCAGGACGCCGCTCGGCAGGACCGGGAGGAACACGTCGAGGAGCACCGAAACGGCCACCGCCGCATAGATCCATGGGCTGCCGGTCAGCGACCCCACACTCTCCAACACCGCGACTCCCCGTAATTCCCCCGAGTACAGCCATACAGCGTACGCCTGGGGTGTGACAGGAGATTCACGGGGGGCTCATGCGTTCGGCGCGATCCGTTCACCCGGCTGCCGCTTCCCGAGGGCGGCCCGGGCGGGTGTCCCGTAGCGCGGAGAGGGGCGACAAAAGCGACAAAAACGGGAGAAGACCCGTAGAAGCTTAGGAACGGTACACATCATGTTGGCAGGAATATGCGCGGGCGCCGTCGCCGCGGCCGTACTCGCAAGCGGCACCGGCGGTGCCCACGGCTACTGGATGCGGACGGAGGCGCAGTTCGCGCCGCCCACCGCCTTCATCCCGTCGGCGGCGGTGACGTACGACATGAAGCTCGTCCCGGCCGCCGCCTGGATCGAGGTGGGCCAGCGCACCGAGGAGAGCGGCGCGACCACCGTGCGGCTGCGGGTGGAGGGGTTGAACCCCGGGCACGAGTACGGCGTCCATGTGCACCGGAAGCCCTGCGCGGCCGACCCGGCCGCCGCGGGCGGGCACTACCAGCACAAGCCGTCCACCGACCCCGCCGACGTCAACGCGGACAACGAGGTCTGGCTCGACTTCACCGCCGACGGTGACGGCTCGGGTGAGGCGAGCGCCCGGCACAAGTGGGGCTTCCGGCAGGGCGAGGCGTCCTCCGTCGTCGTCCACGACATGCCCGGCACCCATGGAGTACGCGTGGCCTGCTTCACCGTGCCGTTCGGCTGGACCGCCTGAGTGCACGACGGTGCCCTCCTCCTCGCCGGTGAGGGGGAGGGCACCGCGGCTACAGGGTTACGCGGCCACCGGCGTCTGCTCGGTCACCGGCTTCTCCGCTGCCGTCGTGCGCTTGGTGAACAGCCGGTCCAGGCCGAAGGCGCCGGAGCCGGTGAAGACCAGCAGCAGGAAGGCCCAGCAGAACATCGCCGAGGCCTCGCCGCCGTTCTGCAGGGGCCACAGGGTCTCCGGCTGGTGGACCTTGAAGTACGCGTACGCCATGGATCCGGAGGCGATGAGCGCGGCGGCGCGGGTACCCAGGCCCAGCAGTACGAGGCTGCCGCCGACCAACTGGATCACGGCCGCGTACCAGCCCGGCCAGGTGCCGGCGTCGATCGTGCCGCCGCCCATGGCGCCGCCGAGGACGCCGAAGAGCGAGGCGGCGCCGTGGCAGGCGAAGAGCAGGCCGACGACGATCCGGAAGAGGCCGAGGGCGTACGGCTGCGCCTTGTTGAGGCTTGCAGTCATGTGGGGGGTGACTCCTTCGGTGTGCCGGTCCCTTGTGGGAACCGGTGACCGGTCCCTCGTGAGGACCGGTTTGGGGACAGAACCGAGTGAGCCATTTACGTTAGGTGAACCTAATCAATGCTTGCAAGTTCAACATTTGGCCACCGGTTTACCTCCGCTTGGGGCTCCGTTTCAGGCCCCACCGCACGTAGAACCGCTCTCGCCACCGCATCCGCGTCCGAAAGCGTGACCGAATCCACACCCGGCCTGGCGCCCGCCGCGGTCACCCAGTGCACGCCCTCCGTCGGCACCCCGAAGGCGAACCGCCTTGCGTGGACACCACCTTGACGGTCGATCAGACGGTACGGTCGCTGTGTTACGTCCAGCCCTCCCGTCTCGTAACCGTCCACGGCGTGCGGCCGGCACTGGCCGGTCTTCAGCAGCCGGGCGAGCAGCGGGTCGGCGGTGTGCCGCAGATCCGGTTCCGGCAGCCGCGCCTCGACGAGCGTCGTCACGCGTACGGCGGACCCCGGCACCTCGGGGGAGCGCGCCACCCAGGCCTCGTCCTCCTCGCGGACCTCGAGCCGCGGGCCCAGCACCTCCACCACGCCCGCCTCCACGAGCGCGGCCAGTTCCTCGATGCGCCGCCGGGGCGGACCGATGGACAGGAAGGCGTTGAGCGGGGTGTACCAGCGGTCCAGATGGTCCCGGCGGGACGTGCCCGCGAGGCCGCCGTGGTCGACGATCCGCCGCAGCTCGTTGCGCAGGTCCCGCAGCACGTCCAGGGCCGCCTTCAGCGGGCCGGCGACATTGCCGAGCGCGGCCTCGGCCGCGTCCGCCCGGAGGTGGCCGAGCAGCCAGTCCCGCCAGGCGCCGGGGCCGGTGAAGTCGTGCCCCGCGTACGGCCGTGAGATCCGGTCCCAGGACCAGCGGTCGGCCGGGGTCACCCCGAACTCGTCCAGCACGGCGGCCTCTTCGGGGCTGCGGTGAACGGTGGCCAGGAAGCGGTCCCTGAACTCCCGTGCCCCGATGAGGGCTTCGTAGTGGACCGTCTCCACCTCCTTCGCCACCAGCGGCCATATCTCCGCGAGGAAGTCCGGTGCCTCGCCGGAGTCGGCGCGCTTGCGGAAGCGGGCGATCACCTCGTCGGTGAGGACGAGCGGGAGGTGACGGCCGTAGGGGCCCTTGGCGTTGTCGCCGCGCGCCTGGTACGGGATGCCGCGCCGCGAACCGGCGTACAGGCGCGGCTCGCGGCCGGAGGGCAGGTAGCGCAGGCCCTCGCGATCGGATACGAAACGGCCGCCGCGGCCGGTCGTCAACAGGGCCGTGTGGTCGAAGAAGTTGAGGCCCAGACCGCGCAGCAGCACCCGCTCGCCCGGCGGTATACGAGACAGGTCCACGTCGGCCGGGTTGGCGGGCGGTATGTGGTGCAGGCCGTGGCGTTCGGCGTACGCGGCCAGCCGCCGTTGCGCGGCGTCCGCGGCCACCGGGAGATGGCCCTGGGCGAGGACGACGGCGGACAGGCCGGTCAGCCGGCGGCCGTCGTCGAGAGTGAGGGACTGGCTGCCGTCGGGGGCGTCGTCGAGCCCCACCGCCCGTGCGGCGTGCGTCTCGACGCGCAGCGACTCCGGCGCCTCGCGCACCGTCCGCGCGAACACCCACTCCAGATACCGGCCGTAGAGCGCGCGGGTCGGGTAGTCGTCCGGGCCCAGCTCGCCGCCCGCCCACGTGTGCAGGCTGGGGCCCGGTGTGATCGGCCCCGAGCAGTCCACGCTGTCGTCGGTGAACAGGGTCACCTGGGAGGCCACGGTGTTCATCAGCAGCTCGGCCGACTGCGCGGTGCGCCAGACCCGGCCGGGGCCCGGCGGGGCCGGGTCCACGACATGGACGGTCAGCCGTACCCCGGGCGGGAGGAGTTCCGGGGCGGAGGCGCAGAGGCGTTCCAGGACGCTGGTGCCGCGCGGGCCCGCGCCGACCAGGGCGACGGAGACGGGCACGTGGTCCGTGGTCGGTGCGGGCAAGAGGGGGACTCCCGGGCGTGTGGGGCGCGTGGTGAAGCCGTATGGCATACAACCGCCCACTGGAAGCGGACGGTCCGCCTCATCATGCCGTCGGGGGCAGGGAGAGCCGACCCCTGGGGGCGGGGACTGTGGGATGCATCACGAGCATCCCGGGCCACGGCCGCAACAAACGGTCCAAAGAGGCCGATTACCGGGCGACTTCGGACTCCGTGACGGTCACCAGTTGCGGTCGTCCACCGCGCACCTCCCGCGCCTGCTCCAGCCGCAGCAGCGCCGAACGCCCGCGCAGCGTCAGCGTCATGAGCTGGTTGCCGAACCAGGGCCCGCCCGTCTTGCGCCAGCTGACCGGCGGCCGCGAACAGTCGCCGTGCGCGGCGAAACGGCGGCCGAGAGCCCGGGCCACGGCACTCCAGCCGAAGCGGAAACCGAGCCGTATGTACGGCGGTATCGAGTTGTGGACAGGAGAGCAGGTGAGCTGGAGGACCCGTGCGTCCGGGGCGTCGGAGGGCCACCTCGGCTCGGCCACGTACGCGTGGTGCACGTCCCCGGACAGCACGAGCACCGTCGCCGGCGCCTCGGGCCCCGAGCCCGCCTCGGCGATCAGCGCCGTGAGCGCCTCGAAGGACGCGGGGAACGCCGCCCAGTGCTCCAGGTCCGCCGCCCGCCGCAGGTTCTCCCCGAACCGCGCCCAGCGTGCCCCCTTCTCGCCCCGACACAGCGCCGCGTTCCACGCCTCGGCGTCGTGCACGAGGTGCGGCAGCAGCCAGGGCAGCGAGGTGCCGATGAGGAGATGGTCGCAGGAACCGGGCTCCTCCAGCATCTGCTCGCGCAGCCACCGGGCCTCGCCCGGATCGAGCATCGCCCGGCTCTGCTCGTCGAGGACGCGGGCCGCGCGGGTGTCCACCATCAGCAGGCGGGTGCGGCCGAAGTCGCGCCGGTAGCTCCAGCGGACGGTGGCCGGGTCGGCGTCGGCCTTGCAGGCGAAGGCACGCAACTCGTCGGTGCCGTCCGGGGTTTCGCGTACGGCGGCGTAGAGCGGGTCGGTCGCCAGCTCGTCCGGGGACAGGTTCCCCAGGTGCTGGTGGACCCAGTACGACATCAGGCCGCTCAGCAGCCGCTCGCGCCACCAGTCGGTGGCCCGGATGTCCTCGACCCAGGCGGCAGAGGTGTTCCAGTCGTCTATGACGTCGTGGTCGTCGAAGATCATGCAGCTGGGCACGGTGGACAGCAGCCAGCGGACCTCGGGGTCGAGCCAGGACTCGTAGTAGAGGTGGGTGTACTCCTCGTAGTCCGCCACCTGGTTGCCCGGCGGGTCGCTCAGATCGCGGCGGGCGGCCAGCCAGCGGCGGGTGGCCGGGGAGGTCTCGTCGGCGTAGACCTGGTCGCCCAACAGGAGGAGTACGTCGGGACGTTCGCCGGCCGGGTCGCCCGCGATCCGGGACGCCAGCGTGTCCAGGGCGTCCGGGCCGACCGGGTCCCGCTCGCCGGACGGGGGCGCGGCCCAGCGGCAGGAGCCGAAGGCGACGCGGACGCTGTCGTCCTCACTCGGCGTGCGGATCACGGACGGCGGAAACGCCGAGAAGGGGGCGTCGGACAGCGGCCACACGCGCGTGCCGTCCAGGAACACCTCGTACGGCCGTGTCGTGCCCGGTGCGAAGCCGCTCACCGGGACGAGGGCGTAGTGATGGCCCGCGACCTGGAAGGTGGGGGCCTCGCCGCGGGCGCCGTCCGCGCAGCGCACCTCGGCGGTGCACGGACGGCTCGCCTCGACCCAGACGGTCGCGGACGAGCCGTCGGCGTATCTCAGCAGTGGTCCCAGGCGCAGTTCGGCCACGTGATGCCCCTCCTCCGTCGCCCCGTACGGTACGGAACGACGGAGGTGGGCGGGGAGGTTCCGCGGATCACGGTTCGGGAACCGGTGTGCGGAATCCGTGGATTGCGGAGCCCGGGATCAGCAGCCGCTGAGGACCGAGCTCAGCTTGGTCTTCTCCGCGGAGTCGACCGAGAGGTCGTAGTAGTACTTCACCTGGACCCAGGCACGGACGTAGGTGCAGGCGTACGAGCTGACCGGGGGCATCCACTCGGCCGGGTCCTGGTCGCTCTTCGACTGGTTCACGTTGTCCGTGACGGCGATGAGCTGCGGGCGGGTCAGGTCGTTGGCGAAGGCCTGGCGCTGGGCGGTGGTCCAGCTGTCGGCGCCGGAGTCCCAGGCCTCGGCCAGCGGGACCAGGTGGTCGATGTCGAGGTCGGAGGCGGCGGTCCAGGTGGCGCCGTCGTACACGGAGTACCAGGAGCCGCTGGTCGCGGCACAGGCGGAGCTGGTGACGACGTTCGTACCGTCCCGCTTCAGGACCGTCTCACGGGTGTTGCAGGTGCCGGAGATGGTGATCCAGTGCGGGAAGAGATCACGGTCGTAGCCGGTGCGGTCCTCGGTCGCCACAGTGAGGGAGGCGAGGTAGGTGCGGGCGGTGGCGGCGCTGACCGGGGTGGGGAGAGCGGCGGAGGCGGTCGGACCGTTGAAAAGTCCGACCGAGGCTATGAGTCCGGTGAGTGCCGCGAGTATGCTGAGCCGTCGACGCGCGTAGAACTTCGGCATGCGAACTCCCTTGGGGGGTGGGGGTGTTGAGCGCGAGCGTTGGAATGCTCGCGGCTCTGTGTTGCCGGGAGGTGTGCGTTCGGTAAGAAGCTAGTGACGCGTACATGACATGACAAGGTTTATCGCGAAACGATCTCGTATGATTGACGGCGCAGAAGGGGAGTAGCTCTTCGCCGGACCGTCGACATACTGCTCAGCTCGTCTGAGCCGGCGCCCGGAGGCAGGTCACATGTGACCGGCCAGCGAGACCTTCGGCCAGTAGTGCACTGACTGTGTGCTGCCGTGCCGAGGTGTCGTTTTGCAGTAACACTCTCGGTGGGGCAGCCCCGACCGATTGAGGGACCTTGATCAGCTTCACCGTGACGGCCGTCGTCTTCGGCGTCGTCTTCCTCGCCGAACTGCCGGACAAGACCGCGCTCGCCGGCCTCGTCCTCGGCACCCGCTATCGCGCCTCGTACGTCTTCGCCGGCGTCGCCGCCGCCTTCGCGCTGCATGTCGCGCTCGCCGTCGCGGCGGGCAGTGTGCTGACGCTGCTGCCGCAGCAGCTCGTGCACGCGCTGACCGGCGTGCTGTTCCTGGGCGGCGCCGCTGTGCTGCTCATGAAGAAGGACGAGGACGAGGAGGAGATCCGGCGTCCCGAGAACCAGTCCTTCTGGAAGGTCGCGGGGGCGGGCTTCATGCTGATTCTGGTCGCCGAGTTCGGTGATCTCACCCAGATCATGACGGCGAACCTCGCGGCCCGTTACGACGACCCGCTCTCCGTCGGACTAGGCGCGGTGCTCGCGCTGTGGGCGGTGGCCGGACTCGGCATCGTCGGCGGAAAGGCCCTGATGAAGCGGGTTCCGCTGAAGCTCATCACCAAGGTCGCGGCGCTGCTGATGCTGGGGCTCGGGGTGTGGAGTCTGTGGGAAGCGGTGACCGGCTGAGGGCCGGCCGAGCTGAACGGTGAGCGACCGACCGAGCTGAACGGTGAGTGAACTGTGCCGGGAGGCGGTGGCGCAAAGCGGTTCGGTTTTGTACCGTGGAGAAACAAAGTGGCTCCCGCCCGTTTTCCCTGACCGGCGGGCGGGGCCGCCTTGTCCCTCCGGGGGTTGCCGGTACGCCCCCTTCTCGTCTGTGTCTGGAGCTGCCGATGACGGCCACCGCCGTGCTGACCGCCCGTGCCCTTCTGCTGGACATGGACGGCACTCTCGTCAACTCCGACGCCGTCGTCGAGCGCTGCTGGCGGCGCTGGGCCGAGCGGCACGGGCTGGACGCGGACGAGATCATGAAGGTCGTCCACGGGCGGCAGGGGCACGCGTCGATGGCACTGCTGCTGCCGGACCGGCCCATGGAGCAGAACCACGCCGACAACGCGCGGATGCTCGCGGAGGAGACCGCGGACATGGACGGTGTGGTCGCGATTCCGGGTGCGGCCGAGTTCCTCGCGTCGCTGCGGGGTGTACCGCATGCCCTGGTGACCTCCGCCGATGTCGCGCTGTCCACGGCACGGATGGCCGCGGCCGGTCTGGAGCTGCCGGACGTCCGGGTGACCGCCGAGTCCGTGGGGGCGAGCAAGCCCGACCCCGAGGGCTTTCTGAAGGGTGCCGCGGAACTGGGTGTGGCACCTGCCGACTGCATCGTCTTCGAGGACTCCGGGGCGGGTATCGCCGCGGGGCGCGCTGCGGGGATGCGGGTTGTGGGGGTCGGGTCACGGGCTGACTTCTACGGGCCGGATGTGGTGGTCCGGGACTTGACCCAGGTCCGGGTGGAGGCCGTGGAGGACGGGACGGTTCGGCTGTACGTCGGCTAGGTCTGGGGCGGCGTCGGCCCCCGCCGCCCCTACCCGTCCCGTCCCTGGGGGCTGCCGCCCCCAGACCCCCGCTGTCGGCCCTGAAGGGGCCTCGTCCTCAAACGCCGGACGGGCTGAATTTGCCTGGTCCGGCGCCTTGAAGTGACGGCCTCAGTGGGTGGGTGGGGGATCGGGACGGCAATTCCCGTCCTCGGATGTCGGGCGGGCTGAATTTGCCTGGTCCGGTGCCTCGAAGTGACGGCCTCAGTGGGTGGGTGGGGGATCGGGACGGCAATTTCTGTCCTCGGACGCCGGACGGGCTGGAGGTGCCGGACGGTGCTGAAGGCGTGCCCCTGTAGTGGGGGGGGCGGGATGGCCGTGCTTGTCCTCGGACGCCGGGCGGGCTGGGATTGTCTGGATCGGTGTTGAGGGGCGCACCCGCGACAGGTGCCCGACCCGCCGCCGGAGGCCTACGGCTCCGTCGTCTCCGATTCCAGCCGTTCCCGTGTCACCAGGTCGTAGACGCCGTACTCCTCCGCCTGGATGCCTCGCGTCCGCTGGTAGTTGCCGACCGCGTCCTCGACGCCCTCGTTGTAGTGGCCGCTCGCCTTTCTCGTGTAGAGGCCGAGCTGGGTCAGTCGTAGCTCGAGTTCGACGACCTCGTCGCCGTCGGAGCCGCGGCGCAGGACGGGGGGTGTCGTCTCGCGGGCGCTGTCGGAGTCGTCGGCCGACGTGGTGGAGCCGGAGGCCGTCGGCTCGGCGGCCGAGCCGGACGGGCTCGGGGAGGCGCTGGACCGGGATGCCGAGGGCGAGGTGGAGGGCGACGAGCCGGCGCTGTCGGACGGCGACGGTGACGGGGACGCGGATGTCGGCTGCGCGGAGCGGGACTGCGTGGCCGGCGCCACGGACGCCGCGCTGGTCGACGCGTCCGGCACGGCCGCCCGTACGCCCTCCGGCGCCGCCTGGTCCCGCGACGGCGTCTCGTAGGTGAACAGCCCGCTCCCGAACCCGGCCGCCGTCACCACCGTGACGAGCGCCCCGCCCACGCCCAGCAGAGCGGTACGGCGCCGGCTGCGGCGCGGACTCTCCCCGACGGGCGCGGCGCCTTCCTCGAACAGGCTCAGGTCGGCGGCGCTGGGCGCGGTGGCCGGGGGTGCCAGGGGTGTGGGGAGTGCGGAATCCGTGTCGGCCGCCCGGAGCGGCATGAGCGGCATCGTGGCCTCGACCGCGGGCAGCTCCGTCGTGTCGTCGGCCGCCGACGGGGGCTCCTGGACAGCCGCACCGCCCTCGAGCTCGACGTACGGCCGTATGCGCAGCGGATCGAAGTCCTCCGCCGCGGCCGCCTCCGCCGTACGCGCGTCACGCAGGGCCTCGGACGCCCGCTCCGTGCACCCGCACGACGGCGTGTTGTCGGCCCCTCTGGGTGCCCCGCACTCCGGGCACAAATGACCGTTCGACTCCGCCATGTGTTCGTCCCTCCCCTCGCGAACTCCAGAGATTATGCAGACCCTCTCCACACACGTGTCCCGGAAGCCCCCGGAATACCGGCTTCCAACAGGACTCAACAGGCCATAAGCGGTCACACCGATCACGATGGAGTTGTAACGAGTCCCCCGGGAGGTCTTCATGGCCGCGGATGCGCACGGTAGGACGGGGAAGGTGCGAGACACACGAGACCAGCACGTGTCCGGCAATGTCCTCGTCTCGATCGGCGCCCTGCTGCTCGGGATGCTGCTCGCCGCTCTCGACCAGACCATCGTGTCGACCGCGTTGCCCACGATCGTCAGCGATCTCGGCGGTATGGACCACCTGTCGTGGGTGGTCACGGCGTATTTGCTGGCCGCGACGGCCGCGACCCCGCTGTGGGGCAAGCTCGGCGACCAATACGGCCGGAAGAAGCTGTTCCAGACCGCGATCGTGATTTTCCTCGTCGGCTCCGCGCTGTGCGGAATGGCACAGAACATGCCCCAGCTGATCGCCTTCCGGGCGCTGCAGGGCCTGGGCGGCGGCGGGCTGATGGTGCTGTCGATGGCGATCGTCGGCGACCTCGTCCCGCCGCGTGAACGCGGGCGCTACCAGGGGCTGTTCGGTGCCGTCTTCGGGGCGACGAGTGTCCTCGGCCCGCTGCTCGGCGGGCTGTTCACCGAGCACCTGAGCTGGCGCTGGGTCTTCTACATCAACCTCCCGATCGGCGCCGTCGCCCTCGTCGTGATCGCGACCGTCCTGCGCATCCCGAGCAAGGCGACGCGGCACGTCATCGACTACCTCGGCACGTTCCTCATCGCCGCCGTCGCCACCTGCCTGGTGCTGGTGGCGTCCCTCGGCGGCACCACCTGGGGCTGGGGCTCGCCGCAGATCGTCGGCCTGGCCGTCCTGGGCGTGGTCCTCGCCGTCGCCTTCGTGGCCGTGGAGCGGAGGGCCGCCGAACCCGTCATCCCGCTCAAGCTCTTCCGGATCCGCACCTTCACGCTCTCCGCCGTCATCAGCTTCGTCGTCGGCTTCGCGATGTTCGGCGCGATGACCTATCTGCCGACGTTCCTGCAGGTCGTCCAGGGTGTCTCACCGACCATGTCCGGCGTGCACATGCTGCCGATGGTGTTCGGCCTGCTGCTGTCGTCGACCGCCTCCGGGCAGATCGTCAGCCGCACCGGCCGCTGGAAGGTGTTCCCGGTCATGGGCACGGCGGTCACCACCCTCGGGCTGCTCCTCCTCCACCAGCTCGACGAGAACAGCTCGACCGGCGAGATGAGCAGCTACTTCTTCGTCTTCGGCCTGGGGCTCGGTCTGGTCATGCAGGTGCTGGTCCTGATCGTGCAGAACGCCGTCTCGTACGAGGATCTCGGCGTCGCCACCTCCGGTGCGACCTTCTTCCGGTCCATCGGGGCCTCGTTCGGCGTCGCCATCTTCGGCACGATCTTCACCAACCGGCTCGGCGACAAGCTGGCCGACGCCTTCCAGGGCACCCAGCTTCCGTCCGGCATCTCGATCGACGGGCTGGAGTCCGACCCGCGGGGCATCGCCGAACTCCCGGCCGCGCTGCGCCCGCCGGCACTGGACGCGTACGCCTCGTCCATCACCGACGTCTTCCTGTACGCCGCCCCCGTCGCCCTCCTCGGCTTCGTGCTGGCCTGGTTCCTCAGGGAGGACCCGCTGCGCGGCTCCGTCACGGCGCCCGACCTCACGGAGACGCTCGCCAGCAACCCGGTCGAACGGTCCTCGTACGACGAGGTGTGCCGTGCGCTGTCGGTGCTCGGCACGCGGGAGGGGCGGCGCGAGATCTACAAGACGATCACGGTACGGGCGGGCTACGACCTGCTGCCCGCGGCGAGTTGGCTGCTGCTGCGGATCAGGAGGTACGGCTGGGTGGAGCCGGCCGTGCTCGCCGAGCGGACCACGGTTCCGCTGACCGTCATCATCGAGGCCGCCCGCCAGGTCGAGGAGCGCCGGCTGGGCGAACGCCGGGGCCTCGACCTCGTCCTCACCGACCAGGGCCACGAGGTCGCCGACCGCCTCGCCCAGGCCCGCGAGGAGTCCCTCGCCGAACTCCTCGGCGACTGGTGGGGGCCGGACCGGCCCACCGATCTGGCCCAGCTGGTCAAGGAGTTGAACAACGAACTGTGCGGTTCGGATCGCGAGCAGCCGCACAACGGGTCGGCGACGCGGGTCAGTTGAGCTGCTTGCGGAACCAGTGCTCGGCGTACTTGTCGTCGTTGTGCGGCTCGGTCTCCTCGTAGCCGAGGCGGGCGTACAGGGTGCGGGCCTCGATCAGGTCGCCGCGGGTGTCGAGGATCATCCGGGTGGCGCCCAGTTCACGGGCCGCGTCCTCGGCGGCCCGCACGAGGGGTGCGGCCCCGCCCTTGCCGCGCATCTCCTCGTACAGGAACACCCGCGTGAGCTCGGCGACCCCGCCGCCCAGCAGCCGTACGCCCGCGCTGCCGGCCGGCTCGCCGTCGTACCGCCCGACCAGCAACTGCCCGCCGGGCGGCGTGAGCTCGGCGCCCGGGTGCGCGGCGATCTCGCGCTCCAGCTCGGCCGGGTCGGTCCGGCGTCCCTCGTGCAGGAGGTAGTAGCGGTCGCTGACCTCCGTGTAGTACGCCCGCCAGAGGGCGGCGGCGACGGGGGAGTCGTAGGGCTCCGGGGTGATCGTCCAGGTCATGCCCTCATTCTCGGTAGGGGGCGCGCGGCGGCCGCAACCGAATATGCGTGACCTCCGGCGAGTCCGGCACGACGCGCAGGAGCAGTCCGTCCAGCCAGCCCGCCCGCGGGGGAGGCGTCCTTGCCACCGACGGCCTCCCGGGCCGGTTCCAGGGCGCGCTCCGGGCCCTCGGTGACGAAGTGGAGGGTGGTGCCGCCCTGCTTGACGAGGGGCTTGCGAGGGTGCTCGCGGCACGACTCGGGAACCGCGATGTGTCCGTCGAGCGACATGGCCAGCCGTGCGATGACCCCACTCGTCACTCTCTCCTCGGCAGTGGTTCGTGTCCTTCAGCCCTGCGTCGGTCGGGGTGCCGCCGAATCGACACGACGGTCCGGGTAAATCCCGGAAACCGTTTGAGCCGCGCTGCTCGGGCTACCCGGTCGGCGGAACCGGCCCGTACCGAGGGTCGATTGGGTCGAGAACCCGGAAGGCATTCATGTCCACAGGCGTGATCATCGCTCTGATCGTGATCGTGGCGGCCGTCGTCGTCATCGCGGCTGCCCTTGCCCTGCGTGCCCGGGGGCCGCAGCACGGCCGGGGCCTGAAGCGGCGCTTCGGGCCCGAGTACGACCGGGCCGTGGCCCGGCACGACGGGGACGAGAAGGCCGCCGAGCACGAGCTCACCGAGCGCGTGGAGCGGCACGGATCGCTGCGCGAGCGGCCGCTGGAACCCGCGCAGCGCGAGCAGTACGAGGCCCGCTGGACGGCAGCCCAGGAACGCTTCGTCGAGTCCCCGCAGGAGGCGGTGGCCGAGGCGGACCGGCTGCTCGCCGAGGTGGCCGGCGCCCGGGGCTTCCCGGACGGTGCACAGTACGAGGAGCAGTTCGCCGCGCTGTCCGTGCACCACGCGGACCATGTGCACGGCTACCGGCGTGTGCACCGCGTCGCCCGCACCCGCGCGAGCGGGGCGCAGACGCAGGAGCAGGACGGCGGCGGGGGCGGTACGGAGGAGATGCGCGCGGCCATGGTCGAGGCCCGGGCCCTGTTCGAGGACCTGGTGGGCCCGGCACGGAGCCGCGAGGAGTCCCGTACACCCACCGAGAAGTCCCACACACACGAGGGTGAGTCGCGCGACGCCCGCAGCAACGGCCGCGCCCACCTGCCGTGGGTGTCCACCAGGCTCCCCCACGCTCGAAAGCGCTCGCGCGGGGGGACCCCCACCGCGAAGGAGAGTTGAGCGACATGGCAGACACCACGAGCGGTCCGGGCGAGGGCAGGACAGGCAGGACCGACAAGGCCTCGGGCGACCGGGCGGAGGAGCGGAGCCCCCTCGTGACTCCCGCCGGGGCGACTCCCGACCGGGACCGCGGGACCGGCACCCCGGGCGGCGAGACCGCGCGCGGCCGGGACATCACCCCGGACCCGATCGGCAGGCCCGGCGAACCGGGCAAGCCCGGCACCGCGACCGACGCAGGGCTGAAGGACACGAACCGCACCTCCAGCCGTGAGCCCCACGAGGCCCGTGAGCCCCACGAGGCCCGTGAGTCCCGTGAGCCCCGCGAAGCTCGCGAGTCCCACGCGTCCCGTCTCCTCCCGCACGACGAGTGCGACAAGCTCACCTTGCAGCTGCAGCACGCGGTCGCCGGGTTCGTCGACGGGCCGCGGTCCGCCGTGGAGGAGGCCGACCACGTGCTGGAGGAGGTCGCCACCCGTTTCACGGACGCCGTGAAGCAGCGCCGCCGCACCCTGCGCACGTCCTGGCAGTCCGGCGACGGCGGCGAGGGCAAGCCCGCGTCGACGACCGACACCGAACAACTCCGCCTGGCCCTGCGGGACTACCGCGAGCTGGCGGATCGGCTGCTGCGCCTCTGACGCAGGGCCGCGACGCAGGACCGGCCCGCCGCCCGAACCGGGTGGCGGGCCGGTCGTCGGCGCATGCGGCGGACGCCGTGCCTCTGGGCGAATTATCATGCGGCGGCGGAGCCAATGGAGCTGCCGCGCAGGGACGTTCCAGGAGGACCGCACGTGCTCGAACTCACCATGGCCGCCGTCTCCGCGGCGGAATCGGGTGCCACGGCCGGTATGCAGATGGCCGACGCGCCCAGTGACCCGGGCGCCGTGCTGCGAGTCGGCCGGGACAAGTCCGTGTGCCGGCTCGCGACGCCCGACGACTGGCTGTTCGTCTCCAGGGTCCATCTGGAGTTCCTGTGCGGCCCGGACGGTGCCTGGCAGGTGACCTGGCTGCCGGGCTCCCAGCCCGAGCCGTCCTCCGAGGTCCACCTGGTGGTCGGCCAGTACGCACAGCCCCTCGTCTACGGCGGGACCGTCCCGCTGCCCCGGGGCGGCAACGGCGAGATCATCGTCCGGGACCGCACCGCCCCTCGCAGCGTCAACGTCGGCTTCTACCACGAGAGTTGACGGTCGAAGCCTTACGCCAGCACCCGGGCCAGCGCGAAGCCGTCGTAGCCCTTGCTGCCCACCGTCTGGATCGCCGTGCCGCTCAGCCTCGGGTGCCGGCCGATCAGTTCGATGGCGGTCCGGGTGCCCTGGACGTCGGAGGCGGTGCTGCCGGCGTCGGCGACCCGGCCGCCCCGTACGACGTTGTCCACGATGATCAGGCTGCCCGCGCGGGAGAGCTTGAGGGCCCACTCGACGTAGTGCGGGTTGTTGCTCTTGTCGGCGTCGATGAAGACGAGGTCGAAGGGGGCGGGGTTCTCGTCGGCGAGCTGGGGCAGCGAGTCCAGGGCCGCGCCCACCCGCACCTCGACGATCTTGTCGAGGCCGGCGCGCGCGATGTTGCGGGTGGCGACCTCGGCGTGCCGTGGGCTGTACTCGAGCGAGACCAGTCGGCCGTCGGCGGGCAGCGCGCGGGCCAGCCAGATGGTGCTGTAGCCGCCGAGGGTGCCGATCTCCAGGACGGTGCGGGCGCCCTGGGTCTGCGCGAGGAGGTGGAGGAGCTTGCCCTGCGGTGCCGTGACGGCGACGTGCGGGAGTTCGGCGGCCTCGCTGTCGCGCACGGCCGCGGTCAGGTCTTCGTCTTCGGGCGCGAGGTGGGTGGTGAAGTAGTCGTCGACGTCGTCCCAGAGCTGCGACTCGCTCATGCGCCTGTGCCTTTCATATGCCTAGTTAGGGCAGCTAACTAGCTGCCCTAACGAACATACTCGCCGTCCCGCCGTCTTTCCCGGGAACCGTGTGATCCATGTCGCGCCCTGCGGAGGCAAGGCAACCATCGGCGCACTATCGTCATCCGGACAAAAGGAGGACGGACGTCAGGTGAATCGGGGGTAGCCTGCGTCTCTCTCCGGGGGTGGTGCGAGCCTCATAGGGTTCGCAAAGAGAGTCCCGCGCATCCGACGCGTGGGACGAACGGGGCGGGAGGCCGACGAGGCGTGGCGAATGCGGAGCACAGCGGGCGACCGGCGGAAGCTTTCGGAGCGACGGCCGTCGGCACCGCCACGACTGCCCAGGCACGCCTGCGCGCGGCGCGGCTCGGCCTGTGGCTGGTCGCGGCCGTCCTCGCGGTACGACAGGTGGCCGTCGTCCTCAGTACGCCCCGGGGGGAGCGGCTGACGGACCTGGAGACCTGGGTCGGCCCGAACGGCGTCCTGCATGTGAAGGGTTCCTTGTACGACTCGACGCAGTTCACGGGCACCCCCTTCGGGGGACTTGTCATGAAGCCGTTGACCAGGGCCGCCGAGCAGGCGCTCGGCTGGGGCTGGACCTTCGGCACCCTGCTGCTGGTCGTCGCCCTCGGCCTGGTCGCCGCCCGCGCGCTGCCCCAGCCGGTGAGCCGCAGGACCTCCCTGCTCGCCGCGCCGGTCGCGATCAGCCTGCTGATGCTGTCGCTGCCGGTGCGCAACACGCTGTGGCTCGGGCAGACCAGCATCATCCCGGTCCTGCTCGTGCTGGTCGGCTGCTTCGCCGTACGAGGAGAGCGCGCCGGCGGTGTCCTGATCGGTCTCGCCGCCGCCCTCCAGCCGACCGTCCTGCTCTTCGCCCCGCTCCTGTGGTTCACCGGCCGCCGCAAGGCCGCCCTGACCACGGGCGTGACCTTCGCCGGATCCACGGCGCTCGCCTGGGCGGCGATGCCGCACGACTCGTACATCTACTGGGTGCACCACATGGCGGGCACCGGCCTCGGCGGCGCCGCCGACGACCTCGCCAACCAGTCCCTGCACGGCTTCCTGCTGCGGCTGGGCCTGTCCGGGCCCCTGGAGATCGCCCTCTTCCTGGTGCTGGGCGCGGTCGTCGCCACCCTCGGCGTGCGCCGAGCCGTGCACTACGCGCGCGACGGACAGCTGCTGCTCGCCGTGGCGATCACCGGCTGCGCCGCGATCGCCGTGTCGCCGACCACCTGGCAGCACCAGCTGCTGTGGGTGCTGCTCGCGGTCGTCGGGCGGGTCGGCAAGCGGGCCTCCGACCGGAACGTGTGGCCGGTCGCCGTCGTCCTGGTCATGACGCTCCCGGCGAAGATGATGCTGCCGAACATGCCGGTGCTGTTCGCCCTGCGGGACAACGTGGTGCTGCTCGCCGCGCTGGCGGCCGCGACGCTGATCCCGTTCCTGTCGCGCACGTCGCCGTACTACCGGTCGCCGATCCCGACGGAGTACGCCGCCCCGGTCCCCGCCCGCTTCAGACGCGTCCCCCTGCTGCCGTTCCTGCGCAGAGTCCTGACCCGCCCGAACCTCCTCCTGGAACTGCTCCTCATCCGCGTCACGTACGCCGCCTACCAGCAGGTGCGGCTCGCGGCGACCGGCGGGAGCAACGCGGAGGGGCGGGCCACCGCCGAGAAGCACGGCCGCGAGATCCTCGACATGGAGCGCTGGCTCCACATCGACATCGAGCACTGGGCCAACCACGCGGTCGTCAAGGTCGACTGGCTGCGGAACTTCTTCGACTTCTACTACGAGTCGTTCCACTTCGTGGTGCCGCTGTCGGTGCTGGCCGTCCTGTACTGGCGCCGCCCCGTCGACTACCGCTGGGCCCGCGCCTCCCTCGGCTTCGCCACCCTGCTGGCCCTCGTCGGCTTCTGGCTCTACCCGCTCGCCCCGCCGCGCCTGATGCCCGGCCTCGGCGTCATCGACACCGTGCACGGCGTCCAGGACTTCTCCAAGCCGGACTACGGCACGCTGACGGCGCTGACGAACCAGTACGCGGCGATGCCGTCCCTGCACTTCGGCTGGTCCCTGTGGTGCGGTGTCGTCATCGCGATCATCGCGCCCAAGGCGTGGATGAAGGCGCTGGGGCTTCTGCATCCGTTCTTCACCGCCTCGGCGATCGTGGCCACCGGCAACCACTGGTTGCTGGACGCGGCGGGCGGCGCGGTGGTCGTCGCGGGCGGCTTCGGGCTGGCGTATCTGTTCCAGGGGCCACGGGCGCGGGCGGCTGCCGCCGAGGTGGGCGGGGAACGGGAGTTGGTGAAGTCCGGCACGTAGGCGCTCCGCTGGGGGTGCGGTGTCGACTGCGGGTCCGCTGTGGCTGGTCGCGCAGTTCCCCGCGCCCCTATGGGGCGCTGCCGCGATGTGTCGTCGTTCCGCTGCTGCGCCGTCGTGGCCGGTCGCGCCGTTCCTCACGCCCCTGTGGGGCGCTGCCGAGCCGTCGGACTTCACACGACCCGCCTGGATCAGCGCCTCCTCGCGCCGGGTGACAGCCTCGCCCCCGGCGCGGTGCAATGGGTGACGGAGGCGCCATGGACCTGGACGCGGAGCTGGTGAAGGGGCGGGAGGCCTGCCTTCGGCTGGCGTGGGCGGAGGCTTACGCGCTGCTCGGCGCGGCTGATGCGGTACGACCCCTCGAAGCCGGCGATCTCGAGCGGCTTGCCGAGGCCGCGGACATGCTGGGGCGCGGTGACGATGCCGTTGCCCTGTTGCGCCGGGCTTTTACCGCCTACGCCGAGGTCCGTGCCGTCGGCCCCGCGCTGCGCTGTGCGTACTGGCTGTGCAAGGCGCTGTCCTGGGGCGGCGAGTTCGCGCAGTCGGGCGCCTGGCTGGCCCGGGCCCGGCGGCTGGCGGCGACCGATCCCGGCTGCCATGAGTGCGGGTATCTGCTGATGCTCGAAGCCGAGCTGCACTTCCGCGCGGGCGAGCACGCCCCGATGCTGGAGGTCGCGCGGCGGCTGGCCGACTCGGTCGGGCCCGGCGCGGATCCCGACCTCGTGGCGGGTACGGCGATGACCCTGGGCCTCGCCCTGGTGAGCAACGGCGAGACCGCGGCCGGGCTCGCCGAGCTCGACGAGGGCATGACGGCGGTGGCCGAGGGGGACCTCTCCGCCCGGGCCGTCGGGATGATCTACTGCGTCGTCATCGGCACCTGCCAGGACCTGCAGGAACTGCGCCGCGCCCAGGAGTGGAGCGAGGCCCTGGCCGAGTGGTGCGCGGCCCAGCCCGACTTCACGGGGGCGTATCGCGGACTGTGCCGGGTGCACCGGGTCGTGCTGATGCAGCTCGGTGGGGAGTGGCCGGACGCGGTGCGGGAGGCGCGGCTGGCCTGCGCGCAGCTCACGGCCGGGTACGGAGAGGGCGTCGCGGGCGGGGCGTACTACCAGCTCGCGGAGCTGCACCGGTTGCGGGGCGAGTACGCCGAGGCCGAGCAGGCCTACCGGGACACGTTGAGGTACGGCTGGGACACACAGCCGGGACTGGCTCTGCTGAGGCTGGCCCAGGGCAGGGGGAGATCGGCCGCGGCTGCGATCCGGCGGGCGCTGGCGGAGACGCGCGAGCCGATGCGGAGGGCGCGACTGCTGCCGGCGGCGGTGGAGATCCTCGCCGGTGACGACCCCGCCGAGGCCGCCCGGGCCACCGACGAGCTCGACCTCATCGCCCGCGCCCATGACACCGCCGCCCTCCGAGCGATGGCCGGGCAGGCCCGTGGTGCCGTACGGCTGGCCGAAGGGGACGCGCAGGAGGCGTTGCCCGCGTTGCGGGAGGCCGGGCGGCTCTGGCGGGAACTGGAGGTGCCCTACGAGGCGGCGCGGGTGGGGGTGCTGGTCGGGCTGGCCTGCCGGGCGCTCGGGGACGAGGACGGTGCGGGGCTGGAGTTCGACGCGGCGAGGCAGACCTTCGGGCGGCTCGGGGCCGGGCCGGATGCGGGGCGGGTGGAGCGGCTCGTCGGCGTCGGGGACCGGTCCGTGCTGTCGCCCCGGGAGCTGGAAGTCGTACGACTGCTCGCGCAGGGCCGCACCAACCATGCCATCGCGGCCGAACTGGTCCTCAGCGAGAAGACGGTGGCCCGGCATGTCAGCAACATCTTCGCGAAGCTCGACGTCGGCTCCCGCACGGCGGTCGCGGCGTACGCCTTCGAGCACGGGCTGCTGAAGCGGGACGGCTCTGCGTAGAAGTACCCATGCCGGTGTGCGTCCGGTTGGGCATTGCTGTCGATGCGGGTGAGGGCTTCCCGCCACGAACATCGAAGCGTGTCCGACGACGCACCCACCCTCCGCGAACAGGTACGGGCGGCCCGGCTGAGGCTCGCCGACAGTGCCGCGGAGCTCGGCACGCTGTTGCGGCTGCGGGGTGAGCACGCCGAGGCCGAGCGTCTGCTGCGGCAGGCGGTGGAGATCTACGAGACGGAACGCACGATTGGGGAGCCGACATGAGTACCACCGAACACATCGAGACCGTGATCGTCGGCGGCGGCCAGGCGGGCCTCGCGACGGGCTACCACCTGGCGCGCGGCGGACGGCCGTTCGTGATCCTGGAGGTGGGGGAGCGGATCGGCGACTGCTGGCGGGGGCGGTGGGATTCGCTACGGCTGTTCAGCCCGGCGAGGTTCGACGGCCTGCCCGGCCTGCCCTACCCGGGGGATGCCTGGTCGTTCCCCACGCGTGAGGAGTTCGCCGACTATCTGCAGGCATACGCGGCTTGGGCGGAGCTGCCGGTGCGAACGGGGGTGCGGGTGCGGCGGGTGTCGTACGACGGCTCGCGGTACCTCGTGGAGACAGAGCACGAGCGATACGTGGCGGAGAACGTCGTGATCGCGGCCGGGTACGACCGCCTCCCGAAGACCCCGCCCTACGCCACCGAACTCGCCCCGGACATCAGGCAGTTGCACGCCATCGACTACCGCAACCCGGACCAACTCCGCGACGGCCCGGTCCTGATCGTCGGCGCCGGGAACTCGGGCGCGGACATCGCGATGGAACTGTCGGCGAGCCGCCGGGTCCTGCTGTCGGGCCCGCATCCGGGACAGATCCCGTGGCGGATCGAGCGCCGGGCGGCCCGGGTGCTGACGCCGGCGCTGTTCTTCCTCTTCCGGCACGTGCTGACCGTACGCACGCCGATGGGGCGGAAGTTGCGGCCCAAGGTGCTGGCGCACAGTGCACCGCTGATCCGGATCAAGTCGGCCGATCTCAAGGCTGCGGGCGTGGAGCGGGTGGCCCGGACCGCCGGGGTCCGCGACGGCCTGCCCGAGCTCGTGGACGGCCAACGCCCCGACGTGGCCAACGTGTTGTGGTGCACCGGCTTCAAGCCGGACATCTCGTGGATCGACCTGCCCGTCTTCGACGAGGACGGCGAACCCGCCCAGCGGCGCGGGGTGGTCGAGGGGCAGCCCGGGCTGTACTTCGTGGGGCGGCTGTTCCAGTACGCGGTGGCCTCTTCGATGATCCAGGGGGTCGGGCGGGACGCCGAGCATGTCGTACGGCACCTCGTGGCGCGGGCGGCCGTGAGGTCAGCTTCTACGGAAGATGCCCACATCGGCGCCGAAGGAGCAGATCAGGAGGCCGGTTTCATCTAGAGCCACGGCGTCGCAGGGGCCGGGGACGTGGATGGTGTCGACATGGCTGCTGGTCTGGAGGTCCCAGATGCGCACGGTGTTGTCCCAGGAACCGGTCACGGCTACCGGGCGGCCGTCCAAGTGGGCGCATACCAAGGCATTCACGTGCTTGGTGTGGCCGGACATCGGTCGGCCCACAGGCTGGCCCGTTCGCAGATCCCAGATCTGCATCGTCCTGTCGTCCCGGAGGTTCACGACGACCGGGCGGTCTTCCAACACCGTGCACGCGACGCTGCCCCGGCCGCCGGGCATGCCGACGCCCACGGGACGGCCGGTCGCCAGGTCCCAGACGCGCAGACCCTCTCTTGAGGTGGCGACGGCCACCGGCCGACCGTCCAGGGCGGTGCAGGACACTCCATACATCAGATCGTCGGACTCGTTGAGGGGTACGTACAGGTCCTCGCCCGTTTCGATGTCCCATGCCAGCAGCATCCCGCTCCCGCAGGCGGCGAGTGCGATCGGGCGCCCGTTCAGGACGGTGGCTGCCACACCTGTGACGGTCATGTAGGGCAGTTCGTGCGGCGCGTAGAGGGGCCGGCCCGTCTCCACGTCCCAGACCTTCACTTTGTCGTCGAAGCTGGTACTCACAGCCACCGGGCGGTTCCCGAGCACCGTGCAGGCCAGCAGACCTCCCGTGGCGTCGTGACCGGCCATGGGTGGCCCCAGAGGCTGACCGGTGGCGCGATCCCACAAGCGCACTGTTCCGTCGTTGGAAATGGTGACGAAGACCGGTCGGCCGTTCACCATGGCAAGGTCCAGGTCGGTGACGTGGCTGGTGTGCGCGGTCACCGGGCGGCCGATGGTCTGACGAGGGGACAGGTCCCAGACCCGGACCGAGTTGTCGAACGAGCCGGTGACGACGATCAACTGCCCGGACAACGACGAGCATGCCACCGCTCCCACGGCCGCGCTGTGCCCCTTCAGGAGAGGCCCCACCTGTTGATGGTCTGCCAGGTCGGAGATCCTCACGGTGGCATCGCGGCAGCCGGTGATCGCGACGCCACGACCGTTCAGTTCCGTACACACCACTTCGTTCGGAACACCGCTGGGCTCCTGCCACGTGGTCAGGAGCCGGCATGTACGCAGATCCCAGAGAAACCCCTTCCCGGTACTGCTGTATCCGACAGCGACCGGATGGCCGTTCCATTCGGTACATGTCAACGCCGTGAACCAGAATTCCTCGTCACCCTGCCAGTGCCCCAGTGGGCTCTGGGTCCTCAAGTCCCACACGGCCAGCCTCGGCCCGAAAGAGCCCGTGACGACGACGGGGCGGCCCTCCACCACGGTGCAGGCCATCGCGTTCAGGTTGGTCACATCTTCCACGGGGTTGCCCACGGGACGGCCGGTGTTCAGATCCCAGATCCGGAACGTGCTGTCGTCCGAGCCGCTGACGACGACCGGACGGCCGTCCAGTTCCGTACACGCGAGGTGATCGACCCTCCCGACGTGGCCGGTCAGGGGCTCCCTGACGGATCGGCCCGTGGTCAGGTCCCAGATCCGCACCGTGCTGTCGTCGGAGCCGGAGACGGCGACCGGGCGGCCGTCCACGTTCGTACATGCCAGCGCGAACAGCTCGCCGGTGTGGCCGGTCATCGGTGTGCCCACGGGCTGACCGGTGGTCAGGTCCCAGATCCGGAGCGTCTGGTCCCGCGATGCGGAGACGGCGACCGGGTGGCCGTTCACCTCCGTGCACGCCACCGCGTTCACGCTGCCGGTGTGGCCCGCGAGGACATGACGCACGTTGGCAGACACCTGAGCACCGGTCGCCGCGAGGGGCTTCCACGTCCCTTCGGGCGCCGGGCCGTTGAGCGCCTCCAGGACGGACGGCTCGTTGAAGCGGGCGGCGTTCACTGCGAGAAGCCGACGACGGCTCTCCACGTCGAGGCCGCGGTGGATCTGGAGGGAGATGACGTAGACGGCCGCATGGAGCCGTGCGGTGTCGCTCTCGGCCTTCAGCAGATGGGGCGCCAGCGTGTCGCAGTCCGCGTGTACCAGGTATTCGAGGTCGGCCAGCAGAGAGTCGAGCATCCCCGCCGCGGCCGCGTGCGTGGCAAGGTGCCGCAGCGCATAGGGATGGGCCCGCCCCCAGTCCCGCGTCCCGTCCACCAGGTACGGCAACGCCCGCCGCAAGACGTTGGTGAACGCCCGGTGCGCAGCCTCCGCGTCCCGCCCCTGCCGCAGATACTCCGCCATCGCCTCGTGGTACAGCCGATACACAGACCGCCCGTCCTCCACGGCCTCGACCACATACGCCCCCGCATCCCGCCGCAGCTGATGCAGATCCTCGTTCGTGTACCGCTGGCCCGACAGTTCCGAGGCGAGTGGCGCCCAGATGTCCTCCCAGGGCAGGCCCTGGCCCTCGGCGTACGCCAAAGGTCGCAGCAGGTCGAGGATGCGCACCGCGCTCTCGCCGAAGCGCTGGTGCAGGTCGTGGTGCATGGCGTCGGCCGCCGCGCTCGGCAGTGACCGGCGCCAGGCGGGGTTCCAGGGGTCGGGCAACAGGCGTGTCGCCGCCAGCGTTCCGGCGGTGATGCGGGCGACGAGGAACGAATGGTCGGCTGCCTCGGCGACGGCCTGGGCCACGGCGAGACGGTGTTGGTGAGGGCAGTCGAGATACGGCGACTCGGGATGCGCGTCGATGAGGTTGCGGACGGCGTAGGCCAGCACGGCCCGTGGGTCGGCGTAGTGGGGTGCGTCCAGGTCGATGTGGTCCCGGCGGTTCAGGCCGAGCGGGTCGAGGAGATGAGGGCGGGTCCCCAGCAGCAGGCGTAGATGTGAACCCGCCAGTTCCATCAGCGGCCGCAGCACCTGGCCGCACAACGTCGTCGGCGTCGCCGCCTCGTCCAGGCCGTCGATCAGGATGACGTCCGGACGCTCGGGCTCGGGGCGGGAGTTGAGATGGTTCAGCAAGTCGGCCACCGCCTCCGCCGGAGGCAGTCGCAGCCCTGCCGCGAGCGCGCGTACGACCTGCTGGTCGGTGAGGTTCTGGGCGTAGACCGCCGTACCGATCGCCTTCGGGGGCGGCAGTTGCCCCGCGTGGAGGCCCAGGCTCGACAGGGGGACCGTGCGCCGGTACTCCGGGTCGCTCACCGCCGCCAGCAGACCCAGCACCGCCGTCTTGCCCGAGCCCGGACCGGCGGTGACCACCAACGTCGGCCGTTCACACGGCAATTCCCGCAGCCAGCCAGTGATGTCCCCCAGCGCCCGGTGCCGTCCCGAGAACCACCACCCCACCCGGTTCGCGTCGCTGTGCCCCATCGCCCGCCGCAGCAACCGCGTCCGGAACTCCACGTCCCGTCGCTCGTCCTGCTCGTCCCACTCGGCGGCCTGCTGCAACGCCATGTCGGTGTGGGAGAGGCGAGGGCTGTGCTTGGCGTTGGGGAGGAAGGGCGGGATCTCGCCCGTCAGGCCGATGATCTCCAGGCCGATGTGCTGGAAGTCGGGGCGCTTGGGGTTGGCGCGGGTGGCGTTGACGACCGCGTCCAGGGACAGGAGTTGGGGCGTGTAGCCGGCCGTCGCCAGACTGGTCACCGCTTCGGACAGCAGGTCGGGGAAGGTGCCGGTCTGGGCGAGTTCGTTCGGCTGGGCCGATGTGATGAGCGCCAGGCCCGCGTCCTTCTCGCGCCAGTTGCTCTTCAACTTGGCCATGGAGGCGAGGACTTCATTGCCACCCTGCCCGGAGTAGCACGTGTCCAGCATCAGCAGCAGCCGGCGCACCTTCGTCCCCGCGAGGATCTTGCGGGCCAGCTGGCCGGGCTGCAGCGCGTCGTACAGGTCGTCGGGGTTGGTGTCCGAGGTGAGGAGGACGTACTCCTCGTTGTCGAGGCGCTCGCCGTGCCCGGCGATGTAGACGGCGACGATGTCGTCGGGGCGGCGGTCGGCGGAGCGGCAGAACTCCCGTAGCTCCCAGAGCAGTTGATGCTGCGTCGGGTTCGCACCCAGGTCGGACACGTGCTCGTAGCCGAGCTTGCCGGTGAACAGTTCCACCATCTTGCGGCGGGCCTCGACGAGCCCGGGGCGGTCCCACTCGGGGGCGTGCGGATAGTGGCTGACGGCGGTGGCGATGAGGAAGCGGCGCGGTTCGCTCATGCCAGGCCCTCCGCCACCGCCCGGCCGGTCTCCTTCGCCGTGAGGTACGACGTCGCGTCGTGCGCGTGCGAGCCGTTGTGTACGACCTTCCCCGTGACCTCGGTGCCGAAGAGCAGCGACAGGTCCTTCACGGCGGCCACCACATCGCCCTCGTCCACGACATTCGTCCAGCGAAACCCATCGCCACCCGGCCACGCCCCCGGTTCCGGCCGCAGCCGGTCAAACACCATCCGCATCCCCAACGGCGAACCCAACGTCACCAGCGCCCGCACCCGATGGTCGGAGGCGCGGGCGCACAACGCCTCGTACGCCACCACCGAGCCCAGCGAGTGCGCTACCACTACCCGCGTGTCCGGTCCGATGGCCGCCTCCACCCGGCCCCGGGCCGTCTCCCGCAGCTCGCCGTCCGTCAGATAGCGCCGCACCTGCTTCAGGTCGAAGACCAGTGCCCGCAGGGAGAGTTCGGCGAAGTAGCGCGAATTCTGCAGCACCCGCAGAGCCGTCTGTACGGCGCGAGGGGAGCGGGCCAGGGTGTCCGCGCCCGGTGGAGGTACGGCCGGGTCGGTGCGGGCGCAGGCCTCCCACCACTCAAGCAGCAGCTCGGCCTCGAAGCCCTCGTCGACGTCGTCGGCGGTGAACATCGGGTCGCCGACGGCCAGGGTGTTGCCCGGGGGGCGGAACAGGTCGCCGTAGAACGCCATGTGCAGGTCGTTCGCGGCGAGCCCCGGGCCGCCCGCCCGATCGAGTCCGTCGGCGAGCGCCGGCTGCCAGTCCTTCAGCAGTGTGTTGCCGCCCAGCCGCTGCTTCCCCACACCGTGCACACCAACGATCCGCGCCATGCCTCGTCCCCCGAGTCCCGCAAGGTGCTCTCACCTTAGGGGAACGCCGCAGGAACGCACCTCAGAACGGGTATCTCCAGGCCCCGGCGCGCGGGGTGCAACCCCGGAGTTCACAGCTGTTGAGCCTCGGTTACAGCGCGCTCCAGTCCAGCGTCGTACGGGCCAGTCCCGCCACCTCGCCCAGCAGGGCCAGTCGGGCCGCGCGGATTGCGGGCTCGGGGTCCATCACCAGGACTTCGTCGAAGAAGGTGTTGATCCCGGCGACCAGCGGGGCGGAGACCTCGATCAGAGCGCCAAGGTCGTTCTCGTGGCCGTGCAGGGCCCGGCGGACGGCCTCGACGCTCTCGGCGAGGCGCAGCTCGCAAGGCGCGGTCAGCAGAGACCGGTTCACCGTGCTGGTGCCGTCCTGCGGGGCGTCCTCCGGGAGGATGCGCACCACCCGCTGCAGCGCGGCGGCGAGCGCGTCGAACGCCTCGGTGCCGACGTGGCGCTCCAGCGTGGCCAGGGTGCGGTCGCCGTGGGCGGGGCGATCGGCCCACGGCAGGACCGCCTGCACCAGGCGGTGCTCGTGTCCCGCGTCCGTGAGCTGCTGCTCATAGCGGCGGGCGATCAGCTCGGCGGCCTCCGCGAGGCGCTCGGCGGGCACGTCCACGCCTTGGGCGGCGTAGCGTCCGGCCGCCGCGCGCAGTCCGTCGCCCACCCGGATCTCAGCCAGCGCGGGCACGCTCCGCAGAACGTTGAGGAGACCGATGGCGGCCCTGCGCACACCGTACGGGTCGGAGCTTCCGGTGGGCGCGGCGCCGATCACGAACATGCCTGTCACCAGGTCGAACCGGTCGGCCAGCGAGAGCACGGCACCCGCGTCGCCGGTGGGCAGGGCACCGCCGGCGGAACGCGGCAGTTCCATCTCGGCCAGGGCCTGCGCGACCTGAGCGGACTCGCCGGCGCGGCGTGCGTACTCCTCGGCCATCACCCCGGCCAGGCCGGAGAACTCGACCACCATCTGCGATGCCAGATCGAACTTCGCCAGTTCACCGGCGCGGCGCACCGTGGCCATCGTGTCCTCCGCGATCCCGGCGCGTCCGGCCAGGTCGAGGGCGAGGGAGGCGATGCGCTCGGCGCGGTCCGCGACCGTACCCAGCCGGTCCTCGAAGGTCAGCTTGTCCAGCCGGCGGTGGAACTCTTCGGGCGACACCTTGAGATCGGCGCGCCAGAAGAAGGCGGCGTCCTCGTAACGGGCCCGCAGCACCGCCTCGTTGCCCGACCGCACCACGTCGTCGTCACATGTGCCGTTGGCGAAGGTGACGAAGTGCGGCGTGAGACGGTCGCCGTCCAGCACCGGCAGATAGCGCTGGTGCTTGCGCATCACGGTGGTCAGGACGCTCGCGGGCAGATCGAGGTAGCGCTCGTCGAAGGACCCCTGGACGGGGTGCGGGAACTCCACGATGTCGGTGATCTCGTCGATCAGTCCGGCCTGGCCGGCCACGTCGATGCGCCCGCCCACCTCGGCCGCCGCCTCCTGGGCGCCGCGCACCACCGTGTCCCGCCGGGCGTCCCGGTCCAGCAGGATGCCGTGCATCCTGAGGAAGTGGGCGTAGCCCTCGGCGGACGTCACCCGCACGACGGGGTCGGGGGCGGTGCGGTGGACCCGTGTGGTGTCGCCCGAGGCGAGCGCGGAGACGGCCACGGGCAGGGGGGTGCGGCCGAGCAGGGCCAGCAGCCAGCGGACCGGGCGGGAGAACGACAGGGTCGGGTCGTTCCACCGCATGTTGCGGGTGGAGCGCAGCCCGGCCACGACCTCGGCCAGCAGTTCGCTGAGCACCTCGGCCGCCGTGCGGCCCGGCTCGTCGCGGGTGACCGCCACGTAGTCGACACCGCCGGCCTCGACGATCCGCGCGGCTGCCGGGTCGACGCCCTGGCCGCGGGCGAAGCCCAGCAGAGCGGGAGTGGGGGCGCCGTCCCGGTAGGCGGCGGCCGCCTTGGGGCCACGCACGGTCTTGGTGGTGTCCGGCTCGCGCGGGGCCACGGACTCGACCGTGACCACGACGCGGCGCGGCGTGGCCATCGCGGTGATCGCGCCGTGCGGCAGGCGGGTGGCGGCCAGCTTGGCCGTGATCGCCTCGCGTACCGCCTCGCAGGTGGCCGGCACGTCGGCGTACGGCAGTTCCTCCACGCCGATCTCGAACAGCAGGGTCTCGGTGCCGGTCGTCGTGGGCAACGCGGCCCGCGCGACCGGGGCTGCCGCGGGCGTCACCCCGAGCGGGTGCTCCAGAGTCGCGCGGCGCTGCTCCCACAGCTTTGCCGACTCGTGGGTGAGGCCACGCATCAGCGAGAACGCCTTGGCACGCTCGGTGGTGCTGATCGCACCCCGCGCGTCGAGCACGTTGAAGGTGTGGCTGCACTTGAGCACGTAGGTGTAGGCCGGTACGGGCAGTTCGAGATCCAGCATGCGGCGCGCCTCGGCCGCGTACGCCTCGAAGAGCCGCTGGTTGGTCTCGATGTCGGCGTCGTCGAGGTAGTAACGGCTCATCTCGTACTCGTTCTGGCCGAACACCTCGCCGTAGGTGATGCCCGGCGCGTAGACGATGTCCTTGAAGTGGGACACGCCCTGGAGGTTCATCAGGATGCGTTCGAGACCGTAGGTGATCTCCACCGACACGGGAGACAGGGCGACTCCGCCGACCTGCTGGAAGTACGTGAACTGGGTGATCTCCATCCCGTCCAGCCAGACCTCCCAGCCCAGGCCCCAGGCGCCGAGCGCGGGCGAGGCCCAGTTGTCCTCGACGAACCGCACGTCGTGCGCGTTCAGGTCGATGCCGAGCGCCCGGAGACTGCCCAGGTACAGCTCCTGCGGGTTGCCCGGGTCGGGCTTGAGGATCACCTGGAACTGCGTGTGGGTCTGGAGCCGGTTCGGGTTCTCGCCGTAGCGCGAGTCGTCCGGCCGCACGCTCGGCTCCACGTAGGCGACGCTCCACGGCTCGGGACCGATCACCCTCAGCGCTGTGGACGGGTTGGCCGTACCGGATCCCACCTCCGTGTTCAACGGCTGCGTGATCATGCACCCGTTGTCGCTCCAGTACTTCTGCAGGGTGAGGATGGCGTCCTGCATGGTCAGCGCCGTTTTGCCGTTATTCATGGTGATCGTCATGATGCCATACCCCAACTGCCCCTGACGTGCAGTTATTTGGCGCGGAACGGGCCGACGGCGCCGGGAAGCCGTCGGCCCGAGTAACCGGGGGTACGTGGGGCCTACGTCAACTCACGCTGACCTGAAGTTCCTTGACGCCGTTGATCCAGGCCGACCGCAGCCGACGCGGGTCGCCCGCCGGCTTAAGTCCCGGCATCGCGTCGGCGATGGCGTTGAAGATGAGGTCGATCTCCAGGACCGCCAGGGACTTGCCGAGGCAGTAGTGGGGGCCTCCGCCGCCGAAGCCGAGGTGGGGGTTGGGGTCGCGGGTGATGTCGAAGGTGTCGGGGTTCTCGAAGACCTCGGGGTCGTGGTTGGCGGCGGCGTAGAAGATGCCGACCCGGTCGCCCTTCTTGATCTGCTTGCCGCCGAGTTCGGTGTCCTGGGTGGCGGTGCGTTGGAAGGAGTTGACCGGCGTCGCCCAGCGGACGATCTCCTCCGCCGCCGTCGCCGGGCGTTCTGCCTTGTACAGCTCCCACTGGTCGGGGTGGGTCAGGAAGGCGTGCATGCCGTGGGTGATGGCGTTGCGGGTGGTCTCGTTGCCGGCCACCGCCAGCATCAGGACGAAGAAGCCGAACTCGTCGGAGTTCAGGTTGCCTTCGTCCTCGGCGGCGACCAACGTCGTCACGATGTCCTTCGCGGGGCACTGCTTGCGGGCGGCTGCCATGTTCATCGCGTAGGCGATGACCTCCATCGCCGACTCCTGGCCGACCTCCTCGGAGATGCAGAGCTCAGGATCGTCGTACGCGATCATCTTGTTGGACCAGTCGAAGATCTTGGCGCGGTCGTCCTGGGGGATGCCGATCAGTTCGGCGATGGCCTGGAGGGGGAGTTCGCAGGCGACCTGGGTGACGAAGTCGAAGGAGCCGGTGCGGGCGCGGGCCTCCGCGACGATCGCGTGGGCGCGGTTGCGCAGCCGTTCCTCCAGGGCGCGGATGGCCCGTGGCGTGAAGACGCGCTGGACGATGCCGCGGACGCGGGTGTGTTCCGGCGGGTCCATGTTCAGCAGGATCAGGCGCTGGGCGTCTATCGCGTCCCGCTCTATGTGCTCGTTGAAGCGGATGATCGCGGTGTTGAGGTACGACGAGAAGATCTCCGGGTGGGTGGAGACGTACTTGACGTCCGCGTGCCGGGTGACCGCCCAGTACCCCTCGTCCTGGAAGCCGGCGATGTTCTCCGGCTGGGGGATCCAGCGGACCGGTTCGGCCCGGCGCAGTTCGGCGAACTCCGGGAGCGGTACGCGCGCTTGCAGCAGATCGGGGTCGGTGAAGTCGAACCCGTCGGGGAGCGCTGGACAGGTCATAGGCAACTCACTCCAGCTTTCTGACGGTCCATCAGGAACAGAGCTGCCGTGAAGGTAGTAACGGGTTCTATAAGTAGCAAGGGGCGCGACACCCTCAATTGCCTGCACGACCCTTGCGGTCTCGGGCGGCGGGTCAGCAGACTGCATGTGGAACTAGAACACGTACTAGTTCCGCGTGGCGGGCCGGGCCGGGACGCCCCCGCGCCGCGCGGGTACCGGAGGAGAGGAACTCCCCATGGCCGCGGAACCCGTGATCGTCGAGGCCGTACGCACCCCCATCGGCAGGCGCGGTGGCGCGCTCGCCAATCTGCATCCCGCCTATCTCCTGGGCGAGACCTATCGTGAACTCCTGGGCCGCACCGGCATCCCCGCCGACGCGGTCGAACAGATCGTCGGCGGCACGGTGACCCAGGCCGGCGAACAGTCCGCCAACCCTGCGCGCACCGCCTGGTTGACCATGGGGCTGCCGTACGAGACGGCGGCGACGACGGTCAACTGTCAGTGTGGCTCCTCGCAGCAGGCCTCCCACATGGTGGCCAACATGGTCGCCGCGGGCGTCATCGACGTCGGTATCTCGTGCGGAGTCGAGGCGATGACGCGTGTGCCGCTGGGGTCCGCGTCCAAGCACGGGCCCGGGAAGCCGTTCCCCGACGAGTGGAACGTGGATCTGCCCAATCAGTTCGAGGCGGCGGAGCGAATCGCCCGCCATCGGGGGCTGACGCGCGAGAACGTCGACTCGCTCGGGCTCATCTCGCAGGAACGGGCCGCCGTCGCCTGGGCCGAGGAGCGGTTCAAGAGGGAGACGTTCGCCGTCCAGGTGCCGACCACGGAGGACGAGCAGCGGGCCGGGCAGGGCATGTGGCGGCTCGTCGACCGGGACGAGGGGCTGCGGGACACGTCCATGGAGGCGCTGGCCCGGCTGAAGCCCATCATGCCGACCGCCGTCCATACGGCGGGCAACTCGTCCCAGATCAGCGACGGTTCGGCCGCGATCATGTGGGCCTCGAAGCGGATGGCGCGGGCGCTGAAGCTGCGGCCGCGGGCGCGGATCGTGGCTCAGGCGCTGGTCGGTTCCGACCCGCACTTCCACCTCGACGGGCCGATCGACGCGACGCGGGCCGTGCTCGGCAAGGCGGGCATGTCCCTGAAGGACATCGACCTCGTCGAGATCAACGAGGCCTTCGCCTCAGTGGTGTTGAGCTGGGCGCAGGTCTTCGAGCAGGACCTGGAGAAGGTCAACGTCAACGGCGGTGCGATCGCGCTCGGGCACCCGGTGGGGTCCACCGGGGCCCGGCTCATCACGACGGCACTTCATGAACTGGAGCGTGCGGACAAGGAGTTCGCGCTGGTGACGATGTGCGCGGGTGGTGGCTTGGCCACCGGGACGATCATTCAGCGGCTGTAGTCGTCGTCCAGCTGACGAAGGTGGTGAACGCGGCGGGGTCGAGGGTGAGGATCGGTCCCGCCGGGGTCTTTGAGTCGCGGACTGCGACGGTGGCCGCGGTCTCGGCGATCTCGATGCAGTCGCCGCCCTGGTCACTGCTGTACGTCGACTTGCGCCATGCGAGTTGGCCGAGCGGCGCGCATTCGACACACTCGCCGCCCTGGTCACTGCTGTAGCTGGACTTACGCCAGTTGCTCTCCATAGCGGTCCTCCATTACGCGCCGGATCAACTCCGCCGAGTCTTTGAGGGATAGAGCGGCGGCCCGGAGATGATCGTAACGGAGTGAGTAGTCCTTGACGGTGTCCGGATTCGCGGTCGGATGCCCGCTGCCGTACCCCTCGGTGTAAACGATGGTTGGATCGCTCGCGAAGCGGTAGAGGTTGAACGAGCCTGTCAGCCCCGCGTGCGCTCCCGCCGAGAACGGCAGCACCTGGACGTTGATCCTGGGGTTCGTCTCGAAGTCCAACAGATGGGCCAGTTGGCCGCGCATGGTTTCCCGGCCGCCGATCTCCTGGTACAGGGCAGCCTCGCTGATCACCATCCAGAAGACCGGCGGCTCCTCCTTCTCGAAGATGCGCTGACGGGCCAGTCGTACGGCGGTGCGGTCATCGAGGTCGGTCTGGTCCAGCGTGCCGAGGGTGGCACGTGCGTAGGCGTGGGTCTGGAGAAGGCCGTGGACCATGGTCGCCTGAAACGTACAGATCTCGACCGCCCGCGCCTCCAACTCCGCCACCTGCTGAAACCAGGCGGGCAGTTGACTTCGCATCACCAACTCGACGAGCCGCGACAACGCCCCGCCCGTCCCCAGCGCCGCATCGGCCCGCTCGCTGAAGTCCTGTGTGGGTAGCTTCCGGGCCGTTTCGATCTGCCCGACCATCGAACCGGTGTAGTTGACGATGTCCCCGAGCTGCCGTTGCGTCAGCTCGGCGGCCTCGCGGTACCGGCGCAGCTCATAGCCGTAGTAGTCGAGCGGCGAGGCGCCGGGGTCGAGGGCGTGGATGTTGGTCACGCGGGGTCCCCTCTCGGGCAACTCGGTCCACTGCGGAACCTGTTGTGTTGGTTCGGTAGCCCAGCGTAGTCACGCCAGGTCACCCTCGTCCTGTGAACGCATACATTCCCCAGTACCGCCTGACCCTCACCGCAGGCGCCCACTCCGCTCGCCACATCCGCCGTATCGTCCGCTCGCTGCTGGACGAGTGGGAGCTGCAAGAGCTGTCCGACGCCGTGGAGTTGGGCGTGACGGAGCTGGTCACCAATGTCGTACGACATGTCCCGGACCGGCGGTGTGCGTTGCTGGTGCTGCGGCTCGCGGGGGCGGTGCGGGTGGAGGTGGCGGACGGGGTGCCCGAACTGCCGTACACGACACCCCAGTTGTCCGCGGAGGCGGAGGGCGGTCGCGGGCTCGTGCTGCTGGACGCGGTCGTCGACAAGTGGGGGGTGGGGGCGAGATCGGGCGGCGGCAAGACTGTCTGGTTCGAGTGCGGGACCCCATGATGACGGCATGACCGACGGACTTCGGTGGGTGTTCGAGGCATACCCCTTCGGCTGCAGCCTGCTCTTCTGCGAAGGTCTCACGCCGGAGGAGGTGCTCGTGCGACTCGGCGCCCGGCGCGAGTCCGTCTGCCCGCTGACCCGGACCGAGGCCCAGGTGGTCGAGGTCCGCAACGCGGCGGACGAGCCCTTCGACCTCGACCACCTGGAAGACCTGGACGTGGCGGCGGTGGAGGAGCTGGGGTTCCTGCGGCGCGAGACCGACGCCGTCGTCCGGGCCGGGGCGATCCAGGGGTGGTCCTTCGCGATCCAGGCCTCCACCTCGTACGTCTCCGCCCGGAACTACCTTTTCGACCTCTCGCGGGGCACGCGTGTCGTCGTCGCCGGCATGGACGTCAACGCCACGCAGCGGGTGGCGTACGCGGTCGACGGGCAGGTCCTGTCCGCCTTCGACCCCGGCATTCCCGTGTACGACGACGGCACCGACCCTCCGGCACTGGGCTGGCCCTCCGACGGTGAGGGAATGACCCCGCTTCAGGTGCTGGGGCAGCTGGAGACGCGGTTCGGGCTGTGGGTGCCCAAGGACTCGGAGGGCGAGCGGCTGCCGGCGGCCGCCTTTTCTCAGCGCGGGACCTGAGCGTCTCGCGGGACCTGAGCGTCCAGGTCGCGGAGTCGGGCCCGGAGAGTGGCCGTGGTGACCTGTGGGTCCCAGGTGCGGTCGTGGCCGTGGGCGGTGAGGATGTCCAGGGCGTCCTGCCAGTGGCGAGATGCGTGGTCGGGCCGGCCGAGGGCGTGGTGGGCGTGGGCCAGGCCGTCGTGGGCGCGGGCCCGGTCGGCGGGATGGCCGAGTTCGGTGGCCAGGGAGAGTGCGGTGCGGTGGCAGGCGAGGGCCTCCTGGTGGCGGCCGAGGGCCTGGTGGGACCGGCCCAGTCCGTCACTGGCCTCGATCTCGCCGCTGCGGTCACCGATGGTCCGGGCGATGTGCCACGCCTGCTCGTAGTGCGCCATCGCCTCCTTGTGGAGGCCTTGGGCCCGGCAGACGTCTCCCAGGCCGGCCCGTACGTACAGTTCGCCGCTGCGGTCACCCGCTGTGCAGGCGAGGTCGAGCGCCTGGCGAAGACAGTGCTCGGCCTCCTCGTACCGGCCGAGGGCCCGGTGGACATGACCGACACCGGCCAGGGCGAACAACTCGCCGGCGCGGTTCCCGGTGGCGCGCGCGAGGTCGAGCCCCCGCCCGTAGGAATCGCCGGACTCCGCGTAGTGGCCGCGTGCGCGATGGACGTAGCCGAAGCCGAACAGCGCGGACAGTTCGCCGGCACGGTCGCCCGAGGTGCGCGCGAGATCCAGCCCGCGCCGGAAACAGCGCAGGGCCTGCTCGTACCGGCCGATCATGTAGTGGATCTCGCCGAGGCGGTTCAACGCGTCCCGTTCGCCGGTGGGGTTGCTCGTGGTCGAGGCGACGTGGACGGCGCGTTGGTGGAGGGTGACGGTGTCCTCGTAGCGGCCGCGGGCGCGCAGGTGGCGGTGCAGGGTGGCGGACTGGTGCAGCGTGTGGTGTGGCCTGCGGTGAGCGGTCGCGGCGAGCAGGTTGTCCAGTTCGGTGTCCAGCCAGGTCTCCGCCTGTCCGGGATCCGCGAAGTAGGGGGTGGGCGTGGTGGCCGTCGGGGTGCCGGGGCGCTCGTCCGTCTCGTACGGGTACACGGCGTTCATCGCGACCGACGAGGTGTGGGCGTAGTGGCCGAGCAGGCGGTCGAGGGTGGCGTGGCGCTCCGGCTCGGTGTCCTCGGCGGTGGCTGTGGTTCTGGCGTGCGCGCGGACGAGATCGTGGAAGCGGTAGCGGCCCGGGGCCGGTTCGGTGAGCAGGTGGGAGTCGACGAGGTCGTCGAGCAGCCGGACGGTCTGCGCCACGGAGCCGGTGTCGGCGAGGGCCGTGGCCGCGAAGGCGTCGACATCGATGCCGGGGTGCAGGCTCAACAGCCGGTAGACGCGCCGCTGTTCGGGTGTGAGATGCCGGTAGGACAGATCGAGGGCCGCGTTCACACTGCGCCGGCCGTCTCGCGGTTCCGTCAGCCGGTAGTGGTGGCCGGCCAGCCGCTCGGCCAGATCGGCCAGGGTCCAGGCGGGTCGGGAGTTCAGCCGGGCGGCGGCGATGCGCAGGGCCAGCGGGAGCCGTCCGCACAACTCGACCACCTCCGCCAGGCGTTCGGACGCTTCGGCGGCCAGGCGTGTGGCATCGAGGGGATGGGTGAACAGGGTGATCGCATCGGAGGGCGGGAGGACATCCAGGGACACGTGCCGGGCGTCGGTGATGCCGATGAGGCGTCGACGGCTGGTGATCAGGACCGAACAGCCCGGTGCGGCCGGGATCAATGGGGTGATCTGGGACTCCCGGTCGGCGTCGTCCAGCACGATCAGCATGCGTCTGCCGGTGAGCCGGGTGCGGTAGAGGGCGGAGCGCTCGTCCAGCCCGGGCGGGATCCGTTCGCTCGCGATCCCGAGGGCGCGCAGCATGGCCTCCAGCGCGATGGCGGGGTCCATCGGCTCGACGTCGTCCGTGTGCCCGTGCAGATCGACGAACAGCTGGCCGTCGGGAAAGGCGGGGGCGAGTCGGTGGGCGGCGTGCACGGCGAGCGCGGTCTTGCCGACGCCCGCCATTCCGTCGAGCGCGTGGAGCGTCAGGGCCGCCGGATCCCGGTCGGGCACGGGGGAGAGAATCCGGGCGAGTTCGGTCTGGCGGCCCGTGAAAGCCGGGGAATCCGAGGGGAGTTGAGCGGGAACGACGGGAAAACCGGCTGGGGGGAGGCCCGCGGGAGGTGAGGGCGTGCTCGGCGAGGGGGGACGGTGGGTCGTGCGTTCCTCGCTGATCCGCCGGTGAGCCTCCAGCCAGTCGCGGTGCTCCTGCCCCGAGCGCCCGCAGGCTCGTACGAAGGCCGACACGAGCTCCGCCCGGGGCAGCGACCAGCGCGTCAGCGCACCGGCCAGGGTGCTGCGCGACAGCACGTCACCGTGAGCGGCCGCACGTTCCTCCAGCTGCCGGTAGGTCAGCCCCGTTGCTTCCTTCAGGTGCCGCAGCGACGCGACGAACGTGGCGGCATCGTGTGCCCCGTGAGGGGCGAACTCCCCCAGGTCCCCCATGGGGGTCATTCTCGCCAGGGCGGTGTTCCCTGGCAGTGCGGAATCCGGACATCAATCCGGACGCGTCGGTGACCAGGAGGAACAAGGGGCGCTCTGTCCGGGACAGCCCCCTGAGGTTGTCCCGGCCCACTTCGGCTCCACAGACTCCTTGCTCGACCACTCCGTCGGCCGAGGGGGAAGAACCGCTCGTGAAGAACCTGCTTCGCAGAACATGTCTCGCCCTGACCCTGGGTCTGGGCGTGTCGCTCGCCGCGCCGGGCCTCTCGACCGCCGCGCAGGACGCCTCCGGGTCCGAGACGGGCGCGGCCGCCTGCCCGGTGTCGGGGCAACGGGTCAAGACGGCGACCAGCAGCGCCGTCTTCCTCGTCGGACCGTCCAACCGCCTGTACTGGATCACCAACGAGGCGACCTATTTCCGACTGTGGGACAGCTGGAACGGTATCGCCACCGTCCCCGACAGCGCCCTCTCGTGCTGGGAGGACTCCTATCCGCTGACCTACTCGCTCCTCGCCAAGACGAGCACCAGTCCCCGGGTCTACATCTGGGACGACTCGTACGACGACTACCGCTGGATCACCAGTGAGGCCGTCTTCAACAAGTACGGCTTCTCCTGGTCGAAGATCATCACGTCGTCGTCGGTGCCCGCCTACGGCCCGAACTGGTCGAGCTGAGCGCACGCGGGGCCGGGACGCCGATGAGTTTCTCCTGTCGTCGCCGTCATCACTACCGTCATGCGGCTGTACGAGGTGGAGGTGTCCGTCATGGACGGAGCGGCACGGCAGGAAGCTCTGGGGCGGTTGGACGTCCTGGTCGGGGAGTGGGTGGTGGAGGCCGGGCTTCCCGGTGTGGACGTGCCTGCGGGACGCAGTGTGTTCGAGTGGGCCCTGGACGGGAGTTTCCTGGTTCAGCGCAACGAGGTGCCGGTTCCCGAGGCCCCGGACAGCATGGCGATCATCGCCGTGGACCCGGAGACGGGCGCGTACACGCAGCACTACTTCGACTCGCGGGGCGTCGTACGGGTGTACGCGATGACCTTCGCCGACGGGGTGTGGGAGCTGCTGCGGGAGGAGGCGGACTTCTCGCCGCTGTCGTTCCGGCAGCGGTTCACGGGGCGGGTGAGTGCGGACGGCGACACCATCCGGGGCGGCTGGGAGCTGGCGAAGGACGGGGCGGCCGCGTGGGAGAAGGACTTCGAGCTGACGTATCGCAGGAAGCACTCAGGGGGCACTGATGAAACCCGGTGAGATCGCGTGGGACATCGTGGAGGCGAGCCGGTACCTGGTGCTCTCCACCGCCGACCGGGACGGACGGCCGTGGGGGTCCCCGGTGTACTTCGCGCATGCCGACTGCCGTGAGTTCTTCTGGGTGTCCTCGCCGGAGGCGACTCACTCGCGGAACATCGCGGTGCGGCCCGAGGTGGGGATCGTCGTCTTCGACTCGGCGGTGGAGATCGGTACCGGGCAGGGGGTGTACATGGCCGCTGTGGCCGAGGCGGTGGCGGACGGGGCGGAGGCCGAGCGGGGGCTCGACGTCTTCTCCCGCCGCTCGGTCCGGCACGGCGGCCGCGTCTGGACGGCCGACGATGTTCGGGGCGACAGCGGTATCAGGCTGTACCGCGCGGTGGCCGAGGACCACTCGATGCTGGCCAAGGACGGGCAACCGGATCACCGGGTCCCGGTCGACCTCACCGGCCGGCGCGTCTGACGGTGCCCGTGATGAGTACGGCCAGCATGTCGGCCAGCGCGAGCGCTCCCTCGGGGTCGTCGGCGCGGCGCTGTACGCGTCGTACGGGGGCGACCTGGTCGAGGGTGACTCCGGCGCGGGCCAGGACGAAGGTCAGGGTCAGGAAGGCGGAGCGGGCGTTGCCGTCGGCGAAGGGGTGGAAGAAGCAGACGTCGAGGTGGGCGCGGGCGGCCCGGGCGGTGAGGGGGAGGGCGGGGTCCTCGGCCTCGGCCAGGCAGGCGTCGAGGCGGGCGGGGAGGTCCGGGGCGGTGCCGTAGCGCTCGCGGCCTTGCTTGGCGTAGGCAGGGTGGCGGCGGCAGGGGGCGTCCTGCACGCCCAGGACGTGACGCTGCCAGGTGCTGAGCAGGGCGAAGGTCAGCGGGGTGCCGGATGCGGCGTCGGTGCGGGCCCGGGCGAGGGCCGCGAGGAGGCCTTCGGCTCGCTGGGGGGAGCGGGCGTGGTCGCGGGTGCGGATGTCGTGGGCGGCACCGTCCCGGACGGGGCGGCCCACGGGGAGGGGGACCGTGCGGGCCCGGTGCCAGGGCACCGTGGCCCGCACGGTGAGCCACGTCCGCAGATGGTCCGGGGCGGTCACTCGTCGACGTACGACTGGACGTGGGCGGAGGTGTACCGGTAGCCGTCGATGTCGACCGGGGGCTCCGCGTCCGTCTCCAGCGAGGCGGCCAGCTGCTCCGCCACGTCGTTCACCAGCTGCTCCTTCGGTGCGATCCAGCTCTCGAAACGGCCGCCGATCGCCTCCTCCACCAGGTCCCGAGCGGTCTGCGGGTCCACGTCCCAGCGGGTGAGGAACCAGGTCAGGACCTGTCGGCAGTGGGCGTACCAGGCGTCTCCGGAGCCGGTGCGGTCCAGGACCTGGAGGATCAGGTGGTGGGTGGCGTGTTCCCAGGCGTCCCGGCGGTCCTCCGCGGACAGGGCGCTCAGGGGGTGGCGGTCGAACCACCTGGACAGGTACTCCAGCCACTCCCGCCACTCGCGCAGGGAGGAGGCGACCCGTTCCAGGGTCTCCTCGGGGGTGGTCATCGAGTGCAGGGTGCAGCACCAGGCGCCGACCGGTCCGCCGCCGAGGTCCCCCTCGTCGTGCGCCCAGCACCAGCCGGTGCTCCAGTGGCCGTACCGCTCGACGAGTGCCCGGGTCATGGCCTTCCGCCAGTCCCAGCCCTCGCTGTAGGACCAGTCGCAGAGCTTGTAGTACTCCGCGAGGGCCTCGTCGCGGTCGGTCGTACGCTTTCGCGCCGGCGGTACCGGCACCCGGCTCGCCGGGCCCAGCGCCCGGACGGCATCGAGCGCGCCGGCGCTGTCGAAGGGGTGCAGCCGGGGGTCGACCTCGGGCCAGGTGAGGTCGTAGGGGAGCAGTTCCGGAAGCGATTCCTGAGGCATCGAACGAAGGTTCCATGACAGACTGCGCTGCCCTCAACCGAATTACCGGCCGGCCCAGGAGCGGAGCGATGGGTGTCGACGTGCTGCTGATGCGGGTCCATCAGCCCGGAACGAGCCCCAGGCGGCGCCGACTTACGGAGGTGGCCGCCTTCGTGGACGACACGGACGCCTTCGCCCGCCTGTGCACGGGCAGCGGCCTGCCGATGCTGGGCCGCGTCGACCCGTACGGATCCCTGAGGCTGACGTCGGTGGAGATGGACCAGCTGACCGGCGAACTCGGTGTCCTTCAGGGGCGCGTCACCGACGCCACGGACCGGCGGATCCTCGCGGAGGTCTCGGAGCTCGGCCTCAGGTGTGCGGCGAACGGGTCAACGGAGCTGTATTTCGAGGGGGATTGAGGGGAGCCGGGTGACTACTCCCGTCCGGACGCCACGACTGCCAGTACTCCCACCAGCGCCGCCGCGACCAGCAGCGGAATGGCCAGCCCGTGATGGAGCACCAGCCATGCCCCGAGCACGGCACCCGCGACCATCGCCACGACGGACGCCGTACGCCGCGGAGAACGCGTCCCCGGGCCCCCGCCCGCGCGGGAGTCCGAGGCGAGGCCCGTCAGGGTCATGGTGAGGACGGTGGTCGTGAGGTCGGGGATGCCGAGTTTGCGGACCGTGGCGTTGCGCAGGCCCATCGCGAAGGCCGTGACGGCGATGAGGGTGTAGACGGTGGCCGTGGCGTCGGGGGCGGCGAAGGCCACGACGGCGCAGGCGCCCACGAGGACCGCCTCGGCGGCGAGCGTGAGCCGGGCCCACGTCCGGCGCGAGCCCCCGCCGAGCCGTACGGCGACCCGTCCGCCCGCCGCCGCGCCCACGACGAAGGAGCCCAGCGAGGTCAGCGTGTGCGCTACCGAGAAGCCCGGCGCCCCGGCCGCGGCGAAGCCGAGGACCACTACGTTGCCGGTCATGTTCGCCGTGAAGACGTGCTCGAGGCCGAGATAGCTCACCGCGTCGATCAGCCCGCTCACCACGGTCAGCCCCAGCAGGACCGCCACCAGCCGCAGCCCGCGGTCCTCCCGGGACCTCGCCTGCGTGCTCTCCGTACTCATGCGGCCTCCGGTCGGCGGGACGGGCGCGGGTGTGGATGAGGATGCGCCCAAGTCCATCACGGCCGGCTCCGGGTACGACGAAGGCGGCGGCCCCCGTCATCGGGGACCGCCGCCTTCGCGTCAGCGTGTGCGGGGCCGGGCTCAGTACCAGCCGTTGGCCTGCCAGAACGCCCACGCGGCCGTCGGGCTGCCGTAGCGGTCGTTCATGTAGTCCAGACCCCACTCGATCTGGGTCTTGGCGTTGGTCTTCCAGTCGGAGCCGGCGGCGGCCATCTTGGAGCCGGGGAGAGCCTGGACCAGGCCGTAGGCGCCGGAGGAGGCGTTGGTGGCGTCGACGTCCCAGCCGCTCTCGTGCTCGACGATCTTGCTGAAGGCGTTGTACTGAGCGGTGTTCGGGATCATCTGCTTCGCGATGGCCTTGGCCTCGGCGACGGAGTTGGTGGTGGCCGCCTGAGCGGGCGCCGCGGTCAGGACCAGGCCGGCGGTGGCGGCAGCCATCGCGACGGTGGTGATGGCCTTCTTCGGGGAAGAGATGCGGCGGACGATGCGGGAGACGGACACGGAGAACCTTTTCTTCGGGGACGGGGGCGTCGCCTGCAGACCCGGGGGGCATGCGTCGGCGCCGAGGCCCGTGGGCTTGTCGGCGCCGTGCGACGTTGTCCAGAGAAACAGGCTCGACAGGTGTCCGCAATGACCCCCTTTACTAGTTGTGGTCGAATCGAGGGGAAAGGTCGCTTCTGTGACCTGGCTCTCAAAGTGCAGGTCAGAGGGGGTGGAGTGTGGGCCTTATGTCTGAAATGTTCCTACTGTTCCGCTTAGTAGGTGACATGGGCCATGTGGGCCGGTTCACCGTGTGGGCGCCTCGAAAGTGACCTGGGTCTCGAAGGCCGCCCGCCGGGTCGCCCGCCGCAGCGCCCTGAGGATCGCCGGGCCGAGGAGGAAGGTCAGTGCGACGGTGCTCAGGGCCCGGCCCAGGTCCCAGCCCAGCGAGGTGGCCAGGCAGTAGACGACGAAGCGGGCCAGGTTGGCCGGGACCGAGCCGTCCGGGTCGAAGGCGATGTTCGAGGCGTTGCCGCCCATGAAGGGCCAGCCGGCGAGGTTGGTGAGCGCGCCGTAGGCGAAGGCGGCGAAGAAGCCGTAGCCGGAGAGGAGCGCCAGCTCCCCCCGGCCACGCAGCCGGTCCGGCCCCGGCAGCAGGCCCGCGCCCATCGCGAACCAGCCCATGGCCAGCATCTGGAACGGCATCCACGGCCCCACCCCGCCCGTGAGCAGCGCCGACGCGAACATCGACACCCCGCCGAGCACGAAGCCGAACCCCGGTCCGAGGACCCGGCCGCTCAGCACCATCAGGAAGAACATCGGCTCGATGCCGGCCGTCCCGGCGCCGATCGGCCGCAGCGCCGCTCCTGTCGCCGCCAGCACCCCGAGCATCGCCACCGCTTTCGGGCCGAGCCCCGATTCGGAGATCGTCGCCGCCACGACCGGGACGAGCAGGATCAGCAGCCCCGCGAACAGCCACGGGGCGTCCTGCGCGTGCGCGCTGACCTGGGAGTCGGGCGGCGCGAGGAAGGGCCAGCCGAGGGCGGCGACCCCTACGGCGCTGACCAGGGCGAGCGCGGCGATGGAGCGGGGGCCGAGGCGGATGGGTCGGGCCTGAGCGGTCTTCACGGCAGCGCCTTCCTCACCTGCGCCACCGTGAGCCACTTCTGCGGCGCCAGGATCTTCGTCACCTGCGGGGCGAAGGACGGGGAGGCCACGACCACGTCCGCCGTCGGGCCGTCGGCGATCACCTCGCCGTCGGCGAGGAGGACGACCCGGTGGGCGAGCTCGGCGGCCAGTTCCACGTCGTGCGTCGCCAGGACGATGGCGTGCCCCTCGGCGGCGAGGCCCCGCAGGACGGTGACCAGGCGGGCTTTCGCCGCGTAGTCCAGGCCGCGGGTCGGCTCGTCGAGGAGCAGGAGGGGAGGGCGGGCCGTCAGGACCACGGCCAGGGCGAGGGTGAGGCGCTGCCCCTCGGACAGGTCCCGGGGGTGGATCTCGTCGGTGATCCCGGGCAGCAGCTCCGAGACCAGGCCCCGGCAGGTGCCGGGCGCCGCGCCCGCGTCCCGGTCGGCGGCCTCGCACTCGCCGGCGACCGTGTCGGCGTACAGCAGATCGCGCGGCTCCTGCGGTACGAGACCCACGCGCCGTACGACCTCGCGGGGCGCCGTGCGATGCGGTGCGGCTCCGCCGACCGTCGCTGATCCGGCGGAGGGTGCGATCAGTCCGACCAGGGCCGCGAGCAGGGTGGACTTTCCGGCGCCGTTGCGGCCCATGAGGGCGATGGTTTCGCCGGGGGCGATGGTGAGGTCTGCGTGGCGTAGGGCCTGGACGCGGTCGCGGGTGACGGTGAGGGCGTGTACTTCGGCGGCGTAGGGGGAGGTCGGGGTGGCGGGGGTGGGCTTGCGCCGGAACCAGTGTGAACGGCTTCGGCCGGGCGACGGAGCGCCCAATAGCTCGGGAGTTGCGGGCTGTTGGCGGCTGCGGGCCGTTTGTGGCTGGTCGCGCCCCGCGGCGGAGCCGCTGATTGATACAGCCCCGCGCCCCTGGAGGGCGTCTGCCGCCGGCCTGTCGATCCGTTCCGCCAGTCGTTCGCGCAGCCCCGCCGCCCGCCGCCTTGCGTCCCGCACCGTCAGTGGCAGCGGGGACCAGCCGGCCAGCCGGCCCAGGCCCACCACCGGCGGGTACACCGGAGATACGGCCATGATCTCGGCCGGGGTGCCGAGGACCGGGGCCGCGCCGGGCGAGGGGAGGAGGGCGACCTGGTCGGCGTACTGGATGACGCGCTCCAGGCGGTGTTCGGCCATGAGGACCGTCGTGCCGAGGTCGTGGACGAGGCGCTGGAGGACCGCGAGGACCTCCTCCGCGGCCGCCGGGTCGAGCGCGGAGGTCGGCTCGTCGAGGACGAGGACCCGCGGGTGCGGGGTGAGGACCGAGCCGATCGCGACCCGTTGCTGCTGGCCGCCGGAGAGCGTGGCGATCGGGCGGGCGCGGAGGTCGGTGAGGCCGAGGAGGTCCAGGGTCTCCTCGACGCGGCGGCGCATCACGTCCGGGGCGAGGCCCAACGACTCCATTCCGTAGGCGAGTTCGTCCTCGACGGTGTCCGTGACGAAGTGGGAGAGCGGGTCCTGGCCCACCGTCCCCACCACGTCGGCGAGTTCGCGCGGCTTGTGCGTACGGGTGTCGCGGCCTGCCACCGTGACGCGGCCGCGCAGGGTGCCGCCGGTGAAGTGCGGCACGAGACCGCTCACCGCGCCGAGGACCGTGGACTTGCCGACCCCCGACGGGCCGACGAGCAGCACGAGTTCACCCTCCGGGACCTCGAAGTCCACGCCCTGGACGCTGGGTTGGGCGGCGCCGTCGTAGGTCACCGAGACGTTCTCGAAGCGGATCACGACGGCTCCTTGGGGGCGGGGGCGAGGAAGGCGGGCAGCAGGCCGAGGAGTACGGCGGCCGCGGGCCGGAGGGGGAGAGTTGGGGCGACGAGCGGGACGACTCCTGGGTGCAGGGCTTCGGGGTCGTACACGGAGGCGAGGGCCATGAGTACGGCGACCGCCGCGCCGGAACCCGCCACCAGCCAGGCCCGTACGCCCCAGCGGTCCGGGCGGTACCGGGTGCGCAGCGAACGGCGGCCGCCCAGGCGGAGTCCGGCCAGGGCGGCGGCGAGTCCGGCGAGGAGTACGGGGAGGCCGTAGGTGCCTCCCTCCGCCGTCAGTACTCCGTACGTTCCCGCGCAGACGCCGAGCAGGCCGCCGAGGGTGAGGGCGGCGGTCGTACGGCGGACGGGGGCGGGGACGTCGGCGGTACGGCCGTAACCGCGGGCGTCCATCGCTGCGGCGAGCGCGACGGAGCGTTCCAGCGCGCCCTCCAGGACCGGGAGGCCCACTTGCAGCAGACCGCGAACTCCGCTGTCCGGGCGGCCTCTCAGGCGGCGGGCGGCGCGCAGGCGGTGGACGTCGGCGATGAGATTCGGGGCGAAGGTGAGTGCCACCACCACCGCCACGCCCATCTCGTACAGGGCGCCCGGGAGGGACTTGAGGAGCCTTGCCGGGTTCGCGAGGGCGTTCGCCGCGCCTACGCAGATGAGGAGCGTGGCCAGCTTCAGGCCGTCGTAGAGCGCGAAGAGGAGACCCTCGGCCGTGACCTTTCCGCCCAGGCGGATGCCCTGCGCCCAGGGGGGGAGGGGGACTTCGGGGAGGGTGACGATCACGTGGGTGCCGGGAATGGGGGAACCGAGGGCGATGGCGAAGGCGAGGCGGATGAGGAGGACGGCGAGGGCGAGTTTGACGAAGGCGGAGTAGGAGCGGGACCAGGGGGTGTCGGGCCGGCAGGTGACTACGACGTAGGCGGAGGTGGCGATGAGGAGGGCGAGGAGGAGGGGGTTGGTGGTGCGGGTGGCCGCGGTGCCGAGGGAGAGGGACCAGAGCCACCAGGCGCCGGGGTGCAAGGGCGCGCGGGGTTGGCGTGGGCCCAGGGGCGCTTCGCCCGCCCGCCCTTGCGGGGTGGCGCTCTCTTCGGGGCGTGAGTCGTCCCGGCGGCACGACTGCCCGCAGCTACGCATTTCGGCGCCGCCGCGCCTGCCAAACGGCTGCCGCGCCCAGTGCTGCCACCGCCGCCGCCCCCGCGAGCAGCCCCACCGACGGGCCGCTGTCGTTCGTGTCCTTCGTCCCGGTGGCCGTCGGCTTCTTGCCTGCGGCCACCGGCTCGCCGCACCCCGTCCGCGGATACCCCGCGATCGCGCACAGTAGGGCGTTGGTGTCGTAGCGGAGGGGCTTTGCCACTGTCGCCAGGGCCTCCGCAGTAGTCGCGTCGTCGGCCACCACCGCGCACGCAGTGCGCCGCGCGGGCGGGGTCTCGCCGGACGGGGCATCGGGCGTCGTGCCGAAGTCGATGACCAACCCGACCCGCTTCCTGCCGTCCTGCGCGGGCGTCTTCGCGCAGATCGTCGTGAACGTCGCCGTGCCGCGTGGCTGTGTCGCGTCGCCGGAGTCCTCGCTGACCGCGAAGCGGAAGCCCTGGACGTCGCCGTCGGAGGGGCGGGTGATCGACGGGCCCTGGTTCGCGTAGGTCCACCGGTCGCCGTTCCGCTCCCAGAAGGACCAGTAGCGGTAACCGGCGGCCTGCGCCTGGCCCGCAGTGCCCGTCAGGACGAGCACGGCCAGGAGCAGCGAGGCGGCACGGCGGCGGATCACGGCTGCTGCTTCTTGTTGCGGCCGCTGATCAGGAAACCGACACCGATGCCGGCGACGAGGCCGACGCCGATGATGTACCAGACGTTGTTGCCGGAATCACCGGAGTCGTCGCTCTTCTCGGCGGCCGCCGTCTGCGGGGCCGGTCCCGTCGCGTTGAGCTGCGTCACGAGGTTCGCGCCGCCGAAGTCGCGGGGGTCGGTGCCCGTGGCGTGGGCTGCGAAGACCAGCTGGGCGTACGCGGCGGGGCCGCCCTTCTTCGCCCAGTCCGCGGAGTTCTGCTCCAGCCACTGCAGGGGCTTCTTCGCCTGCGCGGCCCCACCCTGGGCGGCGAGCGCGACGACGGCGTCGGCGGTGTTGCCGTAGTCGGGCTGGTCCGGGGCGCCGGCGAGGGGCGCGATCACGTAGCCGTCCTTCGCGACCGCCTTCGCCAGGTACGCGGCGCCGTTGGCGGCCGCCTGCTGCGGGGCCGGGTAGCCGCCGTCGGCGCAGGCCGCCGGTTCCGCCGTCTTGCCGGGCTTCACGACGAAGCCCTTGCCGAGCGCGCCGAGGACACCCGCCGCCGTCGCGTCCTCGTTCGCGTTGGTGGCCAGGTTTCCCTTCCCGTCCGGCTGGTAGGCGAAGGCGCCCGCGTCGTCGCCCTTGCACGGCAGGGTGAGCTTCAGCAGGGCGTCGTACGGGGACTGGCCGTCCGTCAGCACCTCCGCAGGCTTCTCCCCTACGGCGGTCAGCGCCCCGATGACGACGGACGTCGAGTTGGTGTCGCTGGCCCCGCCCGCGTTGTAGCCCCAGCCGCCGTCCTTGTTCTGCACGGACTTCAGCCAGGCCACCGCCTTGCCGGTCTCCGTGTCGTGACCGCCGAGCGCGGTGAGGGCCTGGACCGCGGCGCCCGTGCTGTTGGTGTCGACCATGAGCCTGGCGTCGCAGGCCCCCGAGGCATCGGCGCGGAAGGCGGCGAACGCCCCGTTCGCGCACTGCTGGCCGGTCAGCCAGTCCACCGCCTTCGCCGCCGGCTTCACACCCACGGTGTCCTGCGCGAGCAGCGCGAGCGACTGACGCCAGACGCCGTCGTACGTCGGGTCCGTGCTGCCGTACAGCCCGGAGGGGATCACCACGGAGGGCGACGGTGACGGACTGGCGGCGACGGCGGGTGCGGCCGCCCCGATCGCGGTGGCGGCGGCCAGGACCGCGGCGCTGCGGCGGACGTTCATGATCGGCGGGTGCCTCTCCCTGAAGGGAGCCGGACAGCACGGGAGAACCCCCCGGGCGGCTCGGCTCCGTATACCTCGACGGTGCCGTACACCGGCCGGATGCCGGTGCGCGTGAGCCGGTCACGATTCCGTGCGAGGCAATCCGGCTTGCCACTGCGTGACTTACGGCTGCGGGTCAGCGCCGGATTTGCACCGGCTTCCCCCCGTACGGGTGTGATGACGACGCGGCCACTCTACCGGCCCGTAGGGAACGACCTGAGGGCCGCCTGTGCGCCCGGGTAGGTTCGGGCCCATGGGGATCACGGGGAGTACGGGGAGACTGATCGGCTCGGGGCGTGCGTCCGACGTGTACGAGATCGACGAGGCGTGGGTGCTGCGGCGGGCCCGGGACGGGTACGGGGACGCGCTGGCCGAGGCGGCCGTGATGGAGCAGGTGCGCGGGCACGGGTACCCGGTGCCGCGGGTGCGGCTCGACGACTCCTCGCGGACCGAGCTGGTGATGGAGCGGCTGCACGGGCCGACGATGCTGGCCGCGTGCGGCGCCGGGCGGATCGGCGCGCGGGAGGCGGGGGAGGTCGTCGCCGGGCTGCTGCGGCGGCTGCACGCCGTCCCCGGGCGCGTGATCCACCTCGACCTGCACCCGGACAACGTGATGCTCACCCCCGACGGCCCGTACGTCATCGACTGGGCCAACGCCGAAGAGGGCGACCCGGGGCTCGACTGGGGCATGTCGGCGGTGATCCTCGCGCAGGTCGCCGTGGGCGACGAACCGATCGCCGAGCCGGCCCGCGCGATGCTGACCGGGCTGCTCGCGGACCCTTCGCACCTGACGGAGGAGGGGCTGGCGGAGGCGCGGCGCCGGCGGGCGGCCAATGTGACGATGAGTGCGCGGGAGACCGAACTCCTCGGTGAAGCGGAGGAGTTGATCCGGTCCGTGGCCCTGCCTCACTGACGGGGCGTAGGCCCGCCGAACGGCAGGTGCAGGACCCGCGACGCCAGCAGCCACGCGCCGTCGGCCGAGCGGCGGAACGTGTCCTCGTAGTGCCCGACCTGGATCGGTGGACCCGACGGGACCGGGGCCGTGCCGCCGTCGTGGCCGTCGATGCGGTACGTCGTGAAGTACGACGTCGCCGTCGCCGTGTCCGAAGAGGCCACCGTGACAAGGACGTTGGACATCAGGCGGCGGGAGAGGCGGTCGTCGGGACGGGAGCCGAAGTACTTCCGCAGCGCGTCCCGGCCCACGAAGCGCCGCCCGTCCACCGGCCACTCCCAACTGCCGTCCTCGGTGAACAGCTCGGCCACAGAGCCTGGTTCACCGAGGTCGAGGCGGTGGACGAAGTCGAGGATCAGGCGCTCACAGGCGCGTTCGGCGAGGAGTCGCTCCAAAGGGTCCATGTGATCGTTGGTATCAGCGGCGCCCCGTGACGCGCGACCCGATTCACACCGCCACGTACGTCACCGGATCGCTCCCCGCCACCGCCTCCGCCCGCCCCAGCTTCACCAGCCGCCGCAGATGTGCCTCGGCCTCCGAGACGGCGATGTTCCTTGATCCGTAAGGGATCTGGGCCCAGGGGCGGTTCCACTCCATGCGCTCGGCGAGCTGCCAGGGGGTGAGGGGCTCGGCCAGGAGGGAGCGGAGGTCGGTGAGCCGTTCCTCGTGGTGCGTGAGCAACTCCTCCACGCGCGCGGCCGCGTCGGTGAACACGTACTGGTGGGCGGGGAGGACCTCGGCGGGGGCGAGACGGCCGATCCGTTCCAGGGAGTCGAGGTAGTCGCCGAGCGGGTCGGTGACGGTCGCGTCGTCGGGGTCCTCGTACAGGCCGATGTGCGGCGTGATCTTGGGGAGCAGATGGTCGCCGGAGAACAGGCGTCCGTGGCCCGGGAGTTGGGCCGGGTGCTCCTCCTCCAGGTGCAGACAGACGTGGCCCGGCGTGTGGCCCGGGGTCCAGATCGCGCGCAGGCGGCGGCCCGCGAGGTCGAGGAGTTCGCCGGGGACGATCTCGCGGTCGGGGAGGGCGGGGGCGAAGCCGGGGAGGGTGCGGCGGCGGACGGTGCGCAGGGGCGCGATGTGGTCCTCGGGGGCGCCGGCGGCCATGAGCTTGGCCGTCATGTAGGCGAACCAGCGCTCGGGTCGGGTCTCACGAGTGCGCCGTACGATCGCGCCGTCCGCCTCGTGCATCGCGATCCAGGCGCCGGACGCGTCGCGGACCTTGCCCGACAGACCGTGGTGGTCGGGGTGGTGGTGGGTGATGACCACGCCGTGGATCTCGGTGGGCGAGGTGCCGCAGCCCGCCAGTCCGTCGGCCAGGGTGTCCCAGGACGCCGGGTCGTCCCAGCCGGTGTCGATCAGCACCGGTCCGCGGTCGGTGTCGACGACGTACACGAGCGTGTGGCCGAGCGGGTTGTCCGGGATGGGGACCTGGATGGACCGGACGCCGCCCCCGTGCTCGTACACCTGCGTCATGGGCTCCCCAATCGCCGCGTTCCCGTCACTATAACTAGAACGGGTTTCGATGGGAGCCCGAGTCATCCGTCCGCCCGGTCAAGTCGTGTGAGGCCCGTGGACTCCTCCGGGAGGAGCTGGTATCAGTGCCGTATCTGATGAACCGTCAGAGACAGTCGCTCCGGGGAGGCAGTCGCCATGACCGAGCTCGTGGAACACGGACAGCTGTTCATCGGCGGGGAGTTGACCGACCCCTTGGGCAAGGACGTCATCGAGGTCATCTCCCCGCACACCGAGGAGGTCTTCGGCCGGGTGCCGCACGCCTCGACGGCGGACGTGGACCGGGCGGTCGCCGTCGCGCGCACCGCGTTCGACGAGGGGCCCTGGCCGCGGATGTCGCTCGACGAGCGGATCGAGGTCGTCACGCGCATCAAGGACGGGATCCTCGCCCGCCACGAGGAGATCGCCCGCGTGATCTCCTCCGAGAACGGGTCGCCGTACTCCTGGAGTGTCCTCGCGCAGGCCCTCGGCGCGATGATGGTGTGGGACGCGGCGATCACGGTCGCGCGGAACTTCACCTACGAGGAGACGCGTGACGGAGTGCTCGGCCGCATCCTCGTCCGGCGTGAACCGGTCGGGGTCGTCGCCGCCGTAGTCCCTTGGAACGTCCCGCAGTTCGTGGCCGCGGCCAAGCTCGCGCCGGCGCTGCTCACGGGGTGCACGGTCGTGCTCAAGCCCTCGCCCGAGTCGCCCCTCGACGCCTACATCCTCGCCGACATCACGCGCGAGGCCGGGCTGCCGGAGGGCGTGCTGTCGATCCTGCCCGCCGACCGCGAGGTCAGCGAGTACCTGGTCGGGCACCCGGGCGTCGACAAGGTGTCCTTCACCGGGTCGGTGGCGGCGGGCAGGCGCGTCATGGAGGTCGCCTCCCGCAACCTCACCCGCGTGACCCTGGAGTTGGGCGGCAAGTCGGCGGCGGTCGTGCTGCCGGACGCGGACGTCGAGACGACGGTGGCGGGTGTCGTCCCGGCGGCCTGGATGAACAACGGGCAGGCCTGTGTGGCCCAGACCCGCATCCTGCTGCCGCGTTCCCGCTACGACGAGTTCGCCGAGGCCTTCGCGGCGGCGGCGGGCGCGCTGGTGGTGGGCGACCCGCTCGACCCTGCCACCCAAGTGGGCCCCCTGGTCGCCGAGCGCCAGCAGCGGCGCAACCTCGACTACATCCGTATCGGTCAGGAGGAGGGCGCGAAGATCCTCACCGGTGGCGGGCGTCCGGCGGGGCTGGAGCGCGGCTGGTATGTCGAGCCGACGCTCTTCGGGGACGTCGACAACTCGATGCGGATAGCGAGGGAGGAGATCTTCGGCCCGGTGATCTGCCTGCTGCCCTACGGCGAGGAGTCCGAGGCGCTGAAGATCGCGAACGACTCCGACTACGGGCTGAGCGGCAGCGTGTGGACGGCGGACGTCGGGCACGGCATCGAGATCGCGCGGCAGGTCCGTACCGGTACGTACTCGGTGAACACCTTCAGCCTCGACATGCTCGGCCCCTTCGGCGGCTACAAGAACTCGGGGCTGGGAAGGGAGTTCGGGCCGGAGGGCTTCGGCGAGTACCTGGAGCACAAGATGATCCATCTGCCGGCCGGCTGGGAGGCGTGAGCGGCGATGGGTGACCGCTGGCAGGTCGAGGTCGACCGCTCCCTCTGCATCGGCTCCGCCCAGTGCGTCCACCACGCCCCGGACGGCTTCCGCCTCGACACGGGCCGCCAGTCCCACCCCGTCGACCCGGAGGCCGACGCCAACGAGAAGGTGCTGGCGGCGGCGGAGAACTGCCCGGTCGAGGCGATCATGATCACGCTGCTGGGGAGCGGGGAGCCGGTGTTTCCGCCGGAGGAGTAGCCCATGGCTCGGCGCCGCAAAAAATCCCGATTCAGGGGGTTATTTCTGCGGACGAAAGTTCTATTCTGGAAGTGGCCTACGGGGCGAGTGAGGGAGTCCAACCGGAGTAGCCGACTTTGGCGTGATGCTCAGGCATCCGCTGAGGCCGACGTCGACGGTCGGGCTGAGAGGCCGGAAGGCAGCAGTCGGGCCGGAAGGCGACCCCCAGTACCTGATCCGGACCATGCCGGCGAAGGGAACCCGTCTCGTAGGTTTTTCATGTCCGAGAGCTATGGCGTCGGTGGCAGCGGGTCCAGTATCGGGTTCGTCAGGTGCTGGAAGATCATCGACGTGCGGAAGCCCAGGATTTCGCGGCGGTTGGTGAAGCGCTCCAGCAGGAACGCGTGAAGGTGTTCGATGTCCTGGGCCGTGACGTGGACGAGGAAGTCGTCGCTGCCCGCCATCGTGTAGACCGACAGCACCTCGGGCAGTTCGGACACGGAACGCTCGAACCCCGCCACAACGTCCCGGTTCAGCGGCCGGACCTGCACCGACACCATCGCCTGCACCCGGCGGCCCAGCGCGGGCAGATCGACCTGCGCGTGATAGCCCCGGATCACCCCACGCTGCCGTAGGAGGCGGATCCGCTCCAGGCAGGTCGACGGCGCGATGCCGACCTTCTCCGCGATCGCCCGGTTCGATTGCCGCGCATCCTCCTGCAGATGCCGCAGGATCGCCGTATCAAGTTCGTCCACGATCGCCTTCCTCCGAGTGCTGCCGAATTTTGTTCGGGATCATCGCGACGGGCCGGAACTTCAACCTACCGTCCGGCCCATGACGCAAACACTCGAACACGAAGAGGTGGCCGTCCGAAGCGGCCGGCGTTCGGGGCTGACCCTGGTCGTCGCCCTCCACTCCCGCACCCTGGGCCCCGCCGTCGGCGGCTGCCGGATGCGGCGCTACGACAGTTGGTACGACGGTCTCGCGGACGCCCTGCGCCTGTCCGAGGCGATGACCCACAAGTGCGCCGCCGCCGGTCTCGACTTCGGCGGCGGCAAGAGCGTGATCGTCCTCGACCGGGACACCGACCTCACCCCCGCCCTGCGCGAGGCGGCGCTCGCCGACCTGGGGGAGCTCATCGCCTCCTTCGAGGGCTCCTACCGCACCGGACCGGACATCGGCACCAGCCCCGCCGACATGGCCACGCTGCGCCGCTGGACGCCGTACGTCTTCTGCCTGCCCGAGGAGCACGGCGGCACCGGCGACTCCGGCATCCCCACGGCCACCGGCGTGTTCGCCGCCCTGCGCGCGGGCGCACGGCACGTGTTCGGGACCGGGTCACTCGAGGGGCGCACTGTCGTGGTCAGTGGCTACGGCTCCGTCGGCAGCCGGGTCGCCGCCGGGCTGGCGGCGGACGGCGCCCGGGTGCTGGTCTCCGATGTGGAGGAGGGCAAGCGGGACGCCGCCCGGCGGGCCGGGCTCGAATGGGTCGAGCCCGACAAGGCGTTGGGCACATCGGCGGACGTCCTGGTGCCGGCGGCCGTCGGGGGAGTGCTGACCCCGGAGACGGCCGCCGGGATCGACGCGCGTCTCGTCGTAGGGCCGGCCAACAACCAGCTCACCGACGACCGGGTCGCCGACGCGCTCGCGGCCCGCGGGATCATCTGGATCCCTGACTTCGTCGCCGGTGCGGGAGGCGTCGTCTACACCCTCACCCGCGAGATCGAGCACCTGACGCACGAGGAGGCGGTACGACGGGTGGAGGGCATCGGCGACACCGTGAGCCGGCTCCTCGACACCGGCACGACCCCGCTGCACGAGGCGAAGAACCTGGTGGCGGACCGGCTCAGCGCGGCTCTTTCGGTTCCGTGAGGTCGATCAGCCGGCACACCGTCTCGATGTCGATCTTCACCTGAGCGATGGAGGCCCGGCCCGAGAGCCAGGTGATCAGGGCCGAGTGCCAGGTGTGCTCGATGACGCGGACCGCGGAGAGCTGCTCGGGGGTGGGATTCTCCAGGCCCATCGCGTCCAGGACGATCGCCGTGGTCTGGTGGGAGACCTGGTCGACCTCGGGGCTCACACTGCGGTCCGCGAAGGTGAGGGCGCGGACCATCGCGTCGGCCAGATGCGGCTCGCGCTGCAGTGCGCGGAAGGCGCGCATCAGCGTCTCCGCCACCCGCTCGGCCGCCGTGTCCCCCTGCGGCGGCTTCTTGCGCAGCGTGCCGTGCATGTGTTCCAGCTGGTCCTGCATGGTGGCGACGAGCAGATGGATCTTGGACGGGAAGTAGCGGTAGAGGGTGCCGAGCGCCACCTGCGAGGACTCCGCGACCTCCCGCATCTGCACCGCGTCGAACCCGCCCCGGCTGGCCAGCTGCGCGCTCGCGTGCAGGATGCGGCGGCGCCGCGCCTCCTGCCGCTCGGTGAGGGGCGCGGAGTCCGGTCGCGCGCTACTGGCATCCACCTTGGCCACCTTGTTCACCCTGGTTTCCGCGGGCATGGGTCCCGTTCCGTGACAGTCCGTGAGGGCTTGCGATCACTCAGCATGGCAGGGTGCCGGTCGTGGCGTGAATCACCTGATCCACCGCTCACAGGGGCCTTACCTGCCGGTAGATTCAGAGCCTCCTGAACGATCAAGTCTGAAACTTGTTCTAGATTACCGTCACGGCGTAATCTCGCGGGACAGTGCAGGCAGAAGGGGGCTCAGAGTGACCGCTGAGGCCAGTCAGGCGGGGTCTTCCGAGGACCTGGCCGCCGACGGCGAGCGACCGCTCCGTATCGCGCTCCTCACCTACAAAGGGAACCCGTTCTGCGGTGGCCAGGGTGTCTACGTACGGCACCTCTCCCGCGAACTCGCCCGCCTCGGCCACCGTGTCGAGGTCATCGGCTCCCAGCCCTATCCCGTCCTCGACGAGGGGCACGACGACCGCCTGAGCCTCACCGAACTCCCGAGCCTCGACCTCTACCGCTCCCCGGACCCCTTCCGCACCCCGAAGCGCGACGAGTACCGCGACTGGATCGACGCGCTGGAAGTGGCGACCATGTGGACGGGCGGGTTCCCGGAACCGCTGACCTTCTCCCTGCGGGCCCGCCGCCATCTCCGCGCCCGGCGCGGTGAGTTCGACGTCGTCCACGACAACCAGACGCTGGGGTACGGCCTGTTGGGCGACGTCGGCGCCCCGCTGGTCACCACCATCCACCACCCCATCACCGTGGACCGGCAGTTGGAGCTGGACGCGGCCGAGGGCCGGGTCCAGCGGCTGGCCAAACGGCGCTGGTACGCCTTCACCCGCATGCAGAAGCGCGTCGCGCGCCGCCTGCCCTCCGTGCTCACCGTCTCCGGCACCTCCCGCCAGGAGATCATCGACCACCTCGGTGTCCGCGACGACCGCATCCACGTCGTCCACATCGGCGCCGACACGGATCTCTTCTCGCCGGATCCGTCCGTGCCCGTCGTACCGGGCCGGATCGTGACGACCTCCAGTGCGGACGTCCCGCTCAAGGGCCTGGTCTTCCTCGTCGAGGCGCTGGCCAAGGTCCGCACCGAGCAGCCCGAGGCCCACCTCGTCGTCGTCGGCAAGCGGCCCGAGGAGGGGCCGGTCGCCCAGACGATCGAGCGCTACGGCCTCGAAGGCGCCGTCGAGTTCGTGAAGGGCATCTCGGACGCCGCACTGGTCGACCTGGTCCGCTCGGCCCAGGTCGCCTGTGTGCCGTCCCTGTACGAGGGGTTCTCGCTGCCGGCGGCGGAGGCGATGGCGACGGGCACGCCGTTGGTCGCCACGACGGGCGGGGCGATCCCGGAGGTCGCCGGCCGCGACGGAGAGACGTGCCTGGCGGTACCGCCGGGCGACCCGGGCGCGCTGGCGGCCGGCCTGAGCCGACTGCTGGGCGACCCCGAGCTGCGTGCGCGCCTCGGTGCGGCGGGACGTGAGCGGGTGCTGGAGCGCTTCACCTGGGCGCGGGCCGCCGAGGGCACGGTCTCCCGTTACCGCGAGGCGATCGGCCTCCCCGAGGGCGCGGCTCCCGGCCCCTCCGTGGTCCCGACACCCACCTCCGCCGCCCCCACAAGCAACTATTCCGAAAGCAGGGCCACGTGCTGACCGTCGACTTCTCCCGGTTCCCGCTCGCCCCGGGCGACCGTGTCCTGGACCTCGGGTGCGGTGCCGGCCGGCACGCGTTCGAGTGCTATCGGCGCGGCGCCCAGGTCGTGGCGTTGGACCAGAACGGCGAGGAGATCCGCGAGGTCGCGAAGTGGTTCGCGGCGATGAAGGAGGCGGGGGAGGCCCCCGAGGGCGCCACCGCCACGGCGATGGAGGGCGACGCGCTCGCGCTCCCCTTCCCCGACGAGTCCTTCGACGTCGTCATCATCTCCGAGGTCATGGAGCACATCCCGGACGACAAGGGCGTACTCGCCGAGATGGTACGGGTGTTGAAGCCCGGCGGCCGGATCGCGATCACCGTTCCGCGCTACGGCCCGGAGAAGGTCTGCTGGGCGCTGTCCGACGCCTACCACGAGGTCGAGGGCGGCCACATCCGCATCTACAAGGCCGACGAGCTCCTCGCGAAGATGAGGGAATCCGGACTCAAGCCCTACGGCACGCATCACGCGCACGGGCTGCACTCGCCGTACTGGTGGCTGAAGTGCGCGTTCGGCGTAGACAACGACAAGGCGCTGCCGGTGCGGGCGTACCACAAGCTGCTGGTCTGGGACATCATGAAGAAACCGCTGGCCACGCGGGTCGCCGAACAGGCGCTGAACCCGCTGATCGGCAAGAGCTTCGTGGCGTACGCGACCAAGCCGCATCTGCCTGCCGTGGATGCGCGGTGACCACTCCCCGCACCGAACACCTCGTCCTGCCCGGAGTCCTCACCGCCGAGCAGGCCGTCGCGACCGTCGCCGGCATCCTCGCCGTACAGCGGGAGGACGGTGCGCTTCCGTGGTTCCGGGGACACCACCTGGACCCCTGGGACCACACCGAGGCCGCGATGGCGCTGGACGCGGCGGGTGAGCACGAGGCCGCCGAGCGGGCGTACGAGTGGCTGGCCCGTCACCAGAACGAGGACGGGTCCTGGTACGCGGCATACCAGGACGGGGACTTCACGGACGTCACCGACCGGGGGCGCGAGACGAACTTCGTCGCCTACATAGCCGTAGGCGTCTGGCACCACTACCTCTCGACGGGCGACGACACGTTCCTCGACCGCATGTGGCCGGCGGTCTACGCGGCGATCGAGTTCGTGCTCCGGCTGCAGCAGTCGGGCGGGCAGATCGGCTGGAAGCGTGAGGACGACGGTACGGACACGTCGGACGCGCTGCTGACGGGGTCCTCCTCGGTCCACCACGCGCTGCGGTGTGCGCTGGCGATCGCCGAGCAGCGTGAAGAGCCGCAGCCGGACTGGGAGTTGGCGGTCGGGGCGCTGCGGCACGCGATCCGCCGGCACCCGGAGCGGTTCCTGGACAAGGACCGCTACTCGATGGACTGGTACTACCCGGTGCTGGGCGGCGCGTTGACCGGCACGGAGGCCAAGTCCCGTATAGAGGCGGACTGGGACCGCTTCGTGGTCCCCGGCCTCGGGGTCCGCTGCGTCATCCCCAACCCGTGGGTCACGGGCGGCGAGTCGGCCGAACTCGCCCTGGCCCTCTGGGCGATGGGCGAGTCCGACCGTGCGCTGGAGATCCTCCAGTCGATCCAGCACCTGCGCGACGCGGAGTCGGGCCTGTACTGGACGGGCTACGTCTTCGAGGACGGAGCGATCTGGCCGCGCGAGCTGACCACGTGGACGGCCGGCTCCCTTCTGCTCGCCGTGGCGGCGCTGGGCGGCCACGAGGCGACGTGCACGGTGTTCGGCGGCGACCACCTGCCCCGCGGCCTCGACCCGGACTGCTGCGCCTGAGAACCTGGTCGGTTTCGGTGCGCCCCTGGGGGCTGCAGTGGACCTCGGTTGTTCAGTGTCGGTGTGCGCGGTTGGCTATTGCATGGCCTATGAACAGGTAGACGACTGCTGCCAGGCCGTAGCCGGCTACCACTCGCGCCCATGCTTCGTCGAAGGTGAACAGGTCGTAGGACCAGCCGGCGAGCCAGCGAGCCGCGTCGTGGATGAACTGCACGAAGTCGTTCCCGCGGTTCGCGTCCAGCAGGTACATCAGGATCCACAGGCCCAGAATGAGGGCCATGATGTCGGCGACGATCGCTATGACCGTCCCGGCGGAATTGGCACCACGGCGAGTTTCAGTGGACATGTTGTTCGAATGGCCCCGAATCCCTGACTGAAACCTGCCAGTGCGTCGAGCGCGTTCCGGGTGACTTCTTCGGGCGTACGGCCGTCGGTGGCGACGGCAGCCGTGGCGGCAGTTGGGCGTGGCGGCGGTCTCCGCGCTCGGCCCCGCCGCCGACGGCACAGCGGTGCGGCGCACCTCCGCCGTGCGCGTACAAGGAGTACGTCATCACCTGCGACGACGGTGCGCGGCTGTACGTCCACGAGTAGTTCAGCACCGACCGCATCCGTCCGCTGCCGGACGCGGGACGGCCCGGCCCGCTGCCGCGCACCGGCCAGGCTCTAACCCTCCCTGGTCCAACGGCTTCCGCCCTGCTAACATCCCGACTTATTCGATGTTTCACGAACAACGAAGATGCTTGTGACGACGAGGAGTCCCACCTGCATGAGCACCCCTCCCCGCGACGCCGCCGACGTGATCACCCCCGACCGCACCCTGCGCGATGCGGTGTTCGCCCTCGTGGCCCGCCCGGCCCCGACGACTGCGACCTCCTGGGCGGTGATGGCGACATGACCGATGTCTCCTCCACTCCGACCGCCACCGTCTCCGAGACCGCGGGACCCTCGCCGAGAACGGTCTCCCTGCTGGCCTTCGCCACCATGTTCGTGATCGGCACGGACACCTTCCTCGTCGCCCCGCTGCTGCCCACCCTGGCCGACACCTTCCACGTCTCCGGTGGCGTCTCGGGCTGGATGGTCAGCGCCTACGCGCTCGGCTACGCCCTGTTCGCCCTCGTCGCCGGACCGCTGTCCGACGGCCGGGACCGGCGCCGGGTGCTGCTGGGCGGGCTCGTCGCCTTCACCATGACGACCGCGCTGTGCGGCTTCGCCCAGGGCTTCTGGACGATGATCCTCTTCCGGTTCCTGGCCGGGGTGAGCGCCGCGATCGTCTCCCCGCAGATCTGGGCCTCCATCCCGGTCCTGGTCCGGCCGGAGCTGATCGTGCGCACCATGGGCTTCGCCACTGCCGGCCTGTCCATCGCGCAGTTCGCCGGCATCCCGCTCGGCAGCTGGCTCGCGGCCGTCTCCTGGCACCTGCCGTTCTGGGTGATCGGCGGCGTCTCGGCCCTGCTGTGGCTGCTGCTGGCCCGCTTCTTCCCGTCGGTGCCCGGCCGCCCCGGCGCCGCGGGCACGGGAGCGCGCCACATCACGCGCACCTACGGCACCGTCCTCGGCCCCGGCCGGCTGCGCTGGTACCTGCTCGGCTACCTGGTCTTCCAGACCGGCAACTTCGAGGCCATCTCCTTCTTCGGCTCCTGGTTCACCAAGGACTTCGCGCTGGGCGTCGGATCCGTCGGCACGGCGATGATGGCCGTCGGCGCGGGCAACGTCGTCGGCTCGCTGTTCGGCAGCAGGCTCGTCCAACGCCTGGGCCTGTACCGGTCGTTGCTGTTCGCCGTCCTCGCCATGGGCGCCCTGTACTGCGTGGTGCCGCTCTCCCCGGACCTCGCCACCGCACTCGTCCTGCTGGCGCTGGTCATGATGGTCGCCGGGTTCGTCTTCCCGGTGTTCATGAGCATCCTCCAGCAGCAGACCGAGACCGCCCGCGGCACCGTCTCCTCCCTCGCCAACGCCGCCATGTACGTCGGCACGACCATCGGCGGCGCGGTCGGCGGCGTCCTGCTCGCCAAGGTCGACGGCTTCTGGGGCATCGCCGCGTTCACCGTCGCCGCCTACCTGGTCTCGCTGGGCGTGTACACGGCGGCCGGGGCGTTCCGCCGGCAGGAGACCGCCGTATGAGCACGGCCGTCCCGTTCGATCGCTACGGCACACCGGACGAGCCCTACGTCACCAACCTGCCGGTGCCCCACGCATGTTCTATCATCGTAGAACCTTGAAAGAAGGTGCGTCGGGGGATCAAACGGACAGAGACGAGGAGGGTGGGCATGCGCGCGGAACTCTTCCACCCCGACCGGGACGAGATCTCCCTGGACCGGGTGCTGCACGCGCTGAGCGATCCGATCCGGCGGGACGTCGCCCGGGTGCTGCACGAGGAGGGCTCGCGGGTCTGCGGGCAACTGGACTACCCCATCGCCAAGTCCACGCTCTCCCACCATCTGAAGGTGCTCCGCGAGTCCGGCGTCATGCACACCGAGGTCCGCGGCACCACCCGCGTCATCACCCTCCGCCGCGACGACATCGACACCCGCTTCCCCGGCCTCCTGGACGCGGTCCAGGTGACGACCCCGGCCCCGGCCCTCACTGACGCCTGAGTTCAGGAGTTCAGCTCCGCCAGCACCCGCAGACTGTGCGGGTCGGGAGCCAGCGCCAGCAGGTCCGTCACCGGGCCCTTGCGCCACAACTCCAGCCGCTCGGCGATGCGTTCACGCGGGCCGACCAGCGAGATCTCGTCGGCGAACGCGTCCGGCACGGCCAGTACGGCCTCCTCCCGGCGGCCTTCGAGGAACAGTCGCTGGATCCTCCGTGCCTGCTCCTCGTACCCCATGCGCGCCATCAGGTCGGCATGGAAGTTGCGGGCCGCGTGGCCCATGCCGCCGATGTAGAAGCCGAGCATCGTCTTGACGGGCAGCAGCCCTTCGGCGATGTCGTCGCAGACCCGCACCTGGGCCATGGGGGCGATCAGGAAGCCCTCGGGCGCACCTTCGACCGAAGGGCCGTACACCTCCGGCCGGGTCGGCGACCAGTACAGCGGCAGCCAGCCGTCGGCGATTCGGGTGGTCTGGGCGACGTTCTTCGGGCCCTCTGCGCCGAGCAGGATCGGCAGGTCGGGGCGGAGGGGATGGGTGATCGGCTTGAGTGCCTTGCCGAGGCCCGTGCCGTCCGCGCCGCGATAGGGGTGGGAGTGGAAGCGGCCGTCGACTTCGACCGGGGCTTCCCGCCTGAGGACCTGCCGTACGACCTCGACGTACTCCCGGGTCGCGGTCAGCGGCGACTTCGGGAACGGACGGCCGTACCAGCCCTCGACGACCTGCGGTCCGGACAGCCCGAGGCCGAGCATCACGCGCCCGCCGGAGAGGTGGTCGAGCGTCAGCGCGTGCATCGCGGTGGTGGTGGGTGAGCGGGCCGCCATCTGCGCAACCGCCGTACCCAGCTTGATGGTTGAGGTCTGGGCGGCGATCCAGGTGAGGGGAGTGAAGACGTCGGAACCCCACGACTCCGCGGTCCACACGGAGTGGTAGCCGAGCCGCTCGGCCTCCCGGGCCAGCGGCAGGTGATCGGGGGAGGGGCCGCGGCCCCAGTAACCGAGCGCAAGGCCGAGTCGCACAGCGCCTCCTGACGGGATGTCAGACACGGGAGGGCTGCGACTGTACGACAACGGCCCCTCGCCCGGAAGGGCGAGGGGCCGTTGTCAGGGCCTGGCGGACGTCAGCCGCGCTGGATGCCGCTCGTGTCCTGCAGCACACCACGACGGCCGTCCTGCGTCTGGGCGACGAGGGCCGGGCCGCGCTGCTCGACGGCCAGGTACCAGGTGCCCGGCGCGAGTTCGGCGATCGGCGTCGGCGTACCGTCCTCCGCGAACAGCGGCCGCGGCACCGGCACGGCGAACCAGAACGGCGCGAACTCCGGGGCGGCCGGCTGTGGGGCGGCCGGCTGCGGGGCCGGAGCCTGGGCCTGCGGCTGCGCACCGAAGGGCTGACCGGCCTGCGGCTGACCGCCGTACGGCTGACCGGGCTGCGGCTGCCCCGGCTGCGGGGCGCCCGGGTAGCCGTAACCGGCGGGCGGCTGGGCGCCGTAGGGCTGGGGCTGCGGGGGCTTGGGGGCCGGGATGAGGGCGGCCTTGAGGGCCGGGACGAGCGGGGTGGCTACCGCGGCACCGGCCATGACCAGGGTGGCGACGAGCGCGAGGATCAGGCCGAGACCGGCGCTGACGCCGTTGTCCGAACCGGAGCCGACGTTGTCCGTGCCGCCGAGCGGGTCGAAGATGTTCCCGAGTGCGCTCCAAGCGGCGAAGACCGTGAACGCGATGCCGAACTGGCCGAGGTCGAGGCCGGCCACCTTGGGGACCTGCGGCAGGCCGTGGGAGACGACGACGAGTGCGGCGCCGATGATGCCCGCGAGGACGACACTCAGCAGGACCGGCCCGCTTCCCCAGGAGTTGGGGAGTTCAACGCTGTCGGAGGCCCCGTCGATCGCATAGATGTCGAGGAACGACGCGATCAACAGCAACACCGCTGCTCCGATCACCACGCCGTCGCCTCTAGTGAGTGAGCGGATATTCACTTCAGTCGGTCCTTCGCAGGTCGTCTCGTCGTCGGTCAGGAGGCGTCGCCGTCACCATGTCGCCCTCAGGCCCCGGTGTGAAGCGCGGGGGTGGCCCCTCATAGTAAGGACGACACTATCGTCCGCCCGAACAGGGTGTCCGCCCGGATCAGCCGCTGATCACTACCCGCGCAGGAAACTCACAATTCCCTCAGAGACCCCTTGTGCCGCTTTCTGTCGCCACGCGCCGCTGGTGAGCAATGCCGCGTCCTTGCTGTCGCGCATGTTGCCGCACTCGATGAACACCTTGGGAACCGTTGACAGATTGAGGCCGCCCAGGTCCGTACGCGTGACCAGTCCTGTTCCGTCACCGATGTAGTTGGAGGGCGCACTGCCCGTCGCGCGCACGAAGTTGCCCGCGATGCGCTCGCCGAGCTCGGCCGAGGGGGCGACGATCTTGCGGGTGTCGGCGGCGCCCTTGTGGACGCTGCCCGGCAGGATGACGTGGAAGCCGCGCTGGTCAGCCCCCGCGCCGTCCGCGTGGATGGACACGACGGCGTCCGCGTGCGCCTTGTTGCCGATTCGGGCCCGCTCGTCCACGCAGGGGCCGTAGGTCCGGTCGCCGTCCTGCGTCAGCTTCACCGTCGCGCCCTGCTTCTCCAGCAGTGTGCGCAGCCGGTGGGCGACGTCCAGCGTGAACTTGGCTTCCGCGTAACCGGAGTTGGTGGACGTGCCGGTCGTGTCGCACTCCTTCCAGTTCGTACCGATGTTCACCTTGCGGTTGATCTCGGCCGTGTGCTGGAAGTTGGTGGGGTTGTGCCCCGGATCGATGACGACGACCTTGCCCTTGAGGGAGCCGGAGCCGGAGGCGGTGGGCGTCGGGCTCGGCTTCTTGTCGTCCTCGGTCGAGTCGTCACTCGTCGAAGAGACTGTCGGTGTCCCCACGGCCGCCGTGTCCGAACCGTTCCCGTTCGCCGACGCGCCCACCCCCTCGTACACCAGCCACCCGAGCAACACCCCCGGCACGAGCGCGGCGGCGATCCATGTGAGGCGGCGACGGGGACGGCGGGGCTGGGGAGGATCGAAGTCCGGACCTACGTACGACATGTCAGCGACTCTAGACGCGCCCTCAGATCCCCGCCCCCGTCCGCCGCAGCACCCGCAGCGAGTCGGTCACCGAGATCTCCGTGAAGGCGCCGGACGCGAGGGCCCGGAGGTAGACGCGGTACGGGGCCTGGCCGGTGAACTCGTCGGCCGGGTCCGGGTGCACGTCGTGGATGAGGAGCAGGCCGCCCTCGGCCACATGGGGGGCCCAGCCCTCGTAGTCGGCGTTCGCGTGCTCGTCGGTGTGGCCGCCGTCGATGAAGACCAGGCCGAGGGGGGAGTGCCAGATCTTCGCGATCTGCGGGGAACGGCCCACCAGGGCGACCACGTGGTCCTCCAGCCCGGCCCGGTGCAGCGTGCGGCGGAACGTCGGCAGCGTGTCCATCAGGCCCAGCTCGGGATCCACCGTCTCCGGGTCGTGGTACTCCCAGCCCGGCTGCTGCTCCTCGCTGCCCCGGTGGTGGTCGACGGTGAGCGCGGTGACGCCGGCCTCGTGGGCCGCGTCGGCGAGCAGGATCGCGGAGCGGCCGCAGTAGGTGCCGACCTCCAGGAGCGGGAGCCCGAGGCGCCCGGCCTCCACGGCCGCCGCGTACAGGGCCAGGCCCTCGTCCGTGGGCATGAACCCCTTCGCGGCCTCGAAGGCTGCCAGGATCTCGGGCTTGGGGGCGGCCGCGGGCATGGGGGTTCCTCCCGGTCGTACGACGCTTTCCGCGCCCCATGCTGCCGCACTCCCCGTCGGCTGGGCGACAGGGGGTGCGGCAGCACCCTCAAGGGGCGCGGGACTGTATCGATCTGCGGCTCCGCCGCGTGGGCGCGACCAGCCACGACGAAGCCGCAAGACGCCATCCGGCACCACATGGCACCCCCGCGGAGCGCTACGCAGTCACCGTCTCCCCGGGCAACGACAGATCCAGGTCCACCGCCCGCTCCGCACCGGAGTGCGTGGCAGAAGAGGCAAGCGGCGCATGCCCCGTGGCCCGTGCGGCCAGCACATACGCGCCCTGGGCCGGGACGGCGAGGGCGTATGTGCCGTCCTCCTCGGAGAGCGTCGCGCCCGCCTGGCGGCCGCGGCGTCCAGGACGCGGCCGCGGAAGCCGCGCAAGGCCTCCTCGGCACGCTCCAGGTTGGCGTCCTCCTCGCTGCTGGCGCGCAGCTGCGGAGCCCGGTTCGGCTTGGGCAGGAACAGGGCCAGCAACAGGCCGATCGCCACCGCGCCGGTCGCGATAAGGAAGGAGACGCGGAAGCCGTGCATGGTGGGGATCTCGACGCCGCCGACGTTGTTCGCCGTGTTGGCCAGCACCATGCCGATGACGGCGCTGGAGACGGACGTACCGATCGAACGCATCAGGGTGTTGAGGCCGTTCGCCGCACCCGTCTCCGACGCCGGCACCGCGCCGACGATCAGCGCGGGCAGCGAGGAGTAGGCGAGGCCGATGCCGGCGCCCAGGAGCACCGCGATGACGAGGCTCTGCCAGGCGGCGCTCATGAGGCCGAGGCCGGCGCCGTAGCCGATCGCGATGATCAGCAGGCCGAGGATCAGGGTGAACTTGGGGCCGTACTTCGCGGAGAGGCGGGCGTAGACGGGCGCGGTGAACATCATCGTCAGGCCGAGCGGCGCGACGATCAGACCCGCGACGACCATCGACTGACCGAGGCCGTAGCCGGTGCTCTTCGGCAGCTGGAGGAGCTGAGGGAGGACCAGGGAGACGACGTAGAAGCTGACGCCGACCATGATCGAGGCGAGGTTGGTGAAGAGGACGGCGGGGCGGGCCGTGGTGCGCAGGTCCACCAGCGGGGCCTTCACCCGCAGCTCCATCACGCCCCACAGGAGGAGGACGACCGCGGCGGCGGCGAACAGGCCGAGCGTGGTGCCGGAGGTCCAGCCCCAGTCGCTGCCCTTGGTGATCGGCAGGAGGAAGAGGACGAGACCGGCGGAGAGGCCTATCGCGCCCAGGACGTCGAAGGTGCCCTCGGCGCGCGCCGGAGACTCCGGTACGACGAAGAGGGTGAGCGCGATGGCGAAGACGCCGACGCCCGCGGTGCCGTAGAAGAGGGCGTGCCAGTCGGCGTGCTGCGCGACCAGGGCCGCGACGGGCAGCGCGAGGCCGCCGCCGACGCCGATCGAGGAGCTCATCAGGGCCATCGCCGAGCCGAGCTTCTCGCGGGGCAGCATGTCGCGCATCAGGCCGATGCCGAGGGGGATCGCGCCCATCGCGAAGCCCTGGAGCGTACGGCCGGCGATCATCGTGAGCAGATCGCTGGTGACCGCGCTGACCAGCGCGCCCACCACCATCACGGCGAGGCTGAAGATCAGCATGCGCCGCTTGCCGTACAGGTCGCCGAGGCGGCCCATGATCGGCGTGGCCACGGCGCCGGAGAGCAGGGTCGAGGTCAGGACCCAGGTGGCGTTGCTGGGCGCGGTGTCCAGCAGCTGCGGCAGGTCCTTGATGACCGGGACGAGCAGGGTCTGCATCACCGCGACCACGATGCCCGCGAAGGCGAGCACCGGGACGACGGCTCCGCTCGCTCTGCGGTCGGGCCGGTCGGTCGGCGTGTGCGTCATGAAGTAAGGCCTCCAGGCCTGAAAAAAGGGGGGCTGTGCCGGTGGTGCCGTGCGGGAGCTGTGTGCGGTACCAGATACGTGCAGGTTGAACCCGTGCGCCTGGGCAACTATTCCGATGCTTTGGCGTACTAACGATTTCTTTATCTTCTCTTGGGGAAACGGGGTCTTCTCCTGGGGAACCAGGTCCGGCGGTCTACGCCGAAATCCCGATGCAAGGGGCACCGGCCGGTTGAGACCATGACGCCCATGCTCGAAGCCGCTGACACCACCCGCCGGTCCCGTCCGCGTACCGTGCCGCCCACCTGGCTGGTGGTGGCACTGGCGTGTGCCGGACAGTTCCTCGTCGTGCTCGACGTGTCCGTGGTGAACGTGGCCCTGCCGTCGATGCGCGCCGACCTGGCAATGAGCGCTTCCGGGCTGCAATGGGTGGTGAACGCCTACGCCATCGCCTTCGCCGGCTTCATGCTGCTCGGCGGCCGGGCCGGCGACCTCTACGGCCGCAAGCGGATGTTCCTGGTCGGGCTCGGCCTGTTCACGGTGGCCTCGCTGGCCGGCGGGCTGGCCCAGGAGGGCTGGGAACTGCTGCTCGCGCGGGCCGCGCAGGGGCTGGGGGCGGCGGTGCTCGCGCCCTCGACGCTCACGATCCTCACGGCCGCCGTCCCGGAGGGGGCCGCACGCGCGCGTGCCATTGCGACCTGGACGGCGGTCGGCGCGGGCGGCGGCGCGGCCGGCGGGCTCGTCGGCGGTGCGTTGGTGGAGACGCTGTCCTGGCGGTGGGTGCTGCTGATCAACGTGCCGATCGGGGCCGCGGTGCTGCTCGGCTCCGTACTGCTGCTCTCCGAGAGCCGGGCGGGGGACGGGCGGCGTCTCGACCTGCCGGGTGCGCTGCTGGTGACGGCGGGACTGGCCACCCTGGCCTACGGCATCTCGCAGACCGAGGCGGAGGGGTGGACGGCCGCGGCCACCCTGGTTCCGCTGTGCGCCGGGCCCGGGCTGATCGGCCTCTTCCTGCTCGTCGAGTCCCGTACGGCGGCCCCGCTGATGCCGCTCGGACTGCTCAGGGTGCGGTCGGTGGCGTCGGCGAACGTGGCGATGTTCCTGTGCGGCTCCGCGATGTTCTGCATGTGGTACTTCATGACGCTGTACGCCCAGAACGTCCTCGGCTACTCCCCGCTGGACGCGGGGCTCGCGCTGGTGCCCAGCTCCCTGGCGGTGGTGCTGGGGTCGAAGCTCGCGCCGCGGTTCATGCGGGTGGCCGGGGCGCGCCGGGTGGCCGCCCTGGGCACGGTGGTCGCGGTGGTCGGGTTCGGGTGGCAGTCGACGATGACGGCGGACGGGGGTTACGTCGTCGGGATCATGATTCCCGGGATCCTGATGATGCTGGGGGCCGGGCTCGCCGCCACCCCGCTCGCCGCGCTGGCCACGTCGGGGGCGGCGCCGGGGGAGGCCGGGCTGGTGTCCGGGCTGGTCAACACCTCCCGCACGATGGGCGGTTCGCTGGGGCTCGCGGTGCTGTCGACGATCGCGGCGGCCCGTACGGCGGGGAGCGGTACGCCCGAGGCGCTGACGGAGGGGTACGCGCTGGCGTTCCGGGTGGGGACGGGGGTGCTGTTGGGTGGGGTGGTGTTGATGCTGGTGTGGCTGCCGCGGCAGCCGGGGGAGCAGCGGGTGCGGCGGTCGCAGCGGTCGCAGCGAGGAATTTCTTCGAAGTCGGAGAAGTGAGGCAACGGTCCGGGCGGTTCATGGACTCCTTTAGACATCTAGGAGGTGCCCATGGGGGATCGCAAGGAGGCTCGGGACGACGAGTTCCAGAGCTTTGTCATCGGCCGCTGGCCACGGTTGATGCGGACGGCATTTCTCCTCACGGGGGAGCAGCACGCCGCGGAGGATCTGGTCCAGTCGACGCTCGAACAGGTCTATGTGGCCTGGCGCAAGGTCGGCTCGGCGGACGATCCGGAGGCGTATGTACGGCGCGTGATGATCAACGCGCATGCGCGCAGGCACCGACGGCGCCTCAAGGAGTTCCTGGCGCCCAAGGACGACTCGGGAATCGTGCGGGAGGTCGCCGACACCGGTGACCGCATCTCCCAGGCCGAGGACCGCAGCGCCCTGTTGAAGGCGCTCGCCCACCTGCCGCCGAGGCAGCGGGAGGCGGTGGTCCTGCGGTACTGGGAGGACCTGTCCGAGACCCAGACGGCCGAGGCGATGGGCTGTTCGGTGGGCTCGGTGAAGAGCAACGCGGCCAAGGGGATCGCGAAACTTCGCGCCATACCCGGCCTGGCCGACATGGTGACGCAGGGAGGGCGGAAGTGATGAGCGCGGACCGAGAGACGAGCCACGACATGACGAACAGCGACATCTCCCTCCTGCTGGCCGACGCCGCGGACGAGGTCGAGATCGGCATAGCCCCCTACCAGGCGGTGATCCGCGGCGGACGCCGTCGCCGGGCACGGCGCTGGGCGGTGGCGGCGGCCACGGCACTCGTGCTCGCCGGGTCGTCGGCGACGTTGGCGGTGGCGGGGCTGCCGGGCGGGGACGGGGGGCGGGTGGCACCGGCGGCGACCCAGCCGTCGCAGACGCCGAAGGCGGACGTGTCCGCACCTCAGCGGACCACGCTCGCGACCGGAACCGACCAGGGCACGAAGTGGCAGGTCACCCTCGACGTGTGGTCGCCGCCTGGCAACGAGGCGGAGGCCGAGGCCCAGATGAGCGCGATGGCCCTGTACGGCGAGAACCCGCCGGACGCCGACAAGGCCTCCGACCTGATCGGCAAGATCACGTACTTCGTGCACCGCACCTACGGCGAGAAGAGCTCGCCGGTCATGGAGAACACGGTCCCCAAGTCGGACACCCTGTCCGGCACTGACCTCATGTCCGGGGCGCTGCCGCTCAAGCCCGGCGGCGACAAGGCCGAACGCCTCCTGATCGGCTACGTCGCCAAGACCGCCCAGCGCGTCACCTGCACCTGGAAGGACGGCACGGCGACCCAGGTGGAGAGGGAGCCTTCGAACACCACTGTCAGCACTGACGAGCCGGCGATCCGGTCGGCCGACGGATCCCCCTACGACTGGTTCGTGTGCGTCGCGCCGAAGGGCACGGCGTACAAGTCGGCGGAGGTGACGCTGCCCGGCGCCTAGAGCCACCCCTGCTGCCGGGCCTCCCGCATCGCCTCCATGCGGTTGCGGGTGCCCGTCTTGCCGATGGCCGAGGAGAGGTAGTTGCGGACGGTGGACTCCGAGAGGTGGAGCTTGTCGGCAATGTCGGCGACCGTCGCACCGTCCGCGGAGGCGTTGAGGACGTCGCTCTCACGGGCGGTGAGGGGGTTGGGTCCGGCGCTGAGCGCGGCCGCGGCGAGGGCGGGGTCGATCACGGTCTCGCCGGTGAGGACCCGGCGGATCGCGGCGGCGAGTTCCTCCACGGGGCCGTCCTTGACGAGGAATCCGGCGGCTCCGGCCTCCATGGCCCGGCGCAGATACCCGGGCCGGCCGAAGGTGGTCAGGATCAGCACCCGGCAGTCGGGCGCCTCGTCGCGCAGCTGGGCGGCGGCGTCGAGGCCGCTCATACCCGGCAGTTCGATGTCGAGGAGCGCCACGTCCGGGCGGTGGGTGAGGGCTGTGTCCACGATCACGTCCCCGGCCGCGATCTGGGCCACCACCTGGATGTCCGGCTCCATCCCGAGCAGCAGGGCGAGTGCCCCGCGCATCATCCCCTGGTCCTCGGCGAGCAGAACCCTGATGGACTTGGCGGGCCGGTGGTCCCGGGGCATCTCGTTCACGGCCCCAGCGTAGGTCGCACAGGCTCGGTCGGCGTTCCGTGCGACGTAGGGCGGCGCGGACAGACATTCGGTCAGGCAGGCCGGTTCGTCGCAGTGGGGCCGTGCCTCTCCGCCCCTTTGGTCATCTGGGACCGTCGGCCGAGGCGGTGTCCTGCGAGATTCCCGACGCAACGGGTGAGAACAGGAGTCCGTGCATCGAATGCGTGACCTTCATGAGCGGTGCTCGTTGGGTGCGGTGAGGGGATCTTCGAAGCGGGGGGCTGCAGAGTGGGTGGGAAGTTCAGGTCGCGACCTGGTTGCGTGATGCAGGCCTACAAGTTCGCTCTCGATCCGAACGCCGGGCAGGAGCAGGCGCTGCGTTCGCACTGCGGTGCTGCCCGGGCCGCCTTCAACTGGGCCGTGTCGTGGGTGACGGCCTCGTGGTGGCAGCGCAAGGCGGAAGCCTCGTACGGCATCGTTGAGGAGGAGTTGACGCCGTGGCGGCCGTGGTCACTGCCCCTGCTGCGCAAGGAGTTCAACCGAGTCAAGACCACCGACCCGAGATTCGCCGGCTGGTGGCAGGAGAACTCCAAGGAGGCCTACAACACCGGGCTGGCGAACGCGGCTTCCGCGTTCGACAACTACGCCAAGTCCAAGCAGGGCAAACGCAAGGGTGCCAGGGTGGGCGTCCCGCGCCGCAAGCCGAAGCGGAAGGCCCGCCCGGCCTGCCGGTTCACCACCGGCACGATCCGCGTCGAACGTGACGGTCGGCACGTCACCCTGCCCCGGCTGGGCACGATCCGTACGCATGAACCCACAGCCAAGCTTTTGGTCCGCATCCAGGCCGGGACGGCGCGCATCCTCTCCGTAACCGTCCGGCATGAGCGCGGGCACTGGTTCGTCTCTCTCCAGGTCGAGACCGCCCGGGAGATCACCCGTGTCGACCGGCCGGACACTGCGGTCGGGATCGACCTGGGCGTGAAACACCTGGCGGTCCTGGCCGACAGTTCCGGAGAGATCCGCTACGAGCCCAACCCGAAGTACCTGGACGGCGCCCTCAAGCTGCTGCGGGTCCACTCCCGCCGAGCCTCCCGGAGGCAGGGACCGGACCGCAGAACAGGGCAGAAGCCGTCGAAACGCTGGGAGAAGGCCAACGCCGAGCGGAACAAGATCCACCACCGCGTGGCGAACCTGCGCACCGACGCGCTGCACAAGCTGACCACCCGTGTACGCGCCGAGTACGGCACGGTGGTGGTCGAAGACCTCAACGTCGCGGGCATGCTCCGCAACCAGCGGCTCGCCCGCCGCGTGGCCGATGCCGGGTTCGGAGAGATCCGGCGCCAGCTCACCTATAAGGGCCGACGCAACGCCTGCCCCACTATCGTGGCCAACCGCTGGTACCCCAGCTCCAAGACCTGCTCGAACTGCGGCGCGGTGAAAGCCAAGCTGCCGCTGCACGTCCGAGTCTTCACCTGCGACGCCTGCGGCCTGGTCCTCGACCGCGACGAGAACGCAGCCCGCAACCTGGTCGCCCTCGCGGCGGCCTGCACCACTGGTACCGGAGTGGCCGGAGACCAGGACACGCCACGCGTGTCGAAACCCCGCGGAGCCGACCGTAAGACCCGCCGCCAACGCCCCGACCGGAACACCGGACGAGGCGGGCGGGCAGGTGGCGCAAGCCTGCCGCACCAGCGGCGGAAGGAAACGGGAGACCGTCGTCAGGACACCGAAGCGCCACCCGCGCTGCGGTGACACCGTCACGGACCTTCTCGGTAGAAAGGCCGGGAACGTTGAGAGACGCTCAAGTTTTCAGCGACGGAGTTGAAGGTGAGCAGCCCCTGGGGGCGTCACCCTGGAAGAGATTTCAAGAAGGCGCCTAGTTCCAGTAACAGAGTGAAGGCGGTGGGATGGGGCGGGGTTTCCCGGGACCGTCCCGGCCTTCCGCAGCCCGTCACTCGGCCTTGAGGCGGACCTTGTTGGCCCCGTGCTCCCTGTAGCACCGTCGTTGATCCCACGAATCCCGGACCGCCCCCGGGGTGCTCCTCCAAGCGGCACTAGACCTTGCGCAATCAGGACGCTTACCCGCTCCTCTGTGTCATGGCTCCCACGCTACGGATCCCGCCTGCCCGCCCGGCAGATCCGCTTGTACGGACTCCGGCAGGACAAATGTCACGGGCCTCGCCCTCGACCGGCCAACCGACCTGACACCCCGTCAGGAGCCTTCACAAGTAAGGACTGCTGGGCTATACAGAGGGCGCCGGACTGGAACGCGTTCTAGATCGGCCCGCTAGCGACCTCGGTGCGGCCGACGGTGCGGACGGCCGTACCGAGGTCTCCGATCCTTCAGGGAGCCGCATTGCCCATCGACGAAGCCGTGGCCCTCGCCGCCGAGCCCCGGTCCGGCGAGATCTCCTGGAACTCCAAGGACGTCCAGCTCTACCACCTCGGTATCGGAGCAGCTGCAAATCCTGACAAACGCAGCCCCGCCACCGACCCCGACGAGCTGCGCTACACCCTGGAGTCCCGGCTGCACGTCCTGCCGAGCTTCGCCACCGTCGCGGGCAACGGCTCGCCCGGCGTGATCAGCGGCCTGTCCATGCCGGGCGTGGAGGTCGACCTCGCCAAGGTCCTGCACGGCGGCCAGTCGCTGACCGTCCACCGGCCCCTCCCCGTGCAGGGCACCGCGACCGCCACCGGCCGTATCGCCGCCGTGTACGACAAGGGCAAGGCCGCCGTCCTCGTCATGCGCACCGAAGTCGCGGACGCCGAGGGCCCGTTGTGGACGAACGACGCCCAGATCTTCGTACGGGGAGAGGGCGGCTGGGGCGGCGACCGGGGTCCGTCCACCCGCCTTGAACCACCCACCGGCGAGCCCGACCGGACCGTCGAGCGCCCGGTCCGCGAGGACCAGGCCCTGCTCTACCGCCTCTCCGGCGACTGGAACCCGCTGCACGCCGACCCGGAGTTCGCCAAGGTCGCCGGGTTCGAGCGGCCCATCCTGCACGGACTGTGCACCTACGGGATGACCCTCAAGGCGGTCGTCGACACGCTGCTCGGCGGGGACGTGACCCGGGTGCGGTCGTACGACACACGGTTCGCCGGAGTCGTGTACCCGGGGGAGACCCTGCGCATCCGCATGTGGGACCGAGGGGGCTCGGTCCGGGTCGCCGTGAGCGCGGTCGAGCGGGACGACGCGCCCGTGCTCGCCGACACCATCGTCGAACACTCCTGAGTCAGCCCGTTGTCGAGGGGAGCCGCACCATGCGCGCAGCCGTACTGCACGAGATCGGCCAGGACAAGCTGGAGGTCCTCGACGACGTCGAGGCGGTGGGCTTCGGCCCAGGCAGGGTGAGGGTCCGGGTGAGGGCCGCCGGGCTGTGCCACTCGGACCTGTCCGCGATGGCCGGCGTCCTGCCGCAGCCGGCGCCCTTCGTACCAGGGCACGAAGGCGCGGGCGAGATCCTCGAAGTCGGGGAGGGAGTGAGCAACCTGAAGCCCGGCGACCGGGTGGTCGTGTGCTGGCTGCCCGCCTGCGGTGCCTGTCCTGCCTGTAGGCGCGGCCAGACCGAGCTGTGTCTGGCCGGGTTCATGAACGCGGGGACGCCCAACTTCAAGCGCCCCGGCGGCGACGTCTTCGGCATGGCCGGCACCGGGACGTACACCGAGGAGGTCGTCGCCGACGCGGGGTGCGCGGTGCCGATCCCGGACGACGTGCCCTTCGACATAGCCGCCCTCATCGGCTGCGGGGTCACCACGGGCCTGGGCGCCGCCCTGAACACCGCTGACGTGGAGGCCGGTTCGTCGGTCGCCGTCATCGGCTGCGGCGGCGTCGGCATCTCCGCGATCCAGGGCGCGCGGCTCAAGGGCGCCGCCGAGATCGTCGCCGTCGACCCGGTTGCCTCGCGCCGTGAGGCCGCGCTCGAGTTCGGCGCCACCCGCGCGGTCGCGCCGGACGAACTGCCCGACGCCAAGCAGCAGGTCACCGCCGGCGAGGGCTTCGACTACGTCTTCGAGGTCGTCGGCAAGTCCGCGACCGCCCGCACGGCCTACGACAACACCCGGCGCGGCGGCACCCTGGTCGTCGTCGGCGCGGGCGCCATGGACGACCTCCTTCAGCTCAACATGTTCGAGCTGTTCTTCGACGAGAAGCGGATCCTGCCCTCCCTCTACGGCGGCGGGGACGTCCTGCGCTCCTACGAGCGGACCATCGCCCTGTGGCGGGCCGGCCGCGTCGACCTGGAGGGCCTGATCACCCACCGGGTGCCGCTGAGCGAGATCAACGAGGCGCTCGACCAGATGCGCACCGGGACCTCGCTGCGCACCTGCATCGAGATCTGAGGGATCTGAGGGATCTGAGGGAGTCGTATGTCACTGCCACTGGAGGGGCTCTCCGCGATCGTCACCGGCGCCGGCCGCGGACTCGGCCGGGCGGAGGCGCTCGAACTCGCCCGGCTGGGCGCGGCCGTCGTCGTCAACGACTACGGCCAGCCGGGCCGGGACGGGTCCGGCGTGGCCTCCGCCGGACCCGCCGAGCAGGTCGCCGACGAGATCCGGGCCACGGGCGGGAAGGCGCTCGCCCACACCGGGGACGTCGCCGATTTCCAACAGGCCCGTAGGCTCGTGGAGTTGGCGATCGCCGAGTTCGGCAGCCTGGACATCCTGGTCAACAACGCGGGCATCCTGCGCGACCGCATGGTCTTCTCCATGACCGAGGGCGAGTGGGACGCGGTGATCCGGGTCCACCTCAAGGGCCACTTCAACACGACCCGTTTCGCGGCCGAGCACTGGCGCGAGCGGTCGAAGGCGGCCGGCGGGCCGGTGTTCGGGCGGATCGTGAACACCTCGTCGGAGGCGTTCCTCGCGGGCTCCGCCGGACAGCCCAACTACGCGGCCGCGAAAGGGGGAATCGTCGGGCTCACCACGTCGACGGCCCTCGCGCTCGCCAAGTACGGCGTGACCGCCAACGCCATCTGCCCGCGCGCCCGCACCCGGATGACCGAGGACGTCTTCGCGGGATTCGAGCAGCCGGACGAGGGACTCGACCCGCTCGCCCCGGAGCATGTCGCCCCGCTCGTCGGCTACTTGGCCTCACCCGCCGCCGCAAACGTCAACGGCCAGCTGCTCGTCGTACACGGAGGGATGGTGGCCGTCGTCGAACGGCCGCGGGTACAGGCGAAGTTCGACAGCAAGCAGGACGCGTTCACGTACGACGAGCTGGATGCCGTCCTGACCCCGCACTACGCGCGGCGGCCGTCGGGAGAGACGTTCGGCGCGGCGGAGGTCCTGGGACTCAAGCGCGGGTAGGTACGTGGAAGGGGCCCGCGCGTCCACTGACACGCGGGCCCCTTCGACATACCGTCAGGCAGCCGTCTCGGCTTCCTCGACCGGCTTGCGGTGACGGCCGCGAGGGGCCGTCTCACCGTCGTGGACCGAGACCGGACCCCGGTGCCGGCCTTGGCCGGCGTCTTCCTGGGTCTCGGTGCGCAGCGGCTGCATGGTGGTTGCGTCGCTCATCGGAAGGTTCACCCCGTCAACATGATCTTTCTAACAGCCGGGCGAGTTTAACCGGGCTGCGGAGGGGTGAATCCAGACGGCCACGCCAACCGCCACTACTTCGTTACAAGATTGCCCAGAGGTGCTTGCTGCAAAGGCACAGGACGGGGTGCGACAGGCTCCGGAGGATCCGATTCCGGCGACTTGGCGGCCGTCCCGCCGTCCCCGGCCGGATCCTCCGGGCCTGCGTCCCCCGACCCCGTGGCCCCCGTATCCCCCGTTTCCCCCGGCCCCCCGGCTTCCCCCGAAGGTGCCGCCATCCGTGCCACCCCGCACGGTGCCGCCGCTGTGGCGTACGGCAGTTGGAGCACCCCGTCCTTCGTCCACAGCCCGGCGCCCGCCAACCACCCTTCGGGCGCCGGGAGATGGTGGACCTGTCGTTCGGCGGGCCGCCACACGCCCACCCAGCTGCCGAACGGGCCGTCGACGCGCAGCGCCACCGCACAGCTCTCCGGCATCAGCACCTGCCCCGGCTGGATCGCGAACGGCGTCACCGCGCAGTCGGGCACCCGCAGGCACTCCGGGAAGCGCACCGGCAGCGTGCTGCCGAGCACGCCCCAGCCGAGCCGGTCGTGCCCCGGCGAGGGCGCGTCCGAGCGGATCAGCAGCAGCCCGCTGTCCGGGTCGGCGAGCAGCAGCCGGTCGTTGCTGCCGGACGCGATCTGCAGCAGCGCGGAGACCTCACCGGCCCGTTCCAGGTCCACCACGATCGCCTTGGTGCACCCGCCGACCTCCCGGTCCAGGGCCAGCATCCGTCCCGTGCGGTCCAGCCACACCCCGCCCGAACAGCGCCCCGGGATCTCCGCCAGGTGCTCGGGCCCGAAGGCCCCGCCCGCCACCTGCCACACGGCACTGGAACGCCGGCCCACGGCGAGGGCGTACGCCGTCTCGCCGCCCGGCGCCGGCGGCAGCAGCCGTAGGACCGTGCCCTCGTCGGGGCACTCGACGGCGCCCAGCGGCAGCTCGCCCGTGTCGGGTCCGGTCGGGTAGAGCAGGGAGAAGTTGTGCCGCCCGTCCGCGAACCGGCGGATCAGCACCCGCCCGTCGCCCATCGGCTGCACCTCGGTACCGGGCTCCTCGGGCTGGTTGCCGGGCAGCGGCACCGCGTACGGCTCGGGGCCGTCCAGCGTCCAGCGCTCCGGGAACCAGGAGTCGCCGGACGGCGCGAGGCGGGCGGCGTAGGAGCCGTCGACGGTGATCACGCATCCTGCCTCCGAGGGCCACCCCTCTTCGTCCGCCGTCGTGGGCTCGATCGCACAGGCCGTCATCGTTCGGTCACCTCCGGCGACGAAACTAGTTTTCGCACGCACACGCGTGGGACCGGCCGCATCCTCTTCACACATAAGGGTGGCCAAGAATCGATTCGCCTGAGGAAACGGGGGCGGGTGTGCTGAGCGGCACCGCAAGTGGTGCCCCGGGTGGCCCCGGAAGCGGTGGCGGTTCATCGGCACAGGCCAGCCAGGTAGCCTTTAGCCGTGCCCCGTCTGTCTGAAGTCATTGCCGCGCTGGAGAACCTGTGGCCCGCCGAGCGGGCCGAGTCCTGGGACGCGGTCGGCACTGTCGTGGGCGACCCCGACCAGGAGGTCGACAGGGTTCTCTTCGCCGTCGACCCGGTCCAGGAGATCGTCGACGAGGCGGTGAAGCTGGGCGCCGGCCTGCTGGTCACCCACCACCCGCTCTACCTGCGTGGTACGACGACGGTCGCGGCGACGCACTTCAAGGGCAGGGTCGTCCACACCCTCATCAAGAACGACATCGCGCTGCACGTCGCCCACACGAACGCGGACACCGCCGACCCGGGTGTCTCCGACGCCCTCGCGGGCGCGCTGGACCTTCGTGTCGTACGACCGCTGGTGCCGGACCCGTTGGACAGGGAAGGTCGCCGGGGCCTCGGCCGTATCTGCGAGCTGGACCATCCGCTGTCCCTCGGTGAGTTCGCTCGGAAAGCCGCCGCACGCCTGCCCGCCACCGCGCAGGGCATCCGGGTGGCGGGTGACCCCGGGGCGACGATCCGTACGGTCGCTGTCAGCGGCGGCTCCGGCGACAGCCTCTTCGACCAGGTTCGCGCGTCCGGCGTCGACGCCTTCCTCACCGCGGACCTGCGTCACCACCCGGCCTCCGAGGCCGTCGCCCAAAGCCCCCTCGCGCTGCTCGACGCGGCGCACTGGGCCACCGAGTGGCCCTGGTGCGAGCTGGCCGCAGCCCAGCTCGACGAGATCTCCGACCGCAAGGGATGGGGCCTGAGGGTCCACGTCTCCAAGACGGTCACCGACCCCTGGACCGCCCACGCGGCGTCCACCATCGCCACCGAAACACTGGGAGCCCCCAACTGAACGCCGCGCCCGCCGACCAGATCCGACTCCTCGACGTCCAGGCCCTCGACGTACGCCTGCAGCAGCTCGCGCACCGGCGGAGGTCCCTGCCCGAGCACGCCGAGATCGAGACGCTGACCAAGGACCTGACCCAGCTGCGCGACCTCCTGGTGGCCGCGCAGACCGAGGAGAGCGACACCACCCGCGAGCAGACCAAGGCGGAGCAGGACGTCGACCAGGTGCGCCAGCGCGCCGCCCGCGACCAGCAGCGCCTGGACTCGGGTGCCGTGACCTCCCCCAAGGACCTGGAGAACCTCCAGCGCGAGATCACCTCCCTCGCCAAGCGGCAGGGTGACCTGGAGGACGTCGTCCTGGAGGTCATGGAGCGCATCGAGTCCGTGCAGGAGCGGGTCGTCGAGCTCACCGGGCGCGTCTCGTCCGTCCAGTCGAAGATCGACGACGCGACCGCGCGCCGTGACGCCGCGGTCGAGGAGATCGACGGCGAGGTGGCCACCGTGACGAAGGAGCGTGAGGTCATCGCCGGCACGATCCCCGCGGACCTGCTCAAGCTCTACGACAAGCTGCGCGAGCAGCAGGGCGGCATCGGTGCGGCCAAGCTGTACCAGCGCACCTGCCAGGGCTGCCGCCAGGAGCTGGCGATCACCGACATCAACGAGATCCGCGCGGCCGCACCGGACACGGTTGTCCGCTGCGAGCAGTGCCGCCGCATCCTGGTGCGCACGTCCGAGTCCGGCCTCTAGGAGCCTGCTGCCGTGCGGGAGTTCATCGTCGAGGCCGACGGCGGGTCACGGGGCAACCCGGGGCCCGCGGGCTACGGATCCGTGGTGATCGACGCGGCGACGGGGGAGACCCTGGCCGAGGCGGCCGAGTACATCGGCGTCGCCACGAACAACGTGGCCGAGTACCGGGGGTTGGTGGCCGGCCTGCGCGCCGCGCATCAGCTGGACCCCGCCGCGTCGGTCCATGTCCGCATGGACTCCAAGCTCGTCGTCGAGCAGATGTCGGGCCGCTGGAAGATCAAGCACCCGGACATGAAGCCGTTGGCGACGGAGGCGGCCCGTATCTTCCCGCCGGACCAGGTCACCTACGAGTGGATCCCCCGGGAGAAGAACAAGCACGCGGACCGGTTGGCCAACGAGGCGATGGACGCGGGGAAGCGGGGGGAGCAGTGGTCGGCGTCGGAGTCGACGGCGGAGCTGGACGCGCGCGCGGCCAGGGCGGCGGCTCCTGAACCGTCCGGCCCACCGGGCGACGCGGCCGCAGGCGCGGCGCGGGCACGCGCGGCGCTGGCTTCTTCGTCCGGTGGAACCAAGAAGGCCGAGGCCGACGTACGCGCAGCGAGCGTCGTCGCGAGCCCCGGCTGGGCCCCCGCCGACATGGGCGCGCCGGCAACCTTCGTACTGCTGCGGCACGGTGAGACCCCGCTGACCCCCCAGAAGCGGTTCTCGGGCAGCGGCGGCACCAACCCCTCCCTCTCCGACGTCGGCCGGGACCAGGCCGAGCGGGTCGCCGCGGCACTGGCCAGGCGCGGCACGATCCAGCACATCGTCGCCTCCCCCCTCGCCCGTACCCGCGAGACCGCCGCGGCCGTAGCCGCCCGTCTCGGCATCGAGGTCACCGTCGAAGAGGGCCTGCGCGAGACCGACTTCGGCGCGTGGGAGGGCCTCACCTTCGGCGAGGTCAGGGAGCGTTACCCCGACGACCTGAAAACCTGGCTGTCCGACCCGGAGGCCGAACCGACCGGTGGCGGCGAGAGTTTCGCGGCCACCGGGACCCGTATCGCCGCCACCCGCGACAAGCTGGTCGCCGCGTACGCGGGCCGCACCGTCCTGCTCGTCACGCACGTGACCCCGATCAAGACGTTCGTACGGCTAGCCCTCGGCGCCCCGCCCGAGTCCCTGTTCCGCATGGAACTGTCGGCGGCCTCGCTGTCGGCGGTGGCGTACTACGCGGACGGCAACGCGAGCGTACGGCTGCTCAACGACACGTCGCACCTGCGCTGAGCCCCGCGGCCGCACGGGCCAGCGCCTCGATCCGGCCCCAGTCGCGCGCGGCGATCGCGTCCGCCGGGAGCATCCAAGTCCCGCCCACGCAGCCGACGTTGGGGAGGGCCAGATACTCGGGCGCGTTGCCGGGACCGATCCCCCCGGTCGGACAGAACCGGGCCTGCGGCAACGGACCGGCCAACGACTTCAGATACGCCGTACCGCCCGCGGCCTGCGCCGGGAAGAACTTCATCTCCCGCACCCCACGCTCCAGCAGCGCCACGACCTCCGACGTCGTCGACACCCCCGGCAGGAACGGCAACCCCGACGCCCGCATCGCCTCCAGCAGTACGTCCGTCCAGCCGGGGCTCACGAGAAAACGCGCCCCGGCCGCCACGCACTCCGTCACCTGCTCCGGCGTGATGACCGTGCCCGCCCCGACCACCGCGCCCGGCACCCCGTCGGCGATCGCCCGGATCGCCTCCAGCGCGACGGGCGTCCGCAGCGTCACCTCGATCGCGGGCAGCCCGCCGGCGACCAGCGCCCGGGCGAGCGGTACGGCGTCGGCCGCGTCGTCGAGGACGACGACGGGGACGACGGGCGCGAGGTCAAGCAGAGATGAGGCCATGGCGTCCATGACCTCATCCTGCCCAAGCGGTGCACTGTGCGCAAAGAGCGTTGCATCCTATGCAACGGGCGTGACGCCTCTAGTGGATCTCATCCACCAGCACGTCCAGCGACCACGCCTTCCCGGCCCCCTTCGGAGGCTCGACCTCCACCACGTACCCGAGGTCCCGCAGCGCCTCGACCAGCTCGGCCGGGCCCTTCGGTGCGATTCCGGATGTCAGCAGGCTCCGCACGATCCGCCCCTTGGTCGCCTTGTTGAAGTGGCTGACCACCTTGCGGGTGGGCGCGTGCAGCACCCGCACGCTCGCCGTCCGCCCGGCCACCTCGCCCTTCGGCTTCCAGGCGGACGCGTACGCGGAGGACCGCAGGTCCAGCACGAGCCCGGCCCCGGCCGCCTCGGGAAGCGCCGCCGCCATCGCCGTACGCCAGAACGCGCCCAGCGCCCCGAGCCCGGGCAGCTTCACGCCCATCGAGCAGCGATAGGAGGGGATCTTGTCGGTCACCCGGACCGCTCCCCACAACCCGGAGAAGACGAGTAGCGAGCGGGCGGCGCGCTTCTTCGCGGCGGCGTCCAGGGACGCCAGGTCGAGGGCGTCGTACAGCACACCCGTGTAGATCTCCCCGGCGGGCCGCGCCCCGGCCGTCCGCAGCTCCGTGTTCTTCGCGACCTCGCCCCGCAGGCCCTCGCTCAACCCGAGCACCTCGCGCGCCTTGTCCTCGTCGCCGACACACAGCTCGACGAGTTCGCCGAGGATCGCCTCACGGGCGGCGCTGAGTTCCGGCAGCGACAGCGACTCCAGCTTCAGCGGGGCGCCACGGCCGGAGGATGCCTTGCCTTCGGAAGGCGGCAGCAGGACAAGCACGGATGATCTCCTTCGGTAGAGCTCTGCGACAGCGTACGGCGTGCCACCCGCCCGCCCCCGCCCTACGCTCGCTGTATGCCCCGCCGCCACATCCGCGTGACCGGCGCCCCCGAAGCCCTTCTCCGGGCGGCCCTCACCGCGCTGCGTACCGAACTAGGTGTGCCCGAGAGCTTCCCGGCCGAGGCGATGGCCGAGGGGGAGCGAGCGGCACGGATGTCTTTCGGGACGGTGTATGACGCCACCGACATCCCCTTCTTCACCATCGACCCGCCCACCTCCACCGACCTGGACCAGGCGATGCACCTGTCCCGGCAGGGCGCCGGCTACCGCGTGCGGTACGCGATCGCGGACGTCGCCGCCTTCGTCGTACCCGGCGGAGCGCTGGACGAGGAGACGCACCGCCGGGTGATGACCCTCTACTTCCCGGACGAGAAGACCCCGCTGCACCCCACCCTCCTCAGCGAGGGCGCCGCGAGCCTGCTCCCGGACCAGGTGCGCCCGGCGGCCCTCTGGACGATCGACCTCGACGCGGACGGCCGTACGCGCGACGTCGACGTCCGCCGCGCCCTCGTCCGCAGCCGGGCCAAGCTCGACTACGAGGGCGCGCAGAAGGAAATCGACGGCAAGACGGCTGAGGAGCCGCTCGCGCTGCTCGCAGAGGTCGGGCAGTTGCGCGAGGCGCTGGAGGTCGAGCGAGGCGGAATCTCCCTCAACGTCCCCGAGCAGGAGATCGTAGAGCGGGACGGTACGTACGAGCTGACCTACCGCGCCCCTCTCCCCGCCGACGGCTGGAACGCCCAGATCTCCCTGCTGACGGGGATGGCGGCGGCGGATCTGATGCTGGCGAGTGGCACGGGTGTGCTCCGCACCCTCCCCGCCGCACCGGACGGCGCGGTAGGCCGCCTCCGCCGTATTGCCCACGCCCTGCACATCGACTGGCCGCACCACGTCTCGTACGCGGCCCTCATCCGCTCCCTCGACCCGCACCGCCCCCACCACGCGGCCTTCCTCCAGGAGTGCACGACCCTCCTGCGCGGCGCCGGCTACACCGTCTTCCGGGACGGGGTCCTGCCGGACATCACCACGCACGCCGCGGTCGCCGCGCCGTACGCCCACTGCACGGCCCCGCTGCGTCGCCTGGTCGACCGGTACGCGTCGGAGATCTGCCTCGCGGCCGCCGCCGACGTCGCGCCGCCCGACTGGGTGCTCGCCGCCCTCGACGCGCTGCCCCACGAGATGGCCGGGGGCGGTCGGCTCGCGGGCACGGTCGAGCGCGAGTGCGTCGACATCGTCGAGGCCGCGCTGCTGAAGGACCGGGTGGGGGAGGAGTTCGACGCGTGCGTGGTGGAGGTGGAGGAGCGCCAACCGGACGTGGGGACCGTGCAGTTGGAGTCGCCGGCGGTCATCGGTCGGATCGAGGGGGAGCATCTGCCGCTGGGGGAGCGGCTGCGGGTGCGGCTCACGCAGGCCGATCCGGGAGCGGCGAAAGTGCGCTTCGCGCCTGCGTGATGGTGTGCCACGATCGAGGGAACGGGTCCCGATCTCTTGGACAGGTGATCTTCCGATGTCTCAGTCTGGCGAGCGACCGAAGGAGGGGCGTGACATGACTGCCATGGCCCACGAGCCGCTCACGCAGGCAGAGGTTCTGCTGGAGGGTTTTCTCGCCCTGGACACCCCTGAGGGTTTCCGGGCCGAGCTGATCGAGGGGGAGATCGTTGTGACGCCGCCGCCGGACGGGGATCACGAGGACTACATCAGTCTGATCGTGGACGACGTGATCAGGAAGTCGCGAACCCGCATGCAGTTCTCCGGGAACAAAGGCCTGAAGCTGAAGAGCGGGGGCGGCTTTCCCAAGGATCACGCAATCCCCGACGGTACGTTCGCCCCTAGGGAACTGCGGCTCTACAGGGGCGCCGACTCCTGGATGCCCTGCGAGGGCGTCGCCGTGGTGTTGGAAGTGACCTCCACCAAGCCCAAGGCCGACCGCGAGGCCAAACGCCGCTGCTACGCCCGCGGCGGCATCCCCCTCTACCTGCTTGTCGACCGTGAGGCTTCCTCGATCACGCTGTTCAGCGACCCGGAGAGGGACGACTACCGCGAGCAGTGCACCCGCCCCCTCGGCAAACCGCTCACCCTCCCGGAACCCTTCGCCTTCGAGCTGGAGACCGCGGACTTTCTCTGAGCCCCCCGGCGTTGCACCCTGCGGACGACGGACAGGGGGCGCCGCGTGGAACAGGCATTGTGGACCAGGGCGCGGCTCGGCCGGTGCGGGCCGCCGCTCGACCTGCTCACCGCCCGCTTCGACAAGCATGTCTACGCCCCGCACGCCCACGACGAGTTCACCATCGGCGTGTGCGTCGGCGGCTCCGAGCTCATCGACTACCGCGGCGGCCACATCCGTACGGGCCCGGGCTCCATCGTCGTCCTCGGCCCGGGCGAGATGCACACCGGCGGCCCCGGCAACGCCACCGACGGCTACGCCTACCGCGCCCTGTACGCCGGGCCCCCGCTACTGACCGACGGCACCCTCGCCGGCGGCCTCCCACACTTCCGCGAACCCCTCCTCGACGACCCCGAACTGGCCGCCGCCCTCCGCCTCACCCACACCGAACTCAGCGCCTGCCCCGACCCGTTGGAGACCGAGTCCCGCCTCCCATGGCTACTGACGGCGCTGGCCCGCCGCCACTCCACGGCCCGAGCCGCCTGCGACCTGGTCCCCGGCGCCGACCGCATCGCCCAGGCGATCCGCGACCGCCTCGCCGACGAACTCCTGGACCCACCCTCCCTCGCCGACCTCGCCGCCGACCTGGGCCTGTCCCGCTACCAGCTCCTGCGCGCCTTCCGTACGACGATGGGGATACCGCCGTACGCCTGGCTGGCGCAGTACCGGGTGGGCCGGGCGCGTGGGTTGCTGGAACGCGGCTTGAGGCCGGCGGAGGTCGCGGGCCTGGTGGGCTTCGCCGACCAGGCGCACCTGACGCGGTGGTTCCGGCGGGTGCTGGGGGTGACGCCGGCGGCGTACCGCAACAGCGTTCAAGACGGGCGCCGTTGATGTGGTGAGCATGGCCGCATGACTGCACGCGGCTGGTTCCTGTTCTCCCTGATGGGAGTGGTCTGGGGCATCCCCTACCTGCTGATCAAGGTGGCGATGGAAGCGGACCTGTCCCCGTCGATGGTGGTGTTCACACGCTGCGCGCTGGGCGCCGTACTCCTGCTCCCCTTCGCGATACGGCAGGGCGGTCTGACGGGGGCGGTCCGGACCCACTGGAAGGCGATGCTGGCCTTCGCGGTCATCGAGATCATGGGCCCCTGGTACACGCTGACGGACGCCGAACGGCACCTGTCGAGCTCCACAGCGGGGCTGCTGATCGCGGGCGTACCGATCGTGGGGGTGGTCCTGGCCCGCTTCTTCGGCGATACGGAGAAGCTGGGCGTGCGGAGGGTGACCGGTTTGGGACTGGGGCTGGCCGGGGTGGGCGTCCTCACGGTCCCGCACCTGACCGGCGGGGACGTGAAGTCGATGGCCGAGGTACTCGTGACAGTGCTGGGCTACGCGACGGCCCCGCTGATAGCCGCCCGCCACCTGAAGGATGTCCCGTCGCTCCAGCTAACGGCGCCGTGCTTGGCGCTGGCGGCGGTGGTGTACGCCCCCGCGGCGGCGGTGACCTGGCCTTCCACTGTCCCCTCGGCCGAGGTGTTGGCCTCCCTGGCCGGCCTGGGCGTGATCTGCACCGCGCTCGCCTTCATCGCCTTCCTGGAGCTGATCAAGGAGGTCGGCCCGACCCGGGCGACGGTGTTCACGTACGTCAATCCGGCGGTGGCGGTGGCAGCGGGCGCCGTGTTCCTGGACGAGCCGCTGACTCTGGGGATCGGGGCGGCCTTCGCCCTGATCCTGGCGGGCTCGGTGCTGGCCACGGCGGGCCCGGCCCGCGCAACGGCGGAACCAGTCTGCCCCGATCGCCCGGTAACATGGTCGACACGGCAGACGAGCCGGGCGGACGGCCGCGTGGAGTCCCCTCTAGGAGGGCTCCCCGAGGAACGTCCGGGCTCCACAGGGCAGGGTGATGGCTAACGGCCACCCGGGGTGACCCGCGGGACAGTGCCACAGAAAACAAACCGCCCGGCGCTTCGGCGCTGGGTAAGGGTGAAACGGTGGTGTAAGAGACCACCAGTGCCCAGGGCGACCTGGGCAGCTAGGTAAACCCCACCCGGAGCAAGGTCAAAAGGAAACACCCCGGTGTTTCTGCGCGGACGTTCGAGGGCTGCCCGCCCGAGTCCGTGGGTAGACCGCACGAGGCCGGCGGCAACGCCGGCCCTAGATGGATGGCCGTCTCCCCGGCCGCCGCGAGGCGACCGGGCGACAGAACCCGGCGTACAGCCCGACTCGTCTGCCGCTACCTGCGGCTTTGCCTTGGGAAGGGCCTCTGATCTGCGACGGAGGCCCTTTCCGGTCTTTCGGGGGCTTGTCGTGTTAGGCGGCGAAACGTTCCTCGGAAGTCCCTCAGGCAGAGCTGAAAGTCCCTGAAAAGTCCCTGGAGCGGAGGGGCGGATGACGCCTCTGAGCTGGTTCGGGTCGATGGGAGTTCACGCTGTCGCTCTACCCCGCAGTTTGTAACTGCCGTGAGGTAGGAGGTGGTCTGCGGTGGAGTGTTCGTGGTCTGGGGCCGGTGCACTCGTAATGCGTAGGTCTCGGGTTCGAATCCCGAAGGCGGCTCCATGGGAAACCGCAGGTCAGGCCTCTGACCTGCGGTTTCTTTATTGGGTTGGCCTTGGAATGTGCGTGCCGAGGGCTTCTCCGGGCTGTGCATGGAATGCGTAGGCCAGCGGTTTCACTCCTTGGGTTCGGTGGGGGTGTGCTGGCTCCCAATAGTGCTGCTGACGTGCGGTTTTCTGAAGCGCTACTGATGCGCTGGTCAGTATCGGCAGGGGGAGGGGTGGCCAACGGGTGGCCATCCGTGCAGCGGCGGTGCACGGAGCGGGTCGGGGGTTGCGTTGGCGGAGGTTGCGATGGGCTTACCGCTGTTGTGGGGGCTCAACAATGCGGCTGGTCTGCGTGCATGGTTCGTGGCGCCCGGCGGGGATCAGGAACAGACCGTTCCGCGGCCCGGCCTCTGCCCATGTCTGTCTCAGTCGCGTTCCGGTCAGCCGGTCGCCAGGAGCACTACGCGTCGATGGCCAGCCCCTTTGCTTCCAGCACGGCGGCCAGGTTGCTCACCTCGATCGTGCTCTTTCCGGAGCGGTAGGCGGCGATGTAGGCGTCCTCGGCCTCGATCCGCTCCTGCGACTTGCGGATGACGTCCGCCACGTCCTCGCGCCGTACGACCACCACGCCGTCGGCGTCCGCGCGCACCACGTCTCCGGGGTGAACGATCTCGCCGCCGATCAGCACCGGCTCGGCCATCGGCCCGACGGTCTCCTTGACGGTGCCCTTCATGCAGACGCTGTAGGAGAACACCGGGAAGCCGAGTGCGCGCAGGTCCTGCGTGTCGCGGACCCCGGTGTCGGTGACCAGGCCGCCAAGTCCCTTGGCCACGCAGGCGTTTGCGAGGACGTCGCCGAAGGATCCGGCCTCCGCGTACTCGCCGGCCGAGACCACGATGACGTCGCCGGGCTGCGCGTGGGCGATGGCCACCTGCAGCATGATGTTGTCGCGGGGCGCGCAGCGCACGGTGAACGCGGGGCCGCACAGGGACATGCCGGGGTCGACCGGTTTGATCGTCGAGTCGAGTGCGCCGAGGCGGCCCTGTGCCTCGTGGATGGTGGCGGCGGAGTATGCGCTCAGCTGCTTGACGAGCGCCGGGTCCGGCCGGTCGAACTTGGTGTTGACGCGGATCATGTCGCTCCTTCAGTACAGGGCCGCGCAGGCGCGGGCGATGCGCTCGCAGGCCTCGGTGAGGACGTCGGTCGAGGTGGCGAAGGAGATGCGGAAGTAGCCCGGTGCGCCGTACGCGCCGCCGTGGATCACCGCTACCTGCTGCGACTCCAGCAGGTAGCGGGTGAACTCCTCGTCCGTGCCGATCACTTCGCCTGTGGGGGTCTGCTTTCCGAGTACATCCGCGCAGTTGACGAAGGCGTAGAAGCCGCCGCTGGGTGGGGTGCAGGACAGGCCCCGGATGTCGTTGATCAGCTTCAGTGTCACGTCGCGGCGGCTGCGGTAGACGGCGACACACTCGCGTACGAAAGCCTGGTCGCCGGTGAGCGCGGCGGCGGCGGCGGCCTGGCTGACCGACGACGGGCACGACGAGATCTGCGACTGCAGGGTGTTGATCGCGGCCACCAGCGAGGCGGAGCCGACTCCGTAGCCGATACGCCAGCCGGTCATGGCGTAACTCTTGGAGACGCCGTTGGTGAGGAACACCCGGTCGGTCAGGCGTGGTTCGGCGGCGGCGAGGCTGGGGACCTGGCCCGGTTCGTACCAGATCTCGTCGTAGATCTCGTCCGTCAGGACCTGGACGTGCGGGTGGGCGAGCAACACGTCGGCCAGGGCTTTGAGTTCGCCGATGGTGTAGGCGGCGCCGGTGGGATTGCTCGGGGTGTTGAGGATCACCCAGCGCGTCCGGTCGGTGATCGACGCCTCCAGGCGCTGCGGGGTCAGCTTGAAGCCGTCCGCTTCCGGGCAGTCGACGACGACCGGCGTGCCGTCGTTGGCGAGGACCATGTCCGGATAGGACACCCAGTAGGGAACGGGGATGATCACCTCGTCGCCCGCGTCCAGCGTGGCCATCAGCGCGAGGAAGATGACCTGCTTCGCTCCGCCGCCGACGGTGATCCGGTCGTCGGAGCAGGGGAGTCCGTGGCGCTCCGCCAGCTTGTGCGTGATGGCGGCGCGCAACGCTGGTGTTCCGTTGACCGGGGTGTACTTGGTCTCGCCCTGCCGGATCGCCTCGATCGCGGCTGCCTTCACATGGTCGGGGGTGTCGAAGTCCGGTTCGCCGACGGTGAGATCGAGGATGGCGAGACCCTGGGCCTTGAGCTCGCGTACGCGCTGGGCGGCCGCGGTGCTCGGTGACGGCTTGATGCGCCGTACGCGCTGGGCGGTCGTCGTCCCCATCAGTCGGCCCGCCTTTCGAAGTTGAGGCCGCCCGGCACCTGGAACGTCGGCAGGATCTCCACATGCCCGATGTTCACGTGGCGCGGTGAGTCGATGGCGAACTCGATGGCGTCGGCGATGTCCTCCGGCTTCAGCGACTCGTAGCCGTCGTAGAACTGCCGCTGTGCCTCCTCCATGTCGCCGAGGAGACGGCCGAAGATCTCCGTCTCCACCCGGCCCGGGCAGATCTCGGTGACGCGGATCCGGCGGCCGTATCCGTCGACGCGGAGCTGACGGGAGAGCGTGTGCACGGCCGCCTTGGTGGCGTGGTAGATCGTGTTGCCGCCGAAGTTGTAGACGCCGGCGATCGAGCTGATGTTGACGATGTGCCCGAGGTCGCGTTCCACCATCCCCGGCATGACCAGGCGTACGAGGTGCAGCACGGCCTGGATGTTGACGGCGATCTGCTCGTCGACGGCGAACTCGTCGGCGGTGAGGATGTTCCCGGTGCGGGAGACCCCGGCGTTGTTGACCAGGACGTCGACCTTCAGGCCCCGCAGGGTCTCGGTGAGGGCGGCGGTGTCGGTGATGTCGATCGCGTGCGGGGTGCAGCCCGTACGCCGGGCGAGGTCGTCGAGGCGCTCGGCGTTACGGGCGACGGCGTGGACCTGGAGCCCTTGTTTGGCGAGCCGCTCGACGACCACCGCTCCGATTCCGGTGGAGGCACCGGTCACCAGAGCAGTCCTGTAGTCGGAAAAGGGCATGTGGATGTACTCCTAGAGAGATGTGGGGGGTTATGCGTCGCGCAGCGGCAGGTGTGCCCTGTCCTGCACCCGGGACACCGCGATGAGCGTGCCGAGGGCGGTGAGGACCGCGTAGAAGGCGGGCATGTTGGTGTTGCCGGTCTTGTCGATGAGGTACGTCATCAGCAGGGGTGCCGTGCCGCCGAAGAGGGCGGCGGAGACGTTGTAGCCGAGCCCGTAGGCGGAGTAGCGCACCCGGGTCGGGAAGAGCTCGACGAGCAGGATGTGGATGACGCCGGTGTGGCCGGCGAAGACGACCGCCATGATGCAGGCGCCGAGGATGGCGAGCGGGACGCTGCCGGTGCCGATGAGCAGGTAACAGGGGATGCCCACGACGGCCATGGCGATCGCGGCGCCCGAGAGGACCTTCTTGCGCCCGACGCGGTCGGAGAGGCGGCCCATGTAAGGGATCGCCATACAGATGGCCACCAGGCTGGTCGCGGTCACGAGCAGGCCCTGCACCTTGCTGAAGTGCAGCTCGGTGTTCATGAAGGTCGGCATGTAGCTGAACAGGACGTAGTAGCCGGAGCCGTTCATGAGCGGGATGAACAGGGCGAGCAGCATCGCGCGGCGGTGTTCGGCGGAGGAGAAGGCCTCCTTGAGCGGGTTCTTCGACAGGCCGCCCTCTTCCTTCAGGCGGTTGAAGTTGGGGGTGTCGCTGATCCGCTTGCGGATGTAGATGCCGGTGATGCCGAGCGGGACGGCGAGCAGGAACGGGATACGCCAGCCCCACGACTCCATGCGGTCCGCGCCCAGGCCGCTGGTCATGGCGGCGGCGATCAGCGTGCCGGTGAGCAGGGAGAGGAACGAGGCGATCTGGGCGTAGCTCGTGTAGAGGCCGCGCTTGCCCTCGGGGGCGTGCTCGGCGAGGAAGCTCATCGCGCCGGAGGCCTCGCCGCCGACCGAGAAGCCCTGGGCGACGCGGAGCAGGATGAGCAGGGCGGGGGCCGCGATGCCGATGCTCGCGTAGGTCGGCAGGACGCCGATCGCCGCCGTGGCGACGCTGATCAGCATGATGACGAAGACGAGCATGCGCTGGCGGCCGATGCGGTCGCCGAGGTGGCCGCAGATGATCCCGCCGAGGGGGCGGAAGAAGAACGAGACGGCGTAGCCGAGGAAGACGAACTGGACGGCGGTCGCGTTGTCGGTGTTCGGGAAGAAGACGACGGCGAGGGTGCCGGCCATGAAGCCGAAGATGCCGTTGTCGTAGAGCTCGGCGAAGATGCCGACGCATCCGGCGAGGGTGACTTTTCGCGCTGTTCTCGGATCGACGGTGCCTGGCACCGGCTGAGCGGCCACGGTACTCATGACGTTCTCCTGTCTGCTGGCAGGTGATGAGGAGTGGGGACGGGGCTGACGGTGCGTGCGGGGCTTGTGGGGATGCGCAGGACGTCGAAGACGGTGCGCACCCGGTTCTTGAGGGCGTGGACGGCGCCGCGCTGGGCGCGGTGGGCGGCCACCGCCTCGGCGACGGTCCGGCGCCGGAAGCGGACGGACTGGCCCGGTCCGACCTGGCCGAGGGCCGACAGGCCGGTGGCGGTCACGACCGCGAGCACGGGATAGCCGGCGGTGACGCCGCGGCCGCGGTGCAGGACGAGCAGTTCATCGCCCGCGGGGACCTCGACGGCTCCGACGGGGACGCCGCGCGAGAGGACCTCGCCGGTGGCGACTCGCCTGGGGACGTCACCGGGGGAAGAACCGGCCATCCGCAGTCCGATGTGGTTGCTCTGCGGGCTCACCGTGAACTCCGAACGGAAGAGCCTGTCGGCCGTGTCACCGAACTCGGTGAGGTCGGGGCCGTCGGTCACGTCGATCGTCCACAGCGTGGGGAAGTGGTGGGCCGGTGCGCGCAGCCGGAACAGCGGGATGCGGAACTCCGGGTGGTCGACGGGCGGGCAGTGCCGCTGGAGGCCGAGCTCGTCGCCGTCGCGCAGGGAGCGGCCGAAGCCGAGGATCGTGTCGGGGGCGCAACTGCCTTGCAGGGAAGGGGCGTTCACCGAGCCGAGCACGGCCAGATAGACGCGGATGCCATGCCGGATGCCGCTGATGCGGATCGTCTCGCCGGACCGTACGGAGAGGGGTTCCCATTGCGGTCGTACGACGCCGTCGACGGTCAGGTCGGCGGGCGCGCCGGTGACCGCGACGAGTACGTCGGTCGAGGGCGTACAGCTGAAGTCCAGTGCGGTGATCTCCAGCAGCGGCGCGCCCTCGTCGTTGCCGCAGAGCACGTTGGCGACGCGGGCGGAGTGCTGGTCGAGGGCGCCGTTGACGGGGAGGCCGTAGCGGGAGCGTCCGAAGCGGCCCAGGTCCTGCACCGACGCCATGCCGGCCCGATGGATGGTGAGGGTGTCAGCCATGCGTCGCCGCCAGGGGTCGGCCCGCGTGGTCGTCCCACTGCTCGGGTGCGATCGGTACGAAGCGGAAGGTGTCGCCGGGCCGGTACGCCGTCAGCGGGTCGGCGTCGAGGTCCTCGAGGACGCGCAGGGGAGTGCGACCGAGCAGGGGCCAGCCGCCGGGCGACGGCATCGGGCAGATCACGGCCTGCCGCCCGGCCACCGCGACCGATCCGGGCAGCACGTGTGTCCGCGGCGACGCCAGCCTCGGCACCGGCCTGGGGAACGCCGGGCCGTCCATCATGGGAGCGCCGGCCGGTGCGCCGAGGCAGCGGACGGTGAGGTCCGCACCGCAGTGCAGCTCCACGACCTCCCGCTCGCTCACCCCCAACTGCTCGGCGACGACGGGCAGATCGGGGCCGAACTCGCCGCCGTACACCACCGGGACGACGAACCGCCGCGTGCTGGAGGGCCGTACCGGACCCGTGCCGAGCCGGTCGGCCTCGTGCCGCAGGACGCGTCGTACCGTCGCGTGGTCGGTGTCGGTGCAGTCGAACTCGACGAGCAGCGAGTCGTACGTGGGCACGATGCCGTGCACTCCGTCGAGGCGTATGGCGTCGAGCGCGTCGGCCAGGGCGTGCACGACCTGCCAGGCGCGCTCGGCGTCCATGCCGACGGCCTTGGCCACGACGGCCGAGTCGCCGCAGTCCACGATGACGACGCTGCCGCCGTCCGGAGTGACCTCGCTGCCGTCCATGTCAGGCGGCCTTGTGGTCGAGTACGTCGACCAGGGCGGCGATCTTGACACCCGCGGCGAGCAGGTCCTCGCGCACGCGGTGGGCGAGGGCGATGGCACCCGGGGTGTCGCCGTGCAGCAGTACGGTGTCGCAGTCGACGGGGAGGTCACGGCCGCCGACGCTGCGGATGACGCCCTCGGTCACCATGCGGATCGTGCGCTCGGCGATCTCCTTCTCGTCGTGGATGACCGCGCCGGGCTCGCTTCTCGGCACCAGCGTGCCGTCGTCGCGGTAGGCCCGGTCGGCGATCCCGACGATGCCCACCCGCAGGTCGCGGGCGCGGGCGGCGTCGGCGAGTTCGCCGTCCTGCGCCAGCACGATCAGCGACGGGTCCAGCGAGGCGACCGCGTCGGTCACGGCCTGCGCGTAGTCGGGCCGGGTCGCGACCAGGTTGCCGAGCCGGCCGTGCGGTGCCACATGGCGTACGCGGGTGCCGTGCGCGGCGGCGAACGCCTGGAGCGCGCCCACCTGGTAGAGCACGTCGGTGCGGACCTCGTCCGGTGTCAGGTCCATCGCGCGGCGGCCGAACCCGACGAGATCCGGGAAGCTGGGGTGGGCGCCCACGGCCACGCCGCGTTCCACGCAGTGGCGGACGGTGGCGTCCATGATGCGCGGGTCGCCTGCGTGGAAGCCGCACGCGATGTTGGCCGAAGTCAGCACGTCGAGGAGGGCCTCGTCATCGCCCATGGTGTAGGTGCCGAACCCCTCGCCGAGGTCGGCCACGAGATCAACCATGTGCGTCATGACGTCCTCCGGATACCGGGTGAATGAAGAAGAAAACGGCGCCCGTAAAGGGGAATTAACTACGTCGTTACAATTCCCGTGGGACAAGCGGTCCGTGCGGTCGAGTGACCGGGGAAATCGCGTTTCGGTGAACGTAATCGGAAGGCGCGGGGGCGGCAAATATGCGTTGTGTGTGACGCAATCGCCGTTGGCTATGACCCGGTGCGCGCACGCCAAGGTCCGCCGGACGGCCTCGCGCCTACCATGAGGCTCCGCCCCGTGGAAGGCCCGCACATGGACACCAGGCGTCTCTACTCGTTCGTAAAGATCGTGGATGCCGGGAGCATCACGCGCGCGGCCGACATCCTGCACATCGCGCAGCCGGCGCTCAGTCAGCAACTCTCGGCGCTGGAAGCCCAGTTCAAGCAGCAGCTGTTGATCCGCAGCAAGCGCGGCATCGCCCCGACCGAGGCCGGCCGCGCGCTGTACCGTCACGCGCAGCTCATTCTGCGCCAGATCGACCTCGCGCACGCTGCGGTCGACGTCTCCGGACGGGCACCCGCGGGCAGCGTCTCGGTGGGGCTTGCCCCCTACAGCATGGGCGCGGCGCTCGCGCTGCCGCTGCTCAGGAGCGTGCGCGAGCGCTACCCCGACATCCTGCTGCACATCAACGAGAACTTCGGCGGCGTGATCAGCGAGGCGATCATGACCGGCCGTATGGACATGGCGTTCATCTACGGGGCCGGGCCGCTGCGGGGCGTGCAGTTCGAGCCGCTGCGCACCGAGGACCTGTTCCTGATCGCCGCGCCGGGCGGAGTCGTGCCACCCGGCGACGGCGACGTCCCCCTCGAAGAGCTGGCCGGTGTCGGCCTGTTGCTGCCCAGCCGCATCCACACCATCAGGCAGGTCGTCGACGCCGCGTTCCAGCACGCCTCGCTCGAACCCAAGGTGGTCGGTGAGATCGAGTCGGTCCTGACCTTGGTCAGCGCGGTGGGCGCCGACCTCGGGGCGACGGTCCTGCCCTGGTCCGCGGCGCGCGCGATCCTCGACGTGCGGAATCTGGTGGTACGGCGGATCGCCGACCCGGCGATCCAGGTCAAACTGTCCCTGTGTACCTCCGACCATCAACCGTTGTCGGAGCCCGCGCTCGCCGTGCACGACCTGTTCCATGAATTGATCACGGAATTCGGTGAAGGTGACACCTCAACGTAATGCATTCCAGTTTTCGATGGCGTCATGTAAAACGCCTATTTGCCCCCCGGATGCGTGCTGACTAGCTTTTTCGCGAATCGACGTCACCGGGAGAAACAGATGAAGCAGCGTGTGCTCACCACCCGGGCGGACCTCCCCGGCGGGGGTCTCGCCCGCCTGGAATCCCAGGCCCAGGTCGTGGGTTGGGCGGGCACGGGCAGTCCCGGTCCGGCGGATCTGGCCGTACTGGCGAGGGGCGTGAGCGCGATCCTGGCCCTGGGCAACGACCGGGTGGACGCCGCACTGCTGGACGCGGCCGGGCCCACGCTGCGCGTCATGGCGCTGGCGAGCATGGGCTACGACGTGGTCGACCGGGACGCGGCGGCCGAACGCGGTGTCGTGGTCACCCACACCCCCGGCGTTCTCGCCGAGACCACCGCCGACCTCACTTTCGCGCTCATCCTCATGGCGCGCAGACGGCTCGGCGCGGCACGCGACTCACTGGCCGCCGGTCGGTGGGACCTGTTCCGGATGGACGACTACCTGGGCCTGGACGTGCACGGTGCCACGCTCGGCGTGATCGGCTACGGCCAGATCGGACGAGCGGTGGCGCGCCGTGCGCAGGGCTTCGGCATGCGGCTCCTCCACCACGACCCGAGTGCACCCGACGACACCCTCTCCAGGTCCGTGGACCTACCCGCCCTCCTCGCCGAGGCCGACGTCGTTTCGCTGCACGTCCCCCTCACCCCGCAGACGCGTCACCTCATCGGCGCTGCCGAACTGGCGGCCATGAAGCCCACCGCCACCCTCGTCAGCACCTCGCGCGGTGGCGTCGTCGACGAGGACGCCCTGGTACGGGCACTGCGCGCCGGGGCCATCCACTCGGCGGGTCTGGACGTCTTCGAACGCGAACCCATGGGACGTGACCTCTCCCCGCTGGCCGGGGAGCCCCATGTGATCACGCTTCCGCACATCGGTTCGGCCACCGAGACCACGCGGGCCGCAATGGTGGACCTCGCGGTGGACAACATCCGGGACGTACTCACCGGAGGGCCGGCGCGCACTCCGCTGCCGGGCAGCTCGGCCACCCCGGGCTTGCGCCGCTGATGGAGAGCTTCGCATGCCGGGCAAGGGACCGAGCCAAGCTCTCATGAGGCGCTTCCCGAGCTGGGCGTCACTCTGAATGGTCTGTCGAAGACCGACAACTGCTATGTGTAAGTGCTGAGGTGCAGCGTTGGTGGCCCGGGGCGGCCAAGGGGTGGCCGGACGCCTTTGGACGGTGCAGCACCAGGTACCAGCGTCGATTACGGCGCATGCGGTCTGATCAGGCCAAACAGCATCCCGCAGCACCATCCGCCACCAGTCGGCATGATCACTCGTGGCCTCGTAATGCGTAGGTCTCGGGTTCGAATCCCGAAGGCGGCTCCAGCTGAGACCAGGTCAGATGCTCTCTGACCTGGTCTTTTGTGTTGCTCCCTGATGGTTGGTCAGCTTGCGGGGTGGACGTCCGAGGAGGGGAGCGCAAGGGGAGCGCATCGGGATTCGGTGATCCAGGTCTGTGACCTGGTCTTTTGTAGTGGGTGGTGATTCCGCTGTTGAATTCCTGCGGGAGTCCGCAAGCCGGAGGCTGGGGTCCGTCGTCGAAACAGCCAATAAGCAGGCCGCGCATCGGTTCCTGTGTGCGAGCAACGATGAGTGCGGAGCTTCTCCCCGACCGCAGCTGCCCTGAACCCTGAGTCCATGAAGATCCAGCGACCAGGAGCTCCTGTTGGGGTCCCACAAGTACTCGGCTGTGTTCCGAATTGATGCCGTCGCGCTGTACCGCCCCAATCCTGGGTGCCCGGTGGCGGCCGCGACCAAAGGCCTGGGGGTGGATCACGAGACGCTGCGCCTGTAGATCAGGCCGTCGAGGGGCCTGGACGCTGGTGATGAAGGGGGGAGGCGGACAGAGACGCCGAGATCGCCGCTCTGGGCAGGCGTGCGAGCTGGAACTGGAGCGCTAGATTCTGTGCCGGGCGGCCAAGTGCTCCGCGGGACACCAGGAGGACAAACCCGCCGAGGAGTGCGGCACGTACCTCCGCCCGGAGACCTGGGGCAAGCTTCCGGAGGCCGACGCGGACCGTGCGACACTCGCCGCGCTGAACGTCTCACAGCCCCCGGGTCGAGTCACGGGGGAGGTGGCAGCGTGTGCTAAGTCAGGACTGGAACCGGCACCTGTGGCGACCAATAAACCAAGATATAATAACTGCACCTATATATGTCAGGGGTGCTGTGGACAAGCCTGCTGAGATGTTCGACCGTGACTTCGAGTGGGCCGAGCTGACTCGGTTCGCCGCCTTGCCCGGTCCGCGGGCCACGCTCGGAGTGGTCTCCGGCCGTCGCCGTCAGGGCAAGACCTTCCTGCTCGACGCGGTCACCCGTGCCGGTGGCGGTTTCATGTTCACCGCCACCGAGACCACCGAGGCGGACGCCCTGCGCCAGTTCGGCGAGGCCCTGGCTCGGTATCGCGGTCAGCCCACCCCGTTCCGCTTCACGCACTGGGACGAGGCGGTCACCGAGCTCATGCGGATCGCCGACGCGGGCGGTCCCACCGTGGCGGTCATCGACGAATTCCCCTTCCTCGCCAAGGCCTCCCCCTCCCTGCCCTCGATCATCCAGCGCGCCCTGGACCCCGCCGCCCAGCACACCAACACCCCCGTACGCCTGCTGTTGTGCGGCTCCGCACTGTCATTCATGGGCAAGCTCCTGTCCGGCAACGCCCCGCTGCGCGGCCGCGCCGGCCTCGAACTCGTCGTCCCCACCTTGGACTTCCGCCTCGCCGCCGAGTTCTGGCAGATCACCGACCCGCGCACTGCCCTGCTCACCAACGCCATCGTCGGTGGCACCCCCGCCTACCGCCGTGAGTTCACCCAGGGCGACACCCCCGCCGACCCGGACGACTTCGACGCCTGGGTCACCCGCGCCGTCCTCAACCCGGCCCGCCCCCTGTTCCGCGAAGCCCGCTACCTGCTCGCCGAGGAACCCGAACTCCACGACACCGCGCTCTACCACTCCGTACTGGCCGCCATTGCCGCGGGCAACGCCGCACGCGGCGGCATCGCCGACTACCTCGGCCGCAAATCCACCGACCTCGCCCACCCGCTCGGCGTTCTCCAGGACGTTGGCATGATCACCCACGAAGCGGACGCCTTTCGCCGCAACCGTTCCGCCTACCGCATCGCCGAACCGCTCGTCACCTTCTACCACGCGGTCATGCGTCCGTCCTGGGGCGATCTGGAACGCCCCGGGCGGGCGCCCGATGTATGGCGGCGCGCTCAGTCCACCTTCCGCAGCAAGGTCGTCGGCCCGCACTTCGAGCAGGTCTGCCGGGAATGGGCCCGCTGGCACGCCGCGCCCGACACCCACGGCGGCCAGGTCACGCGGGTCGCCAGCGGCATCGTCAACGACCCCGCCGCCAAGACCAGCCACGAAGTCGACGTCGCCGTCCACGGCGAGACCGACGGCGGCCGCGAAACGCTGCTTTCCATCGGCGAAGCACAGTGGAACGACACGATGGGGGTCGGCCACCTGGAACGCCTCCGGCACATCCGCACCCTCCTGACCACACGCGGCACGGCCATCGAGGCAACGCGGCTGCACTGCTTCAGCGGCACCGGATTCACCGACGAACTGCATCACCTCGCCAAGGACGACCCCACGGTCCAACTGATCGACCTGCCCCGCCTCTACCAAGGCGAATGACCGTCTGCCGTCGCCTTCATGTTCGGCGTCAAGCGGAGCTTCACCCACGTCGCCATGGTCATGGGGCTCACCGCGCTCATCACCTTGACCGTGCTGCTCGGCAACCAGTTGAATCTGCCGTTCAGCGGCCTCCTCGCCGTCGACGCCTTGTCCTGCGCCCCCGTACTTCCTGGGCGTGTAGCGCTCGACGACATGCCGCCCCGCTAGCCGATCGGCTGCCGCTGACGTGTGCCGGGGCCACTCGCTCCCTGATGTGAGTTCAAGCTGGCGGTACCCGGCCAGGGGGAGCACCGCGGCGCCCGCGGCCCTGCTCCGCCACTCGGCCGAGGTCCCGCAGGCTGCCCCGGATCTTCCGGCGCGGGTGCCGGTCCAGATGCCTGCCTACGGTCTCGCGCGGGCGGAGCGCACGCTCTGGCGCATGACCAGGTGCGTGCCCAGCATGACGTTCTGGTCGCTGTACATCGGGTCGTCGCGGTGCAGCGCCATCCGCACCGCGGTGCGGCCCAGTTCGTCGAACGGCACGTGCACCGAGTTCAGCGGTGCGTGGAGATCGGCGCAGATCGGCTCGTCGTTGTAGCCGATGAGCGACAGGTCGTCCGGCAGCGACAGACCGCCCTCACGTGCGGCGGTCATGGCGCCGGCCGCGAGGTAGTCGTCGAAACAGAAGGCCGCGGTGTACGGCAGGCGCCCGGCGGCCAGATGGGACCGCACGGTCTCGTAGCCGAACGTCCGGTCGGTCCCTCCGAGGTGGAGGAGGCCTGGATCCGGAGCGATGCCGTGGTCCTCGTGCGCGCGGCGGTAGCCGGCGAGGCGCAGGTCGGTCGTGGTGTGGTTGGGCGTGCCGCCGAGGAGGGCGATGCGCTGGTGGCCGAGGGACAGCAGGTGGCTGACGGCTGCGTGGGCGCCGCCTTCATGGTCGTAGTTCACGACCGTGATCGGCAGGTCGGGCGCCGGGGCGGGCCGTCCGCAGAGCACCAGCCTGGAGCCGCTGGCGTCGAGGACCCGGGCGAAGCGGGAGATGCGCTCGGCGTAGTGGGGTGTGACGACCGTCCCGCCGATGAGTACGACGGCCTCGGTGTTGTGCTGGCGCAGCGTCTCCAGCAGCGCGATCTCCCGGTCCGGGTTGCTTCTGGTGGAACAGACGGTGCAGAGCCGGCCTTCGTTGACGGCCTGTTCTTCGATACCGCTGGCGACCCGGTTGTGGAACTGCCAGGACAGCGCGGGAAGCAGGATCGCCACGGTGCGCGAGTGCGGGGCCGACAGGGCGCGCGCCTGGGCGTTGACCACATAGTCCAGCTCTTTGATGGCCCGCTGGATGCGCGCCTGGGCCGCGGAGGACACCGGGCGGCTTCCCGTCAGAACCCGGGAGACGGTCGCCGGGGAGACTCCGGCTTTTGCAGCGACGTCACGGATGGTGGCGGCTCGTGGAGGCGCGTCCTGAGGGTCGTGCATGTGTGGAGTATACGGTTGCCTGTGTGTTTCCTCGGAGGGCAACGGGCTCACTTGAGCATCCCTACGGTGAGACCGGCCTGGATGCGTCGCTGGAGTGCGAGATAGAGGCCGATCACGGGGACCGCCGCGATGACGAGTCCGGCGAACAGAGCGCTCCAGTCCGCCTCGTAACCCTGCTGGCTGGCAAGGTTCGCCAGACCCTGGGACAGCACGTACTTGTCGCGGTCGGTGTTGAGCGCGACCGGCAGCAGGTACTGGTTCCACATGCCGAGGAAGTTGAAGATGCCGACCGACAGCAGGCCCGGCTTGGCCATGGGCAGCATGACCCGGAAGAAGATGGCCTCCTGCGAGGCGCCGTCGATGAGGGCGGCCTCGGCCACCGCTGTGGGAAGCGTCCGGAAGAAGCTGGTCAGGAAGAAGACGGTGAACGGCAGCGCGTACGCCGTGTAGACGAGGATCATGCCGTGGTAACTGCCGAGCAGGCCGAGGTTCTTGACGACGAAGAAGAGCGGGACCAGGGCCAGTACGACGGGGAATGCCATTCCGGCGACGAACGCGTAGTAGATCAGTCGGCATCCGGGGAAGGTGAACCGGGCCAGCACATAGGCGACCATGGAGCCCAGGACCATCGTGAGGACCAGCGAACCGAGCACGACGATGAGGGTGTTGACGAAGTAGTCGCCGATGCTCGCCCTGGACCAGGCGCGGGTGAAGTTGTCGGCGTGCCAAGTGCTGGGCAGTTGCCAGGGGTTGCCGAACAGTTCCCGGTTGTCCTTGAACGCGCTGATCAGGGCCCAGAGCAGGGGCACGGTGGAAAGCAGGGCCCAGAGGACGAGCAGGGCGTGGGTCGCCCCCGTGGCCGCGGGAGCGCCAACGCGCTTGATAAGCGGGGGAGTTGGCGGCGTGGTGGGCTTCGGGGCCCGATCGTGCTCTTGGCGCGTGGGGCTCGGCAGGCTCGCGTCGGCCTGCGTGGGATGAGTCGAAGTCTTCATCGTGGTGGGCCTCAGAACTCGATCGTGTTCTTGTCGCGGGAGCCGCGGAAGGTGAGCGCCGTCAGCAGCAGGCTGAGCAGGCTCAGCATCACGCCGATTGCCGTGGCGTAGCCGAACTTGCCGTTCCCGAACGCGGACAGGTACAGGTACTGGGAGAGCACCATGGTGGAGTTGTCCGGGCCGCCGGTCGGAGTGAGGACCATGAACAGGGCGAACGCGTCGAGCGCGTGGATGCCCAGATAGATCCAGGCGACCTGGACGGACTCCCGCAGCAGCGGCAGGGTGATGCGGGTCAGCGTCTGGAAGCGTCCGGCGCCGTCCAGTTCGGCGGCCTCGAAGATGTCCCTCGGGATGGACTGCATCGCGGCGCTGAACAGCACGACGTAGAAACCGACACCCGCCCAGACCATCACCGCGATCAGCGACCACAGAGCGACGGCCGGGTCACCGAGCCAGGTGTGTGCCAGCCCGCCCAGACCGATCGCGTCCAGTCCGCCGTTGAGCAGCCCGATCTGCGGGTTGTAGATGAACTGCCACAGGATCGCCGTGATCACCACGGGGAGGATGTGCGGAAGGAAGTAGACCCGGCGGTAGAGGGCCGAGCCCCGGACTCCCGCCACCTTGCCGTCCGAGCCGCCCACGTTGAGCATGGCGGCGAAGAACAGCCCGAGCGCGATCGTGACCAGCGGAACCACCAGCAGGAGCAGCCCGTTGTGCCCCAGGGCCTGCCAGAAGTCCGGGTCCTGGAAGAGGCGTTGGAAGTTGTCGAAGCCGACGAAGGGCTTGTCGGCGGTGAACCCCGACCAACTGGTCAGGGAGATCGAGAACGCCTGCGCGTAGGGGGAGACCACCAGCGCCCCGTACAAGGCGAGCGGCAGTGCGAGGAAGAGAAGGATGATGCGGGTCTTTCCGTGGTTCACGAACGACTCCGGGGATGAGGGAGACGGGGTCCGCCGCTCGTGCGGGGCGAGGAACGGCGGATCCTCCGTGTCTGCGGCATGATCCGCCGGACAGGTCCTAGATCTTGAACTTCGTGATGGAGGGGTCGGCGGCGATGTCGTCGGCCTTGGCCTGCATCGTGGAGAGGAACTCGGCCGCGTCGATGCGCCCGGCGAGCAAGTTGGCGAACTCGGACTTCAGCGTGGTGGCCATGTCGGCGTACCAGCTCATGAACCGGTAGTTGAACAGGTCGTCCCCGGCCGCGGTGACGGCCTTCAGCACCGAGCCCAGCGCGGTGGAACCGAAGTCGTTGTCGCCCGTGGCCCCCTTGACGATGGTGAGGGCGTGGGTCGTCTCGGTGAAGTTGGACGCGGCTTCCTTGGAGAGCATGATGCGCAGGAACTCCTTGCCGCCGCGGAGGTTCTTGGCCTTGGCCGGTACGACGAAGATCTCTCCGGCGACCGCGTGCAGCGCGCTCTGGGGCAGGGCACCGTCGGCCGTGAGCGGGGGGACCGGGCCGAAGACCATGTCGAACCCGTCCGGGGTGATCGCCTTCATCTCGTTCTCGACGTACGAACCGGCGTGGTACAGCGCGGCCTTGCCCTGCACCCAAGCGGTCTGCGCCTGGGTGTGGTCCAGCCCCTCGCTGCCCTTGAGGAAGTACCCGGACGAGGCCAGCCCCGCGATCGCCTCGGCGGCGGCCTTGACCGGTTCGGCCTGCCACGCCTTGGCTTCCAGGTTGTCGATCGCCTTGATCACGTCGACGCCGCCCTGCTTGGCCGCGAGGGCCATGAGCGGGCTGAAGAAGTAGTCGGGCGCCGTCGTGCCGCCGTACGCGAAGGGGGCGATGCCCGCTTTCTTGATCTTGGCGGCCAGCTCGGTCAGGCCGTCCCAGGTGGTCGGCCAGGTCCAGCCGTGTTTGTCGAACAGCGTCTGGGAGTACCAGAAGCCGTTGACGGTGAAGACGTACGGAAGGCCCATCACCTTGCCGTCGAACGTGGTCACGTCCAGCGTGCTCGGCAGCAGCGTGTCCTCGACCGTGGTGTCCGGGTCGTCGGCCGAGGGGGCCTTCAGCAGGTCGGCCAGCTCGGCCAGTTGGTCGTCGGCGACCAGCGTGCCCATCGCGATCTTCTTGGCGCCGCTGTTGTCGATGACGTCCGGCGGGTTGCCGGCGACGAACCGCGGCTGCAACTCGGTCTGGATCTCGGTGATGCCGGAGTGGCTGATCTTCGCCTTGGGGTACTTCTCGGAGTACAGCTCTTCGTCGAACTTGGCGTATTCGTCGCTGTAACCGCCCTTGAAGACGACGACGTCCAGCGCGGCGCTCTCGTCGATGCCGAACGGGTTGGTGGCGGTGGCCTTGCCCTTGGCCGAGCCGGATTCGGCGTCGCCATCGGCGGAGGCACAGGCGGCCAGCAGGCCGGAGCCGGAAACGGCGAAAGCGGCGACGGCTGTCGCTCTCAGCAGGGATCGTCTGGAGAACGTCGGGGGCTGGGTGTTCACTGGTGCTCCTTTGTGCGGCGGGGTTCGCTGTGCGATGGGTTGGTACGGGCTTCGTTGTGGACGGGGCGATACGGGGAAGGCCGTTTCGGCTCAGGCGAGAAGCGCCAACTGGTCGGCGTGGATGCCCCCGTGCAGGGGCTCGTCGGCGTTGAGGCGTTCGATCTCGGTGACGGCGAACTCACCGAGCCGGCGTATCTCGGTGCCCATCGCCCCGGCCACATGGGGCGTGACCATGACGTTGGGCAGGGACAGCAGCGGGTGGCCGGCGGGCAGCGGCTCGGGGTCGGTCACGTCCAGGACAGCGTCGATCCGGCCGTCCACGCAGTGGCGGAACAGCGCCTCGGTGTCGATCAGTTGTCCACGTGCGGTGTTGATCAGGACGGCACCGTCGCGCAGCAGGGCGAGCCGGCGGTCGTCGAGCAGGTGATGGGTCTCGGGCAGGGCCGGGGCGTGCAGGCTGACGATGTCGCTGTCGCCCAGCAGGTCGTCCAGGTCGACCAGCTCCACCTGTCCGGCCGGATGCAGTCCGGCCGCCGCTCGCGCGTCCAGGGTCGGGTCACTGACCAGTAGCCGGAAGCCGTGCGGGGCGAGCAGCTCCAGCACGAGACGTCCGGTGCGGGACGCGCCGACGATCCCGACGACGCGCTCATGATTGCCGGTGTCGTCGGCGAGCTTGTTCTTGTACCGGCCCTGTGCGTAGTCGTGGGCCAGCCGGAAGGCACGCTTCCCCGCGAGCAGGATCGCGCCGACGGTGTACTGCGCGACGGGAAAGGCGTTGGCAGAGGCCGCCGAGGACACGAGGATTCCGCGCCGCCAGACCTCGGGTGTGAGGTGGTGCTTGACCGATCCGGCAGCGTGCACGATCGCGCGCAGCCGGGGAGCCGCGTCGAGGACGGCCTGGTCGATGAGAGGGCAGCCCCAGCCGGTGAGCAGCACGTCCACGTCCGCCAGCTGGCTGCGGGAGACCGGGGTCGCGAAGTCGACGATGATGCCGGGCTGGACGTCCACGCTCTTGTCCAGCCGAGCGGTGAGCTCTTCGGTGAGGGCGAGCGCGGCTACCTCTGGCTGCATCGCGATGGCGACGGTCGTGCGACGGCTCACCGGTTCACTGCTCCTTGGGGGTTCGGGATGGTGGGTTGTTTCACGGCGTGGGGTTGCTTCATGGCGTGCAACCGGTTTCACATGAGGTGGCCGTCAAGCTATTGAGCGTTGAGGTGATCCGTCAAGGGGCTCTCTGCAGAAATGGGCTTCCGGTGGTCAGAAAGCTGTGAGTCCGGGCGAGTTGAGGCCATAGGGGTTGCCCCCATGGATGAAACCGGTTTACCGTCCCCGCCCAACTGCCCCACCCGACAGGCGGGGGAGCCGGCCAACCACCCGACGACGGGCGCCCGCGTCCGTATGACCGCGCGCCCCGCACAGGGTGCGGAGGGGATCCCCGATGCTCACTCGCCGACAGTTGCTGCACCTCGCCACCGCCACGGCCGGCATCACCCTGGGCATGGCCGCGATCGGCTCACCGCCGGCCTTCGCCGCCGACGAGTACGACACCCTTCGCCTGCGCTGGATCGACAGGACCCTGCTGGGTACCGGCTACGACGCCACGCAGGAGCCGTTCGCCACCCTGTTCACTCGCACGGGCAGCACCGCGTCCGGCTTTCTGTCCGGCATGAACCCGTCGACGGCCTCGCTCTGGGACGACCTGCCGATCGGCAGCGTCAGCGCCAACGTCACCTCCAGCTACGTACGTCTGAAGTGGATGGCCCAGGCATGGGCCTTCGACGGCACAGGGCTGACGGGCGACGCCGATCTCCTCGACGCCGTCCTGACCGGCCTCGACTGGATGTACGCCAACGCGTACACGCCGACGACCACCACCTACGACAACTGGTGGGACTGGCAGATCGGCGCCTCGCGGCTCTCGCTCGACACCGCTTGCCTGGTGTATGCCGAGCTCAGCAGCTCCCAACTCGCCAACTACCTGGCGGCGATAGACGCCTTCGTGCCGGACACCGCGGTCGCCTCCTACAGCGGGGTCAGCACCGGAGCCAACCGTGTCGACCTGTGCCGCGTGCTCATCCTCCGCGGCATCCTCGCCAAGAGCTCGGCGAAGATCGCCACCGGCGTCGCCGGTCTCTCCGCCGTGTTCCCGCTGGTCCGCAGCGGCGACGGTCTCTACGCCGACGGCTCGTTCGTCCAGCACACCAACGTGCCCTACACCGGGTCCTACGGCTCCGTCCTGATCAGCGGACTGGCCGGGCTGCTCTCGCTCCTGGCGGGATCGACCTGGGAGGTGACCGACGACAACCGGCAGCTGCTCTTCGACGCGGTCACCGACGCGTTCGCCCCGTTCCTGTTCAACGGGCTGATGATGGACGGCGTGTCCGGGCGGGCGATCAGTCGCGGCGTCAAGACCGTGGACAATCCGCTGGGCATCCAGCAGGACGACCACGTACGCGGCCATCTCATCATCGGCAGCATCCTGATGCTGGCGGACGCGGCCTCCACCGACGAGGCCGCCACCTGGAAGGCGATGGCCAAGGGCTGGCTGGAGCGCGACTACTGGGCCCCGTTCCTGGAGGACTCCTACCAGACACTGCCCGTGCTGGCCCTGGGCAAGTCCGTCCTCGACGACACCGCCGTCACCGCGACCGCCGAGCCGGTCGCCTCCCGGGTCTTCGGCAGCATGGACCGGGCCACCCACCGCCGCGCCTCCTGGGCCCTGGCCGTCTCCATGTGCTCCGCGAGAACCGCGTTCTACGAGTGCATCAACGGCGAGAACCTGCGCGGCTGGCACACGGGCTCCGGGATGACCTACTGGTGGGGCGGCACCTACGGCAACGGCCAGTACTCGGACGCCTATTGGCCGACCGTCGACCCCTACCGCCTGCCCGGTACCACCGTCTCCCGCATCCCGCTGACGGACGGACAGGGAACCCCCAGGCCCACCCCGCCCACGGGAGCCGTCTGGGCCGGCGGCGCCACCGACGGAACGTACAGCGCGCTCGGCCAGGACACCCGCGGCCTCGGCTCCACCCTGGCTGCCAAGAAGTCCTGGTTCTGCCTCGACGACCAGGTCGTCTGCCTCGGCGCCGGGATCACCGCCGGCGACGGATACGCGGTCGAGACCACCGTCGACAACCGCAACCTGGGCTCCACCGCCTCCAACGCGCTGACCGTCGACGGCACCGCCCAGTCGACCACACTGGGCTGGTCCGGCACCTTCTCCGCTGCCTCCTGGGCGTCGATCACCGGGGTCGCCGGCTATGTCTTCCCAGGCGGGGCCACCCTGAAGGCGCTGCGCGAGGCGCGTACGGGAGCTTGGAGCGACATCAACACCGAGAGCTCCACGACATCCCTGACCCGCCGTTACCTGACCCTGTGGGTCGACCACGGCACCGACCCCGCCGGCGCCTCCTACAGCTACATCCTCCTGCCCGGCGCCACGCCGGCCCTCACCGCCGCGCGCGCGGCCTCCCCGACGATCACCGTCCTGGCCAACACGGCCTCCGTCCAGGCGGTCACCGACACCGCCACCGGCGTGACCGCCGCCAACTTCTTCGCCGCCGGCACCGCGGGCCCGATCACCGTCTCGGCCCCCTGCTCCGTCCTCGTACGGGAGTCCGCCGGCACGCTGTCCGTCAGCGTCGCCGACCCCACCCGCGCCGCCGCGACCGTCACCGTCACCATCGCCCGCAGCGGATACACCACGGCCACCGCGGACGACGGCGTCAGCGTCGTCGGCCTCGCTCCCCTCACCCTGGTCGTGGAGGTCGGCGGCACGCAGGGCGCCTCCCACACCGTCACGTTCGGCACCGGCGGCACGTACACGGCACTCGCCCCGACCGCCGACGCCTACGTCCGCGACGGCTCCTACGCCGACACCAACTACGGCAGCACCACCGACCTGGTCGTCAAGAACGCAGGCACCGGCTACCACCGCCGGTCCTTCCTCAAGTTCGACCTGTCCGCCCTGGCGGGCACACCCAGGCGCGCGGTGCTGTGGGTGCGCGGGGCCACCTCCGACTCCACCGGCACCCAGGCCACCCTCACCGGGTACGCGGTGAGCAGCGACAGTTGGACGGAGACCGGCCTGACCTGGAACAACCAGCCGACGCTCGGCGACGCGCTGTCCTCCGGTTCGATCGGCAACGCCAAGGACTGGATCCCGATCGAGGTCACCGGCCACGTGCAGACCCAGTACGCGGGCGACGGAACGGCGACCGTGGCCCTCGTCGAGAGCGCGGCCGGTGTCGCCGTTCTCCTTGCCGGCCGGAGCAGCTCGGCGAACCAGCCGTTCCTGCAGGTCATCACCGGTTGAGCAAGTTTTTATGAAACACATGAAACCGATTGCACACCCCGTAGTCGATCTCTACGATGACGGCCATGCCCACCCCGTCACAGCTGTTCGGCCCAGCCCCCACCACCAGGGAAGGCTGGGCCGACGCGCTGCTCGCCCTTGCCGCACCCGCCACGCGCACGGCGGCTGCCGGTCCCGGACGGATGGCGGTGCACGCGAGCATGAGCGACCACCGGGCGGTCTGGTTCGAACTCGTCGCCCGCCCCCTGTGGGGACTCGCTGCGCACGCCGCCGGCGGCCTGTCCGGCGCGGACCGGCAGTGGGAGGAGGCGCGCCACGCGCTGACCTCCGCCGTCGACCCCGAACACCCGTGGTACGTCGGACGGCCCGCCGACACCGACCAGCGCCTCGTCGAATCCGCAGCCGTCGGGTACGCGCTCGCCGTCGCACGGCACCAGCTCTGGGATCCGCTCACCGAACGGCAACGACAGCAGCTCGCCGACTGGCTGTCGGCGGCGGCTTCGGCGACGCCGTGGGACAACAACTGGTGCTTCTTCCCGGTGCTTGCCGCCGTCGGGCTGCGCTCGGTGGGCGTGCCCGTGGACGAGACACGGCTGGCCGCGCACCTGGACCGCATCGAGGACTTCGCCCTGTCCGACGGCTGGTACGCCGACGGGCCCGGCACACCGGAGCGCCCCGGCTCGCGTGACCACTACGTCCCGTTCGGATTCCACTTCTACGGACTGCTGCTGGCCTCGCTGAAAGCGGTCGACGAGGAGCGGAGCCGGCGCTACCGGCAGCGTGCCGCCGAGTTCGCCGGGCAGTTCCAGCACTGGTTCGCCACCGACGGAGCCGCCCTGCCCTTCGGACGCAGCCTCGGCTACCGGTTCGCCCAGGGCGCCTTCTGGTCGGTCCTCGCCGCGGCGGACCAGCCCGCCGTCGGCTGGAGCACCGCACGCACGCTGGCCCAGCGCAACCTCGCCTGGTGGTGGCAGCGGCCGGTCCTCGCCGAGGACGGCTCCCTGACCGTCGGCTACGCCTACCCGAACACCGGCGTCGTCGAGCAGTACCTGGCCGGCGGCTCCCCGTACTGGGGCACGAAGGTCTTCGCGAGCCTCGCCGCGACCGAGGACCATCCGTTCTGGACGGCGACGCCCGCGCCGGTACCGCCTCCCGGAATCAGCAGACAGCCCGCCGCCGCGATGATTCTCGCGCGGGACACGGCGGGGGACGTCGTCGCGCTCGCCGGGCAGAACGCGCCCGCCTGGAACCCCCGCGGCGGGACCGCCAAGTACGCGAAGTTCGCCTACTCCACGCTCGCCGCCTTCAGTGTGCCCACGGGCGAACCGACCCTGGAACAAGGGGGTTTCGACAGCGCGCTGGCCCTGTCCGACGACGGCGAAGGCTGGCGCACGCGTTCCGCCGGAGAGTCCCGGATCGACGGCGAGACGCTCGTCGTGCGCTGGCAGCCATGGCCGGACGTGACCGTCGAGACCCGGCTGCGGCACACGGACGGCGGGCACCTGCGCGAGCACCGCATCATCACCGGTCGCCGGCTGTACACGGCCGAAGGCGCCTTCTGCGTCCCGAAGACCGGCCTCGGAGCGACACCCCACAACTTCACGGAGCACCCCGGCTTGGCCAGGGCGACGGCCGACACCGCCGTAAGCGAGATCGTCTGCCTCGCCGACGACCCATCACCCCGCGAAGGCGTCGTCGTACTGCCGCTGCCGGGCTCGCATCTCCTGCACCCGCGCACAGCCCTGCCGACACTGCGCGGCGTACTCGATCCCGGCGAGCACGTCCTGCGCTGCCGGGTGTCCCTCACCCGCCGCTGACCACAGCGCCATCCGGAGGGTGGCGTCGACGACCGTTCCCCACACTGGAGCAAACATGTCCGCCAGCAAGATCCTCGTGTACACGGCGACCGCCGCGTACCGGCACGCGTCCATACCCTCCGGCGTGGCCGCGTTCGGCGAACTCGGCGCTGAACACGGGTTCAAGGTCCACGCCACCGAGGAGCCCCTGCGCTCCCTGGACGGCTATGACGCCGTCGTGTTCCTGTCGACCAGCGGCGAGGTTCTCGACGAACCGGGCCGGTCGGCGCTGTTGGAACACGTCGCGGGCGGTGGCGGATTCCTGGGGGTCCACTCCGCCGCCTGCACCGAGTACGAGTGGCCCGCCTACGGTGAACTCCTCGGCGCCCGGTTCGCCGGGCATCCGCCGGTGCAGCCTGCCGTCCTCACGGTCGACCGCTCGCACCCGGCCACCGCACACCTTCCGCGGCAGTGGCACTGGACCGACGAGTGGTACGACTTCCGGGCGCCCCGCGACGTCACGGTGCTGGCCACCGTGGACGAGACGACCTACACCGGCGGCGGCATGGGGGCCGATCACCCCCTCGTCTGGTACCGGCACCACGGCCGTGGGCGCAGCTTCTACACCGCACTCGGCCATGCGCCCGAGGCCTACGCCGATCCAGCCTTCAGGGCGCATCTCCTCGGCGCCCTGCAATGGGCGGCCGCCTGGCCGGAGGGCGATGCTCCGGGAGTTGACGAGAGGCCCTGACCTCGTGTCGGCGTGCCCATCGTCACCGCGCCACCGCCGGCACCGAGCCGGCTCGGCTGCCCACTCGGCGTCAGAAGGTCAGGTCCGCCTTGGAAATGCGGCAGTGGACGCCCTTGACGATGTCGACCACCTGGGAGACCTGGAAGTCGGCGGCCGCGCTGAGATAGGCGAGGGCAACCGGTCCGGGAACGGAGAAGCGCTCGTAGAGGAGGGTGAGGGCGTCGCGTACGGCATGGCGCATGGCCTCGTCGAGGTCGATGTCGAGGCCCATGACGATGTGCTCGGTGTCGGTCTCTGCGAAGGGGGCGCGCAGGCGGGATGCGAGTCGGCGCAGAGCGGGGTCGCGGTGGACGGTGAGGCGGAGGGTCGCGCGCAAAGGGGCTTCGAAGGCGGTGAGGGCCACTTCGCCGTCGCCCTGGGAGAAGTGCGGGTCGCCGGCGTAGAAGAGGGCGCCCTCGACGGCAACGGGCAGGAAGAGGCGGGCGCCGACGCCGAGGTGGCGTATGTCGAGATTGCCTCCGTGCGGGCCGGGAGGCACCGAGTGGACCGGGGCAACGGTGGCGGGGGAGGTGCCCATGATGCCGAGGAAGGGACGGAGCGGGAAGCGGATGTCGCGACCGTCGCCCACGGGGAGGCGGCCACGGCCGTCGTTGTCGACGGTGGCGACCAGGCTGACCGGGTGGGGGTCGGGGCCCTGAGGGTATTCGCCGGGGAGCGCGCCCTTGCCGTGGCGGTTGCTGATCACTCCGTAGGGGGCGCGGCGGCGCAGGCGGAGGACCTCCACTTCGAGTACGTCGCCGGGCTCGGCCCCCTGGATGTGGACGGGTCCTGTGACAACGTGCGGGCCGTGGGCGGCGGGGTCGTGAAGGCGGGTGGAAGCGGCGAGTTCGGCCGTGTCGTGGAGGATGCCGTGGATACCGGCCGCGGCGAAGAAGGCGGCCGGGTCTCGGCCCTGGTCGGCGAGGATGCCCTCGTGGCTGATGGTGTCGAGGGTGACGCTCGTGCCGGAAGGGACCGAAAGGGCCGGCTTGGAGCGGGCGTTGGGGAGCAGACCCCAGTGCACTGCGGCTGGGTCTGCGGGGAGGTAGTGGTCGCCGTCGACGGGGCCCCGGTGGGGTTGGAGGAGGGTCACAGGGCTTCCTGGAGGTCGGCGGCGGTGAGGGTGAAGCCGAAGCACTGGCGGACGTTGTAGACGGCGGCGTCCATGCAGTACGCGGGTGAGGTGGTGGCCACCGCGTCCTCCAGCATCAGCACGTCGTAGCCGAGGCTCGCCGCGTCCATGAGGGTGGCGAGGACGCACTGGTCGGCGTTGACTCCGGCGAACAGGAGTGTGTCGGCGCGGAGATTGCGCAGGACGCTGTCGAGTTCGGTGTCCTGGAAGCCGCTCATGCGGTACTTGGCGATGTGCAGGTCGCCGGGTGCCGCGAAGAGGGGTGCGGTGATGTCGGCGGACGCGCTGTCGCGTTCCAGAACCCTTGCCCCGGTGGGCAGTTGGGAGCCGAGGCCGCCTCCGGTTCCATCCTGGTCGTAGACGTGGAGGACGCCGGGCGGGAGGTTCGCGCGGTCGGGGCGGTTGCCCCAGTTGAGCCAGACGACGGGGACGTCGGCCGCCCGGAGCGCGGGGAGGAGCCGCTGGAGTACGGGGATGGGGGTGCGGGCCGGGGACACGTCCACGCCGATCGAGGCCAGCCAGCCGTCGGGCGAGCAGAAGTCGTTCTGCATGTCGATGACGACGATCGCAGCCCTGGCCAGGTCGAACGTCAGGATTTGAGGCTGAGCCTCCACGGTGACCGGGCGGGCCGGGCGTTGCGCGCGGCGGAGGTCGACGTGTGTGGCGTCCGCGCGCCAGGAATTGCGGGAGTTGGGGCCGATTTCATGCATGGGCCAGCTCCAGGAGGGCGTGGTCCGCACCCGGTGCGCCGATCGCGCAGAGGCCGACCGGGAGGTCGCGGACCCGCAGGCGGGGCATGGTGACGGCGGGCAGCCCGGCGAGCGAGGCAAGGCAGGTGAGGCGGAGGGTCGCGGCTCGTACGGTCTCGACCTCGGCCGGTGTCGCATCGGCGCGGGGGGCCGGGCTGCTCGTGGTGGGGAGAAGGAGCGCCGTGCCGGGCGGGAGGACTTCGACGACGACCGAACGGGCGGACAGGAGCTCGAAGGTGGCGTCACGCATTTCACCCTCCGTGACCTGACTCCCCCCGGCGAACCGGGTCTCGATGTCGGCCTCCAGCGCGCCTGGGTGCTTCTCGATCCACTCCCCGTGCGCGGCCCACGCCTCGGCCGCCTGGACCGTACGGAAGGCGGGCAGCCACTCCTCCAGGTGTGGGGCCATGCCGGTGTCGGTCCGTACGAGCTCCAGGCCGGTGCGGAGGGAGAGCGCCCGGCATGCCGCCTCGAAGGATGCCTGGACCTCGGGTTCGGCGAGCGCGGTGAGGGCGTCGTCGACCAGAAGCGTGGTCATCGGGGCTTCGCCGTCCCGGGGCAGGAGCACCTTTGCCGCTGTACGCAGCAGGTCCGGGTCCCGGGCAAGCAGTCCCGCCGTGTCGAAGGACGGGGCCAGCGGGAGCAGGCCGCCGGTGGGGACGGCTCCGTGGGTGGGGCGCCAGCCGTAGAGGCCGCAGTAGGAGGCGGGGACCCGGATCGAGCCCGCGGTGTCCGTGGCCAGCCCCAGATCCGCCCAACCGCGGGCGACCGCCGCCGCCGGGCCGCTGCTGGAGCCGCCGGTGATGCGGCCGGGGGCGGCGGGGTTGACGGGGGTGCCGTAGTGGATGTTGGTTCCGGCGAGACTGAAGGCGAGTTCGTCGGTCTGGGCGATCCCGGCGAGCTGGGCGCCGGCGCTGAGCAATTCCCGTACGGCGTCGGCGTGTTGGGGCTCCACTGGCGCTTCGGCCAGCCACTGCGGGTTGCCCCCGCCGATCCGCTGTCCGGCAACGGCGAAGAGGTCCTTGACGGCAGTACGTACACCGGCGAGCGGCCCCGCCTCCGCCCCGGTGGCCAGCGGCTCTCCCACGACCTGCCACACCGCGGGGTCCGGAGTCTCGTCCGCCACCGGATCCGGCACCGCGCTGACGTGCGCGGCCGCGATCCGCCAGCCCTCGCCCGTCAGCCGCCACACCTGTGTCTGCATCCCGCGCGACCCGTCGGCGCGCAGCGTTTCGGCGGTCAGTACGGCGACGTCCTCGGCGATCCGCACCTCATGGACGCGCTCGACCGTACGGGCCGGGGCTCCCCCGCCGCGGCCGCGACGGAAGTCCGAGATGGCCGCGTGCCCGCTCAGCACCATGGAACCCTCGGCGCGCACCGTGTCCGGGGCGTCCAGGAACCAGTGGTCGAGGCCCGCCACGTCATTGGCGCCGAGGGCCTGTTCGTACGACCAGAAGGCGTCGAGGAGTTCGCTCATCGGGCGGCTCCGAGGACGGCCAGGTCCGCGTCGTCGAGCACCGCGAAGGGGCCGCGCTGGATCAGGTCGGCGAAGCCCTCGTCGGGGGACATGACCGTGAGGGTGTAGAGCCGCTCGGTGGCCGAGGTGTTGGTGATCCGGTGCTTGGAGCCGAGGGGCAGGACGAGGACATCACCCGGTGCGAGGTCGCGTTCGTGCTCGTCGCTGACCGCGCGGCCCTCGCCCGCGAGTACCACGAAGGTCTCCACGGACTCGGGGTGCCAGTTGAGCGGCTGGGCGCCGCCCGGCTCCCACACCTCGAAGACGACGGTGGTCGGTGAGCCGTCGGCCGGTCCGGTGAGGACGGCGAGCTTGACCGTGTCGCCCGCGGTGATGTGGTGGGCGGCGATCGTGCTGAGCGGCTTGTGGAGCGGAGGGATGGCCATGGCGGGTGTCCTCGACGTCAGGCGGAAGGCGGTCAGGCAGCAGGCGGTCAGGCGGAAGGCAGGAAGCGGGCGCATTCGCGCAGTGCGGCCGCGTTGTTGGCGATGGCGGTGTCGACGAGCTTGCGGCCGAGTTCGGGGGTGGCTCCGGTGGGGTCGCCGATGACGCCGTTGCCCGTACCGAAGTCGTCGCTCGTCCAGCCGAAGGAGACGGACTTGCCGAAGCCGATGTGCTCGTAGGCGGTCAGGTGCTCGGGGACACTCCGCTCGGCCAGCGACATGTCCACCGTCTCCGGGTGGAGGTGGAGCATCGCCGCGGTCTCGTTCAGCCCGCCGTGCACCCCCAGACCCAGCTCGCCGGACGGGGACGCGCCGCCCTGGTCCGCGGGGAGCGCGGCGTGCAGAAGAAAGGTGAACAGACCGTATTTGGTGCGGAGTTCACGTAGAGCGACTCCCAGCAGCGCACTGTTGCCGCCGTGTGCGTTGAGGAACGCGAGCCGCCGGACGGGTCCCTTGGCGAGGGATCGTCCGAGGTCGTCCAGTACCGCGAAGAGCGTCGAGGCGCTGAGCCACAGTGTCCCGGGCGACCAGGCGTGTTCGTCGGACTTGGTGTACGCGAGGCCCGGCAGCAGTGTGATGTCGCAGCTGTCGGAGGCGGCCAGAGCCGCGCCCCGCGCTATCGCCTCCGCCATGAAGTAGTCCGTGGCGACGGGCAGATGGGGCCCGTGCTGCTCGATCGCGCCGACGGGAAGGACGGCGACGGTGTCGGCGGACAGGTCGGTGACCGACGGCCCGCTGAGGTCGGTGAAGCGGGTGAAGGTCATGGTCAGTGCGCTCCCAGAAGGTGGCCGGGGTTGAGCAGCCCCAGCGGGTCGGCCGTGCGGGCGGCGGCGCGGGCGAGGTCGAGGCGCCGGTCGACGTACCAGTTGTGGACGTCATGGACGCCGACGCCCAGTGCCTCAAGGGCGGCGATCCCCTCGTACACGGTGGCTTCGTCCTGGTAGTGCGCCATCAGCATGCCGACGGTCCCCGAGCGCATCCCCTCCAGGTGCAGCACCGTCCCGGGGAAGACGGCCTTGACCGCTGCCGGGTCGCCGAGCAGTACGTCGCCGCCGATCTCCAGGTGGAAGTAGCCGTCCTGGGCCTTCATCAGGTGGTACGTGGGGTGGTTGAAGGAGAGCGAGGAGATGAGAGCCGGGCCGCGCGGTGCGGGACGTACCTCGGTCACCCGGCCGCCGTGTTTCTCGATGATCGCCCGGGCGTCGTCCCCGGCCTGCTCCTCGATGATCGCGCGGACGCTGAGCGCGGCCGGGTCCAGGGCCGGGTCGGTCTCGAAGGTCTCGACGAGGCCGGGCTCGTCGAGGGAGACCAGGCGCGGGGCGGGCTCCAGGCGTACGAGGTCGCTGAGCGCGGCGGTGGCGGAGGTCCACGTGTCGAAGGAGGCGAAAAGGCCGGTCCAGACACGGGCCGGCTGAAGTGCGACGGTCGCGGTTGTGGTGATGCCGGTGGTGCCGTAGGCGTGGATGTACGGGAGGGCCTCCTCGCCGCGTACGGTGAAAGGCTCGGCCTCTTCCGTGCACGGGACGACGGTCAACTCCCGTACAAAGCCGTCCCCGTTGGTGCCGTTGGCCAGCGATCCCGTGCCGCCGTTCCCACCGCAGAGGAAACCGCCGAGCGACGTCCCGAAGGTGGAGGGGAACATCCACAGCTCCTGGCCCAGCGTGCGCGCGTGCGCCTCCAGGTCGGACATCTTTGCGCCTGCCTCGGCCCTGATCCACCCGTCGCCCGCGCCCAGGATGCGTCCGCATCCGGTGAGGTCGAGGACGGCGCCGCCGTGGAGCGGGATCGCCTGGCCGTAGTTGCCGGTGCCCTTGCCGCGCGGGGTGAGCGGGATGCGCAGGCGGTGGGCGAGGGCGACGAGGGGCTGGATCTGCTCGTACGACGACGGGCGCAGCACCACCTCGGCGCGACCGGCAGGGAGCTTGGCGGCGAGGATCGGCGACATGTGCGCCCAGTCGCGGGACGCCTTTTCGAGAGCGGAGTCCTCGCGTACGACGGCATCCTCACCCAGCAGTGCGGCAGCCTCCGTGCAGAATTCCTCGATGCCGGGGGTGTGGTGCGCAGTACCTGTTCCGGCGTCCCATACCGCCTCGTCCGCGACCAGTTCGGTCATCCGGCGCAGTTCGGCGGCGGAGAGGGTCGTGCCCTTGGGGTCGATGGCCATTACTTCATTCCGATCTCGGTGTCGATGAATTCGTTGGTCACCAGGTCATCGGCGCTCAGCCCGGCCGGGATCTTGACGCCGCTCTCGGTGAGGATCGGCCCGAAGGTCTTCAGGGAGTCGGTCACCCGCGTCTTGTCGAAGCTCGCGATCGATCCGTCGGCCTCGTTGCCGAGGATGCCGAGCTCGACCATCTCCTTGGCGGCGTACTGGCCGGTGCCCTTGGAGTAGACCCAGCTCGTGCCGTACTGCTTGACGATGTCGTCGATGAGCGTGACCGCGGTGTCCGGCGCGGCGGCGAAGTCGGCGGCCGACTGCTGGATGACGGGAACCAGCTTCTTCAGGCAGGGGCTGAGCTTCTTCAGCGCACCGGTGCGGACGGAGAGTGCCTCCGGGTAGACGGTGTAGCCGACATCGGAAAGCAGCTGGAACTTGACCGGCTTCTTCCAGGCGGCGACCTCGTGCTCGTAGAGGTACGGCTCCGCGGTGGCGAAGCCCTGCTGCGCGATGGAGGGGTCGGCGACGAAACGGGACGGGGCGCTGTCGTAACTCCCGTCCAGCTGGCTCTTCTTGATGAGCCCCTTCGCCACCAACATCGGGGCGAAGACCTCGCCGTCGCGGTACACGACCTTGGCGCCGCTCTTGCCGATGTCGGCGACGGTCTTCCAGTCCGGGTGGGTCTCGGGATCCCACATCAGGACCTGCGGACTCTTCTTCATCAGCGCGGCGACCGCGGTGACGGGCTGCTTGCCCGCCGACTGGATGGCACTGTCGGTGGTGACCATGCCGAGGGTGATGGACTGGTCGATGTACATCTGCGAGGCGGGGGTCTGGTACCCGACGGCCGAACCGCCCGCCCGTACCTGGATCTTGACGCCGGTGTCCTTGCCGCCGAGGACGAGGGGGCCGGTGACCCGCTTCTTGTCGGTGTCGACGGTGTAGCCGGGGCCGACGAGGTTGTAGATCGGACCGTGTTCGGCCTCGGGCTCCCAGTCGGCCTGGACGACGACGGTGGCGGGACAGACCTTGTCGAGGCGCTGGGCGGCGGGAGCGGGCTTGAGGTCGGCGGACGAACCGGCGGCGGTGGTGGCGCCGGCTCCGCAGCCGGTGGCGGCGAGAAGGAGCGAGGCGCTCAGTCCCGCAACAAGGCTTCTTCTGGCGGAAATTGGCATGACTGTCTCCCGGAAGGGGCTCTGACGAGGAAGCGGAGAGGGGGGTGGGGCCGGCTCAACTGCGGCCGGACGCGTGCCAGGAGCCGATGGCGAGTCGGGACAGGAACGTGAAGAGCGCGAAGACGGCGACCCCGAAGAGGGAGGCGAGGATGATCGCGGCGAAGAGGTCCTCGGACTGGAGCCGTGAGCGGTAGACGTCGAGGAGGGTGCCGATGCCGGCCGCGCCCTGCTTGAAGAACATGTCGCCGACGATCGCGCCGATGACGGAGAGCCCGGAGGAGGTACGCAGCCCGGTGAAGACGGCGGGGAGCGCCGCGGGCAGTTCCAGCTTGCGCAGGCGGTCCCAGCGGCTCGCCTTCTGGAGGGTGAAGAGGTCGTGGTGTGCGCGGTCCACGGACTGCAGCCCGAAGAGGGTGTTGGCGATCATCGGGAAGAGGGCGATGAGGACGCAGACCACGACCCGGCTGGTGAAGCCGAAGCCGAACCAGAGGCCGATGAGGGGGACGATGGCGAGGATCGGGACGGTCTGCAGGATGACGGCGTAGGGATAGAGGGAGCGCTCCAGCCAGCGGGCCCGGCTCATCACCACGGCCCCGGTGATGCCGAGGGCGGCGGCGATGGCGAGCCCGGCGAGAGCGACCTGCGCGGTGAGGGCGAGGGCCTGGAGCATGGGTTGCAGGTGGGTCCAGTCGAGGACGGCGACCTGGAGGACCTGATGCGGGGGCGGCACGAGGAAGCGGCGGGCGGGGGCGAGAAGCAGGTAACTCACCGCGTACCAGAGGCCGAAGGCGACGGCGAGCGAGCCGATGGGGGCGAACAGGGCGACGGGGCCCCGGCGTGTGCGGACGGATGATTCGGCGGTCGGGAAAGTCTCGACGGTGGCGGCATCGGACCGGTGCACGGGGGTCTTCGCCTCGTGGGCCGGAGCGGCAGCGCCAGGACCGGTGACGGCCGGTTCGGAAGCGGCAGACGGTTCGCCGCTCGGGCCGACCGCGACCGGGGCGGCAGTGGTCGCGTGGGCAGTCGGCGCGTCGGCGGGCGTGGCAGCCGGGGTGTTCGTGGTCACTGGGCGTCTCCTCGCAGGGCCTCGGAGACCGCGCCCGCGATCGCGGCGAACTCCGGTGCGTAGCGCAGCGAAGCGGGCCTGGGGTGGGCGAACGGGACCTCGAACTCGGCGGTGATGCGTCCGGGCCGGGCCGACATCACCACGACCCGGTTGGCCAGGAAGACCGCCTCGGTCACCGAGTGCGTGATGAAGAGACCCGCGAATCCCGTCTCGGCGAAGATCCGCTGGAGTTCCTCCTGCATACGAAGCCGGGTCATCTCGTCCAGCGCGCCGAAGGGTTCGTCGAAGAGGAAGAGCGCGGGGCTCATCATCAGCGCGCGGGCCAGCGACACCCGCATCCGCATCCCGCCCGAGAGCTGCCTGGGCAACTGCTTCTCGAAGCCGTCGAGGCCGACGAGACGGATGGCGTCCATGGCGCGCTCGTGCCGTTCGGCCTTGGGACGGCCGGCCAGTTCGGCCGGCAGCGCCACATTGGCGAGGACGCTGCGCCAGGGCAGCAGGGTGGCGTCCTGGAAGACGTACCCGACGTCGCCGCCCGGGGTGCTGATCTCGCCCGCGCTGGGGGCATCGAGGCCGGCGGCGAGCCGCAGCAGGGTGGACTTGCCGCATCCGGAGGGGCCCACGACCGCCACGAACTCCCCTGCCCCGACGCGGAGATCCACACTCGAGAGCGCGGTGGTTCCGCTGTCGAAACGCTTGTCGACGGCTACGAAGCTCAGCGCCGTCTGCACTGCTGTCGCCACGTCGGCTCCTTCCTTGAGGGCTGTGATGCATTCACTGATGTTCGTAGCATCAACATTTATTGTTTCGGAGGGATGTCCCGGGCGTTTACGCCCTGGACCAGTCAGAGCGCTTCGCGGACCACCGTGGTGCGGCTCACCGCTCGCCCGCCCTTGAAGACGATCCGGTCCGGGTACGAGGCGCCGACAGCCCCGGAGAGCGAGTCGGCCCGTACGGCGAGGAGGTCGGCGATCGCACCCTCGTACGGCCCTGCGGCGGGCAGCCCGAGGACCGTGCGGGCGCCGGTGGTCACCGCGTGAACGGCCTCGGGCAGCGTCAAATGACCTGCCGCGACGAGGAGTCCGGCGGTCTCCAGGGGGTCGGCCCTGCCCACCGGGTTGAAGGGGTCGCGGATGTTGTCGCCGCCCCCGGCCAGGGGCACGCCCGCGTCCAGGAGGGCGCGTACGGCGGTCAGACCGCGCGGGGTGCGGGCAGGGGTGTCGCGGCCCTGGAGGTAGAGGTTGGTGAGCGGCAGTGCGACGACCCCGATCCGGGATGCCGCCGCCTCCTTGGCGATCCGGGCGGCCTCGGCCGGGTCCAGGCCGCCCAGTCCCACGCAGTGGCTGGCGGTCGCACCGTGGGCGAAGCCCCGCTCCCGTACCGCCTGGGCGAGCAGCAGCAGATCCTTCGGGTCCGGACGGAGATGCTCGTCCGCATGCAGATCGACGCCGACGCCGTGCCGCTCGGCGATGGTCAGGGCGCGGGCGACAGCGGCCTGCGGGTCTTCGGAGAGGTGCGGGCAGCCACCGAGCAGGTCGGCCCCCAACTCCAGTGCCTGGTCGAGGACTTCGTCGGGCGCCTCGATGTGGAGTACGGCGATCTGCAGTGCAACCCGCTCGCTCAGCTCCTCGCGCAGCCGCAACAGCGCCCGCAGCCCCCGGAGCGGATCGGGGCCGGGCAGGATGTCGGCGTGGGTGCGGACGGCGGTCGCACCATTGGCGACCAGCTCGTCCAGAGCGCGGCGGGCCCTGACCAGCACGTCCTCCTCCGTCACCTGCTCGGCATACCCGCGCCAGGCGGCGACCGCCCCCGGCAGGTCGCAGGGCGGTGCACCGGCCAGGTCCCAGGTGAGGGCCTTGTCGAGGTGGGCGTGGGGTTCGGCGGGGGCGGGCAGCAGCATGAAGCCGGAGAGGTCCATCTCCTCACCTGCGGAGGGGAGTTGACCGGTCGGCGCAACGGCCGACACCCGCTCGTCCTCGATCAGTACGTCCCGGACCTGCCCTTCGGGCAGCCGCGCCCCGCGCAGCAGCAGTGCCGTCGCCGTCATCGTGCGTCCCCGTTCTCCGGTGCCGTGAGTACCGCGAAGCCGTCGAAGGCGTGCCACATCGCAGGCTCGCCGAACATGTCCTGGCGGCGGACCGGGCGGGTCCGTCCGCGTACCACCTGGTCGAAGGCTTCGGCGACCCGCCCCACGAAGTAATGGCCCTCACGGTGGCGGAGGTTGTGCCCCAACAGGGCTGTCCTGACCGGGAGTTCAGCCAGTCGTCGAGTCGATGCGGCGAAGGCGGGTACATCGGCGCCCGGCACATGGGCGAAGAAAGCACCGCTGATCAGGGTGTCGCCGGCGAGGAGCTGGCCGCTGTCCGGCTCCCAGAGGCAGATGCCGTCGGGGGAGTGGCCGGGGGTGTGCAGAACGTGCAGCCTCCGCCCGCCCAGGTCGAGCTGCTCCCCTTCCCTGAGCAGCCGGGTCGGTCGCACCGCGTCGATACGCCACTGGGTCAGTTCGGGGACGGGCCGCACCTCGATCCGCGAGTCGGTGAGGAAGAAGCCCTCGGCGGAGAGTGCGCTCAGCTCGGTGTAGCGCTGTCGCATGTCCTGGGCGATGTGCTCGTACGTCTCGAGCCACTCGCGCGGTGCGGGCTCGCCGTGCAGGTCTGCGCCCGCCTCGTGGACGGCGAAGTCCTTGGCCTCGCCCACGAGTGAGGCGTTGCCGCCCCGGTGGTCGTAGTGGTGGTGGGAGTTGACGACGAGCAGCGGCAGCGAGGTCAGTGCGCGCACCTCGCGCCCGATGTCCCCGATGCCCATCCCGGTGTCGTACAGCAGGGCGAGGTCGTCGCCCACGACGAGATAGCTGTTGACGTGCCCGGGCTCGGCGATGAGGAAGGTCCCGGGCCCGGTCTCCTGTACGGAGAACCAGTCGCGCCCGCTCATGCGCCGATGCCGTGATAGCGGCGGGCGTGGTGGACGAGAGCGCTGATCCGGCCTCGGCCGGGGATGATCTCCTCGATGTCGGCGATCAGCAGCAGGTGGTCCCCGGCCGCCACCTCTTCCCGTACGCGGCACACAACGGCGTACGTGCTCTGCGTGAGCAGCAGCGGCACACCTCCCTCTCCCGTCGTCCACTCAAGCCCGGCGAACCGGTCGGCGGCCGGATCGGCGAACCGCCGTGAGACGGATTCGCCGTTCGCGGCAAGGATGTTGAGGGCGAGCCTGCCGCCGTCCTGGAGCAGCGGCAGGGTGCGGCTGCCGCGCTGGACACCGATCGCTATCAGCTCCGGAGTGCGGCTGAGGCTCATCACGGCGGTGCTGGTGAATCCGGCAGGTGCGCCATCGGCTGCTGCGGCGGTCACGACGCAGACGCCGCCCGCGAGAGCGGCCATGGCATCGAGGAATCCGGCCGTGGCGGGTCGGTCGGCGGTGGTCGCGGTCATTCGGGCTCCTCGCCTAGAATGTTCATCACATCAACATTGAGCGTAAGAGATATGTGTTTCGCGGGAGTAAATCCCACCCCGAAGTGACCGCTTAGGATCTCCGTCATGGCAGACCGCCCCACCGAAACCCCCGCCGATCCGGACCAGCAGCTCGGCAACGCGATCCGACGGCTACGCAAGAACCGCGGCCTCACCCTTGTCCAACTCGCGGGCAGCGCAGGCCTTTCGCACCCCTTCCTCAGTCAGCTGGAGCGCGGTCTGACCCGCCCGAGCATGCCCTCGCTGCACCGGATCGCCCAGGCGCTCGGCACCACCCAACAGGCCCTGCTGGCACACTCGGCAACCTCCCCCGCCGACATCCATGTCGTACGGGAAGGGACCGGCACCCCCGTCGCCAACAGCGGCGGCTCGGCCCGGATGCTCGGGGCACCCCAATTCGCCGTCCATCCGGTGGAATACACGGGAGGACCCACCGCCTTCGAGGAGTACTACGACCACCCGGGCGATGAGTTCCTCTATGTGGTGCACGGCGCGATCGAGGTCGACCTACTGGGCCCCGGCGGCCGCGAACTGCACCGCCTCCACGCCGGCGACAGCCTGCTCTACCCAGGCGGAACCTCACACCGGTGGCGGGTTCTGACGGAAGATCAGGACCTCTCCGGGGTGCGCATCCTCACGGTACAGAACGCCCCTCACTAGAACGCCGAGCAAAGAGCGACAGGGTGCGCCGACGCTCCCGGCGACGCCGACCTGCGTACCGAACTCGGCGCCGCCATCCGGCGCCTGCGCATGGAGCGGGGCCTGACCCTCGTCCAGCTCGCGGGGCTGTCGCACCCCTTCCTGAGCCGGCTCGAACGCGGTCTGACCCGCCCCAAGCATGCTTTCGCTGCACCGCATCGCCCGTGCCCTCGGCACCATCCAGCAGGCACCGCCCCGCTCCACCTCCACCCGGTGGAATACGAGGATTCGACGCTGACTTCCGGGCTGTTTCGAGCACCCCGGTGACGAGTTCGTCTACGTGGTGGAGGCGAGACAGAATTCGAGGTGCACACTCCGTCCGGCGGCCCTGCGCGGTCGCCCTGGGGCCCGCGCTATGGGACGTATTCAGCAGGGGTGGTGGACGTCGGCCGAGTCTGCTTGTCTGCCTCTGCCTCGTCGTCCGCGGTGCGCGCCGGGCGGGTCCGGTTGAAGGCCAGGTTCAGCCCGAAGGCGATCAGGGTCGCGCTCGTCACCGGTGAGCCCAGCACGATGCGCACACCGTCCGGGAAACGGGAGTAGAGGTCCGGTGCCACGTCGGGCGCCATGCCCACGCCGATCGACACGGCGACGATCAGCAGGTTGTGCGTTCCCTCGAACTCGACCTTCCGCAGTGTGCTGATACCGACGGCGGCGACCGTGGCGAACATGACCAGTCCCGCCGCGCCCACGACCGGTCCGGGCAGCCCGGCCACCACCGCCCCCAGCTTGGGAACCAGGCCCAGGGCAACCAGGATGGCGCCCGCGACGGTGGCCACGTGACGGCTTCGTACCCGGGTCATCGACACCAGGCCCACGTTCTGGGCGAAGACGGTGTCGATGAAGGCGTTCATCACTCCGCCGAGCACCCCGGACAGTCCGTCGGCGGCCAGCCCGCGCGCCATGTCCGCGGTCGTCAGCTCCTTGCCGGTGAGTTCGGCGACCGCGATCAGGTCCGCGGTCGACTCGGCGAACAGGACCAGCATCACGACACACATGGAGATGACCGCGACGGGAGGGAACTCGGGCGCGCCGAAGTGGAACGGAGCGCTCACCCCGATCCAGTCGGCGCCACGGGCGGCGGACAGGTCCAGCATTCCCAGCGGTACCGCGACCGCGGTACCGGCCAGCAGCCCGAGCAGGACGCCGGTCTGAGCCAGAAAGCCCCGGCCGAACCTCGCCACCAGCAGGATCACGATGACGACGAGGGCGGCGAGGGCAAGGCGCGACGGCGCCGCGTAGTCCGCCGCCTTGGGGTCGCTGCCGACGACGAGGTTGACGCCGACCCCGATCAGCGCCAGGCCGACCACGGTGATCACCACACCGCTCACCAGCGGCGGGAAGAAGCGCGCCGCCTTGGCGAACGGCCAGGCGACGAGCAGGCCGAAGATCCCGGCGGCGAGCATCGAACCGTATACGGCCTGGAGCCCGTACTCACCGGCGATCAGGATCATCGGCGTCACGGCGGTGAAGGCCGCGCCGGCCATCACGGGCATGCGGACGCCGAGCACCCGCCCGACGCCCGCGCCCTGGATCATGGTGACGACGCCCGCGACCAGCAGGTCGGCGTTGATGAGCAGAGCGATGGTCGAGGCATCCAGCCCGGCGGCCGCGCCGAAGACGAGCGGCACCGTGACACAGCCCGTGTACATCACCAGAACGTGCTGGAGGCCCAGCACCGCGAGCCGCCCGAACGGCGCCCGCCGCTTCGCGGACATCATCACAACAAATCCCCTCTACCGTGCGAAGTTGGCGGCGATGCGCTGCTGGATGTACTGCTCCGCCGTGATCGGCGGATACCGGCCATCCGGCCCCTCGACCACCACGTCACGGTCGGCCTGGGCGAAGAAGGCGATGCTGTAGCGGGCGCCCCGGTCCTCGCCGGGGCCCGGGGACTTGACCCGGTGGAAGTTGGACGGAAGCCGGTCGTCGCTCCACCGCATCAGCATGTCGCCGATGTTGCAGGTGATGACGTCGGCCGACGGCGCCACGGGAGTCCACTCCTGTGCCTCGGCCTCCTTCCCCGGGCACACCTGCAACCCGCCCTGTCCGTCCCGCTGGAAGAGCAGTGTCAGACAGTCGAAGTCGGTGTGCGCACCGGCCCGCCACACGTTCGGGTCGGGCTCGGCGTCCTCGGGGAGCGCGAAGTAGTGCAGCATCCGCAGGGTGGACTGGTAGTGCTCGCTCCGCGGGTCGTGGGCGCGGGCGAAGAAGTCGCTGTCGAAGCCCAGCTTGTCGGCGAAGCAGGACAGGACCCGCATGGCCACCTCGCGGCAGCGCGTCTCGAAGTCGAGGGCGCGCAGCCGGAATTCGGGCAGCACGTCGTCGGGCCAGAGCCCCTCCATGTGAGGGCGGGTGACCTGGTACGACTCCTTCTGGTCCGGTGTCCTGACGGACGGCCTGACCTGGGTCATGGACTCCCACCCTGAGTTGAGGCCCCTCTTCAGCCCATGCCTGGCCTTTTGGGCCTCGGGCAGCGCGAAGAATCCCTCGGCGTTCGTGAACGCCTCGTCCACCAGGGCCTGTTCGATGCCGTGGTTGACCAGCTGGAAGAACCCGATGTCGGTGGCCGCCGCCCACAGCTCCTCGGTGATCTCGGCCTTGCGGGCCTCGAAGTCGGAGAGGTCGATGCGGCGGATCTCCCGCGCCGTGGTCTCGGTGCCGGCCCCGCCCATGCGGGTTTCCCTGTCGAGTTCGGCGAGGTCGTACGTCGATCGAGGCGTCGTGTGCGGCACAGCACGCGTCGTGATGTCAGTCATCGCGGCAAGTACTCCTGAGTACGTCGGAGTGGTGTTCTCCGAGTCCTACGAGGTGCAGTCACCGCCCCTGCACCCCCACCGCGGACACACAGAGGTCCGCGGGCACGGTCGACCTCGGACCCGTCCTTGGGTCCGGCGCCGCGGGCTGGCATATGCCCCGTCGACAGGGGCCATGCGCGATGAAGTCAGCCTGGCGGCATCATGTTTCGTCCGAGAACCAGTTCTGTTACTGCGACAGCACGTCCACGAGGAACGCCGCGGGAAGGCGGGCACTGCGCCTGTCGCGTACCGGAAGGCACGCGTAGTCCCGGTCGAAACGCTGCAGCACGAGGTCGGCCCTGATCCCCGGCACCACACCGTCTGCGCAGGCGTCGAGCCCGAGCACCTCGTTGGCGCCGCGCCAGCAGGCCCGCATTCCGCCGGCCGTCGCCGCGGAGCGGCCCGCTGCGAAGGATCGGTGGCCAGTTCGATGGCTGTCCAGGCCATGCCCAGGCCGGCCGCCGTCGAGGACCGCGCGGTACGCCTGGGTGGTGACACCGGACCTGGCGAACTCGGGGTTGTGCATGATCGTGTCACCGCAGTCAGAGCCGATCGCGGGATGGATCGACGGGACGACGTGGGAGACGTTACCCATGTCGGTGGAGCCGCCGCGGAGCGTGGTCGTCACCGCCGACTTGCCCAAGTTGCTGCACATCGACGTACCGGAGAGCACAGGCACTGAAGACCCGGCCGACGTCCGAGGCGGAGACGGGCCGCTCGTGCTGCTTCTGCTGTTGCTGTGTGTGCCGCCGCGCTCGTCTGCGTGCGGGGTGTGAGAGAGGATCTGCGAGCGTTGGGCGCGTTGCCGCGCCTGTGCGATCTCGACAAGCTGTGCCAGCGTGGTGTCTGCAGGGGTCGTTCAGGCAGGTGTATTGCTTCGCCAGAGGGCGGGGAGCGCAGGGGGAGCGCATTCAGGATCGATGGCCAAGGTCTGTGGCATGGGGTTTTGTGGCCAAAGCGGCAGCCACGGCGGCCATCGCGCGTCGCTGTTCCCGCGCCAAGGCCACACTCGACTTCTGGCGCTGTGAGCAGGCAGAAGACGGGGATCCGGGGACTGTCCGTCGTGCTCTCGGTGGGTGTGAAGACAGGCGTCACCATCACGGCGAGCCCGAAACGGCCCTGTACGTGCTCGGCGGCGTCGGCCGTCGGTGGGTCGGCGACCGGCTGGGACCAGGTCCGCGAGCGTTCCGGGACACTTCGTCGTCGTTGCGCCAGGTGTGGTGCACTAGAAGGAGAACGGCAGTGACACCGGGCCGGTGTGGATGTGCGTCGTACACAGCACACAGGAGGCCATCGTCGTGAACCTTGATGACTGCCCCTGAACACCCGCGCATGGCTCGGACCCCGCCCAGGGCCGGAGGGCCCATGGGCATCCGCGTATGAACCGTCTCGGAGCCTGTGGAGCACCCACAATCACCTGACGAACCGCGCGACGCAATCTCGGGGTAACCGTCCGCAGCCGACCTCGGCTCCGGGCCTGGTCACCTGCTCCTTCCCCAGGAGCCGCAACCAAGGACAGGCGATGAAGCCGCCTCCATTCACGTACTGCGATCCCGAATCCGTCGATGAGGCCGTCGCGCTCAAGAGCGAGTACGGCAACGACTCCCTCGTCCTCGCGGGAGGACAGAGCCTTCTCCCCCTGCTCAACATGCGGCTTGCCAGGCCGGAGGCACTGATCGACATCAACAAGATCGGTGACCTGCAGAAGATCGAGCGCCGGGTCGGCATCCTGGAGGTCGGCGCCGGGGTTCGCCAGTACGAGCTGGAGGACCACCCGCTGGTCGGCGAACTGGTCCCGCTGCTACCGGAGGCCACCGGCTACATCGGCCACATCGAGAACCGGCACCGCGGCACGGTCGGCGGCAGCCTGGCGCACGCCGACTCCGCTGCCGAACTGCCGTGCACGGCGGTGGCACTCGACGCGACGGTGGTCGTGCAAGGGCCGTCGGGCACGCGCACCATCGCGGCCCAGGACTTCTTCCAGGGCTGGATGACCACGGCCCTGGAGCCCGAGGAGGTCCTCGTCGCCATCCGCTACCCGGTGACGCCGTGGACCGCGGGCCATGGCTTCGTGGAGGTGGCCCGGCGCGTGGGCGACCTTGCGCTCGCCGGCGCCGCCGCGGTGGTGAACCTCGACGAGGACGGCCGCTTCACCTCCGTCTCCGTCGGCGTCCTGGGTATCTCCGACACGACGGTCCGCGCCTCCGCGGTGGAGAGCGCACTGATCGGTGAGGCCCCGACCGAGGAGAACATCGCCAGGGCCGCCAAGGAGATCGTTCCCTCGGTGACCTCGGAGGACGACCTGCACGCCACGCGCGCCTACCGCCGGCACCTCGCCTCCGTCGTGGTGTCGCGCGCGATCACCGCGGCCGTGGCACGCGCCCGCGAGAGGAGCAACGGGAAGTGACGACCTCGACCGCCGCCAAGTACGGCATCGCCCGTCGGACCGTGACCATGCGCGTCAACGGGCGGGACGTGACCCGCGAGGTGTCGACGCGCACCACGCTCGCCGACTTCCTGCGCGACGAACTCGACCTGGTCAGCGTGCATCTCGGATGCGAGCACGGCGTGTGCGGATGCTGCAACGTCCTCTTCGACGGCCACTCGGTGCGCTCCTGCCTGATGCTGGCCGTCCAGGGGGACGGGCACACGGTCGAGACCGTCGAAAGCCTGTCCGTCGACCCGACGGAGCTGCACCCCATCCAGGAGTCCTTCGCCGAGGAGCAGGGGCTGCAGTGCGGCTTCTGCACGCCCGCGATGGTGCTGCGTACCAAGGAGATCATCGAGACCGGTCGTGAGATGACCGATGCCGAGGTGCGTCACGAGATCTCCGGGATCCTGTGCCGCTGCACCGGCTACCAGAACATCGTCAACGCGGTCCAGTCCGCCGGCGCCAAGCTTCGCGGCGAAGCGACGGCCGACGGCGCCGCGGGAGGTCGTTCCTGATGACCACCGAGCACACGGACACCGCCCAGAAGCCCGGTTACAAGTACATCGGCAAGGACCGCAAGCGGGTCGAGGACCCTCGGCTGCTGGTCGGCCGCGGCGGGTACATCGCCGACCTCAGACTGCCGGGCATGCTGCACGCCGCGATCCTGCGCAGCCCCGTACCGCACGCGTGGATCAGGTCCGTCGACGCCACCGAGGCACTGAGGCTGCCGGGAGTCGTCGCCGTGCTCACCGGCGAGGACTGCAAGGCGAAGATGAACCCCTGCATGAACTTCGGCCCGGCCACCGTCGCGCAGTACCCGCTGGCCGTGGACAAGGTCCGCTACGTCGGCGAGGCCGTGGCGGCCGTCGTCGCGGAGAGCAGGTACCTCGCCGAGGACGGCGTGGACCTGCTGGAGGTCGACTACGAGGACCTCCCGCCGGTCACCGATCCCATGGCGGCCATGGAGCCCGAGTCCGCCGTGCTGCACGAGGAGCACGGCAGCAACATCGGCTGCGAGCGGACCTTCGAGTTCGGCGATGTGAACGCCGCGTTCGCCGGGGCCGACCTCGTCGTCGAGGACACCCTGCACTGGGGCCGCTCCGCCGGAATGCCGATGGAGACAACGGGCGCGGTGGCCCAGCCCGGCTTCAACGGCGTACTGGAGATCTACTGCAACTCGCTCAACTTCAGCTACTTCGCCTTCCTGATCGCGGGCGCGCTGAGGCTCCCGTCGAACAAGCTGACCATGAAGCCGGTCCCGGCGGGTGGCAGCTTCGGCAGCAAGCTCGCCGCGCACAAGGTGCCCACCCTCGCCGGCTTCCTGGCCCTGCGGGTGGGTCGCCCGGTGTCGTACGTCGAGGACCGGATCGACCACATCGTGAACTCGGACCACCACGGGTGCGACCGCTACTACGAAGCCCGCATGGGCTTTCGTGCCGACGGCACGATCGTCGGTCTCGACATCGACGTCGTCGACGACTACGGCGCCTACATGCAGTTCGGCGTCGGCCACCACGGCAACGCTTTCTCGCAGGTCGTCGGCCCGTACCGGTTCCGGGACGTGAGGTACCGCCTGCGGGCCGTGCTCACCGACAAGTGCCAGCAGGGCGCCTACCGCGGCTTCGGCTCCGAGGTGCACAACTGGGTGCTGGAGCGGCTGGTCGACTCCGGGGCGGCCCGGCTCGGGCTCGCTCCGGAGGAGATCCGCCGCCGCAACTTCATCCAGCCCGACCAGTTCCCCTACACGATCCCCGGCGGCAACGTCTACGACAGCGGTGACTACCCAGCCGTACTGGACAAGGCACTGTCGATGATCGACCTGGACAGGTGGCGCGCAGAACAGAAGCGGCTGTGGGCGGAGGAGGGCCGCTGTATCGGCATCGGCCTGGCCACCACCCAGGAGCGCAGCGTCTTCAGCTCCACCGAGTTCTGGTCCCTGGTGGAAAAGCCCGTCCTGCCCGTCACCTCCAGTCCCGAGAGCGCGACGGTGACGATCGACCCCACCGGGCAGTTCCAACTCCTGCTGCACTGCCAGTCGATGTGGGGCAACAGCCCCGAGACGGTGGGCGCCACCGTCCTCGCCGAGGAGTTCGGGATCCCGCCGGAGAGCGTCAACGTCCGGTACGCCGACTCCGCCCACGCGCTTCCCAGCACGGGCCCGGGGGGCAGCCGCTACACCGTCATGGTGGCCGGTGCGATCCGGGGCGCGTCGCGCAAGCTGCGGAGGAAACTCATCCAGATCGCCGCGCACACCCTCGAAGTGGCCGCGGAGGACCTCGAACTCGTCGACGCGCGCGTGCAGGTCACAGACGCCCCGGAGACCGGGCTGACCCTCGCGGAGCTCGCGGGCACCGCCTACTTCTTCGCGCTCAGCCTGCCCGAGGGCACGACAAGCGGACTGGAGGAGTCCTACACCTACGATCATCCGTACACGACGCTGCCGGCCCCGGACGGCTCGGACTTCGGCGTCTTCTACCCGATCATGGGCCATGCCTGCCACATCGCGGTCCTGGAAGTCGACCCCGACACCGGGATCCCCTCCTTCCTCGACTACGTGGCCGTGCACGACGCCGGGACGATCGTGAACCCCAGGAGCCTGGGCGGCCACGTCACCGGCGGCGCCACGCAGGGCATCGGGACCACGCTCTACGAGGAGCTGGCCTACGACGAGGACGGGCAGTTCTTGTCCTCGACCTTCAGGGACTACCTGATCCCCACCGCGGGCGAGGTCCCGGCGTTCCGCATCGGGCACGTCGAGACGCCTTCGCCGTTCACCGAGTACGGCATCAAGGGCGGCGGCGAGGGCGGCCGCATGGTGGCCCCGGCGGCCGTGTCGGCGGCCATCGACGACGCTCTGCGGGAGTACGGGATGCGGGTTCGGCAGCTGCCGGTCAAGCCCTCGGACATCGTGGCAGCGGTACAGGCCGGCGCCGGCCGGGCGGAGGCGGGCTGATGTCCGCCACCGGCGCCGGTCGGCAGATCAATGGGCGAGCGGAAGGTCCTGCTCGGTCCAGATGCATTTGCCCTCGTCGAGATGGCGAGTGCCCCACCGCTGAGAGAGAGCGGCCACCAGGTGCAGGCCCCGGCCGCCTTCGTCGGTGTAGGCGGCGCGCCGGATGCGCGGGCTGGTGAGGCTGCCGTCATAGACCTCACAGATCAGCGACCGGCTGCGCAGCAGGCGCACGCGCATGGGGCCGCTGGCATGCCGGATCACGTTGCCGACCAGTTCGCTCACCAGGAGCTCGGTGGTCATGGCTAGATCGTCCAGACCCCAGACGGCCAGCTGGCTGCGGACGTATTCCCGGGCCTGGCCGGCTGCCCGCGGGTCGTCCGGAAGGCTGCACGAGGCGACGCTGTCGACAGGTGTGCCTCGGGTGTGGGCCACGAGGAGGACCGCGTCGTCGTTGGTCTGCTCACGGTCGGGCAGCAAAGCCGAGACGATGACGTCGCAAAGCTCATCGAGGCGCCTGGTGTCACCGTGCTGGGTGCCGGTCGGGAAGAACGAGGGCCGGGCCACAGCCTTCGCCAGCGTCTGCCTGAGCTGAGCCAATCCCTTGTCGATGTCCCGGGTGGCGGATTCGACGAGGCCGTCCGTGCAGAACACGAGAAGGCTCTCGTCCGGGAGATGCAGCTCGTGCGTCTCGAAGGGGGGTTCGGCGGCGCCCAGCGGCGGGTCGCTGGCCAGCTCCGGGCAGTGGACCGTCCCATCGGGATGGACGATGACAGGCGGGAGATGACCGGCCAAGGAGAGCGAGCAGATACGGGTGACGGGGTCGAACACGGCGTAGGAGCAGGTGGCGTACTTGTCGTCGCCGAGGCCGGAGACGAGTTCGTTGAGGTGGCTGAGCAGCTCGTCCGGACCCAGTTCGAGGTCGGCAAGGGCGCGGACCGCCGTGCGCAGCTGCCCCATGACGGCTGCTTCGGCGATGCCGTGCCCCATGACGTCGCCGATCACGATGGCGACCCGATCGCCGGACAGCGGGATCAGGTCGTACCAGTCACCGCCCACCTCTTCGCCTTTCCCCGCGGGCATGTAGCGAGCGGCGGCGCAGACGGCCGGCAGGGAGGGCAGTGTCCTGGGGAGCAGACTGCGCTGGAGTTCCTGGGCGCGGGTGTGCTCCACGTCGTACAGCCGGGCCCGATCCAGTGCCTGCGCGATCAGCCCGCTCAGGGCTATCAGCAGGGTGCGTTCCTCCTCGCTGAAGGAGCGCGGCCGAGAGAAGGAGACAACACAGCAACCGATCGCGTGCCCGGAGGCGATGAGAGGCAGGAACGCCCATGCGCTCTTGGTCGACGCGGCCACAAAGCCCTCGAACTGGGGATAGAGCTGGACATATTCGGCAGGCGACTCGACGAATCCGGGAGTGCGGGTGCGGAGCGTTTCGGCGATCGCCATGTGGCTCGTGAGCGAGATCCCGCTGATCTGGCGCAGGAATTCCTCTGTGTATCCGACGGATCCGACCACGTGCAGCCGGCCACCCTCAAGCGCGTTGACCACCAGCCCGTCGGCGCCGAAGGGCGGCAGGACACGCTCCGCGACGGCCTTTACCACGTCGCTGGATGTGACGGCTTCGGCCAGCGCCGCCGTCAGCTCACTCATCCGGGCGGTTCGCCCAGCCGCGACCCTCCCCCAGCCTCCGGCCGGGGGGACCCCCATCTCGCTTCGCTCGCCGGCCGATCGCTCGGCTCCCTCTGGTCGTTCGTCGGTGACGCCGGCGAAGTAGATCGTCAGCCCGCCGCCCTGCAAGGGGACCAGCCGGACACGGCGGACGCGCTGATCGGTCGGCCCGTGGAGATCGAAACCGATCGGCTTCCTCTCGGCGGACGCGCGCCGGCACTGGGCTTCGAGACCGGGTGCGCGGCCTACGGGAATATCCCAGAGAGCGCTGCCCAGCGGCGTCCGGCCGGGGCCGAGGAGACGCTCGGCCTCCTCGTCGACGAAGGTGATCCGCCAGTCCTCGTCTACCGCCAGAAATCCTTCGTCCATGTCACGAAGGGCGGCGACGGCCGGATCCCCCGTGGCTTGTGGGTGAGCCGGGCCCCACAGCGTGCCGACCATATGGGCAGAGGTGCCGTCCTCACCCGGCACCATGTGGCCGCGCGCTCGCACCCACCCGAATGTGCCGTCGCTGTGGTGCACTCGGTATTCGGTGTCGTGCGCCGTCCCGCTGTCGTACGCCTTACGGATGTCAGCTGTGAACGTCGGCAGATCCTCAATGCCCGGAAGGTGCCGGCAGAGGTCCGCGCTCTCGTCGACCGCTTGCAGCGACTCGCCGGACATGTCGATGACCGGCTGGGTGAGCGTTACGGAACCGGCCGCGGCGTCGTACTCCCAATGCCTGATCGCAACCGCGCGGGGCATCTCCCTACCGGGCCAGTCGATCGCCGGCGGTTCCCCGGGCGCCGAGACGACACCCGACGGCGTAGCGTGACGTTTTTCCAGGTGTCCGGCCGCCCACACCGCCACGGAGCCGAGAAAGGACCGCTGCGCGGGATCCGGCTCGTCGGGCCCCGCCATGAGCACGGACAGCGCACCGACTCGCCCGCTGGTACCGAGCAGCGGCACTGCCGCAGTGCCGGAGGCCCCGATCCCCAGGCTGTCCTCGGCCACCCAGACGAAGGCGCCGCTGCGCAAGGCGCGTGCGGGGGGCACGTCCTCGTCCGCACGGAGATTCGCCCATGCCCCGGCGAGTTCCGGCGCAAGTCCGCTGGCCGCCACCAAGCGCAACCGATCAGAACCGGGGTCGCGCCAGTGCACCAAGCCGCCGAGGCCACCCAGGTCAGCGGTCACCTGCTGAAGGGCCACGTTCAGTGCCTCGGCCATCGACAGATCGTGGTCGCTGGCCGCCAGCAACCGTAGCCGCATCGCCTCCGGCTGCTCGATGCGGCTCATGGGCCTCGCGTTCCCAGCCGTCACCGCATCTCCTGAAGGGTCGCGTGTGAAGCCCCGCCGTGAATTGGCCTACATACACTGTATCGCTGGCTCTGCCCCGTAATCGGTGGCAGCGGTACGTCACGCCGGGTCAGGCTGAGGGGCGCTTGAGGTCAATCGGGTGTGGCGGACAGGGAGGCCCTTGAACGGCTGCATGATGAGCCGTCGGGGCTGGAGGCCCGCCGGTGGTGTCGGCGTTCCCTCAATTCTGTTCGTTGCGCTGAATCGGATTCGTCACGGAGTGAGGCCGATCCTCAGGAACGTTTGTTGAGTTTCTTGGCTTCGGTAAGGACGCGGCCTCGTTCCATGAAGCCGACGCCGCGATCTCTGAGGATCTTGTCGACGTGGTGCTGCTTGCTGCCGGTACGGAGTAGACGTGCGGCCTCAGCCACCAGGCCGTCCTGCTGGGTTGTGGAGGACGCTGGGGCCAGGTCGTGCGTGGGGCGTGGCGCACGAGTCCTGCCCACCGTTGTCGCCGGGCCCGTTCCTGGCCGGGAAACGATGCCCGCTCGGAAGGGCCGGGTCTTGAGGGAGTTGCGGACGCCGAACCGTGTGGCTATCAGGAACGTGCCGAGCGCCCAGCACACCAGGAGGATACCGATGAACTTCAGGACGTCCAGGGCGAGCGGGCCGGTGTAGGTCTTCTCGTCTCCGATCGAGCCCAGCGGTGCCATGAGGAGACAAACACCCGCGACCACACGCCAGTTCCGCTTCCAGAACGTCTGCGCTTCGGCCGTTTCGGGGTTCCGAGCCGCTATGGGCACGGTGGATGCGGAGGAGCGGTGGATGCGGCGTGCCGTGTCGTTGACCGGCGTCATCGTGCCGTCCAGGCGGTACCTGAAGAGCGCGATGTTCCACTCCTGGGCGTAGGCCACGGCGGTGGGCGCGTAGTCGCTGCCGGTGAAGAAGATCAGCTGTGCGGTCGATCCGTAGGGGCGCGCCCCTACGAAACGTTGCAGTTCCGGACGCCCGACCTGGGCGGCCTGGTACTTGACCTGTCCCAGTGCGCCGGTAGCGCGGACGTCGATACCGGAGTCCGGGCCTCCGGGGCGTGCGGCGGCATCGGTATAGCCCCAGTGGCGCATCCAGCGGGCTGCGTTGTGCTCGGCCTGCTGCCAAGACGAAATCTGCATCGGCTGCGGCGGCACAGCCCTTTGCGGCATCTCGGCCACGTTCCCCCCTCATGTACTCGCTCCCGGCTCGGCAGGTCACTGCCCAAGGCAGAGCGGAACACACACCTGACAGAGGAAGAGCAGGCCGGCGCCGGGCTGCCCCATGGTATGCGGTGTCGTGGTGAGCGCAGTAGCCGAAAGCGGTGCAAAGCCAGCAGTGCGACGGCTGTGGTGGGCCCGTTGGCCGGGGCGACCATGCGCACGACCACGGCAGGTGGGTGAGCGGCTGCGCAGACTTCTTTTCGCCTGCGTGCGCTGACTGCGCAGCCGTCCACGCGTACTGCGCATGCGGTGTGCGCTCGGTGCGCAGTGGGTTGCGCATCGCTGTGGTCAGGGCCATGGTCGGGGTTTCGGGGTGGTGGCCGGTCCGTGGTCGGGTTCTGCGCAGCTGCCGTGCGTCGGCGGTGGTTGGTGTGCAGCGGCTGCGCAGGCCGTCTACGCATGCGGCGACCAGCTCCAGGCGACTCTGCGGTCGGGGTCCTGGACGGGGTGCCACACGGGCTGGGAGGGGCCTTTGGTGCGCAGGTCTGCCAGCGCCGCGGCCAGGACGGGGACGGTGTGCATGAAGAGGGGCAACGCCGGGTCTTTGGCGGCCGCGTGCAGGGCGTGGATGCGGGTGGTGATGCCGGCGGGGCCGGTGCCGTCCAGGACGAACAGCAGGCGGGGGAAGAGCGGGTAGTGCCGACGCCATGCTTCCTGCACCGGCTCCTGCCCCAGGGTCTGCCGGCGCTGCCCCGGGGAGGTGGGCACGTAGTTGTGGAGGCGGGCGTAGGCGGTGAGTTTCGCGGCGAGGCGTTCGGGGCCCATGGTGGCCCGGTCGACCTCGACGAACGCCCGCAGCATCGGCCCGTCGCCGCCCTCCCGGCCGCTCCGGTAGTACATGAGCGCGTCGGGGATGACGGCCTCACCGCCCCCGAGGGGGTGGTAGACCTCGGGGATCCAGTCCAGTGGCCGGCACAGTTCGCCGCGGCGGTGGGCGTCCTCGAGGAAGACCAGTGCGGTCTCGGTCACCGTCAGCGTGTGTCCGACCCGCAGCCGTGCGGCGGTCGGGTCGGACACTGTCTTCGGTGGCCGCCGGCCGCGCAACTCCGGCCACTCGCAGGCGACCTGCACGCCGTAGGAGGTGGGAAACCACACCCGCAGTCGGCCGGCCCTGGGCAGGGTGATGCGGTCGATCAGCCCCTCCTCGCGCAACTTGGCCAGCCTGCGCCGGGTCTGCTCGCTGCGCACTCCCGGGGCGATCACCCGGTGCATCTGCTCGGTGGTGGCCATCCGGTACTGCACCAGCACCGCCAACGCCAGCCGATCCCCACCGCCCGCATCCACGTCCGTCATCGCCGGCCCGCCTCTCCTGTACAGGGCGGCACCGTCCGGTACGGCGCCGCGCGTACCGGCCACGGCAACAGCCAACCCCGACCAGCCTTGCGACCATGAGGGCCCGACCACGGTCACGATGCGACAACACCGCCTTCGACCGGGCCGACATCTGCGTCGATATCCCCGCCGACATGTGCCCGCTCCTCCTCGCGCGGGGGCGGCGTATCCGCAGGTCATCATGGACTTGTCGGCGTGGTCGGCAGCCCGACATCCCCCTCTGCACACCCCCGCGCTCGCCCCCAAAGCAGAAGAAAAACAGGGGACGGCGGGTGAAGGGGCGGGTGCGTGCCGGCGGGGGATCGGGGCCGCTGCTGGTCGGGTTGCGCGTCGGCGGCCGCCTCCGCGCTCGTGCGCCGCAACAATGCGGCGCGCACCAGCAGCACCGCCAGGGCCTGGGGAGTGGAGCGGAGATGAAGGGGAATCTCCAGACCCGTCACCTGAACGAGCGCGTTGCCTTGGCGCATGGCTCAGGGACGCGTTACCTACCGGAACGGCCGGGCCGTTGTCGCGCGGTGTCCACGTTCCACCTGCGCGACGGGCTTCAGGGCGCGAGGTCGGCGAGGAGGGTGTCGAGGACGGCCTCTTCCTCGATGCGCACCCCGAGTTCGGTCAGGGCCGGGGACAGGTCGGGATCCCATGCGGCGTTGGCCGGTGTGCCGGTCAGGGCTGGGGCCAGGGGCGTGGCGGCGGCCGCGGTGCGGTAGTCGGCGGCGGTGTAGCGCCAGGGCTGCCAGGGGACGCGGCGCAGCAGGGCGTCGGCGATGCGCAGGCCGCCCCAGTCGAAGTCGCCGTGGTAGCGGAGCGTGGAACCGTGGGTGTGCAGGTGGCGCAGCAGGGTGAGGGCGGCGGCCGAGGGCTGGCCCTGGAGGCAGACCAGAGCCGGGCAGGTGGGGCCGTGGATGTCGGCCGCGGTGGCCAGGACGGTCGGGTTCTCGCACACGTACACGACGGCAGGTGCCGTACTCGGCGGGCTGTGGGTGAGCTGGCGCAGCGTCAGGACGGCCGGTTCGCCGGTGTCGGTCATCCAGTCCAGAGCGGCGGTGCCCTGCAGACCCAGGGTGAGGACGGTGGAGGACAGGGCGTCCCTGAGCACGCCGGCCGAGGCCCAGGCCTCGCGGCGCCATTCGGCTCCGCTGCCGTCCGGGAATCCGGTCAGAGCGCGGACGCCGGAGAGGACGATGGTGGCGAGCGGGGTTGTGTCGTCGAGCGCGTGGGCGTCGCCGAGCGCGGTGGCGGCGAAGGCGGGCAGGGACACGGCAGGGGTTGCGGGCAGCGCCCGTAGGGCCGTCGCGGCGTCGGTCAGCAGGGTCTTCGCCGCGTGCGGAGTGCGGGAGAGGCGGCGTACGAGGCCGTCCTTGCGCAACCGGTCGGCCCACTCGGACAGTTCAGGCCGCAGCGTGGCCAGTGGGGCGTAGGCGTCCTGCCAGGCGTTCGCCTCGCGTTCGCGTACGTCGGCGAGCCGGGTGACCGGGCCGGTGAGGGCGGTCACGGCCGTGGCGAGGCCCTCGGGGCTGATGCCGGAACGGCGCAGCACGGCGTTCACCGCGTCGAGGCGCACGGTCAGCGAGCGTCCGGCCCCCGGGCTGCGGCCCAGCAGGCGTTCGGCGGCGGCGCGCTCGGCGGTGGTGGGGGCGGCCAGCGTGACCGGGCCGGTGAGGGGTTCGTCCCGCTCCATGCGGCGTCGGACGCGCTCGACCAGCCAGGTGAGGTCGGGGTCGCCGAGCAGGCGGCCGAGACGGTCGCGATCGAGGCGCGCGCCGGGTTCCCCGAGGGGCGCTCCTGGGGGCGGGGGCTGCCCGGGCGTACTCATGCCCACAGCACGTCCTGGCCGGGGTCGCTGCCGTCGGCCGGCGCGGGCCCGGGTTCTGCCGCGCCGGTCGCGGTGGCCGAAGATGCCGGCCCGGGCGCCGCCGCGCCGACCGCAGTGGGCGAAGACGCCGCCTGGGCGGGGAGTACCGCCAGGGAGTGGTCCGGTTCGGTGCCCCGTACGCGCTCGGTCCCGTCCCAGTCCCAGCGGGTCACCAGGACCGCGGCGATCTCGTCGACGCGGGAGAGTTGGGCGATGGCGATGCCGGGGACCTGGGGATAGCAGGCCCATTCGCGTTCGCTGGTCATCACCACGTCCAGGTCGAAGGCATGCAGCAGGCCCAGGCACTTGGCCCGCGAGTCGTCGTCCACGCCCGCGAACGCCTCGTCCAGGGTGACCAGACGCGGGGCGTCGGGGGCGGCCGTGGCGTAGTGCGAGGAGGCGGCGGCGAACAGTGGCACGGACACGGCCAGGACCCGTTCGCCGCCGGAGGCGGGGCCGGTGGCCGGAACCCAGGTGCCGTGCTGGTGGCGTTCGATGCCGAACTCGTGCCAGGAGCGGTAGTCGAGCGCCGCGGTGAGCACCTCCAGCCAGCTGCCTGCCGCGTCGTCGGACTGCCGGCGGGCGATCTCGGCCTGCAGGAACTCCCCGACCGCCGCCCGGTCCTCGGACGCCCAGGCGTCCGCGGACTGGCGCAGGCGTTCGCGTGCCTGGGCCAGTCCGGCAGGTGCCTTGCGCGAGGGGCGCCACACCAGACGCAGTTTCATGCCGGTGGACGTGGGCCGCTCCTGAAGTTCGGCGTTCATGGCCCGCACCTGCCGCTCGGCGGCTGCGATCAGTTCCTGAAGGGTGCCCGCGACCTCGGTGAGCAGGTGGGTTTCGAGGATCTCGCGTTCGTGCGCGGACAGGATGCGCGCCAGTTCGGTCACCTCGGTGGCGAGGGCCGCGGCCAGCTCGGGCACGGTCCGCCGGCGGCCCTGGTAGACGATGTCGACGATCATGCCGTCCTCGACCATGCGGGCGGTGGCGCTGTGGCCGCCGCGGGAGAGGGCGTCCTGGAGTTTCTTGTACTCCTCGCTGAGCCGTTTTTGTACGCGTTCCCATGCGCCGTCGGAGTCGTCGGTGCCGGACGGGCCCGACAGCTGCGCCTCGATGGTGCGGGCGAGCGCGACGGCCGGGGTGGCCGCCCACGGTCCGCCGTCCGGCGGGGGCACGGCCGTCTCGGGCAGGGCGACGGTCAGCAGGCCGGTGGCCGCGAACCGCTGGAGCGAGGCGATCGCCTCGGCGCGGGAGGCGGCGGCCTCGCGTACGTCCTTCTCCAACTGCTCGATGCGGCCCTCCGCATGGCCGACGCGCCGACCGGCGGCGGTGTGCTCCTCGCGGGAGATGCGCTGGTCGCGGTCGCACGCGGCCAGGGCCTCGGCGGTGGCGGCCAGGCGCCGCTCCAGCTCCGCGACGGCGGCGCCGACGGTGGAGCGCAAGGTGGTGTGGCGTTCGTCCGCGGCGGCCGCGAGGCGGGCCGAGTCCTCGGCCCGCAGGGCCAGTTCGGCCACCCGGGTGCCGGCTCGTTCGGCTTCCGCGCGCTCGTCGGCGACCGTGCGCCCGGCGTCGGCGCGCTCGCGCAGGGCGGGCCACAGGGCGGCCAGGACGGCGGTGTAGTCGGCCAGCGCCTGGCGGACAGCGGCCAGTTGCGGCCGGTCGGCGGGCAGGTTCACGGCGGCTGCCGTGTCGGTGAGTTCGGTGGCGGCCTCGGCTTCCTGCCCGGCCGCCGCGGCCAGTTCGGCGGAGCGTTCGTCCTGGCGGGCCCGGGCGCGATGGGCGGCGTCCGCGGCCGCCGCGGCCAGCGCGTGCGCGTCGCGCAGGGCGGCGTCGTCGGGGACGGCGGCCAGTTCGGCGTCCAGGGTGCGGCGGCGCCGGGCCACCGTGGCCCGCTCGGCCTGCAGCTGGTCCGACTGGTGTGCCAGGGCCGCGAGTTCGCCGCGCAGGACAGCGATCCGGGCCCGGCGCGCCTCCTCGCGGGCGCCCTCACCCACGTACACGGCGGCCTGCTTCGACCAGCTGCCGGTCAGCGCTCCGACCCGGAAGCGGCCGTCCGCCGCCACCCAGGTGTCGCCGCCGGAGCCGAGACCCACGGCGGCCAGAAGGCGGGCCACCGTCTGCTCGCCCACCGCCATGGCACGTACGTCACCGTGGTCCACAGCCGGGCGCAGCACATCGGCAAGCACCGGCCCGGCGAGCGCGGCGCCCGGCGACAGCAGAATGTCGTGCCCGTCGGCGGACACGGCGGTACCGTCCGGGCACACCCAGGCATCCAGGAGCCCGGAGGCCTCCAACGCCGCCTCCAGACCCGCGCGTTCAGCGGCGGTGACGTGGTCGTGGAAGTCGACCAGACGCCACAGCGGCGCCCCGGAGGCCTGGTCGCGGACGCCGGGAGTACGCGTGTGGGGTGCCGTGGGACCGCGCTGGCCGCCCGCCTCCAGGCCGGCCAGCTCCCGCTCGGTCTCGGCGCGCCGGGCGTGCAGTTCGGCCAGCCGTTGACCGAGGGCGGCCGTCCGGTCGGCCAGGTGCGCGGACCTGGCGCGATGGGCGTCGGCGGCGTCCACGCGCGCGAGGGAGGGGCCTTGGAGGTGCGCGACCCATTCCTGCAGACCGTCCAGCAGGCCCGCCGGATCCCGGGGTGTCAACTCCTCACAGGTGTCGAGGTGTTCGCGTACGGCGGCGACCAGTTCCCGGCCCGCCTCGGCCGCAGCGGCCTCCGCCTGCGCGTGCCGTTCGGCGGTGTGCCCGGCCTCGGTCTGCGCCTCGTCCAGGCGGCGGGCGGCGGCGCGCCGCTCGGCGGCGGCCTGCTCGGCGCGCGTCGCCAGCTCCTCCACATGGTCGAGGGTGCGCCGCCTGCGGGCCACCGACTCCTCGGCCGCGTGGCGCAGTTCGGCCTCCGGCGCGCCTTCGGTGGGCAGATCACCGTCGAGGCGGGCGGCACAGGCCGCCTCCCGCTCGCGGGCGAGCGTGTCCGCGACCTGCTGCTCGGCCGCCGCGAGCCGCCTGCCGGCACTCTCGAGGCGGTCCAGGGCGCGGGTGTGGGCCTGGGCGGCCTGCTCCCGGTCCGCCTCGGCGCGGGCCTGGTCCCCGGCGGTGCGTCGGGCGTCGGCCGCCGCCTGCTCCAGCTCCCGGGCGCTGCGCATCTCCGGGCCCTCGCGCAGTGCGGCCTCCTGCGCCTTCAGCCGTGCGGCACTCTCCTCCAGCTCCGCGATCCGTCCGGCGATCCGCTCCCGGTCCTCCTCGGCCTGCGACCGCTCGCTCTCCGCCTGCACGAGGTCGCGGTTCAGCTGTTCGTAGCGGGCGTGTTCGTGGCGGGGGAGCCGGGCGCGGCGGCGGGTGGCGACGCGGGCGTAGCGGCGGTAGTGGTCCAGGAAGGCGGAGGCGGCCCGCTCGGCCTCGGTGGCCGCCCGCAGCTCCTCCTTCTCCTCGTCCAGAGACCGGAACGCCTCGGCCACGTCGGCGATCACCGCCTGGTCCATGGGCGGCAGCGCCTCGGTCAGAGCACGCGACAGCGCCGCCTCGTTGGGCCGCTTCGACAGCTGCGGCTGGCGCAGCTGGATGAGCAGGTCCACCAGGGCCGCGTACCGCCGCTCACCCAGTCCGAACAGCGCCTCGTCGACGCCCCTGCGATACGCGGTGGCGGTGTCGTACACCATGCCGCGCCCGCCGACGGCTTCCGCGAGCCGGTCCCGCGACAGCGCGGTGCCGGTGGCGTCGAGCAGACTGAGCTCCTCCCCGATCCGCTGGTCGGTGACGGCGTACCAGTGGCGGGCGATACCCCGCCCCGCCACCGCCTTCAGCCCGCAGGCCAGGGTGAGGAAGCGGTCCTGTCCGGCGGCGTTGTCCTTACTGTCCCGGCGGCCGAACTCGATCCAGGTGTAGCCGAGCCGCTCCGGGTGCGGATGCTGCCCGCCCAACAGCAGGTTCCACTCCATGCGCTTGCCCGGGTCGGCGTCGGGCTCCACGCGCCGCGCGGACAGGTCGCCGTCCAGGAGGAAGGGCAGGGTGAGGGCGAGGACCTTGGACTTGCCGGTGCCGTTGTTGCCGCGCAGCAGCAGCCGTCCGTCCCGGAACCAGAACTCCTCGGTGTCGTAGTAGAAAAGGTCGACCAGGCCGATACGCAGCGGCCGCCACCGGCCAGGTGCGGGAGTGGGCAGGGCGGTCACAGCTCTCACGCCTTTCGCTGAGAGGTACGGGGGGCAGGGACTCCCGGTTCCCTTACGACGGTCTCGCCGACCGCGTACCGGGCCAACGCCGGCAGCGGGGCGACGCCGCCGGGTGCGGCGGTGACCAGGCCGAGCGCGGTCAGCTTGGCCAGGGCCTGGTCGACCAACTCCGCTTCCGAGCCCGGCTGTTTGGCGCTCTTGGACCAGAAGCCGCCGTGTTCGACGGCCAGTTCCCGCACCCTGCGCTCCAGTTCACCGCGGCTGACCGCGCCGTTCGCGGCCGCGAGGTGCTCGGCGAGCAGCAAGGTGACGTGCCCTTGGGTGCCCTGCTCGGGCATCCGTACGTCGGTCAGGTCGTCCAGGGGGTCGACCATGGCGATGCCCTCGGCCCGCACCTCCGCGACCAGGCCGGTCAGTTCGGTGATCCGCGCGGTGATGAAGGCGCGCTGGCGGGTGAGGTAGGCGAGCTCCGCGTCGGTCAGCTCGGCGTAGTACAGCACCGGGTCGTCCAGCAGGCGCCGGGTCAGCCGCTGGCGGATGGCGCGGAAGCGCAGTTCGTCGCTGTCCAGGGCGCTCTCGGCGGCCAGCTCGGCCAGGCGGTCCTCGAAGCCGTCGGCGGTGATCATCGACGGGCCGCGGCGGGCGGCGAGCAGTCCGGCCAGGACGCGGCGCTGGACGTCGTAGAGCACATCGCCCGCCCCGCTGACGTAGGCGTCCTCGTCCCCGGCCACCCGCCGCAGCACTCCGTACCGCATGAGCAGCCGTACCACCGCCGCCAGGTCCAGCCGCTCCTCGCGCCGCTCCAGCGTGAACTCGATGCCGGCGGCGGCCAGATGGGGATCGGCGGCATCCAGGACCACCTGCTCGGCGAGCCGGCCGAGCGCGATCTGCGCCTCGCCCCGCTCCAGCGCGGCCAGCGCCAGGCACAGCAGCACATAGCGGCGGCGGGTGAAGGGCGCGCGGGCGCGGGAGGCCTCGCGGGCCGGATGGGTGGGGTCGGCCAGGGTGCCGGGTGCCCTGCCCAGCCGCGCCGCCTCCGCGTCCACCCGCAGCGGCCAGCCGGTGTTGCGGTCGAACCAGTCGCGCAGGTCGTCGGCGTGCTGGCGCACCAGCCGGAACTCCTCGGCGTGCGGGCCGTGCGCGAGCAGCAGCGGCTCCTTCAGCAGCGCGCGGGCGGCCTTGTGGAACTCGGCGGCGCGCCGGCTGTCCAGCACCTCGCCCAGGGGCGTGGTCATCGCTCCCCTCCCGTCGAAGTGTCGTCGGCGCGCACCTGACCGGTTCGGGTGAGATCGGTGATCTCGACCAGGTGGTCGGGTCCGCGGAAGGTGCCGCCGGGGGTGCGGATCTGGGCCGTCGTCCCGTCCGCCAGGGCGGTGAGCCGGACCTCCATCGTGCCGTCGTTGCTGGTCGCGACGGTGGCCGTCATGCCGGGCCGCCAGGTGGCCAGGGCGTCGCCGAGCAGCTGAAGGAAGAGACCGAAGGCGAGCGGGTCGAGCTCGCCGAGCGCGGACAGCCGCGTGGTGCCGTCCGTCGCGAGGCGGGCGCGGGCGGCCGCGATCTCCTGCGCCTGCTTGGCGGCGATCTCGGCCAGGCGCCTGCGCTGCTCGGACCGGTCCTGTACCCGGCGGGTCTTGCCGCGCCGCTCGTAGCTGCCGGTGCGGCGCAGTTGCGGGCTGATGCGCAGCGGCTCGGCCTCGGCCCACGGGGTGGAGGCGGCCACCGCCTGGGCGGCGCGCCGGTCGAGGGTGTCGGCGTCGACGGTGAGGTGACGTGCCGGATACAGCCCGAACGCGGCGCGCCACAGCCGGTGCCGCGCCGCGTCGTCGGGGGCTTCGGCGAACCAGCGGGCCAGGGTCCGAAAGTCCGCCGAGCGGTCCGAGCGCCCGGCCCGCCGCTCGTTCAACTGGCGTACGACCGCCAGCAGTTGCGGGATCGCCCCAAGAGCGCGCCCGCGCAGCAGGCGGGCCTGCGACTCGCGGCCGTCCGCCGACACGAACCAGGCGGCCAGCCCCGACCACCTGCCCACCCACCGCTCGTACGCCCGCGCCTCGGCGCTCTCGGCCTCGTCCGGGGCGGCGTCGGCCGCCTCCCGGGCCGCCGCCAGCCGCAACAGCACACCGACCCGGCCCCGCTCCTCCAACTCGCCGATGAGCAGGGCGATCCGCCCGCCCAGGGTGATCAGGTCCTGGATGAACCGCTCCAGGTACTGGATCAGGCGGTCCTTGTAGGCGAGGAACACCTCGACCTCCACATCGTGCAGGTCGATGGTGCGCTGCAGAGAGCCCATGAACGCCCGCGCGTTCTCCGCCAGCGCCTCGAACCGGCTCGTGAGCGCGGACAGCGCCAGATGCGCCTTGGCCGCGTCCGGCTCGCCCTCCAGCTCGTCCTCCTGCTCGGCGGCGATCACCAGCAGGGCCCGCAGCTGGGTGACGATGTCGTGCAGGGCCACCGCCTGCAGCGCACCACGCCGCCCCAGCGCCTCGTCATACGCCGACAGCGCCAGCTCGGCGGCCTCGCCGGCCTGCGTGAGCTGGTAGATGAAGCGCTTGCGGTAGAAGTCCTCGACCGCGGTGACCCGGGAGGTGTCCGGATCCGCCCGCAGATTGCCCCACTCGACAAGGCTGTCCAGCGCCTTGACCACGGCATCCAAGTCGGCGGGCCGGCACTCCGGCGGCAGCACCGCGAACACGTCCTCGGGCCGCAGATGCACCGCGAAGCGCTCCTTGGCGGCCAGGAACGCACCCATCACCCGGCGATACAGGGCGGCGTTGGGCACGGTGAGGTGGGCGAAGGGCGCATACCCGGCCCGTGCCGGTCCGGAAGGCGTCGACGTCATCGGTTGGCATTCTCTCTGATGGACGTGCCGGTGGGGCAATCGTGGCCTGGGCTTTACGGAGGGTGTCGCTGGGTGGGGGCTCTCGCCGTATGCGCTCAGCTGACCGCATGTCGCGAGCCCGAGCCCTGCCGTCGCCGACGCGGCTTTCGGACTCGGCGGCCCGGGCCCGAGACTCTATGGCGGCCCCTGGGAGCCCGGGTTGTCGTCCCTCGCCCGGGGCGCAATGCACCAGCCACCGGCGTCAGCAGGCGGGAAGGGCCTGCCCGCCGCCACCGGCGGGCAACGGTGGTGCCGACCGTGGGACTCCGACGACGTCGATGGCGGGGGCATCTACGTGAGATGAAGTCCGGGTGGCCGTTGTGTCCCACTTGCCGTCGGGTCTCGGGTCCACGGGAAGAGAGAGCAAGATCGTTTACTGAAGGCCAAATGGTCAGGCAAGGTAGCCGCCGCGGACGCGGATTCGGTCTTCGTCCCAGCTGGTGGCCCAGTCGCTGATGCCGACGGTCGGCGGAGGATTGAGCAAGGTTCCGTGGGTGAGATCCTGGCGCTGGGACAACGCGCTGGCCTTCTTGGAGGAGCTGTGCGGCGCCCAGGCGCTGCCCCGCACGCCGCTGATTGCCCTGGTATCGCTGCCTGAGTAAGCCGGGGCCATGGAGAGTCGGCACGAGAGGAAAGGTCGAGATGTCGCATGGGTAGCGGCAGTACCAAGCAGTGAATCAGAACAGTGGAAATCCATGATCGCAATGCCCCGATCCTGAGTTTCCATTGCGGCGAACCCTGCTTCGGTCGGCGTGCACGCGATGTGCCCGGCCTCTGGCCACGCGGAACGCCCGCGCGGGTCAGAGGTCGTTGTCACGAGTCACGTAGCTGTCCCCGGCGTACAGCCCGACTCGTCTGCCGCTACCTGCGGCTTTGCCTGGGAAAGGGCCTCTGATCTGCGACGGAGGCCCTTTCCGATCTTTCATGGGCTTGCCGCGTTAGGCGGCGAAAAGTCCCTTGGAAGTCCCTCAGGCAGCGCTGAAAGTCCCTGAAAAGTCCCTGAAGCGGAGGGGCCGGTGACGGCTCCGTGCTGGTTCGGATGGGTGGGACACGGTGCTGTTGTGTCCGCTCGCGGTTTGCGACTGCGTGAGGCAGGACGTGCCCTGTTGCGAAGTGGCGGAGCCCCAGGTGGTGTGCGAGAACAGTCGGTGCTCGGTCTTGTTTCTCAGGGACGTCAGCCTCGCTCGCACGTTCGGTCTCGATGAACTGGACGATCACCACTTCGGCCGCCTCCAGCCAAGCCACGTCCGTGTCGATCTCCACCAGTTCCTCGTGCAGCTGCTCGGTCCGCATGATTCGCCGCGCATCACCCACGTCAGCACCGGCCACCCGTCCGTGCCCCACACTTTGACCAGCAACTTCAGGGCGGAACCAACTCAGTGGGCCTGCACCGGCTAACCCTGGCGCATGACGTCGCCAATGACCGAGACGACGTAGGGAAGGTCCCAGTACGCCGAGTGGGTCCACATGCCGGTGCTGGCCTGGTGGCTGACGGGGAGGTCCACCGGAGCGGTGCCGTCGTGTAGTAGGAACACCTTGGAAGCGGCGAAGGCCAGCACGTCCAGCGGCTCCCAGAGATTGGTCCAGCGGTTCAGGGAAGCGGGTAGGTGAACGGGCATGCTGCCTCCGTATGGAGTCAGCTGCCCTCCTCTGGGATCGCACACGTGGAAGAAGGCTGACTGGGAGCCGAATGTGACCAGGGACTCGGTCCACAAGGGCACGGTGGCGGTGGCCATGTCGACGGCGATGACACCGCCCAGGCTGTGGGCGACGATGCGCACTGGCCGGGCGGGACTGCGCCCGAGGTCGGGGTGCACCTCGTCGATGACCTGGCGTACGCGGGCGTGGACGGAATCCTGGTGGCGTTGGTAGACGAGCACGTCGCCGAGGAAACGTGTGGTGCCGGGCCCGAATCGGTTCCGTACGGCGTGGTTCAGCCGGGCGCCCATCGCTTGAACGGCTGCGCCTACGACACGGTCCAGGTCGTTCAGCCGACGTCGCACCAGGGAATGGAGGTGGTCGTGACCGTTGGCTCCTCCACCGCGCAGTCCCTGGTAGGAGTCGTCCCCCTCGGGATCGGTTTCGTCGAGGAGCGAATGTGCCAGAGAGCGCCCGGTCTCATGCAGCAACTGTGGGTCGTCGGTGCGACGGAGCCACACGGTGTCGACCCATGCCTCCCTCACGTACTCGAGGATCTGATCAGGATCGAGCTGATGGTGGTCGCCGTTCCGCAGCCCCTCGTTCTCCCCGTCGTTCCATGCGCCGAGATGTGCCCGTACGGCGGTGCTGACCTGCGACAGCTGCCGGGCTTCGTCGATCGTTCCGGTGGGCATGTCCGCGGCGAAGTGCTCGGCCCTGACGGGCTCCGGTGCCTCGCTGTCGCGCAAGGTGTCCGGATCAGTCCGGTAGTTGGGCAGCGCGGCGTCGATGAACTGGTCCTGCGCGCCCAGGTCACCCCAGTGGACCGGCACCATGTCGACTTGGGTCGCCGCAGCGAGCGCCGAGACGGCCGTGGCGAACTCGTCCCGGTCACGGTTGGCGACGCCGTGGATGACGAAGACCGGATCCTTCACCTGTTACTCCCTCTACGTGGTGGTGTGCGCGGTGGCGGCGGGGCTGCCGTACACGGCGTAGGCCAGCCACGTCGGATCACCGCCGTGCAGGTCGCGGATGGCCTGCCGGGCAGCGAGTGAAGCCTGGCCGAGTGGCTGCCGATGGGTGATCAACTGGTCGTAGAAGGCTTCGGCGAACTGCAAAGCGGATCGTGACCGTACGGGCCAGAGAGTGCCGACGAACGCGCCCGCGCCCGCGTTGAGGAACTGGGGTGCCCATCCCAGGCTCTCGCCGAACCAGTCGATCTCGCCGGCACTTCGGCAGGCGTTGAAGAACACGAGAGGGCGATGCGGGCGCAGTGTGCGCAGCTGCGCCGCCGACGCCAGGTCAATGGGGTCGAAGGGCCCGTCGGCCATAGTCACGCACGAGCCGGCACCGGTGAAGGCGTTGTGGCAAGCGAAATGGAGCAGACCCGCGTGCCCGCCCTCGATCAGCGCGGTCAGCGCCACCCGCTCGGTCAGCACGCTGGCGTCGGCCATCCCCGAGCCCAACCGGGCACGCAGAGACGTCACTTCCTCGCCCGCATCAGCAGGGGAGCCCGGCGGAACCACGAACGCCGCGCGCGGCATGCTGATGCTGCGGACTCTGTCCTGGCCGAATACTCGGCGCACCACAGGGAGCCACTCGGCCAGGAAACCTCTGTCCTCACGCCCTTCGTTCAACGGATACAGCAGCTCCCAGGGGACAATGTCGTGCTCGCCCAGGACGGTGAAGGCCGTGACCTGGTCGGCTTCGTCCCAGAACTGGCGCTGAACGGCCTGAGGTACCGCGGAGGTCCACAGCTGCACGCCGTGATTACGCAGACGGTCGCGCAGCCGCAGCGCATCCCCGTCGGCGCCACCCGTCGTGGCGGTTTTTGCTGCTCTCCTCAGCTCGGAGTAGATCTGTTCGGTGGCCTGGCGGGGGTCGCCGGCCTTGAAGTGAAAGATCTCGGGTGCGTAGAACGTCTCGCTGATCAGTTGGAAGCTGAAGGTGCCGGCCGCCTCGTCCCTCAGGACTTGGAGAGTGACCTCCCCGGGATCGAACGCCATGGAGGGCAGCAGCGCATGGCGCTGAGGACCGTCCCTCGTAACACTGCCGTATCCCACCGAGATCTGACAGGTCACATCTCCGAGGAATGTGCCGCCCCGGAACGCTCGTACGGTCACCTGGTGCAGCCCCGGTGTCGTGCCCTTCAACCGGAATCGCAACACATCCGAGTCCCGGCCGGGTACGACGTGTAACTCCTGCTGAAGCTCATCGATCACCACCAGGCCCGGAGCGTGAATGGTGACCATCACCCGGGCGCCGTCTCGTGGGATGGGGAAGGAGCGCAGCTGCACACCCCGCCCATTCCCTCGGACGATCTGCACATGGAGAGGTACCTCCCGGCCGGGCGAGGTTTGCTCGGCCAGCTCCGCAACCAGCGACCGCGGCTCCATCGAACCGACATCGTTGCTGGGGACTACCACGGGGGGAAGCGGCGGTGACGGAGCATCGTTGCGGTGAACCTGTCCGCTCAAGCGCGGAAGCGTGCTGCCCGGGTCATCGGCGATGTCTTCCGCGCCCGCATTCCCTTTGGTGGGCTCGGACGCGTCGTCGTCCGTCGAAACCGGGGCGGACGTCCCGGCGCCGGTGTCCGGCGTTTCGGAAGACGATTCCGGTCCGGCCGGGCCGAGCCCCCCAGTGGTTCCCCCGGTCCCGGCCGCGTGCTCGGCAGCGGCTTCGCCGGAGGGCCCCTCGGCGGCCACGATGTTGCCGGAGCTGCTGTGCTCGGCCTTGCCGATGCTCCCGGAGCCGTACTGCTGGATGCGGTCCCCCCGCACGGAGCGCTGCACGTCAGCGGCCACGATGTTGCCGGAGCCGCTGTGCTGAGCCTTGCCGATGATTCCGGACCCGTACTGCTGGATGAGGTCCCCTTGCAAGGCGTGCTGCACGTTATAGGTCACCTGCCTGATGTCCGGGTCCCCGATCGCCTTCGTGATCTCGCCGATGAGGTACTGGATTTCGTCTCTATCCGTGGACCACACAGCATCGTGCTGAGTGCCGGAGGTGTTGACGACCAGGCTGTACAAGGCTGGTTTGTTGATGGTTGTAATGAGCCGCCAGACCAGCAGCGCCTCCACACCGACCAACGGGGCCGCCCCGATGGTTCCTGCGAAAGCTGCCAGGCCTCCACCAAATACCAGGCAGCTGAGAGTGTGCAGGATCCATTTTTTCCAGGCTGAGCGTCTGTCGACCTCCAGCGCACGCAGTCCAACGCGGGAGATATAGCGCAGGGGGTAAGCCTCGCCCCCCACCCACAACACACCTTCACTCACCCGGACCTGGACCGTTGACTGAATGGGCCTCACAGGCTGCCTCCTCTGGTCGGTGCGGGCGGCGACGGAATGGACAGTGAGGTCTTCTCGGCAACCTGATTCTCGCAGCGCGTGACAGCTCGCTGGGCCAAGTACGGCAGCCGCACGACCGTCTGCTGCGCCGCCCGTCCCCGTCCCCGTCCCCGTCCTGCCCGGCGTCCCGCTCAGCGAGCGGTTGGCCCTCGCACAGCTGGAGCGGCGCTTCGACAAGGAGAAGGAAGCCTTCGCGGACGGCTGGGCGGACGGTGGCCCCGCGCGGCTGCTCGCGGACATCGCCTTCGGTAAGCCGTTTCCGGACGTGGACGCGATCCTCACCGACCCCGAGGACTGGCTGCGACGCGACGCCCGCGCCAGGATCGGCCAAGCAGTACGTGTTGCCGACGCGCGGGCAGGAGGAGGCCCCGGAGGGGGACGACGTAGCTCCGGCTGCGGATCCGGATCCGGCGAAGTACCCGGCACCCGGACTGGAGGAGGAACCCGAGGCGCGGGAACGAGGCGATGAGGACGAGCAGCTGCTCCTCTTCGCGGAGTCGCTCCAGGAATGAATGGGCCGCCGAAGGCTCGGTACACGACCACGCGATGAATGCATTGTTGACGTCGTCAACGAATTCACGCATTGATGGCGCGATCGATCTTGTGTACGGTTGCCCGTATGACGGACACCCCCGCCCCACCGGCCGGTCCGCTGGTCACCGGCTCCGAGATCGCCCGGCTGGCGGGCGTCACCCGCGCCGCCGTCTCGAACTGGCGGCGACGCTACGGCGACTTCCCGGCGCCCGCCGGTGGCGGTGTCAACAGTCCGCTGTTCGACCTGACCGAGGTGCAGACCTGGCTGGACAGGCAGCGCAAGGGGCAGGACGTCTCGGTGGACGTGCAGCTGTGGCAGGCGCTGCGCGGAGTCTACGGTGACGACATGGTCGGCGGGCTCGCGGATACCGCCGGTCTCCTCGCCGAGGGGAAGGCGCCCGCGGGGCTTCCGTCTGACGTCGTCGGGCTCGCGCGTGAGCTGGCCGAGAGCAGTGGCGCGGCCGAGGTGGTGAGTGCCCTCGCGGAGCGATTCACCGACTCCGTACGGCGGGCCGGATCGGACCAGGTCACCTCGCCGCGCATCGTCCGCGCCGTACGCCACTTCGTCGGCGAGGTGGCCTCCGACGCGACCCTGTTCGACCCGGCCTGCGGCATCGGCACGCTGCTGTTGGCTGTCGGCCCCGAGCGCGGGCCCATGCGCCGGGGGCAGGAGTCCGACGCCCGCAGTGCCCGGTTCGCGCAACTGCGGGCCGACCTCACCGGAGGTACTGGTGTGGCCGTCGCCACGGGAGACTCGCTGCGCGACGACCGATGGGCGGAGCTGAGGGCCGACCTGGTCGTCTGCGATCCGCCGGTCAGTGAGCCCGACTGGGGGCGCGAGGACCTGTTGCTCGACTCGCGCTGGGAGTTCGGCATCCCGTCGCGCGCCGAAGGTGAACTCGCCTGGCTGCAGCACGCCTACGCGCACACCGCGCCCGGCGGTCGCGTCCTCATGGTCATGCCCGCCTCGGTGGCCTATCGCAAGGCGGGTCGCCGCATTCGCGCCGAGCTGGTACGACGGGGCATCCTCACCCAGGTCACCGCCCTTCCGTCCGGCACCGCGGCCTCGCACGCACTTCCGGTCCACCTCTGGCATCTGCGCCGTCCGCGGGCCCTGGGCGATGCCGTCACTGTCGTCCGCATGGTTGATCTGACGGCGGGTGATCCGGACGGCTCGCTGGAACCGTCCCCCGGCCAGTTGGCGGAGCTTTCCCTGATCGATCTGCTCGACGAAACGGTGGATCTCACGCCCGGCCGCCATGTCGAGGAGTCGCATCGCGACTACGCGGTTGAATACGACTCCCTGCGAAGGGAGTTGACCGAGCAGGTGCGGCTGCTGGCGGAACTGCTGCCGGCCCTGGCTGCGGGGGACGCCCCCAGTTCCCCGGACGGACCTACCGTCAGCGTCGCAGACCTCGCCCGCGCCGGGCTCGTCGAGTACGGAGATCCGGAACCGGTCTCGGTCAGCGACCAGCTCGACACCGACTACCTCCAGGGCTTCCTGCGCAGCGCGGCCAACACCCGTCGCTCCACGAGCGCCAGCGGCACTTTCCGCCTCGACGGCAAGGGCGCCCGCATCCCACAGATGGCCATCACCGATCAACGCCGGTACGGGTCGGCCTTCCGCGCGCTCCAGGAGTTCGAGGAGCGAGCGCGGAGGGTGGTGGAGCTGAGCCGGGATGTGGCGAGCTTGGCAAGGGACGGTCTGGGCAACGGAGCGCTCGAACCCGAGAGCTGACAGATCGCCACATCGCTTGCCAGGTACGTCACTTCATCCGCGGCACGAACGAACTGGCGGTTCCACTCCACGAAACCGCCAGCGCTTCCCGTGCCCGCGTGCATGCCACGAACAGCAGACACCGCTCCCGCAGCAGATCCGAGTCGTGCTGCAGCGCGTCCACCGAGGCAGGCGTCACCTCACGGGCGAACGGCACCGCGCCCGCCGTCACCCCCAGGACGGCGACGCAGCGGAACTCCAGCCCCTTCATGGCGTGCATGGTGGCGAGCCGTACCCCCTCCACGGCCGGTCCCGGGTTGTCCCTGACTCGGACCACCGGCACCTTGGCCGCGGCCAGTTTGTCGTACGCCTTGTCCAGCAGCACGTTGAAACGGGCGCAGACGCCGATCTCCGAAGGGCGGATGCCCTGGGCTATCCAGCCCTCGACACGCTCGACGAGGGCCGCGACCTCCACCTGTTCGGAGCCGTACCCGTCGGTGTGGGGGGTTCGGCCGTGCAGCAGGGAACGGTAACCGGCCAGGCTGTCGCTGCCCTCACCGCCCAGATCGTCGACCGACACCGGGCTGAGGATGCCGGTCGACCAGACGAGGATTTCCTCCGTGGAGCGGTAGTTGATGCGCAGACGGTGGGTGCGTCCGGCCACCGAGATGCCCAGGGAGCCGAGCGAGACCTTCGAGTCGTAGATGCGCTGGTGCGGGTCGCCCGTGATGAACAGGTCGTCGCTGCCGGGTGCCACCGCACCGCGCAGAACGCGCCACTGGGCGGGGTGCAGGTCCTGGGCCTCGTCGACCACGACGTGGTCGTGCGTGGGCGACGAACCGGCCAGGAGGTCGGCCGCACGCGCGCACACTTTCAGGTACGTGGTGGCTTTCTGGGCACGCAGCGTCGACTCGAACAGCTCGATGGCGGACCACAGTTGGTCGCGTCGAGCCGATGGCAGCGCGCTCCCGCGACCGCGCCGCAAGGCGGTGCGGTAGTCGTCGGAGGTACGCAGATCCTGAGCGAGGATGACGTGCCGGTACTCCTGAGCCAGGAACTGCTCCGACCACGGCAGTCCCAGCTGCTTGACGACACGTTGCCACAGCTGCCGTTCCTCCCGATCATTCATGGGGGAGGGGGACCTGCCGTCGAGGCGGGTCACGACACCGTGCGCGTAGGCGTTGACCGTCGTCACGTCGATGCGGCCGAGCAGCGCGTCATCGCCGTCCAGGAGCAGAGACAGGTTCTCGCGCAGTGAAGCGGCCAGGGCGTTCGTGTACGTGGTGAGCAGGACCCGGGTGTCGGGAGAGCGCGTGAGGAGGTGCTTGACGCGGTGCAGGGCCGCGACCGTCTTGCCGGTGCCCGGACCGCCCGTGATCTGGACCGGGCCGCCGTACGACACCCGATAGGCGACCCGCCGTTGCGAGGGGTGCAGGAACACGCGCCAGGCCGTGAACGGCTTCTCCAGGATGTCTGCCAGCTCTTCGGGACCGGTGACCAGAGTGATGCGGCTCGTGGTGTTGGCGATGACGACGGCCAGACTCTCGTCCGGGTCGGGACCCGCATCGACCGGACGGCGTACGGCGACCACGTCCCGGTACACGTCGTCGGGGCTGAACCCCTCGGCGAGGTACTGCAGCACCTCGCACTGGTCCTCCGGCAGGAGCGTCTCGAACGCCTGGAGCTGTGCCTTGTCGACGATGGTCCGCACCGCCCGCAACACCTGCTTGTCGATGCCGAGTTCACGCAGCACGGTGTCCGAGTACTTCGCGAAGAGCAGGGACTCGGCGGCCGCGGCGACCTTCTCCAGAGCCGGGGTCAACTGCTCGATGGCGACCACGTTGCGGACTTCGAGTGCCCGCGTCGCGGAGTTCGTCGTGTACAGCCGCTTGGCCGCCCAGGTGTACGCGTCGTCGTGCCGAACGACGTTGACGAGCAGGAACACATCACTGCCGTCGTCCGGTGCGAGAACGACCCCGCGCCAGAAGTCGTTGATGCGGATGGTCCGCATGCGGGTGTCCTGCGCGTTCTGCACGGACTCCAGATGGAGGCCCTTGTCCGCCTGCAGTTCGGGCACGGTGAGCAGCTGGAACTTCTGCATCGCCTTGCGTACGCCGGCCTTGACGGGCTTCTCCAGGACGTCGTAGCTCTCCCAGAAACTGTTGGCGAACGCGAGCTGCGGCACGAGGTGAACTCCCCACCCTGGACGAACACTCCGCAGTCGATCATACGCGCGGGGTGTTCGCCAGCCGCTGGGCCACCTCCTTGATGTCCGTGAGCAGTCCGGGGGGTTCCTGGTCCAGGTCGAGGGCGTGCTGATGGATGACGATGCCCGAGTGGCGCACTTGGTGGGCGGCGTGCGGAGCATTGCCCTTCGCATACACCAGGTGCCCTTCGCACAGGTCGAGGGCCGTGCAGTACGCCAGCATCTGGTACAGGTCGGCGTCGGGATAACCGCCCGGTCGCTCGGCCTTGTACTTGGCGTCCACCACCGCGCATGGCGTGCCGTCCGGCTCGTACAGTACGAAGTCCGGCTTCATGCGGATCGCGGCGGCCTCGTCGAGGTAGTGGGAGTCCTGGAGGCGGGCGGTGTGGCCGCCCGAACCTCGGCCCCGGTCGTGGAAGGTCTCCCGTAGGGCGGTTGTCACGAAGTCCTCGAACAGCTTGTTCATGTCGAAGAGGAAGCCGTCGATGCGCAGATCGCCGGGACCGTGCTCGGCGGAGGCCCCGTCCAGGACGACGCGCGCGAGACGCAGAGCCTGGTGGTAGCGGGAGTTGAGGCGTGTGGGACGCCAATTGGGGATCGGCTGTCCGCGCACGATCGCCGTGACGTCGGTCAGGCGGGCGCGCTGGTGCAGCAGCCTGCGGCGTACGTCGCGCGGTATGCCTTGCAGGCGTAGGAGACGTTCGACGGCCGCACGGAGGATGCGGTTCTCCGCAATGTCGGTGGTGAACTCGTCGTACGCCACTTCGATCGGCAGCATCGCCCCGAAGCGCCGCCGTATCTGTTCGGCCTCCCTGATCCGGCCGCGGACGACGAGCGCAGATTCCTCAGTCGCCCGATAGCCCTGCAACAGGCCCTGTCGCAGGGCCCGGTCCACTTGCCGTTCCACAGCGTGGGCGAGTGCAGGCAGCAGATCGCGGTGCTCGGCGACCTCGACCTCGCCGTCTCGCCAACTCCTTCTCGGATCAAGGCTGTAGCCGAGGAGGAAGAAGAGTCGCACGATGGGCACCTTGGGTGTGATGCGTACGGTGATCGGTTCGCCGCCGCCCGGTGCCGTGACGGCTACGGCCCCGACCTTGCTGCCGGCCCGCAGCAGCCAATGCCCAGGCGTGTACGGGTCCGGGGTCGCCTCCACGATGTCGGAGGTGGCGAGGGCACGGCCGACGGCATCCGGCAGGACGAGACGGCTCGCCGGCGCGTGCTCGACCAGTTCGACGGACTGCACGGCGTCTACTGCGGACGTCACCCCAGCGACTCCCGCAGTGCGGCCAGCCCGTACCGCTTCTCGATGTCCACGCCTTCCCCGTAGTGATGCTCCTCCATCAGGGGCAGGATTTTTGTCCGCCAGGTCCGCTCCACTCCGCCCTCCCGGTACACGCCCTTCTTCATCAGGTACGAGGGCCCGATACGGAAATCGGGATCGTCGATACGGGAGTTGAGCGCCTCGAGCAGGTCTGCGGGCTCTGCGTCCTTGCCCTCCATGGCCAGCCAGCGGCGCAGCAGACCGCGTGTCGGCTCAGTACGCGGCGACAGTTCGACGAAGGCGAAGCGGCGGCGCATCGCCGCGTCCACGAGGGCGATGGACCTGTCGGCGGTGTTCATGGTGCCGATGACGAACAGATTCGGCGGCAGCGCGAAGTCGTCACCGGAGTAGGTCAGCCGGACCGACTTGTTGCGGTACTCCAGCAGGAAGTACAGCTCGCCGAAGACCTTCGCCAGGTTGGCCCGGTTGATCTCGTCGATGATCAGGAAGTGCGGGATGTGCCGGTTGCCCTCGCGGGAGGCCAGGTCGGCGAGTTCGCGCAGCGGGCCCGCGGTGAGCCGGAAGGCGACCTCTCTGGTCTGCGGGTCCTCCTGAGGCCGGAAGCCCTCGAAGAAGTCCTCGTAGGCGTACGACGGGTGGAACTGCACGAGTTTGACCTGCTCGGGCCCGCCGCCGAGGAACTCGGCGAGCTTCAGCGCCAGGTATGTCTTGCCGGTGCCGGGCGGCCCGTAGAGCACCAACTGGCGGTCATCGGCCAGTAGATCGCGTACTTCACGCAGCCACACCGTGTCGTGCACGAGGAGTTCGGCCGCCAGTTCATCCGTGGGGCCGGGCAGCTCGGGCTCACGGCGGGCGATGATCGCCGGGATCTCCACGCTCGGGTCCCGCTCTATGGCCTGGGCTTCCTGCGCGAGTTCCTCGTCGCTCCGTCCGAGTCCCTCGACGAGCGCCAGTACGGAGGTCAGGTCGACGACGTCGTGTTGCACGGACAGCTTCTGCTGGAGCGCCTCCGGCAACTCGTCGTACGAAATACCAGCGGACCGCCACTCGGCCTTCCGCCGCAGATTCGACAGCCCTCCCTCGGACTCGACCTGCTCCGCGTCTCCCGTGAGCGTTCCGATGTACAGCTGTCCGTCCGAGATCGTGCAGACGGTGTCGCCCTGCCGCATCTGGGTCAGGAAGTAGTGCAGTTCGTCGGCCATCGCCTGCTTCTGGCTGTACGAGGTGGTGGCGTCGTATCCCTCCTGTACGTACCGCCGCAGGACGCTCTTGGTCGGCGCGTCCTCGTCCACCCGAGGCAGGTGCGTGGCCGCGAGAGTCACCCAGTCCTCGGTTACCCACAGCCGCTTGACCAGATCGCGCCCGGAGACGTTCGAGCCCCGCACCAGCCAGGCCTTGTGAGGGGTGCGCCACGAGGCGCCGAGGTAGTCGACGAGGGGGAAGCCCTCTTCCGTGCGCCACTCCGAGAGACCGTCGGAGCTACGCCCGGTCATCACCGATGCCGCTGCGGAAGGGGAGTTGCATTCGATGTCCCGGGTCGTCTCCCAATATCCCGGCCACTGGTCCGATGCCGTCCCGATACCGCCGTCCGCCAACAGCCGTTCTCGCTGCGCCGACGGATGAGGCCCGATGCCGGGCATTGTCTCCGCCCGCACGGGTGAGCCGGCGAGGACGAGGAACTTCAGGCTTCCGTTCATCCCTTTCTCGGGCAGGACACGGCCCCGGGCCTGCGGTCCTCCATTGGGTAGACGCAGTAGGAACTCCGGGTACTCCGTGTGCTCGTTAACCATTGTCCCCGCTCTCTTCGACAGAAGATCCTTGCAACAGTAGGTGCTCGCACTGACAACAGCTCCGAACCGCATGGCTGACCGTCGGCTACAAGCAGGCGGCGTCACAGATCGTCGGGGAGCAGCCGGAAGGCAGGCTGGCCGGTGAGCGGTCGCATCGTGCGGAAGTGGCTGTCCGTAGTGAACATGTCCGCCGTCTGGAAGGCCGACGCCAGGGCGACATTCATCGCGTCGACGAGCCCCACTCCCGCCCCGCTGTCCGCGTCCGCGTACCCCCGCATCACGGCCATGGCACTCCGAAGGTGTGGTGCGGTGTCGGGGATCTCGAACCGGCGGGCCTCCGCCTGGCCGGCGATGAAGGCGAGTGCGTTCATGGCCGCTGCGGGGCCGATCCGTGAGGTCAGCAGATAGTCGAGCTCCGTGAGCACCATGGAGGACACCACTAGGTGGCCTGTCCGGGCGAGGGCAGCCCGGTGGGCTGCGTGCCGGGGGTCCTTGGGCGTGAACAGCCGGTACAGGGCGTTGGTGTCGGCGATCGCGACCGGAATGTCAGTCATCGGTCCCCGCGCCGTCGGTGGCTGTGCCCATGCCTCGCAGCACCGCCTCGATCTCGTCGTCGTCCAGCACGGGGCCGCCCAGGTCCGGAAGGTCCAGCTCGCCCATGGGGTCGGTACGGAACGGGTAGGCGGGCCGGCCCGTCAGCGCACCGCGGGGCACGATGTCCCCGATGGGCACCCCGTCCTTGGTGATGGTCACTGTCTCACCGGCCGCCACACGGGCCAGGACCCGCGATGTCTGCTGGTTGAGCTCCCTCAGCGGGACCTCCGCGTTGTCACTCATATCCCTAACGTACTACTCGTTCTACATGGCGGCGAGCGGCCGCCTTCCACCTCAGGTCAAGGTGTTGGTGAGGTGCGGACCGATGTAGCCGATGAGGATCCCGCGTTCGATGCAGGACCCGTCGTAGTAGTGCAAACGAGGCGCGACCGTGTTGCCACCGCCTATGCGTAGATGGGCACCCATGAAGACCTTGCCGTCCGGATGCACGCCGTCGGGAACCGGGAATGTCCGCGTTTTGCGCCAGGCATTGTTCGTCTTCACTGTCTTCGACTCGTCCCGGACGACCTTGTGGGGTGAGATGACGTGTGACCCCTCGGGTGCGTCGGCGCACCATTGCTTGAAGTCGCAGTTCGCCTTTCCGGCCGAGGCCGCGTCGGCGAAGTCCTGGAGTGCCAGCAGGGCGTCCCAGGCCATGCGGACCCATGATGAGCCGTATGCCTGGTCGTCGAGCTCCAGGGTGTATTTGCGACGTCCGGTGAAGCGCACGCGCGGCATGGCATCGATCCGGTCCAGAATCTCGGCGAATGACGTGGGCGCGTTCGCGGAGAGATCCACCGGCGCGTACGCCTGCTCTCCGGCGCCCAGCTCCAGCAGCCGCTTCTGCAGTTCCCGGACCTGCGCCTTGGCCTTGTGAAGCTCCTTGTACTGCTCGTCGTGGTCGACGACGAGTTGGGTCTCGTTGGTCTCCGCCTGGCGGAGTTCACGCTTGAGGTCGCTGATCTCGTCGGCCCTGACACGCTGCTCGCGCCCCGCCTCCTCAAGGATCTCCAGCAGGACATCGTTTTCGTCACGCAGCCGCTCCAGTTCGGAACTGCCCACACCGTCCCTGGCCCGCGTCCGCATGACGGGTATGGAGTCCAGTGCGTCGGGCAGCGGCAGACGGGTGGCGAGGCTCTGCGGGAGCTGCGCCAGGATGCGGCGGGCCTGCTGCGGTCTCTCGGTGATCAGGCGTTTGGACATCACACGGTGCCGCTGACCGTCGGCGGGCCAGGCGGGGTCGACTCCGGGCAGGTAGGTGCGGATGCCGCCGTTGTAGACACGGTGGTATTCCAGCGCCCGGTTGAGGGCCGACTCGGCGCCCGGCGTGAGGATGTAGAGAATGGCCAGCCCCGCCAGGGGGCGGACAAGAGGGTCGACCGTCCTTTCCAGCCAGGCGTCGAAGTCCACTCCGTACGGTGTGCTTGCCATGACGACGGGTAGGCGTCGGTTGGTGTCGCACAGTTCGTCGATGACGGATTCGACGTCCTCGGCCTCGATGACCTGAGGCATTGCGGTCACGTCCGACCGGCCGTCGCGTGCGTCAAGCACGTCGAGCAGGCTCTTGGCCAGCCGGGGTGTCTTGGCGGGTACGGGAATGGCGTCGGGGTCGTCAGGGAGGTGTTCGACGTCTAGTTGCACCCAGGTGGGTTCGTCGGTGATCTGCCGCGTCACCACGGTGGTCTGCCACGTGCCGCCCGGCGCGGTTTCCCGGAGCCGCCAACGGCCGTAGGTGCCGGTCGCGGCGGTGACCGAGTCGTGGTCGAGGGTAACCCCGTGGGCTATCTCGTTGCGGCCCTCGACGAAGGCATCGATGTTGTACGTCTTCGGTGGTTGGCTGAGCCAGCCGCGCAACTGTTTGTCGACCAGTGCCCCGGTCCGCACGTAGTCGGCCTGGCTGGTGACCACCATGCGGTAGCGGCGAGCGTCCATCGTGTGGCTCCTCACGTGCGTGGGGTAGAGCGGTTCGGGACTCAGATTCCGCCTGCAGCCAGGACTCGCAGCAGTTCACTCACGTCCTGGTGCCAGGCCCGCACTTCGGCGGGTGTGGGTGGTAGTTCGTACGTGTGGTGATGGCAGGCGGCGCTGAGGTCGGACCAGACGGCGTACCACTGGCGGGCGACGGAGGGGGTGACGTACCACTGCAGGCAGAGCATCCGGGTGCGACCGCGGCTGCGGGTCATGCGAGGGCTGACCGTCTGCCAGTAGGCGTCGAGGGTCTCGTCGAGAGCCAGACGGAGCAGCATCGCCGCGGCGCGTGCTCGGACACCGGGGGTGAGGGTGGTGTCGCCCGGTGGGTTGAGCAGGTGGTCGGCGGCGGCGACGAGAGCGTTCGTGGAGAGACCATCACGGGGCGCGGAGGACTGGGTGCGACCGGTCACCGGGCCTGCACCGCCTTGGCGAGCCGCTCCGTACGCCTGACCAGATCACGGTGGTCGCCGACAGGAGTGGTCGGAGCCTGGTGGGAGGCCTGGTTCAGCAGCCGGATCAAGTCCCGTGCAGAGGCGCCGTGATCGCGTGCGATCGCGTCCAGCACGTCGGCCGGTCCTGCCCCCTCCATGCCCATCGCGATCGCGGCGAGGCCGGTGAGGGGACCGGGCCGGGTGACCTTCTCCTGAATCCTGCTCTGCTCCAGCCCCGCTTCGTGAAGGGTGCGCCGGGCGGTGCCCTGGTACGCCGCCTCCACGGCGAGGCGGCACATCGACGGCAGCACCCGGTCGGCCACCTCCGGCGGCAGGTGCGGGTCGAGGGCGACGGCCCTCGCCTCGTCCAGCGCCTGGCTCACCGGGTCGCTGACGGGGACGACTTCAACGACGGAGTCGGGCTGCCGGGAGACGGCCATGACCGTGGCTCGCAGGCCGAGGCGCTCGATGGCTTCCCCGAGCCGGGCGTCGTGGGTGAAGACGACAACCTGCCGGTGCTGGGCGTACAGATCGAGGACCTTGGCGAGGCCGTCCACCTTCTCCGGGTCCATGGACTGCACTGGGTCGTCGATGACCACGAAGCCGAACGGACTGTCCTGGTGGGTGGCGCGCGGGATGAACAGGGAGAGGGCGAGTGAGTGCAGCTCGCCCTGGCTCATGACGCCGAAGGCGGGCGCGTCGGCGTCGTCCACGGAGACGGGAAGACTGACCTGCCGCTGCGGACCGACGCCTGTGAGCCCGATCGCACCCAGCGAGACACTGCTGCGCTCGCACAACAGCCGCCAGATCTGCCCGGACTGGTCGGCGAACGGCTTGAACCGGGCGTCCCGCAACTCGTCAGTGAGTGCGCGCAACCAGGCGCGTACCGCCTTGACCTGGTTGGCGACAGGTTTCGCTGCGTGCGCGGCCTCCGCCTGCCCAAGCCACGTGGACAGCCGTGCCGCTACGGGCTGCCAACGCCCGTTCTGCGCCGTGATGCGGCCGGCGGCGGCGTCGCGCACCTGGAGACAAGCGTCACTGAGGACGGCCGCGGCGCGTTCCGCCCGGTCCGCCAGCTCACGCGGTTCCCGTACGGCGCGACAGGCCGTCAGATCGCGCCAGAGCGCGGCGAGTGAGGGTTCGTCGGCCTGGAGCCAGGCAGGAGGAGGCTGCATCAGGTCGTGCACCTCTCGTACGGCGGCAGCCAGTTCGCGGTGCGCGGCCTCGGCGTCCGCTGCCTCCGCCTGGAGTCTTTCGACCTGCGCGCGCGTCCGCTCCGCCCACGTGCGATCCAGAAGATCCGTGCTGCCGCAGACCGGGCAGTCGGAGATGCCGGGATGGCGGCGGCGGTGTTCCAGCGCGGCCTCAAGCAGCTTGATCAGCTGCCGGGCGTCCCCGGCGGAGCCATGACGGGCGTCGTCGGCCACGGCGGCCGCCGAGCGCAGCCGGGCCACGGCCTTCGTGACCGTCTGGTGGTCCGGACTCTCCATAGTGGCCAGTCGGCGCAGCCGGGACAGGTGCGTCTCGTCCGCGACACTGTGGCCCTTCAGCAGGGCCCGGACGACGTCGAGGTCGGGGCTCCGGCCGGAGAGAGCGGCGACCGCCTCCGCGGCGCGCGGGTCGTCCACCTCCGACAGCTCCTTGATCACCGTGGCGGTGAGGGCCTTGGCCGCGTTCTCGGTCTCGGTGAGGGTCTTGGCCCGAGCCCGGGCCGCCGTGTCGGTGTCGCTGAGGAGTTCGAGGCCGATGATCCGGGAGATCTCGTCGTGCAGGGTGGTGAGCGGCCCGTTGATGACCGCTCCGAGCTGGGCGTAGGGGAGGAAGGGCCGGTACAGCGACAACTGTTCGGCGTCGATCACGTCGTGCAGGTCTTCACCGGTGGGCTTTCCGGCTTGTTCGACGACGGTACGGGACTCTTCAAGCCCTTCGCCGTGCCAGACCCGGCGTACGGTCACGGGCTCCTTGGAGCCGTCACTGCCGGCGTCGAAGCAGAGTTTGACAGCGACCTCGGGCGAGGAGTGCTCGTGGAGGTTGCGCCAGCCCTTCTTCCACACCTGAGTGCGTCCCTGCCAGCGGAAGTTGTCGCCTGTCAGGGCCATTTCCGCGGCCTCGGCGAAGCTCGACTTGCCGGAGCCGTTGCGGCCCGTCACCAGTGTCAGTCCGGGTCCGGGATGAAGCTGGACAGTGGCGGCGGGCCCGATGCCGCGCCAGCCGGCGGCGGTGATGGACCGTATGTACACGGTTCCGGAGCGGCCGCCGCTCCGCTCCTGCGGGGCGGGCAGTAGATCGCGCAGCTGGGCCTGTTCCTCCGCGGACAGCCCGGATTCGTGCAGGCGGGCGAGGAGGAGATCACGCAGGGCGGTTTCGCTCATGGCTCGGCTTCCTCGGGTGCGCTGGATGGCTGCGGCGGGTGTGCCCGAGGTGTCGCCAGGGGACGGTGCGCCGTTGTGGGTACGAGCATGACGTGCATCTGTTAGCACTGTCAACGTGCTTATGAAATCTGCAGCGACTAGGGGTGTGTACGTATGTTCTAAGGTCTTGCCTGTCGAGCTCGCGTGGGGGTCTCCGACGTGTCAGTGCCCGGAGTCGCGGCCGCCTGTGTTGCGATTTTCGCATCTCGCTCGTATGGTGAACTCATGGGCGAAACTGTGACGGACCGTGTACGCAAGGTCATGGACGAAGCCTCGGTCAACCAGTCGGCGTTCGCCGAGGGCATCGGGCTGACTCCCGACAAGTTGTCGAAGTCCCTCAGTGGTGTCCGCAGGTTCACGTCGCTCGATCTCGCCCGGATCGCGGAGTTCGGCAACACCACGGTCGACTGGCTGCTGACCGGCCGTGAGCCGCTGCGCCCCGCCATCGCGGCCCGCACCAGCGCGCCCGCGGTCGGTGAGCACAGCCTCGACAGGCTCAAGGACCTCGTCGAAAGGTTCACCACGGCGCACGAGGTGCTGGAGCTCCTGGACCTGTCGCCCGAACTGCCGGAGTTGCCCTCTGTCCGCCCGGACCTCAAGCGTTACGTCGACCAGGGCGTGACTCTCGCAGAGGACGCACTCACCCGACTCGCCGCCGCAGGCACTCCAGCGATCGGCGGCCTGGACACCGCCGATCTGCTCCATGCTTTGGAGCACACTTTTGGTGTTGACGTGGCGAAGATCGGTCTGCCCGATGGAATCGACGGCGCTGCCTGGCAGGCGGACGGATTCCGACTCGTCATGGTCGCGCGAACCAAAGTGCCGACCCGCCAGCGATTCACCCTCGCTCACGAACTCGGGCACATTCTGGCTAGGGACGCCCAGGACCTGCTGACAGAGACTCAACTGTCCCCGGGGCGCCAGAGGGACCTGACCGAGGTGCGTGCCAACGTGTTCGCCGCGAATCTCCTGATGCCCCGGAGTGAGATCGACGCAGAGGTGAGGGAAGGCGATCTCACGGACGAGCAACTCACCTCATTGGTCGTGCGCTTCCAGGTGTCTCCCAGCGCTCTCGCGGCACGGCTTGCGCAGTTGGGCGTCATCGCCCCCGGGACGGCCGACAGACTGCGCGGGCTCACGACGCAGGACTGCCACTGGCTGACCGGACAGAGCGACCTCTTCGAGGCCCGTGCCACGTGGTCGCAGGCCAAGCGATTGCCTTTCCGCCCGGCCCAGTTGCTGTATGAGGCATACCTCGCGGGGGACACCACCCTGCGTCCGCTGGCCGCATACACAGGCATGGACGTCGACAGGATTCGCGAGGCGCTCGAACCCGAACCGGCTCCGCAAGAGGGCGCGTCGTTCAGCACTGACGTGGATGAAGGGGACCTGGTCTACCAGCCATGACGCGCCACTGTTGGTTCCCCGACAACACTGTGCTGTGCAATTTCGCCGCCGTCGACCGTCTGACCCTGCTGGAGAAGGTCCTTGACGGCCGGGGCCGTTGGACGGAGGCCGTCGCGGCCGAGGCCGAGCAGTCGACGCGGTACTGGCCGAAGCTGAGTCAGGTGACCGCCGGCGGCTGGCTCGGCGAGCCCATCGAGATCGACGACCCCGCCGAGACCACCCTGGTGGACCGCGTCCGCCGTGTCGTCTTCGCGGGCTCCCCGTCCCGGCCCCTGCAACACCTGGGTGAGGCGGAGACGCTCGTGGTCATCGAGCAGCGCAGCGGATTCGCGAGCTCCGTGTGGATCACCGACGACGGCGAAGCGGGCCACTATGCGCGCCGCAAGGGCATCACCGTCAAGGACACCGTCGACATCATGCGCGAAGCCGTCGTGGAGGGCCTGGTCATGGCCGATGACGGCCACGGCCTCCTCCTGGGAATGGAACAGGCCGGACGTCACCTGCGAGGTGTTCCGCACAGAGCGGATGATCTGTTGCGCTGAAACCGCGAGGGTATACGTGGCCCGGTGTGCGCGCCCGTGGCGAGCAGGATCTGCCTGACCTTCACCGGTGTACGGGCCCACGGTTCGGCGCTCTTCTTGTTGACCTCGGCGACCACGTCTCCCGGCGCACGGTCCTGAAGTTGGTGTTCAGGCGGGTGCCCTACAGATAGGACCAGTCGGGGTTCCTGCCCTCGGTCTTCATACCCGAGTAGGTGTCCGAGGGGAGGAGGGGCGAGTGCGGAGTGGTGCGCTGGTAGTGACCGTCCCACCACGAGGGGGAAAGCCAGCCCCGGGCTGACCCGAGCGTTGCTGGACGAACCGGCCCTCGTCATGGTGGTCAGCGCAGTACTGAGCCGATCCAGGCCGCCGCCTGCTCAGGCGTGGTGCGGGTGTCGACACCGAGGACGTGGATATTGCCCAACAGGCCTTTGGGGCTGCGCACTTTGAGGGTTCGCTGGGCATGACCGCCCGGCTGGGGATGGACGATGACGGCCATCGGGGCGTCGGCGGCCGCGTAGCCGCTGCAGTAGGTGAGGAGCTGGTGGACGTCGGCCGCGTTCACGCTGTGGCGGTCGTAGCGCTTGTACTTGGCGTCCACGGGCAGCAGCCTGCGATGTGCCGTGTCCTGTCTTGGAAGTCCTGGAAGGCTGAGCAGGAGATCGGGTCGGAAGGTCGAGGCGCTGCCCAGGTCTCCGCGGACTGTGATGCCGACGCCGCTTCCGCCGGGCACGGCGTGGCCGCCATGCACGCCGGCGGCCTCGGTGCCGAGACGGCGGACGACGGCTTCCCAGAGGGCGGGCATGGCGAGCAGGAGACCGTCCGCCTTGGTGCCGTGGTCGGTGAGCAGATCGGTCACGCCTCCGCCGCGCAGCAGCAGGCGGGCCCAGGTGTGGGCGGGCCGGTAGCGGGCGTTCAGGCGCGTGTAGTTAGTACGGTCCAGAGCGCGGAGCGCCGCGGCCGGGGTCAGGGCCTGCGGAAAGGCGCCGGCGGCGCCGTGCAGGGCGCGCGCAAGGTCGGGACTGGCGGTCAGGGTGAGCGCCGCGTTCAGCGCGCTCCCCAGAACGCGGTTGTCCCAGATGTCTGCCTCCCGGTCGAAGGTGCGGACGTGCAGTTGGTCCAGTTGCCCGTAGCGGCGGGTGGCCTGGGCGGCGACGTCCAGGCGTCCCCGGAGCACCGGTTCGACACTCCGGTGGCGTACGTAATCCCGGCGCAGTCCCTCCCGCAGCAGCCGCTCGCACTCTTCGAGCAGGGCGGCGGCGACCAGGTCGGCGTAACCGTCGGGGCCGGTGGCCCACCGCCTGGCCGTCGCCGGGACGGGCGTGCCGAGGGCGTAGGCGAGCCAGCTCATGAGCTGCTCTCCCGGAATGGCGAACTTGGGTGCGATGACCACGCGGACACGGTCCAGGACCAGGATCCCGACGGTCGCGTCGGCCTTGAGCCGCCACCCGTTGCGCTCCCTGGTCAGGGTGACGCAGCCCCGTGCCTGGAGGGCGTGCAGGCGGTCGACGTCCCGGGGAGTGAGCTGATCGGGCTCCAGCGGGGCGGACTCGTACTCGTCGAGCTGGACCGGGGTGCGGTCAGGCATCCGGGCCGGGAACGCCGCTGGTGAACTCGGTCGCCAGCGCGTCCGCCAGGTCCTGCGGGGGCATGAGGAGCGGACGCCCGGTCTCGGCGTCGACCAGGCCGCCGAGGATACGGTGCAGCAGTTCCGCCCGGCCGAGGCAGTAGTCCTCCAGGAGCGGGATCACCTCGTGGTGGAAGGCCGCGGACAGATCCTCCTCGGTGGCGATCGGCTCACCGTCGCGCAGCAGGTAGGCGTGCCCGATCTGGTGGTCGGCGTCGAGATGGCAGGCGATGCGGGTGTTGAGGGACTCGAAGAACGCGGCCAGGTCCAGAGGCCCGACGGTCCCGGAAACCGCGTCCGGGTCCGGGCCCACGGGCAGGAACGCGAAGCGGCGGCGAACCGCGGCGTCCAGGTGGCTGATGCTCCGGTCGGCGGTGTTCATCGTGCCGATGACCCGGACGTTCGGCGGTACGGAGAAGCGTCGCTTGCTGACGGGCAGGGCGACCGGCAGGTTCCGCTTGTCGAGTTCGAGGAGCGTGATCAACTCGCCGAAGATCCGCGGCAGGTCACCGCGGTTGATCTCGTCGACGACCAGCAGAAACGTCTGGTCGGGATGGGCGGCGGCCCGACTGCACAGGCTGTGGAACAGGCCGTCCGTGAGAGCGAGGGTGAGCCCCGGGCCGGTGGCGCTCAGGTCCGGCTTGAAGCCCTCGACGAAGTCCTCGTAGCCGTAGGAGGGATGGAAGGTGACCATGCTGACACGGTCGCCGTGCAGCATCTCGGCCTGCGCCTCGGCACGTTGGCGGGCGTCGGCCCCGAGCACGTCCGCGCGCCCGTCCAGGGCGAGGGCGGCGCCGAGCGCGAGCCGGGTCTTGCCCGTCCCGGGCGGTCCGTGCAGGATCACCTGGCCCTTGCGCTCCAGGGCGTCCAGTACGGCCTGCACGTCCTCGGGCAGCGCGACCGGCGTGGCCGCCTGCGTCTGGCCTGTACCCGGGACGGAGTTGGAGCCGGAGTCGGCGTTGTGTGCGGTGAACCGGGCGAAGAGGGACGCGTCGACCTTGGCGAAGGTGGACCGCCACCCGTGCTGGGGCTTCGACAGTTTCTGCGCGTGGGAGAGGTCCCAGGCCACAGGGATGACGTGGTGGAACTCCGGCCGTTCCGGGTCGTAGCGGTAGCTCCCGTCGACCCTGCCGGTGGCCAGGATCTCGTCCGTCCCGCGGTTGGCGACGACTCGGTCTCCCGCCTCCAGGTCCCGGAAGGCCAGCAGCCGGCGGGCCAGGGTCAGGCTGCCGCCACTGCTCCGCGGCCAGTGCGCGTCCAGGGCCTGCTTCAGTTCCGTGTCGCTTTGGTACTGGCCGAGATCGCCGAGCTCGTCCCACCCGACGCAGATGAACCCGCCGTCCCGGCATTCCTCCCACAGACGGCCGCGCTCGCCGGGAGCGATCTTCCAGATGGTGCGTTGCCGGGGATTGAAGTGCTTGTACAGGAAGCGCATCACCTCCTGTCCCGTCCAGCCCTCGAACTCCTCACGGCTACGCACGAGTTCTCGCAGTTGCTGGTTTGTGCGCGAGGCAGGTACGCCGGCCCGCGCCTCGCCGCCGAGCAGCGTGACGAACGTCCGCAGATGCTCGGCCGCGTAGATTGGCAGGAAGTGCTGCGGGAAGTAGGTTGCCAGGGACTTCGTCACCAACGTCGGCCCATACCGCAGCACTTCGAGGTCGTCCAGAGCCTCGAAGTCTCCTGCCCCGACGGCGTCGAAGGCCCGGACGAACTGTCCGCGCAGTTCCGCCCACGCGTCCTGCGGGTCCATACCCCTCAGCGGAGCGGCCAGCCGCCATTCGCCGGAGTTGTGGTGGTACATGATGTGCTTCGCGGCACTGCCGCCCTTGATGCTGCCCAGGTGGGGAGTGCCGAACTCCATGAGCCGGCAGTACGTCGGCCCCGACCCGGGCGGCGAGCCCTGCCCGAGGGCGTAGCGCTCCAGCGGCAGCTTTGCCCACTCCTCCAAGGGAAACTGGGCCAGCACCTGCTTGCGCTCGTCCTCGGCAGCCGACTCGATGTCCGCCACGGCGGTCCGGTCGAACTCGGCCGCCGCCGTGCGCACATCCACCCCGATCGTCATGGAGGCCATGATGCCGGAGCGCGAGGTGGCGTTCCCATCGCCCGACGAGGTTGGGCGACTTCCTGCATGGGACTCAGGTGGCTGGCACGATGCTCAGCATGGCGAGGTGGGCTTCCGGGCAGTGGGCGCCGCGGCGACGAGGCCTCGTGCAGGACGACCGCCGCGCCGCCCACCTCGTCCAGCGTCAGTGCCAACAGGAAGTCACGGCCGCGGACGCGACCGTGCAACGCCGCGTTGGCGGCCAGCTCCGCGATGATGTGTTCCGCTCGCTCGGTGACTCGGGGTGACACCTCCCACGGTTCATGGCCATGATCGACTCTCCTTGCGAAGTGGCCTTGGCTGTGGGGGCTGCCGCGGGTCAGCTGCTCAGGAGTGTCGCCACGATGGCATCAATCTCTGCCGCGACTCCGTCTTGAACCAGGGCCTCGCGGACCCGACGACGTTGAGTTTCGAATCGAGCGGCCGTGAGAGTGACTCCTGCGGCAACTCGCTCGGCCCGCTCAGATAGGGAAACCAACTGTCGGTGGGTGGTCTCGGAGGGCTGGAAGGCCGGAATGGGAAGCTTGAATACGTACTTGTCGAAGTCGCGAGGATTGTGCATGCCTCGCCCCTGCAAGGGGCGGACCAGATTGGTGAGCGTCGTGGAATTCAGGATGGACACCAGGAAGCGGGCCTCGTCCAGATCAGTTACCGAACCCCAGTACAGTTTGTGATCGATTACTGCCTGCGGCGTGGAAACTATCGAGGCGGCCAAGTACAGCCCACTCTTCGTATATACGACACGGTGCCCTGGTGTGTAGAATTGTTGGGTCAGTTTGCTTCGATAGTCGAGCTGGGCGGTCAGTGATAATCGTTCGCTCGACCGGTTTTGGGTCCAAACGTTTTCTGCTTGGCGCCACCAGTTTGCAAGCCCTGGATAGTGTTCGATATCCTGATTATTGCTGTCGAGGAGGCGTATTCCATCCCAAGGGACTACAGTTCGCATCGGCTCAAGAGTTCGAAACGGTAAGATGGATTCGCCTAGGTACAGCGGTCTAATGAAAATTCGCTCGACTGTTCCGTGGAGCGATGGAAGTCTTTTCCAAGGGGTTTTCTCAAAAGGGCTTCGTCGACTCGACACTGATTGCTGGCCGCCACCGGTACCAAGTGGCCCGTTGTCATTCTCGTCTACGACGAAGAGGAAGCGCGGCACAAGGTTGGCACCTTGATAGAATCGGGACGCATAGAGTGACCTGTGTGCTGTCGTGGCGTCCAGCGTAGATTCCCGGGCCCTTCGAACGGTGTTTTCCAGCGCTTCAGCCCGAGTTGCTGTTCGTGTTGCAAAATTACCAATCCAGCATGTCGGGGACTGGCGCAGCGGCACAGAAGCCTTATCGTGACTCTGTCTTTTACCGAAGATGACGCCCACGGACTGAGGGAAGAAATTTGGTCTGACCTGTTGAAGGTCCCATGGGCGCTCAAAGGCGACATTCACCGTCTCTGCCTTGACGGAAAACTGTCCCTCACGGAACCCTGCGTATTGACTTCGGTCAAGGGTGCCGAGCGGCATAACGTAACCAAATCGTCCACCGGTGCGTAGGTATCGCTCTACACATCGAGCTACGAAGAGCGCGGACAGATCTTGGTTGGTGGCCACGTTGCGGCCCACCCAAAGCTTCCGCTCGACGCTCATGCTGCGAAAGACCGTTTTCTGAGGCTCCGTCATGTACCGATAGGCGAGCCACGGAGGGTTACCAACAAGGACGTCAACGCGGTTGTTCGGGCGAGCCAGCCACAGTGGACGGGCTCGGTTGCGGACATAGTAGCCCCAGATGTGATCTCGGTTCTCATCGTGCAATCGGCACATGACGGTGAACGTCTGCTGCAGGATGGGTTGATCTTCCTGGGCGACAGCAAACCTCCGGAACGTTCCGACAAGGGAGGGGGCTGGAGATCCCCGTTCGCGACTGGTGGCTTTATCGGCAAACTCCGTAACAAGCTGATCGAATTTTCCAGCGTTCGACACCAGACTTTCGGGAAACTGAAGGAGATCGGATGGGTCGAGTGTCTTGCGATATTCGGGATCATGCACCAAAGTTTCGTGGTCCAGAGTTGTTGGGATCCGAAGATCGTCGCGCCACATGGGGGATTCTCTGCCCCACTGAAGCGCATCGGCCAGATATATTGGAACGGCGAATGCCGGACGCCCCACGGTGCGTAGGCGCTCCATACCGATGGCGAGCAGGTAAGTCACTCGGGCCAGGGTCACGGCAACAGGGTGGATGTCGAAGCCGAAGACGTGTTCAGTTACCTCACTGATGATGTCGATGTCGCTTTTTCCCGCTGTTTTAGCGGCCGCAATATAGGTGCGCACGGCGTGGAAAAGAAATGTTCCGCTTCCACAACTTGCATCGAGGACCCGTTCGGATAGTGGATCCTGAACACAGGAAGCCACGATCTCTTCGGCTAGCCAGTCCGGGGTGTAGTACTCTCCGAGGCGGTGTCGGATATGCTCGGGGATAATTGACTCATAGAGCCCTTTTAGTACGTCATGTTCTACCTGCCCCCATGCGAAGCGGGTGAGTCTACGGGCCAGATCTTTAATGAATTGTTCGCCGGCAGGAACATGAACGATCCAGTCAAAGAAGTCGGACTCGACCACGCCTTCGACTTGGGACTGTGCGAAGAATTTGCCCGACATGATGGCCTTGGCGTCGACCTCGGGGGATTCGATTGGGAAACCGACTACGGCATGGCCAATAACTTCGGCCATTGCAACGAGCAGTGAGTGATCGACGAAGAGCGTGTCGTCGTCGGTGAATCTGGTGCCTGATGCTGTAGTGAGGAGGTTGGCCCACATGTCTCGTTTGAGTCGGACCACCGGAAGATCGCGGCACTGGGCGTAAATTTCTTTGAGTTCCGCTGAGTCGAGAGCATAGGCTGGGCTGGCCGCTCCGAGTTTGCGGTTGATCTCATCCGGAGTGGGCTCGATCTGCTGCCTCGTAGCGAGTACAGATTCCAGCCACGCGATTAGGTCAGCATCCTTCTTGGACGACTTCTTGGGCGAGAAGGTCGCGGTTTCCACATGGTGGAGTCGGCCGTCGGCCCGGTGGTACAAGTGCCAGGTGACGCCATCGGTCATCAGGCCGATGTGTCGTCGGCCGCTTCGGCGCGCGTACAGAGCAAGAGTCTCTTCTAAGTCGTGCTCTGCGGCGGCGCGTGCCGCGTCGCAAACGTCCGTTCTCGCCTGGATGACAGTCGAGCTGCATGTGACGTAGAGGGATCCCTTGCTGTGATGCCCGAGCTCCTCAGAGGCGCTGATGTCATGCTCATTGAGGTCGAGACCAGACACCATTAATAATCGACTGATGTCGTCACGAATCGCGACATCAGTGCGAGAGCCTATCGGCCTCGTCAGGCGTTCCAGCAGGGCGCGGGTCTCGGCTTCATCAACTGCGGGCGGAATGAGGTCCGGCCACTTCGCGATGATGGCGGTGAAAGGGGCCGCGAACAATGTGGAGCCCGCAGCGAGTTCGGGGTTGTCACGTCGTGGCTCGTTCCACCGGATCACACCAGCCGCGCGTGGAGGCGAACCTAGTAGGACGGGTGCACCGCTGAGTCCGTGCATAGACAGCTTGTCCGCTTCCGAGCAGGCGAGTTGGATGACGTGGGCTCCGTCCTCCAGACGCTTGCTTGACCATGTGACCTGGCCCGAGGCTGCGAAGAGAGAGACACCTTGGATGTCATGAGGCGCTCCGGGAGCACGGAACGGTGCATGGACGGGTGCTTCCGCTACGACAGGAACGGGGTAGAGGCCCGCCGGTAACTTCCTCTTCAAACGGATCAGGGCCACGTCGTTGAGAGGGTCACCACTATGTACCGTGGCGTCACTTACGCTCTGCTCCCACGTGCACCGCAGCCGACGGACGGTGATCTTTTTGTTCATGCGGTCGCCGACGCAGTGGAAGGCTGTCAGGGCAAAGCGATCCGTCACCGCGAAAACAGTTCCCAAAGGAGCGCCCGTTACGGCGTCCGAGAGTCGCCCGATCGCGAGCGTCACGGGGAATCCGGAAGTGCCTTCAGGGTGAGTCGCGCGGAGAAGGTCGCTCCGCTTGTCGCCTTGGTGATGATCACCCCGACGTCGGCTTGCACTGAAAGGTCGAAGCCGACTTCGATTGACTCGACCGCCCAGCCTGAGTCGGAGGGTCGTCGCAGGGCAGTCTCGAGTCGCGAACGGAACTGATCCGCCACCTGCGCCACACTGTCGGCTATCTCTCCGGCCCGCCGCTGGAATTGTTCGGGCACGGCCACCCGTGGTGCGAGGTCTCCCGACACCGACCGTGGCTGCACTTCTAAAAGGATCTCCGTTGAACCGTCCCCGTCGGGAGTGAGTGCGCGCTTAGCCATCTGCCCCCCAGTAGACCAGGCGTGGTACTTCCCTATCTCTGCGCAGGTTCCAGGATCGTCAAACGCGCGTTTCCCGGACATTGGAGCGACCTGGTCGCGTGCCCCGAGCAGGTGCTTCAAGGCTCCCGGTCTGGCTCGGTTCTGCGAAGAGCTCGTCATGCGAGACCTGGTTCCGCGGTTGTCGGTCTTCCCCGAGTTGGCAACGTGGAGTGTCCACATCCGGTGGGCGTCGCTGAAGCTGCCTCTGGGCGACGCCGACCGGCTGTGTCCGGAGCTGGAACCGCTGTTGCTTCCGTACGGCGAGGTGGCCTAGGGATACTGCTGGGAGGCGGCCGCGGTCTGCCCCGCCAGCCGGGTGCGCTACTACTTCACGTGACGCGATCCCGCCGGCGGAGTGTTACTCGTCCTCGTCCTCGTCATCGTCCGCCAGGCCGTTGATGAGCGGGACGAGGAGGGAGTGGACCCTGAAGCCGGAGGCGCGGCCCGGACCGTTCTTGTACTCCGCCTTGAGAACCGGTACTGCGGAGTCCGAGATCAGTCCCCGGTCCTGCAGATTGCCGCTGATCCGGTTGATCGGCTTGGTGAAACCCTTCAGGGTGCGATCGTCGTCGTAGTCGCAGATGTTGTAGACGGACATCGCCTCCACGTGGCCGTCCATCTCGGCCGCGTAGCGGATGACGTCGACACGATTGCCATAGCCTTCATATGACAGCCCGTGGAAGAGCTCGTCGATGGCCTTGGCCGTCCAGCCGCCGTGGGTGTCCTCGGACTCGATGCGTTCTACCCGCTCGATGTCCTTGACGGAGCCGTCCCGGAGACTGAACGGCAGGATCGGGGCAGCGACTTCGAGGAAGTTCTTGGGCGACAGCAGGAACAGTTGCCCCGCGCCTCGCGCCCGGAGTTCCGCGGTCAGCTCGGACCGCGGACCTCTGTTGTTACCGCGTTCCCTCCGCCACCAGACCTCCTTTGCGTCCGCGGTCACGAAAAGAACGTCGCATCGGCGGCCGGATGCCTCACGCAGGAGCTGTTCCCACACCAAGAAGTCACCGACTGCCCCGTCGCCGTCCTTCTTGGCGTCCATGTACCCCGGTGGAATGCGCTGCTCGACGCGCCTCTTCCCCACCTCGACGAGCTTGACGTGCTCCTCGGCGGTAAAGGGTGCGCCGACCTGGCCGACCAGTGCGCGCTCCAGCCCGGTGATCACCGGATCGGCGTTCGTGTCATGGGTGATGCTCTGCCATTCGCCCTCGCCGACCTCGTTGATCTTCTTGCGCACTTCGTCGAAGATCTCGGTCACCCGGTCGCGGAGACTATCGAATTCCTCGTCGCTCAAGGCCACCCGGTTCGCCCAGGTGCGCAGTGTCTGCGCCGCAGACACGGCGTGCCCAGTCATCTCCTGCGCGGCCTTGGCGCTGGTCGACCGCGCGTCGTTGATGGTGGTCTCACGGTTTCGCCAGAACTCCGTGAGCACCTGGTGAGGAACCCAGAGGCGGTTTCCGAGAGCTCCGAAGTCGTCAAAGATGCCTCGGCTTGTCCGCTCCGGCCGTCGTGTCCTTCGCCATGGGCCCCCCGAGTGTCCCGCATGCGAAGAGGGCTGTGCGCCCCTTCGCGTCCACCTGTCGGACCGTACCGCGTCGTAAACGTTCAGCAGATGCGGACCGGGGATTTCTCTCCAACCGACCTCTTGGGGTACGGACTTCAGCCCGACCGGGAACCCACCTCAGCCCATACGGACTTGCCCGAGGGTGGGTAGCACTCCGTGCCCCAGCGGTCGGCGAGGGCGGTGACCAGGAGCAGGCCGCGGCCCGACTCGCTGTCCACGGGAGTCTCGAAGTCCGCGCGGAGGGAGGGGAGTTGCTCGCTGAGTGCGTCGGTGACCGAGACGCGGACGGTGCCGGTCGCGGTGTCGAGGGTGAGGGCGACCTGGAAGTCGCGGCCCTGTACACGACCGTGCAGCGCCGCGTTGGCGGCGAGTTCGGCGACGATCTGCTCGGTCCGTTCGGTGACGGCGGGTGACACCTGCCACGCCTGGAGCCGCTCGACGGTGAGGAGTCGGGCGAGGCGGGCGCCGCGGCGGGTGGAGGAGAGCCGCTGGGCGAAAGTGTGTACGGTAACCGGGATTTGGGGCTTGGGGGCGTTCATGGGGCAACCGTGGCGGGCGTGTGGGGGCGCCTTCCAGGGGTTCGGCCCGTACGGTGCGTCAGCGTACGGGGACGTTCTGTAGACGGTACGGCGATCTTGCCGTCACCCTGGGTGAGTCGATCGCGGGGAACAGCGCACGTACGCACCTGGAGGTGGCCGCGTATGAACGACGGTACGGGGAGCTTGGACGACGACGATGACCTGACGGCCGGTGACGTGGAGCGGGAGCCCGACCCCTCCGACAGTCTGCGGACCTTCGGGGCCGTCGTCCAGGCCCTGCGTGAACACGCCGGGCTCAGCCGCGCCGAGTTCGGGGACCGGGTCCGGTTCTCCAAACACACGGTGGAGTCCGTGGAGTTGGGACGCCGGATGCCGGATGAGTCCTTCGTGGAGCTGGGGGAGGAGGTGACGGGCAACACGGGGGCGCTGCGGAAGTCGGCGAAGTTTCTTACGCGGGGGGAGGCGGGGCTGGCGGCCTGGTTCCGGCGGTGGGCTCGGCTGGAGAGGATCGCGGTCAGTCTGTGTACGTATGAGTGTCGGCTGGTGCCGGGGTTGTTGCAGTCGGAGGGATACGCGCGGGCGGTGTTCGAGGGCACCATTCCGGTGGTCACGGACGAGCAGTTGGAGACGTTGCTGGCCGTGCGGTTGGAGCGGCAGAGGATGCTGCACGAGCGGCCGACAGTCCCGTTCAGTTTTATCGTCGAGGAGCATGTCTTCCGGCGTCGGTTCGGGGACGCGGAGCAGATGCGGGCCATGCTCGACCACGTTTTGGAGCACAGCGCGCCGCGCAACGTGACGCTTCAAGTCGTGCCGTTGGAAGGCGGGTTGCATGCGTGTCTGGATGGGCCCGTACAGCTCCTGGAGACGCGGGAGGGACGGCGGTTTGCCTACTCCGAGGGCCAGCAGAACGGACGGCTGATCACTGACGTGAAAGAGGTGAGCCTCCTCCAGCAGCGCTATGACACACTGCGCTCGCAGGCCCTGAACTCCCAAGACTCGCGGGGCCTGTTGGAGCGACTGCGAGGAGAGCTATGAGCACGACGGAACTCGCCTGGTTCAAGTCCAGCTACAGCGGCAGCCAGGGCGACGACTGCGTTGAGATCGCCGTCACCGAACAAGCCATCTGCGTACGGGACTCCAAGGATGTGGCGCGCCCTCACTTCGCGGTCGGGCGTGAGGAGTGGTCGCGGTTCGTGGGGTTCGCGGTGCGTTCCTGAGCTGAGTCGTCCCGGCAGTCGCGTGGTCACGTTCACCGCCGGGACACCGGGTCAGTGGAGGTCGGGTCCGCCCGCCTCGGCTATCTCATCGAGCAGACTGATCTCCTCGTCGGCGTCGTCCGCGACGTCCGGGCCGTCAGGGCTGGTGTCGGGAAACGATCCGGCTGCCTCCTCGTCAGCGAGGTGCGGGTACTTCTCCAGGAGGAACCGCCGCTTGTACGCCATCTCGGCGGCGTCGACGATCCCCTCCAGAGTGGTCCAGTTGAGGGTGCCTCCGACGACGATCCCGACTGCGGGTACGGCTTTGCCGAGTCCCTTCTTGGTGAGGCGAAAGCTGAATGCCTTCGCGAACTGCGAGGAGACCTTGGCGACAACCGTTTCGTTCAGGAGCTCCCACGACTTGCCGCGGAAGAGTGCTTGGGTGAGGCGCGAGATGTCTGCCATCGCGGCGTTCTTGGCGCTGGCAGAACTTGCCGTCCCGACGTTGACGACAGACATCACGAAGAGCTTCTCGGTGGGCTCTTCGGGGTCATAGCCGTAGAACAGCGAGACCTGGCCGACGGCGCGGGACGCGAGTCCGAGGACGACCGCGGCATCGGCGACGAAAGCGCCCGCGATCGCACCTCCCGAAGGCGCTGCGGCGGCACCGGCGGAGGCGGCGATGACGAGCTCTCCTCCAGAGATCACAAGTCCCGCGCCCGCTCCCGAGAGCGCTGCGGCGGCCGGGAAGTACCAGCTCGCCGCCCGTCCACGGACCGCGTCGACCTGTTCGAGGTCGAGGCGGCGCAGGTCACGGAGGGACGCGACGTCGTGCCCGCGCTTCTTGTGGAGCGCCACCACGCGTTTGGGGGACAGGCCCGCTCGCGAGGCCCGCCCCAGCGTCTTCTGTATGGACTGAACGGCAGTGCCGCTCCAGTCCGGCAGGGCGTCGGCCGTTTTGCGCGTTCCGGCGCCGACTTTCTGAGCGCCCTTGGCGACGAACTGCTGTCCACGTGAAACTGCCGACTTGGCCCGCGGGTGGTTCTCCAGTTGCTTCGCGGCACGCTTGCCGAACTCCGCGACGCCGTTGGCCACGTGTTCGCCGGCGTTTCTCATCCCTTGCGACAGCGGGCGGCCCTTGAACTGCTGGACGGCACGCCATGCGTCGAGCTCGTAGTCCGAGGGCAGCTGATCGGGCTGCTGCGGGTAGTGAGGGTTGCTCATGGTCGTCCCCCCTGGGGCGTGGATGGTGATGCACGAGCGGGTGACTCGCCAGGTCCGGTCATCGAGAGCTGTCAGGCGGGGTGGCGGGGACCGTGGCCTGGGGGTGGTGTGAGGGTAGAGGTGTAGTTCTCGCCGTCCACCAAGGGGTTGTCGAGGGTGAGCCCGGCCTCGGCCATACGGTCGTACTCGGCGAGGATCAGTTCCTTGGTGCGGTACGAGCCGTACTTGGCCTCGTCCTTGCGGCGGACGATGGGGAAGGTGTCGAGGATGTAGTCGGCGTCTTCGCGGGAGATACCGTAGAGGTGGAAGAAGAGGGCGTCGAGTTCGGCGCGGATCGCCTGACGGCGGGCTTCGTCCCAGTGGAAGGGGGCGCCGGTATCGCCGACGTCAGCAGCCAGTCCTGCCATGTCAAATGCCGCGTAGGAGAGTTCGAGGACCCGAGAGGTGATCCAGAGGGCATGGACGGCGAGTTGGATAGGGGCGGGAACGGGGAGCTGCTTGACGATGAAGAAGTTCAGGTTAGCGCCGCCGATGTTCTGGCGGGCTGTGTAGTCGAAGGCGAACGACGACCAGGTGGCAACAAGCAACATTGGTGCGCGGGACAGAGCCAGAGGGAACTTGTTGCCGACGCCTGTGGCTGGCATCAGCGCACTGATCATGCTTCTTTCATCCGTGGCGCGACAGATATCTCGCCAGCCAAGCAGGTAGTCCTGCTGCCATCCCTTGTCAGCCAGCCGTTTGCGGATGCCCGGGACGAGGATGGGCTCGCCGTTCTTGCCGAACTTGCCGGACGGGGTATTGTCCTCCGCCGCCCAGTACTGGGGCAGCGCGAGCGTATCCGCGCAATCTTTGTCGTCCGGAGTGAGCGCAGGCGTGCCGCCATCTGCGTCGTACGTGGCCCACCGGTGGTCGTAGTGGTGGAGCATCTTCGCCTCGTAGAGAGGGAGCATGCGTTCCGCACCCTTGATGAAAATGTTGCCGTCGAGTGTCCAGCCGGAGGCTTCGAGCTCGGCGCCGGGGTGCAGGAGAGCTGAGTCGTGGCTCATGTGGAACATAGCTAGAAACGACATGTCCCACGGGTTGCCGTCAGGTACGCCTTCCTTCCACAACACGGGCAGTCGTCGGTAGATCCCCAATGTGATCTCGGCGTCCCGACGTGACCGGAACACTGGGAACGTTCCAGTGTTCGGATTGAGGAGTTCGATCTCCTCCGGCGTCAGCGCGAACGCCTTCTCCACGTCATCCAGCTCGGCCGGGTCGTGGAGGAAGAACGCGAACCGAGCTGCCGATTCACGCAACGACCGGCCCGTAACGGACAGGATGCTGAACTTCATTCGGGAATCAACTGCCGGGAAGAGGCCGGCGCGGTTCTCAAAGTCGTACAACGCGGCGATCGACCCGCTCCGTACAAGATCTTTCGAGAAGTACTGCGTCCGTGCGTCCGTCACGATTCCCGTCGGCACGATCACCCCGGCCCGTCCCTTCGGACCGAGCAGGATGCGATCTGTCTCCGTGAAGACCGAGTACGTGTTCAGGTTCCCCTGACCGGTCAACGGAACACGCCCTGACCTCCGCATGAAGTGGCTCTCGGCGTACACCTTCCGCTTGCCCGCCTCAAACTCCTGGTACAGCGGCAGGGTGTCAGGAGAGTTCTTGAGCGCCTCGATCATCTCCTTGCGCACGGAAGTGCGGGACGCCTCGGCGATCTCGGGCACCCGCTGGGCGAAGAACTCCTGCTCGCGGAAGTCCACGCTGTCCCATGGAGGGTTACCCACCACGGAGTCGAAGCCGCCCGCCCAGCCCGTAGCAGGGGACACCCCCTGACCGTTCTCCGGAACGGAGAAGACCTCGGGAAACTCCAAGTGCCAATGGAAGAAGCTGTACTGGTCGCGCAGATGCTCGATCTCGGCGCGGGTCTCCGCAGCGACGCCACCGCCGCTCGGGTCCTCCAGGGCCTTGAACACCGAGTGTGTCACGGCGCGCGGAGCCTCGGGCGTCTTCAACCACACGAACGCCGCGCACCAGGCGTCGGCGACACGTCGGGCACGCTGGTACGCCGAGGAGTCGGCCCACTTCTCGTACGCCTCCTCCTGGCGGCGCACGTCCGCCAACTCCTCCGCCTGGGCCAGCGTGATGGACCGAAGCCCACTGGCGAAGACGGTGTTGGCGACCTGGACCGCCTCGTCGCCGAGGTCGAAGAGGCTGCCCTGCCCGACCCGTTCCTGCTGGTTGATCTTCTCCAGCGCCTTGGCGTGCTTCTTGTCGTCGCCCTCGGTGGCGATGAACGCGTCGTCGGGAATCCCGTCCCGCAGCAGCTTCGGCGTCGCCCCGATCAACCCGTTGCCGTGCTTCACGTGGGCGTCCAGGAAGCCGAGAGGCTTCCCCGGCTCCAACGCCTCCAGCCAAAGCGACACCTTGGCCAGCTCCACGGCCATCGGGTTGAGGTCAACACCGTAGATGCACCAGGCGACCACCTCGTGCAGCGCGTGGCGGACCGCGTCGAGTGTGGGCTCTGGGTTGCGCTCCCGGACCGCTGCGACCTGCTTGGCGATACGCCTGGCCGCAGCCACCAGGAAATGGCCGGAGCCGCACGCCGGGTCGCACACCGTAAGCGACAGCAACTCATCCACGATCGAGTCCGCCGGGTCGGTCGCTCCCGACTTCGCCGCCGCTTCCTCTCCGCGCTTCACCGCGTCCCGTATCACCGGGTCCAGAGTCGAGTCCAGCAAGCACTCGATGAGTGAGGACGGGGTGTAGTAACTCCCAGTCGTCTTACGGGTGTTACCTGCCACCTCGACCAGCGTGAACGTACGGTCGGCGGTGCTGTGCTTCGGCTCCAGCTCCAGCAGGGACTCGTACACCGACCCCAGCTCCTCCGCGTCCAGGTGCCGGTAGTCCACCGCCCGCCAGCGGCCCGAGCTGCCGTCCCGCACCTGCGACAAGTGCCGTACCGCGGTCAGCAGCGCCTCGTTGGACAGCTTCAGCCCACGCAGCGGGGCGTCCGCGTCCGTGTCGTTGAATAGACCGCCGAGGCCGGGCAGGCCCAGCTCGGGGCGGCCCTTTTCGTCGCCGAGGGCGTCGAGGACGATGCGCAGGGCCTCGTACAGGTCGCCGTGGGCCGTACCCCGCCGCTTCCTCGCGTGCGCGCGCAGCCGGGCTGATGAGAAGTACGCCTCGTACCTCTCGCGTGCCTGCGGGTCCGCCTTCGGCGACAGCAGCGCGTCGCGGTCCTCGGCCACGAAGACGAACAGCAGCCGGTACACGAGCCGCAGCAGTGCGGCCTGGAGGGCCTTCGGGCGGACGTCCTCGCGCAGGGTCGTGTTCTCCGGGTGACGCAGGAAGCCCGTACCCAGCGCGGTGATCGCATCCTGGACGCCCTTGCGGAGCTGGTCCAGGGCGCGGGTGCCGGAGGCGATGGCCTCCGCGCGCCACTTCTCCAGTCGGCACGCGGACGGTGGTGCGTCCTCCGCGACCTCGAAGCACGACACATGCAGCACCCGGTACAGCAGCACGAACTCGCTGAACAGTTCGCCGTCGAAGATCGCTTCGAGGTCGAACTCGACGTACGAGGCCGTGGCCAGTGCGCTGGAGTCGCGCAGCAGGCGGACCTGGCGGCCGTTGGTGAGGACGCCCCACAGGTGGTCTTCTGTGCGGTTCAGGCACTCCTGGAGCATTGACTGCGGCGGGACCGAACCGGCGCCACCGAGGCGCTTGTCGAGGTCGGCGTTCCAGGCCGTCTGGTGGATCAGGGCGTGCCGCCAGCGGTGGGAGACCGGGAACCTCTTCTCCGCGTCCGAGTCGGCGGTGATGCCCGCCGGGCCGACATGCGTCAGCGGGCCGAAGCCCAACTCCCGCCAAAGCGGGGCCAGCCAGTCACTGCCGGCGCGGCCTGTCGGGTCGGCCGCCGGGAGGCCCGTCTCCCGGTCCTCAGGGAGGTGCTTGCGCAGGTCGCGCCAGAGCGGTTTCAGGTACTCCCAGCTGCGCTCGGCCTCGTCGCGTACCGAGCGGGAGGACGGCAGGCCGTAGTCGGCCGGCTTCGAGCCGGGGACGTCCTTGCCCTCGGAGATCCGTACCAGCATGTCGGCAGGAAGCAGCCCCCCGACCGTGTGGACGGCGGTGAACACCTGGTTGCGGGTGACGGCGGACATCAGGCGGACACCTCAGCAGTCGCAGGAACAACGGGCAGGTACACGTACGCGCCGAGGATGTCGGCGGGCTTCTGCACGGTGACGGACAGGCCACGGACGATCTCGCCGGACGCCTGGCGCACCCGACGGTGCGAGGCGTCCAGTTCTGCCGCCAGTTCCTCGCCGTATGTCTCCAGATGGCCAGTGACATCCGGGAGTTGGGTGAGCAGGCGCGTCATCGTGCGCTCGGCGTAGTGGCGGTCCGTGCTCTCCGACGCTGTCGCGTCGAGCAACGCCCGAGCCCGCTCCGCCGGCAGCCACTCCGCCTTCCTTGCAGAGCCCTCGAAGGCGACCAGCCGCGCGTCCTCCGCGACCAGCTGCTTCTCGCCGCTGCGGGAGGGCAGCATGAGGTGGAAGCGGTAGCGGACCAGGAGGAGGGTGGTGAGGGTGCCGACTGCGTCCGTGGTGACCACGCCGCAGCGGCGGGCCGGGCGGGCGCCGTCCGCTTGGGTGTCCAGGGCGGCGTTGAGGACGTGGGAGGCGAGGGCGCCCACGACCGGGTCCGTTCGTACCAGGGCCGCCTCACCGCGCGCCACCGCCGGGTCCGCGCGGAACGGGATCGGGCGGTCCTTCTCGATGACCTCCGCGCCGACCGTCGGCGCGAGTGCGTCCCGCAGGCCGATGGGCGTGCCGCCGACCTGCGCAGTGAAGTCCTCGCCGTCGCCGCGGAGAACGGCACCGAGGGCGCCCAGGGACTCCCGTACGAACGTGTCGATCTCGCCCGCGCCGCCCAGCGCCTCCCGGACCGCCGCGACCTCGCGGGCCACCTCCTGCGGACGCACGGAGCGCTGCGCGAACCGCGAACGGGACGCCTTCTCGCGCTCGGCCGCCGAGTTCCAGTCGCCGTCCAGCTTCGCCGTGCTCACTTGGAACGCGTCCGCGCTGAACAGCGCGTCCTGGTCCTCGCGGCCGCGCATCAGCAGCCACTCGACGATCGCGTCCGTGACGCCCGTCGACAGTTCGTCGGGTACGGAGACGGAGATGCCGAGGTCCTTCTTGATCTGGCGGTGCTTCTTGATGAGGACTTCGAGGACCTTGCCGTCGATGCCGTTGTCGTCGCCGTACAGGGTGATGACGCGGACCTGGTCCTTGCGCTGGCCGTAGCGGTCGACGCGGCCCTCGCGCTGGTCGTGGCGGGTCGGGTTCCAGGCCAGGTCGTAGTGGACGACGGCGTCGAAGTGGTGCTGGAGGTTCACGCCCTCCGACAGACAGTCCGTCGCGATCAGGACGCGGCGGGCGGCGGCGTCCGGGCCGGCCTCCTCGGCGAGCTTCTCGATGCGCTCCAGGCGCTGCTGCGGGGAGAGCGTGCCGGTGACCGCCTTGACGACGGTCTTGGCGCCGAGCGGGCCGCGCCTGCCGGACTCCTTGTCGTTCTCCAGCTGGGCGGCGAGGTACTCGGCCGTCGGGATGTAGCGGCAGAACACGATCGGGTTGTGGCCGTCCGCGAGGAGCGCCTTGAGGTGCTTGATGAGTGCCTTGAGCTTGAGGTCCTTGGCCGGGCCTTCCAACTCTGCGGCGATGTCGGCGAGTTCGGCGAGGTAGGAGCGTGGGTCCTCGGTCGTCTCCGCGCCCGGTGCGACGTCCATGCCCTCCATCGCGTCGCTGTCGGCCGCGTCGCTGTTGAGCGGTGCGCCCAGCTTGTCGGCCTCCTCGGCCGACGCGGCGATCGCCGCCGCCGAGCGGGTCCGCAGCGTCTGCGCGGCGGCACGCGGGGACGACACCAGGGAGCGGAGCAGGGCGATCGCCGACCACCAGGCGATGCGCGCCTCCCGCTTGCCCTGGCTGCCCGCCTGCTCGACGCGCTCACTCGCGTACGCGATCGCGTCGTCGAGCAGGGCCCGGTACTCCGGCGACAACTTGTACGTCTCGTCCTTGAAGTAGCGGTCCGAGGGGAACGCCGTCCGCTCCGCGAGGGAGTCGTCGCTGAGACCGTCCTCCTTGGTGAGGTACTGGCGTACGTCCGCCCGCTTGCGTGCCACAAAGTGCTGGGCGAGGAGCTTCCTGCCCGCCTCCGAGTCAAGGCTCACGTGGGCCAGTTCGGGCTTGACCAGGCCCAGGAGGTTGCGGAACGCGGACTCCTTGCCGCTGTGCGGGGTCGCCGTCACGAGCAGCAGGTGCCGGTTCTCGTCCGCCGAGACGCGGCGCAGCAGCTCGTAGCGGAGCTGGTTCTGCGAAGCCGTCGAGGTGTCGTCGGCGACCACGCAGGTGTGCGCCTCGTCGACGATCACCAGGTCAGGGCAGTGACGTACGAAGTCGTCCCGGTGGCGCGGGGACTTGATGAAGTCCGTCGAGACGATCACGTGCGGGTATTTGTCGAAGAGGGACTGGCCCAGGTCCAGGCCCCGTTCGAGGCGCGACACCGTCGAGGAGAGGACCAGCTCCGCGTCGATGCCGAACTTCGTGCGCAGCTCCTGCTGCCACTGCTCGGCGAGCGCGGGGGAGCAGAGTACGGCAAGGCCGGTCGCCTCGCCCTGCGCGAGGAGTTCACTCGCGACCAGGCCCGCCTCGATCGTCTTGCCGATGCCGACGTCGTCGGAGATCAGCATCCGGACCGTCTTCTGGCGCAGGGCCATGAGGAGGGGCACGAGCTGGTACGCGCGCGGCTCCACCGCGATCCCAGCCAGTGAGCGGAACGGGCCCGCGCCCGAACGGAAGCCCACGCGTAATGCCGTGCGCAGCAGGCCCGCCGCGCGCTGGTCGCCGAGGTCGCCCTTCTCCGGTGGCGCGAACTTCGCCTCGTCGACCGTCTCGAACGCCGGGAACACAGCGGCTATGTCGTCGTCCGAACCGCCCAGCGGGCGCAGGACGAGCAGATCGGGCTTGCTCTCGGGGAGCACCACCCATTCGCGGCTGCGGGTTTTCACCAGGCAACCGGGCGAGTACGCGTGTGTTATATGAGTATTCAAGTACCCATATTAATATGACAAGTTGGCGGCGTGCTAGCCGAAGTAGCGGGTGTTTGCGGCGGCGATGGCGTCCCAGTCGGCGCCGTGCGCGAAGCGGATGACGTCCCAGCGGGCGTTGAACAGACGATCCTCGGCATCCTCGTCCCGGGAGGTGTCTTGCTCCGTGTCCGGTAAGTCCACGAAGACTGCCACGTTCACGCCCGGCAGGCGGTAGACGTAGTCGGGGGTCGCCATCGCCTCGGTGAGGAACGAGCCCGGTTCGTCCGGCAGCCGCAGGCCGCGCGCCTTCGCCCACCCCAGGAAGTCGCCCTGAGCGGCCAGTTCGGCCGCCGGTGTCTCGGCCACCGACGCCTCGACCGGTGTCGGCTCGGCGGGGGATGCGGGGGAGGACTGGTCGAGCAGCCGCCGGTACTGCTCCGAACGCGACTCGCCGCGCGACTCCCGGCGGGCCGTCGCCGTCGCGAGCCGCACCAGCAGGTCCCGCACCGAATGGCGGTTGATGAGGGCGTGGTTGAGCTGGTTGCCGTAGGTCAGCAGGCACTCGTAGCAGCCGAGGGCGCAGGGCCGGTCCGGGTGCGGGCCGCCCTGGTCGGTGCCGTCCGCGTCGAAGTGGCAGATGTCCAGGGCGCGTACGGCAGCCTTCGCCAGGGCGTCGTTCTCCGCCTGGAGGCGGCGGAGCACACCCGCGCCGCCCTCGGCGGCCTCCGTGAACAGGATGCGGTTGCGGGGGCCGTCGTCCGGCGGCAGCAGCTCGCTGGACAGCTCGGCGTCCTCCAGCTCGAACGCGGCCTCGATGCCCCGTTCCAGGGCGTACATCAGGGAGAGCGCCACCGGCTCCGGCAGAGGCTCGTCGAGGGTGACGACGAGGATGTTGCGGCGGTCCTCCACGTACGGGATGACCCGCTTCTTTCGGCGCCGCTCGTTGCCGTCCGCGTCGATCACGGGCAGTTCGCTGGAGTCGCCGGACGCATCGGACGCGTCCTTGTCGTTCATCCAGCGGCCGTCCGCGAGGTCCAGCCAGTACCCGGCCGGCTCCTCGCTCTTGGCGCGCACCCGGCCGGTGTTGGTGATGCGGACGGTCGCCGAGTCGCCGTACGCCACCTCGGCGAGCGGTGCGCCCGAGGCGTCGGCGACCGACGCGTTCAGGCGGCCCGAGCGGGTGCCGTGGTCCTGGAAGCGGTACGACGTCTCCAGCTTGAAGCCGGCGCGGCGCCGCTCCTCCTCGTCGGACGAGATCCGCTCACGGCGGGTGGTGTACACGGTGTGCAGGTGCAGCAGGCCGTAAGTTGCCGCGCCCAGCGGCTCGTGGCACATGGCGCAGCGGTCCTCCAGCTGCTCCGGATCGTGGTGGTAGCCGCACTGCGCGCAGCGGCGGGCCTCGCTGGTCGCCAACTCGCCCGAGGAGTCCGGCGGCAGCTGGATGCGGGTGACCTGGTAGCGGGCGCCCTCGTGGTAGATCAGGGCACCGGGGCCGAACTCGCGGATCGCGAGGAAGCGGGGCCGCTGGAGGTAGTCGCCGTCCCCGCGGCGGCGGCCGATGGTCGGGATGTACGCGGCGAGCGGGAGGCGCGGGAAGCTGTAGCCGGGCAGGAAGCCCTCGGACGCCAGATAGCGGTACGGGTTGAAGTCGGAGAGGACCGACTTGCTGTCGGCGCTCTCGTTCATCAGCAGGTTCAGCTGTGTCTCGGCCTCACGGCGGCGGGCGTTGGCACGGATGCGGTCGCCCTCGGTGAGGCTGTAGTCGAGGCGGCGCCTGTTCTGGATGTACTGGTCATCGAGCGCGGAGCGGAACAGCTGCCGCCAGCGGTCGAAGGCCCGATCGAAGCGGATCGCCACCGTCCGTACACGGTCCTGGATCCAGTCGTCGTGCCACCACGTGGTGTCGGCGAAGTCGGGCAGGAGCGGGCCGAGGACGCGCAGGGCTGCGTCGACGGTGCGGCGCCGGGCGCTCTCGTCGAGGGAAGCCGCGAGGATGTCCGGCAGCAGCTCCAGCGCGGGGTTCGGGCGGTCACCCGTGTCCGGGTACGACACGTCGAGGACCTCGGGGACGGCACGGCCCAACTTCAGGCCCGCCTCCGCGATCCAGATCCCCTGGAGGTGGGACAGCACCAGGTCCTCGTTGGCGAGGTCCAGACGCGGCGGGGCGACGGCGCCCGCGACCATGCGCTCCGAGCGGCGGAAGTAGTACTGGTCGTGGCTGTTTCCCGTCGCGCAGTACGTGGTGACGAGGGCGGGCTGGCCACTGCGGCCCGCGCGGCCCGAGCGCTGCGCGTAGTTCGCGGGTGTGGGCGGCACGTTGCGCATCATCACCGCGTTGAGCTGGGAGATGTCGACGCCCAGCTCCATCGTCGGGGAGCAGTACAGCAGTTTCAACTCCGCCTTGCGGAAGGCTTCTTCACGCTGTTCCCGCTCCTGGGGCGAGACCTGCGCGGTGTGCTCGCGCGCGAACAGGCCGGACAGGGTGCCTGCCGCGTCCTTGTACAGGTCGCGGAAGAAGGTGTTGACGCGCGGGCCGTCGCCGCTCTGGTAGGTGCGGGTCAGCGGGTCGTGCGTGCCCCTCTCGCCCCGGCCCGCACGCCACACGAGGGACTGGGCGGCCACACGGTAGCCGGTCGAGGTCGGGGCGGAAGGCCTGCGGTAATGGCCCGCCCGCTGCGGGGCTTCCGTGACCGCCTTCACCAGGCCCGCCTTGGCCAGAACCTTCAGCAACTCCTCGATGACCAGCTGGAGATCGGCCGGATCGAGCGTTTTGAACGACGTGTCCGCGCGGCGCAGGTACTTGCCGAACTTGCCGCGCGCCGACAGGAACAGGGCCGAGCGGTCCATGCCCGGGCGGGACGGGTGCGGATAGGCCGTGCCGACCTTCGGCTTGTCGGCGGCGGACAGTATCCACGGGTCGATCAGCCGCTCCTCGCTCGCCCGCTGGAGCGAGTCGAAGTCGTCACGGAAGTACGAGACGTCGATGGCGAGGGAGCGGCGCATCTCGTTGAGCAGCGCCTTCATGACCTCGGCCCGCAGCGCCGGGTCGGCGTCGCGCAGCGCCTCGTGCGTGCCCGCCCACCGGTCCTGCTTGGCTGCCACCCACTCCAGGTCCTCGTAGCCGATCTCCAGCAGGCCGGTCTGCTCCAGATTCGGCATGGTGATACGCCAGCCGCGCTCCAGGTCCAGATAGAGCCGGAACGCGATCACGTCCCGGAGGGTCTTGGCGGCGTTGCGGGCGAGGGAGGGCGGCAGATCGCTCTCGCCGGTGTAGTCGGCCGGCTCGATGGCGAGCGCGTTCGTCACCGACGAGGCCAGTTCCTCGTGGTGGACGCCGTCCTCGCCCGCGTCCAGAGCCGCCCGGTACAGGGCGCCGCGCAACTGCGTGATCTGTACGAAGTCGTTGAAGTGACCCGCCTGGAGGGACGCGTCCTGCCGGTTGTCGACGAACGTGAGGAGCTTGCGCGCCTCCTTGTCCAGGTTTTCCTCCGGCACCGACTTCAGCGAGCGCACCACCGACGCGGAGATCAGCGAGGTCGCCGAGGATCGGCCCTCCTGGTCGAGCGTCGCCAGCTTCGCGAAATCCCGGCCGCGCGTCTGCTCGTACGCGACCCCGCAGTGCAGACAGAAAAGGAAGGGGGAGGGGACGAACGCGGCCTGGAGTTCGCCGCTCCCTTCGCGGCCGCGCGGATCGACGGTGACGGCACGCGGCACCCGGTCGCGGTACGTCTTCTTCACGACCTCCTGGCCATTGTCGTCCAACTCCAGCCAGGACTCGGGCAGTCGGCGGTCGTCCACGGCGTACTGGACGTTGGACGGCCACGCCCGCTCGTGGTCGACGTACAGATAGCCGTCGCCCTGCCGACCGCCCGTCGCGGACGTGTCCCGGCGCGCCTCGTACCGGACCTCGCCGTCCTTCTCGGTCCGCCACACCGTCAGATACTCCTGGCCGCACTCCCGGCAGAACGCCAGTGGCATCAGCAACTTGCCTTCGCTGCCCGGCTGTTCGAGCTGGTACGAGCGGGTGAGGTGGCGCGAGAGCTTGTCCTCCAGGGTGACGTACACGGTGTCGCCCTTGGAGAGGAACTGGTGCAGCCGGAACGCAAACAGCGGCCGTTCGGTCACCGGGTGTAGCGCCTGCGAACCGGCCTCCAGAGTGGCGCGGATCGCGGCGACACATTGCTCCTCGGCGACCCCGGACTCCTCGTGCAGCTCCTTCGCCGCGACTTCGATCTTCGTGGGCTGCTGGCGGATCAGCTGCCCGGTGGCCTCGTCGGTAGCGAGACCGAAGCGGGTTTCGATCCAGCGGGCCAGCGGGTCGCGTACGAGATCGTCGTACGCGCGCGGCGCGGCAGGGGAGTTGAGACGCTCGGCGGGAACGGTGTCGGGTGTTTCGTGGGTCGCGCGGACCAGGGTCTCGCCGATGACCCGCTCCGGGCGCACCGGCGTACCGAACAGGGTGCTGGCCACTCCGGCGACGACCTTCTTCTGGTCGTCGAGCGTGCCCTCCGTCGACATGGTGGCCGATGTGCCGATGCATTGCAGTTCCTGGGCCTGGCATGCCTCGCGGACGCGGCGAATCAGCAGGGCGACGTCGGCGCCCTGCCGGCCACGGTAGGTGTGCAACTCGTCGAAGACCAGGAACTCCAGGCCCCGCGCCATCTTGATGAGGCTCGCCCGGTCGGCCGGGCGAGTCAGCATCAGTTCCAGCATCACGTAGTTGGTGAGCAGGATGTCCGGCGGGTTGTCGCGGATCTCCTTGCGCTTCTCGTCGTCCTCCTGGCCCGTGTACCGGGCGAAGGTGACCGGTTCGCGGCCCGCGCCGTAGCCGTCGCGCAGATACTTCTCCAGCTCCTTGAGCTGGCTGTTGGCGAGCGCGTTCATCGGGTAGACGATGATCGCTCGCACCCGCTTGGGAGCGTTCGGTCCCTCGGTGTCCCGCTGATGGAGCACCTTGTTCACGATCGGGACGATGTACGCGAGCGACTTGCCGGACCCGGTGCCCGTCGTGAGGACGTACGACGCACCGGACGCGGCGGCGTCGATGGCCTCGCGCTGGTGCTGGTGGAGTGTCAGCGGGCGGCCGTCGGGGACCGTGCCGCCCTCGGTCTTCTTCGCCTGGAAGATACGAGCGCACTCGTCGTGCAGGACCTTCTGCCCGGCGAGTTCGACCACCGTGCCGCCGCCCTGGAAGAACGGGTTCAGCGACAGCCACGGGTCGGGCCACTGCGACTTGCTGTTGAGGTCGTCCTCGACGAACGCCGCGATGCGGTCGTCACGGATGACGGTGCCGCCCTCGGTGAAGGAGCGGTAGTCCCTGATGAGCGTGCGGTGGACGCCGAAGACATCCATGCCGGCGCCGGAAGCCGTGACGGCCGCGGGCTTCGGAGCAGGTACCACGTGCTCGGTCGCCTGGGTGGCCGCCGAGGTGCGCAAGGGGAGGACCGGGTCCAGGGCGGCCCAGTGCGGCAGCTGTGAGGCTTCTTCACCGGCGAGGGCGAGCGGCAGCAGCGCGTCACGCACTGCCACGGCGTCCGCCGGGCGGTCCGCCGGGTCCTTGGCCAGCAGGCGGTGAACGAGGCGGGCGAACTCGACGGGGATCTCACTGCGGATCGCGGCGACGGGTGTCGGGTCCTCGCCGGTGTGCTTGCTCGCGAGGTCGTACGGGGACTCGCTGGTGAACGGCGGTACCCCGACCAGCATTTCGTACAACACACAGCCCAGTGCGTAGAGATCGGCGGCCTGCGTCACCTGCTTGGCCTTGAACTGCTCGGGAGCCATGTAGCGGGCGGTCCCGACGCTGACGCCCGTGCTGGTCAGCCGGGCCTCGTCCGGGTCGTCGACGATGCGGCCCATGCCGAAGTCGAGGACCTTGACCGTCCCGCCCTGGGTGAGCATGACGTTGGCGGGCTTCAGGTCGCGGTGCACGATGCCCGCGGTGTGGGCGGCGGCGAGGCCGTCGGCGATCTGGGCGCCGATCGCGGCTGCCCAGGCGAGGGGGAGTTGCGGCTCCTCCTCGATCAGGTCGCGCAGCGTCTCCCCGTCCAGGAGCTCCATGGCGAGATAAGGGAGATCGCCGCTGTCCGCGGCGATGCCGCCCGCGATCAGCCGCGTGAGGTTCCGGTGGCGCAGCCGGCGCATGATGCGCACCTCGCGGTCGAAGCGCTGCACGGCCTTCGGGTCGCCGCCGGTGTCGATCTGGACGCCGGTGCGGCGGCGCAGGATGGTCTTGACGGCGACTGTGCGCTCGGGGGATCCCTCGGCTGCCTGCAGGTCCTCGGCCCGGTGGACCTCCCCCATGTTGCCCTTGCCGATGACGTGCCCGATGCGGAATCTGCCGTCGACCAGCTCGTGGCTCACTGCCGTCCCTCGCCTTCTGCCCGCGGTTCCATAGCGGAACGCGCCCCCTGACCTGCTGCCGCACGGTCCATCGTGTCAGAGCGGAGAGTGCGGCATCCGTCACTGTACACGAATGGAAGCTTTTTCAAGTTTTGTAAGTCCGTTGACATCGTCAACGCACTACCTCTAGTGTCACATGTGAAATGAGCCTGGGGGGGGGCGGAATGAGAGCTCAATCCGTGGGTGGGGCGGACGTGTCCGGCGTGAAGGTCGCCTTGGCCGAGCTGCTGATGCGACTTCGGAGTGCCGCGGTGAACGGCGCCGTACCGGAACACGTCTTCGCGGAGAGCGTGCGCACGCTGGAACTCGGCCACGCCGAGCGGGAGCGGCTGCGGGACGAACTGGCCCGATTGGGGCTGCCCGTACAGAGGGTCCACGTGCACATAGACGCGGACAGTGCGGGCGTGGAAAAGGTTGCACGGATCCGTGAAGAAAATGTATTCCCTCGTGTTCGTGCGGTGAGGGCGGTGCTGTCGCGTTACGCCGATGCCGAGGGGTACGTGACTGCGCGGGCCGTGGACGGCGTGGCTCGGCTGGCCGGACTCAACGCCAGGGAAACTGCGGCGCTGCACTCCGGGGCTCGGCTGCGGGAGACCGTCGTGGCGGAGGAGCAGCCGGAAGGGCCTGAACCAACGGAGGACCCCGAGCCGCCGGAGCCCGCGGGGCCGGAGATCGTGCGGGAAACGGGAGACCTTGCCGCTGCCGTGGCCGTCGCGCTGGCCGTGCTGGACGAGGATCGTTTCCGTCCGCGGCCCGAGAATCGTCTCCTGAGCGCCGAGGCGGAGGTGGGCCTAGCCGTACTCGTGCGGGGCGGCCCGAGTCACGTCGCGTGCGAGCCGGAGAAGGCCGAGCTGAGCGGCCTGCCTCCCGACGACATCAGAGTCCGTGCGCGGAACTGCCTGGTCCTGCACAACCAGCGGCTCGCGCACTCGATCCTGCGCGGCTACCTGGAGCAAGGGCTGGAGTACGACGACTTGTTCCAGCACGGCGTGCTGGGCCTGATGACGGCAGCCCGGAAATTCGATCCGGCCAAGGGGTACAAGTTCTCGACGTACGCCACATGGTGGGTGCGTCAGGCGATCGCGCGGGCTGTTGCGGACGAGGGTGCCGTCATCCGGATCCCGGTCCATATGCATGAGCAGATCCGCAAGGTGGCGAAGGCGGAACGAGCCCTGAACGGGCAGGGCAAGCCCGCGAGCGCCGTCGACGTGGCGGTGCTGTGCGACATCACCTTGGCGAAGGTCGAGGAGGCCCGGCGGCTGAGCCGGCGCACCGTCTCTCTCGATCGTGTCGTAGGCGACGGAGTGACCCTCGGTGACTTCGTGGGGGCGAGACGCCCGTTGCCGTCGGTGGAGCGTGTGGTCCTGAACGCGCTGGCCGTGGAGGAGGTCATGGCCGTTCTGGACACTTTCTCCGGGCGCGAGCACCGCATCCTCGTACGACGCCTGGGGCTGGACGGGGACGAGCCGTCGACGCTGGACGAGCTGGGCCGGGAGTTCGGGGTGACCCGGGAACGCATCAGACAGATCGAGGGCAAGCTCCGTCCGGTGCTGAAGGAGAGGTTGCGGATGGCGAGGCTCCTTGGAACCGACGGAGCGCGACGAGGTGAGGGGGTGGGAGTGGCGGGTCACCGGGGCGGGGCCGGAGACGATGCCAGGGCTCGACGCCGGGGCAAGATAAGGGAGTTGGTGCGTGCAGGCGAGGAGTCGGGGGACGCGGGGGTTGTTGCCGATGCCGACCGTCCCGTACCGGAATCCGTAACTGCGCTCGATGTGGACAGTTCTCCACCGGCCACAGTGCCCGTTCCGGACTCTGCGCCCGCGGCGCACTCGTCGACGGCTGCTGTGACGGAGCAGGATTCCGTGCCCGCGGTGCACGCGGAGAGCCCGTCACCGGGTGCTGGGGTGGAGGCCGGCGCGGCGGAGCAGTACACCTGTGACTGGGACGAGGCCCGGCGGATGGCAGAGGAGGGCCCCGCCGATGACGTGATCTGGCTCGCGAAGTACGCGCTGCTGGCCGTGGGACACCTGCAACTCGCGGTGCTGCTCGGGCAGTCCGCGACCGATGCCGTGATGGGCGCCGTCCAGGGGACGGAGACGTTCGACCGTCCGGTCGTGGCGTCGCTGGAGGTTTTGCGGCGCGTGTTCGACGCGCTGGGGGAGTCCGGGCATCGGCCCGAGGACTTCTTCGAGCGGCCGGCCGAGGCGCTGGTCGGCACCACACCCCGTGCCTACCTGGCCGCCAAGCCCTTGGTGCATGGCGAGTCACGCCTCGCCGTGCGTGACGCGCTGCGGGAGTTCATCGCCGAGCCACCCCGCAAGCCTGGCCGGGCCGAGAACGCCGAGCGCGCTGTGGAGACGGAGCACGCGGAGGAAACGGACCGGGAAGAGGCCGACACCGAAGCACGCCCGGCCGAAGTCCGGCTCGCGCATGAGGCGTACGTCGAGCAGTTGCGCCAGGAGCACCGGCAGCAGCTCGACGAAGAGCGCGGCGCCGCCACTGTACGGCTCGCCGCCGCCCTCGCTGACACCGAGAGTGAACTGGACGCTCTGGAAGAGGCGTTGCTGCTCCGCATGGACCGGACTCTGTTCCACCGTGAGCAGTCAGTTCGCGCCCAGGCGGAGGAACGGATCGCACATCTGAAGGCAGAGCACCGTGAGGCGCATCGGGCAGCCACGCAGAGGGCCGGAGAGGCGGAAGCGGCTGCCCGGCGGTATCGCGAGGGTGCCGAAGCACGCATCGCCGACCTCGAAGCCCAGTTGGCACAGTCCAAGGTGACGCTTGTCCAGCGGGGTCAGGAAGTTCGCACGGCCTGCGAGCAGGCGCGGGCTGCCGAGCAGCGCATCGCGGAGACCGAGCACAACGCCTGGATCCGCATCACCGAACTGCAGGAACAGCTCGCCACTGAGCGGGGAATCGCGAGCGGCCCCACCTGGCTCCGTGATCACCGACGCCAGGCCTGATCCGTAGACCACCCGCTCCCCGCGTACTCCTCAAGGAACACCATGGATCCCAGACAGGAACTCGCCGCTTACCTGCACCGGCAGCTCGTCGGCCCGGTCCAAGGAGAGCACGAGACGCTCGATGCCCCACCCGACCGGCAGTACCTCATGGGTACGTTGTACCCCCAAGAGGCCGATCTTCAACGCCAGTTGGACCTTGCCGCGGAGGAACTCGAAGGTGCCGGCACGGAAGGCGCGGCCGAGGACACCGCCCCCGCGAGTGATCCCGTGTCCGAGTCCAACGCCTGGCTGCCCTCGTCGCTCGGCTTCAGCTTCTACACCGACGCCACCACCGTCGAGATCGCCTGCACCGGTGCCCGCTACCAGACCCACGCCGCCACGGGCGAACGCGGCCGGCACTGGGAACGCGTCCCGCTCCCCACCGAGTCCCACACGCTCGGCCCGGACCGCGACCACGTGGCTGTCCTTGACGGGCGCGCCGAACTCCGGGTCCGACGACGCGAGTTCGGCACCGGGCACCTGGTCACCGTCGCCCTGGTCAACATCGCCCGCCATGAACAGGCCCTCGGGAAGGCCGCTCAGTGGGACCGGATGCTCTTCCAGGTGGGCCTGGAAGCCCGGCCCCTGGACGGCGGGATCCGCCAGTACCCGAGCGTCCGACTGGCCAGCCGCGACCTGGAGGAACAGGAACTGCGCCTGCAGTACGAGCATGTGCGGACCCACGCCGTCGGCCATGGCTGCGCGGTGGCCGAGCACTACGACGAGGAAGCGAGCCGGGTGACCGCTCTCAGCGCGGCCGTCATGCCGGAGGCCGAGGCCAGCGGCGTCCGGGCCGCAGGCCTGAGCGGAACTCCGGTACTCGACGTGCTGCACCTCGCCGACCCCGAGGTCTCCGTCGGCCAACTCCGTGAGGAACTGGCAGAGTTCGTCGCCGACTACCGTGCGTGGTACGTGGGGCAGCTGAATCAGGACGTCCCCGACTGGGGCCGTGACGCTGCCGACCGTATCCTCCGGCGTATCCGTGACACCGTCACCCGGATCGAATCCGGTGTGCGCACGCTCTGCGACCCGAGCCGCCCCGAACTGCTGAACGCTTTCCGCGCTGCGAACCGTGCCATGGCTCTGCAGATGCGCCACTCCGCCCCCGACCTGGCGGGCACCCGCCGACCCCGTCGGGCTGCCGTCCCCCTCGATCCGGAGCCGGACCAGGCCGCCGCCTGGCGCCCCTTCCAGCTGGCGTTCTTCCTGCTCGCCCTGGACGGGGTGGCCGATCCCCGGCACACGGACCGCGCCACCACGGATCTGATCTGGTTCCCGACCGGTGGCGGCAAAACAGAGGCGTATCTGCTGCTCGCCGCCTTCGAGATGGTGCTGCGCAGGCGCGAACCCGACGGAGGCGGTACCGCAGTCCTGAGCCGCTACACCCTCAGCCTGCTGACGACCCAGCAGTTCCAGCGCGCGGCCACCACCGTCTGCGCCCTGGAGACCCTGCGCCGCGCCGACCCGGTCACTTACGGACAAGAGCCCTTCTCGATCGGCCTGTGGGTGGGCGAGACCACCACCCCGAACACCTACGAAAAGGCCCGCGCGGCCTTCGACGACGTACGTGCCGCCGCCCGGCCGGACGACGTCTTCATCCTCGACCGCTGCCCGTGGTGCGGCACCCGCATCCTGCCCGCCCACAAATCGCCGGACATCGGGGACTACGGAGTACGCGCCGCCGCGGACTCCTTCGCCTTCTTCTGCCCACGCGACGAGTGCGCCTTCCACGACGAACTGCCGGTCGCAGTCGTCGACGAGCAGCTCTACGACCGGCCGCCCACCTTCGTCCTCGGCACGGTGGACAAGTTCGCCCGCCTGGCCTGGGAGCCCCGCGCGGGACGGCTGTTCGGTGCGGGGAGCGGAAACCAGCCGCCCTCACTCGTCATCCAGGACGAGCTGCACCTGCTCACAGGCCCCCTCGGCACCACCGTCGGCCTGTACGAGGCGGCCGTCCTCGGCCTGTGCACCACACCCGACGGCATCGGACCCAAGGTCGTGGCGTCCACGGCCACCATTCGCCGCTCCGGTGAGCAGGTCCGGGCCCTGTACGGCGGCGGAGTCCAGCTCTTCCCGCCCGCCGGGCTCGACGCCCGCCACTCGTACTTCGCGGAACCCGACACCTCCCGCCCCGGCCGCCGCTACCTCGGCGTCATGGCCCAGGGGCACACGGCGGGCCGCGCCGCCGTGGCCACCGCAGCCGCCATGCTCCAGGGAGCGTGGGAACTGCCGGAGGAACACCGGGACGCCTACTGGACGCTGGTCGCCTACCACCACAGTCTGCGCGAGCTCGGCCGCACCGTCACCGCCGCAGCCGACGACATCCCCGCGCAGCTTGCGGGGCTCGAATCAGGCCTGGGAACAAGAGAACTGGCGGACCATCAGGTTCAGGAGCTGACCAGTAATCTGCCGCGCGCGGAGCAGCCCGTCCTGCTCGACCGTCTGGAGAAACGGTGGGACGAGAAGGAGTCGGTCTCCTTCCTGCCCTGCACCAACATGCTCTCGGTCGGCGTCGACGTGAAGCGACTCGCGCTGATGCTCATGCAGGGACAGCCCAAGACGACCGCCGAATACATCCAGGCCACCAGCCGCGTCGGCCGACACTCCGTACCGGGTCTCGTCGTCACGTTCTTGAACGCCACCCGCCCCCGGGACCGTTCGCACTACGAGACCTTCGATGTCTATCACCGCTCCCTCTACCGCCATGTCGAACCGACCAGCGTCACCCCCTGGTCCATGCCCTCCCGGGCCCGCGCCCTGCACGCCGCGCTCGTCATCCTCGTACGGCACAGGCTCGGCCTCGCCGCGGAGAACCAGGCGGGACAGGTGACCGACCGCATTGCCGAAGTGGAGGCGGTGGCCGAGGAGTTGGCGACCCGTGCCGAGGCCTGCGAACCGTCCACCGGTGACGCCGTACGAAAGGAACTGGCGGACCTCATCGCCGTCTGGGAGGACGCCGCACGCGAAGCCCGCAAGGACGGCCGGGAGCTGTACTACCGCAGCCAGGGCAAGGGACAGTCCAACCTCATCAAGAGCTTCGAACAGCGTTACGGACTGTGGGAGACGCCGAACTCCATGCGCAATGTCGACCGGGAATGCCAGGTGATGGTGAAGGGAGCCGACCTGTGAGCCGCAAGCTGCGGGTACGCCAGTCGCAGACGGTGGTGCCCTTCGGGGTCGGCGCCGTCTTCGACATCCAGGGGGAGTCGTTCGTCGCCACCGGCATCGGTGACTGGCCGGGAAAAGGCCGACAGAAGGTGGAGTCGCCCCGGCTGGCGTCCCGGCTCGGGGTGACGGGTTTCTACGCCGCTCCCGCCACGGCCAACGACCGCTACGACACGCCGGACGCGCCCGGTGCGCCGTACATTCGTTTCCCGTCCTGGCTGTTCTGTGGTGCGTGCCGGCGCATGAAGCGCTGGCGCATCGCCGACGAGAAGCCCGGACAGCCACCGCGCTGCCCCTCCTGCTCGCCGGGCCGGATGCTCGCACCCATGCGGTTCGTGCAGATCTGCGCGGCCGGGCATCTCAGTGACATCGACTGGTGGTTCTGGGCCCATTCGAGGCGCGAGGCCGGCGAGCGACGTCAGTGCGGCGAACGCGAGAAGCTCCGCTTCCTCGTCTCCGAGCGCGCCTCAGGACTCGAGGCGCTCTCTGTCACCTGCACCGCGAAGGGCTGCGGCGCTGCCCGCGATCTGCTCGACATCCTCGGCACGCACGGCATGCGCTGCTCGGGACGCAATCCCTGGCAGAGGAGGAGCGAAGCCACTGAATGCGTCAAGCCGGTACAGGTGGTCCAGAGAACAGCAGGAAACCTGTACTACCCGGTGACGCACTCGGCTCTCGACATTCCCGAGACGGACGTACGCGCTCATGACGACGATGCGCTGGCCGAACGTGTACGCCAGCATGATCTGTGGGTGCAGTTGTGCCGCGACGCCGGGAAGCCGCGCGCGGCCATGTTCCGGGAGGTGATCCTGGAGGACACCGGTGCCGACGAGGGCCTCCTGGACGCACTGCTCAGCGAGGAGACGGGACAAGCTCCCGAGGCGTCCTCCGACGCGCCCGCCGCCCCGGCCCGGCCCGATCTGAGCCGCGAGGAATGGGCCGCATTCACGGCACCCACTCCGCCGGCTACGCGCGACTTCGCGTTGCGCGAGACCACCCTCGGTCTCGCCGACGAGACCGAGGACCCGTGGGCGGGACTGCGGCGCCGTTTCGGCAGGATCGTCCTTGCCGACCGGCTGCGTGAGGTACGCGCACTGTCGGGCTTCACCCGAGTCTCACCGGACGCCGTAGCCGTCCCCGCCGACACCGCAAGGCGCCTGAGGTGGCTGCCGGCGGTGGAGGTCTTCGGAGAAGGGGTCTTCCTCACGCTGGACAGAGACGAACTGGTCGTCTGGGAAAGCGATATGAGAGTGCGTCAGCGTGTCGGCGGCATGCGTGCGGATCTCGACCGCTCCTTCCAGAAGGACCGCCTGGAGGCCCTCACAGGACCCGAACTCGCCCCTCGATTCGTCCTCCTGCACACCTTGGCGCATCTGCTGATCCGTCAGCTCTCCTTCGAATCCGGATACACCACGGCGAGCCTGCGTGAACGGATCTACGCTCGGCCCGAGCAGGACCAGTTCGGCATCCTCGTCTACACCGCCGCCGGGGACGCCGAGGGCACCCTCGGAGGCCTCGTCCGGCAGGGTGAACCCCCGCGCCTGGCGGAGACCTTGCTGCGGATGACGGAGGCAGCCGCCTGGTGCTCGGCCGACCCCCTCTGCGCCGAACACACCGGCCAGGGCTTCGGCAACCTCAACCGCGCCGCCTGCCACGCCTGCGCCCTCCTCCCGGAGACCAGCTGCGAGGCCGGCAACGCCTTGCTCGACCGCGCCCTGGTCGTGGGCGGCGAACACGTGCCCGGTTACCTGGAAGCGATAGTCACCGCTGCCCGTGCCGCCGCGGTCACCGCTCTGGAGAAGTCATGACACTGACCTACCTCGGCCTTTCGTCGGAACAACGCGCCTGCCTCGACGATCTCCCCTTCGACGGCAACCATCTCGTCAGCGGCCCGCCCGGCAGCGGCAAGAGCCTCCTGGCCGCCCAACGGGCCGTCATGCTCGCCCTCACGGGCACTCCCGTGACCTTGCTGACCCGCTCCAACCTTCTACGACAGTCCCTGGCCGCGATGGTCCACGCAATGGGCCCGGCGGACCGCAGCGTACGAGTGGCGACCGCGCACGCCTGGCTCACCGAGTGGTGCGGCGGGAAGGTCCCACGTACCGGCGACGGCTGGTACGACTGGGCGGCATGCTACGAGCGCGCCGCGGAGACCGGCCCTGTACCCGGTCTCACCCTCGTCGTGGACGAAGGCCAAGACCTGCCGCCCGAGTTCTACCGCCTCTGCCGGCTGCTCCAGGCCCGTACGACGGTGTACGCCGACGAGTGCCAGCGCCTGACCGACACCAACTCCACTCTCGAGGAGATCGCCCAGCGCCTGGGCCGGTGCACGCGTCTCGAACTCGACGGGAATCACCGCAACACACGCCAGATCGCGGCGTTCGCCGCCCACTTCCACGCGGGGGCCGGAGTGCCTGCCCTCCCCGAACGCGAAGGGCCGCCTCCGCGACTGCACCGTCTGCCGCACCGGGGCGCCGCCGACCTGCTGATCCTCCTGGCGGAGAAGCACCCCCAGCAGAGCATCGGCGTGATCGTGAACTCGACCCACACCCAGTTCTCGCTGCTTGGCAGTCTGGAGCGCAGAGCACCACGGCTCAAAACGCAGTTGTACACCTCCCGGGCCCGCGCCGCGCAAGGCCGCTATCGTACGTTGGACTTTGGCCGGCCCGGAATCGTGCTCGTCCACCGGGCGAGCGCCAAAGGGCTTGGATTCGACACCGTCGTCATCCCTGACATACATACGGACGCGGCGGTCGATCCCACCTCGGCCGCCCTGCGTATGGCGTACTACGTTCTGGCCACCCGCGCACGACGTGAACTTCATTTGGCCTACGAGGGGGACACCGAGCCACCTCTGTGTGCGCAGGTGGGGTCCGGCTACCTGCTGCGCGGCTGACGAAAGCCCTGGATAGGTGTCACCGGGGCCGCAACGGCCTGGTGTTGCTGTCCGGCGGCCTGCGGTCTCTCCTGGCACCCGCCGCCGAGAATGGAGAACCGCCGGAGGCGGCCCCTGGGCGCCCCGGGAGCATGTCATGCTGGTGTGCACGCAACGTGCACGGCCTGCGGTCGCGCACCACGTCTGTGCAGCTGAGAGGTCGATTTTCCGAGCCGCGAACCTGCCCCCGGCGTACAGCCCGACTTGTCTGCCGATGGGATTCTGATCAGAGTACTGAGGCTGTGCCGGACGCTCTCGTGTCGACGTCGACGTGCGGGCCCGTCCATTGCTCAGGAAAGCCCGTTGGCGAAGCTAAGTGCCTCGCCGGCCCCGATGCGCTGGTAAATGGCCAATGCCTGCTGCAGACGGTGGTCGGTCGAGTCCTGGTCCTGTCCGCTCCGATGCCGGTCGCACCGGCCGATCCCTTCGAGTGCGCGTGCCTCCTCCACGAGGCTGGGGACAGCGCGGGCGAGCCGGAGGGCTCGTGTGTGCTGGTAGCGGGCGCCGGTCAGATCACCGAAGTTGCGCAGAACGATCCCCCACTTGTTGCGCGTGATGGCTTCGCCGTGGCGGCTGCCGAGTTCCGTATGGATGGCCAGTGCCTGCCGGAATCGATCGGTCGCCTCTTCACGCTCCCCCATCAGCCCCTGCACGGCGCCGAGGTGGGTGAGCGTGCCGGCCTCGCCGAACCGGTCCCCGAGGTTGCGATAGATGGCCAGTGCCTTCGTCAGCAGGCCCATGGACCTGGTGATGTCGTCGGTGAGTCGGTACACCACCCCTAACTCCTTGAGCGCCACGGCCTCGCCGTACCGATCGCCCACTTCGTGGCACAGGTCGCGGGCGGGTTCCAGTACGGCGACGGCCCGCTGGTGGAGGCCGCGCAGGCGCAGGACTCCGCCGATCTGGGCGAGCACTCCAGCCTCGCCGAACCTGTTGCCGAGAGCACGGTGAACGGCCAGGGTCTCCTGGAGCGTTCCGAGCGCCCCCGAGTAGTCGTCGGTGAGTCGTTGCACGCTTGCGAGCTGGCTCATCGCCCGTGCCTCGCCGGCCCGGTCGCCGAGACCGCGGTACGCCGTACAGGCTTGGCCCAGCAGTTCGAGCGCGCGGCCGTAGTCGTCCGTGAGGCCGTGCACTACCCCCAGGTCCTTGAGGACTCCCGCCTGACCGTGCAGATCGCTGAGATCCTGAAAGAGGGTGAGCGCGCGCTCCAACATGTCAGTGGCCTGGGCGTAGTTGTCGGTCAGGTAGAGCATGGCGCCGAGGTTCCTCAGGGCACGTGCCTCGTACGGCGCCGCTCCCATGAGCTGCGCCGCGGCTACCGCGGCCCGATGGAGGGCGAGGGCCTGCTCCCAGGGGCCCACCTGATGGAGGAAGGCGTCCATGGCAAAGGCCAGGCGGATGACACGGGGGTGCTGGGCCTGGGCGGAGGCCCTGGCCGCACAGGCGAGCAGGTTGGCGTGTTCGCCGCGCATCCAGTCCAGCGCGGCCCGTCGGTCGGGCAGGCTGGGGACGGGGGACCGGGGTGGGGGCATTGTCGAGTCCGGCAGGCGCTGCTGCGGGGACAAATGGCGATCGGCGGCTTCCGCGGTCGTCTCGTAGTAGTCCAGCAGACGCTCGATGGCCTGCCGGGTTTCCTCCGGCGGGTCCTGGGCCGCGTGGTTGCGGGCGTGATCCTTCAGCAGATCGTGCATGCGGTAGCGGCCGCGGACCGGCTCGTCCAGCAGATGGTCCGCGTAGAGGGCCTCCAGGCCCTCACGGGCCTCCGGCAGCGGAATGCCTCCCAACGCTGCTGCCGCGTGGGCGTCCATGTCGCTGCCGATGTGCAGGCCGAGCCGGAGGAGCAGGCGCTGCCGAGCGGGCGGAAGATCGCGGTACGACAGGTCGAAGGCCGCCCCGATCCACACGTCCTCCGCCCTGAACTGGGCCAGCCGGTGCTGCGCCGAGGCCAGATCGTCCACGAGATCTGTCGTGTCCCAGGACGGATGATGCCGCAGCTTTCCGGCGAGCAGCTCGATGGCCAGCGGTAGACAACCGCACAACCGGGCCAGTTCACCGACGGCACCTTCCTCCTGCGGTCGTAAAGGACGCGACATGAGCCGGATGAACAACTGACACGCCTCCTCGTGCGGCAGCGTGTCGAGCGACAAGGACTCCGTCTCCGGAAGAGCGGTCAGACGACGTCGGCTGGTGATGAGGACCAGGCACCGGCCGTCTCCCGGCAGCAGCGGCCGCACCTGGCCGTGCCCCGTGGCGTCGTCGAGGATGATCAGCATCCGCTTGTCGTGCAGAAGACCGCGCCACAACTCCGATCGGCCGTCCTGGTCCGGGGGCAGGTGCGGTGTGGGGACACCGAGACGGCTCAGCTGGTCGCCCAGGACGGCGAACGGCCGGGCAGGGAGCCGGCCGGGCGTGTGCCCGTGCAGCGATACGAACAGCTGTCCGTCGGGGAACTGGTCGGCGAGGTCATGGGCGAGATGCACAGTGAGGCCTGTCTTGCCGACGCCGGGCATGCCGTCGATCGTGTGGACGGCGGAGGCCCGCCGCTCCATGGCTCGGCCGATCGCCTCGGTCATTCTGCGCAGTTCCTCATCACGGCCCGTGAAGAACGGGTTGCGGCGGGGAAGGGTGTGCGTGACCGTCACGGCGGTGGGGCCCAGGTAGTGGCGCGAGGTCCAGTGGGAGGCCGCGGGAGGCTTGAGCAGTAGCTCGGTCAGCTCGCTCACGTGCCGTTGTTCTTCTGAGGTCAGGACAGGAAGCAGTTCATGATCGACCAGTTGCCGGAACTCGTCCGCGACGGTTGGTTGCCTCCGATGCAACTGCTCCAGTTTGCCCTGCCAGCGGATGGCCAGGGCGACCTGAGCCTCGTCGTCGTTCTCCAGCCGCGCCCTCAGGACGTCCCGGCGGACCAACTCCAACTGGTTGCCCACGTTGTCCGGTTCCTGAGAATGCCGTTGCCCCCACCAGCGCTCCACAGCTGCCCGGGCACGCTCCCAGGTTTCCGTGGTGAGGGTCGACACGAGTGTCACGGCCGCAGTGGTTGCCAAACTCGCTGGATCCATAGTCGCCCCCGATGCGCACCTGCCTACGCATGGTTACGGTACGTGCACGCGGTTGGGCGTGGATAGCCTCGCGTCGTCACGGCACGGGTGGCGGCGATGTCGTGATGGGGAGACCGGTTGACGGTGCTGACTTGGGGTGACTTGGCCGGTCGCGTGGGCCGTTCGTGCAGGGAAGGGGTATTTTCGAGGTGAGGTCGGGTGCTACTCACGTCGTACCTGCGAGTCACCTCCGTCGACCGCTGCTGCGGCTTTCTCCCGGCTTGGGGCAGCACACCGTCCTACGTAGGTCTGCGGACACTGGGCGGCCGGTGTCGGGTTCGGCGTGGGTGTCTTGGATCCATCGGAAGGTATGGCCAACTGGCCTGACAGGCCAAGCAGTTCGCAGTCCACGGGTGCGACGTCCGAGGTGACCGGCGAAGTGAAGTCTGATCATGACTTCTCGATCGTGACTCTAGCTCCCCACACGTCACGCCTGTGTCAAGAGAAGGACGTGAGGCGGTCAGTTGACGTCTGGGTGCCCCGCACCCCACCTGCAACGACAGTCATGATGCCTGCTTTTGCGGCCCTGTCCTACCATCCGGCCCCCGAAGCCCGAAGGAAACGTGGCCTGGGTCGATCCGTTCATGCTTGCGCTCCGGATCATGGAGGCAGGGGCAACGGCCGCGCAGGCAGTCTCGTGGGTGCAGCGAGTCCCGTCCTGGCGTGAGTCCGACCCGAAGGCGCTGCGAGCGTTTGCTGCTGCCGTGATCCGGCTGTGGCGGGAGATCGCCATGGAGGATCTCGCCCCTCGGAAGGTGGCGATGGCTGGCCACGCCGCCCAACTGAGGACTTTCCTGCTCGTAACCCGGTAGGCGTTCGTAGCCGATGCTTCCGCCGAGCGCGGAGGCACGCGGTTGCGGTGAGCTATGCCTGACCGTGCACGCTCTGCGGTGTGCCACGGACGTCCCGTCCCGACGCATGCGCAGGTCACCCGGGACGTCGGTAGAGGACTTGGCGGAACCCGGCGTACAGCCGGACCCGTCTGCCAGCTGGGCTCCGCCCCGGCCCGCCGCTCAAGGCCCATTCCCTTGAAGTGTCAAGTAAAATTACTTGACACTTCAAGTCATTGACCCTACTTTTAACTTGAAGCGTCAACTTAATCGGGTAAGAAGTGCCCACCCCCATGGAGCCAAAAATGCGCGCACTGAGTGTTCCTGCCCCCGGCCGGTCGCCGGAGATCTCCGAGCTGCCCGCCCCCTCCGTCGCCGAGGGAACCGTCCTGGTCAAAGTCAGGGCTGCCGGTTTCAATGCCCTCGACAACGCCCTTGCTGTGGGTGCCATGTCCGAGGTGATGCCCCATCAGTACCCGCTCGTGCTCGGTCGTGACGCGGCCGGTGTGGTCGAGGCGGTCGGCGCGGGTGTCGATCACGTCGAGCCCGGCGATGAGGTCTTCGGACACATCCTGCTGGCCCCTCCCATCCAGGCCGGAACCATCGCCGAGTACGCGGTGCTGCCTGCCGCCGCGGTTGCCGCCAAGCCTTCCGTCGTGGACTTCGTGACCGCCGCTGCTCTACCGCTGGCCGGCGCCGCTGCCCTGGGGGCGGTCGACGGCATTGACCCCCAGCCGGGCCAGACCGTTCTCGTCATCGGGGCCGGTGGGGGTGTCGGGTCCTACGCCGTGCAGCTCGTCGCGGCCCGTGGAGCCACCGTCATCGCCACCGCCGCGGCCGACGACGCCGATCGCCTCAAGGCCCTCGGTGCCGCCACGGTCGTCGACTACACGACCGGGTCCGTGGCCGACCAGGTCCGTGCCGCCCGTCCCGACGGCATTGACGCGATCATCGATCTCGTCTCCTACGCCGCTGACTCCCTGCCCCTGGACCTCCTGGTCAAGGGCGGCAAGGTCGCGAGCACGCTCGGCGCCGCCGATGAGCAGACCCTCGCCGCCCTCGGCCTCACGGGCACCAACGTGATGGCCGCGCCCACCCGCGAGGTCATCGCCCCGCTGGCCCAGCTGGTTGCCGACGGGACTCTCACCGTCGACGTCACCACCACCCTGCCCCTGGCCCGCGCCGCCGAAGGGCTCGCCACGCTCGCCTCCGGTGCAGCGCGCGCCAAGATCGTCGTCACTTTCGACAACTGACTGCACTTCCGCTCAGGGGCCCGGCAGATCCTCGTACCCGACAACTGACCGCACTCCCACGCAGGGTCCTGGCAGACCCTCGTACCCGACAACCCGTCAGCACTCTCGCGGCCGACAGTGTTTCAAGGAACCGACATGACCGGCACAGCCGAACGAATGCCCGCGATCTACGTCTCACACGGCGCCCCGCTGTTGGCCGACGACCCGCTCTGGCCCGCCCAACTGGCCGCGTGGTCCGGCGAGCTGCCCAGGCCGAAGGCCATTCTGATGATCTCGGCGCACTGGGAGGACGCGCCGCTCGCGATCGGCGCCACGACCACCGTCCCGTTGATCTACGACTTCCACGGCCTCCCCGAGCACTACTACCAGGTCACCTATCCCACGCCCGGTGCCCCGGAACTTGCGGACAGGGTCCGTAAGTTGCTGCGCACCCCGGGCATGCCGACGCAGGACTTTCCCGAACGCGGCCTGGATCACGGTGCGTACGTGCCGTTGAAGGAGATGTACCCCGACGCCGACATCCCGGTCCTGCAGGTCTCCCTGCCCACGCTCGACCCGCGTCGGCTGGTGGACATGGGCCGCAAGCTCGCTCCGCTGCGTGACGAGGGCGTGCTCATCATGGGCAGCGGGTTCTTCACCCACAACTTCCGCGCCATGAACATGGAGAACCGGGTCCACTCCGCGATGGCCGAGTTCGACGCCTGGGGCAGTGAGGTCCTGGGTGCCCATGACCTCGACGGCCTGCTGGACTTCGAGCGCAAGGCGCCGTCGAGCCGGCTCGCCCATCCGCGCAGCGACCACCTGGCGCCCCTGTTCGTCGCCCTCGGCGCCGGACTCGACGAACTGGACACCCAGCGCAGTGTCATCGAGGGCTTCTGGCTGGGGATGGCCAAGCGGTCCGTCCAGATCGGCTGATCACCCCTCACACCACCCGTGTCTGTCCTACTGGTCGGGGCAGGTGTCCTCCGCGCCGATCGCGTTGGTGATACGGCGACCGATGTCCCGCAGCTGCTTCTGCTGGGCCTTGGTCAGCGGGTCGAAGACCAGGCGGCGCACCTCGGCGACATGGCCGGGCGCGGCTTCCACGACCTTCTGCCAGCCGTCGTCGGTGAGGAACGCGCGAGTGTAGCGCCCGTCGTCCGGATCCGGGGTGCGGTAGACCCACCCCCGCCGCTCCAGCCGCTTGACCACGTGGGACAGCCGGGAGAGCGACCCGTCCGCGAACAGGGCCAGTTCGCTCATCCGCAGGTTGTGCTCCGGCGACATGGAGAGCCCGGCCAGCACCTGGTACTCGAAGTGGGTGATGCCCTGATCCCGCTGGAGCTGTGTGTCCAACGCGGCCGGAAGCCGCATCAGCGTGCGGGCGAGGGCCAGCCAGGCCTCGTTCTCGTCGGTGTTCAGCCAGCGTGGCTCATCGTCGCTCATGTGCCCAACGATAACTTGACGCATCAAGTCAAATGCAACCGTTTTCATCCTTTAAATCATGGTTTCCATCACAGGAGGAAAAATGGCAGATCTCACCCGCAGGGGATTGCTCGGAGCCACAGCGATCGGCGTCCCGGCGCTGGCCGTCCCGGCACTCGCCACACCGGCGGTGGCGTCGCCCTCGTCGGGGCGTCAAAGGAGCAGATTCCAGCAGGAGTTGGAGAACACGAAGGACTTCCACATCGCGGACTTCGTCGCCTGGAACAACAAGGACATGGACATGCAGCGGCACTACCACGCCGCCGCTGTCGTCGTGGAGTGGGGCGGGGTGCGCACCGAGGGCGTCGAGCCGCACATCGAGGCCATGCACCAGTTCCAGGTGGAAGCCCCCGACGCCCTCGTCGTCACCCATCAGCCCAATGTGGCGCGGGGCGACTGGACGGCCACCATCGGCGGCATCCCCACCATGGGGGTCCGGATGGCGACCGTCGCGCAGTGGCAGGGCGGACAGATCATCCGCGAAATCCTCTTCATGCGGGAACTGCCCGCCGAGGAAGCGCCCCGGCCGACCGCGCGCCCCACGCTCACCCTCACCAACCCTGACGACGAGGGCCTCAGGCGCGCCGCCGGCGTGTATCCGGGATGGAGTTGCGTCATCCACGGCTCCGCCCTCGGCAGCCGGACGGTCACCTTCATGAGGCGAGAGAAGGGGCTGATCGTCGAGCAGTACGTCTTCGCCGAGTGAAGCGAGTGAAGCGAGTGAAGCGAGCTAAGTCCGGCCGACCCCACCACGAAGGAGCTGTTGTGAAGTCCACCCGCAGGACATGGATCGGAGCCCTCACGCTCGGCGTACTGGCCGCGAGCGGCACCGCCGTGGCGACGGCCGAGCCCTCCAAGGGCACCACCAAGGGCCCCAGCGAGGAAGCCCAGTTGCAGAAGCTGTACCAGCAGGCTGTCGCCGAGGGCGGGGCCCTCACCGTCTACGCCGGCGGCAGCAAGCCGGGCCAGGACGACTTCCTCAAGGACGCCTTCGTCAAGCAGTTCCCGAAGATGAAGGTCGACATGGTCGTCGACTACAGCTCGCACCACGGTCCCCGTATCGACAACCAGGTCGACGAGCACCATGTCGTCGCGGACGTCGTCCATCTCCAGACCTTCGACGACTACACGCGCTGGAAGGACGAGGGCGTCCTGGAGAAGTACAGGCCGGTCGGCTGGGACAAGGTCTACAACCAGGTCAAGGACAAGGACGGCTACTACACCGGCCTCTTCTTCTTCGGCTTCTCCAACGTCACGGCGACCAGGCTCGGAGACGGGGCGCCGGTGGAGGCCACGGACTTCCTGAAGCCGGAATTCAAGAACAAGCTCGTCTTCTCGTACCCCAACGACGACGACGCCGTCCTCTACTACTGGAAGCAGCTCACCGACAAGTACGGCTTCGACTACGTCAAGAAGCTGCTGGCCCAGAACCCCACGTTCGTCCGCGACTCCGCCCACCTGATCGGCACCGGCGACTACGAGGCCACCTTCGGCACCACCGGAGCCACGCCCGGCCTGGCGCAGCAGACAATCCCGGAGAAGAGCCCCTGGCTCGCCTGGGCGCAGACCGGCGCCATCCTGAAGGACGCCCCGCACAAGGCGGCCGCCAAGCTCTACCTGAGCTGGGCGCTTTCCCAGCAGACCCAGAAGAACATGACCGACTTCGGGATCTGGAGCGTACGCGGCGACGTCGCGGCGCCGGCCGGGCGCAAGGGAATCTTCGACTACGAGAACATGAACCCGCTCGGCCTCAGCGAGTTCATGAGCGACCGCACCGCGCTCGACCGCTACAAGAGGCGCATCACCCTGTACGTCGGCGAGGTCCAGGGCGTGCGCCCGGCCGACCCCGAGGACACGCTCGGCCTCTACCCCGTCGACCAGAACGGCACCCAGGGCTGACGTTCGCGCGGGAGAGTTCAAGCCATCAGTCCCGCCTTTGCTTGACGGTTCAAATCACAGGCTCTAGACCTTTGACTTGATGGTTCAACACATCTTGCTCTCTGGTCCCACACGCCAATCCCCTTTGGGTATCTAGCCAGTTGGAGAAGACATGCGCCTCACGCTCCCAGACGCCCGCACGCGTCGTACGGCCCGTTCCGTCGGTCTGACCGCCCTGCTCACCGTCACCGGTGCCACCGCTTTAGTCGCGGCGCCCGCGGCGTCCGCCGCCTCCACGGCCTCGCTCACCGTCGAGGTTCCCGCGCAGGTCCGAGGGGAAGGCACCTCCATCGTGTCCTTCGGCAGTCTCCGGATCGACGACGGCACCTCCGTCACGTGCGTGAGCGAGTACGACGTCTCCGGTGTCTGGCCCCGGCCCGTCATCGGCACCGACTACCAGGTCACCGCGGGCACCACCTACGGCATCTCCGCGTGGGAGGGCAACAAGTGCGACTGGGACGACCCGGCGACGCCTCGGCGGACCCAGTCCCTCGGCGGCGTGACCGTCACGCCCACGGAGGCCGACGTCACCAGCGGGGTCTACCGGGTCTCGATCCCGTAGTCACGACGGTCCTGTAGTCACGACGGTCCTGTAGTCACGACGGCCCTGTAGTCACGACGGCCCCGTAGCCACGAAGGCCTCGTAGTCACGCCTGCCCCGGAGCCGCCGACGGCTCCGGGGCAGGCGGGCGTCTCCCGTCAGGTCTGCTCGCGGACCAGGTGGACGAGTGCGGAGGCGCAGTCGTCGGCGGGCAGGTCCAGCGGAAGGCCTTGGCTGAGCAGGACGGCACCGTGGTGGAGGGTGCCGGTGGCGGTGTCGCGGTAACGGGCCGCGGGGTCGAGGGCGCGCAGGGGCAGGGAGCGTTCGCGGTGGCCGAAGTGCCGTGAGCGCCGCAGAGCGATCACGGCGCACTCCCTGCCGTCGCGGGCCACGTACTGTACGGCGCTCAGCTCGCCGTCCCCGAGGGGCCGCAGCCGGTACTGCTCACCGAGCTGCACCAGGTGTCGTACGCCCTTGTAGGCGGCCACGAGTTCGGCGGCCCGCGCCAGTTCGGCCTCGGTCCACCGGTTCAGGTCGCCGCCGATGCCCAGGACGCCGGTCATGGCCGTGTGGAAGCGGAAGTCCAGCGGCGCGCTGCGGCCGGTGTAGGAGTTGGGGCTGTCGGTGACCCAGGCGCCCATGACCCGCGCCGGGTACAGCTGGGAGAAGCCGTGCTGGATCTCGATGCGGTCCAGGGCGTCGGTGTTGTCCGAGGTCCACACCTGGTCGGTGCGGGCGAGGATGCCGAGGTCGAGGCGGCCGCCGCCGCTGCTGCACGACTCGATGCGCAGCCCGGGGTGGTCGGCGCGCAGTCGGTCGAGGAGCGCGTACAGATGGCGTACGTGGTCGATCCACAGGCGGTCCGGGTCCGCCTCCGCGCCGGGCCAACCGGCCTCGGTGAAGGGGCGGTTCATGTCCCACTTGAGGAAGTCGATCGCGTTCTTCGTCAGCAGGTCGTCCAACTGGCCGTGCAGCCAGGCGGCGACGTCGGGGCGGGCGAGGTTGAGCACCAGCTGGTTGCGGTGCTCGGTGCGGTGGCGGTGCGGGTGGTGGAGGACCCAGTCGGGGTGGGCGCGGTAGAGGTCGCTGTCGCGGTTGACCATCTCGGGCTCGACCCACAGGCCGAACTGCATGCCCAGGTCGTGCACCCGGTCGATCAGCGGTCCGAGGCCGTCGGGGAAGCGCGCCGGGTTGGGGGTCCAGTCGCCGAGGCCGGCGGCGTCGTGGGTGCGCGAGCCGAACCAGCCGTCGTCCATGACGAACAACTCGACGCCGAGGGCCGCCGCCCTCTCGGCCAGCTCGATCTGCCCGGTGACGTCGATGTCGAACTCGGTCGCCTCCCAGGAGTTGTAGAGCACGGGCCGCAGCTCGTCCGGGTGGGGCAGGATCCGGTCCAGGACGTGGCGGTGCCACAGGCGGCTGGCGGCGCCGAAGCCGCCCTCGGTGTAGGCGCCCGCGCAGACCGGGGTCGTCAGCTCGCCGCCGGGCTGCAGCTCCCAGGTGACCGGGTCGTGGCCGAAGCCCGCCGACAGCGTGACCCGCTCGGTGGGCAGCCGCTGGGCGGTCAGCCGCCAGCTGCCGCTCCAGGCGAGCGCGCACGACCAGACGGCACCGTGGTCCTCGCCGGTGCGGCCGTCGTCGACCATGGCCCACGGGTTGGCCTGGTGGCCGGTGCTGCCGCGACGGCTGGTGAGCACCAACTCCCCGTACGGCAGCGGTGTTCGGTTGAGCTGGGTCTCGGCCGACCACTGGCCGCGGACCTGGCTTAGGCGGTACTCGCCCAGTCGGGGAAGAACCCAGGTGGCCGAGTCGGCGCGGACGACCGTGACCGGTCCGTCGGCGTCGGTGCCGGTGTGGCGGAGCACGAGATGACGCTCGATCACGTCGGTCGTGGGGTGCACGCGGTAGTGGGCGTCCAGGGTGAGCGGGTAGTGGTGGTCGGCGAATCGGAGCACCAACTCCGTGCTTCCGTCGGGGTGTTCGGTCTGCTCGTGCCCGATGAGGCGGGGCTTGAGGTCGCGTACTCCGTCGGGGAAGCGGACCTGGACGCCAGCGTGGGCGTACCGCATGGCTCCCGCGGTGTCGAGGTCCAGGGTGCCGTCGGCGGGGTCCTCGAAGGACCGGCGTCCCGGCTCGGGCCGCTCCAGCAGGGAGGCGGCCTGTTCGAGGGTGAGGACGGGCCCCCAGTGCAGGCCGCGCAGCCGGTGGCCGTCGTCGAGGTGAAGGACGTAGCTGGAGCCGGGTCCGGACAGGACCCACAGCCGGTGCTCGGGGTCGTGGGCGATGCTCGGCATGGCGGCCTTTCGGTCTGGTGCGGGCTGGGCGGCGGGTGGCCGCGACAGGTGGCGGGGGCGGGGCCGCCGCCGGCCCGGTTCACGGTCCGGCGGCGGCCCCTGGGGAAGGGGAGGGTGGTCAGCCGTTCACGGGGGCGACCTCGATGTAGTCGATGTCGGGCGCCCAGGCGGACGGGTTGGAGAACTTCAGGGTGTTGGTGCCGGAGTTGAGGCTGATGGTGGTCGGCAGCGCCCAGTAGTCGTTCCAGCTGTAGGTGTTGCGGAACGTCATCGTGGTCGCGGTGCCGCCGTTGATCGACAGCTGCGCGGTGCGCGACTCGACGTTGGTGTTGTAGTTGCCGGAGCCCGCCCGGTCGTTGTGGGCGTAGTGGACTACGACCGTGTAGCGGCCGGCCGCGGAGGCACTGACGCCCGCGAAGGTGAGCGTGTTCCCGCTTCCGTTGCCGACGTAGCCGACGTTCTTGCCGCCGGAGGCCCAGGTGTCGGACTGGGCCGCGGCCTGGCCGGCCAGGGTGGCGCTCTCGGCCTCGTACTTGGTGACGCCGGTGGTGCTGCCGGCGCCGGCCACCTTCACGTTGCGCAGGATGAGCGAGGTGCCGCTGTTCGGGCTGACGGCGATCCGGTTGATGCCGGCCGACAGGTACAGCCGGCTGCTGGACGTGGTGGCGGCGCCGCCGGAGGAGCCGTAGGTGGCGACCGTGGTGCCGTTCAGGGCGAGGGCGGTGCTGCCGCCGGCGGACGTGTAGTCGGTCTTGACGGTGTAGTAGCCGTCGACCGGGGCGTAGGCGTCGAAGGTGGCCTTGTCGCCGGAGGCCATGACGAGCCGCCCGGTGCCGGTCTCGCCGACGTCCGTGTACGAGAAGGACGGGTTGCCGCTGATGTCGGCGAACGTCGCCTCGTACACCGTCTCCGGGGTGCTCGGGACGGCGGTGAGGTCGATCTTGTCGAGGGTGACCTGCCCGGCGGAGGTGCCCAGCGTCGGGTCCGTGACGGCGAGCGAGACGGTGTGGCTGCCTGCGCTCAGGCTGACCGGGACGGTGACCGTGGAGCGGTACTGCCAGTTCAGCGTCGACGGGTAGGTCACGAACTTCGGGTTGGCGCCGTCGATGCGCAGGGCCTGCTGGGAGGGTGCGCCGTTCTGGTTGCCGTAGAAGATCCGCAGGTTGTAGGTGCCGGCGGAGGGGGCGTTGACCGTGAAGGCGACCTTGCTGTCGCTCTGGGACAGGTAGCCGACGTCCTTGGTGCCGGAGGTGGCGTACTTCTGGGCGTTGTCCCAGGTGTCGCCGGTGGCCTGGGTGACGACGGTGCCGTTGGTGATGGCGGCGTTCTCCGCCTCGTAGGAGGCGCTCCACGGCACGCTGGGCGCGGTGGCGGTGCCGCCGCCGTTCGGGGTGACCGTGACGCGGTAGGCGGACATGGCGTTCAGGCCGGTCAGCGGCACCGTGACGGAGCCGCTCGACGGGGTGTACGCGGTGCGGGAGATGGTGCGCGGCGGTGCGGAGGCGCCCTCGTAACCGCTCCAGTCCAGGGCCTGGACGGTGACCTCGACCTTGCTGCCGAAGGTGGCGCTCGGGATGTTGTTGATCACCACGTTGGTGTCCGTGGCGGAGCCGCCGACGATCACCTGCGCCTGCTTGCGGCCGGTGTCCAGCGAGGCCATGCCCTGCAGGGTGTCCTGCACGTTGGCCTGCGGCGGGGTCGCCTTGACGGTCTGTCCCGTCATCCCGGCGTACCAACGCCAGAACCACCACGTGCCGTTGGGGATGTTGGTCTGGACGGTGTTGCCGTCCATGTTGCCGGCGATGTCCCAGTACGGCTGCTGCGCGTAGACCTTGGTGTCCTCGAACATCGCGGCCCACTGCACCATCTGCCCGGGAACCGACAGGTCGCGCCGGTTGGCGTACTCGTTGACGTTGATCGTGATGGGGCTGATGCCGCGGGCGCTCTCCAGGGAGCGGTACGTGGTGTAGTGGCCGCGGTAGACGGCGAGTGAGCCCGGGCCCAGCTCGTGCCAGGTGAAGACGTCCGGCAGGACGTTGTTGTCGCGGGCGTAGGTGAGGAAGTCGCCGAAGAACTTCTGGTTCCAGAGCGCGTTGTTCGGACCGCCGATCTTCGCGCCCGGATAGTCGGCGCGTATCCGCTGGTAGACGGTCTTCCAGTCGGCGAGGAAGTTGTCGCGCGCGGTGTTGTAGGTGCTGGTGTCCGAACTGTTGAGGCCGGTGTACCAGTTGCCGTCCGGCTCGTTGAACGGGACGAACACCACCTTGCTCGCGTACGAGGTCGCCTTGACGGCGTTGACCGCGCTGTCGACCTTGGCGAGGTAGTCGCTCATGCCCAGGTTCTGGTACGGCCAGTCCGAGTACATGTCCTGGATGTTGGTGTACATCGTCCCGCCGCCGTTGCGGAAGAACGACGGGGCCACATCCAGGATGTCGCCGTTGGGGTGCTGCGCTCCGTTCGGGGGCTTCTGGGAACCGGTGGTGAGCTTCAGCGGTGCCAGCAGGTTGTCACCGGGGACGCCGTCGTCGCTCTGCCCGTAGAGCGCGCCGTTCGAGCCGTGCAGGACGGATCCGGTGGTCGTGCCGAGGTCCACGGTGTAGGTCTGGGTGGCCGCCTGGGCGGACTGCGGCACGGTGAGCGCCGTCCCGACGAGGGCGGCGACGATCAGCAGTGCCCGGGTGAGGGGCAGTCTCGTGCGCCCTGGTGGCGAGGCCACCGGGGCTGGGCTGCGGAGGTCTGGGGACATGGAAGACCTGGCTTTCTCCTCCCGCCACGTTGCGGGAGGGCGGCTCGTAGGAATGGCATGTGAACGCTCACATCCCCCGCGGACGGAGCAGTGCGGCTCACCGCCGCGGACGGCGGGAACGGGAGACGGCGCGCAGCGGCGCCTGGCGGTCGTACGGTGGGGCGACCCCGGTGAGCCGGAGGGTCAGACGGAACGGTGGGGCGCCGGGCCTGAGCTCTCGCGGACGATCAGTTCCGGCTCGGCCCACAGCGGTGGTGCCGGTGCGTTCTCGGGGTCGAGCAGCCGGTGCAGCATCCCGAAGGCGCCGCGCCCCAGCCCCTCGAAGTCCAGCCGGACGGTCGTGAGCAGGGGGTGGGTGAACGCCGCGTACGGTGCGTCGTCGAACCCGACGACGCTCAGGTCGCCCGGCACGTCCCGGCCCGCCTCCCGGGCCGCTCGGAGCACGCCGAGCGCGAGGTCGTCGTTCCCGCACAGTACGGCGGTGACCTGCGGGTCGGCGATGAGGGAGCGGGCGGCCCGGTACCCGGATCGTGGGCTCCAGCCGCCTGCGACCGGTTCCGGGACGAGGCGGCCCGCGTCCTGGAGCGCCTGCCGCCAGCCGTCGGTGCGCTGGCCGACGCGGGTGGTGGACGACGGGATGGCCAGGTGGTGGACGGTGCGGTGGCCGAGACCGAGCAGGTACCGGGTGGCCTGCGCGGCCGCGGCGCGGTCGTCGAGCCAGGCCTCGGGCCGCCCGCTGACGTGGCCCTCCCGCGGCAGCTCCACCACGGCGGCCGCCGGGAAGTCCGCCGGCAGCGCGCGCCAGGCCTGTTCACCCGGGGCGTTGAAGGCGATGACCAGGACGGGCTCGCCGGGACGGGCGAGCCGGCCCGCGATGTCGACCGGGGTCAGCGCGGCCTTCTCGTCCAGGACACTGACTGCCACCGCGAAGTCCGCCGCGCGTGCCGCCTCCTCGATGCCGCGCAGCGCCAGGGACGCCCCGTACAGGGTGGTGTCCGAGGTGAGCACGGTCACCGAGCGCACGGTTCCGCCCGCCAGCGCCCGGGCCAGCCGGTTGGGCTGGTAGCCCAGTTCGTCGATGACCTGAAGCACGCGCTCCCGGGTGGCCTTCTTCACCCGCGGGCTGTCGTTGACGACACGGGAGACGGTCTGGTGGGAGACCCCGGCGGCCCTGGCGACGTCGAGGATGCTGACCGACCGGTGCCGGTCCGCGCCGTCCCGGGGCGGCCCCTCGTCACGGCGGGCCGGGATTGCTTCCTGCATGTCGGTGGGCTCCTGGTGGCTGGTCGTCGACAAGGCTACTCGTCCGCGGCCGCTACTTGACGGCGGCGTTGGACTCCTCGTTCACGGAGGCCGCGGCCTTCTGGGCGGGCTGCTGGCCCAGCCAGACCTGGTTGAAGGCGTCCTGCACCTTGACGTTGTACGTCGCCGAGGACGTGGTCAGCGGATAGCCGGTCGTCGTGCCGGCGGCCTCCGTCGAGAAGGCGCTGACGTCGACACCCTGCTTCTTCCAGACGTCCACGAAGTCCTGGTTGAGCGTGGGAATGCCCGGCCACACCGAACCCGCGGCGACGATGATCTTCTGGGACTCCTCGGATCCGAGCCACTTCACCAGTTCCCAGGCTTCCTTCGGGTGCTCGCTGCCGGTGTACAGGGCGTTGCTCAGCCCGTTGTACACCGTGCCCTTGCCGACCGGCCCGGCCGGCAGTTCGGCGACCCCGAAGTTGCCCTTCATCGAACTCTGGTAGGCGTTGAGGTCCCAGCTGCCGTCCCACACCACGGCGGCATCCTTGCGGGCCATGACCTGCGGCAGGGCAGCGCCGTTGGGGGTGTTGGTGACGGAGGCGGGAACCGCTACGTGGTACTTGAGCCGCAGGTCCCGTATGAACTGGATCGCCTCCACGCAGGACGGCTGGTCGATCGTCCACTTGCCCCATGCCTTGTCCTGGAGCTTGCAGCCGTTCTGTGTCGCCGCGTTCCACCAGTCCGTCTGGCCGTTGGGGGAGGCCAGCGCGAGGCCGTACTGCTTGACGTGCTTGCTGTCGAAGCCCGCCTCGTCCGGGTGCTTGCCGTTCTCGTCGATCGTCAGCTTCTGCAGTGCCTTGACGAAGGTGCCGCCGTCGGTGGTGTTCCAGGACAGGCCGCCGAGCTGATCCTGGGTCAGCCCCGCGGTCTTCAGCATGGTCTTGTTGTAGACCTGCGCGATGGTGTCCCAGTCCTTCGGCAGGCCGTACTGCTTGCCGTCCTGCTCCCAGCCCGTCAGCAGCTTGGGGTCGTAGACCGAGGTGTCCAGCTTGTCGGCCTTGATGTACGGGGTCAGGTCGGCGAGCACGCCCTGCTGGGCGAACTGCGGGAAGTACGCCACGTGGTCCCAGAAGACGTCCGGTGCGGTACGGCCGGCCAGTTGGGTCTGGAGCTTGCTCCAGTACTGGGCCCACGCGTTCAGCTCGATCTTGACCTTGATCTTCGGGTGCTGCTTCTCGAACGCGTCGACCGACTTCTGCAGGGCGGGCTTCTGGACCGCGTCCCAGATGGCGTACCGCAGGGTCACGGTGCCGTCGGAGGAGCCGGAGTCGGACGAGCCGCAGGCGGTGGTGAGGCCGAGCAGGAGGGCGCCGGTGGCGGCACCGACCAGGAGCCTTCTGGCGGATCCGGACATGGTTGGGGTGTCCCTTCGGATGCGGGTGGTGAGCGGGTGTTCGGGGAGCGGGAGAGGGCCCGGTGAGAGGAGGAGAGAGTGTTAACGTTCACACTTTGGCGGATCGAGGGAGACCGCCGGTGGGTGCGGGCGGCTCACTTCAGGCCCGTGAGGGCGATGGAGCGGACGATGTGCCGCTGGAAGACCAGGAAGACGACGATCAGCGGGATCAGGGCGATCGCGGCTCCGGCGAGCACGATGTGCGGCAGGTCGGAGGCGTGCTGTCCCTGGAGGGCGGCGATCCCCACGGTGATCACCCGGGTGCGGTCGCTGTTGGTGATGATCAGCGGCCAGATCAGGTTGTTCCAGGTGTTGATGAAGGTGATCGTGGCGAGCGTGGCCAGGATCGGGCGGCTCAGCGGCAGCATGATCCGCACGAGGATGCCCCAGGTGGTGGCGCCGTCGATGCGGGCGGCGGCCTCCAGGTCCTTGGGGATGGTCATGAAGTGCTGACGCACCAGGAAGACGCCGTACGGAGTGCCGAACACGGTGGGCAGGATGAGCCCGGCGTAGGTGTCGACCATGCCCAGATCGCGCATCATCAGGAACAACGGCACCAGCGTGATCATCTGCGGCACCATCATCGTGGCGATGTAGCCCCAGAACAGCCAGTCCCGCCCCGGGAACTCCAGCCGGGCCAGCGCGTACGCCGCCATCGCGCTGAACACGACCTGTCCGGCGGTGACGACGACCGCCACGAACAGGGTGTGCAGCAGGAAGGAGGACATCCCGTACTGGTTCCACACATCGGCGAAGTTGGCGAAGGTGGCGGGGTGCGCGGGCGCCCAGGCGTCGGTCGACAGCAGGTCCGAGGGCCGCTTGAACGCGGCGTTCAGGGTCAGCAGGTACGGCCCGATCGACAGCAGTGCCCCGGCGAGCAGGATTCCGTACAGCGTCGTTCTGCGGATGACGGTGGGGAACGAAGACGAAGACATGGTGATGGACGCCCTCAGCTGAAGTCGTAGACGGTGCGCTTGCGGAAGTACAGGACCTGGACGGCCGTCACCAGCAGGATCAGGGTGAACAGCAGCATCGCCAGCGCCGAGGCGTAGCCGGTGCGGAACAGCTGGAACGCCTGCTGGTAGATGTGGAAGTTCATGGTGTCCGTCGATCCGCCGGGTCCGCCCTGGGTCATCACGTAGACGGTGTCGAACATCTGGAACGACCCGATGGTGTTGGTGACCAGCACGAAGAACATCGACGGGCGCAGCAGCGGTAGCGTGATGCGGAAGAACCGCTGCACGGGGCCCGCTCCGTCCAGGTCGGCCGCCTCGTACAGCGACTCCGGGATCGCCTGCAGGCCGGCCAGCAGGAACAGCATCGTGTAGCCGGTGTACTGCCAGACGTTGACCGAGGCGAGCACCGGCATCGCCCAGGCCGTGGACGACAGCCAGGCCGGGCCGTCGATGCCGAACAGCGACAGGAACTGGTTGACCACGCCGTGCTGCGGGTCGAACGCCCAGTTCCAGACGATGCCCAGGGCCACCGGCATGGCCATCCAGGGCAGGACGAACAGCACCCGCAGCGCCTTGCCGCCGCGCATCCTCCGGTTCATCGCGAGGGCGAGCAGCAGCGCCAGCACCGTCTGCGCCGGGATGTTCAGCACCACGTAGTAGACGGTGTTGCGCACCGCGCGCCACACCTCGCTGTCGCCCGCCATCTCGCGGTAGTTCGCGAGCCCGACGAAGTGCGGGGAGCCCATCAGGTTCCAGTCGAAGAAGCTGATCACGACGACCCCGGCGATCGGCGCGAGCAGGAAGAGCACGAACCCGACCAGGCTCGGCGTCAGCAGGGCGTACGCCTCGACCGCGGTGCGGATCCGGGTCCGCCTCCGGTGGCGGGCGCCGTCCGCGGGTGTCGGTGTTCTGACCGGGGAGTGGCCTGGGGCGGCTGCCTGGTGGCGCGTAGCAGCAGGAATATCAGCGATCACATCTACGCTCCGTCGGGGCGGCTCGTTCGGGGCGGCAAGAGCAGTGGACAGGGGAGTGGCTGAGGCTTGGGCCGCTGGGCGACGTGGGATTCACGAGGCGGCCGACGCGGCGATGACTCGGCGGTGAGACAGAGTGTTAACGTTCACATTCGGAGCGGTCAAGAGGTCGGGAGCAGATTGCCTCCGGGGCCGTGGTCCTCCTGAGGGGGCGGAAGCGCACCCTTCGCCCCACTTCGCCCTGTGGGGCGGCCTGTCCCGCGGTGCACTCGGTGCGGTCGTGGCGTCGAGCGGCGGTCGGGAGTGAGATCGGGCGCGGCGTGGATCTCCTCCGGGCCTTCGTCGCACAGGCCGTTGGTGTCCACCCCAAGGGCTCTGACCTGGTCCGATGACCTGTCGGGGCCCTTTGTCGCGTTCGTGTGCCGGTGTCCCTTCCGTCCGGGGGTTCGCGAACGTGGCTGCTGAGGCCTGCTGAAACTTGTGTGAAACAAGGTCTTGTCCCTGGCTTAAAACGACGGTTATTTTAACCGCCATTCGAAGCCCGACCTGATCACCCGGGCGACCTGCAGGGCGTGTGCAACTTCAAGGAAGGGCAGTGCCATGACGGTTGACAGAGGGCAGCTCTCGCGTCGGGGTTTTCTGGGTCTCGGAGTCGCGGCGGGCGTCATCACGCTCACGGCGTGCGGGTCCGGGGCGGGGTCGAGTGACGACCCGCTGGTGATGACGGTGTGGGGCGGCGAGACCGACCGGGCCACGTACCAGAAGCGGATCAACCTGCTGGTCAAGAAGTACCCGGACCTGAAGGTGAAGCTCCAGCTGATCCCGTCGGACTCGTACCCGCAGAAGGTGCAGACGATGATCGCGGGCGGCAAGGGCCCGGACATCATGCAGGTCGCCGAGAACGTCAACGTCTACTCGAGCAAGAACCAGCTCCGGCCGCTCGACGACCTCGCCAAGAGCGCGGGACTGGATCTGACGCAGCGGTTCGGGACGATCGGATCGCTCTACTCGTACGAGGACAAGGTCTACGCGATACCGGACCGGTCCGGCGCGATGATCGTCTACTACAACAAGACCCTGTTCGAGAAGAAGGGCATCAAGGCGCCCACGGCCGAGTGGACTTGGGACGACACCCTCGACGCGTTCAAGGAGTTGACGGAGAAGGGCAAGACCTGGGGCTACGGCGGCGCCGGCTGGTGGCCCCAGTGGTGGAGCATGGCGTACCAGAACGGTGGCGCGATCATCGACGCCAACGGGAAGCCGACTGCGGACAGCGACGAGGTCGTCGAGGCGCTGCAATGGGTCGGCGACCTGATCTTCAAGCACGGTGTGGTGCCGACGAAGGCGCAGTACGCCGACATGGGCACGGACGTCGGCGGTGACCAGGCCTTCGCGGCCGGCACGGTCGCGGTCAACGCCACCGGGTTCTGGGCCATCGCGGGCCAGGCGGAGTCCAAGTTCGAGTGGGACATCGCGCCGATGTGGCGCGGCGAGAAGCAGGCCGTGGCCTCCTTCGGCAGCGGTCTCGCCATCTCCCGTACCGCGAAGAACCCCGACAACGCCTTCAAGGCGATCGACTTCCTCACCTCGCCCGCGGCCCAGCAGCAGATCATCGCCGCCGCCGAGGACGTGCCGGCCAACCTCGAGGTGCAGAAGAGCGAGGCGTTCCTCAAGCCGGCGTGGGTGAAGTCGGACGTGAACATGGGTGTGTTCGCCGAGTCCAGCGAGTTCCTGTTCAAGGCGCCGTTCATCCCCGAGTGGAACGAGATGCTCGCGGCCATCGACACCGCGACGGCCGACTTCTGGCTCGGCAAGGAGCGCAGCGCCAAGAAGGCGCTCACCGCGCTCCAGAAGAACCTCGAGTCCATCATCAAGTCCGCGGGATGACCGCCGATGGCCATGTCGAGGTTGCGGCGCCGTGAGGCGCTCTGGTTCTACGTGTTCGTCTCACCGTGGGTGATCGGGTTCCTCGCGTTCCTGCTCGGACCGATGATCTCCTCGATCTACTTCTCGATGACGGACTGGGACTCCTTCACGCCGCCCAAGTGGGTCGGTCTGGACAACTACACCAAGCTGCTCACCGAGGATCCCGTCTTCTGGAAGGCCCTCGGGAACACCCTCTTCTACTCGGCGGTCTCCGTCCCGCTGGGGTTGTTGGTCGGACTGTGGCTGGCCAACCTGCTCAACAAGCAGGTCCGGGCCCGCAAGTTGTTCCGCACTCTCATTTACCTGCCGACACTCGTCCCCCTGGTCGCCGCCTCGCTCGCCTTCCGGGTGGTGCTCGCCCCCTCCGGTCCGCTCAACGACGTCCTCGGGTGGGTCGGGATCAAGGGGCCGCAGTGGCTGCTCGACCCCAGCTGGGTGAAGTACGCGCTGATCCTGCTGTCGGTGTGGGGCGCCGGCAGTGCGACCGTCCTGCTGCTCGCCGCCATGAAGGGCATCCCGCGGGAGTTGTACGAGGCCGCCGAGATCGACGGCGCAGGGCCGGTGCGGCAGTTCTGGTCCATCACGGTCCCGCAGCTGACCCCGGTCATCTTCTTCAACCTGGTGATGGGGCTCATCGCGGCCTTCCAGGTCTTCTCGCAGGTGTACATCCTCATGCCGAAGGCCTCCCAGCCCGGCACCTACAACGCCAGCCAGACGATGGTGCCGTACCTCTTCGACCAGGCCTTCTCCTACTACCACATGGGCTACGCCTCGGCGATCTCCTGGCTGCTGTTCGCCGTGATCCTGGTGTTCACCCTGGTGGCCTTCCGCACCACCCGCCGCTGGGTGTTCTACGAGACCGAGGTGAAGTGATGGCGACCCTCGCACCCACCGTCGCACCCCCACAGGGCGGCCAGGTCGGCAAGGACGAGGAGCCCCCGGGCGGTACGACCCGCGTCCTCGGGGTCTTCAAGGCGACCCCGTTCACCTACGCGACCCTGATCATCGTCTCGGCGGTCCTGTCCGTGCCGCTGGTGTTCGCCGTGTCGATCGCGCTGTCGACCGACCACACCGTGACCACCAACGGTTTCACGATCTTCCCGAGCGAGTTCGAGTGGCGGAACTTCACCCGGGTCTTCGACGGCGATCTGCCGATGGGCCGATTCCTCGTCAACTCCCTGATCATCTCGCTCGGTTCGGTCATCGGGCAGATGGTGTCGAGCGGTCTGGTCGGGTACGCCTTCGCGCGTCTGCGGGCTCCCGGCAAGAACGTCATGTTCCTCGTCGTCATTGCGACGATGATGATCCCGACGCAGATCACGATGATTCCGCAGTTCATCCTGTTCAAGGACCTGGGCTGGGTGAACACCTATCTGCCGCTGATCGTGCCGAACTTCTTCTCCAACGCCTTCAACGTCTTCCTGGTACGGCAGTTCGTCTCCCGCATGCCCAGCGAGCTCGACGAGGCCGCCATGGTGGACGGGCTCGGGTTCTTCGGCATCTACCGGCGCATCATGCTGCCGATGCTGTGGCCCGTCCTGATCGCGATCGGCATCTTCACCCTGACGTACAACTGGGGTGATTTCATGGGGCCGTTGATCTACCTCAACGACGAGTCGAAGATGCCGCTGGCGCTGGGCGTGCAGTACATCACCACCACGGCCGTGGCAGGCCAGCCGCCACCGTGGAACCTGGTGATGGTCGGCTCGATCCTGCTCACGCTGCCGATGATCGCCGTCTACTACCTCGGCCAGCGGTACCTGTACGAAATGGACATCAGCGGCGGAAGCGCGGGGGTCAAGTGAGTCGTCCGACAGTCGTCAGCAGCGGCATCGAGCTCGACGCCCGGGGCATCCGGGCCGAGGGCAGTCCACGCGTCGTGCTGTGCGCGTCGCTGTTCTACTTCCGCCTGCCGCGGGAGCAGTGGCGCGCCCGGCTCGAACAGGTACGTGCCTCGGGATACACCTGCGTGGACGTCTACCTGCCGTGGAACTTCCACGAGACGGCACCCGGCCGCTGGTCCTTCGAGGGCAGACACGACGTCGCCGCCTTCCTGGACCTCGCCCAGGAGGTCGGGCTGTACGTCATCGCACGTCCGGGCCCGTACATCTGCTCCGAGTGGGACGGCGGCGCGCTGCCGGCCTGGCTGGGTCTCGACCCCGACCTCCGGGTGCGCCAGCACGAACCGCGCTTCCTCACCCAGGTCACCGCCTGGTTCGACCAGGTGCTGCCGCTCCTCGCCGAGCGGCAGTACCCGGCCAACGGCCCCGTCATCATGGTGCAGTTGGAGAACGAGCTGGACTTCTTCGACTGCGAGGACCGCACGGGCTATCTGACCGCCCTGCGCGACCAGGCGCTCCGCCACGGCATCACCGTCCCGCTGATCGCCTGCGCCGGACAGGGCGACATCGAGGGAGCCACGGGCAACGTCCCCGGCGTCGTACCGGCGTGCAACTTCTACCCGGACGACGACTCCCCGCACATCGAGCCCGAAGTGCGGCGCTACGCCGAGGTGTTGGCCGACCGCGACCTGCCGCTGCTCATCACCGAGACCAACCGGCGCCACCGGACGCTGCGGCGGCTCCTGGCGAGCGGCGCCTCGTTGATCGCTCCCTACCTCCAGTCGTCCGGCTGGAACTTCGGGTACACGCCGTCCACGGGCAACTGGGGCGACCCCGGCAACTTCATGAGCCATGGCTACGACTTCGGCGGATACGTCTCCTCGACCGGTGTCGAACGTCCCGAGTACGCCCAGGGGCAGGTGCTGGCGCGTGTGATCGACACCCTGGGCCCGCAGTTGGCGCTCGCCACCTCGGCCGTGCCATGCGTGCCGGTGACCGCCGACTTCCCGACCAGCTCGTCGCCGTCGGCCCTGGACCTCGACGGAGGCGGCCAACTCGTCGCCGTACCGCATCTCGGGACGGCACCGGGCACGGCGGTCGTGAACGGCATACCGGTCGCCGTCGCTCCGGACTCGTGTCCGCTGATGCTGGTCAACGTGCCGTTGCAGCCCTGGGGTTACGACGGGACGCTCACCCTCGCCTCCGCGGATCCGGTGGCGGCGTCGGACGGCGTGCTGACGTTCGCTTCCGAAGTGCCGGTCACCGTCGTCCTCGACGGAATCCGGGTCGAGATCCCGGCGCCGGCTGCCGGAGCCCCCGAGCGGGCGACGGTGGAGGGGCTGGTCCTCGTTGCGCTGGCGCCGGAGGACGCCGTACTTCTGCGCGCGACGGAACGCGACGGGACGGTGCGTCTCAACAACCCGTCACCTCGTCGGAGTTCGGCGCCGCCCATGGACATGAAGGACGTTCGGCGGCGAGCGACCGAGGCTCACGAGGAGCGGGCCGGTGCCCATCGGCTGCCGCCCACGCTGGAGTCGCTCGGTGTGTACCGGGGGCGCGGGGCGTACCGAACCACCGCCGATCTGACTGGAGTTGACGAGCTGCTGCTCGTCGGCGCGGCGGACATCGTCGACCTGTCGATCGGTGGCCGCGTGCATCCGACGATCGCCGGGTTCGGTGCGGCCCAGCGCATCGACGTCCGGGAGACGGCCGGTCGTGTCGGTGTCGAGGCCGTCGTGGAGATCTGGGGGCACGCGAACTTCGACGACGCGCGGCTGCCGGCCCTCCGTCTCGGCGCACTGCGCGGACTCGGCACGCTGTGGACGGTCCGGGACGTGACGGACGTGTCGGCCCTGTGGTCGGTGCGCGGCCAGTGGGCGGGTCTGCCGGCGCCCATCCGCGTGCTCGGCGGCTGGAGCAGCACCCGCGTCGGCCTTCCCGTCACCTACACGCGCGACATCCGGTCGGCCACCGACTCGGCGCTGCACCTGCTGGGCGTGGTCGAGCCGGTGCGGGTGAGCGTGGACAACGGCGAAGCGCGCACCGTCCACGCCGAGGACCCCTGGGTCCTGCTGCCCGCCGGAAGCCATCAGATCTCGGTCACGCTTCCCCACCACCCCAGCGGCGGCGGCCTCCGCGCCGAACTGCTCGGCCTGGAACCGGTGACGGGCTGGACGTGCGCCACCCAGGACGACGACGTGCTGACCGGGTTCGCCGCCGAGACCGACCCCGAGCGGTACGACGTACGCCTGCCGCTGGCCCTGGAGCCGGGGGAGGAGGCGTGGCTCGACGTCGAGCTGCCGCCGTCCGACGACGGCTTCCTGGTGCGGCTGGACGGATCACAGATCCGGGCGACCGGATGGGCCGCGGGGGAGTGCGTGGGCCGTGTCTGGGTCGGGGACCGGCCGGCCTTCTCGGGCGGAGACTCGAACGTATTCTGGATCCCGTCGGGATGGTCCGGGCTGACCCTGCTGCTGCGGGGCACGGCCGGACCGGACAACCCGGAGCTCCGTACGCTGCGGCTGGAGTCTCCACACGACTGAGGGAGCATGGTGGCGCGGCACACGGCCCGGGATCTTCGGAGCGAGAACCGATTCGAGGTTCTCCACGCTTTGTTCGAACTCGGGCCGTCCGCCCGGCAGGAACTCGCCCGGCACACCGGACTCAGTCCGGCGACCGTGGCGACACTCGTCACCGAGTTCCTCTCCGAAGGCGTCCTGCGCGTCGCCACCGTGGAGAACAACACCGGGGGACGTCCGCAGGAGCGGCTCACCATCGACCCCGAGCGCGGCCGCATCGTCGGCGTCGACGTGGCCGAGACCTACGTCGACGCCACGGTGTACGACCTCGCGCTCGGCGCGCTCGGCCACGGCGAGGTCGCGCTCGACGAGCAGGAGAACGATCCGGCCTACGTCGTCGACGGGATCGTCCGCGCGATCGAGGCGGCCGTCGAGGCCGGCGGAATCGAGCGCGAGCGCATCATCGGCGTCGGTGTCAGCATGCCGGGGCACGTGCATCCCGACGCCGGCGTCTCGGTGTTCGCGCCGAACTGGGACTGGCACGACGTGCGCATCGAGGAACTGCTGGAGAAGAGCCTCCCGGCCCCCGTGTACGTCGACAACCCGCTCAAGGCGGTCGTCCTGTCCGAGATGTGGTTCGGCGTGGGGCGCGTCGTCGACAGCATGGCCGTCGTCAACCTCGGCACCGGTGTCGGCGCGGGCATCGCCCTCGACGGTGCACTGATCCGCGGCACGACCAACAACGCCGGTGAATGGGGCCACACTCTCCTCGAGTTGGACGGCCGGCCGTGCCGTTGCGGTCGGCGCGGCTGCGTCGAGGCGTATCTCGGCGCCCCCGGTCTGCGGACGACGCTCGCCGAGATCGACCCGGACCACCCCACGCTGCGGCAGTCACGCCAACGGGACTTCGTCGAGGCGGTCGCCGACGGCCTCGCCACGGGCGATCCGGCGCTGACGGTCCTGGCCCTGCGGACCTCGCGTTACCTCGCCGCGGCCCTCGGCGACCTGGTCAATCTGCTCAACATCCCGAGCGTCGCCTTCACCGGCTGGACCTCCGAGGCCCTGGCCGAATGGCTCCTGCCCGCCGTGCGCGACGAGCTCCGGCACCACGTCCTGCCCGGTTCGCTGGCGGGCCTCACCGTCGAGCCGTCCCGAGTGCCGGGCAACGCCGTGGCACTCGGCATGGCGGCCTTCACGCTGCAGCAGTTCCTGACCCGGCTGGGGCTGGCGAGCCCGGTGGGGACACGGCCACGGTGACAGGGCGCTCGGACACCCCGCCGAACTGATTTCGCCCCCGCGAAACCTGCCTCGGCGGGCGCTGACAGCGGGATACTGACCGAGTACGGCCAGTGAACGTCCGTAGGGGGAGCCGTGAGCGAGCTGTCGGTGGTCGAGCGCCTGTATTTCGGACGGGACGACGCGGAACGGGACCTCGCCGACGGGCTGCTGCGGAGAGGCTTCAAGGAGACGGCGGCGTACAACGCGGTGGTGACGGGGCGTAAGACGCTGGTCATCGGCCGCAAGGGGGTTGGGAAGAGCGCCATCTGCGTGCGGCTTGCCTCGGAACCGGTGCCTGCCGGGGGAGTGGAGCTGGTCACCGCCGCCGACATCGCGGGTGAGGAACTGCGCGCGTTCGAGCTGACGGGTCTGCCGGGAGACCACGCGAAGTCGCTGCTGTGGCGGTATGTCTTCGCCGTGCGCGCCGCCCAGTACCTGGTGGGGCACGCGGAACAGCACGGCGGCAAACCACCCGAGGCGGTCAAGGCGTTGAAAGCCTTCATCAAGGCCAACCGGGAACTGTTCGGCGATCCTCGGACGTCCATCGGGTTCGGCCGGTGGCTGCAGGGCCTGAGCGGTGCTCTCTCGCTGGAGGCGTTCGGGGTCAGGGCCGCGGTGGACTTCGCGCAGCAGGCCGTGGCCATGGAAGGAGACGCCCGGCCCGCACAGCGACTGAGGGTCCTGGAGGACGGCGTACGCCTCGGCTTCACCGAGCTGGGATGCGCACCGGCGCACACCTTCGTGCTGCTGGTGGACCAGCTGGAACAGCTGTGGTCCGCGGACCTGGAGAGCAACTCGCTGGTCATCGGACTGCTGCTCGCGACCTGGTACATCGGCAGCCACTACGGGGGCGCCGTGCGGTGCACGGTGTTCCTCAGGTCCGACATCTACGACTCCCTCACCTTCACCGAGGGCGACAAGTTCCGCAGCGACGAACTCCGCATCGACTGGACCGAGTCGGACCTGGAGGACCTGGCTCTGCGGCGCGCCAGGGCCTCGGTCGGTTCTGGCCTGACGGCGGACCGCCTGTGGGGCGAGATCTTCCCGCGGACGGTGTGCGGCCAGAGCACCCTGACGTATCTCCTGTCCCACGTGTTGCCCAGGCCGCGCGACCTCATCCAGTACCTCAACGAGTGTCAGTACACCGCGATCGGCAACGGGAACCGCGACCGCATCCACGAGAGCGACGTCCAGCTGGCGACACAGCGCTTCTCCCAGTGGAAGCTGAAAGACCTCGTCCAGGAGTACCTCGTCGCACACCCCTTCCTCGAACGCCTTATTCCGCTCTTCCAGAACTCCGGATACCTCGTCACGCGTGCCGCGCTGAGCCACCGCGTCGACCTGGTCGTGGACGCGCTGCACCACGAGTTCCCGGCCTACACGGGTTCGCTGACGCCGGACGGGATCGTCAAGACGCTCTACGAAGTGGGATTTCTCGGGGTGCGGCGCGGAAACGGCATCGTCTACGTGGGCATACCCCTGCTGCCCGTACAGCCGCACGAGGACGAGTTTCACCTGCATCCCTGCTTCCGCGAAGCGCTGGGCGCCACCAGCCCGACCGGACTCGACCTGTACGACCGCCGGGTGGCGATCAGTATCCGCGCGCAAGTCGTCTCTGGAGACGTCCTCAACTTCGCCCCCCACGCGACCTGGGCCGGTCGTGAACACCGCCTGCTGGAACGGCTGGCACGGGCCTGCCGCTCGATCCTCGGCCACCTGGTCCACGCCGACACGGTGCCCGAGGAGGTCCGGAACGAGATCCGCACCCAGGTGCGGCACATCCTCGACGCCGCCGACCGGGCCCACAGCGCGGAAGCCTCGGTGGACGAGGAACAGATGGTGCTGGAAGCCGCCACCTACTTCCACACCATCGCGGCCCGGCTGCGACGGGACGGGCTGGAAGGCGATGCGGGAGCCGACAGCCTGGCAGCGGGCCTGACAGCACAGTCGACGCGGCTGGTGAGAGCGGTCGGCGGCGGACTGGGAAGCAGCGGCGAGGCATGACCGGGAACCGTCCGGCGGGGACGGAAAGGGTGGGGCGATGGTGCGTGAGGGTGCGCAGGCGGGTGGGTCCCGGAAGCTGCGCCGAGCTCTGAAAGGGGTCGAGTCGCGTTTCCGGCCCGCGGTGCTTTCCGGCCGCGACGCCGAGCGCGCGGCCACCGTGTACAGGCGGGCGCTGCTACTCGCGCTCCGCGAGGATCCCGCGCTGGCACGGGACCTCTTCGACCGCTACGACGCCCGGCTGCCCGCCGCGGGGTACGCATCGGCCTTCGGCGCGGCCGAGACGGGGCAACTGCACGCCCTGGGCGGCCACTTCGACAGGACGGTGCTCGCGCTCGTCATCGACGTGGCGGACCGGCTGGGCGATCACGGGATCCGGCGGCGGGCCCGCCAGACGTTGGCCCGTCTGATGGGCTGGGCCGCGGACGCCGAGGGGCTCGTCTCGTGGCTGCGTGGCCTGAGCGACAGGGGAGCGCTGGACGAGATCGTCATGACGGAGGCCCTGGACGCGCACATCGCACGGACTTCCCTCGGCAGGGACGCCGCGCTCTGGTCGGCCTTCTTCGACCAGCTCCCGGACGAGCTGATACCCGACCGGTTCGACGTCCGCCTGTTCCTGGGCTGGGGCTCCGACGTGGCGCGGCTCGCGGACACTCCCGCCCGCAAGCGGGACGCGGTGGCGTGCTGCGCCCAGTCGTCCTGGCTGGGGGACGTGCAGGCCGGCCTGGAACTCGCCGAAGCCGACGGGGACCACGAGACCGCGCTGCGGTTGGCGGAGCGGGCCGGGGAGCTGATCCTGGCGGAGGGAGAGGCCGGGGAGGCCCTGCAGTACTTCGAATGGGCGGGGCGCCAGGACCGCGTGAGCCACTGCCACGAACAGCTGGGTGATCTCCCCGCGGCCCTGGAGACCTGCCCGGCGGACGAGCCGGACCGCCTGGCCCGCCTCGCCGCGCAATGCCGTACGGAGATCGACTCCCTGATGGCACAGGGCGATCACACCAGGGCCGTACGACGAATACGGGCAGTGCTGGACCGCCTCGAGCAGGCGGAACCCGCTGATGCGGTGGCCCGTCGGCGGGATGAACTGGAGGGCCTGCGCCAAGCCGTGACGGCGGACGGACGCCGGCGGCTCCAGCGTCTCCTTCACGCAGCCTCCGACGACGACGGCCGCAGGTCGGTGCACAGGGAATGGAGCTCGTTCGAGGAGGAGGCCGGGGAACCGCTGGAAGCGGCCCGGCACGCCGAGGACGCCGAGGAGCACTACCGTGCCCACCGTCTCTACCAGGTGGCCGAGCGGTACGGCGACGCCGACCGCGTCCTGCACGACGACGACTCCCCCGAAGGTCTCGCCGCCCGCGCGGCGGCCCGGGAGGCGGGCGGAGACCTGCTCGGGGCGGCCCGTCTGCACGAGCAGGCCGGCCACCACGCGGAGGCCATCGCTCTCTACGAACGGGCCGACGACCCGATGGCGGCCGCCCGTTGCCTGATCCGGTGGCGCGGCGACGAGGCCGTCGAGGATCCCCGCCTCGCCGGGTTCCTGCGTCGGGCGGGCGACATCGAGGAACTCGTGCGCCTCTGCCTCGACGCACTGGCGCGCCGGGGAAGCGCCTCGCACGCCGGCAGCGTGCTGCGCTCGCTGGTCGACGACGAGACCACCGTCACCGGCTCTGTGCGGCAACAGGTTCTCGACGCCATGGAGGCCGTGTCGGCCGCCGACCGGGGAGTCTTCGAGGAGAGGGTCGGGCAGTGGGCGGTCCGGGCAAAGAAGGAGGTGGACAGCCGCTTTTCCCGGATCTGGGGCATGGACCTGGGCACCAGTAACTGTGTCGCGGCCGTCTACGACAAGACGCTCCAGCGGCCGGTGGCCTGTCCGCGCTCCCAGCAGCCGCCCTTCGCGTCGACGCTGAGCGTGACCGAGGAGCGAGAAGAGATCGTCGGACTGTCCGCCGACGCCGTGCTGGCCCCCAGGATCATCGGGCATGCCAGTGACGCCAAACGCCGCATGGGAGGGCGCGACCCGTTCACGATCGGGGACCGTACCTACAGTCCGGAAGAGGTGTCCGCCCGGCTGGTCGGCCACGCCCGCATCCTGGTCGAGGCCTTTCTGGCCGCACGGGTCCGGGAGACGATCACCGACCTCGCCCATGCCGAACTCGGCGAGATCCGGGACGAGTGGCTGGACTGGGCGGCCGAACGGTACGACCTCACCCTGAGCCGGCCGAGGGTGATCGTGACGACTCCCGCCAACTTCCCCAACAACGCCAAGGCCGCGACCCGCAACGCCTGCAAGATCGCCGGCGTGGACCTGGTCCGGCTGATCCACGAACCGACCGCCGCCTGCATGACGGTCTCCCGCCAGCGGTTGCTGGACGGACGGGTCGCCGTACTGGATCTGGGTGCGGGCACTCTCGACGCCAGCCTCGTCGAGGTGGGCGACAACGTGTACGAGGTGGAGCGGGTGTCCGGCAACCCCGCGTACGGCGGCCGGGACTTCGACAGGGCCGTCGCCGATTTCCTGGCCGACCGGCTTCGAGGCGAGGGAGTGGATGTACCCGTTAGGAGTCTGGAGCGGCAGCGGCTGGAGATCGCCGCCGAGCACCTGAAGATCGCGCTGTCCTCGCAGGAGGAGGCCGACTACACGCTCCACTCGTTCCTGGACCGGCCAAGCGTACGTGTCGAACTCACCCGGGCCGATCTCGCCGAGCTGCTCGCCGGACCGCTGGGCACCCTTCGTACGGTCTGCGAAAAGGTCGGGAAGGAATGGCGCCAGTCGGCAGGTGGACCGCAGCATCTGGTGCTGGTGGGTGGGCCCATGCTGTCTCCGCTGGTGAGCGGTGTGGCGGAGCGGGCCTTCGGATGCCGCAGGACCGGTTACCCCGACCCGAGCACGGTGGTGGCGTTCGGCGCGGCCCTGCAGGGTGCTGTGCTGTCTGAGGACATCCAGGACATGCTCCTGCTGGACGTCACCCCGCTGCCCATCGGCATCAGCGTCGTCGACCGGGAGAACGGCGGACAGCGTTTCGACCGCCTGGTGGAGGCGAACGCGAAGATCCCGTTGCAGCGGAGCGACGTCTACTCCACGGCCGAGGACAACCAGAAGAATGTGCACATCCAGGTCTACAACGGCGGGCAGCTCGACCCGCGTTCCAGGATCGGTGAGTGTCTGCTGGAGGGCATCCCGCCCAAGCCCAGGGGGGAGCCGCAGATCGAGGTCACCTTCGAGATCGACGTGAGCTGCGTGCTCCACGTCACCGCCGTGGACAAGGCCACCGGCCGGAAGGCCTCGGTCCGGATCACCGACCCCACACTGCTGTCACCGCGTGAGATCCAGGAGATGACGCAGCGGCAGGCGCGGCAGCGGGACTGGGAGGAGTCCCGCCGGACGCTGCGGGACCTCATGGACGCAGCCGCCGGGCTCGAGCCGGAACGGCTCTGCCACGAGTTCCGGGACCGGCTGGCGGCATATCGGCCGACCCGCGCGCCGCTGGACAGGAATAGCCAGAGGCTGCTGACGGAGATGTACGGCAACGAGGGGACCGAGGTCGAGTCCGAACTGCTGTCCCTGCGCGGCCCGTTGCGCGATCTGACGGTCACCGCCCGGCACTTCCTCGACCGTGCGCGCACCGTGGACCAGGCCGACGCCGGACGGCATCTGTCCGGACAGCTCGCCGAGCATCTCGACCGGACGCGGCAAAGCATGGCCCGGATGGTCGCGTGGAACGACCTGCTCGCGGCCCTCGCCGCCGCGGACGCCGATCCACTGAGGCGTTTCAGGGCCCTGCACGACGCGGGCGACCACCAGCGCGCACTGCGCGCGCTCGAGCAGCTGACCGAACCGCTGTCGGACCCGGAGGACCTGCGCCGACGGCTGAGTTGTCTGGCCGGCGTCGGAGATCTCGCGCGGTACCAGGAGACCCTGCTCGCGGATGCGCCGAGGCTGCCCGCGATCGTCCTGGACCGGGACCACCCCGAGCCGTACCTGGCAGCGGCCCGCCCCGCCCTCGTGCGTGTGCTGGACGGCAACGGCCGGGAGGGCGTCGGCTTCCTGGTCTCGGACCGGCATGTGCTGGCCGGCGGCCGGTGGCCGGAGCAGTCGCTCTCCGGACTCGCCGTGCGCATGGCGGCGGGGACGCGGACCGTCCTCAGTGTCTTCCGCCCCGACTCCTCCGCGATTGACGCCAGTGTCGTCTTGCTGGACGAACCCGTGCCGGGCTGGCCGCTGCGACTGGGCTTCCCCAGGCTCACCACGATCGGGAGCGAGGTCTGGGGCCCGGCGTCCGACCAGATGCTGGTGACGGGCATGGTCCAGGGCATCGAAGAGTTCTCCGAGTACGGCCTGAAGCTGTTCCGCACCGATCTGGAACTGCCGCCCGAGGCGGGCGGCTGGCCGTTGCTCAACGAACTCGGCGAGGTGATCGGCCTGTTGGTGCAGCGCGCCACGGGGACGGCGACGTTCGCGATCTCGGTCGACTCGCTGGCCCCCCTGCTCGCCGGTGCCGGGTTCGGGCTGTCCGAGCCCGGTGGCGAGGGGACTCCCCGATGACCACCGCGGACGGCTTCGCGGAAGGCGATCTGATCGTGGCCCGCTACCGGCTGCGCCACCTCCTGGGGGTCGGAGGCATGGGAGTGGTGTGGCAGGCGGAGGACGAACTGCTCGGCCGGCAGGTCGCGGTCAAGCAGATCAGGCCCGGCTTCGGCAGGTCGGCCCGGTTCTGGCGGGAGGCGAGGACCGCGGCGCGTCTCTCCGGTCATCCCCACATCGTCACCGTGTACGACTTCGTCGAGGATCCGCTTCTCGTCGTCATGGAACTGGTCCAGGGCACACCGTTGGACGTCCATGTCCGGCTGACCGGGCCCCCGGCCCCGTCCGAGGTCGTCGCCTGGGGCGTCCAGGTCTGCGACGCCCTGACGGCGGCCCACGCACAGGGTGTCGTGCACCGGGACCTGAAGCCGTCCAACCTCATGCTCACCGGCGAACGCATCGTGAAGGTCCTGGACTTCGGGGTCGCGGCAGTACGAGAAGGAGGAGGCGCCCGGTTGACCGCCGACGGCATGGTCGTCGGCACCCCGGAGTACGCGGCCCCTGAACAGCGCCGGGGGGCCGAGCCCGACGAGCGGGCGGATCTGTACTCCCTCGGCTGTGTGCTGTATGAACTCACCGGGGGAGCCCCGCCGTTCGGGAGAGGGTGGGCGAACGGCGAGTGGAGCGACAGACCGGACGTCCCCGCCGGTTTCAAGAACCTCGTCGGCCGGCTGCTGGACGAGGATCCTGAGTTCCGCCCCAAGGATGCGCCGGAGGTACGGAGGCTGCTCACCAACCTGACCCTGCCTGATGGACTCCGGCTCGCACGGGTTTTCGACCTGTGCAGGTGGGACGGCAGCCCGGGCTTTGGGAAGACCCATCAGCGCATTGCCTCCGCGGAGGAACGGACCGCCCTGCTGGAGTGTCTGCGGGACGGGGAGCCCGTCGTCTTTCTCCCGAAAGAGCCGGACCGTGTCGACCCTGACCGGGGCAGGGTGGTGCCCGCCCACTTCCGCACCGACGGGACGTGGGTCTGGTCCGACCAGATCGCCTACTACCTCGACCGCTACGGCTACGCACCCGACTCCGAGTTACGGCGGTACTTCGAGACCCGGCCGGAACAGCGGCCCGCCGTCACGGCTCGGTGGCGCGGCGAGGCGAGTCGGCTGGTACGGGCCGAGCCCATGGACTCCCTGACGGGACGGCCCTAGGACGCCTGTGCCGGGCCCGGCGAGCGCTCCGTGACGCGGGTCAGATGGCGGCTGAACACTTCCCGCGTGTCCGGCGTCAGCGTCCGCAGCGCCACCAGCGCCGTGATCACCACGTCGCACAGCTCGCTCTGGACGTCCTCCCAGGTGTGGGTGACGCCCTTGCGCGGGTTCTGGCCGGTCACGCCGATCACCGCCTCGGCGACCTCGCCGACCTCCTCGGAGAGCTTCAGCATGCGCAGGAGCATGCCTTCGCGCCCGCCGACCGGCTGATCCGCCTCCAGCCAGGTCCACAGGGCGTCAATGGACTTCCAGATGTCCGGGGGCGTGACGTGATCACTCATGCGGCGCAGCCTGCCATCGCGACTACTCCCCGAACAACGCCTCCTACCCCCCGGGCAACGCCTCCGACTCCTCGAACAGCGCCTCCTGCTCCCCCTCCTCCTTCTCCCGCAGCCGCCGGTTCCGTGCCCCCACGACCAGCGTCGTCACCAGCCCCGTCGCCGCGAACGCCGCCGGCACCATCCAGCCGCGGTTGACCGTGTGGCCGAGTGCGTGGTCCAGGGAGAGCCGGCCGGGGCCGGTGACGGCGAGGCCGGCGGCGGTCAGGCCCAGGGTGGCGGCGTACTCGTAGCCGCCGCCCTGGGCGAAGAAGCCGTTGGGGGCGTGGACCGCGGCCGCGCCCGCCATCGCGCCGGCCGCCGCCGCACCGGCCGCCGGGGTCGCCAGGCCCAGCGCGAGGAGCGTGCCGCCGCCCGCCTCGGCGAGGCCCGCCGCGGCGGCGCTCTCCTTGCCCGGCGTGTACCCGACGGACTCCATGAACTGGCCGGTTCCCTCGAGGCCGTGTCCGCCGAACCAGCCGAACAGTTTCTGCGCTCCATGTGCGGCCAGCACCCCTCCGGTGCCCAGCCGGAGCAGCAGCAGGCCAAGATCACGTCGGTCGTATGAGGTCACGATGACTCCCGGAACAGACAGCAGGGACACCCCTCGCGTTTCCACCGTCGCACCGCTCACACCCGGGCGGGGACACCCGCGCCGCCGTTCGGGTGGCGGGCCCGGGGGAGCGGTGTGAGTCTGGCTGGCATGACGATTCAGACTGCCAAACTCAGCGATCCGGCCGTCCGCGCCTTCGTCTCCGCCGTCAACGCCCATGACCGCGACGCCTTCCGGGCGCTCCTCGCGCCCGACGCGACCATGGCGGACGACGGCAGCGACCGGGACCTGGACGAGTGGGCCGACCGGGAGATCTTCTCCTCCCACGGTCACATGGACGTCGACAACGAGTCCAAGGGCGGCCGCTGCCTCCTCACCCACTACCGCAACGACACCTGGGGCGAGATGCGCACCCGCTGGGACTTCACGGTCGGGGACGACGGCAGGATCTCCCGCTTCGAGACCGGGCAGGCGTAACGGCTCCCGCGCGGGTCTTGCGTTGAAGTGCGCTCCAACTCCTAGCGTTCTCCCTCATGGAGACCATACGGACACTGGGCCGCACCGGCATCGAGGTCAGCCCGCTCGGCTTCGGCTGCTGGGCGATCGGCGGCGAATGGCAGGCCGCCGACGGGCAGCCGCTCGGCTGGGGCAGGGTCGACGACGAGGAGTCCGTACGGGCGGTCCGGCGCGCCCTCGACCTGGGCGTCACCTTCTTCGACACGGCGGACACCTACGGCGCGGGCCACAGCGAACGCGTCCTCGGCCGGGCTCTCGGCAAGCGCCGGGACGACGTGGTCGTCGCCACCAAGTGGGGCAACGTCTTCGACGAGGACACCCGCACCCTCACCGGCGCCGACGACTCCCCGGCGTACGCCCGCCGCGCGCTGACGGCGTCCCTGCGACGCCTCGGCACCGACCACGTCGATCTCTACCAGTTGCACCTGTCCGACCTCGATCCGGCTCGCGCGGCCGAACTCCGGGACGCCTGCGAGGAGTTCGTCGACGAGGGGCTCATACGCGCCTACGCCTGGAGCACCGACGACCCGGCCCGCGCCGCCGTGTTCGCGGAGGGGGAGCACTGTGCGGCCGTACAGCATGCGATCAACGTGTTGCAGGACGCGCCCGAAATGCTCGCGCTGTGCGAGGAGTCGGAGCTCGCGAGCATCAACCGCAGCCCGCTCGCCATGGGGTTGCTGGCGGGCAAGCGTCAAGGGGCCTCGGACGCCGGGGACATCCGCAGCAGGCCGCCGGCCTGGCTGCAGGGCTTCGGCGACGGCTCCGCCGCCGACCCGGACTGGCTCGCTCGCATCGACGCGCTGAAGGAGATCCTCACGAGCGACGGCCGTACGCTCGCCCAGGGTGCCCTCGCCTGGCTGTGGGCGCGCAGCCCGCGCACCGTCCCGATCCCCGGCTTCCGCTCGGTCGCCCAGGCCGAGCAGAACGCGGCCGCGATCGCGAAGGGGCCGCTCACCGCAGGGCAGTTGGCCGAAGTCGACCAGATCCTGGGACGGTGAGCGGCCCGACAGGCCTCGCGGAAGGGCTCAGCGTGCGAACGCCTGCTGTGACGCCTGCTGCTGCTCGGTCAGCGTGATCTGCCCCGCCTTGATGGTGGCCAGACGCGGTGCCCGGCGGGCGATCGACGAGTCGTGGGTGACCATGATGAAGGTCAGCCCGTACTCGTGCCACAGGCCTTCAAGGAGCGCCATGATGTCGTCGCGGGTGCCCTCGTCGAGGTTGCCGGTGGGCTCGTCGGCGAGCAGCACCTTCGGCTTCTTGACGAGCGCGCGGGCGATGGCGACGCGCTGCTGCTGGCCGCCGGACAGCTCGGTCGGCGCGTGGGTCAGGCGGTCGCCGAGGCCGACCGAGCTCAGGGCCTCGGCGGCCCGCTCGCGTCGCTCGGCCGGCTTCACGCCGAGCGGGACGAGAGCCGTCTCGACGTTCTCCTGCGCGGTCAGCGTCGGGATGAGGTTGAAGGACTGGAAGATGATGCCGATCTTCTCGGCGCGCAGCCGGGTCAGCTTGGCCTCGCTGATGGTGGCGAGGTCGACGCCGTCCAGCTCGACGCTGCCCTCGGACGGGCGGTCCAGGCCGCCGATCATCTGGAGGAGGGTCGACTTGCCGCCGCCGGTGGGGCCCTGGATGACGAGCTGGTCGCCGTCCTCGATGGTGAGGTCGACGCCGCGCAGCGCCTCCACCGTCTCCTTGCCGCGCGTGTAGCGCTTGGTGACGCCGGTGAGTCTGTACATGGGAGCTCCGTAGAGGAAGAAGTCCGTAGCGGAAGAGAAGGAAGAAGGGGGTGGGGCGCCGCGACCCGGGGGGAACGGACGCGGCGCCCCAGCTCAGGGGGAGGGTCAGGAGACGCTGCGCAGCGCGTCCGCGGGCCGCATCCGGGAGGCGCGCCAGCCGCCCATCGCACCGGCGATCAGACCGCCGGCCACCGCCAGGCCCACCGCGAGGGCGATGGTCGTCAGGCTGACCGGCGCGGACAGCGCGATCTCCATGGTGTTCTGCGTGGCCTGCTGGCCCGGACCGCCGCCACCGGGGCCGCCGCCCATGCCGCCGCCACTGGTGCTGCCGAGTTGGGCCTTCAGGGTCGGGGCGATCGCGGTCACCGTGTACGCGGCCGCGAGGCCGAGACCGATACCGAGGGCACCGCCGAGCAGACCGTTCACCATGGACTCGCCGACGACCTGCCGGGTGACCCGGCGGCTCGGCCAGCCGAGTGCCTTCAGGGTGCCGAACTCACGCACCCGGCGGGAGACCGCCGAGGAGGTCAGCAGCGCGGCCACCAGGAAGGCGGCGGCGAGCACCGCGATGGACAGCCACTTGCCGACGCTGGTCGCCAGGTTCGAGGCGGTGGAGAGGGAGCCGGAGACGGTGTCCGCGAGGTCGGCGGAGGTCGTCACGGTCGTACCGGAGACGTTCTTCTGGATCGCCGACTTGACGGAGTCGATCTGCTTCGAGTCGGTCGCCTTGACGTAGATCGTGGTGACCTGGTTCTTGGCGTCGGCCAGTGTCTGCGCCTGCTTCAGCGGCAGGTAGACGTCGGTCGTGGACTCGCTGCTCTCGGGCGTCGCGATGCCGATGATCTTGTACTTGGTGCCGGAGATCTTCAGGGTCTTGCCGACCTTGTACGAGTTCTCCTTGGCGTACGACTTGCTGACGACCGCGACCTTCGCGTTGGTCTGCGAGGCCGTGAAGGTCTTGCCGGAGCTGATCTTCGAGCCGGCCAGCGGGCCGAGGGTCTGGTCGGAGACGTCGACGCCGGCGACGGAGTAGGAGTTCACGTCGAAGGAGGCGCCGCCGCCCTGGACCTGGGGCGCGGCGGTGCTGCCGGAGTTGCCGCCGCCGCCCGGGCCGCCCTGGCCCTGGGACTGGTCGCTGCTGCCGGTCGTGCTCTCCGCCTTGCCCTGGGTGAAGGAGCCGTCGACCTTGGTGACGTTCAGGGTCAGCGCGCCGACCGCGGTGGCGACGCCCTTCTGCGCGGCGACCTTCGTGACCACGGAGGACTTCAGGGCCTGACCCCCCTGAGTCTGCACCCGGTCGGAGCTCTGCTGGTCGTCGCTGTCGTTCGACTTGGCGTCGAACTCGAAGCTCGGTCTGCCGGAACTGTTGTCGGTGGGGGCCGTTCTGGCCTTGGTGACGGTCATGTCGGTGCCGAGACCGTAGAGCGACTGCAGGACCTTGTCCTGTGCCTTCTGCATGCCGGCCGACACCGAGCTGACGGTGATGACCAGCGCGATTCCGAGCGCCAGACCCAGTGCGATGACCAGAGCCGCCTTCTTGCGCCGGCTCAGCTCCCGCTTGAGATAGATGCCAAACATCCCGTTCCTCGAAGGTTCTTGGCGCCCGCTGTGGGCGCGCCCTCAAGTTAGGGACTTTGCATTGCGGGGCCGTGAGTAAGGGATGTGTAAGGGCTGAGAAGGGATGTGCAAGAGCTGAGAAAAGTGCGCGGCAGCCGTTCCGCGGCCCGGTGCGTACCCCGCGGTCCCACGCGAGGTCCACCCCCACCCGGGCCGTGGAACGGCTGCCGTCTCCCCCCTCGAATTGGTCTGCGGAAGCTCACTGCTCCAAGTGTGAAGTTCTGGTGGAGGAGATGTAGAGCATAAGTCTGCGACCGGCCCATATGGAGCGGACGTTCATATTCCGGTTGTGCAGGTTGAACCCCGGACGCGCCCTGGACGTGCCCTCGGTCCCGCCCTCAGCCCCGCCCCACGTACGGCATCGCCGTCGCCAGTACGGTCGCGAACTGCACGTTCGCCGCCAGTGGCAGCTCCGCCATGTGCCGTACCGTGCGCGCCACGTCGGCGACGTCCATCACGGGCTCGGGTGCGATCTCGCCGTTGGCCTGCAGCGCTCCGGTCTGCATCCGCTGCGTCATGTCGGTCGCCGCGTTGCCGATGTCGATCTGCCCGACGGCGATGCCGTAAGACCGCCCGTCGAGGGACAGGGACTTGGTGAGGCCGGTCAGCGCGTGCTTGGTCGCTGTGTAGGCGACGGAGAGCGGCCGGGGTGTATGTGCCGAAATGGAACCGTTGTTGATGATCCGGCCGCCTTGCGGGTCCTGTTCCTTCATCTGCCGGTACGCCGCCTGTGCGCACAGGAACGCCCCGTTGAGGTTGGTGTCCACCACGTGCCGCCAGGCGTCGTAGGGCAGCTCCTCGACCGGCACCCCGCCCGGCCCGAACGTCCCCGCGTTGTTGAACAGCAGGTCGAGGCGCCCGAATCGGTCCACGGCCGCGGCGAACAGCGCGGCCACGTCGTCCGGCTGTGACACATCCGTCCGTACGGCGATGGACGCGCCCTCGGCTGCGATCGCCGCCGTCTCCTCCAGCGTCTCGACGCGGCGGCCCGCCAGCGCCACCGACCAGCCCGTGCGCAGCAGCTCCACGGCGACCGCGCGGCCGATCCCGGAGCCGGCGCCGGTCACCACCGCGATCTTCGATTGCTTGGCATTCATGGGCCCGCAGCGTACGGGAGGGGCTGCCGCCCGGAACTCGTCCGTCCGCCATCAGGCCGCCATCGAAATGTCGTGCACATGCCTAACAGGAGTCGTCCCCGGCCACTCCAATTGTCTCCTGCATCCATCAGTCAGGGGAGGACACCGGATGACACTCGACGCCCGCCAGTCCCAGCACACCCCCGAACTCCGCGCAGCCGCCCGCCACTTGAGCCGCCGTCGCTTCCTCACCGTCAGCGGGGCCGCCGCCGCGCTCGCCTTCGCGGTGAACCTGCCGGCCGCCGGCACCGCGGCCGCCGCCGAACTCGACCCCGCGCAGATCACCGAGGACCCGTTCACGCTCGGCGTGGCCTCCGGCGACCCGCTGCCCGGCTCCGTCCTGCTCTGGACGCGCCTCGCACCCGCCCCGTACCAGCCCGACGGCGGTCTGCCCGCCGAACGCGTCACCGTCCACTGGGAGTTGGCCCGCGACGAGAACTTCAGCCGGGTCGTCAGACGCGGATCCGCCTCCGCACACCCGGAGTTCGGCCACAGCGTCCACGTCCAGGTGGACGACCTCGACGAGGACCGCGTCTACTACTACCGCTTCAAGGCGGGCAGTTGGATCAGCCGTACCGGCCGCACCCGCACCGCCCCCGGCCGCGGCGCGAAGGCCTCCGCGCTCACCCTCGGCGTGGTCTCCTGCCAGCGCTACGACCAGGGCTACTACACCGCCTACAAGCACCTGGCCGAGGACGACGTGGACGTCGTCTTCCACCTCGGCGACTACCTCTACGAGTACGCCGTCAGCGGTGTCGCCGGCGCCCGCGCCTACCCGGCCGGGACCGTCCCCGACGTCTACGACCACGAGATGACGACCCTCGACGACTACCGGCTCAAGTACGCGCTGTACAAGTCGGATCCGGACCTGCTGGCCGCGCACGCCGCCCACCCGTTCGTCGTCACCTGGGACGACCACGAGACCGAGAACAACTACGCGGGCGCGGTGTCGGAGAACAACGACCCGGAGTTCCTCATCCGCCGGGCCGCCGCCTACCGCGCCTACTGGGAGAACCAGCCGCTGCGCCGTCCCCAGCTCCCCGACGGCGCCGACCTGAAGCTGTACCGCCGCCTGTACTGGGGCCGGCTCGCCCAGTTCGACGTGCTCGACACCCGCCAGTACCGCTCCGACCAGGCCTACGGCGACGGCTGGAAGATTCCCGGCCCCGACTCCGAGGACCCGGCCCGCACCCTCACCGGCGACGCGCAGGAGGAGTGGCTGATCGACGGCTGGCAGCGCTCGCACGCCCTGTGGAACGTGGTCCCGCAGCAGGTCACCTTCTCGCAGCGCTACAACTCCACCGCCGTCCCCTCCCAGGTCTCCATGGACTCCTGGGACGGCTACCCGGCCTCCCGCGAGCGGATCCTGGCGGGCGCGGAGGAGTCCGGCGTCGAGAACCTGATGGTCCTCACCGGCGACGTGCACGTGCACTACGGCTTCGACATCAAGCGGGACTTCGCCGACCAGACGTCGAAGACGCTCGGCACCGAGATCGTCACCTCGTCGATCTCCAGTGGCGGCAACGGCTCGGAGAAGCCCGCCAACTGGGCGACCTTCATGGCCGCCAACCCCCACCTGCGCTTCTACAACGGCCTGCGCGGCTACGCGACTGTCACCCTCGGCCGCGACCTCGCCCGCGCCGACTTCAAGACGGTCCCGTACGTCACCACTCAGGGCGCTCCGCTCACCACGGCCGCGTCCTTCGTGACGGAGGTGGGGGAGCAGGGGCTCAAGCCGGCGTGAGCTCCTCGTCGGCCTCGGAGGGATAGCGGACGCCGACGCGGTCCCGGATCGCGTCGAGCGTCCGCATCACGGCGAGCGTGCCGTCGAGCGGGACCAGCGGGGACTCGGTCTCGCCGGCCCGCAGGGCGCGCATCACCTCGCGGGCCTCGTGCTTGAGGCTGTTGCGGGGCCCGTCGGCCGGGTCGGCCGCGAACTCCTCGGGGTCGCGGCCGTCGCGGTGCAGGACGAAACGGTCGGGGTGGAAGAAGCCGTTCGGGATGTCGATGCGGCCCTCGGAGCCGGTGACGGACGCGATCGTGGCCGTACCGCCGGTGAGGGAGCAGTGCAGCGAGGCGAGCGCGCCGCTCTCCCAGGACAGCAGCGCGCCCGTCTGGAGGTCGACGCCCTCGTCGGAGAGCACCGCCTTCGCCGTGAGGTCGGACGGCTCCCCGAGCAGCAGGTGCGCGAACGACACCGGGTACACGCCCAGGTCCAGCAGCGCGCCGCCGCCCTGTGCCGGGTCACGCAGCCGGTGCGAGGGCGGGAAGGGGCCCGCGAGCCCGAAGTCGGCCTGGACGGTGCGCACTTCGCCGATCGCCCCGTCGTCGACGAGGGCCTTGAGGCGCCGGATCAGCGGGTTGCAGTACATCCACATGGCCTCCATCAGGAAGCTCCCGCGCTCCTTCGCGAGCGCGACCAGTTCCTCGGCCTCCGGCGCGTTCAGCGTGAACGCCTTCTCGCAGAGCACGTTCCGCCCGGCCTCCAGGCAGAGACCGGCGGCCGCGCGGTGTGCCGAGTGCGGGGTGGCGACGTACACGACATCGATGTCCGCGTCCTGGGCGAGCGCGTCCCAGCCGCCGTACGCCCGCGGGATCCCGAACCGCTCGGCGAACGCCTTCGCCGACTCCTCCGTCCGCGAGGCGACCGCCACGACCTCCGCGTCCGGCAGATCCACCAGGTCCGCGGTGAACGCGGCCGCGATCCCGCCGGTCGCCAGGATCCCCCAGCGCACGTTCTGTTCCGTCATTCCCGCGCCCACTCTCGCTCGCGTGGCACTCACCACTGTGTCGCCCCGGTCCGCGGGGCCACCGCCACGGCCTCCGGGTCCGGCCCCGCGGCGGAGCCGCTATGGGATGCAGTCACCAGGTCCGCGGTGAACGCGGCCGCGATCCCGCCCGTCGCCAGGATCCCCCAGCGCACGCTCTGCTCCGTCATCACGGCTCCGCCCTCGCTCACGTGACACTCGCCACTGTGTACGAACTGAGAGCATAGGTGGCGGATCACTCGGAGAGGGAGGGGCACATGCCCGAGCAGGGGGCGTCCGCGTCGCGCCTGGAGCAGGCGGCGGCCGTACCGGAGACGGAACCACCCGCTCGTACCGCGCGACGCACCGGCCTCCTCGTCACCTTCCTCCTCGGCGGCCTCACCGCCACGCCCCCGCTGGCGATGGACATGTACCTCCCCTCGCTCCCGGAGGTCACCGGCTCCCTGCACGCCCCCGCCGCCACCGTCCAGCTCACCCTCACCGCCTGTCTGCTCGGCATGGCGCTCGGACAGCTGGTGGTCGGCCCGATGAGCGACCGGTGGGGCCGCAGGCGCCCGCTGCTGGCCGGCCTCGCGGTCTACGTCGTCGCCACCGCCCTGTGCGCGTTCGCGCCGACCGTCGAGTTCCTGGTGGCCTTCCGGCTGCTCCAGGGGCTCGCGGGCGCCGCCGGGATCGTGATCGCCCGGGCCGTGGTGCGCGACCTCCACGACGGCGTGGCCATGGCCCGCTTCTTCTCCACCCTGATGCTGATCGGCGGGGTCGCCCCGATCGTGGCGCCCCTCATCGGCGGCCAGATCCTGCGGGTGACGGACTGGCGGGGGGTGTTCGTGGTGCTGACGGCCGTCGGCGCGCTGCTGGCCGGTCTCGTCTGGGCCAGGCTCCCCGAGACCCTGCCGCCCGCCGAACGCCAGGCCGGCGGTGTCGGCGAGGCCCTCCACTCGATGCGCCGGCTGCTCGCCGACCTGCCCTTCACCGGCTTCATGCTCGCGGGCGGCTTCGCCTTCGCGGCCCTCTTCGCCTACATATCGGCGTCGCCGTTCGTGATCCAGGAGATCTACGGCGCCTCACCGCAGACCTTCAGCCTGCTGTTCGGGCTCAACTCGGTCGGCCTGGTGATCGTCGGCCAGGTCAACGGCAAGGTGCTGGTCGGCCGGGTCAGCCTGGAGAAGGTGCTGGGCGTGGGCCTGCTCGTGGTGATCGCCGCGGCGGCCACCCTCCTGCTGATGTCGACCGGCGTCTTCGGTGAGCCCGGCCTTGTCCCGGTGGCCGCCGCCCTCTTCGTGCTGATGTCCGCGATGGGCGTCACGCTCCCCAACGCCCAGTCCCTCGCCCTCATGCGCACCAAGCACTCCGCCGGCTCCGCGTCCGCCCTGCTCGGTACGTCCTCCTTCCTCATCGGCGCGATCGCCTCGCCGCTGGTCGGGATCGCCGGGGAGGACACCGCCGTCCCGATGGCGGTCGTCCAATTGGCGGCCGGACTGGTAGCTCTTACCTGTTTCATGGGAATGTGCCGTCCTTGGAACAGACGTGCGAGTGCGGAGGGAGCGGAGAGCTGAGCGCACCGAGACTGCGCAGCGACACACCGGAACGGGCCGGGCTCGACCCCGGGGAGATCCGTCACCTCGTCGAGGAGTTCCACGCCCTTGCCGACGGGGAGCACCCCTGGGCGGCGGGCGCCGTCGTGGTCGTCGGGCGGGGCCCGGTGATCGCCGTGGCGGAGGCGACGGGCTGGGCCGTCCGGTACGCGTCCTACGACCCCGAGGCCGACGCGGGAGTGGAACTGCCGCCCGAGGCGCGCGTCCCGATGACCGTCGACACGCCCTTCGACCTGGCCTCCCTCACCAAGCTGTTCACGGCCGTCGCCGCGGTGCAGCAGATCGAGCGCGGCACGCTCGGCATCGACGCGCGGGTGGGCGCGTACCTGCCGGACTTCCGCGCGGCCGCCGCGCAGGGCATCACCGTCCGCGAGCTCCTCACCCACACCTCCGGCCTGCGCCCCGAACTCCCGCTGTACGACTGCGCCGACGACGAGCAGCGTCTGGAGATGCTCCGCTCGGAGGTCCCGATCGGGGTCCCCGGCACCTACACCTACTCCGACCTCAACCTGCTCCTCCTCCAGCAGGTCCTGGAACGCATCACCGGCCGCACCCTCGACGTCCTCGTCCACGACGGCATCACCCGGCCCCTCGGTATGACCGCGACCGGCTTCGGCCCGTGCCCGGGAGCCGCGGCCACGGAGGACCAGCGGCGACCGTGGGCCAAGGCGGACCGGGGGATGCTGCGGGGCGTCGTCCACGACGAGAACGCCTGGGCGCTCGGCGGGGTCGCCGGCCACGCGGGCCTCTTCTCGACGGCCCACGACCTCGCGATCTTCTGCCGCGCCCTGCTGACCGGCGGCGCGTACGGGCCCGCGCGCATCCTCGGCCCCGACTTCGTGGAACTCCTCCTGACCCCACCGGGCCTGGGCTTCGCCCTCGACCAGCGGTGGTTCATGGGCGAGCTGGCGGGCCGGGGAGCGGTCGGCCATACGGGCTTCACGGGTACGTCACTCGTGCTGGACCCGGCGACGGACACGTTCGTGATCCTGCTGGCGAACACGGTGCACCCCCGAAGGCGACCGTCGGACAGCAGACCGAGGGCGGCGGTGGGGACGCGGGTGGCGCGGGCGGTACGGACGTGAGCCAAAGTCCAGCCCTCCGGTGCTCGGAAAATTCAGCCCCTCCGGCGTTTGAGGAGCGGGGGTCCAGGGGGCGGAGCCCCCTGGGAGCGGGGCCGAAGGGGCAGCAGCCCCTGGAGGATGGGACGGGTAAGGGCGGCGGGGGCGAGCCGCGTCCATCAGCGGCTCCGCCGCAGGGCCCCACCTGACCGGATCGGTCCGCTGCCGGACCCGATGCGGCCTGTCGTCACCCCGCCCACGCGACCCAAGCTAAGAGACATGACCCGAGCACTGATCGTCATAGACGTCCAGGAGTCCTTCCGCGCCCGCCCGCTGTGGGAGACCATCTCCGACCCGAAGATCGCCGACCGCGTGAACCGCCTGGTACGACTGGCCCGCCAGGCCGGGGACCTGGTGGTCTGGGTGCTGCACTCCGAGCCGGGTACCGGCAACGTCTTCGACCCGGCCTCCGGACACGTCCGGCTGATGGAGGAGCTGGAGCGCGCGGACGGCGAGCCGCTGATCCACAAGACCTCGCACAACGCCTTCACCACCACCAACCTGCAGCAACTCCTCACCGAACGCGGCATCCGCGAGCTCACCGTCTGCGGCATCCGCACCGAGCAGTGCGTGGAGACCACCGCCCGCGTCGCGAGCGACCTCGGCCACCAGGTCACCTTCGTCGTCGACGCGACCGCGACCAACCCCATCCCGCACCGCGACGCCCCCGCCGACCGCAGCAACGCCGAGCTGCTCGCCGACCCCCGCACCCTGCCCGCCGAGGAGGTCATCCGGCGCACGGAGTACGCCCTCGCCGGCCGCTTCGCCACGATCGCGACGGTCGACGAACTGGAGGCCGCGTCCGGGCCCTCGGCATAATGACCGAATCGTGAGCCACGTCGTCTTCTTCCTGGTGCCCGGAGTCCATCTGCTGGACCTGGCCGGCCCCGCGCAGGTCTTCTCCACGGCCGCCGACTTCGGACACCCCTACACACTCACCTACGTCGCCGAGCGGACGCAGGTCCCCACCGCCCAGGGACTTCCGCTGGTGGCGGGGCTCGACTGGCCCGAGCTCGGGCCCGAGGACCTGATCGTGGTGCCCGGCTGGCGGGCGGTCACCCTGGCTGACTCGCCCGCCGTCGGCGCCGCTTCCCTGCGGGCCCTCAGCGACCACCACGCCCGGGGCGGGACGGTGGCCAGCGTCTGCGCCGGGGCCGAGGCGCTCGGGCAGGCCGGCCTGCTCAAGGGCCGCCGCTGCACCACGCACCACGACGTGCAGGACGAGCTGGCCCTGCGCCACCCAGGGGCGACGGTCGTCCGCGACGTCCTGTTCACCACGGACGACCGGGTCGTGACCTCGGCCGGCATCGCCAGCGGCATCGACCTGGCCCTGCACCTGGTCGCGGGCCGGCACGGTCCGGCCGTCGCGGCCCAGGTCGCCCGGGACATGGTCGTCTACGCCCGCCGCAACGGCCACGACTCCCAGACCAGCGCGATGTTCCGGCACCGGTCCCACCTCGACGACACGGTGCACCGCGCGCAGGACCTGATCGACGCCCGCTTCGACCGGCCGCTCCCGCTGCCCACCCTGGCCTCCACCGTCGGTGTGAGCGAACGCACCCTCACCCGCCTCTTCACCCGCGCCACCGGCCTCACCCCGCTGCGCTACCAGCAGACCCTCCGCCTCGAACGCGCCCAGCACCTCATCAGCCACGGCGCCACGATCGACGCCGCCGCCCGCTCGGTCGGCTTCGAGGACCCCCGCATGCTGCGCCGCCTGCGCGCCCGCGCGGCGTGACGGGGAAGGCAGGCCCGCGGCGGAACCGCTGATGGATGCAGCGCCCCCGCCGCCCCTACCCGTCCCATCCTGGGGGCTGCGCCCCCAGACCCCCGCTGTCGGCCCTGAAGGGGCCTCGTCCTCAAACGCCGGACGGCTGAGTTGTAGTGCGATGGAGGGTGGGCCGCCGCCCTAGAATCTCCGGGTGAACGCCCCCGTATCCCCGGCCGAAACCCTCCGCGCGGCCCTCGCCTCCCTCCTCGACGGCCTCCCGCCCAAGCAGGCCGCCCACGCCGTGGAGCGGCTGATCGCCAACTACCGAGGGGCCACCCCGACCGACGCGCCGATCCTGAGGGACCGCGCGGATGTCGCCGCGTACGCCGCGTACCGCATGCCGGCGACCTTCGAGGCGGTGCGCTCGGCGCTGGAGGCGTTCGCCGAAGCCGTACCGGACTGGACGCCCGGCAGCCACACCGACATCGGCGGTGGCACCGGCGCCGCGACATGGGCCGTCACGACGACCTGGGACGGCATCCGTCCCGTCACCGTCCTCGACTGGGCCGAACCCGCGCTGGCCCTCGGCCGGGAGGTGGCGGCCGCCAACCCGGCGTTGCGGGAGGCGAGTTGGCGGCGTGCCCGGATCGGCGCGGCGCTCACGCTCGACCGCACGGACCTGATCACGGTCTCCTACGTCCTCAACGAGCTCACGGCTTCCGACCGCGTGGCCCTCGTCGACGCCGCCGCGGCCGCCGCGCAGGCCGTCGTGATCGTCGAGGCCGGCACTCCCGACGGCTACGCGCGCGTCATCGAGGCCCGCGATCGCCTGATCTCGGCCGGCTTCCGGATCGCCGCGCCCTGTCCGCACAGCGCGGCCTGCCCGATCGTCCCGGGCGAGGACTGGTGCCACTTCTCGGCGCGGGTCAGCCGCTCCTCCCTCCACCGACAGGTCAAGGGCGGCTCCCTCCCGTACGAGGACGAGAAGTTCAGCTACGTCGCCGCGACTCGCGTCCGCGTCGAACCGGCGCCCTCCCGAGTGGTCCGGCGCCCCCAGATCCGCAAGGGGCAGGTCCTCCTGGACCTGTGCGAGGCGGAAGAGCAACTGACCCGCCGGACGGTGACGAAGCGCCACGGCGACCTGTACAAGGCGGCCCGCGACGCCGCCCCCGCCGCCCCTACCCGTCCCATCCTTCTGGGGCTCCGCCCCAGACCCCGCTCCTCAAACGCCGGAGGGGCTGAGTTTTTTCAGCCCGTCCGGCGTTTGAGGACGAGGCCGTTCAGGCCGAAGCGGGGGTCTGGGGGCGGCAGCCCCCAGGGTCGGGACGGGTAGGGGCGGCGGGGGCGAAAACCCTCCCCAACGAGACGCCCCGTCTCACCCCCCTGTTACCGTCGACCCATGGTCAAGCAGTCCGCCCCCGACACCACCCGCCGCAGCGAGAGGTCCCGCCGCGCGATCTACGACGCCGCCCTCACCCTCGTCGCCGAGGTCGGCTACCCCAGGACCACCATCGAGGGCATCGCCGCCCGCGCAGGCGTCGGCAAGCAGACGATCTACCGCTGGTGGTCGTCGAAGGCGGACGTCCTCCTGGAGGCCTTCCTGGACCTGAGCGACCAGGCCGCACGGGAGGCAGGCCCCGAGGACAGGTACGTCATCCCGGACACCGGCGACCTCGCCACCGACCTCAAGGCCGTCCTGCGCCTCACCGTCGACCAGCTCAAGGATCCCCGCTTCGAGGCCCCGTCCCGCGCCCTGGCCGCCGAAGGCGTCGTCAACGAGCAGGTCGGCCGCGTCTTCATGACCAAGCTCCTCGAACCCTCCCTCCAGCTGTACGTCGACCGGGTGCGCGCCGCACAGGAGGCAGGCCAGGTGCGCCAGGACGTCGACCCCCGCATCGCCCTGGAACTCTGGGTCTCCCCCCTCGCCCAGCGCTGGCTCCAGTACACGGGCCCGATCTCCTACGAGTACACCGACACCCTCGTCGACTACGCCCTCTACGGCCTCGCACCCCGCTGAGCCACCCGCGCCAGCCGCCCCGGCGCGTCCGTGATGATCCCGTCGCAGCCCAGCGCCAGCGCCCGGTCCCGCTGGGCCGGGGTCACCACGGTGTGCGCCCACACCCGGGGGATCCCGGAGCGGACGGCCCGGACCAGGTCCGCGTCCCGGGCCCTGCGGTCGACGTCGAGCAGGTCGACGTAGGACCGCCACCGCTCGGGCCGGTCGGTGCGCAACTGCCGGGCCGAGCGCCACAGTTGGGCGAGCAGGCCGGCGCGGTGGGCGCGTCGGGCCACCGAGGGGTCGTTGGAGTTCACGAAGACCGAGCGGGTCAGGCCCCGGTCCCGGATCATCCCGGCCAGCCGGTCGAGACCGCGAGGGTCCTTCACCTCCAGCATCAGCACGATCCGTCCGCCGAAACGGTCGAGCACCTCCGCCACCGTCGGTGGCCGCTCCGACCGCCAGCTGCCGGGCAGCGACGCCTTCGGCCGCAGCCGTACGCCCTGCCAGTCCCGCAGGTCCAGCTTGCGCACCTCGCCGCCCAGGAACGTCGTCCGGTTCAGCGTCGGATCGTGCACCACGACCGGCGTGCCGTCCCGCAGCATCCGGGTGTCGACGTCCAGTACCTGCGCCGTCCCCCGCCCGTGGGCGGCCATCAGTCCCGACATGCTGTTCTCCGGGACCTCCCTGGCGCCGCCGCGATGAGCGACGTACGTCACACGCGGCAGCGAGTCCACCGTCAGCGGCCCGGGACCCCACTCCAGCGGGGCGCCCGGTCCGCCGACGGTCAGCGAGACCACGGATGCCGCCGATGCCAGGCCGCCCGTCAGCGCGATCCATGTGACCATGCCGACCACGGTAGGCGGCTAAATCATGACAAACCATGCAATGACACTCGATCCCGGTGTGAGGCAGCCCCTACCCCGGATGTCAGCTCCGGCCCCCCGGAGCAGAGGAAGATGGGACCATAGGGCATGCTGTTCCGCACGACAGCGAGGCGAGGGGATAGATGAGCGCGGAGTTGGGCGGTCGGACCGGCCTGCAGGGCAAACTCTCCCAGTGGCTGCGCGGACGCCGCCCGAAGGAAGCCGCCGTCGGTGACGACGGCCGTGAGGCCCTGCTGCTCGCCGCCGCCGAGGCCGGACTTCCACTCGCGCCCGCCGCGTATCCCACCGCCGACTACCGGTGTTCCTGCGACCGGGTGGGCTGTCCCACCCCGGCCCGGCACCCGGTGTCGTTCGCCTGGCAGACCCAGTCGACCACCGACCGCGCTCAGGTCGAGCGCTGGGCCCGGCACCAGCCGCAGGCCAACTTCATCACCGCGACCGGGATGACGCACGACGTCCTCGACCTGCCCCTGGAGGCCGGTCAGGAGGCGCTGGAGCGGCTGCTCGGCGCCGGCATCGAGGTCGGCCCGGTCGCCGAGAGCGCCGACGGCCGCCTCCTCTTCTTCACCCTCACCCGGGGCACCCCCGAGGACGAGGACGAGTGGTGGCCCTGCGAACTGGACTGCCACCCCGAGACCGCGGACGAACACCCGGGCCTGCGCTGGCACTGCCGCGGCTCGTACGTCCTGGTACCGCCGGCCCGGCTCCCCGGCGACGACGGCCAGGCCGTCCACTGGGTACGCGGCCCCGAACACCCGCTGCCCGACCCGCTCAGCCTCCTGGAGACCCTCACCGACGCCTGCGCCCGCCACGCCGGCGAGGAGCCGGACCACGCGAGCGCGGCCTGGCCCCTCCGACGGTAGGAAGCGGCCTCTCCTACGACCCCTGCGCCGACGTCATTCCTTCGATCCGCCCCAGCACGCTGACCTTCGGGTCGCCCGCGCCCTTCGCAGGGTCCAGGGCCACCCCGTTGGAGACGAACTCCATCGTCAGCGACTGCTTGATCTCGCCGGTCGTCACGGCCAGTATGTCGTCGGTGACGGGGATGGAGGTGCCCGGGGCGGCCGTCTGCTTCGCGTAGTAGTGCGTCGCGAAGAACACCAGCGCCCCGCCGTTCGCCGTCCGCAGCGCGAGCGGCGCGTAGTCCCCGCTCGTCAGCGGTTCGTCGATGTACTGGGTGACCAGACCCGGCCTCTTGCCGGCCTTCTCCCGATCCGTGCGCCACTGGCTGGTGTACGCGCCGTCCGCGAAGGTGTCACCGCCGCTCTTGAGGTACGTCGTGTAGTCCTTGCTCAAGCCCTCGGGCGCGGCGGCCAGTTCGGCCGAGTTCGCCGGCACGGCCTCGGCCCAGCCGTCCGCGTCCTTCTTGAACTTCGGCACGTTGCCCGACGCGACCAGTGTCAGATACGCCACCTGGAACGGCTCGTTCAACCCGTTCCGGGTGAACACGAGCAGCCAGCGCGCGGTGCCGCCCTTGTTGCCGGCCGCGTCGGCGACGAACCAGCGCGGCCAGCCCGCCTTCTTCGGGATCGTGTACGTCACGTCCGACAGCTTCAGCGGTGTGTGCCCCGCGTTGCCGTCCGGGTTGTTCGCCTTGCCGGCCTTCAGCCGGGCCGCGTCGATGGCGGCGAGCGCGCCGGTGACATGCTCGGCGTCCAGCGAACTGTCGTACGCCTTGTCCGCGTTGTTGTACGCGGTTGTGAACTGCTGGAGCGCCTTGGCGGCCTCCGCCTTCGTGGAGGCGGGGAGTACTTCTCGCTCCCCGTGCACCACCATGCACCCGCTCGCCGTCAACGACAAAGCGGTCATGGAGGCCGCTATCAGTGCGCTCCGGTCAAGCCTGCGGAGCCTTCGAGGGCCGCGATCCCTGCTCATCAGCTGCCTTCACCTTCCCCTTCCCGGAGGCGAACCCTACCGGGGCGAGGAACAGCGTGAGTGTCGGGATCAAGTACAGCAGCCACACCGTGACCTGGAGGACGGTCGGGTCCGGCTGGAAGTTGAACACGCCCTTGAGGAGCGTGCCGTACCAGCTGTCCGGCGGGATGGTGCCGCTGATGTCGAAGGCCTTGTTGTTCAGACCCGGCAGCCAGTCGGCTTCCTGCAGGTCGTGGAAGCCGTACGCCAGCACGCCCGCGGCCACGACGACCAGCATGCCGCCGGTCCAGGTGAAGAACTTGGCGAGGTTGATGCGCAGGGCGCCCCGGTAGAACAGCCAGCCCAGGACCACCGCCGTGGCGATGCCCAGAGCCACGCCGACCAGCGGGCGCGGGGTGCCGTCGCCGGCCGCGTGCACCGACGCCCACACGAACAGGGAGGTCTCCAGGCCCTCGCGGCCGACCGCGAGGAACGCGGTGGCGACCAGGGCGCCCGTGCCCATCTGGAGGGCGGCGTCCAACTTGCCGTGCAGCTCGGCCTTCAGGTGCCGGGCGGTGCGCCGCATCCAGAAGACCATCCACGTCACCAGGCAGACCGCGAGGATCGACAGGGAGCCGCCGAGCGCCTCCTGCGCCTCGAACGTCAGCTCCTGGGAACCGAATTCGAGCGCGCAGCCGAAGCCGAGGGCCAGGGCGACCGCGACACCGATACCGATCCAGATGGGCTTCAGCGCGTCCCGACGGTCCGTCTTCACCAGGTAGGCGATGAGGATGCAGACGACGAGGCTGGCCTCGAGCCCCTCGCGCAGTCCGATCAGGTAGTTGGAGAACACGGGCTACGCCTCCTCGGAGAACAGCGTGCTGCCCCACCAGTCGTCCTTGTCGCGGACGCCGGGCGGGACGGCGAAGAGCGCCGAACCCACGTGCTGGATGTACTCGTTGAGTGAGTCGAGGGCGAGATTGCGCTGGATCCGGATGAACCCCTCGCGGACGTCCCGCTGGTAGGCGAGGAAGAACAGCCCCGCCTCCAGGCGGCCCAGGCCGTCCGTGCCGTCGGTGAAGGAGTAGCCGCGGCGCAGGATCGTCGCCCCGTGGTTGGAGTCGGGGTGCGCGAGCCGGACGTGCGCGTCGGGCAGCATCGCCTTCAGGAACGGCTTGTCGCGCTCCTTGGCCCTGCCGACCGGGGCGCCCTCGCCCTTGTCACGGCCGATGATGTCCTCCTGCTCCTGCAGCGAGGTGCGGTCCCAGGTCTCGATGTGCATCCGGATACGGCGGGCGACGAGGTAGGAGCCGCCGTTCATCCACGCGGGGCCGTCCTTCCCGTCCACCCACACGAACTTCTTCAGGCGGTCCGTCTCCGTGCCCGCGATGTTGCGGGTGCCGTCCTTGAAGCCCATCAGGTTGCGCGGGGTCTGCGCGTCGGGGGTTGTCGAGGACGTCTTGCCGAAGCCGAGCTGCGACCAGCGGATGACGACCTTGCCGAAGCCGATCCGGGCGAGGTTGCGGATCGCGTGCACGGCGACCTGAGGGTCGTCCGCGCAGGCCTGGATGCACAGGTCGCCGCCGCTGCGGTTCTTGTCGAGGTTGTCGCCGGCGAACTGGGGGAGGTCGACGAGGGCCTCCGGCTTTTCCTCGGCGAGGCCGAACTTCTCGAACAGCGACGGCCCGAAGCCGATGGTGAGCGTCAGCCGCGACGGCTTCAGCCCCAGTGCCTCGCCGGTGTCGTCCGGCGGGGCCTCGGCGAGACCGCCGTACGCCCCCTCGCCGACCGCGTGCCCGGCGGCCATCCGCCGGGCGGCCGCGGTCCAGTCCTTCAGCATCTGCACGAACTCGGCGCGGTCCTCGGTCGTCACCTCGAACGCGGCGAAGTGCAACCGGTCCTGCACCGGGGTGGCGATGCCCGCCTGGTGGGCGCCGTGGAAGGCGATCGCGCCGCCCGCCGCGGCACCGGCCGGGTCCACGTCGTTGCCGGTACGGGTCATCGCGACCGTCCCGCCGGCCGCGGCGGCGCCGAGCGCGAGCACGGCACCGCCCCAGCCGATCAGCGCACGGCGGGAGGGCGTGGTGGCTTCGGACGGGTTTGTGTCCGTCATGGTCGCGTCCCCTACTTCACGACGGCGGCGGCGAGCTTGGACAGCGGCTCCGCGAGCGCGTTCACGCCGTCCGACAGCTCCTTGCGGTCGGCCTCGCCGACCTTGTCGTACGAGGTGAAGTCGTACGAGGTCTTGTCGGCCCGGTACTTGTCGAGCAGCGTGTTCAGCGCGGCGAACTGCTTGTCGAGCTCGGTGACCAGCGCCGGGTCGTTCTCCTTGGCGACCGGCTTCAGCAGCTCGTACGACTTCTCCGCGCCCTCGACATTGGCCTTGAAGTCGACGAGGTCGGTGTGCGAGTAGCGCTCCTCCTCGCCGGTGACCTTGCCGGTGGCGACCTCGTCGAGGAGCTCCTTGGCGCCGTTGGCCATGGAGGTCGGGGTGATCTCGGCCTTGCCGACCCGCTTCTGCCAGTCCTCGAGGTCGGTGATCAGCTGGTCGGCGAGGGTCTTGTCCGCGGCGGTGATCTTCTTGTCCTGCCAGAGGGACTTCTCGAGGCGGTGCCAGCCGGTCCACTTCTGCCCGTCCTCGAGGCCGTCGGCCCGGACGTCGACCTTCGGGTCGATGTCGCCGAAGGACTCGGCGACCGGCTCGGTGCGCTCCCAGCCGATGCGGGAGGGGGCGTACGCCTTCTTCGCGGCCTCTATGTCGCCGGCCTTGACCGCCTTGGTGAAGGTCTCGGTCAGCGGCAGCGTGGCGTCGGCCTGCTCCTGCGCGTACTCGCGGTAGGCGGCGACGGCCTTGTCGAGCCGCGGGTCGCGCTTGGCGACCGTGCCGCCGGTGGCCTTCACGGCCTGGCGGATGCCGTCGCCCTTCATGCCGGGCTTGCAGGCGATCGTGTAGTCGCCCGCCTTCACCTCGGCGGTGACCGTCTGCTTGGTGCCGGGGCCGATGTTCTCGCGCTCGCTGACGATCCGGTCGTCCGGGAAGAGGATGTAGACCTCGGTGACCTTGGAGCCCTTGTTCTCGATGGCGAGCTCGACGTGCCCGGCCGGGAACTCCTTCTTGGAGACCTCGCACTTGCTGTCGGTGGCGGTCACGTTGATCACGCGGTCACCGCTTCCGGAGCTGCCCTTCTCGGTACACCCGGTGACGGCGGTCAACGCCGCCACTGCGGCGGTGGCGGTGACGACGGAGAGTCTGGCGGCTCGCATTCGGGCTCCCGGCGATGGCTGAAAAGTCACGTGACAGGGCTCACACCGTTTGGTGAGGCTCACCTAACTTATCTGAGCCTTACCTGCGTGATACCCCACCGTGCCGTGATTCAGCTCTCATAGACGGCGTAAGAGCACGACCTGATCACGGTGACTCAAAACGGACGCCAAGAGAAGGTCAAAGGAAATTCAAAGGTTCCGCTTCGGGGCCACGAGGAGTTGCCCCGTCCGCGGGTGCGGAAGCACCTCGACGGGCTGGTCGTAGACCTCCGACAGCAGTGCGTCGGAGAAAACCTCCGCCGGCGGCCCGTCGGCGGCGACGCGACCGGCGCACAGGATCGCGACCCGGTGCGCATAGGCCGCAGCGAGCCCCAGATCGTGCAGCACCACGACCACCGCGTCCCCCGCACGCGCCCTTTCCCGGCACACCCGCAGCACCAGCTCCTGGTGCTTGAGGTCGAGGGCCGCGGTCGGCTCGTCGAGCAGCAGGATCTGAGCCCGCTGCGCGAGCACCCGCGCGAGCGCGACCCGGGCCCGCTCGCCGCCGCTCAGCGCGGAGAAGGGGCGCGCGGCGAACGCGGTGACCTCGGTGGCGGCCATGGCTGCTACGACGGCCAGGTCGTCGTCGGCGGGGGAGACGGCTGCATGCGGCGCCCGCCCCATCCGCACGACCTCCTCGACCGTGAAGGGAAAGGACAGCGTCGCCGACTGGGGGAGAACGGCCCGGCGCAGAGCGAGCTCAGGAGCGGACCAGTCGGCCGCCGGCCGCCCGTGAATCCGTACGCCCCCTGCGGCGGCCGGGAGATCGGCGGCGAGCGCCCCCAACAGGGTCGACTTCCCGGCCCCGTTGGGCCCGACCAGGGCGAGGACCTCGCCGGCGCGGACGCTGACGGACACTCCGCCGAGGACTTGCCGGGAGCCGAGCCGGACATGAAGGTCCTTGGCTTCGGCGAGAACGTCTCCGGGTTCGGCGGGGGCGGGAGGGCTCGGCCGGGAGCGGAGGAGTTTCATGGGCGGGCTCCTTGGGACGGGGGGCTGAGGAGATTCGGCGGAGATTCGGCGCAGCCGCCGTTGGGCGCCGTAGTGGTTGAGCGCCGTGCGGCGGGAGGAGGGGCGTGGCGGGATGAGGAGGGGGCGAGGTGGGATGAGACGGGCGAGGGGAGAAGGGGACCAGGGGGCGAGGTGGCGAGGTGGCGAGGTGGCGAGGTGGCGAGGTGGCGAGGTGAGGCG
>NZ_JOEY01000006.1 GCF_000718165.1 Streptomyces fulvoviolaceus | reverse complement strand
CCCGAGCGTCCGGGCAACCGCCGGGAGGCCGGGGAGACCGAGCTCGGCTACTTGTTCCTGCCGGAGGCGTGGGGACGCGGGTACGCCACCGAGGCGTGCACAGCGGCACTCGACTGGTTCGCCGGCGCGCTTCCCGGTGAGCCGGTGGTGCTCTACACCCAGACCGCCAACGTCCGCTCGGTGCGCCTCGCGGCGAAACTCGGGTTCACCGAGCTGGAGCGATTCGAGGCGTACGGCGCCGAGCAGTGGTTCGGCGTGTGGTCCTCGATCACGCCGCTTGCTTGAGCTCGTGCTCGACAGCGCGGATCCACGAGGCCACCGCTCGACGGCCGCTCCCTGCCCCACGGAGGAGCCTGCCGCATATCCCCCATACATTGAGGAAGTGAGCGCCCGATGCGAGCGGACCGACTCCTGTCGCTGCTGCTCTGCCTGCAGTCCCGCGGGCAGCTGACGGCCCGTCAACTGGCCGAGGAGCTGGAGGTGTCGGTCCGTACCGTCTACCGGGACCTGGAGGCGCTCGGCGCGGCCGGAGTCCCGGTGGTGGCGAGCGGGGGCCCCGGCGGCGGATGCCGGCTGATGGACGGCTGGCGCAGTCCGCTGCTCGGCATCAGCGCCGAGGAGGCGACGGCCCTGCTGGCGGTCTCCTCGGGCGGCCCCCTGGAGCGGATCGCGCTGGGCGACGCGTTGCCACAGGCGAGGCTGAAGCTGCTGGCGTCGCTGCCGACGGCGGGCCGGGAGCAGGCGAACACGACGGCGAGCCGCTTCCACGTCGACACGCAGGCGTGGTTCAAGCCGCCCGAGCCGGTCCCGCATCTCGCCGTGCTCGTCGATGCCGTACGACGGGACAGACGTCTGCGTCTGACACACGGGAGCCGGTCAGGGGCGCGGGCGGTGGACCCGCTGGGCCTCGTGGCGAAGGCGGGCGTGTGGTATCTGGTCGTCCGCTCCGACCGGGGCGTGCGCGCGCACCGGGCGTCGAGGATCACGGAGGCCGAGATCCTCGCCGAACCCTTCACCCGCCCGGCCGACTTCGACCTGGCGGACCACTGGGCCCGCTGGACCGCCGAGTTCGAGTCGAGCCTGGACCAACTGCCCGTCACCGTACGCCTCACGACCGAAGCCCTGGCCGCCCTGCCCGAGATCCTCGGCGACACCACGTCCGCCGCCCGCGCGACCCCGGACCCGGAGGACGGCTGGCACCGTCTGCTCCTCCACTTCGACTCCCCGCGCGCCGCCTGCCGCCGCCTGCTGGGCTTCGGCCCCGACGCCGAGGTCCTCGAACCGCCGGAGGTCCGGCTGGAGTTGGCAGAGGCGGCCCGCCGCACGGCCGCCCGCTACCGGGAGCCGGCCGACTCTCTGCCATGATCGACGCCATGGCCGTCCGTATCGTCCCCGCCGATGTCACCGACCTCCACCAGGTCCTGGCGGACCACGCCCGCTACTGGGGAGAGCGTGACCTCCGCGCACTCCACCTCTCCGCGCTGGTGCAGGAGTTCGGTTCCACCTGCCTGGTCGCCCGCGCCGACGACGGCATCCGCGGCTACCTCTTCGGCTTCGTCACCCCCGACCACACCGGATACGTGCATCTGGTGGCGACCCGGGACGACGCACGCGGCACGGGTCTCGGCCGCAGCCTGTACGAGGCATTCGTCGAGGCCGCCGAACGGCAGGGCGCGGTCCGCCTCAAGGCGATCACCTCGGTCACCAACGAGGGCTCCATCGCTTTCCACCGCAGCCTCGGCTTTGACACGCGCGTCGTCGAGGACTACGACGGCCCCGGCCGACCTCGCGTCGTCTTCACCCGCGAACTACCGTCCGGGTAGGGCATCCAGAAGCGAGGCCAGTGAATCCTCCGGCCCCTGTCCCGCGGTGTCGACCACGATGCGAGAGCGGTTCCAGGGCTCGTACTCCCGGCCGACGACCTGCTCCCAGTCGGGCAGCGGCAGGTCGGGGATGTCGACGGACCGTGAGGTCACGCGCCGCCGGTGCTCGTCCGGGTCGGAGCAGACGATCTCCACCTCCACAGCGGGCACACCTGCCCGCACAGCCGTGTCGCGCCAGGCGTCCCGGGTGACCGTCAGCGGATTGACGGACTCCGCGATCACGGTCAGCCCCTGCCGTAGATGTTCCTCGGCCAGTGCGTATCCCACGACGTATCCCACCGGGCCCACCGGATGCCGGGCCACACCGGAGCGGACGATCGCCTGCTCGATGGTGTCGACCCGCAGGTGGACCGCGCCGATGCGGGCCGCCAGGAGGCGGGCAAGCGTGGTCTTGCCGCTGGCGGGGAGACCGCCGATGGCGATCAGCATGCCGGCACCCGCCGCCGCAGCAGGTCCAGCAGACGCTGCCCGTTCTCCCCGGTGAACCACTCCGCGTGGTCGACGTAATAGGCGTACGCCAGGCGGGCGTTGTCCGTCGACCGCGTCACGCCGTGGAAGTAGCTCAGCTCGGACAGCGCGAACTCCGCGTGAACCAGGGGGAGAAGCTCGGGCAGTGCAGCCGACTCTACCGCGCTGAGCGGTCGTACGGCCTCGTAGCCGTCGAGCAGCGCCACGGCGTCCGCGTCGCGCACCGGGTAGCCGGGCCGCAGCCACTGGACCGCGTTGCGTTCGATCGCGGTGGCCAGGTCGTGGACGGCGGTCGTGCGGTCGCTCATGCCGAAGTCCAGGACGGTGGAGACCTCGCCGTCGGTGTCCCACAGGAGGTTGGAGGCGTGCCAGTCGTTGTGGGTCCACAGCGGGGCGAGGCCGGGGAGGTGGGGAGCCAGTCGCCGGTGCAGGGGCATCAGGGCGCGCTCCGTGTCCTCGCGCCAAGGGAAGTCCCCGAGCGCCGCCGCGAGTTCGGGCCGTTCGGCCACGTACCGCTCCAGCGCCGCCACCGGGTCGTCCGAGGCGAACACCGTGAACGACGCGACGAGCGGCTGCACTTGGCGTCGCGGTGCCTCGAAGCCCTCCGCCGCCAGGTGCAGCCGGGCCAGTGCCGCGCCCGCCGCCCGCGCATGGTCGGGGGAGTGGAACGGGGACCAGGACAGCGCGTCCCGGTACAGGTCCGTACCGGCCCCGGTCGAGTGCACCTCGTACGTCCACTCGCCGCGCGCCACCAGATCCAGCACCTCCACCACCGGCGCCCCGTGCAGCCGCAGATGACGCAGGAACACGTGCTCCTCCGCGAGCCCTTCGGGCGTTCGTACGGTGACATGGTGCCGCTTCACGAACAGGCGCCGCCCGTCCCGCTCCACGACGGCCGCCGCCGACAAGGGGCGCGGGCTGCGCCACACCACCCGCGCCGGGCCGACGACGCCCGTCACCTCGTCGTCCGTCAGCGGCGCCCAGTCGGGCTCGACCGGCTCGGTGCCCAGACCGTGCGCCAGATGTGAACTCACGGAGTCCTCGCCGCCGTTGTGCCACGAAGGGCGTCCAGGATCCGGCGCTCGGTCGCCGCGAACTCGGGTGCGGTGAAGTCCTCCGCGCGGCGCGGCCTCCCGAGCGGCACCTCGACCCGCTCGACCACCGTGGCGGGGCGGGGCGAGAGGACGTGCACCGTGTCCGCGAGCAGCACTGCCTCGCGGATGTCGTGGGTGACCAGCACGACCGTCCAGCGGTGTCGCTGCCACATCCCGGCCAGCCACAGCTGCATGTCGGTCCGGGTCAGCGAGTCGAGCGCGCCGAACGGCTCGTCGAGGAGCAGCACCGGCCGCTCCAGCACGACCGTGCGCAACAGCGCGGCCCGCTGCCGCATACCGCCGCTGAGCTGCGAGGGATACGCCTTCTGGAAGCCGTCGAGCCCGAAATCCGCGAACAGGGCGTCCGCGCGGCGCCGCGCCTCTTTCTTCCGCACCCCCTGCGCCTCCAGCCCCAGCGCCGTGTTGTCCAGCACGGTCCGCCACGGGAACAGCAGGTCCTTCTGCGGCATGTACGCGACCTTGCCGGACTCCACCCCGGCCGGCTCGCCCTCCACCAGCACCTGGCCGGCCGTGGGCAGGTCGAGCCCGGAGACCAGATTGAACAGCGTGCTCTTGCCGCTGCCGCTCGGCCCGATCACGGCGGCGAACTCGCCCGGCTCGACGGAGAGTTCGAGATCCCGCAGGACCTCCAGAGGACCGAAGGACTTCCTGACCCCCTCCATGCGCAGACTGCTCACTTCTTGACCTCCCGCTCCCACGGCAGCACCAGCCGCTGCAACAGATACGTCGCCCCGAACAGCGCGATGCTCAGCGCGGCCGTCACCGCCACCGCCGCGAACACCAGGTCCGTACGGAACGCGCTCTTCTGTGCCTGCATATAGATCCCGAGGCCCGCCTCGGCGCCCGCGTACTCGGCGAAGACGGCACCGACGACGGCGTACGTGATGCTCACCCGAAGGCCCGCGAAGAAGTACGGCATCGCACTCGGCACCCGGACCAGCCGGAACGCCCGCCACCGGCCCGCGCCGAGCGAACGCAGCAGCCGCATCGCCTCGCGGTCGGTCGCGGCGAAACCGGCGGCCAGGTTCGCCGCCAGCGGGAAGAACGTCGTCAGCGTCACCACCAGCATCTTCGGCAGCAGCCCGAAGCCGAACCAGATGATCAGCAGCGGCGCCACGGCGACGATCGGGATGGTCTGCGAGGCCACCAGCAGTGGGTACAGGCCGCGCCGGGCCGCCGACGAGAAGTCCAGCAGGACGGCGACCAGCCAGGCCGCCGAGAAGGACAGCGCGAAACCGAGCAGCGTCTCCTGGAGCGTCGGCAGCGTCTGCGCCCACAACTCCGCACGGTTCGCCCAGCCCTGCTCCACGACCCGTGCGGGCGAGGGCAGGGTCGTCGGATCCACGCCCGCAGCGGTGACGTACAGCTGCCAGCCGCCGATCACGACCGCGAGCACCAGCAGGGGCGGCCACAACGACCGCACCACCGACCTCACTTGGTGTCCGGAAGGTAGTCGTTGGTGAAGAACTCCGCGGCGTCCGGGGCCTTCGTCAGCTTCTTCCCGTTCGCGTCGACGAGCAGCCCGGCCTTGTACTCGAAGTCCGCGAAGGCCTGCCAGCGCTCGGCGGTCTGCGTGCCGATCGTGCCGTCGGCGCCCTTGTAGTACTCCTTCGCCAGCAGCTCCTCGCTCTTCGTCACCAGCTCGGTGTTGGTGAGCACGCTCTTGTTCTCGGAGATCAGCAGGTCGGCGGCCTTGTCCGGGTTGTCGGCGGCGTACCGGTAGCCCTTGTCGACCGCCGCGAGGAACTTCCTCGCGAGTGCCGGGTTCTTCTTCAGGAACTGGTCGGAGGAGGCGACCAGCGTCGAGTAGATCGCCGGGAAGCCGTAGTCGGACAGCTGGAAGTTCTTCAGCGGCTTGCCGCTCAGCTCCGCCTCCAGCCCCTCCCACGTCGGCATCGGCATCGCGAAGTCCGCCTTGCCCGCGTAAAGCGCCGCGTACGCCGAGGTGTTGAGGGTGACCTGCTTGAAGTCGCCCTCGCCACCCGCGTTCTGGATCACCTTCTGCAGCAGCGGCTTCTCGTAAGGCGCCCCGAAACCGGCGTACGTCTCGCCGTCCAGGTCCTTCGGCGAGGTGATGTCGTCGCGGTCGGCGCGCACGGCGACGGTCACGTTCGTCTTCTGAGTGACCGCGTAGACGGAGGTGATGTCCTGGCCCGCGGCCCGAGCGGTGGTGATGCCCTCCTGGTACGAGATGCCGAAGTCGGCCTTGTGGTTGGCGATCAGCGTCTCTGGCGCGGTCGAACCGTAGGGCACGATCTTCAGGTTGATCCCGGCGTCCTTGAACCAGCCCTTGGCCTGGGCGACGTAGATGCCCGTGTGGTTGGTGTTGGGCGTCCAGTCCAGGGCGAGGGTCACGGTGGTCGTGCCGTCCTGCGCGGCGGCCGAGGAGTCGGCGGAGCAGCCGGTGGTGACGGCGAGCAGGGACGTCGCGGCTATCGCGGACAGGAGCGTGCGGCGGTTCATGACAGGGTCCTTCGTACGGAGGGGAGTTCGGCGGCGAGGAGCGGTCACCGCCGACAGAGCGCGCTGTCCACCCGCTTGAAGTCGACGGCCAGCCGCCGGGTCAGGAAGGTCACGCGGCCACGTCCAGCAGGCCGTTGGTGAAGGACCGGTCCCACTCCCGGTCGTGCGCGATGGCGCCGTTCTCCGCGAGCCACTGCGCGTACGGGCCCATCCGGCTGTCGTCGATCACACCCCAGCGGCCGTGCTCGTCCGTCCAGGTGGGGGCGATCAGGCCCAGGGAGCGGGCGATCAGCGGGCGCGGGAAGTACGGGATCACGCGCTCCAGCGACTCCAGGGTGCGCTCGGGCTCCTCGGCGGCGGACGCGTAGCCGCGGGCCGTGACGGCCAGGAAGTCCCGTACGAGAGAAGGCTGTTGGTCCAGCAGCCGCTCGCTCGTGCCGAGCAGGTAGCTGTGATAGCGGGGCGCGCCGATCTCGTCGACCGGCCAGGTCACCCGCCGCTCCTCGGGCAGATCGCCGCGCAGCGCGTCCCAGGACCAGTAGTTTCCGAAGGTGGCGTCCGCCTCGCCCGACTCGATGTCGTCCACGGTCAGCTCGCGGCTGCCCGCGTCCACGGTGATCACGGCGTCCGGGTCGCCCCCGTCGGCCGCGACCAGGTGGCGGACCATCGCGAGGCCCCGCGGGGTCGGGTTCAGGGCGATCCGGCGGCCCGCGAGGTCACGGGGCCGGGTGATGCCGGTGGACGTCGTGGTCTGGATCGCCTCCAGGCCCCGGTGGTTGACGGCCGCGACCGCGATCAGCGGCTGGCCCTGCCCGGCCCGGCGGGCCAGCAGCCGATTGGGCGGGAAGATGCCGAAGTCGACCTCGCCCCGGGCCAGGTACTCCAGCGTGTCGCCGCGTCCGGGGTCCTGCACGACCAGCTCGACGTCCAGGCCGGCCTCGTCGAACCAGCGGCGGGAGCGGCCGACGTAGAAACCGGCGGAATTGGGCCAGGGATGGAAATAGTCGAGCATGACCCGGATGTGTGGCATGGGGGTACTCCGAAAACGGCAGAAGGGGGTGGATCACGGCACGCGCAGGCGTGGTGGCCCTGAGGAAAGAAGGCGGGGGAGGGGTGCGGTCAGCAGGACCGGCGACAGCACGTGCGACAACAACAGGAGGCGGCCACCGGGGCGTTGATCGCCGGAGGCTTCATCTCGACTGCTGCGGACACGTGAACTCCTACGCGGGGCGCCGAAGCGCGTTTCGTGCGGTCGGCGTCCCCATGGGGACCGCGTTCGGTGAACGGATCCCAGACGCCCTCTCAGCCCAGCCGGGGAGGGGCTCCCGCGTAGATGGCCGAAACCATAACGGCAGGTCCCGCATGCTGTGCAAGCGCGGTCCGGAATATGGGACGTCCTGGCTCGATGGGCAAGACGCCCAGCTCGCGGGCGTACGATCGGCCGCCATGACCTCCCTGCTGCCCGGCCCCCTCGTCGACGACACCTGGCTCGCAGAGCGTCTGGACGACCCCCGGCTGGTCGTCCTGGACGCCACCGCACTGCTGCCCTCGCCCCGCCACGACGGCGACTACCGGTCCGCGAGCGGCCGCGCCGAGTGGGCCGCGCGGCACATCCCCGGCTCCCGGCACGCCGACCTCACCGGGGACCTCTCGGACCACGACGCGCCGTACCACTTCGCCGTGCCGTCCCCCGACGCCCTGGCCGCCGCGCTCGTCCGCCTCGGCGTGGGGGAGGGCGGAGCGGTCGTCGTGTACGACAACGGTGGCGGCATCTGGGCCGCCCGGCTGTGGTGGATGCTCCGGGCGATCTCGGTCCCGGCGGCCGTCCTCGACGGCGGCCTTCAAGCATGGGAGACGGCCGGGCACCCCCTCGCCTCAGGCGAGGACACCGAACCGGCGCCGGCTGTGGAGCCCGTCACCCCGGCCCCGCGCCCCGGCCTCTGGACGGACATCCACGAGGTCGCCGCCATCAGCAGCGGCGAACGCCCCGGCACCCTGGTCTGCGCCCTGCCCACCGGCGGCTACGACGGCAGCGCCCCCACCCGCTACAGCCGCCGCGGCCACATCCCCGGCAGCGTCAGCCTCCCCGGCCGTGAGCTGCTGGACTCCGAGGGCCGTGTCCTGCCCGGCCCCGAACTCGCCGCCAAGGTGGGCACGGTGCTCGACACCGCCGACTCGCCGGTCGTCCTGTACTGCGGCGGTGGCATCTCGGCCGCGGGCGCCGCGCTCGCCCTCACCCTGCTCGGCTGTGAGGACGTACGGCTCTACGACGGCTCACTGGAAGAGTGGTCGAAGGACCCGGCGCTGCCCATGGAGCGGTGAGCGCGGTGTGGCCGACGCACGTCTCCCTCCCCCGAAGGCGACGTGCGCCGGCCATTCCCCCCGGCGCCGGACTGCGGTCCAGCCTCGTCCGTGTGCGACCTGCACATGCTGTCACCAGCACATGACCGCGGTTTCCCCCGAACCCCACGCGGAGTACAGGCGCACACGGACGAAGTAGCGGCGGCCCTTGACGAGACGGGCCTTGATCGTGGCGTTGCGTGCGGAGCCTCCGTCGTCCTGGCCGGCGAGGTAGCGGGGCTCGCCGTCCCGCTCCTCGAAGACCACGACGACGGTGTCGCTGTCGCCGAAGGCGCCCACGGTGTACTCGCGGGTCTCCGGCGGCTCGACGACGAAGTCGGCCTGCTCGCCCGGCCCGAGGCCGAGCGGTGCCGAGCGGAAGGGCACCAGCATCGGCGGCCGGGGCCGCTCGGTCGCCGGATACCAGCGCAGGGCGAACTCCTTGTCGGCGGGGGAGAGCGTGCCGGGCGGGTTGAGGCCCGCGCGGAACTGCTCCGGCTCCAGGATGAGCCCCGCCGAGAAGGGGTACTCCATGATCGACTGTGGGTCCCAGACGGAGCCGTTGACCTCGTCCGGGTCCAGCTTGCGCAGGATGTTGAAGAACGTGCGGTCCCGGCTCCAGAAGTTCGGCGGACCCGCCAGATCGGTGTAGACGGCCTCGTCGTCCCAGTGGATGCCGGCGAACGGGCTCTGGTGCTCGTGCAGCATGCCGAGCGCGTGTCCGATCTCGTGCAGGGCCGTCCCGCGCTCCCCGGGCACGGTCAGGTCCCAGCCGAAGTTCATCGTGCGTTCGTTGAGGCCGACTTGGAGGGCGTCCTTGCCGACGTTCGACCAGGAGCCGTCGCCGAGCTGGAACCCGATGCGCAGTTCGGCCTCCGAGCGGTCGCCGACCTCGGCGAACGAGACGCCGACGCCGAGGTCCTGCCACTCCTGGAAGCACTCGCGCACGACGTCCTGCTGCTCCTTGGCGCCGACCCACGACACCCGCCGGGACTGCCCGGTTCCCGGTACGGGAATGACGGACCCGTCGGTGTCGCCGTCGAAGAAGTAGTAGTGCAGCACCGTGCTGTTGACCCACATCCGGCTTCCGCCGATGAGCGCACTCAGCCGCTCGGCGGCCAGCCCCGGTGTGAAGACGGGGGCCGGCTGCTGCGCGAGTGAGCAGTAGCGTGCGGTCATGGCGTTCAGACTGCCGTCAGGCGCCCCGGGGCGCCTGAGTCGGGGGCTACTCAAGTCCCCCTGTATCAGGACTGAGTAACGGCGCTCTTGTTCCCGTGATGACTTTCGAACGGGACGCGAAGACCCTGGAACTGCCCTGGCCGTTCATCGGTCGGGAGGACGAACTCGAGCTGGTCCGCCGGTGCGTGACCGGCGCCCGCCACGGCATCGTGGTGACGGGCCCGGCGGGCTGCGGCAAGACCCGGCTCGTCACGGAGGCCGTCCGCGGCTCCGACTGCGCCAAGGTCGCCGGGACGCCCGAGACCCGGCAGCTCCCCTTCGCCGCGTTCGCACACCTGCTGCCGGAGACGGTCTCCCTGCATCGAGCGGTCCAACTCCTTTCCGGCGTACGGCTGTTGATCGTCGACGACGCGCACCTGCTCGACGACTCCTCGGCCGCCCTGGTCCACCAGCTGGCCGTCCACGGGCGCACCCGCCTGCTGGTCGTCGCCACGGACGGTGCCCCGGTGCCCGGCGCGGTGTCCCGGCTGTGGACCGGGGAACTGCTGCCGCGGCTCACCCTGGAGGCGCTGCCCCGGGTGGAGACGGAACAGTTGTTGGCCGGCGTCGAAGCGCTCACCGTCGACCGGCTGTACCGCCTGTGCCAGGGGGACCTGCGGCTTCTGCGCGACCTGTTGGGCGCGGTGCGCGAACACGGGCCGCTCACCCGGGTCCCGGACTCCGGCGAATGGGCCTGGCGGGGCCCCGTACCGCTGACCGCGACCGTCCGCGAACGCACCGCACCCCTCCTCGACCGCACCGGCCCCGGCGAGCGCGAGACCCTCGAACGGCTGGCCTTCGGTGAGCCCGTTCCGCTGGACGCCGACGCCCTCGACCTGCACGTCCTCGAAGACCTGGAGGCGGACGGACTGGTCCACGTCGACGAGCGGGGCGCCGTACGCCTCGCCCACCCCCTGCACGGCCCGGTGCTGCGGGCCGCCGCCGGACGGCTGAGGGCCAGGCGGCTGGCCCGCACTCCGGACAGCTGCACCGCCGCCCTGGAGACGGAATCGGCCGCGCTGGCAGGGGCGATGGAGCTGGCCGACGTACGGGCGATCCCGGCACCGGTGGGGGAGTGGCTCCTGGACGAGGGGGCGCGGGTGCCGGCCGGACACGCGGCCGTACGGGCGCGGTTCTCGCGGCTGCGGGGGGAACTGCGGGAGGCGGCGGCCTGGGCGAGGGAGGGACTGCGGGACGCCGATGACCCGTCCTGCCGTCTCGAACTCGCCCTGGCCGCCGCGCAGTCGGGCGAGACGGGGAACGAAACGAGGGACGAGACGACGAGCTCGCGGGAGATCGCGGAGGGTTCGGCGGCCGCCTGGCCGGCCGCCGCCCGCGGTGACCTCTTCGCGGCTCTCGAAGCGATCACCGACGAGCCGTACGACGCCGTCCGCCTCGGCGCGCCCGAGCGGGCCGTCGGCCGACTGACCGGTGTCTTCGCCGCCCATGCCGACGCGCTCGCCCGCGGCGACGGACCGGCCCTGGACCGGGTCGCCGGACAGCTGGAGCAGCGCGGCATGCTGCTGTTCGCCGCCGAGGCGCACGCCCAGGCCGTACGCGCGCACCGCGACCCGCGCGCCGCCCGCACCTCCCGCACTCGCGCCGTCGCACTGGCCCGGCGCTGCCAGGGCGCCCGCACCCCGGCCCTGTCGGGGCTGGTCCTGGGCGAACTCACCGCCCGCCAACGGCAGATCGTCACGCTGGCCGCCGCCGGGCTGAGCAACCGGCAGATCGCGGAGAAGCTCACCCTGTCGATCCGTACGGTCGGCAACCACCTGTACAGCGCGTACGCCCGGCTCGGAGCGAGCGACCGGGGCGCGCTGCCGTGGCTGGTCGCACTGCCGGAGGCGCAGCCGGCCTGACCGGCCAACAGGACCGGGCGGTCTGACCCCCGTGATCGGGGGAGGGGTCAGGCCGCCCCATCGCTCCGCTGGTTGTGCGGTTCGTTCGCCGCGGGCCGGTGGGGGCTGGTCGCGCCCCGCGGCGGAGCCGCATATCGACACAGCCCCGCGCCCCTTTGGGGCGCTCCAGCTGAGGTTGTCACGCCGCCCCGAACGCCGAGAACGCCCACCCCGTCGCCTGGTGCACCGAGTCGCCCGGCACCGCGGCCCGCGCGTCGCGCAGCGCCTCGGCCAGGGACAGCCCGGTGCTCAGCCCCTTGTGCAGCGCGAGCATCAACGGCACCACGGCCGCGTCGTTGACGGGCGCCGTGCACGCCACCACTCCGGCCGTGCCCAGCGGCAGCAGGGCGGTGACCAGACCGAGCAGTTCGTCCGCGCCTACCGATGCGAAGCGGGCGGTGTCGCAGCAGGAGAGGATGATCCGGTACGGGCTGCGGGCGAGGCGCTCGAAGTCGTGGACGATGAGCGGCCCGTCGGCCATCCGCAGCGCCGAGAACAGCGGGCTGTCCGCCCGGAAGGTGCCGTGCGCGGCGATGTGGGCCAGCCCGGCGCCGTCGAGCTCCTCCAGCACCCGCGGCACGCGCGCGTCGTCGTACTCCAGCAGGGTCGCCGTGCCGTACCGGTCGGCGAGTTCGGGCACCTCCGCGCCGCCGGTCGCCAGGCCCGGGCCGCGCACCAGCACCTGGCTGCCGTTCGGCGGCGGGGCGGTCTCGCGGGCGCGCAGCCAGCTGCTCGCCGACGGCGACACGCTGAACACCCGCTCCCGCAGCGCGGGCAGCAGCGCCCACGGCACACGGTGCAGCCGGCCCGGCGGCACCACCACGACCGGGCCGGTGCCCAGGTGCTTCGCGGCCGGTCCGAGCAGCAGCTCCTCCAGCCGGTGGCCCGCGGCCGCCACCACCGGAAGCCGTGCCTCCGCCCCGGGGTGGGCCAGCCGTCGCAGCCCGGCCTGTACGTGCTCGGCCTCGACCTCCGCCTCGGCGAGCAACCCTGCCTCGAACCGCCGCACCCGCCCCTGCCCGCACAGCAGCACCTGAACACGCCCGTCGAGTACGGCGAGTTCGACCAACCGCACGTCGTCACCGAGGCGTTCCAGCAACCGGCCCGGGTCGAACCGGTACCCGTCGCCGGGCGCGTCGCCGCGGATGTGCAGGGTCCGGGAGCGGATCTCCCGTTCCAGGCGCCGCTGTTCACGCTCCAGTGCCGGGACGGGCCGGCCCTCCATCCGGGCGGCCTCCGCCCGGGCCGCTATCTCACGGAACGCGGTCAGATCGCCGAGCAGTTCCGGATCGGCCGGCGGCCGGGTCGGCGGCGCGGACAGCACCGTCGCCCGCCAGCGCTCGCTCCACACCAGCAGCCGCCGCGGACCGCCCGAGGCGAGCGAGGCCCGCGCGGCCAGGGCGGCGAGCTCCGCGCCCTGCGCGGTGGCCCGGGCCCTGAGCTCCGAGGCGCCGAGCGTCGTCTGATGGTCGTCGAGCACGTCGAGCCCGCGCCGGCAGGCCTCCAGGACACCCCGGCCGGACCCCGCGGCCCGGGCCCACAGCGCCTGTGCGGCCCAGCCCGTCATCCGCGCCAGCGGCGGCCCGCTGTGCCGGCTGCGCGCGGCGACCTCCAGGTGCCGCTCGGCGTCCGCGAGCCACCCCAGGTCGAGCGCGATCCGGCCCGCGAGCAGCGACGCCTCCGGCGCGGCCGGCGCGCCGAAGGAGGCCAGCCGCTCGGCCACCGCCGCGGCGTCCGCGACCAGCCGCCCCGAGCCTCGCCCGGCGGCGACCCGCGCCTCGATCAGCACCAGCCGGGCGTGCGTCTCCCACCACGTGCGCCGCTGCCCGGAGAACAGTCGTACGGCCATGTCGGCGCGCGCGATCGCGGTGTGCGCGTCGCCCGCCAGCCGTGCCGCACGCGCGGCGGCCAGCAGCAGCTCCGCCTTGCGGGTGGACTGCCCGCCGATGCCGTCGAGCACACCGATCGCCGCGTCCGCCTCCGCCAGCGCCTCCGGGGCGAGCCCCGCGGCCATCAGGACCTCGCAGCGCCGGATGTTGAGCATGAACGTCGGCGTGCCGAGCTTGGCGTACCGCTCCTCGGCCTCGTCGAGGAGCCGCAGTGCCGCCGGGATGTCGCCCGACCGGAACGCGGCCAGGCCCCGGCTCTCCACCGCGTCGGCCTTGTCGTGCTCCTGGCCCGTGGTGTCCCACAGCGCCTCGGCCGAGCTGAAGTCGGCCTCCGCGCGGTCCACCGCGCCGAGCGCGAGATGCACCGTCGCCCGCAGGGTCAGCGCACGCGCCGTCCAGATCACGTCGTCCGCCTGCCGCAGCACGGGAATCGACCGGCGTACGTCCTCCAGTGCCTCCCGGTGATGCCCCAGCACCCAGTGGGCGTAGGCCCGCCGGAACAGGACACGCGCCCTGGTGTGCCCGCCGGACACCGCGACACCCCGCTCCAGTGCCTCCAGCCCCTGCCGGGTGCGGCCCGCGTGCACCAGCGCCACGCCGAGCGCGGCCAGGACGTCCGCCTCCCGGTCCGCCGACTCCGCGCGCGCCGCCAGATCGCGGGCAAGACGCAGATGCTGCAGCGCGATTTTCAGGTCGCCCCAGTCCCGCTGCCAGATGCCGATCACCTGGTGGGCCACGGAGGCGTGCAGCGGTGAGGGATCCGAGCCGAGCACCTCTTCTGCCTGCGCCAGCGCCTGGTTGGGGGCGGCGAACACCATCGGCAGCAGTTCGAGAACCGTGTCGCTTCCCGCTGTCACTTCATTGATGTTAGTGCTCCCGGTTGCACGCCACACAGGTTTGGCGCTGTATCAATCAGCGTCCCCGCTGCTCTGATTGACGACCGCCGCCCCAGTGGGAGGACATGCCATGGCACCTCAGCGTTTCCACGAGCAGTTCGACCAGATCCAGCGCTCCATGCCCGACGTCCCCCTGGCACTGGGACCCGACGACTCCGCGGAGTTCGTCTACGAGAAAGGTGTGGTCCTCGCCCGTGACGGCCAGGACGCCCGGCTCGTCGAGAACACCGTACGCACGCACTTCACGGAGGCGACCGGGCTGACCGGCGACTACGTGCAACGGGACAGCCCCGAGACCAACCGCTCGGGCATCACCCGGATCAAGGTCGGCGACCCCGGCCACGGCGGCCGGAGCGGCGACCGCGCCGTCACGCACGCCCTGCGGGCCCTGCGGGAGCGCGAGGGACGCGCCGGGCACCAACTGGTCAGCCGCAACCACGTGGTGTCGCTCGCGGTCAACTCCTGCCCCGGCGACGAGCCCGTGCCCGCCTCGCTCACCCGGGGCACCAACCCGGCCCCCGTCGAGGCCGGTTACGACGCCGGCACCGCCGTCGACGTGCTCGTCGTCGACAACGGGCTCACCCACGACTACTCACTGGTCCCGCTGCTCGCCCACGTCCAGGGCGACCTGCACGGCACGGAGACCGACAGCGACGGCAACCTCCTGCAGTACGTCGGCCACGGCACGTTCATCGCCGGGATCCTCGCGGCCGTCGCACCCAACGCGAACATCACCGTGCGCAACACCCTCAACGACGCGGGCGCCATCACGGAGGACAAGTTCGGCGAGCGGCTCTTCGACGCGGTCGAACAGCACGGCTGGCCCGCCATCCTCAGCCTTTCCGCCGGCACCGCGAACGGCCGCGAGGACGGACTGTTCGGCGTGCACGCCTTCATGGAGGAACTGCGCGAGCAGGGCACCCTGTTGGTGGCGGCGGCCGGCAACAACGGCAGCGCCTCCCACTTCTGGCCCGCCGCCTACGCCTCCCTGCCCGAGTACGCCGACTCCGTTCTGTCCGTCGGCGCGCTGCGCACCGACGGGGACTACGGCGCCTGCTTCAGCAACTACGGCTCCTGGGTCGGCGCGTACGCTCCCGGCGAGCGGCTCACCAGCACGCTCACCGGCTTCGACGCACCCGTGCCGTACGTCTACCAGCACTCCACGTACGAAGCGTGCAGGTACCACTTCACCTACCAGTGCACCTGCCAGTCCCCGCGGCACACCGGTGTGTTGAGCGAAGCGGGCACCCCCACCGCCGGCAAGGCGGACCAGGTGGTCTTCGAGGGCTATGCCCACTGGAGCGGCACCTCGTTCGCCACCCCCGCCGCCGCCGGCCTGGTCGCCGCCTACATGACGGCCAACAAGGAGAGCGACGCGCGCGCGGCCCGCAAGCAACTCCTCGCGGCGACCACCGAGTTCGCGGAGGCACACGGCTGGTACAAGCCGGCGCTCATCCCGCCGACCTGGCGCCCGACTCCGGTCGTGCAGCTGTCCACCGGCGCATGAGGGCCGGAACCGCCCCCTCCACGGCGTACGATGACTTGCCGTACACGAGGGGTGGGGCCGTGAACCGAGGAGATGTCGGCGCGCTGGTCCAGTCCGCCGTCGACGGCGACGCGGCGGCCTGGAAGGCGCTCGTGGAAGGGCTGAGCCCGCTGGTCTGGTCCGTCGTGCGCGCGCACCGGCTCTCCGACGCCGACGCGCACGAGGTGTACCAGACCGTGTGGTTCCGCTTCGCCCAGCACCTGGGGCGGATCCGCGAACCGCAGAAGGCCGGGGCCTGGCTGGCGAGCACCGCGCGGCACGAGTGCCTGAAGGTGCTCAAGAGCTTGAGGCGGCTGACTCCGACGGACGATCCGCAGCTCCTGGACCGGGCCAGTGAGGACCGTACGCCCGAGCAGTCGGTCATCGACTCCGAGGAGGCCGCGGCCCAGAGCGAGCGCGTCCGGTATCTGTGGCAGGAGTTCGAGGAACTCGGCGAGCGGTGCAGGCAGTTGCTGCGTGTCCTGATGGCCTCGCCGCCGCCCAGTTACCAGGAGGTGTCCGCCGCGGTGGGTATCGCGGTGGGCAGCATCGGACCGCTGCGCCAGCGCTGTCTGCGCCGCCTACGGGCCCGACTCGACGCACGGGGAGCACTGTGAGCGACATGACCGACGACGTCTTTCCCGAAGACTCCGAAGACGACGCCTTTTCCGAAGACGCCCTGGGCGACGGCGAGTCGGGCGCGGAGTTCGACCCGGCCGCCGAGGTCGACGCCGTCTTCGAGGACGGGCTCCTGGCGGAACTCCGTCAGGCCGCCGGCATCCTGGACCCGGTGCCGGCCGAGCTGACGCGGATCGCCGTCGAGGCCTTCGCACTGCACGACCTCGACGCCCGGCTCGCCGAGCTGACCTTCGACTCGCTGGTCGACGCGATCCCGGTGCGGGGAGCGACGGACGCCCCGCGGATGCTGACCTTCCACTCGGGCGACGTGACCATTGACGTGGAGGTGAGCACACAGGGGCTGATGGGGCAGGTGCTGCCGCCTCAGCCGGCCAGTATCGAGGTGCTCACCGGTCCGCAGTCGGGCGCGTCGCTCGTGGCCGACGACATGGGCCGTTTCACGTCCGGGGTGACACCCACCGGTCCCTTCGCACTGCGCCTGCGGACCGGCGGGGACGTGGTGGTCACGGAGTGGCTGCGGGCCTGACCCGGAAGCCGCCCCTCACCAGGTGACGGGCAGCGTCTGCGGCCCGCGGATCATCGTCTTCCGGCGCCAGACCACCTGGTCGGCGGGGACCGCGAGCCGCAGCCGGGGCAGCCGGTCGAGGAGCGTGCCGACCAGGAGCTCGGTCTGCAGCCGGGCGAGCAGGGCGCCGGTGCAGTAGTGCGGGCCGTTGCCGAAGGCCAGATGCGGGTTGGGGTCGCGGTCCGGGTCGATCCGTTCCGGGTCGGGGAAGGCGTCCGGGTCCCGGTTGGCGGCCAGGTAGGAGACGTACACCGCGTCGCCCGCGCGGATGCGGTGCCCCCGCAGGTCGACGTCCTCGAGGGCGATGCGGGCGAGGCCGACCGAGGTGCGGTGCGGGATGTAGCGCAGCAGTTCGTCGAGGGCGGCGGCGCGCGCCTCGGGCTGGTGGCGCACCCGCTCCAGCAGCTCGGGCCGGGTGAGCAACAGGTACAGCATCTGGCCGCAGTTGTGGGTGACGGCCTCGCCGCCGATCTGCAGCGGACCGGCGAGGCCGACCGCCTCCGTCTCGCTGATGTCGCCGCGGTGCACGGCCGCGCCGAGCAGGGAGTACACGTCGTCGCCGCTGCTGTGGGCCCGGGCCCGGATGGTCTCGGTGATCCATCCGTACATCCCGTTCTTGGCCTCCTCGGCGGCCTCGGCCCCGCCGGAGGTGGAGATGATCTGCCGTGTCCAGGCGTGCACCCGCTGCCGGTCGGCGGCGGGCACCCCCATGACCTCGCTGACGAGGGAGATGGGGAAGGGTTCGAGGACGCGCTCGACCAGATCGGCCGGAGGCCCCTCCCGCACGACTCGTTCCACGAGGACGTCGAGCATCTCCTGCGCCCGGGGCCGCAGCCGCTTCATCGCCCCCGCCGTGAACGCCCCCGCGACCGCCTTGCGCAGCCGGTTGTGGTCGGGCTGGTCGGCGAAGGCCAGCGAGCCCGGACGGGGCTTGAAGTGCGGGGCAAGCCTGGTGACTTGACGGTTCGTCACCTCGGCGCGGCTGAACCGCGGATCGTTGGTGAGCGCCTTCACGTCCTCGTAGCGGGTGGCCAGCCACGCCCAGCCCTCCCCGTGCGGCAGCCGGATGCGGGTCAGTGGCCCCTCGCGCATGAGATCCGCGAGAACGGGGTCGAACTCCGCCCCGGCCAGGTCGAGCGCGGGCCACGACCGCACCGGGGGCGGGGCCTGCTCTGCCAGCGTGGTGGTCTCCTCGGTCATGCCCCCACCCTCACCGCCGCCCGGCCGCGTGTCGCGCGGGAGTGCTCCAGCCGGAGGTCAGCCGGTGACGGCGTCGACGAGGACGCCCAGCGCGGACGCTAGCCGCCCGAGTCCCGGCCCGGCGGGCCCGCCCGGTTCGGCCATGTAGGTGTCCCGGCGGATCTCGACCATCAGGGCGGTCACCCGGGGATCGCGTCCATAGAACTCCAGCGGCACGTACGCCCCACTGAACGGGCTGTCGAGCCCGATCTCCCCGCACCCGGCGAACGCCGCCCGTGCCGCGTCGAGCAGCGCGGGCGGGGTGTGGAAGGAGTCGGTGCCCAGACAGACCGGAGGCCGCGGGCCCGCGCCGTGCAGCTCGTAGGGGAGCGCCTCGGTGGGATACGAGTGCACGTCGATGATCACGACCCGTCCGACGGCCGCCAGCCGGTCGGCCACGGCCTCCGTCATGGCCCGCGCGTACGGGCGGAAGTACCGCTCGATCAGCGGCTCGGGATCGGTGTCGGCGGGCCGCAACTCCGCGCGGTGCGTCGTCCGCGTGTACACGGCGCCCATCCCGACGGCGAGCATCTCCTCCCGCTCGTCGGGGAAGCGCTCGGGGTCGACGACCAGCCGCGACAGCCGGTTCACGAAGCGCCAGGGCTCGACGGCCGCCAGCTCTCCGGCCGCGTCGGCGATCTCGGCGGTGTGCGCGTCGACGATGTAGTCCAGCTCCTGATCCAACGCCGCGTCGTCCAGCATGATCCCCGCGCGCACCTCGGCCGGCACTGCCCGTGCCGAGTGCGGCACATGCAGGATCACCGGTGATCCCTCGGCACCAGGCAGCACCTCGAAGGACTGTGTCTCGGCGGTCATCAGGCTGCTCCCGGGAAGGCATTGTCAGTGGCGTGGTGCACGATCACAGCATGCAGATCAGCAACCACCAAGTGACCGCCCACTCGTTCCTCAAGGCGCTCTACCGGGACAAGTACTACCCCGACCACGCGGTGGACCGGGGGAAGGAGATCCTGCTGCGGCTGTGCGAGCGCATCGAGGCGGACCGGCCCGCCGATCTCGCCGCACTGTACGTGCTGACCCAGGCGGCCACCGAGGAGTTCAACGACCTGCAGGACGACGACTTCGACATCGAAACTGTCGCCCGCGAGGAGATAGCCGAGAACTTCTGGTTCGTGGCACAGGCCTACGGCTTCACGGACGCCGACGTCGAAGAGCTGATCGCCACCCGGGACTGGTGAGCCGCCCCTCCCGTCACGCCCGGTCCGGTGCGCCAACCGGCCCGGGCAGGCTGGGCACGGCTGCCAGCAGTGCCCTGGTGTACGGATGCCGCGGGTCCGTCAGCACCTCGGCCGCCGTTCCCTCCTCCACCACGCGCGCGTCCTTCATCACCAGGACCCGGTCGCTGATCCGCCGGATCACGCCCAGGTCGTGGGAGATGAAGAGCAGGGCGAGCCCGAGCCGTTGCCGCAGGTCCTCCAGGAGGCGCAGGATCTGGTCCTGCACGGACGCGTCCAGCGCCGACACAGGCTCGTCGCAGACGAGGATCTCCGGTGCCGGGGCGAGGGCCCGGGCGATCGCCACCCGCTGACGCTGACCGCCGGACAGCTGGTGCGGGCGACGGCCGAGGTGCTCGGGACCCAGGCCGACCAGGTCGAGCAGCTCCAGGGTGCGCGCCCGTCGGTCGGGGTGCCCGGGCAGGGCCTCGGCGAGGACACGGGCCACCGTGAAACGTGGGTCGAGGGAGCTGTACGGGTCCTGGTGGACGAGCTGGAGGCGGTGCCGCAGCGGTCGGCGCCGGCGTTCCGGGAGCGCCGACCACGGATCGCCCGCCAGTGTCACCGTCCCGGAGTCCGGCGCCAGCAGACCCATGGCGATCCGCGCGACGGTGGACTTGCCGGAGCCGGACTCGCCCACCAGCCCGACGGTCTCGCCCGCGTGGAGGGCGAAGGAGACACCGTGGGCAGCCGTGCGGGAGCCGTACGCCTTGGACACGGCCGACACCTCCAGGAGGCGCCGGGCGGACGACACGGCCGACGGCTCCCGGGGCGGCCGCGCCGCCGAGGCCTCCACCAGCACCCGGGTGAACGGATGCCGAGGGGAGCGCAGCAACTCGGCGGTCGCCCCCGACTCCACCACCGCCCCCTCCCGCAGCACCGCCGTACGGTCCGCGATCCGGGCCACCACACCGAGGTCGTGGCTGATGAGAAGCAGCCCCATGCCGGACGCACCGGCCCGCGCGAGCAGGTCCAGGACCTGCGCCTGCACGGTGACGTCCAGTGCCGTGGTGGGCTCGTCGGCGACGAGCAGCTTCGGCTCGGCCGCCAACGCCGAGGCGATCAGGGCCCGTTGGCGCAGCCCGCCGGACAGCTCGTGCGGATACTGCGCCGCCCGCGCCTCCGGCTCCGGCACGCCGACCTCGCGCAGGAGTTCCACCACCCGCTCGCGGATCCGCCCGGGTTCGACCGTGCGGTGCAGACGCAGCGGCTCGGCCACCTCCGCGCCCACACGGCGCAGCGGGTCCAGGGAGACCAGGGCGTCCTGGGAGACCAGGCCCACGGTGCCGCCCCGCACCGTACGCCACTCCCGGGCGCCGAAGGCGGTGGCGTCCCGGCCGTCGACGCGCAGGGTGCGTGCGGTCGTGCGGGCGCCGGGCCCGGTCAGGCCCAACAGGGCGCGCGCCGCAGTGGACTTGCCCGAGCCGGACTCGCCGACCAGGGCGAGGCACTCGCCGGACGCGACGGAGAACGACACGTCCCGGACGGCGTGCACGGCACCGAACCGGACGTCCAGCCCCTCAACAGCCAACAGACTCACGGCCGTCCCTCTCCTCTCGTCGAACGGCCCTGCAGATGCCGCCCCAGCACCGTCACCGACAGCACCACGGACACGATCGCGAGCCCGGGAAACGTGGCCGTCCACCACGCGGTCGCCAGGAACTCCCGCCCGTCGGAGAGCATCGCCCCCCACTCCGCGGCGGGCGGCGCGGCCCCGAGGCCGAGGAAGCTGAGCGCCGACCCGGAGATCACCGTCGTGCCCGTGCCGATGGTGGCCAGCACGAGCAGCGGCCCGGCGACATTGGGCAGCACATGCCGTACGACGACCAGCGGCCGCCGCACTCCGAGTGCCGCGGCCGCCTCCACATACCCCGAGCGGATCACGGTGAGCGCCTGACCGCGCACCAGCCGGGCGTACGTCGGCACCGCGGCGACCCCGATGGCGACCAGCACATTGCCGGTGCCGGAGCCCACGACGGTCACCACCAGCAGCGCGAGGAGCAACTCGGGAAAGGCGAGCAGCACGTCCTGGACGCGCATCACCAGCTGGTCGAGGCGGCGCCCGCCGGAGGCCGCGAGCAGCCCGAGCAGCAGCCCGCCCGCCACCCCGAGCGCGGTCGCGCCGAAGCCGATGGTCAGTGACAGCCGTGCCCCGTGCACCACCCGGGACAGCACGTCCCGGCCGAGCTCGTCCGTGCCGAACGGATGGGCCCCGCCCGGCGGTCGGAGGGCGGCGACGACATCCGTGGCGTCCGGGTCGGCGGCCACCAGCAGCCCGGGAGCGGCCACGGCCACCGCCCAGAGAGCCAGCACCAGGGCCGCGAGGGCCGGAGCCACCGGCATCCCGAGGCGCGCCCCGCGCCCCGCCACCTGAGCGAGCGCACTCATACCGCGACCCCCGTCCCCGCCCCGCGCAGGCGCGGATCGATCACCGGATACGCCAGGTCCACCAGCAGGTTCACCACCACGAACGCGGCCGCCGACAACAGCACCAGCGCCGTCACCACCGGCACGTCCTTCGACGTCACGGCGGTGACCAGCACCCGCCCCAGCCCCGGCCGGGCGAACACCGTCTCCGTCAGCACCGCCCCGCCCAGCAGACTCCCGACGATCCAGCCGGACAGCGTGGCGACGGGCAGCGCCGCGTGCCGCAGCGTGTGGCGCAGCAGCAGCGTCCGCTCCGTGCCCCCGCGCGCCCGCACGGTCAGCGCGAACGGCCGGCCGGACGCCTCGTCGAGTTCCTGCCGTACGACCCGGGCGAGCACGCCCCCGATCGGCAGGGCCAGGGTGAGCGCGGGCAGCAGCAGCGCGGCGGGACCCGAGTCGCCCGCGGCGGGCAGCAGTCCGAACCGGTAGGACAGGAAGGTCAGACCCAGGATGCCGAGCCAGTACGACGGCACGGACACGGCGAGCAGTTCGAGCCCGGAGGCGAGGGACCGTACGACCCGGCCGCGCCCCGCGGTCAGGACGGCGGCCGCGAACGCGATCAGCAGCGCGAGCGCGGTCGCCGTCAGCGCCAGCTCCACCGTCGGTGCCACCTGGCCCTCCAGCACCTGGCTCACCGGCAGCCCCAGCTGGTACGAGCGCCCCAGATCGCCGTGCGCCAAGTCCGCCAACTGGCGCAGGTACTGGACGGCGAGCGGGTCGCCGAGGCCGTAGTCGAGCCGGATCTGCTCCCGCAGCGCGGGCGTCGCGGCCGTGCCCGGCCCGAGCACGGTGTCCACGACGTCCCCGGGCACCAGGTGCAGGGCGAGGAACGCCAGGGTGGCCGCGCCCCACAGCACGAGCACCCCTGCGGCCAGCCTGCGCGGCACCAGGCGGAGGGTCTCGGGCATCAGGCGTCCACCCAGGCGCCCTGGAACAGCGGCCAGGCCGACGCGTCGAAGGTCACGCCGTGTGCCCGCTGCCGCACCCCCAGCTGGCGGGTGCCCACGAAGGCGGGCACGGTGTACGCCTGCGCCACGATCCGCTGCTGCACCTTGCCGTACAGCTCCGTCCGGCGTGCCGGGTCCGAGGTCGCGCCCGCCTCGTCGAGCCAGCCGTCGATCGTCGCGTCGTGCAGCCTGGAGCCGTTGGCGCCGCCGTCGGCCAGCTGGCTCTTCGAGTGGAAGACGGTGCGCAGCAGGTCGGGGTCGGAGCCGCCCCAGGCGAAGGCGATGATGTCGTACTCGCCCCGGTTACGGACGGGTGTGTAGCTGCCCGCGTCCAGCGGGTTCAGCTTCAGCTCCACACCGACCTTCTTCAGCGCGTCCTGCACGGCCGTGTCGAAGGTGCGCCGCTCGGCCTTGGTGTACGCGGGCACGTACAGCAGCGTCAGCGAGAACCGCTTGCCGCCTTTGGTGCGGTAGCCGTCCGCGTCCCGCCCGGTCCAGCCGAGGCCGTCGAGCAGCTCGCCCGCCCGGTCGGGGTCGTAACTCCAGCTGTCCTCCGGAGACTTCGCGTAGGCCGGGGTCGACGGGGACAGCGGACCCCAGGCCCGCCGGTACTGCCCCGCGAACACGGCCTTGGTGATCGCCTCGGTGTCCACGGCCGCCCGTACGGCCAGCCGTGCGTCCCGCTCGTCGAAGGGGGCCCGCCCGGTGTTGAGGAAGTACTGGTAGACGACGCCCGGCGAGTCGTGGCTCAGGACGCTCAGCCCCGGCTGCTTCTTCAGCGTCGCGATCCGGTTGGCGGGCAGGAAGTCGGCCACGTCGGTCTGGCCGGAGGTGACCGCGCCGACCCGGGTGGCGTTCTCCGGCAGGAAGGTGACGACCAACTGCCTTATGTGGGCGGGGCCTTGGTTCTCCGCGGACTCGGGCGTCCAGGCGTAGGCCCCGTTCCGGGTGAACACCAGCTTCTGGCCTTTCACCCGTGAGGTGAAGGTGAACGGCCCTGTGCCCACGCTGTAGCGCCCACCCGCCGCGAGCTCACCGGGGTGTTCGCGCAGCGCCTTGGGGGAGTGGAAGCCGAGATAGGTGGTGGACAGGGCGTGCAGGAAGGAGGCGTACGGCTTCCTGAGATGCACGGTGAGGCTGTGGGCGCCGGTCACCTCCGTGCGGTCGTACGGCCCGATCAGCGTCGCCGCGTACTGCGACTTCGTCGCCGGTGCCACCACGTGCTCGAAGTTGGCCTTCACCGCCTCGGCGTCGAACGGCGTGCCGTCGGTGAAGGTGACGTCCTCGCGCAGCCGGAAACTGTAGGCCTTCCCGTCCTTCGACACCTCCCATTCCTTCGCCAGCCACGGCTCGAAAGTGCCGTCGCTCCGCTGCGCGACCAGTGAGTCGAAGACGTTGCGCAGCAGGACGCCGACGATGTCGGCGGGGCTGACGTGCGGGTCGTAGACATCGGGCTCGACGTCGGTGGAGAAGGTGAGGGTGCCGCCGTCGCGCGGGGCGCCGCCCGAGCCGGACGTGCCGCCGGAGGTGGAGGAACAGGCGGTGAGCCCCACGGCGGCGAGCGAACCGGCGGACAGGAGCAGGAAGGACCGGCGGGTGGGCACGGGGCGTCTCCGTTCTGGGGTCATGTCAGGGGGCCGGGAGTCTCATGTCAGCGGGGTGGCGCGCCAGGCGCGGACGGTGATGCCGTAGACCTCGCCGTGCTCGGCGCCGCGGCGGGCGGCGGCCCGGCCGACCGCCTCGAAGAAGTCCTCCTGGCGGTCCGGCGGGACGAGCCGGCTGAAGTACGTGCCGAAGGTGGAGGCGTGGAAGTCCCGGTACCGCTCGGCGCTCTCGGCGCGCACCGGCACCTGGCGTTCCTCGACCGCGGTGACCGTGAAGTGGCGGGCCAGCAGGGCGCGAACGGGCTGGGCGGGCCGGGCGCGCACGCCCATCGGGACGATGCCGGCCAGGCTGTCGTCGTATCCGAGTGCCGCGAGGGCGTCGCGGGCGACGACGTCCTCACCACCGAACCCCCGGGCGTCCGTGAGCGGGTGATGGGTCGTCAGGACGAAGGTGCCGCCCGGTGCCAGGTGCGCGGCCGTCCAGGCGAAGGCCCGGTCCTCGTCCGGGTGCAGCCAGTGCAGCACCGAGGTCATGAACGCCACGTCGAACCGGTCGTCCAGCGGCGGGAGTCGGAGCAGGTCGCCGGTGAGCAGCTCGGCCCGTCCGGCAAGGCGGACGCCCGCCTCCCGCACCCGGCGTTCGTTGCCGTCGATGCCGACCGCACGCACGACACCGGGCCAGCGGGCGAGGGCCGCGTCCAGCAGGGCGCCGGTGCCGCAGCCCAGGTCGGCGACGGTGGAGGGTGGTTCGGGCACCAGGTCGAGCACCCAGTCGTGGTCCTGGGACTGGCGGATCCGGCTGACGTCGTCGTAGCCGGAGAGCGTACGGGCGCGCGTGAGGATGTCATCCGTCATCGGTTATCGGGTTCCTCCGGTCACAGGGGCTGGGAGATCAGGTCCGCGATGCGCGCGCGGACCTCCGACTGGTCGTAGCGGCGCAGCAGGTTGATGCGGTTGCGGGCGAGGTCGCCGCGGTGCACGTACTCGTACAGGTCCTGGCGCTGCCCGAAGCTGTCCGCCGTCAGCTCCCAGGCCAGCCTGAACAGGCGGGACTTGCGCTCCGCGTCGATGTCCTTGCCGCGCATGTAGCGCTCCAGGTGCGGGCGCAGCTCGGGGGAGCGCAGGTCGTTCTCGGTGGGCTGCATGAGGATCCCGGACTGGCCGATGCCGCGCACGATCTCCACCGCGCGCCCGGCGACGTCGGCCGCCCACACCGCGGCCGCGGGTGTCGGTCCGGGGGCGAGCAGCCCGCCGTCGGTGACACGGGCGGTGGCCTCACCGGCTGCCAGGAAGTAGTCCAAGGTCTCGGCGAAACCGGCGAGTTCCCCCAGGTCCTCCTGGATGTTGCGGAAGCCGTCCACACCGATCGCCTCGGCGGTCAGCGTGCCGACGGCGAGCAGGGCGCGCAGCCGCTCCCGGTAGCGGATCTGCCCGATGTACTGGCTCCAGGCGTTGATCCGGGTGAGCCCCTCGCGGGCGAGGGCGCCGTCGTGCAGCAGGAACACCCGGTCCCAGGGCACCCGTACGTCGTCGAAGAACAGCATCGCGTCCTGTTCGTCGAAGCGGGACGCCAGAGGGTGGGCGTGCCCGTGCGGGGCGCCGCCGAACGGCTCCCGGCACAGGATGCGCAGGCCCGGCGCGTTCAGCGGCAGCGCGAACCACACCACGAACTCCTCGCCGCCGCGCTGCGCGAACGACGCCGACAGGTACACCAGCACCTCGTGCGCGAACGGCGCGAGCGTGGTCAGCTGCTTGGCGCCGCGTACGACGATGCCGTCGTCGTCCTCGCGCAGGATCCTCAGGGCGTGGTCGGGGTGGTCGACGGGGCTCGCGGAGCGGTCGATCTGCGGGTCGCCGAGCGCGTGCGTGAGCAGCAGGTCGCGGGTGGCGGCGTACCGGTGGTAGGCGGCCGCGTTCGTGCCGAAGCCGGGCCGGTTGGTCTCCAGGCGGTGCCGGAAGTCGAACAGGCCGACCGCTATCGACGCCATGAACGCGGGCGACCGCCCGTGCTGCCCGAACGACTCCCGCAGCCACACCTCGGCCGACGCCCGCGCCGACCTCAACTCCTCGAGTGTGCGCGGCGGATGGTAGCCACGGCCGATCCGCAGCCCGGTGTCCGGATGGTCGACGGTCAGCAGGTCGCGGTGCGCCGGGTCGTGCTGCAGATCGAGTTGGCGGGCCAGCTCGGCGACCGGCGCGGCGAAGGCCGGATGTTCGGCGACGTTCTTGATCTCCTCGCCGTCGAGCCACACGCTGCGCCCGTCGTCGAGACTCCTGAGATAGCGCTCGCCGTCGAGGGCGCCGAGCGGTTCGACGGACGAGGCGAGGGACAGGGACGTCATGAGAGGTTCCTCTGTTCGTCGGAGAGGGCGCGGTAGGTGCCGCCCTGGTGCACGAGGGGCCGGCCTTCGCCGGAGCGCACGGCGACGACCCGGCCCAGGATCAGCGCGTGGTCGCCGCCCGGTACGACACTGGTGACCCGGCAGTCGAACCAGCTCAGGCAGTCGCCGAGCACCGGGGCGCCGGTTCCCTGCCGTAACAGGCCCACGGGAGCGGGGAGTTCACGGCGCTGCGCCGGCGCAGCGAAGTAGTCGGCGACACCGCGCTGGTCGTGCCGCAGCACGTTCACCGAGAGCACGCCCGAGGCGCGGGCCGCCCACACCATCGGACTGTGCCGGCCGATCGCCACGCCGACGAGCAGCGGGTCCAGGGAGAGCGAGGTGAACGCGGACACCGTCTTGGCCTGGAAGCCGTCCCGGTAGCGGGTGGCCACCACGGTGACCCCGGTGGGAAAGGTCCGCGCGGCGGCCAGATACTCCTCGGTCGGTACGCTCACCGGACACTCACCCCGTAGGTGTCGAGCCAACTGTCCAGCGCCAGCAGGTGATCGAGCCCGCCGGTCGGGTGCGGCGCGGCCCGCGGTCCGGGCAGCACGGTGCCCTCGACGAGGTGCCGGCGGACCTTCTCCCGGTCCACCAGATCGAAGACGGGCCGGTCCCGCCGTAGGAGATCCTCGACCCGTTGCCGGAGTGCGGCCCCGTAGGCGGGTGCCGAGCTCGCCGGATAGCCGCTCTTGGGGCGGTGCAGCACGCGTGGCGGCAACAGGTCGCCCACCGCGCGCCGGAGCAGCCCTTTCGGCTCGCCGCCGGTGGTCTTGAACGACCACGGCACGTTCCACAGGTACTCGACCAGTCGGTGGTCCGCGAACGGCACCCGCACCTCCAGGCTCGCCGCCATGCTCATCCGGTCCTTGCGGTCCAGGAGCGCGGGCAGCCAGCGGGTCAGGGCGAGATACGAGATCTGCCGGGCCCGCCGGTCCTCGGCCGACTCGCCCTCCAGGTACGGGACTTCGGTGAGGGCGTCGGCCAGCCGCTGCGTCGCGTACTCGGTCGGCCGTACGGCTTCGGCGACGTCGTCCCGCAGCAGTCCCGCGGGGGACGGCTTCCCCCGCAGCCACGGGAAGGAGTCCAGCGGGCCGTCGCCGTGGAAGAACGGGTAGCCGCCGAAGACCTCGTCGGCCACCTCCCCGGACAGCGCCACGGTGACGTGCCGGCGCACCCCCTGGAACAGCAGGTACAGCGACACGTCGGGCTCACCCCAGCCCGGCCGGTCCCGCGCCCGGAGACCGATCGGGCGGTGGGCGAGGAGCTCGCTGCCGGGGACGGTGACCGCGGTGTGCGCGGTGCCGAGCTCGTCGACCAGCTCCCGGATGTACGGGGCGTCCGCGTCGCGGTTCCAGTCGCCGAGTCGCTCGGGCTGCTCGTCGGGCGGGAAGTCCACGGAGAACGTGGCGACCTTGTCCGGCGCCTCGGCCGCCGCGAGCGCGGTCAGCGTGCTGGAGTCCAGACCGCCCGACAGCAGCAGCCCGAGCGGCACGTCACTGACCAGCTGACGGCGCACGATGTCCGTCAGCAACTCCCGTACGTGTACGGCCGTTTCGTCGAGGGAGTCGGTGTGCGGCCGTGACTCCAGTGCCCAGTAACGCCGCGCGCGAGCCCCGGACCTGCCGAACCGCACGGTGTGCCCCGGACGCACGGTCCGCAACCCGCGGTAGACCGTGAGCCCGGGCGTCGGCGCCGCCGGCACCGCGAACAGCTCTGCCAGCCCCTGCGCGTCCACCTCCGCCCGGAACAGCGGATTCGCCAGCACCGCCTTCGGCTCGGAGCCGAACAGCAGCCGCTCGCCGTCGGCCGTCCAGTACAGGGGCTTCACACCGAGCCGGTCGCGCACGAGGAGCAGTTCCTGCTCCCGCACGTCCCAAAGGGCGTACGCAAACATGCCGTTGAGCTTCTCGACCGCCTTCTCGCCCCACTCCAGATGCGCCCGGAGCACCACCTCCGTGTCGGAGCGGGTGCGGAACCCGTGCCCGAGCGCGGCGAGTTCGGCACGCAGCTCGCGGAAGTTGTAGACCTCGCCGCTGTAGCTGATGACGGCGTGCCGGGCACCCTCCCGGATCTCCATGGGCTGCGCCCCGCCCGCCACGTCGATCACGGCGAGCCGGCGATGCCCGAGCGCCGCGTGTTCGGCGAGCCACGCATCACCCGCGTCGGGGCCGCGCCGGACCATGCTGTCGGTCATCGCGCGCACGGTCGCCGCCTCGGCCCGCAGATCGCGGCCGAAGTCGATCCAGCCCGCTATACCGCACATTCCGCCTCCCAGTGGCAGCCGTGTCCTTCGGGACCGTCGGTCAGTTCGTGGCGCGGCCGGAAACCCTTGGCGGCGACGTTGGCGCCGATGGCGTGCACGCAGTATTCGCAGGGGGAGTCGAGGGTGATGCCGACCCCACGGGCCCGGGCCTTCTCCCGGTAGTCCCAGATCGCACAGTGCGTGATGCTCAGGGCGGCCCGGTCGGGGCCGTCCTCGGTGACCTCGTAGCGCGAGCCGTACAGCTCGGCCTGGCGGGCGATCCTGAGCACCGGGTCGAGGGCGCCGCGCCCGTGGTCGGGCTCCACATGGCGGTGCACCTCGGCGCCGGCGCGGGCCCAGGCGGCCAGCTCCTCGTGCCCGTAGCGGGACACCAGGAACCGTTCCATCAGGGCCTGGGCCCGGAAGAACACCTGCTGCCAGGCCTCGGGCGCCTCCGCGCCGGACGGGCCGGGCAGCCCGGCGTAGATCTCGCCGCGCACCGCGATCCAGTCGTCGATGTCCTGCCCGCCGCGCGACTCCGTGAGGTATCGGGTGAGCCCCGCCTCCGCCTCGAAGAGGCGCTGCCGCCACAGAGCGGCGCGCTCCGCGGGGCTCATGTCCGTCGAGTACTTCTGCTTCATGAGCAGCTCTTTCGGCCGGGAAAGCAAACCAGTAAACCGATGGATTCGAAATTCCTTGCGCAGACTAGGAATATGTTTTCGGTCGCGTCAATGGGACTCGAATAGACGGTGTACGGCGCATCCTGTGACCGTGAATAACAGCATCCCCGGTTGAATTCCCGGACGCGGCCCGGCGAATTACCCTGGCCGTATGGGGCTGTTCGAGGAATTCCGTACGCTGACCGTCGAGGCGGACGGCGTGCCCGTGCACGTGCGCACCGCCGGCCACGGCCCGCCGCTGTTGCTGCTGCACGGCTTCCCGCAGACGCACGCCATGTGGCATGCCGTCGCGCCCCGGCTCGCCGAGGAGTTCACCGTCGTCGCCACCGACCTGCGCGGCTACGGAGCGAGCGGCCGTCCGCCCACCACCGCCGACCACACCCCGTACACCAAGCGCGCCATGGCCGCCGAACAGGTCCGGGTGATGGCCGAGTTGGGACACGACCGTTTCCATGTCGCCGGCCACGACCGGGGCGCGCGGTGCGCCTACCGGCTCGCCCTCGACCATCCGGAGAAGGTGGACCGCCTGGCCGTCCTGGACGTGGTTCCCACCGCCGATGCCCTGGCCGCGGTGGACGCCGCCTCCGCACGGCAGTTGTGGCGCTGGTTCCTGCTCGCGCAGCCGCATCCGCTGCCCGAGCGGCTGATCGCCGCCGACCCGGAGGCCTTCTACTTCGGTGCGCACGCGGGCCTGTTCGCGCCCGAGGCGCTCGCCGCCTACCGAACAGCCGTGTCCCGGCCCGCGGTGGTGCATGCCATGTGCGAGGACTACCGGGCCATGTTCGGCCTCGACCTGGCCCACGACGAGGCCGACCTGGCGGCGGGGCGCCGTATCACCGCCCCGGTGCTGGCCCTGTGGGGCAAGCGGTCGCACACCGAGCGCCGCCACGACGTGCTCGGGGTGTGGCGGCGCTGGGCCGACGACGTGCGTGGACGGGCCCTGGACTGCGGGCACTTCCTGCCGGAGGAGGCGCCCGAGGCGACCTACGCGGAGCTGCGCGCGTTCTTCAGGGACGCGCCGCCGAGGGCGTCGTGAGCGCGGATGCGCACCACCTCGGCGCTGCGCCCGTGGTGCTCGCGCACCAGCCGCGCCACCAGCTCGTGGTCGGCGGGACCCGCCGGTGCCTGCACCAGGACCAGCGCCTCCGGGTCGTCGACGGGCCGGAACGCCGAGAACAGCAGCCGCAGTTCACCGTGGCACGGCAGCCGTACGTCGACCTGCCGAGCCGTCAGATCACCGACGCCCTGGCACTCCCACCAGCCGACGAGTTCCGGGAAGTCCTCCCGCAGGACCCGGTAGATCTCCTGGGTACGTGCGTCCGTCGCGGCGAGCCGCGCGGTCTGCCCCCGGAACTGGGCGAGGACCGCCCGCCCGACCGGCTCCCAGTCGGCGAGCGTGGTGCGGATCGCGGGATCCCCGGCCAGACACCACATCAGGTTCCGGCGGTCGGCCGGGAGTTCCGCCGGGTCCGACCACACGGCCGCGTACGCGGTGTTCCATGCGGTGATGTCGAAGCGCGCGTCCAGCAGCACGGCCGGCGAGGTCTCCCAGGTGTCGAGCAGTGCCTGGGTGCGCGCCGCCACCTCGTCGTGCCCCGCCCCGTCCGGCGTGGGCGGCAACAGGCCCGAGAGCGCGAGGACATGACGGTACGACACCGCGTTCAGGCCCAAGGTCCGGGCCACCGCCTCCAGCACCTTCCGGGACGGGATGACCCGGCCCTGCTCCAGCCAGGTGTACCAGGCGAGCCCCACCCCGGAGAGCGCGGCGACCTCCTCCCGGCGCAGCCCCGGGGTGCGGCGCCGGCCGGTGTCCGGCAGGCCCACCTCGCGCGGACTGCGGCGCTCGCGGTGGGCCCGCAGAAACGCCCCCAATTCCTTGGCATTGGCGGTTTCGCGGATGCTCTCCTCTAATTCGACGTCCGAACGCACCGTCGCCCCCTTCGCCGGTCCGGCAATCTTCGTGATCCGGCTTTCAGCATATCCGCGTTTCAAGCAACCCTGTCCGTTTTCCTGTCAGTTGTCCGTCAGATAAGGCGTTCCCTTAAGAAAGCTGCAACACAGTCCGCGGCCCGCACCGCGACCGGAAGCCGGTCCACGAACAGCTGCCAGCAGTGCGTGGTGTCCTCCCACAGCTCGACGCGGCAGTCCCCGCCGACCGCCGCCATCCGCTTCCCGAACCGCACCGCGTCGTCGGCGAGCACCTCGTCCCGGCTCGACTGCAGCAGCACCGGCGGCAATGCGGCCAGCGTCTCGGCGGAGGCGAAGAGCGGAGAGGCGGTGGGTGCACGGGGATCGGCACCGGCCAGGTACAGCACCGCCGAGTCGAGCAGATCCGTCCGCCCCAGCACCGGATCGGTCGCGGCACACCGCTCGTACGACGGGGCCTCCACGGTCAGGTCGAGCCACGGCGACAGGCCGACTGCCGCCCCGGGCATCGGCAGTCCGGCCTCCCGCGCGGCCACCAGCACCGCCAGTGCGAGCCCGCCCCCGGCCGACTCGCCCACCACGGCCGTCCGTTCGGGAGCGAAGCCGCGTCCGAGCAGCGCCGCGTAGGCCGCCAGCCCGTCCTCGACGGCCGCAGGAAACGGATGCACGGGCGCCAACCGGTAGGGGGGCACGGTGACTTCGGCGCCGACCCGCCGGGCGAGATGTCCGGCGAGCGGCCGGCTCAGCTCCGGCGCGCCCGCCCGGTAGCCGCCGCCGTGGAAGTGCAGCAGGGCACGGTCCTGGTTCGTCACGCGGGCCGCAGTTCCGCGAGCAGCGCCGGCAGTGATCCGGGAGCGCGGTGCAGCTCCGGTGTGGTCGCCACGTACAGCAGCACGGTCGTGACCCCCGGCTGGAGATACGCGCGGATCCGGTCCCGCACGGCCGCCGGCTCGCCGTGCAGCCACAGCGCGTCCACCAGTTCGTCGGGGAGCGCCGCTGCGGCGCGTGCCCGGTCGCCGAGGACGTAGTGGTCGTGGGACTCCTTCAACTCCTCGCCGCGGCCGAGCCATTCATGGAAGGCGTGGTACGGCTTCTGGTTGAGGATCCAGCCGAGGAAGCCGCGTCCGGCGCGCCGCGCGTACGCCCTGTCGGTCGTCGGGCACACGAACAGTTTCACCACCGTCTCCTTGTCCGGGCGGGGCCCGCCGCCCGCCGCGATCACCCGCGGCACGTCCTCGGCGGTCAGCAGGTTGACCACGGCGCCGTCACCGTCGTCGTACGCCACCCCCAGCATTTTCGGCCGCAGCGCGCCGACCAGCACCTTCGGCGGGCGTTCCGGAGTGAAGCCCAGGTGGAAGCCGGGCGCGGACAGCGTCTCGTACCCGTCGCCCACCGGCTGCCCGTGCAGGGCCCGCTTCAGGAACCGCACGGTGTCCCGGACCCGGGCCAACGGCCGTTCGTGGGTGCCGCCGTTGAGGGCGGTGGTGTGGGCGGGGACCGACGCGCCGACACCGAGCAGGACCTCGCCCTCGGTCAGCTCGGCGAGGCCCGCCGCTGTCTGCGCCAGGATGCCGGGCCCGCGGGTGAACACCGGCACGACACCGGTGCCGACCCGCAGCCGCGGCTGCCAGGCGGCGGCCGCGGCCAGCGGGGTGAAGGCGTCGATGCCACCGCCCTCCCCGGTCCACACGTCGGTGTAGCCGAGGTCGGGCAGCGCCTCGATCGTGCCCCGGTGGGCGGTGAGTTCACGGGCGGGCAGGGGCAGGTTGACGCCCCAGCGGACGGGACCGGAGTCGGTCATGGTGGTGCTTCCGTTCTCTGTCAGGGAGCAGCCGGCTGCGGAACCGGGCGCAGGGGTGCGCGCGAGCGCAGCCGCCGCGCGGGCAGCTCGATCAGGTAGTGGCTGAGCGCGGCCAGGACGACGGTGAGCGCGACGGTGACCGGGAACAACACCGCGAACTCCGCCGTCCCCACCTTCTGCCCGGTGATCCTGAGCCAGCCCTCGACCACGACCATGTGCCACAGGAACAGTCCGTACGAGATCCGCCCGAGCCACGCCGGCACCGGCCGCCGCAGCAGCGCCGCCGGACCGCGAGAGCCGTCCGCCAGAGCGAGCGGCGCCACCAGCGCGACTGCTACGACCAGGTACAGGCCGTGCTCCCAGAGCGCCTCGGCGACGGTCGGATAGCGGGCCGTCGTCCCGGTCAGCGGCGTCGACACCAGGACGTACGCGGCCAGCGCCACGCCCCAGCACAGCCACGGACGCCGGACGAACGCGGGCGGGTCCTGGACACGCGAGGCGAGCACCGCCAGCCCGATCCCGGCGGCGAAGTACCCGGCGTACTCGGGCAGCCACAGCTGGGCGAGCGGGTAGGGGCCCGCCGACGGGACGTGCGTGGCGACCACCGTCACCAGCGTCACCGCCTCCACGGCCGCCAGCACCGCGAACACCGCACCGGTCCGCCCACGCCGCAGCAGCGGGTGAAGTCCCCAGGCCAGCAAGGGGAGTACGGCGTAGAAGGCGACCTCCGTGGCCAGACTCCAGGTCTGCGTGATGCCCAACGGGATCGGGTCGTGCTCGTAGATGTGCAGCAGCAGGAGGGCGCGCAGAGTCGGCCACACACTCTCCAGCGTGTCCCGGCCGAACCACAACAGGGCGACCATGGTGACGGCCCAGTACACGGGGAAGATGCGCAGCACTCGGTGCCACAGATAGCGGGAGGCCGAGGGGCGGGCGCGGCCGTCGCGGGCCGCGTTCGCGTACGGGCGGTACAGCAGCAGCCCGGAGAGCACGAAGAAGATCGGCACGCCGACCGTGAAGCGGGAGATCACCGGGCCGAGCGGGCCGCCCTCGCCGATGCCGAGCCAACTGGAGGCGACCTGACCGGTGTAGATGCCGACGTGGATCGCGATGACGAGGAGCGCGGCCAGGGCGCGCAGGCCGTCCAGGGCGGGGGCACGGTCGCGGCCGGTGTCGGGGACGGCGACCGTTGCCGTCTCCTTCTGGAGGGTCGCGTCAGGCGCGGTCATGGGCGGACACCTCCTCGTGTGCGGCACCGGTCTCCGGGGCGGCCGGCGTCCGCAGCCGACCCACCAACGGCAGCGCCACCAACCCCGCCAGTACCGCGAGTCCGCCGCCCACCGCCGCCGTACCGGTGTCCGCGTGCGCGAAGCCGCCGGCGACGGTCACACCCACCGCCGTCCCCGCGTACAGCGTGGCGCTGTTCCACGAACTGGAGGTCGCGCCCAGCTCCGGCCGGGCGCTCACCAGGAGCGTCTGGATCAGGGTGCCGAAGGCTCCGCTGGCGAAGAACCACACCAACACCGCCGCGTAGGCGAGCAGTTCGGGCGAGCCCAGCGCGGCGAGTACTGCCGCGGCGCCCAGCACCAGGGCCCACACCGGGATCCACGCGGCGTCCCCGGTACCCCGCTCGCGGGCCCGGTCGCCGATGCGGCCCGCGGCCAGCGAACCGAGCGCGCTGCCCGCACCGACCAGGATGCCGAGCAGACCGAGCGCGTCGACCGAGAGGCCGAAGCGGTCGTGGAGCGCGGTGCCGAGGAAGGTGTACGCGCCGAGGTTGGCGGCCTGCAGCAGGAAGACGACGATCAGCGTGTGCCGCAGGACCCCGTCCCGCCACACCGCGAACACCGAACCGATGCCCACCGGCGGCGCGTCGGTGCGGCCCTGCGCGCTCCTCGTCTGCGCCAGGAGCAGCGGGACCGACGCCAGGGACAGTGCCGTCAGCGCCCAGAACGAGGCCCGCCAGCCGCCCCACCCGGCCAGGAAACTGCCCGCCGGCACCCCGAGCACCTGACCCGCCGAGAACAGCGCCATGCCGAGCCCGACCGCCCGTCCGCGCACCGCCTCCGGCGCGGTCTCCGCGATGTGCGCCCAGATCGACGGGCCCGCGAGGGCCGCGCCGAGCGCCCCCAGCACCCGGGCCACCACCAGCACCGTGAGGTTCCCGGCGACCGCGGCCACCGCGTTGCCGAGCAGGAACAACACGGTGCCCGCGAGGATCGTCGGCCGGCGTCCGAAGCGGTCGGAGACCGCGCCCAGGAAGGGCGCGGTGAGCGCGTACACCAGCGTGTACGCCGTGACGGTGACCGCCGCCGCGGCCTCGGAGACGCCGACGTCACCGGCGATGGTGGGCAGCAGGGGCGAGACCAGGAAGGTCTCCGTGCCGATCAGGAACAGCAGCAGGTACACGCCCGTGTACGAGGCCCAGGGCACCTTCGCGGCGCTCCCTGCGGTGTCGGGCTGAGCGGTTGCGGACACGGGTTTCCTCTCCGGAAATGGGGGACGACCTGGCGATCGTCGCCAAAGTCGGCAGAGGTAACCAGTTCCGGATTCATGCTGTTACTGCGACACACAGGCTGGGAGACACCCGCTGCGGCGCAGCGCCGCGAGGAAGCGGTCGGCGAACACCGGGTGGCCTTCGGGCCCCGGGTGCAGCCGGTCGATGCCCTCCGGTTCCAGCAGGAGCGGGGCCTGGTCCGGTCCGAAGACGTCCAGGCCGTCGACGTAGTGGAGGTTCATGTCGCCGTGGGAGCGCAGCAACTCCACCGCGCTGTACGTCCGTTCGCGGCACTCCTTGATCGTCAGTCCGGACGGTCCCGGGACGTCCTCCCGGTCCGGGGCGACGATGGTGGACATCACGGCGAACGGAGTCTCCGGGTGCCCGTCGCGCACGGTCCGCACGAAGCCGACGAGCGCGGAGGTGAACGCGTCCGGGCCGTGGCTGCCGAGGGCCTGGATGTTGATGCCGACACAGGCGGTGAGCAGGTCGGCGGGCAGGTCGCGCATCAGGCGTGCCGTCATGGGCTGGAGGCAGCAGGCGGCGCCGAGGGCGACCGACGTCACGTCGAGCCCGGCGCGCTCGGCGACCAGCGCGGCCCAGGCGCGGCTCGGTGAACCGGCCCCGCGGCCCTGGGAGATGGAGCTGCCGTAGTGCACCCAGCGGGGCCGGTCCCGGTCCTCGCGCACGACCGCGGCCTCCTCGTCGAGGACCAGGGAGCGCAGCCGGAACTGGTGGTACGTCGGCAGCCACAGCTCGACGAGCACGGGCCGGCCGGGCAGGGCCACCCGGAAGCGGGCGTCGTGTCCGTCGGCCCGCAGGAGCACGGACTCGGTGTGCCGGCCGTCGCAGCGGACGTCCAGGACGGGCCGCTCCTGCGGTCCGTTCAGACGGGGCGCCGGGTCCGCCTGGTAGTGGCAGGTCAGGGCGGTGCTGTCGGTGCGCAGGGTGACGCGGACCCCGGCGGGCATGGCGGCCCGGCCGATCCCGCCCTCCGGGAGATGCAGCCGGGCCTCCTCGTGGGGCAGCCGCCAGGGGGTGACCCAGCCAGGGCCGTGCTGGAGGGAGACGGCGCCCCGAAAGCGCAGCACCGGGTCCGAACCCGCCACGACACGGCCCATCCCGATCCCCCCTCCCGCGCCCGCGGCGCGCAAGGTCATCGTGGGGGACCGGGCCGGCCGTAACCAGTCGTCCCGGATGCTGTGACCCGCACTCACAGCCACGACCTGTGCCTGCTGTCACGGCCCGTGCCTGCTGTCACGGACCGTGCCCACTGCTACGACCCGTGCCTGCTGTCGCGGCCGTGCCCGCTGTCACAGACCGTGCGCACTGCTACGGCCCGTGCCCGCTGTCGCGCCCCGTGCGCACTGCCAGGCCTCGTACGCACATCCACGACCACGTGCCCACCGCAACGCCCTGCACGCACAGCCCCGCACACGGCTCCGCCCCGGCCGGGCAGTTGCCGACCGGGGCGGAGTCAGGGCCGTGCGGGGCCCCATGGCCCCGTGACGTCGGTTCAGAGCGAGGCGAGCGCCTCGTTCCACGTGGCCGACGGGCGCATGACCGCGGCCGCCTTGGCCGGGTCGGGCTGGTAGTAGCCGCCGATGTCGGCCGGGTTGCCCTGGACGGCGTTCAGCTCGTCGACGATCTTCTGCTCGTTCGCGGCGAGCGTCTCGGCGAGCGGGGCGAAGGCCTTCGCCAGGTCCGCGTCGTCGGTCTGCTGGGCCAGCTCCTGCGCCCAGTAGAAGGACAGGAAGAAGTGGCTGCCGCGGTTGTCGATGCCGCCGACGCGACGGGTCGGGGACTTGTCCTCGTTGAGGAAGGTCGCCGTGGCGCGGTCGAGGGTGTCGGCCAGGACCTTGGCCTTCGGGTTGTTCGTGGCCGTCGCGTACTGCTCCAGGGACGGGACCAGCGCGAAGAACTCACCGAGGGAGTCCCAGCGCAGGTAGTTCTCTTTGACCAGCTGCTGGACGTGCTTCGGGGCGGAGCCGCCGGCGCCCGTCTCGAACAGGCCGCCGCCCGCCATCAGCGGGACGACCGACAGCATCTTGGCGCTGGTGCCCAGCTCCAGGATCGGGAACAGGTCGGTCAGGTAGTCACGCAGCACGTTGCCGGTGACGGAGATGGTGTCCTCGCCGCGGCGGATGCGCTCCACCGACAGCTTGGTCGCCTCGACCGGGGCGAGGACACGGATGTCCAGGCCCTCGGTGTCGTGGTCCGCCAGGTACGCGTTGACCTTCGCGATCAACTGCGCGTCGTGGGCGCGGGTCTCGTCCAGCCAGAACACGGCCGGGTTGCCGGTGGCGCGGGCGCGGGTGACGGCGAGCTTGACCCAGTCGCGGATCGGCGCGTCCTTGGTCTGGCAGGCGCGGAAGATGTCACCGACGGCCACGGCCTGCTCGATGACGACGTTCCCGGCCTGGTCGACCAGGCGGACCGTGCCGGCGGCCTTGATCTCGAAGGTCTTGTCGTGGGAGCCGTACTCCTCGGCCTTCTGCGCCATCAGGCCGACGTTCGGGACGGAGCCCATGGTCGACGGGTCGTAGGCGCCGTTCGCGCGGCAGTCGTCGAGCACGGCCTGGTAGACGCCGGAGTAGGAGGAGTCCGGCAGCACCGCGAGGGTGTCGGCCTCCTGGCCGTCCGGGCCCCACATGTGGCCGGAGGTGCGGATCATGGCCGGCATCGAGGCGTCGACGATGACGTCGGACGGCACGTGCAGGTTGGTGATGCCCTTGTCGGAGTCGACCATCGCGAGGGCCGGGCCCTCGGCGATCTCCGCGTCGAAGGAGGCCTTGATCGCGTCGCCCTCGGGGAGGGACTCCAGGCCCTTGAGGATGCCGCCCAGACCGTCGTTCGGGGAGAGACCGGCGGCGGCCAGCGTCTCGCCGTACTGCTCGAAGGTCTTCGGGAAGAACGCGCGGACCACGTGACCGAAGATGATCGGGTCGGAGACCTTCATCATCGTGGCCTTGAGGTGGACCGAGAACAGCACGTCCTCGGCCTTGGCGCGGGCGATCTGCGCGGTGAGGAACTCACGCAGCTCGGCCACGTGCAGCACCGAGGCGTCGACGACCTCGTCCTTGAGGACCGGTACGGACTCACGAAGGACCGTGGTGGTGCCGTCCTCGGCGACCAGCTCGATCCTCAGCGCGCCGGCCTCGGAGATCACGACGGACTTCTCGGTGGAGCGGAAGTCGTTCTCGCCCATGGTCGCCACGTTCGTCTTGGACTCGGAGGTCCAGGCGCCCATGCGGTGCGGGTGGGTCTTCGCGTAGTTCTTGACCGAGGCGGGGGCGCGGCGGTCGGAGTTGCCCTCGCGCAGGACCGGGTTGACCGCGGAGCCCTTGATCTTGTCGTAGCGGGCCTGGATGTCCCGCTCCTCGTCGGACTTCGGGTCGTCCGGGTAGTTCGGCAGCGCGTAGCCCTGCGCCTGCAGCTCGGCCACCGCGGCCTTGAGCTGCGGGATCGACGCCGAGACGTTCGGCAGCTTGATGATGTTGGCCTCGGGCGTCTTGGCCAGTTCGCCCAGCTCGTGCAGGGCGTCCGGGATCCGCTGGTCCTCGGCCAGGTACTCCGGGAACACCGCGATGATGCGGCCGGCCAGCGAGATGTCCCGCGTCTGGACGGCGACACCCGCCTGCGAGGCGTACGCCTGGACCACCGGCAGGAAGGAATACGTCGCCAGGGCCGGGGCCTCGTCAGTGTGCGTATAGATGATGGTCGAGTCAGTCACCGGGTGCTCCGCTCCACGTCTGCAACATTGCTCGACATCAAGATATCTCGTGATCGACCCGTCCTCGACAGCGGTCCTCGCGTACTTCCGGACATGCTGTGCATCTTCTGAGGCAACCGCGGCGTCTGATCCTGCGGTCATGCATGTTGATCGCCATTTCATCCGACGGCCGGGCCAGATCACCCGCCCCTTGAGCGAAAGTGGACCGTCAGTGAGATATCGCACCAGATTGACTGCTCCTCCGACTGAAACCGGAGGACTCCTGGCTCACGCCGCTCGGTCACTCAACGAGTGATCGAGTCTTACGCGATCAGCGCCAGCCGGGGTCAGACCCGCCCGGACGAGCATCACGCGTGCGGAGTTCTTGTCCCTGGGGGACACGGCTCCGCACGCGGTGCAAGTGTAAGTGCGCTCGCCCAGCGGAAGTGCGTGCTTGGCTCTCGCTCCGCAGTGTCCGCAGTCCATCGTGGTGTGCGCGGGGTGTACCAGGTGCACAGCACGGCTGTGCTTGTGGCCCATCTCGATCAGGGCCTGTTTGGTGGCGCCGATGGCGGCGTCGGCGGCTTTGCGGGCCATGGTGGTCTTGGCGAGGAATTTCGGCTTGAAGTCCTCGACCGCGAGGGCGTCATGGTCGGTCACCATCTTCTTCGCCCACTTGCGGCCCGTGTCCTGCCGCTGCCGGGCAACCTTCTTGTGCAGCTTGGCCCGCAGGTGTCCGGCCTCCCGGTACCCCTTCGAAGCAGCTTGCCCCTTCTTCGGCTTGCGTCGGGCCATCATCCGGTCGTAGCGGGCCAGCTTCTCCTGGGTCTTCCTGCCGTGTTCGGGGTGCGACAGGTCGTGTGCAGCGCTCGTGGTGGTCGCCGTCTCCTTCACGCCCCAGTCGACACCGATGACGCGACCGGTCTCTGGCAGCAGTTCGGTCTGGGTGGGGACCACGAACGAGCAGTACCAATGCCCCAAGGTGTCCTGATGGACCCGGACGGACGAGGGGGCGGCGGGCAGTTGCCGCGACCACGCGACGGTCAGAGCGATGCCGCCTGCCAGGTGCAGCTTGCCGTCCTTGATGCGGAAGCCGCGGCGGGTGTAGTTCAGGGTTGGCGGAGCCTCGTGCTTCTTCTTGTATTTCGGCATCCCGGCGCGTCGGTGCATCGGTAGCCGTTCCTTGAAGTCCTTGACCGCCTTGGCGCGTGACTTGCCGAAGTCGCGGATGAGTTGCTGTTGCGGAACGCTGGAGCCCTCGGCCAACCACGGCGTGACCGCGCGGGCCGCGGTCAACATCTTGTCCAGCACGGCGGGTCCGACCTTCTCACCTTCGGCATGTGCCTTCTTCGAACGAGCCACGCACTCGTTCCAGATCCAGCGGCACCTGTCCCACTCCGCCGTCAGCGCAGCACGGGCCGTGGACGACACGCGAAGTCGGAAGGTATACCGGGCGTGCCCAGCATCCTCGTCTTCCATTGATGTCGCCATGATGTCAGGCTAGCGTCATGATTCGCTTCGCGTTGCGCATTCCTGAAGATCTGCACGCCCGGCTGACCGCTCAGGCGGCAATTGATCGGCGGTCCGTCAACTCCGAGATCCTGCATTTGTTGGAGGTGGCTCTTGGTGCTCCCGCAGGAAGTGCCGAATCGCCTGGCGGAAAGCCGGACACCTCCCAGGTCTGAAGGTCGAGGCATCCTCTCCCGCGGATGCCCGGCCACCCGGACTGGACGGTGACGCCGGTGAGCTCGTCACTGCGCCGGCCCGAGAGCCGGCCGGGCGGATACCACGACAACTCGGCCACGCTGTAGGGCTTCAGTCGAGCCGGGTGGAGTGGACTTCGCCCGGCTTGATCTCCACTTCCGCCCCGCGCTGCTGCGGAATCGCCACCGATCCATGCTGCAGCGCCACCGTCCGCGCCGGCGCCGGGATCCGGATGCCCTCCGCGCGGTAGCGCTTGTGCAGTTGCTTGATGAACTCGTGCTTGATCCTGAACTGGTCGCTGAACTCGCCGACGCCCAGGATCACCGTGAAGCCGATGCGGGAGTCGCCGAAGGTGTGGAAGCGGACCATCGCCTCGTGCTCCGGGAGCGCGCCCTCGATGTCGGTCATCACCTCGGTGACGACCTCGCAGGTGACCTTCTCGACGTGCTCCAGATCGCTGTCGTAGGCCACTCCGACCTGGACCAGGATCGTCAACTGCTGCTCGGGACGCATGAAGTTGGTCATGTTGGACTTCGCGAGCTCGCCGTTGGGGATGACGATCAGGTTGTTGGAAAGCGCGCGGACCGTCGTCTGGCGCCAGTTGATGTCCTCGACATAGCCCTCCTCGCCGCTGCTCAGCTTGATGTAGTCACCGCGCTGGACGGTCTTGGAGGCGAGGATGTGGATGCCCGCGAAGAGGTTCGCCAGGGTGTCCTGCAGGGCGAGGGCGACCGCCAGACCGCCGACACCCAGGGCGGTGAGCATGGGCGCTATGGAGATGCCCAGCGTCTGCAGCACCACCAGGAAGCCGATCGCCAGGACCAGCACCCGGGTGATGTTGACGAAGATGGTGGCCGAGCCCGCGACTCCGGAGCGGGACTGGGTGACCGTTCGCATCAGGCCGGCGACCAGCCGGGCCGCCGCCACGGTGACGACGAAGATCAGCAGTACGGTCAGGACCTGGTTGACCGTGTGCTGGATCGCCGAGGTCAGCGGCAGCGCCGCCGCGGCGATGGCCGCACCGCCCGTGATCGCGCCCCATGGCACCACGATGCTGAGGGCGCCCACGATGACGTCGTCGCCGCTCCAGCGGGTCCGGTCGGCGTGCTTGCCCAGCCACTTGAGCAGCATGCGCAGCAGGAACGCCGCCACCAGGCCCGCGACCACCGCGATGCCGGGGACGACCAGGTCGTCCATGGTGAGATCCCGTTGAAATGCCGTCACGTTGCCACCTGTTCGAATTGCGGGATGTGCGATCGCGCAGGCCGTGAAGGTTTCGTGGCCGACGCAACCGCTCATCTTGCCGTACCCGGCACAGGAGTTCGTACCGGGCCAGGCGCCGGATCGCGCTGTTTCAGACGATTCCCTCGGCCAGTTCGGCCTGCTCCCGGTCGGAGTACGCGGCCGTCGTGGGCGTTCCGTACGAACGGCGGGCGACGAACCACCACACCGTGGCCAGGACCAGTACGACGACGAGGGCGACGGACGCGTAGTTCATCGTGTCCACCGTCACCGGCGAGGACTGGGGCAGGCAGAACAGCACCGTCACACACGCCACCCAGACCACAGCGACCCATCCGATCGGCTTGCTCCACCGGCCCAGGCTCCACGGACCCGGCTGAAAACGGTCGCCCGCGCGCAGCCGCAGCAGCACGGGGATGGCGTACGCGGGCGTGATGCCGATGACGTTGATGGCGGTGACCGCGCCGTAGGCGGTCGGCGAGTACAGGGAGGGCAGCGCGAGGAGGCCGGCGACGACCACCGACAGCCAGACGGCGGCGACCGGGGTCTGCGTGCGGCTGCTGACCTTGCGCCACAGCGCGGAGCCCGGCAGGGCCTTGTCCCGGCTGAACGCGAACACCATCCGGCTCGCCGCCGCGACCTCGGCGTTGCCGCAGAACAGCTGCGCCACGATCACCACGACCAGCAGCGCGCTCGCGCCGTCCGTGCCCAGCCCGTCGAGCAGGATCTGCGCCGGCGGCACCCCGGTCTCGCTGGCCCGCGTGGCGTCGTAGTCCTGGATCGCGAAGGTGAGCCCCGTGAGCAGCACGAAGCCGGCGATCCACGAGACCCAGATCGAGCGCACGATCCCCTTCGCGGCCGACACCGAGGCGTTGGAGGTCTCCTCCGACAGGTGGGCCGAGGCGTCGTAGCCGGAGAACGTGTACTGCGCGAGCAGCAGGCCGATCGCGGCCACATAGACGGGGTTGTGCCAGCCGGTGTCGTTGACGAACTCGGTGAACACGAAGGACGGGGACTGGTGGTGGTCGGGGACGATCCACAGGGCGCCGACGATGAGGGCCACGCCCGCCAAGTGCCACCACACGGATATGGAGTTGAGGACGCTGACCAGGCGGACGCCGAACAGGTTCAGTACGGCGTGCAGCAGCAGGATCGCCAAGAAGATCAGCATCGTCTTCTCCGGCGTCGGCTCGAAGCCCCACTGGAGGTTGGCGAACGCGCCCGCGAACAGGGCGGCGCCGTAGTCGATTCCGGCGATCGCGCCCAGCAGCCCGAGCAGGTTCAGCCAGCCCGTGTACCAGCCCCAGCGGCGCCCGCCGAGCCGGTCGGCCATGTAGTACAGGGCGCCGGACGTCGGATACGCGCTGGTGACCTCCGCCAGCGCGAGTCCCACGCACAGCACGAACAGGCCGACGCCCGCCCAGCCCCACAGCATCACGGCGGGGCCGCCCGCGCCCATGCCGAAGCCGTACAGGGTCATGCAGCCGGACAGGATCGAGATCACCGAGAAGCTGATGGCGAAGTTGCCGAAGCCGCCCATACGACGGGCGAGCACCGGCCGGTAGCCGAGTTCTCGCAGGCGCTGCTCCTCGTCGTGCTGGGGCACGCCTGCGGATATGGATGGTTCGGGGGTGGGTGACATGCGGAGACCTCCGTAGGGACGGGGGGTGGTGGGGTCAGGCGTCGGGGCCGTGCGCCGCGGACCGGCTGCGGGCGCGGGCCTGGAGGAAGATCTGTACGGCCTGGGCCTGGTCGCCGGGATCGTCGGCGCGGTAGGCCCAGGGCAGCGGGGTGTAGTAGGGGCCGAGTGCGTCGAAGACGCGCGTCGCGTCCTCGAACGTCAGGGCTCCCCACAGGGCGTGGGCGAGATGGTTGAGGTCGAGCGGGGTGCGTTCGTCGGCGCGGGAGTGCTCGAACCACGCCTCGTACGCCCGGCTCGCCTCGCGGGTGGCGTCCTCGGCGACCCAGTGCAGGTCGAGCGCGGCGCTGTGGCCGCCGCCGCGCCGGTAGCGCTCGACCCGTACGTAGAGCGGCAGGACGTGCAGTGCGGAACCCCGCGGGGCGGAGTCGGCGACCCAGTGCGCGTACCCGATCGCCTCCGCCAGCCGGCCCGTGGCCGCCTGCCCGTACAGGAACTGCAGCATGCGGTGGTGGGCCTCGCGGTTGTACGGGTCGCGCTTGTCCGCCTCGGCCAGCAGGCCCCACGGCCCGGGCGGCAGCATCGGCCCGGGCGGCGGCACCCGGTGCTCCTCCCACAGCAGCTTGCGGTCCAGCTGGGCGAGGGCCAGCAGGCACACCCAGGGCACCGGGTCCTGGTGCGCGACCCGGGCGGCGGTCCGGCTCACGTCCCAGGCCTCGATCCACAGTTCATGGGTACGGCGATGGTTCTCGCGCCGGGCCCGCAGCGCGCGCTCCACGGCGACCCGGGCGCGCATCACTGTGGCCGGAACGCTGCCCGGTTCCTCGGCGAGCCAGGTCCGCACCACGTCGGTGCCCGCGGCCGCCGCGGCCAGGACCTGGGTGCGCTGGGTCCACTGCCACCAGGCGGTGGTCCGCTCCAGCAGGTTGCGCATCGACATCCAGCGCCCGGTGCGCACCTCCTGGAGGGCGGCGCGCAGCTCGGTGTCGTGTCCGGCGGGATCGTATGCGGGGCGTGCTCCTTCTCTGGCCATCAGCCGCCCGCCCCGGACCTCGGGCGGTCGGGCAAGACGGCAGGGTGGAGTAACAACAGCCCTCCTCTGGGCGGCGGTTGAGGAGATCGCGTTGGTCGGCGGTCACTATAGGGGCGTGAATTCCGTGCCACCTGTGGTTCCGGATGTTTTCGAACTTCTTTTCTGTAGCCATGATTTGACTGGCCATCAGCCAGTGAACAGCGGGTAAGTAGCCCCAGGCAGGCTCCACTTGACGCACCACGGCAGCGGCGGCAGGCTGTCGGGCTGTGATCGCCGAGGAAGGGGCACGATGACGGGTCCGGTGCTTGCCGTCGACCAGGGCACGTCCGGCACCAAGGCCCTGGTGGTCTGTCCCGAACGCGGGGTGATCGGCACCGGTTTCGCCGAGGTGCGGCCCCGCTCCCTGCCCGGCGGACGGGCGGAGGTCGACCCGGCGCAGCTGTACGACTCCGTGGTCGAGGCGGGGACGCGCGCGCTGGCCGAGGCGCGGGAACCCGTCATGGCCCTGGGCCTCGCCAACCAGGGCGAGACCGTGCTCGCCTGGGACCCGGCGACGGGCCGCCCGCTCACCGACGCCCTCGTCTGGCACGACCGGCGGGCCTCGTCCGTGTGCGCTGAACTCGCAGATGACGCGGATGAGTTGCGCCATCTGACCGGCCTGCCCCTCGACCCGTACTTCGCCGCGCCCAAAATGGCCTGGATACGACGGCACCTCACCGCCGAGGGGGTCGTCACCACCAGCGACGCCTGGCTGGTCCATCGCCTCACCGGCGCCTTCGTCACCGACGCCGCCACCGCCGGCCGCACCCAGCTCCTGGATCTCGACCGCGCGGAGTGGTCCGTGCGTGCGCTGGAGTTGTACGCGCTGTCCGGCGAGCGCCTGCCGGAGGTGGTGGGCAACGCCGGATTCGTGGGCACCACCACCGCGTTCGGCCCTGAGATACCGCTCACCGGCCTTGTCGTCGACCAGCAGGCCGCCCTCCTCGCCCAGCGCATCACCGAACCCGGCGAGGCCAAGTGCACTTACGGCACTGGTGCGTTCCTCCTGGCCCACACCGGTGACACGCCTCGGCGCGGAGACTCGGGACTGGTCAGCTGCGTCGCCTGGCAGCTGGGCGGAGACACCAGCTACTGCCTCGACGGCCAGGTGTACACGGCCGCCTCCGCCGTGCGCTGGCTCACCGACCTCGGTGTCATCAAGGGCGCCGCCGACCTCGACGCCGTGGGCGGCGCCGTGCCCGACAGTGGCGGCGTGACCTTCGTCCCGGCGCTCGCCGGGCTCGCCGCCCCCTGGTGGCGCGGCGACCTGCGCGGCTCGCTCACCGGACTCGGCCTCGACACCGGGCCCGGACACCTGGTGCGTGCCCTGTGCGAGGGACTGGCGGCCCAGGTCGTGGAGCTTGCGGAGGCCGCGGCGGTGGATCTCGGCTCGCCGCTTGACGTTCTGCGCGTCGATGGTGGCCTGACGCGTTCCGCGCTGCTCATGCAGACCCAGGCAGATCTGTTGCAACGGCCTGTTGAGGTGTCCGCGTTGCCCGACGCGACGGCGCTGGGTGCGGGTGCCTTGGCCCGTGTCGGCGCCCAGCCCGGGCTGGAGGTGGTCGACGCGCTGCCGGACTGGAAGCCCGCCGCCGTGTATGAGCCGCGGGTGTCTGCCGACGAAGCGGGTGAACGCCTGGCGGGCTTCCGGAGAGCGGTGGCCACGTTGCTTCAGGGGGTGCGCGGGTGAGGGGGCCACGTTGGGCCGTTGGTAGTCTGCGGCGCCGTTGTGGCTGGTCGCGCCCGCGAGGCGGAGCCTCATGATCGATGCAGCCCCGCGCCCCTTCAGGGTGCTGTCGTGCCGCCCACTTTCATGACGGGCGGCACTCACGGACCGGTCACCCGGCGCGGCCCGCTGCCATCGTCGACGTACGACATCGCCGTCGTCGGAGCCGGAGTTGTCGGCAGCGCCATCGCCCGCGCGCTCGCCCACCACCCCCGTTTGCGCGTCGCCCTCGTCGAGGCACAGGACGACGTCGGCCAGGGCTCCTCGAAGGCCAACACCGCGATCTTGCACACCGGTTTCGACGCGGTCCCCGGCTCGCTGGAGGCGCGGCTGGTCCGCGAGGGCGCGCACCTGCTGGCCGAGTACGCCGCGGAGTCCGGCATCCCCGTCGAACCCGTCGGTGCCCTCCTCGTAGCCTGGGACGAGGAGCAACTCGCCGCGCTGCCCCGCCTCGCGGGGAAGGCCGAGCGCAACGCCTGCCGGGACACGCGTCTGATCGGATCCGCCGAACTGTACGAGTGTGAACCGCACTTGGGCCCCGGCGCGCGCGCCGCCCTCCACGTCCCCGGCGAGAGCATCATCTGCCCCTGGACGACGACCCTGGCGTACGCGACTCAGGCCGTCCGGCACGGAGTCGACCTCCACCTCAACTGCCGGGTGGAGAAGGCGAGTCGATGCGACGAGACGCATGTGCTGCACACCGCCCGAGGCGCTCTGCGCGCCCGCTGGCTGATCAACGCCGCCGGTCTGCACGCCGACACGCTCGACCGTGCCCTCGGCCACGACGACTTCACGGTCACCCCGCGCCGCGGCCAGCTCCTCGTCTTCGACAAGCTCGCCCGCGATCTCGTCCGCCACATCCTCCTGCCCGTTCCCACGGCCCTCGGCAAGGGCGTCCTGGTCGCCCCCACCGTGTACGGCAACGTCCTGCTCGGCCCCACCGCCGAGGACCTGCACGACAAATGCGCCACCGACTCGACCGCCGACGGGCTCGCGCTCCTGCGGGAGAAGGGCCGCCGCATCATGCCCGAACTGCTCGACGAGGAGGTCACCGCCGTCTACGCCGGGCTGCGCGCCGCCACCGAGGAGGACGACTACCGCATCTCGGCCCACCCCGACCAGGCGTACGTCACCGTCGGCGGCATCCGCTCCACCGGCCTGACCGCCTCGCTCGCCATCGCCGCGTACGTCACGGAGCTGCTGACGGACGCCGGACTGGATCTCGGACCGGCCGAGGACCTGGCCCCGGTCCGCATGCCCAACCTCGGCGAGGCCTTCCCGCGCCCCTACCAACGGCCCGAACTCATCGTGGCCGACCCGGAGTACGGCACCCTCGTCTGCCACTGCGAGCGCGTCTCCCGCGGTGAGATCCGCGACGCCCTCGCCAGTACGGTCCCGCCGGCCGGCCTCGACGGACTGCGCCGCCGGACCCGGGCGCGCGCGGGCCGCTGCCAGGGCTTCTACTGCGGTGCGGCCGTGCGCGCGCTGTTCGAGGAGGCCCGGGGGTGAGAGAGGTCGCCGTTCTCGTGGTGGGCGCCGGACCTGCCGGACTTGCCGCCGCCGCCCGCCTCGCCGCCGCCGGTGTGCGCCGGGTCGAGGTCCTGGACCGGGAGCAACAGGCCGGGGGAGTGCCACGGCACTGCGCCCACGGCGGCTACGGCACCTGGCTGCACCCCCTGACGGGCCCCGAGTACGCCCGCTTCCTCGTCACCGCGGCCCAGGGCGCCGGGGCGGCCGTACGCGCCGGGGTGACCGCCCTCGATTGGGCGGGTCCCCTGGCGCTGCACACGGTCGGCGCACTCGGCCCGGAGGTGATCGGCGCCCGCGCGGTCGTCCTGGCCACCGGCGCGCGCGAACGACCGCGCGCCGCACGGCTGGTGCCCGGCACCCGCCCGGCCGGGGTGTACACCACGGGCGAACTGCAGCAGGCCGTGCACCTCTACGGACAGCACATCGGCAAGCGCGCGGTGGTGATCGGCGCCGAGGACGTCTCGTACGCGGCCGCCGACACCGTACGGGCCGCCGGAGCCATGGTCGTCGCGATGGTCACCGACCTGCCCCGACCGCAGACCGCGCCCGCCCGCGCCCTCAACGCCCGCCTCCGCCAAGGCGTTCCGCTCCTCACCGGCACCACGGTCACCGAACTCCTCGGCCACGGACGGCTGTCGGGCGTACGCGTCCGGCACCACGACGGCAGGACCGCCGTCCTGCCCTGCGACACCGTCGTGTTCACCGGCGACTTCGTGCCGGACCACGAACTGGCCCGGCGTGGCGGTCTGATCCTCGACGCGGGCACCCGTGGCCCGGCCGTCGACGGCTCGCTGCACACCTCGCGTCCCGGCGTGTTCGCCGTCGGCAGCGTGCTGCACGCCGTGGAGAGCGCGGCGACGGCGGCCCGCGAAGGCGCGCACGTGGCCGACGCGGTCCTGGAGCGGCTCGCGGGTGCCGAACGGTCCCAGGCCGTCCCCCTGATGGCCGACCCGCCCCTGCGCTGGATCGCCCCGAACCGGGTCACCCCGGCGGACCGTCTGCCGTACGTCCTGCGCACGACGGCCTCGCTGTCCCGACCCGTCCTGCACGTCACCCAGGACGGCCGCTACCTGCACCGCGAACGCCTCCGGGCCGCCGTTCCGAACCGCACGGTGAAGCTGACGGCCCGCTGGACGCATCGCGTCGATCCCAAGGGCGGGCCGGTGCGGGTGACGCTCACAGACCGGTGAACGTCCCGTGCCGCCCCGCACCGGAGGCGAACCGTCCGGCCCCCTCCAAGGCCTCCGCCAACACGCCCATGCCGTAAGCGAGTTCACCCCGCATCGCGGTCGCCTCGTCCAGCCCGTCCTGGTCGAGGACGGAGGCCCGGTCGCCGCGCAGACACGCCTGCGGGAAGTGGGCGATGGCGGCGGCGAGCTGCTCCGCCTCCGCGCGGGCGGTGCCGGTGGGGACGACACGGTTCGCGAGGCCGAACTCGTACGCCTCCCGCGCCGGGACCGGCCGTCCCGTCAGGATCATGTCCAGCGCGCGGCTCGCGCCGATCAGCCGGGGCAGCCGTACCGTACCGCCGTCGATCAGCGGCACACCCCAGCGCCGGCAGAACACCCCGAAGACGGCGTCCTCCTCCGCCACCCGCAGATCGCACCAGAGCGCCAGCTCCAGGCCACCGGCCACGGCGTGTCCCGCGACCGCGGCGATCACCGGCTTCGACAACCGCAGCCGGGTCGGCCCCATGGGCCCGTCACCCTCCTCCGCGACCCGGTTGCCGTGCTCGGTGCCGAGTGCCTTGAGATCGGCGCCCGCGCAGAACGTGCCGCCCTCGCCCCACAGCACCGCCACCCGGGCCTCTTCGTCGGCCTCGAACTCCCGGAAGGCCGCGGTGAGTTCGGCGGCCGCCGGGCCGTCGACCGCGTTGCGGACCTCGGGGCGGGCGAGGACGACCGTGGTGACGTGCCCCTGGCGCTCGATCCGGACCGGCATGGCGCAACCCCTCTCCGTGGTCGGACCCCGCACGTTACTCGCGGGTGTGCCAGGCTGGTCGGCATGGAGGTGTTGCCCGTCGCGGTGGTGACCGGGGCCAACCGTGGCATCGGCCTCGACGTCGTACGACAGCTCGCGCACCGCGGCCATCACGTGGTCCTCGGCTCCCGTGACCTCGCCAAGGGGCGCGCCGCAGCCGCGCGCATCGACCCGGGCGCCGGACGGGTGACGGCCGTACAGCTCGACGTCTCCGACGGCGCGAGCGTCGCCGCCATGGCCGACCGCGTCACCCGCGAGCTCGGCCGCGCCGACGTGATCGTCAACAACGCCGCGATCCTCTACGACACCTGGGCCCAGGCCCGGACCGCCGACCTGGACGAGGTCCAACGGGCCCTGGACACCAACCTGTTCGGCGCCTGGCGGGTCACCCAGGCGCTGCTGCCGCTGCTGATGCGCAGCCCCCGTCCGCGGGTGGTCAACGTGAGCAGCGAGGGCGGCTCCCTGCAGTCGATGACCGGTGGGACTCCGGCCTACAGCGTCTCCAAGGCCTCGCTCAACGCCCTCACCCGGCTCCTGGCCGGCGAACTGCGCCGCCATCATGTGCTGGTCAACGCGGTCTGCCCGGGCTGGGTCGCCACGGACATGGGCGGCGGCGGAGGGCGGCCGGTCGCGGAGGGCGCCGCCGGCGTCGTATGGGCGGCGACGCTGCCCGACGACGGCCCGAGCGGCGGCTTCTTCCGGGACGGCCAACCGGTGCCCTGGTAGCTATCAGATCACCTTCAGCCGCACCAGCGCGCCCAGCGTCAACGCCCCCGGCACGAGCGGCAGCCAGACGGTGATGATCCGGTAGGCGAGCACCACCGCCGTGGCCACGGCCACCGGGCCGCCCGTCGCCACCAGGGCCACCACCAGCGCCGCCTCGACCGAACCGAGACCGCCCGGCGTGGGCACCAGCGCGACCGCGCACGTCGCCGCAAGATACGCGAGCGCCATGTGGACGGGCGGCACCGGCAGTCCCAACGCCAGCCCCACCGTGGCCAGTCCGGTCGCCTGCAGCGCGGGGAAGGCGAGCGAACCGCCCCACAGTGCCAGCGCCCGGGCCGGGCGGGTGTGCACCGAGCGGGCCTCGCCCAGCGCGGTCCGCAGGAAGGAGCACACGGCCGTCCGTATCCGGCGTACGAACGCGAGCACACCCGCGGCCACGACGACGGCCGCACCCAGTCCCAGCAGCAGCGGGCCGACGGCGCCGTCGGGCAGCAGCGTGCCGAGCCGCAGCGCGCCGGGGAAGGCGACGAGCAGCGCGGCCAGCAGGGTCAGCCGGCCGATCGTCTCCGCCAGCAGATACAGGGCGAGCGCGGCGGAGGAGCGGGCGAGCGGCAGCCCGCACACGGTCATGAAGCGCAGATTGACGGCGCCCGCGCCGAGGCCCGTCGGCAGCAGGTGGTTGGCCGCGCCCGCCGCGAACTGCGTGGCCAGCAGTCGCCGCCGGGGCAGCCGCTCGACGACGGCACCCTGCCGGGTGAAGGACGCGGCCACCCACGTCAGACAGGTGGCACCGACCGCGGCCAGCAGCCACGGCCACTGGGCGTGCCGCAGATGGCCGAAGCCCTCGACGAGCACGGACCGGTGCTGCACGGCGACGAAGGAGACGAGGAGGAGCGGAAGGAGAACGAGGATCTGACGGATCTGGCGGGTGGGGACGCGTCGGGGGAGTCGTCCCTCGGGAACATCGGGGAGTTGTACCGCAGTCACATCTGGAGAGGTTCTCCACCCTGTGTCAACGGCGGGTTGCGGGAGCGGGGACAGGGGCTTACGTACGGTCATCGGATCCTTCGTGCGGGGGGACATCAAGGGAGTGTTGACCTCAACAACGCTCGAGGTCCTACGTTCTCTCCCATGAGCATGGAGACCACAGCCTGGACACAGCTGCACAGTGTCATGAACGCCGAACAGGAACGCCGCCCCTTCGCCCGCGCGACCCTCCGCCGGATAGGCGCCTTCGCCCGCCCGCACCGCACCCGCATCGCGCGCTTCGTGGTGCTCGGGGTGGCGACCGCGCTGCTCGCCGTCGCGACCCCCGTCCTGGCCGGACAGGTCGTGGACGCGATCGTGTCGGGCCACGACGAGGGCATGGTCGTACGTCTGGCCCTGCTCATCGCCCTCATCGCGGTCGCGGAGGCGGCGCTCGGTGTCCTCGGCCGACGGCTTTCGGCGACGCTCGGAGAAGGACTCATCCTCGATCTGCGGACGGCTGTGTTCGATCATGTGCAGCGCATGCCGGTCGCGTTCTTCACACGCACTCGTACGGGAGCGCTCGTCTCCCGTCTCAACAACGACGTCATCGGCGCGCAGCGCGCCTTCAGCAACACCCTGTCCGGAGTGGTCAGCAACCTGGTCACCCTGCTGCTCACGCTCGTCGTCATGCTCACCCTCTCCTGGCAGATCACCCTGCTCGCCCTCGCACTGCTCCCGGTGTTCGTGATCCCGGCCCGGCGCATGGGCAGCCGCATGGCCCGCATGCAGCGGGAGGCCGCCGAACTGAACGCGGCCATGGGCACCAGGATGACCGAGCGCTTCTCGGCACCCGGCGCCACCCTGATCAAGCTCTTCGGCCGCCCCGAGCAGGAGTCCGAGGAGTTCGCGGCCCGCGCCGGCCACGTGCGGGACATCGGCGTCCGGACCGCGACCGCCCAGTCCCTGTTCATCACCGCGCTGACCCTGGTGTCGGCCCTGGCACTGGCCCTGGTCTACGGCCTCGGCGGCTGGTTCGCCCTGCGCGGCACCCTGGAGCCGGGCGCCGTCGTGGCCCTCGCCCTGCTGCTGACCCGTCTGTACGCGCCGCTCACCGCACTCGCCGGCGCCCGCGTCGAGGTGATGAGCGCCCTCGTCAGCTTCGAGCGCGTCTTCGAGGTGCTCGACCTCAAGCCGCTGATCGAGGAGAAGCCGGACGCGGTCGAGGTCCCGGCGGGCCCGGTCTCCGTCGAGTTCTCCGACGTCCGCTTCGGCTACCCGTCCGCCGACAAGGTCTCCCTGGCCTCCCTGGAAGAGGTGGCCTCCCTCGACACCCGGGGCGGCGCCGAGGTCCTGCACGGCATCTCCTTCCGCGCCGAACCCGGCCAGACGGTCGCGCTCGTCGGCTCGTCCGGCGCCGGCAAGTCGACCATCGCGCAGCTGCTGCCGCGGCTGTACGACGTCGACGCGGGTGCGGTCCGGATCGGCGAGGTCGACGTGCGGGACCTGAGCGCGGCCTCCCTGCGCTCGACTCTCGGCATGGTCACCCAGGACGGTCACCTCTTCCACGACACGGTCCGCGCGAACCTGCTGCTGGCCCGCCCGGAGGCGACCGAGACCGAACTCTGGGACGCCTTGCGACGCTCCCGCCTCGACGCCCTCGTACGGTCCCTGCCCGACGGCCTCGACACCGTGGTCGGGGAGCGCGGCTACCGGCTCTCCGGCGGCGAACGCCAGCGCATGACCATCGCCCGGCTCCTCCTGGCCCGCCAGCGTGTCGTCATCCTCGACGAGGCCACCGCCCACCTCGACAACACCTCGGAGGCCGCCGTCCAGGAGGCCCTCGCGGAGGCACTGGAGGGCAGGACGGCCGTCGTGATCGCCCACCGGCTGTCCACGGTACGGGCGGCCGACCAGATCCTGGTCGTCGAGGCCGGACGGATCGTGGAGCGGGGCACCCACGAGGAACTTCTCGCGCTCGGCGGACGGTACGCCGAGCTGTACCGGACGCAGTTCGAGCCGGGGGAGGGCGGCGCGACGGAGATAGCGGCGGCGAGCGAGGCGGTGGCATAGGCACGGGGAGGCCGTCGCCGTACCCTGACGGGCGTCGGCGCGTACCCGTCGCTTCGGGACGCGACCCTCTTCGGTGCGGAGGCGTCCCGGCTTGTTGACCTGGTGACCGCCACGGCGGGGACCTGGGCACAGGTGCCAGGACGACGCGATCGAGCGCCTCACGCAGATCCATGCGGGGAAGAAACGGACGGCGCCGTCCGTTGCGGAAGCCCGCCGTGAGCTGCAGAGGTCGCGTGCCAAGGCCGGCCGGGGCGCGGTTCGTCCGTGCGCGATCATCGCTGTTGTGCCATCCCCGCCATCACCACTCCTCGATCGACGTCGCTCGATCGCGGCGTGATCCACCTGTGACGCCCGCAGACGCAACCGGTGATGTTGTAATGAGCGTCGGGCCGTAGTGCCACGCCGAGCCGATACCGAGTGCATGACTGTCCGCAGCACTCAGCGCGGGGCAGTCCGAGCACTCGGACGGGGGAACAGGGGGACGAAACGATCATGGAGAACTTGCGGCCCGGCGATCCCACGCAGGTCGGGGACTACCGGTTGCTCCAACGGCTCGGGGCCGGGGGCATGGGGCAGGTATTCCTTGGGCGGTCGCAGCGGGGGCGTACGGTCGCCGTGAAGCTGGTCCATGCGCAGTTGGCGTACGACGCGGAATTCCGCCGCCGGTTCCGCGCGGAGGTGGCCGCAGCGCGGCGGGTGGGCGGGGAGTGGACGGCTCCGGTCCTGGACGCCGACACCGAGGCGGACACGCCCTGGGTCGCCACCGGGTATGTCGCCGGCCCCACACTGCACCAGGCGGTGACCGAGATCTGCGGGCCGCTGCCGGAGCAGTCGGTGTGGCACCTGGCCTCCGGTCTGGCGCGTGCGCTGCAGAGCATCCATGGCTGCGGGCTGGTGCACCGGGACCTCAAGCCGTCGAACGTCATGCTGACGGTCAACGGTCCCCGGGTGATCGACTTCGGTGTCGCCCGCGCGGCGGACGCCAGCGTGCTGACCCGTACCGGTGCGATGGTCGGCTCTCCGGGGTACATGTCGCCCGAGCAGATCCTGGGCAGCGAGATCACCGGGCTGAGCGACGTGTTCAGCCTCGGCCTGGTGCTGGCGTTCGCCGCTACGGGCCGACAGGCATTCGGTGGCCCGGACAGCGGAGTCCACGCGATCATGCTGCGGGTGACCGAGGGCGACCCGGACCTGGAGGGGATGCCCGAGCCGCTGGCCGAGTTCGTGGGGCGGTGCCTCGCCAAGCGGCCCGAGGACCGGATTCCGCTGCCCGAGATCGTGGCGACGGCAGAGGCAGCCACGGCGGATGCCCACTCGGACACGTGGCTTCCGGGCGCCCTGACAGCGGAGCTCGGCCGGCACGCCTCCAGCCTCCTCGACCTCGAGGCGCCGCCGCCGACCCAGGTCGACAACCCGGCCGCGGGCCGGGGCGGGGAGAACGTGCACGCCCTGCCGACCATGCAGGACGGGCGCGTCCCGCTTCCGCCGCCGGGCACTCCGACACCGGTACCGATGCCCCCGGTACCCACGCCGACGCCGACCCCCATGCCGCCGATGCCGACACCACGGATGACGGTGACCACGCCGCCGATGCCACCGGTACCGGGCGGCTTCCAGCCGGGCGGCCGTCGCAGGAGCCGGGTCGGCCCCGTGCTGCTCACTGTGGCCGCCGTCGCCGTACTCGCCATCGTCCTGGCCGTGACGCTTCCCGGCCTCAAAGGGAACGAGAACCGGGCCAACCCGGGGGCGTCCGGGGCAACTTCCTCCTCGAAGTCCCCGAAGGCGTCCCCTGCCGACTACGAGGGCAACTGGACCGGCAACGTGCGCGAGGCGGACAGCGGCCTCTACTCGGTCAAGGTGAACTACACGGGCGGGAAGCTCGGCGACCAGGTGGCCACCGTCGAATACCCCTCGCTGGCGTGCAGCGGCAGATGGATCCTCACCATGGACACCGGGCATTCGGTCCAGGTCCGAGAGGAGATCACCGAGGAGAGCAGCCCGTCGAACTGCGTCGACCAGGTCGACATCGTCCTGACCCCCTCGGGCGACGGCAGCCTGCGCTACGAGGTGACGAGTGTGGAGGACACCGGAACGCTGCAGCGCAGCAAGTGACCGGCGGCAGAACGGCGAGCCTCGCGTCGGCCTGGGTAGCGATCCTTGCGGTTGCTGGTCCTCACCGTGTGCTGCCACTCCTTGATGCGAGAGCGCACCTCGCATCCCGAACACCCGGTTCGTCTCACCCGGCTTGACGGGTGAGACATCACTCCGGCAGCGGCAATGGAGGAAGCTGCTGGTACTCGGACCGGCCCCGGTTGAGCACGGAGATCGTCGCGGCCGTCAACCATGGCACGGTCGGCCCGGCCAACCGCATCGGCTCCCACTGCTGGTAGTCGGTGAACAGCGCCCACTGTTCGATCACGGGAAGAAAGCTGATGATCTCGTGGTGCCGCAGCGACACCCAACGGTTCTCGGCCGCGACGTGCAGCAACATGCGACGGTCGGTGAGTATCGCGCGGCAGGGGGAGAAGTCGCGCCATTGAGCTTGAGCCATGGCCTGCGCCCGGTTGCGGGCGCTGTTGTTGGCGACCGTGTCCCCGACCAGCCCGGCGGCGACGAACAGCGGTGACCCGAAGTAGAAGCCCGAGCGCTGGTTATAGGTCACATTCGTGCCATAGAAGCGCGCGTAGTGCGCCGATACGTCGCCGTATGCGATCTCACCCACTTCGAGCAGCACGCCTGGAGTGGCGACCGGGGCCAACTCTCCTCCGCTGCTCAGGTGCCGGTGGAGAGAACACGCGGCCTCCCAGCCCTGCTGGTGAAGGGCGTGCAGATGATCGTCGCCTGAATTCCGATGTGGCACTGCCCCTCGCCCCCCACTGCGACACAGAACGGGTGGATCTCCGTTCGCCCTCCCATGGTGGCAGGTGAGGACGGATCGAGGCCCGAGTGTGGCGCGCGGAGCGCAGGACCTTTACGGCCCGCGTACGATCGCCTCACCCGGGGACGGGCACCCGGTCGGAGACGGCCGACTGCCGGTGTGAAGTGACCGGGATCTCCATGCAGCTCGGGGCGCCGGTCCTTACTCTGGTCGTGCTCGTCGTCGCAGGTGAGATCGAAAGACCATGAAGAGCCTGCAGTGTCTGACTGGCGAACTGTCAGCAGGGCGAGCCGTTGTAGGGTGAGAGAACAGCCCTTGACCTGCAAAAAGCAGGCAGGGAGCGAATTCAGGGAGTGCTGAATGCTGCGTACTCTGTTCAAGTCCAAGATCCACCGCGCCACCGTCACCCAGGCCGACCTGCACTACGTGGGATCGGTGACCATCGACGCCGACCTCCTCGACGCCGCCGACCTGCTGCCGGGCGAGCTCGTCCACATCGTCGACATCGCCAACGGCGCCCGCCTGGAGACCTACGTCATCGAGGGCGAGCGCGGCTCGGGCGTCATCGGGATCAACGGCGCCGCCGCCCACCTCGTCCACCCCGGCGACCTGGTGATCATCATCAGCTACGCTCAGGTGACCGACGCCGAGGCCCGGGCATTCGAACCCCGGGTCGTGCACGTGGACCGCGACAACCGCATCGTGGCCCTGGGGGCCGACCCCTCCGAACCGGTGCCGGGCTCGGACCAGGAGCGCAGCCCGCAGGCCGTGCCGGCCTGAACCCTGTTCGTCGACGACTTCCGGACCAGGAGCGTGCCCATGGGCGACATCGAGATCCGCGACGACCGGGCGGGCGGCTGCCTGGAGGCGATCGGCGGCGGCGAAGTCGTAGGCCACATCGAGTACTTCGTCCTCGAGTCCCCCGAGCGCGCCCTGGTCCCGGTGCACACGATCGTGGAACCGGCCCATGAGGGGAAGGGCATCGCGGGCTCGCTGGCGCGCGAGCTGTACGCCATCGCCGGGCGCGAGGGGATTCCCGTTGCACCGCTGTGCCCGTACGTGGTCAAGTGGGCCGAACGCCATCCCGACGAGGCTCCCGCCACCGACCCGGAGCTGCTGCGGGCGGCGAAAGAGTGGCTGGTGGCGCATCCGGACCGGTTCTGACGCGGCTGACTCTCCCGAGTTCTCCGACGAAAGGCCGACGCCGCGCATGCTCGCCCTCCTGCACACCTCGCCCGCGCACGTCCCGGTCTTCGACGCTCTGCGCGACGAGGACCACCAGGACCTGGAACTGCGGCACTTCGTCGACGAGGAACTGCTGAACCGGGCCCGTCGTGAAAGCCCCGAAGCGGTGGCGGACGACGTGCGCGCCGCCCTGAAGCAGGCCGTCGCCGAGGGCGCCGACGCCGTGCTCTGCACCTGCTCGACCATCGGCGCCGTCGCGGAGGCGGCCGCCTCCGAGGCCGGCGTGCCGGTGCTGCGCGTCGACCGTCCGATGGCGGCCGCCGCGGTGGCCGCCGGTCCACGCGTCGTCGTGCTCGCCACCGTGCACAGCACGCTCGGACCGACGGTCTCCCTGGTCGAGGAGGAGGCCCGCCGCGCCGGTGTCCGCGCCGAGGTGCGGACCCACCTGGCCGAGGAGGCCTGGCCGTTCTTCGAGGCGGGCGACATCGAGGGGTACGCACGCCGGGTCGCGGCCGCCGCCGACGAGATCACCGACGCCGACGCCATCGTCCTCGCCCAGGCCTCCATGACCCCGGCCCAGCACCTGACGACGACCACGATCCCGGTCCTGTCCAGCCCCCGCCCGGGCCTGGCCGCGGGCGCGGAAGCGGTGCGCGCCCGCTAGGTCCACCCGGGTGAGTGCCCGGGCGGCCGCCGGGTACGTGGGGGAGTAGTCCAGAGCCGACGTCAACCGACTGGCTGCCTGGAGGACACCATGACCAACCCGTACCCCGACCCAGTGGGGCCCGGCCCCACCCCGGGCCCGACTCCGGAACCCTCTCCACCCCCGGAGCCGCCCCCGGGTCCCAGGCCGACCCCGGAGCCGTCCCCGTCTCCGATCCCCCCGGGCCCGGAGCCGGTGCCGAACCCGGAACCGGGACCCCCACTCACCTGAACGAAGAGCGGTGGGCGCCGAAAATCGCCGCCCACCGCAGTTCCTTCCAGGGGCGCGGGGAACTGCGCGACCAGCCCCCACACACCCGCACTCGCGCCCCTACAGAACCATCCCACCCATCAGGCGCCGACCTCCGACCGATCCCCACCCCACAACGTGTGGAACGACCCGCCCCGATCGGTCCGCCGATACGTATGCGCACCGAAGAAGTCCCGCTGCCCCTGCGTAAGCGCCGCAGGCAGCCGCTCGGCACGCAGCGCGTCGTAGTAGGCGAGCGCCGCGGAGAACCCGGGCGTCGGCACCCCCTGCCGCGTCGCCGCGACCAGCACCTCACGCCAGTCGTCCTGCGCCGCAGCGATCTCCTGCGCGAACGTCTCGTCGGACAGCAGGCTCGGCAGGTCGGGCCGCGCCCCGTACGCCGCGCGGATCCGGTCCAGGAAGGCCGCACGGATGATGCAGCCCCCGCGCCACAGCGCGGAGACGGCCCCGAGGTCGATGTCCCAGCCGTACTCGTCGCTGCCCGCGGAGATCTCGTGGAAGCCCTGGGTGTACGACACGATCTTCGAGGCGTACAGCGCCTGCTCCACCCGGTCCGCGAAGGCGCCCGCCTCCGACTCGCTCAGCGGCGAGGCCTTCGGACCGGCCAGCCCGCGCGAGGCCTCGCGCAGCGCCGCGTGTCCGGACAGGGACCGGGCGAAGACCGCCTCCGCGATCCCGGACACCGGTACGCCCAGGTCGAGCGCGATCTGCACGGTCCAGCGGCCCGTGCCCTTCTGCTCCGCCTGGTCCACCACCACGTCCACGAAGGGCTTGCCCGTCGCCGCGTCCACGTGCGACAGCACCTCGGCCGTGATCTCGATCAGGTACGAGTCCAGCCGGCCGGTGTTCCAGGTGCGGAAGATGTCCGCGATCTGCGCGGGGGAGTATCCGGCCACGTCCCGCAGCAGCTGGTACGCCTCGCCGATGAGCTGCATGTCGGCGTACTCGATGCCGTTGTGGACCATCTTCACGAAGTGCCCGGCGCCGTCCGGACCGACGTGCGAGACGCAGGGCGCCCCGTCCGCCGCCTTCGCGGAGATCTTCTCCAGCATCGGACCGAGTGAGTCGTACGACTCGCTCGGTCCGCCCGGCATGATGCTCGGTCCGTGCAGCGCGCCCTCCTCGCCGCCGGAGACGCCCATGCCGACGAAGTGGATTCCCTGTTCGCGCAGTTCGCGCTCCCGGCGCCGGGTGTCCGCGAAGTGCGCGTTGCCGCCGTCGATGATCATGTCGCCCGGTTCGAGCAGCGGCGCGAACTCCTGGATCACCGCGTCCGTCGGCTCACCGGCCTTCACCATGATCACCAGGCGGCGCGGCCGCTCCAGTGCCACCACGAACTCCTTGGCGGTCTCCGCCGCGATGAAGTCGCCCTCGCTCCCGAACTCCTCGACCAGGGCGTGCGTGCGCGCCGCCGTCCGGTTGTGCAGCGCGACCGTATAGCCGTTGCGCGCGAAGTTGCGGGCGAGGTTGCGGCCCATGACCGCGAGCCCGGTGACGCCGATCTGGGCTGAAGTGCTCATACCGCCTGCTCCTAAAAGATCCGGTAGATCGCGTAGGTCCTGCTGTCGATCGTGCCCGTCAGTATCGTCCCCCGGACCATCCTGACGTGCCGGTACACCGATCGCACATCCGGACCCGACAGGCTTGAGTACGCACGGAACGGCCGAGTGCCTCAGTGGGTGCGCCGTCGATCCGGCCAACGGGTGCCCGTTCCGCGCCACTTGGTGGGTCAGGCGGCCGGTTGCCGTCTTGTCATGGCCTGTTAGCAGCACTTACTTTTGCCCCTCCGGACGCACGTCAAGGGGGCTCTCCATGGCCGTACGCGGCCGGCATCGCCGGTATCAGCCGAACAGAATCAACCGCGCCTCACTCACCGTCACCGCGGGCGGCGTCGGCATCGCGGTCCCGCTCATCGGCACCGGCACGGCCCAAGCGGCCGACGTGGACACCTGGAACAAGGTCGCCGCGTGCGAGTCGAGCGACAACTGGAAGATCAACACCGGCAACGGCTACTACGGCGGACTGCAGTTCACCCAGTCCACCTGGGAGGCGTACGGCGGCACGCGGTACGCGCCACGGGCCGATCTGGCCACCAAGGACCAGCAGATCGCCGTGGCCGAGAAGGTACTGGACGGACAGGGACCGGGCGCCTGGCCGGTGTGCTCGGTGCGGGCCGGGCTCGCCCGGGGCGGCGACACCCCGGACATCCATCCCGCCGGCACCACCACCGAGAAGACGTCCAAGAAGACGTCCGTGGAGGACGTGCAGCCCCAGACCACGCCCCAGTCCCGGGCCGGGACCGCCGAGATGTACACGGTCGTCCGCGGTGACTCGCTCTCCGGGATCGCCGACGCCCAGCGCGTCCGGGGCGGTTGGCAGGGGCTGTATTCCGCCAACCGGAACACCGTCGGAGCCGACCCCGACCTGATCCTGCCGGGCCAGCGGCTGAAACTGCGCGCCACCACCACGACGACCCCCACCACCGACAAGTCCCCGACGGAGAAGGCGGAGAAGTCGGAGCAGGCCTCTTCGGACACCGAGGACACGGTCGAGAAGGCCTCCACGACCAGCCGCTCACTCGTCGCCCCGGTGAACTCCTCCACCGGCACGCCGTACCACCAGGCGGGCTCCTCCTGGTCGAAGGGCTACCACACCGGCGTCGACTTCCCCGTGCCCACCGGCACCTCCGTGAAGGCGGTCGCGGCGGGGAAGGTCGTCAGCTCGGGCTGGGGCGGCTCCTTCGGCTACCAGGTGGTGATCCGGCATGCCGACGGCCGCTACACCCAGTACGCCCATCTGTCGGCGATCTCCGTGAAGTCCGGGCAGACGGTGGGCGGCGGGCAGCGCATCGGCCGCTCGGGGTCCACCGGCAACAGCTCGGGCCCGCATCTGCACTTCGAGGTGCGGACGGGGCCCGGCTTCGGTACGGACGTCGACCCGGTGGCCTACCTGAGGGCAGGCGGGGTCAGGATTTGACACGCGTCCGGTGCCGGTCCAGGACTGGCATCGGTACGTACGGGCCGCCGTAGAACGGGCCGTAGAAGAACGCGGGTTCCTCGACGGCCTCGGCCTCGGACGGCGCCGGGGCCGCGTTCGCCTGCTCCGGGACGACCGCGGACGCGGGCGCCGGGACGAACACCTCCTCGGGCACCACCGCGACCGGCTGGGGCACGACGGCCACCTGCTCCGGCAGCGGCGCGGTCTCCTCGGCGGAGGTGCGCTGGATCCGCTCGGTCGTCAGCAGGATCAGACCACCCGCGGCCACCACACCGCAGCTCAGGGCGAGCGCGGTACCCGTGGTGCCGTAGCGGAAGGTTTCGCCGAACATCGTGATGCCGACCGCGGCCGCCACCACCGGGTTCACGACCGTGAGCGTGGCCAGCGGGGCCGCGAGGCCGGCGCCCCGGTAGGCGGCCTGCGACAGCAGCAGCCCGGTCGTGGCCAGGACGCCGATCACGGCCAGGGACGGCACGTCGGCGCCCGAGATTCCGCCGGTCCAGTCGACGGCGACCGTCTTCGTGAACACCGAGGACATACCGAAGGCTATGCCGGACGCGGTCGCCAGCAGCACGCTGCGCACCACCGGGTGCCGGTGTGCGGCCCGGCCCGCGATCATCAGCGCGACCACCGCGGCCGCGGTGACCAGACCGGCGAACACCCGCTGGGGCGTGCTCAGCGACTGCGCGTCGGAGGTGCCGACCAGGGACAGCAGACCGGCGAGACCCACCGTCGCCATGATCGCGCCCCGCCAGGCGGTGGCCCCGGCCTTGCGGCGGACGAACAGCGCGGCCATGGGCAGGGCGAACACGATGGTCAGGGCGCCCAGCGGCTGGACCAGGCTCAGCGGGCCGAAGGCGAGCGCCACCACGTGCAGCAGGCCGCCGAGGCCGTTCAGCGCGACCGCAGCCCACCAGCTCGGGCGGCGCAGCGGAGCGTACTGTTCGTCGGGGTGGGACACCGCGACCTGCTCCTGCACGATCGCTCCGCCGGCGTACGCGACCGCGGAGATCAGTGACAGCAGCACGGAAAACGCGAGGGCACTCATGAGCTGCTCCTCTGCGTGAGGCGGGGGCGGTGAACCCGGCGCGACGAACGTCCGTCATCCATAACCAACACGATGCCCGGAAAAGTTCTTCCCGTCGTCGTACCTGAGCAGGCATTGGGTCCTACTGCCGATGGAGTACGACGGGCCCATTGTCCTCCCCAAGATGGGTGACATCCCCTGGGGACAACCCTCATTCCCCCTGGTACTACTGCTCTTCGTGGACCTCGACCCCGATCTCGCAGCGCTCCGGCCGCTCGGTGCTTTCTTCGTACTACGCACCACCGGAGCCCCTCGCCCGGCACTGCCGACCCTCGTGCAGACATATGAAAACGGGTCATCGGATGTTTACGGAAATCCCATGACTTTCCGCGTCCGGAAGGTCGCCGAGGCCCTCCACGCCCCCGAGTTGCGGATCGCGGCATCCATCGCCCACCAGGGCCTCGCGGCCCGGCTCTGGTCGGTGGCGCTAGGCTGCAGCGTGCTGTACGGCCGGATCCCCGACCTCGCCCCCGGCCTGCTGCACTGGGACCCCGACGGCAGCGCCCCGGACGACCTGTGGCTGTCCGCCGTGGAGCCGCTGCCCGGTGACGCGGCGACCCTCACCGAGGTCGTGCTGCACAGCCACCTCGAACCACTGACGGCCGCGCTGCACACCCGCTACCGGATCGCGACCGGGCTGCTGTGGGGCAACGCCGGATCCGCGCTGGCGGGAGCCGCCCGGCAGCTGGACGGCTGGGCGCGGGCGAACGGCCGAAGCGACGTCGGCGCCCGGGCCCGCTCGCTCACCACGGAACTCTTCGGTCACCCCCTCCTCGCCGGCACGGGCACCCGCACCGGCACCGCCTTCCGGCGCCGCAGCTGCTGCCTCTACTACCGTCTGCCGGGCGGGGGAGTATGCGGCGACTGTTGCTTCACACGAGCCCCGCGGTCTTCCCCGCGCGCCGCATCTGGGTGACCATGAGGACAACCAGCCGTTGAGACAGGGGGTTCCGGGTGCGTGTGGGCCTGCTGACCCGGGAGTACCCGCCGGACGTGTACGGCGGAGCGGGTGTCCATGTCGAGTTCCTCGCCCGGGAGTTGAGCTCCCTCGTCGACCTGGACGTGCACTGCTGGGGCGAGGTCTCCCTGAAGGAGAGGGCAGCGGGCGTGATCCGCCACCGGCCCTGGTCCGCGCTGGACACCGCCAACGACGCGCTGCGCACCTTCTCCGTGGACCTCTCCATGGCCGCCGGTCTGGAAGGCCGCGAACTGGTCCACTCCCACACCTGGTACGCCAATCTCGCCGGCCACTTCGGCAAGCTTCTGCACGGCATCCCCCACGTGATGACCGCCCACTCCCTGGAGCCCCTGCGCCCCTGGAAGGCCGAGCAACTCGGCGGCGGATACGCCCTGTCGAGCTGGGCCGAACGCACGGCGATCGAGGCCGCCGACGCCGTGGTCGCCGTCTCCGGCGCCATGCGCGAGGACATCCTCACCTGCTACCCGGCGCTGGATCCGGCCAAGGTCCACGTCGTGCACAACGGCATCGACACCGCGCTCTACCAACCCGACCACGGCACCGAGGTGTTGGGCCGCATCGGGCTCGACACGGATCGTCCGTACGTCCTGTTCGTCGGCCGTATCACCCGCCAGAAGGGTGTGCCCCATCTGCTGCGCGCGGTACGGGACATCGACCCGGCCGTGCAGGTCGTGCTGTGCGCCGGAGCGCCCGACACCCCGGAGATCGACCGGGAGTTCCGCGACCTCTTCGAGGAGCTGAGCCGGGTCCGCGCGGGCGTCCACTGGATCCCGCAGATGCTGCCGCGCCCCGAGGTGATCCAACTCCTCACGCACGCCACGGTGTTCGTCTGCCCTTCGGTGTACGAGCCTCTCGGCATCGTCAACCTCGAGGCGATGGCCTGCGGGACCCCCGTCGTGGCATCCCGGGTCGGCGGCATCCCCGAGGTCGTGGACGACGGCAAGACCGGGGTACTGGTCTCCGTGGACGATGACTTCGAGACGAACCTCGCGCGGGCGCTGGACTCGGTCGTCGGCGACCCGGAGGCCGCGCGGCGGATGGGCGAGGCCGGACGGGAGCGTGCGGTGGGCGAGTTCGGCTGGGACGCCGTCGCCCGGCGCACGGTCAGGCTCTACGAGGAGATCCTCAAACAGGCGTACTAGGCCCCAGGCAAGGGCAGGCATGGGTCAACCAGGGTGAGGGGAGCGGCCATGCGTCGTGGCGGACCTTCGGTGCTCGGAATCGTACTCGCGGGCGGAGAGGGCAAACGCCTGATGCCCTTGACCGCGGACCGCGCCAAACCAGCGGTCACCTTCGGCGGCACGTATCGCCTGGTCGACTTCGTGCTCTCCAACCTGGTCAACGCCGACATCCTGCGCATCTGCGTCCTCACGCAGTACAAGTCGCACTCGCTGGACCGGCACATCACCACCACCTGGCGGATGTCCAGTCTGCTCGGCAACTACGTCACACCGGTCCCGGCGCAGCAGCGCCTCGGCCCGCGCTGGTACCTGGGCAGCGCGGACGCGATCCTGCAGTCCCTGAACCTGATCTACGACGAACGCCCCGAGTACGTCGCCGTGTTCGGCGCCGACCACGTGTACCGCATGGACCCGCGGCAGATGCTCGCCCAGCACCTGGAGAGCGGCGCGGGCGTGACAGTGGCCGGCATACGCGTGCCGCGCACCGAGTCCTCCTCCTTCGGTGTCATCAGCCCGGGCTCGGACGGCCTGACCGTCGAACGCTTCCTGGAGAAGCCCGCCGACCCGCCCGGCCTCGCGGACGACCCCGAGTGCGTCTTCGCCTCGATGGGCAACTACATCTTCACCACCAAGGCCCTGATCGAGGCGCTGCAGCGGGACGCCGAGGACAAGCACTCCGTGCACGACATGGGTGGCTCGATCCTGCCCCAGCTCACCGACCGCGGCGAGGCCCAGCTCTACGACTTCAGCGCCAACCACGTCCCCGGCGAGACCCTCCGTGACCAGGGCTACTGGCGGGACGTCGGCACCCTCGACGCCTACTACGACGCCCACATGGACCTCATCGCCGAGCGCCCCGCCTTCAACCTCTTCAACCGCAGCTGGCCCATCTACACCAGTTCCGGCCAGCTCTCCCCGGCCCGCTTCAACGCCGGCGGGATCGCCAGCGAGTCCATCATCAGCGCGGGCTGCCTCATCAGGGGGCAGGTCACGCGGTCGGTGCTGTCACCCGGTGTCGTGGTCGACCCCGGAGCGGTGGTCCAGGGGTCGGTGCTGCACGACAACGTCAAGATAGGGCGGGGTGCGGTGGTGCGCGGCGCCGTCCTCGACAAGAACGTCGAGGTACCGCCCGGCGCGACGATCGGCGTGAATCCGGAGCGGGACACCGATCTGTACACCGTGTCCAAGGGCGGAGTGATCGCCCTGGGGAAGGGGCAGCAGGTCCCCTGAGTCTCTGGCCGGCCTCGGTGCGCGTCCCGCGCACCGAGGCCGTTGTCATGTCCCCGGACCAGATACGGAGTCCGTCGTCATACGGGTCACCTTCAACGAGGGCTGGGCCGGTACGACGTCGGACGTATCGCCGAGCAGGCGAAGGCATGAGACCCGACCCGTCTGGTCGACGGCCAGTCGGGCCCCAACCTCGGGGCCGACGGCAACGCCGGCGCCATCATGAACGAGCGTGGGCTGCCCAGAAACCACAGATTGATTACATCAGCCACACGAGTCCCGCCCCTTTCGGGAGGGGTCGGACTTAATCTGCTGTTAACTGTGCGTAGCTTGATCGTACTTGACCGTAATCGGCTGCGGGCTGTTGACTGCTGGCTTCACCCGTCGTCGACGCGAGGCAAGCCATTGACTTCTGACCTGCTCGCCCCTCTCGACCTTGCGTTCTGGAACATCGAGTCCGCGGAACACCCCATGCACCTGGGTGCCCTCGGCGTCTTCTCGGCCCACACACCCACCGCCGGCGCCCATGCGGCCGACCTGCTCGCCTCCCGTGCGGCCGCCGTGCCCGGGCTGCGGATGCGGATCCGGGACGTGTGGCAGCCGCTCGCCTTCGGAAGCGCCGCCCGCGAGACCGACCCCGAGTTCGACCCCCTCAACCACGTCCGGCTGCACGCCCCGACCCCGGACTTCCACGCGATCGCGGGCCGGCTCATGGAGCGCCCGCTGGAGCGCGGCCGGCCGCCGTGGGAGGCGCACGTGCTGCCGGGGGAGGACGGCGTCTCGTTCGCCGTGCTGTTCAAGTTCCACCACGCCCTGGCCGACGGCCTGCGGGCGCTGACGCTCGCCGCCGCCGTCCTGGACCCGATGGACCTGCCTGCGCGCAGGCCGCGTCCGGCGGAGCCGTCGCGCGGCTTCCTCCCCGACGTGCGCAAACTGCCGGGGCTCGTGCGCGGCACCGTGTCCGACGTCGGACGGGCCCTCGACATCGGCGCCTCCGTCGCCCTGTCCAGCCTCGGTGTGCGCTCCTCGCCCGCGTTCACCGCCGAGCCCAGCGGCACCCGCTGTACCGCCGGAGTGGTCGTCGACATCGACGACGTGCACCGCGTCCGCAAGACCGTCGGCGGCACCGTCAACGACGTGCTGATCGCGATCGTCGCGGGCGCCCTGCGCCGCTGGCTCGACGAACGCGGCGACGGCAGCGACGGCGTCGCGCCCCGCGCCCTGATCCCCGTCTCCAGGCGCCGCCCCCGCACCGCGCACCCACAGGGCAACCGGCTCTCCGGTTACCTGATACGGCTCCCGGTCGACAACCCTGACCCGCTGGCCCGCCTCGAAACGGTCCGCACGGCCATGGACCGCAACAAGGACGCCGGCTCCAACCGGGGCGCGGGCGCCGTCGCCCTGCTCGCCGACCACGTCCCGGCGCTCGGCCACCGTCTCGGCGGGCCCCTGGTCGGTCAGGCGGCCCGGCTCTGGTTCGACATCCTGGTCACCAGCGTGCCGCTGCCCGGCATCGGCCTGAAGCTGGGCGGCAACCCGGTGACGGAGGTCTTTCCCTTCGCGCCGCTGGCCCGCGGCCAGTCCCTCGCGGTCGCGATCTCGACGTACCGGGGACAGGTCCACTACGGGCTCGTCGCCGACGCGAAGGCCGTACCAGATCTCGACCTGCTCGCCCGCGCCGTGTCCGAGGAGGTGGAGGCGCTCATCGCCGCCTGCGGTCCTTGATCGTCACGGGTTTATGGAAAGGGCCCGCGCTGAAGTAAAATCGCCTGTTCGAAAGCGGACGCGGTCGGAGCGCCGCACGGGTGATCGGGAAACGGCAGCGCGATGACGGTGACAGAGGACGGCTCGGCGACCATGGACGAGGTCGTGTACGGGCCCGGCATCGACCCGGAGCGGCTGGCCGTCTGCCTCAGCGTGCTCGAGGAGCTCGACAAGCTGGAGGTCGACCACCCCGACGCGATCGCGGTGCGCCGGGCCACCGCGGGCGTCTACCGGACCGTCAAGCAGCGCCGCCGCCAGGATCGCCGGGCCGCCAAGACCGCGCACGACAAGGCGGTCACGGAGGCCACGGCGACCGGCTCAGCCCAGCGCATCGACGACGAGACCGAGGGCATCCTGCCGTCGTCGGTCACGGAGGAGGGCAGGATCGCGGGGATACTCCAGCGCCCGCGCTCCTGCTACACCTGCAAGACCCGGTACGTGGAAGTCGACTACTTCTACCACCAGCTCTGTCCCGAGTGCGCCCGCCTGAACCGCGACAAGCGCGACGTCCGCGCCGACCTCACCGGTAAGCGCGCCCTGCTCACCGGCGGGCGCGCCAAGATCGGCATGTACATCGCGCTGCGGCTCCTGCGCGACGGCGCCCACACGACGATCACGACCCGCTTCCCCAAGGACGCCATCCGCCGCTTCAAGGCCATGGACGACTCGGGGGACTGGATGCACCGCCTCGAGGTCGTCGGCATCGACCTGCGCGACCCGGCGCAGGCCGTGGCCCTCGCCGGCCAGGTCGCCGAGGCGGGCCCCCTCGACATCCTCGTCAACAACGCGACGCAGACCGTACGCCGCCTGGCCTCCGCCTACGCCGCCCTGGTCGACGGCGAGAGCGCCCCGCTGCCCGCGGGTGAACTGCCCGCCCACCATGTCATCGGTGCCTTCGGCTCCGGCGCGGTCGACGGACTGGCCACGCTGCCCGCCGGGATCTCCGGCATCGACGCGCAGCAGGTCGCCGATCTCGCCCTGGTCGCGGGCAACGCCAGCATCGCCCGGCACCTCGACGGCACCGCCATCGACGCGGGCGGCCTCGTCCCCGACGTCGTCGACACCAACACCTGGGTGCAGACCATCGAGCAGATCTCCCCGGTGGAGCTCCTCGAGACCCAGCTGTGCAACTACACGGCGCCGTTCATCCTGATCAGCGCGCTGCGTCCGGCCATGGCCGGAGCCGCGAAGAAGGCGGCGAGCGGACGTGCGTACGTCGTGAACGTCTCCGCGATGGAGGGCGTCTTCGGCCGCGGCTACAAGGGCGCCGGCCACCCGAACACCAACGCCGCCAAGGCCGCGATGAACATGGTGACGCGGACCAGCGGCCAGGAGATGTTCCAGACCGACGGCATCCTCATGACCTCCGTCGACACCGGCTGGATCACCGACGAGCGCCCCCACTACGACAAGCTGCGCCTCGCCGAGGAGGGCTTCCACGCCCCGCTCGACCTGGTCGACGGCGCGGCCCGGGCCTACGATCCGATTGTGCGCGGCGAGCAGGGCGAGGACCTGTACGGCGTCTTCCTGAAGGACTACGCGCCCGGGAAGTGGTGACGCGCCGGCCGTGACGTGTGCCGCGGCGTCCGTAGGGAACCCGGACCCTGGTGAGTACCGCGCCGGGAGTTGTCATGACCAGTCCGCACAGCATCGATCCGCGGGCCTTCAGTGATCCGCGCAACCACTACCCGACCGACGAGGAGTTCTACGCGAGCGACCGCCCGGCCCACCCGGCCCTGCCGGAGGACCGGCCGCGCGGTGGTCCCAGTGATCCGCTCAAGCACCCCTGGACCTGGGGCTCGGTCGCGTTCGTCGCCTTCTGGGTCCTGATCCTCCTCATGGGCATCGCGCTGTTCCCGTGAGGGGTCCGAAGCCGCCGTCAGGAATGAGGTGGGGCGTATGACCGCAGACGGTCGTGGACGGCGTACCCGCCCTGGTGCGCCGCCCTGACCCGCGTCCCCCCGTCCACCAGCAGATCCGCCCCGGTCACCCACTCCGCCGCGTCCGAGGCCAGCCACACCACGGCCCGTGCCACGTCCGCCGGCTCCCCGATCCGCCCGAGCGGCAGCCCGGCGGCGACCTGCTCCTCGCCGGGCTCCCACACGAAGCGGGCCATCTCGGTGCGGACGAGACCGGGGGAGACGGAGTTGACCCGCACCTTGGGGGCCAGTTCGCCCGCCAGCTGCCGGGTCAGATGCAGCAGGGCCGCCTTGCTGGTGCCGTACGCGCCGATGTGCGGTCCCACATGCGTCGCGCCCTCCGTGCAGATGTTGACCACCGCACCGCCGTGCTCCCGCATCCACGCCCGCCACGCCCCCTGCACGAGCCGCAGTGGTGCCTCGACGTTGACGGTGAACGCCTCGCGCCACCCCTCCGGATCGATGCCCATGAGCGGTCCGTACGGCAGGTTCGTCGCCGCGTTGTTGACCACGACGTCGATCCGGCCGAACTCGCGCAGGGTCAGCTCCACGACCGCCCGCAGATGGGCCGGGTCGGCGACGCTGCCCGCGAGGCCGATACCGCCCAGCTCGGCAGCGGCCGTACGGACGTCGTCGGTGTCCCGCGCCGTCACGCACACCAGCGCCCCGGCTGCGGACAGCTGCCGGGCGATCTCACGCCCGATCCCGCGTGTGCCCCCGGTGACGACGGCGGCCCTTCCTCGAAGTCCGTACGGCGACGTCATCGGCGTACCGTCTCATGACGGACCGTCAGTCGACAGCCCCGAGGCGGGAGTTCCGCGCCGCCACCAGTTCCAGCACCGTGCGCCAGTCCTCCAGGACCCCGGCGTCGAACCCCGCGCCCCAGCTCTCCTCGTCCGCCATGCGCAGGCGCAGCAGGTCGTCGTCGGTGGCGGGGCCGTGATGGCGTACCAGACGGTAGACCCGCTCGCCGAGCAGCGGTCGTACGGCTTCGGCCGCGCTCTGTCCCCGGCCGGCCTCGTCGCCGGGGGACAGCAGCTGCCCGATGTCGTGCACCAGCCCCGCCACCTGGAGCTCCTTGTCCGCGGGGCGGCTGCGGCGCAGCAGCGCGGCGGTCCGCAGCGCGTGTTGGTGCCGGCACGCGTACAGCAGATCCATCAGCTCGTCGACACTGCGCAGCTCCATACGTCAGTCCTTCCGCCGGACCAGCCGTTGCCGTACGTCAGCAGATCATGGGCGGCTTGCGATTCGGCCAACGGGACTTGAACTGCGCGGCCCCGGTTCCTCGAAGGCCTGATCGGCCCTGTAGGCCGGGCGGGTGACTCCCAAACCGCGCATCATGTAACAAAAATGGGCAGACCATGGCCGAAAGACCGAGGGTGACTCGCGATAGTTACCCTTTGTTTTCAGCCCCATCGAGCGGACCCCCGCTCATTTGGTTAATCTGTAGCAGACGGACGGCAGTACGGGGTCCTACCCACACCCATAGTCCGTCCCGGGACAAGCCGGTCACCACGGCCTGATCTCACACGAGTTACCGGCGCCACCGCGTCCGAACTGCTTTCGACTCAGACCCGAGCGGACGTCCGGCACCAGACCGCGGAAGCGGGCCCGTGCGTCCCGAGGGTGACCGACACATAAGGAGTGCGCGGTGACACCGGAGAAGACGAATCGCGAACAACGCCCCAAGGAACGCACGGAGCGTGCGGGCCGCCGGCCAGGAGAGCTCGGCAGCCTGGACGTGTGGGCCCGGTCCGCCCCCATCCGCCTCGCGGGCTACGAGGACGACCTCGCCGAGCCCCACATCCTGCCCAGCGTGGACTGACCGGCAGGACCCTTCGCGATCGCCGACTGCATGGGCGTGCCAGACTCACGCCCATGCAGATCAGAGAAGCCGCGGCCGAGGACTGGCCGCGGATCTGGCCTTTCTGGCACCGGATCGTGGCTGCCGGCGAGACCTACACCTGGGACCCGGACACCTCCGAAGAAGCCGCCCGCGCCCTGTGGATGAACCCGGCCAAGCGCGTCTTCGTCGTCGAGGGCGACGGCGGAGCCGTGGTCGCCTCCGCCTACGTCACCCCCAACTACGCCGGCCCCGCCGCCCGCATCGCCAACGCCGGCTTCATGGTCGACCCCGACCAGGGCGGCCGGGGCTACGGCCGCGCCCTCGCCGAACACGTGCTGGCCGCCGCCAAGGCCGACGGCTACCGGGGCATGGTGTTCAACGCCGTCGTCGAGACCAACCCGGCCGTGCAGCTCTGGACCTCCTTCGGCTTCACGATCCTCGGCACCGTGCCGGACGCGTACGAACACCCCCGGCACGGGCGGGTCGGGCTGCACATCATGTACAAGGCCCTCTGAAGCCCGACCCGGCTCAGTCGAGCGGCGCCGTCCGCTCCCACGGGTGCCGTCGCTCCAGCTCCGCCGCAACCTCCAGCAGTACCGTCTCCGACCCCGGCCGCGCCACCAGCTGCACGGCGCAGGGGGCGCCGGAGGGCAGCGTGCCGAACGGGACCGCCATCGCGGGCCAGCCGGTGAGGTTCCAGGGCGGGGTCAGCGGCGAGTAGTTGGTGTTGACCAGGATGTTGCGCAGCCAGCCGCGCTCGTGCCAGGGGTCGGCCTTCGGGGAGCGGCGGGCGAGCGCCGGCAGCAGCAGTACGTCGTGCTCGGCGAAGAACGGCTCCAGGCGCCGGCGCAGTTCCTCCCGCCCCTTGCCGGCGCGCACACCGGACACGAAGCGCCGCCCCACCGCCGCGTGCACCCGGGTGCGTCGCGTCAGCTGCTTCGGGTCGAGGCCCTCGGCGTCCACGGACGTGCCCGCCGTCCAGTGCTGGAGCGAGGTGAAACCCAGCGACAGCGGGTACGGCGGGTCGGCGCGCCGCACCTGATGGCCCGCCTTGATGAGCAGCCCGGCCGCCTCCCGGACGGCGGCCGTATACGGCTTGCCGATGGTGACCCCGGCGATCGGGCTGCGCAGCGAGACGGCCACCTTGAGCATGGCGGGCTCGTCCGGCCGTACGAACTCGGTGTCGGCAATGACCGAAAGCAGCAGTCGGGCGTCCTCGACCGTGGTCGCGAGGGGGCCGTTCTCGGACATGCCGAACCAGTTGCTGTCGTCGATGGGGGGAGCCACTCCGGGGCCCGGCTTCAGGGTGACCAGGCCGCAGTTGGCCGCCGGGATGCGCAGGGAGCCCATGCCGTCGTTGCCGAGGGCGATCGGCACCAGGCCCGCGGCGACCGCGGCCGCACTGCCGCCGGACGAGCCGCCCGCCGTGCGCGAGGTGTCCCAGGGGTTGCGGGCCGTGCCGTGGACGCCCTCCGTGGTGCCGAAGACGCAGAGTTCCGGCACGTTCGTCAGGCCCACGACCACCGCACCAGCCGCCCGCAGCCGGGCCACGGTGACGTGGTCGTGGTCGGAGGGCGTGTCAGGGGTCGCGGCGGAACCGATGCGCATGCTCTCACCGCGCACGGCGAGGTTGTCCTTGACGGCCACGGGCACCCCGGCCAGGGGCAGTTCGGCCAGGTCGCCGCGCGCGGCCACCTCGTCGGCCTCGGCGAGCGCCGCCTCCGCGCGCACCACACGGAAGGCCCCGATACGGCCGTCCAGCCGCTCGATCCGGGCGAGGTGCTCGGCCACCACCTCGCGGGGCGTGGCCCGCTTCTCCTGCACGGCGGCGGCGATCTCGGCGGCGGTGCGGCCGATCCAGCTGGTCACGGGGTGCTCCTCGGGAGTACTGGCGAGTACGTAGGGAGAACTGTGCCCCTGCTCGGGCGTCGCGTCGAGAGGGACCCGCCCTTGGACATTCGGGCTGCTCTTCTTGGACTTTTCGCGGCCGGTCGCCCGTAGAAGCGCAGGTCATCCGATCAATGGCTCAACTTGATTGCCTTCTCGTCCCATTGACAGCCCCTGAGGGCCGCCCAATCATCAGCCATCCGATGAATTTGGAGTGGCCCGTGAGTACGTTTCCCAGACGTCAGATCGTGGGCGCCGTCGCGGCCCTGGCCTTGCTCCTGGCGCCGGTCCCGGCGGTCGCCCAGGAGGAGCCCGAGCCGCCGGTCACGGTGCCCGCCCTCACCGACTGGACACCGGAATCCGGCAGTTACGACTTCGGGCCCGGCACCCGGCTCGTGGCGGAGAGCCCGGCCGAACTCCGGGTCGCCGACACCCTCGCCGACGACCTCCGGGCGGCCGGGCACGGCACCGTGCCGGTGGTCGGCGGCGGGGCGCGCACCGGGGACATCGTTGTCGACATCCAGCCATCCAGGAAGCCGCTCGGCGCCGAGGGCTACGAACTACGAGCCGGCAAGCGCCTGTCGGTGACCGGCGCGACCGAGGCCGGCGCCTTCTACGGCACCCGGACCCTCCTCCAGCTGCTCGCCCAGGACGACCGGATACCCGCCGGACGCACGGTCGACGTGCCGCGCTACAAGGAGCGCGGTGTGGGCGTGTGCGCCTGCTACATCCACATCACCGTGCCCTGGCTGGAGAACCTCGTCCGCGAGATGGCGTACAACAAGCTCAACCAGCTGCTCCTGGAGCTGAAGGTCAAGAGCGACGCCCACCCCGAGGCCAACACCTGGGGCTACTTCACCAAGGACGAGATACGCCGGCTCGTCGCCATCGGCGACAAGTACCACGTCGAGATCATCCCCGAGATCAACTCCCCGGGGCACATGGACCCGTGGATCGAGAACCGCCCGGATCTCCAGCTCACCGACACGGACGGGAACAAGCAGACCGCCCGACTCGACATCACACAGCCGGAGGCCTTCTCCTACTACACCAGCCTGATCGACGAGTACGCGCAGGTCTTCACCGCCACGTCCTGGCACATGGGGGCCGACGAGTACATGCTCGGCTCGGACTTCGCCAAGTACCCGCAGATCCTGAAGTACGCCCAGGAGAAGTACGGTCCGGACGCGACACCCCAGGACGCCTTCGTCGACTTCATCAACCGCGTGCACGCCTACGCGGCGGCCAAGGGCAAGAAGCTGCGCATCTGGAACGACGGGCTCACCGGCGCCAACACCGTGCCGGTGGAGACCGACACCACGGTCGAGCACTGGCTGAACGTGGCGGTCAAACCGAGCCAACTCATCGACCAGGGCTACTCGTTGATGAACGCTTCCTACTCCCTCTACCTCATCCGCGGCGGCTTCCACAGCGACACCGGGTCGCTGTACGACCAGAGCTGGGACCCGCGCAGCTTCGAGGGCGAGAAGCTCACCTCCAGCGCGGGCATCACCGGCGCGAAGATCAGCCTCTGGCCGGACAACGGCCGCGGCGAGACCGAGAACGAGGTCGCCGTCGGGCTCTGGCCCGCGCTGCGGCACGTCGCCCAGGCCACCTGGGGCGAACCGCATCCCGACGCCACGTACGCCGAGTTCACCGCGCGCGGTACGGCCGTCGGGCACGCGCCCGGGTGGCGGGACCTGACCCGGACGCCGGTGGCGGACGGGACGTACACCTTCCAGGCGGACGGTGTGTCCTTCGACGCCGAGGTGGCGCGCACGCCGGACGGCTACGTGACCCTGCGCGGCCCGGCCGGCTGCCTCGCGGTGAGCGGCGGCAAACTCACGCTCAACGTGCCGCTGCAGCCGGGCGTCGAGGCCACCTGGGACACCTGCGCCGCCGCGAACACCCTGCAGCGCTGGGAGCTGCAGCGCGTCGCCGGCGGATACCGCCTCGTCAACGTCATCACACAGATGGCCATGAGTGTGACGGACGGCCGGATCGTGCAGTACCCGCCCGACCAACACCCGCCCGCCGTATGGCACCTGACCTGAGGAGTCCCCTCCCATGTCCCTCTCCAGACGCCTCTTCGTCACCTCGGTCTCCGCGTTCGTCGCGACCGGCCTCCCCTCGGCCTCCGCACTCGGGGCACCCCTCCCCGCCGAACCCCGTTACCGCATCCCCGTCAGCCCCGACGACACCGCGGACGACCTCGTCCGCAAGGCCTCCCAAGTCCGGCCCACCGCACGGCAGATCGCCTGGCAGAGCCTTGAGAGGACCGCGTTCCTGCACTTCGGCGTGAACACCTTCACCGGCCTGGAGTGGGGCACCGGCGACGAGGACCCGGACGTGTTCCAGCCGGCCGGCCTCGACACCGACCAGTGGGCCCGCGCCCTGCGCGACGGCGGCTTCAGGCTCGCCATCCTCACGGTCAAGCATCACGACGGCTTCGTGCTCTACCCCTCCCGCTACACCAACCACTCAGTCGCGTCGAGCAGTTGGCGCGACGGCCAGGGCGACGTCCTGCGCTCCTTCGCCGACTCGATGCGCCGCCACGGCCTCAAGGTCGGCGTCTACATCTCGCCCGCCGACGAGAACCAGTACCTCCACGGGGTGTACGCCAACGGCAGCGCCCGCGCCGCGCGCACCATCCCCACCCTCGTCGAGGGCGACGACCGTACACCGCAGCAGTCGTACAGCCTCGAAGCCACCGACTACGGCGCCCACATGCTCAACCAGCTCTACGAGGTGCTCACCGAGTACGGGCCCGTCGACGAGGTGTGGTTCGACGGCGCCCAGGGGCACATCCCGCCCGACAAGGTGGAGAGCTACGACTGGGACAGCTGGTACACCCTGGTGCGCGCCCTCGCCCCGGACGCGGCCATCGCGGTCACCGGCCCCGACCTGCGCTGGGTCGGCAACGAGAGCGGCATCGCGCGTGAGGACGAGTGGAGCGTCATCCCGGTCAAGGAGAACCAGTACGGCCGCACCGACTGGGCGCTGTCCTACGACACCCCCGACGAGGGCAGCCGCGACGCGCTGGTGAAGGCGCAGCCGGCGACGGACTACCTGCAGTGGTGGCCCGCCGAGTGCGACGTCTCCATCCGCGACGGCTGGTTCTACCACGCCGACCAACAGCCCAAGTCCGTCGACTACTTGACGGAGATCTTCTTCGGATCCGTGGGGCGCAACGCCGTGCTGCTGCTCAATGTGCCGCCGGACACGGACGGTCTGCTGCACAGCACCGATGTCGTCCGGCTGCGCGAGTTCCGTGAGCGGATCGAGCGTGAGCTGCCGGAGGACCTGGCGCGTGGCGCCCGCACCACCACGGCGCCGGGCCGCGTCACCGTGGACCTCGGCAGCGAGCGGGAAGTGGACCGCATCCGTCTCGCCGAGGACATCGGGTACGGCCAGCAGGTGGAGAGCTTCGTCGTGGAGGCGCAGCTCGACGGGGCCTGGACGGAGGTGGCCGGGGCCGGGACCATCGGCGCGAGCCGGATCCTGCTGCTGTCGGCTCCGGTGAGTGCCCGCCGGTGGCGGCTGCGGGTGACGGGCGCCCGAAGTGCCGTACGGATCAAGAAGTTCGAGCTGTACCGGTCCCGGGTCTGAGCGGGGATCGACCGGGTGGTCACCAGGACGTCGGCGACCTGGTGACCACCCTTCGGCTACTGCGGCAGGCGCCAGCCGAAGGGCATGAGGTCCCGCTCCCAGCCCGGTGAGCCCGCCAACGCGTCCGCGGCCCGCGGAACCCGCAGGAGACAGCGGTGGCGCAGCAGTTCGCGCCGCTCGCCGGGTGTCAGGAGCCGCTCCTGCGGGCTGAGATGGGAGGGGTGGTCCGGGTCGAGGCCGGGGTCGCCGTCGATCGCGCCGTTCTCCGCCGCGTTGAGCCGATCGCCGGCCGGTGTCCGGTAGTCGAGGCGGAAGTCGGTGCGCCACTGCGAGTTGTGCCCCCAGCCGTGCGACAGATCGACCGTCGGCCGGTGCGGGCGCCGGAACGTCCAGTACAGCGGCGAGCGATCGGCGACACCGCGCTGGGCGTGCTCGACACCGGCGCGGACCCTGACACCGGCACGGTTGAACAGCAGTTGGCCCAGCATCAGACCGGGCCGGACGACCTCGGTGATCTCGATCGGGGCGTGGGGATCGGCGGCCTGCTCGACCTCGACGATCTCATGGAGGAACGGGTCGAAGTCGCCGCCCCTGAACGGTGTCATGCCGAGCGGGACGAACAGGTCCAGGCAGTCGCGCTCCGAGAGCAGCAGCAGGTCACCGACCCGGCTGAGGGCGTACAGCTCCCACAGGAGGGCCTGGCCGTCGGGAGCCGTCCACCAGGGCCGGTACTCGGCAGCGGCGGCCAGCCGATCCGGATAACCTCCACGGGCCCGGTCGAGCCAGGACGCGTAGGCCCTGTCCCCCTCGGCCAGGCTCTCGTACAGCTCGCGTGCCCCCACCTCCGCATTCATGCACGCAGACTAGGCGGGACTTCAGCGCAGGTGCTCCTCGAAGAAGTCCATGGTGACGTCCATCGAGCGCGGCCACTGCGGATAGAAGGTGTGGCCCTCGCCCCGGTACGTGCGCAGCTCGACGTCCTTGCCCGCCTTCTCGAAGGCGGCCACGGTCTGCCGTGTCCAGGCGATGGGGCAGGTGTCGTCGGCGGTGCCGTGGTGGATCAGCAGGGGCTCCGTCACCCGGTTCACGTAGGTGATGGGGGAGGCCTCGCGCCAGAACTCGGGGTTCTCCTCGGGCGTCCCGTGCTCGGCCTCGATCCGGTCGACGATCGGGTCGCCGTCGGGTCGCTGGAAGTGGTCGATGTTCTCCTCCGGGCGCGAGCTGACCGGTGCGAAGGCGACGGCGGCGTCGAACAGGCCCGGGGCCACCACCAGCGTGTTGTAGACGACACCCCCGCCCATCGACCGGCCCAGCAGTCCGAGGCGGTCGCCGTCGATCTCCGGGCGCCCGGACGACTGTAGAGCCATCGCCGCTCCGATGACGTCCTCGGTGTAGCCGAGGCGGAGGTTGACGTTGTTGTCGGGGTCCTTGTCCGAGCGGGCGTGGTTGCGGTAGTCGGTGTGCAGGACGACGTAGCCGTTGCGGGCGAGGAGGTCCTGCTCGCGGTTGAGGCCGCGGCCGGTGGTGTAGACGGCCGGGTCGATGTAGCCGTGCGCCAGCACCAGCGCCGGGAACGGGCCCTTGCCCCGGGGGATGTTCATGAGGCCCGAGATCGTCAGCCCGTTCGCCTCGTACGTCACCTGGTAGCTGGTGTAGGCGGCGGTCCGGGCGAGCACGGTGCCGAGCCGTAGCCCGGAGCCCGTGTGCTTCTTCTCGATGAGGCCCGGGATCGAGACCGGGTTGGCCGGGGTCCGGGTCGGTGTCGGGCTGGGACTCCTGCTCGTGGCCCGCGTGGAGGCCGGCGAGTCACCGCGCGCAGGTTCGTCCTCGCCACCGGTGCAGCCGATCGCGACGACCAGCGACATCCCGGCGGCGGCACAGGCCGCGCCCCGCAACCGCATACCTCCATTGTGTCCCGGGCGGATGTGGACGGACAGGGGGCGCCCACGGCACAATCCCGCCGGTGGAGATCACCGCCCGCGAACTCAACCGCGCCACCCTCGCCCGTCAGCTGCTGCTGCGGAGGGAGCCGCTGACGGCCGCCGATGCCGTGCGGCGCGTCGTCGCGCTGCAGGCGCAGCAGCCCGCTTCGCCGTACCTCGCGCTCTGGAATCGGCTCACCGGCTTCACCCCGGCCGAGCTGGACGCCGCCTTCACCGACGGCACGCTCGTCAAGGCGACCCTGCTGCGGATCACCTTGCACGCCGTCCACGCCGAGGACTACCGGATGGTCCGGGAGGCGATGCGGCCGACGCTGTACGCCTCCAGGCTCGGTTCCCGCTTCGCCGCCGCAGGCCTCACTCCGGCGGACGCCGCCGAACTGGAGCCCGGGCTGCTGGAGTTCGCCGGTCGGCCGCGGTCCAACGCCGACATGACGGCGTGGCTCGCGGAGCGGGTGGGCGAGGAGAAGAAGGACGGGGCGTGGTGGGGGCTGCGTTCCTACACACCGTTGGTGCACGTGCCGACCGGTGGGCCGTGGTCGTTCGGTACCTCGCCGTCGTACGTCGCGGCGCCGGAGGGACGGTTCCCCGGTGAGCCCGACGAGGCGTTGCAAGCTCTCGTCCTGCGGTACCTGGAGGCTTTCGGGCCGGCGTCGGTGGCGGACGCGGCGCAGTTCGCCACGGTGCAGCGGGCGCGGGTCCGTGCGGCGTTGCACGCGCTCGGCGACGCCGTGGAGCAGCTGGGCGGGCCCGACGGCACCGTGCTGTTCGACATCCACGGCGCCCCACGCCCGCCCGCGGACACTCCGGCTCCGCCCCGGCTGATGGCGATGTGGGACAGCGTCCTCCTGGCGTACGCCGACCGCAGTCGCGTGATTCCGCCGGATTACCGGAAGCTGGTGACCCGCGTCAACGGCGACGTACTGCCGACGCTCCTGGTCGACGGACGGGTGGCCGGGGTCTGGCGCCCGGTCGAAGCGGGCGTCGAGGCGACGGCCTTCCACGAGCTTTCGGCCGAGACGTGGGAGGGCCTCGCGGAGGAAGCCCGCTCCCTGGTGTCCCTGCTGGCGGACCGCGATCCGCAGGTCTACAGCCGCTACGGCCACTGGTGGGCCAAGATGCCGGGCTCGGAGGTACGGACGCTCCCCGGACCAACCTAGGGGCGCGGGGAACTGCGCGACCAGCCACGACGGCGCCGCAGCGAAACGACGGCACAACCAGCGGAGCTACCCGCTGAGTTGCGCCCGCAGCCACTCCTCCACCTCGCCCACGTGGGCAGCGGCCGCCGCCCTCGCCGCCTCCGGGTCGCGGGCGACCAGGGCGCGGTGAATGGCCGCGTGCTCCCGGCGGGTGCGGTCGAAGGCGCCCTCCTCCTCGTAGCCGCGCCAGACGCGGGCGCGGAAGGTGCGGGAGGACAGGCCGTCGAGGATCGCGGCCATGGTCTCGTTGCCGGCGGCCGTGGCGATCTCGCGGTGGAACGCCAGGTCGTGGGCGATGATCTCCTCGGGGTCGTCGGTGGCGTTCATCGCCTGCAGATGCTTCTCCACCTCGGCGAGCTGCTCCGGGCTGATCCGGGCCGCGGCCAGCGCGGTCGCCGTCGACTCCAGGATGCGGCGCACCTCCAGCAGCTCGACCAGGCGGGGACCGCGGGACAGGTCCGCCACCACACCGAAGGTCTCCAGGAGGTCCCCGGCCTCCAGCTGGGTCACATAGATCCCGGAACCGTGCCGGGCCTCCAGCACACCCAGCACCGTGAGCGCGCGGATCGCCTCGCGCATGGAACTGCGGGAGATGCCCAGCTGAACCGCCAGATCGCGCTCGGTGGGCAGCCGCTGCCCCGGCTCCAGCCGCCCCTCGCCGATCATGGCCTTGATCTGCTCGATGGCGCGCTGCGTCACGGTGCCCTTCTGCGGGGCTGTCTCGTCCACGCCACTCCTCCACTCACCAGGTGCGCCGCAGTCTAACCACCGAGGTGGTCGGACCACTATGGCCAGAACTCGTGAAAAACTGCCGTCGGAGGGTGTTCTTCCGGCCGAGTGGTCTGATAAGTATGCCGTCATCTGCTCGAACACCGCTCAACGAGGAGCCGCCAGATGCCCGGCAGGACAGTGGGGAAGCGGAACAGGATTCAGAGCGTCGGCACGGTGGTCACGGCCGTAGGTGCCGCACTCGTGCTCGCAGCGTGCGGAAGCACCAAGGACACGGCAGGGTCCAGCGGCGGCGAAGGAGGCGACGGGACCGGCAAGGTCGGCGTGATCCTGCCGCTGCTGACCTCGCCGTTCTGGCAGTCGTACAACGACTACGTGCCGAAGATGGCGAAGTCCGAGGGCGTCGACGCGCTGAAGACGGTCAACTCCAACAGCGACCCCTCGCAGCAGATCACCGACATCAACAACGAGCTCAACCTGGGGGTGAAGGGCCTGGTCGTCGCCCCTCTCGACAGCGCCGCCATCGAGGCCGGCCTCGACCAGGCCGAACGCAAGGGCGTGCCGGTCGTCGCGGTCGACGTGGCGCCCGACAAGGGCAAGGTCGCCATGGTGGTCCGGGCGAACAACGTGTCGTACGGAGAGAAGGCCTGTCAGTACCTCGGCAAGCAGATACCGTCCGGCAAGGTCGTGCAGATCATGGGCGACCTCGCCTCGGTCAACGGCCGCGACCGCTCCGAGGCGTTCCGCGCCTGCGTGAAGAAGAACTTCCCGAAGCTGAAGGTGCTGGAGATCCCCGCCAAGTGGGAGTCCGACACCGCCGCCTCCAAGCTGGACACCCTGCTCAACGCCAACCCCGACATCAAGGGCATCTACATGCAGGCCGGCGGCGTCTACCTCGCGCCGACCCTGCAGACCCTCAAGTCGAAGGGGATGCTGAAGAAGGCCGGCGCGGCGGGCCACATCACGATCGTCTCCAACGACGGCATCCCGCAGGAGTACGACGCCATCCGCAAGGGCGAGATCGACGCCACCGTCTCCCAGCCCGCCGACCTGTACGCCAAGTACGGCATGTACTACATCAAGGCCGCGATGCAGGGGAAGACGTTCGAGCCGGGGCCGACCGACCACGACTCGACGATCGTCAAGCTCTCCAGCGGCATCCTGGAGGACCAGCTGCCCGCGCCCCTGGTCACCAAGGAGAACGTCGACGACCCCGAGCTCTGGGGAAACACCGTCAAATGACCACGGCACTCGTTGAGGCACAGGACATCGTCAAGCGTTACGGCCCCACCACCGCCCTCGCCGACGGTCGCCTCACCGTTCTCCCCGGCGAGTCCCACGCCCTGGTCGGCCGCAACGGCGCAGGCAAGTCCACCCTCGTCACCCTTCTCACCGGCCTCCAGGCCCCCGACGAGGGCACCGTCCGCTTCGACGGCGAACCCGCGCCCCCGCTCGCCGACCGGGACGCGTGGCGCCGCAAGGTCGCCTGCGTCTATCAAAAGCCCACCGTCGTCCCCGAGTTGACGGTCGCCGAGAACCTGTTCATCAACCGGCAGCCGCTCCAGCGTGGGTTCATCAGCTGGCGCGCGCTCAGGGCCCAGGCCGCCGAACTCCTCGGCACCTGGGACGTGCACGTCGACCCGGAGGCGCGGACCGCCGACCTCAAGGTCGAGGACCGCCAAATGGTGGAGATCGCCCGGGCGTTGAGCTTCGGCGCCCGCTTCATCGTCCTCGACGAGCCGACCGCGCAGCTCGACAAGCGCGAGATCGAGCGGCTCTTCGCCCGCATGCGGACGCTCCAGCAGTCCGGTGTCACCTTCCTGTTCATCTCGCACCACCTCCAGGAGGTGTACGAGGTGTGCCAGACCGTCACCGTGCTGCGCGACGCCCGCTGGATCACCACGGCTCCCGTCGCCGACATGCCACGCGCGGCCCTGATCGAGGCCATGGCCGGCGAGACGCTCGCCGAACAGGCCGTGGACATCAGGGAGGTCGACGACAGCGCCCCCGTCCTCCTCGACGCCCGCGGACTCACCTCGGACGCCTACGAGGACGTCGACCTGACCGTCCGCCGCGGCGAGGTCGTCGGGCTCGCCGGCATCAGCGGCAGCGGCAAGATCGAGCTCGCCGAGTCGTTCACGGGACTGCACACCCCGACGAGCGGGACGGCCCAACTGGGCGGGAAACAGCTTCCGTTCGGCGATGTGCAGGCGACCCTGAAGGCCGGGGTCGGCTGGGTGCCCCGCGACCGTCACGATCAGGGCCTGGTCTTCGGCATGACCATCGGCGACAACGCCACCATGAGCGTTCTCGACCGGCTCGGCCGCTTCGGGTTCGTCGGCACCGACCGCAAGCGCGCCTTCGCCACCGAGCTGATCGAACGACTCGACATCCATACCGAGGGCCCCGACCAGCCCGTCTCCGACCTCTCCGGCGGCAACGCCCAGAAGGTCGTCATGGCCCGCGCCCTCGCCTCCGACCCCCGCCTGCTCGTCCTCATCAACCCCACCGCGGGCGTCGACGTGAAGTCCAAGGAGTCCCTGCTCGCCCGCATGGACAGCGCCCGCGAGGACGGCACCGCGGTACTCGTCGTCTCCGACGAACTCGACGACCTGCGCCGCTGCGACCGCGTCCTCGTCCTCTTCCACGGCCGCGTGGTCGCCGAGCACCCGGCGGGCTGGCGCGACCACGAGCTGATCGCCTCCATCGAAGGAGTGGACCATGGCTGACACCAAGGCTCCGCCGGTGAAGCCGGTGAGCGTGCCCAACGCGGGGTCGGCCAGGACCGTCCTGCTGCGCCGGGCTCGCGAACTCGCTCTCGTACCGGCCCTGTTGCTGCTCATGGTGCTCGGCGCGGTCGTCAACGACTCGTTCCTCACCGAACGCAACCTGATCTCCATCCTCGGCGCCTCGGCCGCCCTCGCGATGGTCGTGCTGGCCGAGTCGCTGGTCCTCATCACCGGCAAGTTCGACCTGTCCCTCGAATCGGTCGTGGGCATCGCGCCCGCCGTAGGAGCGCTTCTCGTCCTGCCCGTCGCCCAGTCCGGCTGGGGCACCGAGTTCCCCGCCGCGCTCGCCCTGCTCGCGGTCCTCGTCGTCGGCGCGGTGATCGGCGGCTTCAACGGCATCCTGGTCGTCAAGTTCAAGCTCAACGCGTTCATCGTGACGCTCGCGATGCTGATCGTCCTGCGTGGCCTGCTCGTCGGCGCCACGAAGGGCAAGACGCTCTTCGGTATGCCCGACAGCTTCTACTCCCTCGCCACCACGACCTTCGTGAGCATCCCCCTGTCGGTGTGGGTCGCCGGGATCGCCTTCGCGGTCGCCGGGTTCGTGCTCAAGTACCACCGCATCGGGCGGTCCCTGTACGCCATCGGCGGCAACGCGGACGCGGCCCGCGCCGCCGGCATCCGCGTCGAGCGCGTGATGCTCGGCGTGTTCGTCGTGGCGGGCTGCCTGGCCTCCGTCGGCGGGATCATGCAGACCGGCTACGTCGGCGCGATCAGCGCCAACCAGGGCCAGAACATGATCTTCACGGTGTTCGCGGCCGCGGTGATCGGCGGCATCAGCCTGGACGGCGGCAAGGGCACGATGTTCGGCGCCCTCACCGGCGTACTCCTCCTCGGCGTCGTCCAGAACCTGCTCACCCTCGCCCAGGTGCCGTCCTTCTGGATCCAGGCCATCTACGGCGGAATCATCCTGGTCGCCCTCATGATCGCCCGCGTGACGACGGGGCGTGCCCAGGACTGACCCGCATCGCCCCCCGCCACCTACTGAAAGGCCCTCCGTGTCCTCAACGTCCGGCCCCCCCGCTCGCGTGACCGCGCTCGAAAGCTACGACATCCGTTTCCCCACCTCGCGCGAGCTCGACGGCTCCGACGCGATGAACCCGGACCCCGACTACTCGGCGGCGTACGTCGTGCTGCGCACCGACGCGGCCGACGGACACGAGGGGCACGGATTCACCTTCACCATCGGGCGGGGCAACGAGGTCCAGGTCGCAGCGATCGACGCGCTGCGCGGGCATGTGGTCGGACGGCCCGTCGACGAGCTGTGCGCCGACCCGGGGACCCTGAACCGCGACCTGATCGGCGACAGCCAGCTGCGCTGGCTCGGCCCCGAGAAGGGCGTGATGCACATGGCGATCGGCGCGGTCGTCAACGCCGTATGGGATCTGGCCGCCAAGCGCGCCGACAAGCCGCTGTGGCAGCTGCTCGCCGACGCCGACCCCGAGTGGATCGTGCGCCAGATCGACTTCCGGTACCTCACGGACGCGCTCACCCCCGAGGAGGCGCTGCAGATCCTGCACCGGGGCCGCGAAGGGGCCGCCGAACGAAGCGAGGCACTCCTCGCCAAGGGCTACCCCGCCTACACCACCTCCGCCGGCTGGCTCGGGTACGACGACGAGAAGCTCACCCGGCTCGCCGCCGAGGCCGTCGCCGACGGCTTCCAGCAGATCAAGCTCAAGGTCGGCGCGGACCTCGAGGACGACATACGGCGCTGCCGCGTCGCCCGCAGTGTCGTCGGCCCGGACATCCGCATGGCGATCGACGCCAACCAGCGCTGGGACGTGGACGAGGCGATCCGCTGGACCAAGGCCCTCGCCGAGTTCGACCCGTACTGGATCGAGGAGCCCACCAGCCCCGACGACATCCTCGGCCACGCGGCGATCCGCAGGGCCGTCGCCCCGGTGAAGGTGGCCACCGGCGAGCACGTCCAGAACCGGGTCGTCTTCAAGCAGCTGCTCCAGGCAGGCGCGATCGACGTCCTCCAGATCGATGCCGCCCGCGTGGCCGGCGTCAACGAGAACCTCGCGATCCTGCTTCTCGCGGCCAAGTTCGGCGTGCCCGTCTGCCCGCACGCGGGCGGCGTGGGCCTGTGCGAACTCGTCCAGCACCTCTCGATGTTCGACTACGTCGCGGTCACCGGCACCACCGAGGACCGGGTCATCGAGTACGTCGACCATCTGCACGACCACTTCCTCGACCCCGTGGTGATCCGCGAGGGTCACTACACGGCACCCACCGCGCCGGGCTTCTCGGCCGCCATGCGACCGGAGTCCATCGCGCGGTACACCTTCCCGGACGGCGCCTTCTGGGCGGCCGACCTCCAGACCTCAGGCAAGAAGGGACAGGCCGCATGAGCGACTTCGAGGGCCTCAAGGCCCTGGTGACGGGCGGCGCCTCCGGCATCGGCCGGGCCACCGCGGAACTCCTGGCCGCGCGCGGCGCCCAGGTCGCCGTCCTCGACCTGGACCCGTCCTCCGTCGAGAAGCCGCTGCTCGCCTACCGCGCCGACGTCAGCGACGACGCCTCGGTGCGCGCGGCCGTGGCCGCGGCCGCCGCGGACCTCGGCGGCCTCGACGTACTGGTCAACAACGCGGGCATCGGCGCCCAGGGCACTGTCGAGAGCAACGACGACGAGGAGTGGCACCGCGTCCTGGACGTCAACGTCGTCGGCATGGTCCGGGTCGCTCGCGCCGCGCTGCCCCACCTGCGCGCGTCCGCCCACGCCGCGATCGTCAACACGTCCTCGATCGCGGCCACCGCGGGCCTGCCGCAGCGAGCGCTCTACAGCGCGACCAAGGGCGCGGTGTACTCCCTCACCCTCGCGATGGCCGCCGACCACGTCCGCGAGGGCATCCGTGTGAACTGCGTCAACCCCGGTACGGCGGACACCCCGTGGGTCGGCCGCCTCCTCGACGCGGCCGCCGACCCGGCCGCCGAACGCGCCGCCCTGGAGGCCCGCCAGCCCACCGGCCGCCTGGTCTCGGCGGACGAAGTGGCGGGCGCCATCGCCTACTTGGCGAGCCCGCTGTCCGGCGCCACCACCGGTACCGCCCTCGCCGTCGACGGCGGCATGCAGGGCCTGCGCCTCAGGCCGGTGGGCCAGTGAACACGCTCGGCCGCAGCGGCGTCGAGGTCAGCGCACTGGCCTTCGGCGCCGCCGTCATCGGGAACCTCTACACCGAGATCACCGAAGAACAGGCCCACGAGGCCGTGACCGCCGCCTGGCAACGTGGCATCCGCTACTTCGACACCGCCCCGCACTACGGGCTCGGCCTGTCCGAACGCCGTCTGGGGGCGGCCCTGAGCCAGTACCCCCGCTCAGCCTTCACGATCTCCACGAAGGTCGGACGCCGTCTGGAGCCCGCTGAGGGTGGAGGCGACGACCTCGCGAACGGCTTCGCCGTCCCCGCCACCCGACGCCGCGTGTGGGACTTCAGCGCCGACGGAGTACGACGCACCCTGGACGCCAGCCTCGAACGGCTCGGCCTCGACCGCGTGGACGTCGTCTACCTCCACGACCCCGACGACCACGCCGAACAGGCCTTCCGCGAGGGCTACCCGGCCCTGGAGAAGCTCCGCTCGGAAGGTGTCGTCGGCGCGATCGGCGCCGGCATGAACCAGGCGGAGATGCTCACCCGCTTCGTCCGCGACACGGACGTCGACGTGGTGCTGTGCGCCGGCCGCTACACCCTCCTCGACCAGCGGGCGCTGACCGAGCTGCTCCCGGCGGCCGTCGAGCGCGGCACCTCGGTCGTCGTCGGCGGCGCCTTCAACTCCGGCCTCCTGGCGGACCCGAAGCCGGGAGCGACGTACAACTACGCTGCGGCACCACCCGAGTTGCTGGACCGCGCCCTCCACCTGAAATCCCTCGCCGACCGCCACGGCACCACCCTGCGGGCCGCCGCCCTGGCCTTCTGCGCCGCCCATCCGGCGGTCGCGAGCGTCCTCGTCGGCACCCGCTCGGCCGCCGAAGTCCACGACTGCGCCGACCAGTTCGAGACCACCGTGCCCGCCGCCTTCTGGCAGGAGCTGCGCGACACCGGTCTGCTGCCCGCCGACGCCCCCGTACCCGCCGAGGAGCCGTCATGAGAGTCGCCCTGCACACCAAGGTCCGCGCGGACCGCATCGCCGAGTACGACGCGGCCCACCGCGAGGTCCCGGTCGAGCTCACCGACGCGATCCGCGCCGCCGGCGCCACCTCCTGGACGATCTGGCGCAGCGGCACCGACCTCTTCCACGTCCTGGAGTGCGAGGACTACGCCCGTCTCCTCGCCGAGCTGGAGAAGCTGCCGGTCAACATCGCCTGGCAGGCCCGCATGGCCGAGTTGCTGGACGTGGTGCACGACTACTCCGACGAGGGCGCGGACGCCGGCCTGCCCGTCGTATGGGAGCTGCCATGACGGTGGACGCCCACCACCACGTGTGGGACCTGTCCGTCCGGGACCAGGACTGGATCGACGAGCTCAGCCCGATCCGGCGCGACTTCACCATCACAGACCTCGAACCCGAGGCCCGCGCCGCCGGTGTCGACCGCACGGTCCTCGTCCAGACGATCACCGTGCCCGAGGAGACCCCGGAGTTCCTGGCCCTCGCGGCCGACCACGCGCTGATCGCGGGGGTCGTCGGCTGGACCGACCTCACCAGCCCCGGCGTCCCCGACGAACTGGCTCGCCTCCGCGAACTCCCCGGCGGCCAGTACCTCAAGGGCATCCGCCACCAGGTCCAGGGCGAGCCGGACCCGGAGTGGCTGCTGCGTCCGGACGTACGCCGCGGCCTCACCGCCGTAGCTGACGCGGGCCTGGTCTACGACCTCGTGGTCCTCCCGCACCAGCTGCCAGCCTGTGCCAAGGCGGCGGCCTCCCTCCCCGAACTCACCTTCGTCCTGGACCACTTGGGCAAGCCGCCCATCGCATCCGGCGCACTCGAACCCTGGGCGTCCGACGTCCGCACCCTCGCCGCCCTGCCCAACACGGTCTGCAAACTGTCCGGCATGGTCACCGAGGCCGACCCCGCCTCCTGGACTGTCGACGACCTGCGCCCGTACGCCGACACGGTGTTGGACGCCTTCGGCCCGAACCGCCTGATGTTCGGCTCGGACTGGCCGGTGTGCACCCTGGCGGCAACGTACGGCGAAGTCCTGGACTCCGCCCACCAGTTGACCGACGCGCACGACCGCACGCAGATCTTCGAGGGGACGGCCACCCGCGTGTACGCCCTGTGAATGCGCCGCGATCTCCTCGTCCCTTGCGATGGGATAGTACGGAAGAGACAAATGGAGCCGCCTGGGGGAAGACATGCTGGCGAATCTGCTGCCCGGCCTGCGCGATGTCCGAGCGCCCCTCTCGGCGGGATGCATCTGGCTCCTGACGCTCTGGCTGTTGCTGGGGGACCGCGTGCCCACGCAGACGGAGGCCCGCGGTGCGTGGGCCTCGCTGTACCGCCTCGGCGGGTTGATAGGTCCTGGCGGGGTACTCGCGTCCGCGGCCTTTCTCGCCTACCTCATCGGCGCCATGCTGGCCGTCCGGGTCGTCACCGTGAACGCGCAGGAAGCCCCGAAGTCCGCAAGGTTCTGGGATCCGAGAACGACGCTCACGCCGCGCGTGTCACGACTCGCGTTCAACGACCTGGTCGGCTTCCTGCAGGAGGAAGGGCGGCTGCCGACCCCGGCACCGGAGACCAACCCGCGTGCGGAAGTCGAGCGCGAGCGCGGCGAACGCCTCATGGCCAATCTGGCCGCGCGAGACATCCTCGGTGAGACCAGGCAGCTGCGCACCAAACTGCTGATCGCCAACTACGACCTGTTCAACGAGTACGACCGAGCCGTGGGCGAAGCGGAGTTCCGCAAGAACGTCGCCTACGCCCTCGTGGGCCTGACGGCCGCCCTCAGCTGGCTGCAGTCGCCCTGGTGGGCGTTCCTCCTGGTGATTTCCGTCCGGCTCTACGCCGCCGGCGTGGGAAGCGAACGAGCGGCCAACGACGTCATCATCCAGGCCGTGGTGACGGGCCTCATGACGCCGGTCGCCCTGAGCGGAGCCGCCGGTGTGCCGGCTGTCCCCGCGGGGCGGGGGCAATAGACACCGGCAGGTTGCTCAAGACCTCTGCGCCACCCCTGCCAACCGCGTCGGCGGCAAGTACTCCCGCACATACGTCCGCTCCCAGCACGCGCCCGTCTCCCGCAGTTCACGCCAGCTCGTGTACCGGTAGCGGAACAGACGGGCGCGGACATGGCGAGGCGGCTCGTCCGGTGGGAACGGGGAGCGGTGCAGTAGCTTCAGGGTGTCGCGGTCGTTCTCCAGGAGCCGCTCGACCAGCGCGCCGAACCACGACCCGGCGTACGCCGGAGAGAGCGCGGCGAACCACATCATCCAGTCGAGCCGCAGATGGTACGGCGCGAACTGGCGCGGCCAGTGCTGGGGATCGCCCGGCTTGCCCTTGAACTCGTACTCCCGCCAGTCGGAGTCCTCGCGCGGCACCTCGTCGGCGGTGCCCTCGACCACCACCTCGTACCGGATCCGGCTGACGCTGCCGAACGCGCCGTAGGTGTTGACGAGATGGAGCGGGTCGAAGGAGCGGTTCATGATCTGGCGGCGGGAGAGCATGTTGCGCACCGGGTGGTAGCTCAGGAAGACGATGAGTGCGGCGGCCGCGAGGACCACGGCCTCGTACCAGAGGGGGGTGCCGGGCAGCGTCGGTGGGTCGCTCGGGAATCGCACCACGGACAGGGCCAGCACGATGGTGATCCAGTTCAGCCAGGAGAAGTTGCCCGACAGGACCAGCCACAGCTGGGTGACGATCATCAGGGACGCGGCGGCCGTGGCGATCGGCTGGGGGGTGAACAGGAGGACGGGGACGACGAGTTGGGTGACGTGGTTCGCCGCCACCTCGGCCCGGTGCAGGGGCCGGGGCAGATGGTGGAAGAACCAGCTCAGCGGGCCCGGCATCGGCTGCGTCTCGTGGTGGAAGTCCAGGCACGTCAGCTTCCGCCAGCACGCGTCGCCGCGCATCTTGATCAGACCGGCGCCGAACTCGACGCGGAACAGGATCCATCGCAGCAGGAACAGCACCACGACCGGCGGCGCCACCTCGTCGTTGCCGAGGAACACGGCGAGGAAGCCGACCTCGAGGAGCAGGGACTCCCAGCCGAAGCCGTACCAGGTCTGGCCGACGTTGACGATCGACAGATACAGCACCCACGGCACCAGCCACAGCAACATCCCGCCCCACAGCGGCAGTTGGGAGTCCAGCCCCGCCGCCAGTGCCACCGCCACCGCGCAGCCCGTCCAGGCGCAGCCCGCGAAGAAGCGGTCCGAGTAGTGGAGTTGGAACAGACTCGGCGCCCGCCGGAAGGGCACCCGCTCCACGAAACGGGGAACGGGCAGCATCCCGCGCTCGCCCATGAGCGCGCGGAACTGCAGGGCCGCCGTCAGGAACGCGACGAGGTACACGCCGGCCAGAGCCCGCTGGAAGACCAGCCGGCTCAGCCAGTAGTCGGGTGCGGTGAACCAGTCCACGGCGGTGCGCTCCTGCCTCCATTGTCGCGCCGGAACCCTACGTGACTCTCCGTGTGTCCACCCTCCGCTTGCGTAACCCAAGTGAGTGAAGCAGACAATAGTGACGAACTGCCCGGGACGACGGGAGAACACGGTGCGGATACCCACCGGAACCCTCGTCACGGCCTGCGCACTCTCGGCGGCGCTCCTCACCGCCGTGGCCGGCTGTGGCGGGAACGACGACAACGCCACGAAGGCGGGCGGCGAACTCTTCCTCCAGCCGGTCGCGGCCCAGGGGCCCGACCCCTTCACGGCCTCCACGGTGACCACGACGGCGACTCCGTCCCCGGTCACCCGCTCGCCGCAACCCGCACAGTCGGGGTCGACCGCCGTGCGCTCCGTCTCCGGCGGAACGCCCGGCCTCTACAGCGGCACCGAGCGGGCCGGCAGCTGTGACGTCGAACGGCAGATCGGCCACCTCACCGCTGACCAGGCCAAGGCCCGTGCCTTCGCCCAGGCCGAGGGCATCTCCCAGGCTTCGGTCCCGAGCTATCTGCGCTCACTCGCCTCCGTCGTGCTGCGCGCCGACACGCGGGTCACCAACCATGGCTACAGCGGCGGCCGGGCGACCAGCTACCAGTCCGTGCTCCAGGCGGGCACCGCCGTCCTCGTCGACAACCGGGGCGTGCCGCGCGTCCGCTGCGCCTGCGGCAACCCGCTGGGTCCGCCCGTGGCGATGCGGGGCGGCGCGGGCACCAGCGGGCGGCCCTGGTCCGGCTACCGGCCCACACAGGTGATCGTGGTGGCTCCGACCGTCCAGGTGATCACCAACATCACGATCATCAACATCGTGAACAACACCTGGATCGAGCGGCGCATCGGCCACGACGTCCGTCACGACCACATCGTGCCGAAGCCGAGCCCGGTGACGCCCACGCCCACGCCGACCCCGAGCCCGGACGGGAGTGAGTCCAGCGCGTCCGCGAGCACCTCCGCGAGCACCTCCGAGCGCCCGCCCGCGAGCGCCTCCGCGAGCGAGGAGAGCGACTCCCCGCAGACGCCGGAGACCGACTGCGCGACCCCGACCGTGACCATCACGCCCGGCGTCACCGACGACACCACCACCGGGACGCCGTCCACCGATGTCACCGACTGCCCCACGGTCACCGTCACCGCCACACCGCCGACGACCGTGCCCGAGGAGCCGACCGAGCAGGAACCGGAGGGCGTGCCGGAGAGCGGGATCGGCCCCGAGACCGTGCCGGACACTCCCGACCTCTCCGACGGCGGCGGGCTCATCCCTGACGAGCCGGCCGGCACGGACAGCATCTTCGACAGCCCGACCGACGTCTTCGGCAGCTGACGGCACACGCGAGCCCACGCACTGCGTCCCCGGTCGAAGAATCGGACAAATCCTGGCAAGGTGGCCCCATGGTTGATCGGGGAGCAAGCGCCCTGTCACTCCCGGACGACTGGCCCGCCCACCCGGATCCGATCCTGGCGCTCAACCGCATGGGCAGTTTCGACTGGGACCTGGACAGCGGCCTGTTCCACATGGACGCCCAGGCCCACGAGGTCTTCGACCTGCGCCCCGACGAGTACGACGGGCACCCCATGAGCCTGGCGGTCCGCGTCCCGAGCACCGAGGGCCGCCGGCTCGACGCCCTGGTCGCCCAGGCCATCAAGGACGGCAGCGAGAACTACGGCACCTACTTCCGGCTCCGCTGCCGTGACGGCACCCTGCGCTGGACCCACACCCAGGGCTACATCCGGCGCGACGAGACGGGCCGTCCGCGCCGGATCGTCGGCATCGTGCGGGACGCCACCCAGGAGATCGGCGAGATCGAGGCCGGCCGGGAGCAGGCCGCCCAGGACGAGGCCCGGCGCCGGCAGACCAACGTCGTGCAGCTCACCACGGCCGCCCTGGCCCACGCCCGCACCGTCCAGGACGTCATCGACGTCCTCAAGGACACCCACGGCCTCACCCATCTGGGCGCCACCAGCCTGGTCATGGGCCTGGTGGAGGCCGGCCGTATCCGGTTGATCGCGGAGGGCCCGGCGGGCAGCTTCGTCCCGGGCACCGACATCACCCGGATCGACGAGCCGTACCCGATGAGCGAGGCCGTGCGCACCCTCAGCCCGCGCTTCATCGAGTCCCCGGAGGAGTTCGCGGACCGGTACCCGGTCCTGTGGCCGCACATCACCGGCCTCAACATCACCTCGGCCGCCTATCTGCCGCTCATCGCCGAGGCCCGGCCGATCGGTGCCATGGGCCTGCTCTACAGCGACCGGCGCGGCTTCACGCCCGAGGACCGCAACGTCCTCATCGCGCTCGGCAGCAGCATCGCGCAGAGCCTCATGCGCGCCATGCTCTACGAACAGGAGAAAGACCTCGCCACCGGCCTCCAGCAGGCCATGCTGCCGCGCACCATCCCCAGCGTCCCCGGCGCCGACGTGGCCGTCCGCTACCGCTCCGCCTCGCTGGGCCGGGACATCGGCGGCGACTGGTACGACCTGATCCCGCTGCCCGGCGGCCGAGTCGGCGCCGTCATCGGCGACGTCCAGGGCCACGACACGCACGCCGCCGCCGTCATGGGCCAGCTCCGCATCGTCCTCAAGGCCTACGCCGCCGAGGGACACACCCCGGCCACCGTGATGGCCCGGGCCTCCGTCTTCCTCCACGAACTCGACACCGACCGCTTCGCGACCTGCCTGTACGCGGAGGCCGACCTGTCCACCGGAGTGGTCCAGGTGGTCCGGGCCGGCCACATCGACCCGCTGGTCCGGCTGCCCGACGGCACCTGCCGCCGGGTGTCGGTGGAAGGCGGGCTGCCGCTCGGCCTGTCCGCCGAGTTCGGGCGCCTCGAATACCCCGTCGGCACCGTCGAACTCGACCCGTGCCACACCCTGCTGCTGTGCACCGACGGTCTGGTCGAACAGCCCGGCGCCGACCTCGACGACGGCATTCAGACCCTCGCCGCGCTCATCGCGACCGGCCCGGAGGACGTACGGGACCTCGCCGACCGCCTCATCGACGTGGCCGAGGAACGCGGCGGCGACGACGACGTCGCCCTGCTCCTGCTCCGCCGCCGCGGTCTGGACGCCCCGCAGTCCGGCGGCCGGCTCCAGCAGCACGTGGCCCCCGGCGACCCCGAGGCGCTGACCGAGGCCCGGCACATGATCCGGGCCGCCGTCCGGGCCTGGGGCGCCCGCGACCGCGCCGACGAGATCGAACTGGTCGCCGACGAGATGATCACCAACGCCCTCATGCACACCGAGGGCTCCGCCATCGTCACCCTGCGGGTCCTCACCGGCACCGACCGGCGCCTGCGCGTCGAGGTCGAGGACTCCTCCAGCGCCCTCCCGCGCCGCCGCGAGGCCGGCGAGTCGGGCGTCTCCGGCCGGGGCCTGCTCCTCGTCGACCTGCTCACCGAGGTGTGGGGCGTGGAGGCGCGGGGTGGTGGCAAGTGTGTGTGGTGCGAGTTCGTGGTGCAGGAACGGACCTGACCCCTCGCGCCTCCGATGGCACTCTGGACGTATGCCGGAACTCCCCGAGGTCGAAGCGCTCAAGGACTTCCTGACCGACAACCTGGTCGGCCACGAGATCGTGCGGGTGCTGCCCGTCGCGATCAGCGTCCTGAAGACGTACGACCCTCCGGTCACCGCCGTCGAGGGCCGCGAGGTCACCGCCGTGCACCGTCACGGCAAGTTCCTCGACCTGGAGACGGACGGCGGCCCGCACGTCCTGACCCACCTGGCCCGCGCGGGCTGGCTGCACTGGAAGGACCGCCTCCCCGACGGCCCGCCCCGCCCCGGCAAGGGCCCCCTCGCGCTGCGCGTGGCCCTGGAGACCGGTGCCGGCTTCGACCTCACCGAGGCGGGCACCCAGAAACGCCTCGCGGTGTACGTCGTCCACGACCCGCAGGAGGTCCCGGGCGTGGCCCGCCTGGGCCCGGACCCGCTGGCCGAGGACTTCGACGAGGCCCGCCTCGCGGCGCTGCTGAAGGGCGAACGCCGACAGATCAAGGGCGCCCTGCGCGACCAGAGCCTGATCGCCGGCATCGGCAACGCCTACAGCGACGAGATCCTCCACGTGGCGAGGATGTCCCCGTTCAAGCCCACCTCGACCCTCACACCGGAGGAGACGGCGAGGCTGTACGAGGCGCTGCGCACCACGCTCACCGAAGCGGTCGAGCGCTCGCGGGGTGTGGCGGCCGGCCGTCTGAAGGCCGAGAAGAAGAGCGGTCTGCGGGTCCACGGCCGCACCGGCGAGCCCTGCCCGGTCTGCGGCGACACCGTTCGCGAGGTCTCCTTCAGCGACTCCTCGCTGCAGTACTGCCCCACCTGCCAGACAGGCGGCAAACCGCTCGCGGACCGCAGGATGTCGCGCCTGCTGAAGTAGCCCTGGGGGAGTGCGTCTACTGGGACTTGAGCGTCACCAGGTGTTCGCCGCCCGCCGTCCGGACCTCGTAGTGGTCGATCTGGTCGGAGTGGAAGGTGGAGCCGCCCATCATGGTGTTCTCGCCGGTGTCGTGCAGGGGCACGCTCCAGCCGGTCACCGTCTCCTCGGAGCCGTCACGGCCGATCACGACCAGGCGACAGGAACGCGGGCCGGCGCCGTCCTTGACCTTCAGCTCGACCTGGCTGCCCCAGGCCTCGTCCTCGGTGGTGACCTGGGCCCACACGCCCGACCGCGAGTCGGTCGCCTCGACGCTGACGGGCCCGTCCTCGCCGCCGCCCAACAGGGCGAGCGCGGGTCCGGCCACCGCGATGACGACCGCGGCGGCCACGGCGTACAACAGCCGCCTGCGGCGCGCCCGGTGACGTGTCGCCACCTCGCCGAGCAGCCGGTTGAGCAGCTGGGGACCGGGCTGGGCCATGGGGTGCACGACGCGCGGGGTGGCTCGCCGGTACAGCATCATCTGGCGGGTGATCGGCCCGAACTCCGTCACGTGTGCCGCGCAGCGGGGGCACTCCATGAGGTGGTCCTCGAAGCGGAAGGCCTCCGCTTCGTCCAGCACGCCGAGCGCGTACGCGCCGACGTCGCGATGCCTTTCCAGGGACCTCATGCCGAAACCTCGTGCCGTTGGGTGCGGGTGGGGTTACTCCTTGCTCCCACCGGTACGCACCAGACCGCCGATTCACTCAAGGCACCCACAGAATCGCGGGCCCAGGGATTCGGAGCGGTCGGGCCGAAGGATTGGTCCGAGTCGAAACGAACTTAAAATAGGTGGATGGCCAGGTGACCGAGGGGCAGCCCGAGCTGCCAGGCGGGCGTCCAGACCTTCGGCCCCTCCTCCTCGCCGATCACCGGTCCGCCGCCCGGCACGGCGTTGAGATCGGGGGCGAGCAACTCGGTCTCCTCCAGCCAGCGCCAGGCTGCCGCCGCCAGTTCCAGGTCGGGCGCGGGCCCGCCGGAGGCGACCGCTTCGGCGGTGAGCGCGGCCATGCGTTCGCACACCCAGTCCTGCCACGGCTGGTCGTACGCCGTCAGGGACAGCCAGCTCTCCAGCTGGGAGACCACCTGGATGCCGGAGAGTTCGCCGTCGGTGTCGGAAAGGAAGACGGTCAGCGCCAGCGCGTCCCGCCCGGCGCGGAACTCGAAGGACGTCGGCGGCATCAGATCGCCGGACCTGATCAGTTCGTCGGCGATGTACTCGGCGTACAACCAAGCCATGGGGACGGTGAGTTCACCGCCGCCGGTGCCGTCCGTGTTCTCTTGACCTCTGTGGAGCATCCCTTCCTGCCTTCCTCCGGTGCGTGCGCGTCGCCCGTTGCCGGGACCCCCAGTCCGGAACACGGATGGAGACAGGTGATTACTCAACCGGGGTACTCGGCAAGGCGCTTTACGGAGGTTTGACTTTCTCATTGGTTTCAGCGCAGGTCGGCCGCGTATCCCGGAAGCACCCGGCGTAGGGCGCGCAGCGCGTAGTACGCGCGGGACTTCACGGTACCGGGAGGTATTCCGAGGATTTCCGCGGCTTCCGCCACACTCGCCCCCTGGAAATACACCAGCACCAGGACTTCGCGGTGCTCCGGAGTGAGTGTCTTCACAGCCTCGCGTACGTCGAGGGCCGCCGCCGCCCGCTCGGCGTGATCGCCGCACACGCGCGCGTTCTCCAGGATCGCGTCGCCGACCTCCGCGGGCCGAGCCTGCCGGGCCCGGCGCGCGTCTATGGCGAGCCGCCGTCCCACGGTCAGCAGCCACGGCCGTACGGACTCGAAGTCCTCGGCGCGCAGGGCCTCGGGATGCTGCCAGGCGCGGACGAGGGTCTCCTGCACGAGATCCTCGGCTCGCTGCCGGTCGCCGTCACAGAGCCGGAGCAACAATGCGAAGAGAGGCCGGCCGTGCTCGCGCTGCAGTGCGGCGAGCTCGTGCTCGGCGGTCGTCCCGTTCGTGAGGATGGTTCCGGCCGTCATGGCCGTATGGCATCCCAGGGCGGCGTCCGGGGACAGGGCACGCACAAGGATCTGCGGCGGACGGTCGATCGCGTCGACGAACGGTCCGATGAACGGTTCCTTCCGCCTGGTTCGCGCTCCGGACGGGCTAACGCGGTGCCGAGACCGTTTGCGGACAGAGCCAAGCTCATACCTATTTCTCTGTAAATATGACCAGAGTGGGGTGAGCTGATGATTGCACGCAGGCGACAGATCGCCCTGGCCCTCACGGCCGTTCTCGCCGGAGGCGCCGCCTGTCAGGCGCACGAACACGAGGCGCCGGGGCATCCGGCCCCGTCCGCCGCCGCTCCCCGCGGCTTCACGCTCGTCGCCTCCGGCGACGTCCTGCCGCACAGTTCGATCATCGACCGGGCCCGCTTCGACGGGGGCGGCAAGGGCTACGACTTCCGCCCGATGCTCGCGGGCATCGAACCCGTCGTAGCCCGCGCCGATCTGGCGCTGTGTCACATGGAGACCGTCTACGGCGCGAACGGCGACTACACCGGCTACCCGACCTTCAAGTCCCCGCCCGAGGTCGCCCGGGGCCTCGCCGCCACCGGCTACGACGGCTGCTCCACCGCCTCCAACCACAGCCTGGACGACGGCGCCGAGGGCATTCTCCGCACCCTCGACGCCCTTGACCGCGCGGGCGTGCGACATGCCGGATCCGCCCGCACCGAGGCCGAGGCGCGCACCGTCACCGTGATGCGCGCGGGCCCTGCGAAGGTCGCCCACCTCGCGTACACGTACGACACCAACGGCTTTCCGCTGCCGCAGGGGCAGCCCTGGGCGGTCAACCTGATCGACGAGAACAAGATCGTGGCGGACGCCCGGGCGGCCCGGAAGGCGGGCGCCGACGTGGTCGTCGTATCGCTGCACTGGGGCACGGAATGGCAGGACGCGCCCGACGACCGCCAGTTGACCCTGGCGCGCGCTCTCACGGCCGCCCGCACCGGCACCCGCCCCGACATCGACCTGATCCTCGGCACCCACGCCCATGTCCCGCAGGCGTACGAGAAGGTCAACGGCACCTGGGTGATCTACGGGATGGGTGACCAGATCGCCGGCGAGATGTACAACTACCAGGGCGTCCAGGACCCGCGCGGCAACGAGTCCACCCTCGGCCGCTTCACCTTCGCCCCGCCCGCCCGGTCGGGGGAGCGCTGGCGGGTGACGAAGGCCGAGTTCGTGCCGCAGATGTTCGACGTCGACGCCGGCCGGGTGGTGAACCTCAACCGGGCGATCGCCGAGGGCGCGGACATGCGCGGGGTGCGCGACCGGATCCGGCAGGTGGTGCTGAGCCGGGGCGCGGCGAAGGACGGGCTCACCATGGGCAAGTAGCCCGAAGCCATGGATAAGTAGCCCGAAGCCATGGGGAAGTAACCCGAAGCCATGGGGAAGTAACCCGAAGCCATGGGGAAGTACCCGAAGTCATGGGGAAGCGACCCGGTTCAGTCCCCGTCCCCGTGGTCGAACGTCCGCAGCATCTCCTTCAGCACGTGCGTGCACGCCCGGAGTTCGGCGTCGGTCAGACCGCCGCCGACCTGCCGGTTCAGGGCGTGCTCGCGCGCGAGGATCGCGGTGATGACGGCCTCGCCCTCGTCCGTGATCCGGATCAGCGAGGACCGCTGGTGTGCGGGGTTGGGCGTGGTCTCCGCCCAGCCCCGGTCCACCGCGTCGTTGACCATGCGCTGCACGAACTGCCGGGTCAGCGTCATGACCCGGCCCATCTGAGGCACCGTCATGGGCCCGTACCTGTGCAGCAGTACCAGGACGGAACGCACGCCGACGGACACCCCCTCGACCTCTTCGCCCTGCTCCAGCTTGCGCAGGCCGCGCCGGTAGAGCGCGCCGATCAGGTCGAACACCTCGCTGACCCGGTGGCCGAGATCGTCGGGCGGCAGCGGTTCGTCGATGTCGTTCACCCGGCCATCATGACACCGTGGTTGTCAAATTCGTTCGAAGATGACACCTTGGTTGTCATGATGACAGCGACGACAGCTTCGGATCTGCGTTTCTTCGCCTCCACTGACGGCGACCTCGCCTACCGCGACACCGGCGCCGGGGACCTCGTGGTCCTGGTGCACCCCGGATACGTCGACCACCGGATCTTCGACGACCAGATACCGGCCCTGGCCGCCGCCGGCTACCGCGTCATCGCGCCCGACGTGCGCGGCCACGGCTTCTCCGCCAATGCGAGCAGGCCGTTCCGCTGGGCCGACGACCTCGGCGGCCTGCTGCGCCACCTCGACGCCGGGCCCGCGGTCCTCGTCGGTCTGTGCATGGGCGCGGCGGTCGCGACCGACACCGCACTGGAACACCCCGGGCTGGTCCGGGCGGTGGCCGTCTGCGGGGGCGGAACCAGCGCCTTCGAGCACACCGACCCGTGGACGCTGGAGCGGGCGGGCGAGTCGGCCCGCATGCTGGCCGCCGGTGACGTCGCCGGCTGGATCGAGGCCTTCGCCAAGAACGTGGCCGGACCGCACCGCACCGTGGCCGAGGTCGACCCCGAGGCGGTGCGGCGGATGCGGGACATGGCGACACACACCGTCTCCAAGCACACGGTCGGCGAGACCGACTGGTACGTGCCCCTTGCCGATCCCTGGAGCAGGGTGCCGAAGCTCGACGTGCCCGTCCTCGCCATCCACGGCTCGCTCGACGCGGCCGACGGCATCGGAATGGCCGAACGCCTCGTCCGGACCGTCCCGAACGGTCGCTCCGTGACGATCGAGGACACCGGCCACTTCCCGAACCTGGAGAAGCCCGGAGCCTTCAACGAGATCCTGCTGGACTTCCTCCGCGGCCTCTGACGCCTCGTCGAAGCCGCCTACGGCACCACCGTCACCGGCCACCGCCCCGCCTTCACCAAGCGGATCGCGACGGAACCGACGATCCGGTGGCCGGCCTGCTCCGAGGCGCCCACGACCACCGCGTCGGCCTTCAGCTGGTCCGCCGCCTTCACCAGCCCGTTGTAGGGATCGCCGCGGAAGGTGTGGAACTCCCAGCGCACATCGAATATCCCCCTGGTCCGCTCGGTCGCGTCCCGGATCTGGGCGACGAGGTCCTCGGCGATCTCGTCGGTCGTCTCCGCGACCGGGGCCCCTAGCGCCGCGCCCGCCGCGAGCACCGGCTGCACGTACACGACCGCGAGCAGCGCGCGCTGGCGGCGGGCCAGGCCACCGGCATATGCCGCTGCGCGAAGGGAGGAGTCGGAGCCGTCCACGCCGACCACGATGACCTTGGGCCCGTCCGTGCCCCGCTCGAACTGGTGCGAGTGCTGTTCCGTCACGGCTGCGAGGCTATCGGAAACCGCAGGTCCCGAAGCCATGCGGGACTTCTCGACGGGCGGGGCGGCCGGGGTGTTCCTACAGTCGGAACATGAGTGCCACCGTGGAGGCAGCCCGGGACAAGGACACCGCGGGCCCGATACGGCCGCCCGGGAACGGGCCACTGAGCAGGGTGCCGGAGGGCTTCGCGACCTTCTTCGGCGCCCTCGGACTGCTCTGCGTGCTGCTGGCGCTCATCCCGCCGCTGCGCCGCCTGCTGCGCCCGGTCGTCGACCTCCTCGACCAGGTCCTCGTACCCGTCAGCGCCAACCTCGCCTACGCCGTCTTCCTGTTCCTGCTCGCCGCCGCGACGGCCGCCCGCAAGAAGGTCGCCTGGTGGCTGGTGGTCGTCTATCTGGGCCTGCTGGTCCTGACGGACGCCCTCGGCGTGGCCCTCGGCCTGTACGCCGACTCCCTTCCGTCCCTCATCGTGTGCGCCCTCGCCCTCGTCCTGCTGATCGTGGCCCGACGGGAGTTCTACGCCGCCTCGCGCCGCGCGGCCGTACGGCGGGCCGTACTCGTCCTGTTCGCCGGCCTCGTCGCGGGGATCCTGGCCGGCTGGGGGCTCGTCGAACTGTTCCCCGGCACACTGCCGCGCGGCCAGCGCCTGGCATGGGCCGCCGACCGGGTGTGCGGCGGCCTGGTCTCCGGCGGCTCCTTCGACGGCCGCCCGCCCCGCGCCCTGTTCTTTCTGCTCGGCCTCTTCGGCGCCCTCGCCCTGCTGAACGCGGCCACCACCCTGTTTCGTTCGCAGCGCATGGAAGCGGCCCTGCACGACGACGAGGAGGCCCGCATCCGCGCCCTCCTCAAGGCGTACGGCGACCAGGACTCCCTCGGCTACTTCGCGACCCGCCGCGACAAGGCCGTCGTCTTCTCGCCCAGCGGCAAGGGCGCCGTCACCTACCGCGTCGAGGCCGGCGTCTGCCTCGCCAGCGGCGACCCGGTGGGCGACCGGGAGGCCTGGCCGCACGCCATCGCCGCCTGGCTGGAGGCGGCCCGCCGGCACGGTTGGGCGCCCGCCGCTATGGGCGCCTCCGAGGACGGCGCCAAGGCCTTCGCCCGCGCCGGACTCGGCGCCCTCCAACTCGGCGACGAGGCCATCCTGCAGGTGCCCGACTTCGACCTCGACGGCCGCGACATGCGCGTGGCCCGGCAGGCCGTGCACCGCGTCCGCCGCACCGGCGCCCACTGCCGCATCCGCCGCCACGCCACCCTCACCGACGAGGAGATGGAGGAGGTCGTCGACAAGGCCGATGCCTGGCGCGACACCGAGACCGAACGCGGCTTCTCCATGGCCCTCGACCGCCTCGGCGACCCGGCCGACGGCGACTGCCTCCTCGTAGAGGCACTGGGCGAGGACGGCCGGCTCCTCGCCCTGCTCTCCTTCGTGCCCTGGGGCAGGGACGGAGTCTCCCTCGACCTGATGCGCCGTGACCGCAGTGCCCCCAACGGCGTCATGGAGTTCATGGTCGCCGAACTGTGCGTGGCCGCACCGAAGTCGGGCATCCGCAGGATCTCGCTGAACTTCGCCGTCTTCCGCTCGGCCTTCGAGGAGGGCGCCCGCATCGGCGCCGGACCGGTGCTCCGACTCTGGCGGCGGCTGCTTCTCTTCTTCTCCCGGTGGTGGCAGCTGGAGGCCCTGTACCGCTCCAACGCCAAGTACCGCCCCGAGTGGTACCCGCGCTTCCTCTGCTACGGCGAGACCGGCGCCCTCGCCCGCATCGGCCTCGCCTCCGGAATCGCCGAAGGCTTCGTCTCCGTACCGTCGTTGCGCAAACTCTGGGGAAAGGGGCACCCGAGGGGCGGACCGCGGCCGGCCACCACCGAGGGCCTGCCGTCGCTGTCGGCGCTCGGCCTCGACGGAGGGGACGAGGCCGGGACCGGCGCGCCGGATGCGGACCTGCCCGAACAGGTCCGCATCCGGCATCGCAAGCTGGAACGGCTGCGCGCGGAGGGCACCGACCCCTACCCGGTCGGCATCCCGCCGCGCACCCACACCCTCGCCGAGGTCAGCGAGGGCGAACAGGTCACCGTCGCGGGCCGGGTCATGCTCGTGCGCGACTTCGGCGGCATCGTCTTCGTGAAACTGCGCGACTGGTCCGGAGACCGTCAACTCGCCCTCACCCGCGAGCGAACCGGTCCCGCACTGGACCGCTTCACCACCGACACCGACATCGGCGACCACATCACGGCCACCGGCCTGGCGGGCGTGAGCGACAAGGGTGAACCCACCGTCTTCGTCACCTCCTGGCAGCTCCTCGGCAAGTGCCTGCGCCCGCTCCCCGACAAGCGCCGGGGCCTGACCGACCCCGAGGCCAAGGTCCGCATGCGCTATCTCGACCTGGTCGCGAGCCCCGACGCGCGCGAGGTGGTCCGCGCCCGCTCCACCGCCGTACAGGCCCTGCGCCAGGGCCTCCTGGAGCGCGGCTACCTGGAGGTCGAGACCCCGATGCTCCAGCAGATCCACGGCGGCGCCAACGCCCGGCCCTTCACCACCCACATCAACGCCTACGACCTCGACCTCTACCTGCGCATCGCCCCCGAGCTGTACCTGAAGCGGCTGTGCGTCGGCGGCCTGGAGAAGGTCTTCGAGATGGGCCGCACCTTCCGCAACGAGGGCGTCTCCTACAAGCACAACCCCGAGTTCACGATGCTCGAGGCCTACCAGGCCTTCGCCGACTACGACGTCATGCTCGACCTCACCCGCGAACTCATCCAGGGCGCCGCGAGTGCCGCCTTCGGCTCGCCCGTCGCCCGCAAGGAGGGCAAGGAGTACGACATCTCGGGGCCGTGGCCGGTCAAGACGGTCTACGGCGCGATCTCCGAGGCGCTGGGGGAGGAGGTCGACGCCGACACGGCCCCGTCGGAGCTGCACCGGCTGTGCGACCGCGCGGGCGTGCCGTACACCGCCGACGACGGCCGCGGCGACGTCGTACTCGAAATGTACGAGCGCCTCGTCGAGGAGAGGACCGAGCTGCCCACCTTCTACAAGGACTTCCCGACCGACGTCTCCCCGCTGACCCGGCAGCACCGCGCCGACCCAAGGCTGGCCGAACGCTGGGACCTCGTCGCCTTCGGCACCGAACTCGGCACCGCCTACTCCGAGCTCACCGACCCCGTCGAACAGCGCCGCCGCCTCACCGCCCAGTCCCTGCTGGCCGCCGGGGGAGACCCGGAGGCGATGGAACTCGACGAGGACTTCCTCGATGCCCTCGAGTACGCCATGCCGCCCACCGGAGGTCTCGGTATCGGCGTCGACCGGCTGGTCATGTTCCTCACCGGCCTGACGATCCGTGAGACCTTGCCGTTCCCCCTGGTGCGCCGCCGCTGACGGTCCGTCATAGGCCGGGCGGGTGGATTCCTGCCGCCGCTCCGGTGTTGTTGTGGTGCGTCGGTCGTCGCCCGGGCGACTGATGAGTCATGACGAAGGATCAGTTGTTCACACGGCTGTCGTCGGCGATGCTCACGCGGCGCCGGGTCCTCCTCGCGGGTGCCGCCGTCGCCGGAGCGGCCGGCACGGCCGGTGTGCTCGCGGTGGGCTCGGGCGGCGAGCCGGTCAAGGCCGCAGCCCCCGCCGCCGGCCCCCAGGCGCACCGCGCGCTCAAGCCCTCCGCCTACCGCCTCCAGCCCCTGACCGGATACGGCCCGCCACGGGCCGCGCCCGCCCGGACCCTCGTGCGGCACGAGCCGTTCCTGCGCATGTCCGGCCGCGGCCGGACCATGGTGCTGACCTTCGACGACGGCCCGGACCCCCGCTACACCCCGCACATCCTGGACACCCTTGCCGAGTACGACGTACGCGCGATGTTCTTCGTGTGCGGCGAGATGGCCGTCGACAACCGGGACCTGCTGGCCCGGATGGCCGACGAGGGGCACGTCGTCGGCAACCACACATGGTCCCATCCCCTGCTCACCCGGCTGACCCGCGCCCGGATCCGCTCCGAGATGGAACGCACCTGCGACGTCATCGAGGAGTCCTACGGCGAACGCCCCCGCTGGTTCCGCGCGCCCTACGGGGCCTGGAACCGCGCGGCCTTCCAGCTCGGCGCCGAACTCGGCATGGAGCCGCTCGCCTGGACGGTCGACACCCTCGACTGGACCGCCCCCGCCGCCCGCACCATCGTCGGCCGGGTGGAGAACGGCGCCGCCCCCGGCGTCGTGGTGCTCTCGCACGACGCCGGGGGCGACCGCTCCCAGAGTGTCCGGGCGCTGCGCGGCTATCTGCCGCAGCTCCTCGATTCCGGCTACCACATCACCGTCCCGCGACGGCAATACGCCTGACCGGATGCCGCCCGCCGGGTCGGGGAACGCTCAGCGGACCTCGACCAGGCGGGCGAAGGCGACGACGTTCCCGGCGTAGCCGTTCTGCTTGGAAAAACCGCCCCCGCAGGTGATGACCCGCAATTCGGGGGTGCCCTTGGAACCGTAGACGCGGTCGCCGGGGAAGTTGTTCTTCTCGAAGACCTCGATGCCGTAGATCTCGAAGACAGCGGTCTTTCCGTCCTTGCGCCCGACCTCGACGCGATTTCCCTTCTTCAGGGCCCCGAGTCCGTAGAACACGGCGGGGCCCCGCTGGTTGTCGACATGGCCGACGACGACGGCGGTGCCCTTCTCACCGGGGGAGACGGCACCCGTGAACCAGCCGGCCAGGTTCGGGTCCTCCGGCGGTGGTGCGCCGACCCAGCCGTCCGCGTCCAGGCCGACCGGCATGAGCGGCGCGTCGACCTGGATCGCGGGAATGGCGACCCGGTCGGGCACCGAGTACGGCAGTGGCCTGGCGGAGTTGCCGAAGGTGCCGCCGGCCACCCGGCTGTCGGCCGCGGCGGCCGACGCGGGCTGCGGGGGACCGACGTCGAACTCCCCCGAGCCATTCCGAATGAGCGCGAGGCCGGTCAGCAGAACAAGCGCTATCACGCCCCAAGGAGCGCGCTTCCTCCGCCGCTCCTCCTCTTCGGCCAGCCCGGCCAGCTCGGACGCAGACATTCGTTTTCCCCTCTCGACGCGGCCGTCGCCACGTCATTCGCGCATACGAGAACGCTAAGTCCCGCGCGTGAAACCGGCGACGGGGCAGACGCGAACGGGTGGCCCCGAATCCCTTTGGTGCGCCATCCGAGTTGCCGTCAACAGGAATTTTCTGACGGTCCGTGACCTGCGGTGATATCCGATTGTGCGCTTTTCGCTCGGCGTGTCCTCTCACCAGGACGGACCATTGTCGAAATGCGGGTCGGCGCACGGCATCTGAGGGTCTTTCTGGGAGGCGTTTTCTCGCCGATCCACCGGGGACCGTTCCCGGGGCGTCTCCCGCGGAGGATCACATGCGTAACTCTCGTGCCCTGGCAGTCGCCGGTGCCGCGGTCGCCGCAGTCGGGCTCGCCGCCCCTGCGGCCGTCGCGTGGGACAGCCCCAGCAACATCGTCGCCCTGCCCAGCGTCATCGCCCGGGGCGGTCAGCTGACCGTCACGGTCGACGGCTGCCCCAGCGGCGGCACCATGACGTCGGACGCGTTCCCGTCGACCTCGCTGACGCCGATCAACGGCGCCAACGAGACCTCGAAGGGCACCGCGACGGTCAACAGCAACGCGAGCACCGGCTCGCACAGCATCACGGTCAACTGCTCCGGCAAGACCCTGACGAACCCGGCCGCCTTCACCGTCATCGGCGGTGTCCGCGGTGGTATCGGCGGCAGCAGCTCCACCGGGGCGACCCCGACCGACATGGCCATCGGCGGCGGGCTCGTGGGCCTGGCCGTCATCGGCGGTGGCGTGTTCTGGATGCGCCGGCGGTCCGAGCGGCGCATCTGATCTCCACCCCCTTCGGAGACGGCTGACCGCACGTGAGACAGGCCTTCGCCCCGGTCCCTTCAGGGATCCGGGGCGAAGGCCTGTCCGGGGCACCGGCGGCGTCAGGCGCCGTCCTCGCCGGTGCGGCGGCGGGAGAGGTGATACGCCGCACCGATCGAGCCCACGATCAACGCGGCGCCCAGGCCGATCTCCTTGAGGTCGAACCCCGCGAAGCTGCCGCCCTCACCCGCGTGGACGCCCCGGTTCGGGTTCACCGGGGCGGGGTTGGTGGTGCGGCCGGTGGCGATGGTCAGGCCCGTGGACCCGCTCACGCCGTCACAGGCGAACGTCACCTGGTAGACCGCGCCGGGTTTCGCGTCCCAGTCGACGACGGCCGTCGCCTGACTCTTGCCGGGCGGGATGGTGATCGTGTCGAAGACCGCCGCCGTGACCGTCGCCGAGCCCTTGCAGCCACCGTTGTCCCGCTCCAGGAACAGGGAGACCTGTCCGCCCGCGGCGATGGTCGAGGGCTGGACGCTGAAGCCGAAGGGCGTGATGTTGTTGTCGCCCTTCGCGACGGCGGCCGGCGCGGAGAAGGTCAGGGCACTCACGCCCAGCAGCGCGGCCGAAGCGACGCGTATCGCGCGCATGGTGGATCCTCCGGTCCCCGAGGAGCAGCCCGCGGACCTTTTCCGCTTGTGCCAGAAATGCACCTCGATGATCGAAACGCTAGGAACACGTGTGCGTCCGCGCGATCGCAGTCGCGCGAATGGGGCAAGCGTGTGGGCCGCTCAGGGGATCCCGTTCCTCCACCCGGGGGACGGCCACGGCGTGGCAGACATCCCCCGGAGGTCGACGAGGTGAGGCGCCGTCAGCCCTCGATGTCCGGGAACAGGGCGAGGAACGGCTCCGCCGATGCCGTGATGCCGCGGCTGTAGGGGGCGTCGAAGTCCCAGATCAGGAACAGCAGGAAGGCGATGAGCGCGGAGAACAGTCCGGCGAGGATCAGCTCCCGTGCCGTACGCCGGATCTGCAGCGCGAAGATCATGCCGATGGTGACGACGCCTCCGCCCAGCAGCCCGAACCACACCACGCCGGGCATGGTGGGCGCGACCGAGTCCGCCCGGGCGTTGCGTGCCTGGTCCGCGGCGGCCACCTGGTCGACGAGCGGCTGGTAGGCCTGCGCCTGGAAGTCCGTCGTCGGCTCGTAGTCGGTGACGTCCTTGCGGACCCGGTCGAGAAGTTCGGTGCCGCGCTCGGTCACCCGGCCGTGGTCGGCCATCGCCTTCCACTCGGTGTCCACGACGTGTCCGACATAGGCGTTGACATCGTCCCGAATACGGTCACGGACGTCGGCCGGGTAGACCTGGACCCGCTCCGAGATCTCGTGCAGCGCCTGGGCCTCCGCCTGTACGTGGTCCTGGGCGGCGCTGCGCGCCTCCCAGACGCCCGCGATGGCGAGACCCAGGACGATGGCGTACACCACGCCGATCCACATCGTCATGTACTCGATGACGTCCGGGGTGTCGCTGGGGTCCTCGTCCACGGCCGCCGTGCGGTGGCGTACGAGGGTGATGACGACCACCACGAGACAGGCGGCCAGCATCGCGAGGGTGAGAACAAGCCATTCCGGCAAGGGGTGCCTCCAGGGCAGCGCTAGCGCGGTCGCAGTGCGGCGACGGCGACCACGGCGGGCGCGGTGATGAGCAGGACGTAGACGACCGGCGACGTGGTGCCGTGCGAGGGCCTCTTGCGCACCGTCGCGTGGTAGTAGGCCGGGTAGCTCACCGGGCTCGCGGACGGTGACGGGGTGGGCTTGGGCGACGGCGTCGGCTTCGGGGCCGAGGTCGGAGTGGGTACGGGAGTGGGGGTCGGGGTTGGTGTCGGTCGTGAAGGCGGTGCCGCCGGCTGCGGGGTCGGAGTGGGTGGCGTCGGCGGAAGCGGTGGCTCGGGCTTCGGCGTGGGCTTCGGCTTCGCCTTCGTCGGGGGCGGTGACGGGGTCGGCGTGGGTGTCGGCGTGCAGGTGGGCTTGGGCGGCGTGGGTGCGGGCGACGGCGTCGGCTTCGGGCACGACGGGGGAGTCGGCCAGGTCAGGCTCCCGGCGACCGCCACCACCTCGGTGCCGTCCGGGCCGATCGAGGCGGAGGCGCAGGCGTCCGCCGCGGCGACTCCGGCCGGTGGGCCGACGAGGAACCACGTCAATGTCAACAGGGCCAACACCCGTATGGCGGAGGCGGATTGGGTCGAGTCGGGTCGATGCACGTCGGAGATCATGAGGCCTGGCGCTCCGTCGCACGCGCGGGCGCGAAGGGATTGCTCCGAAGGAGGGACAAGGAGCGCTCGCAGGTTTGATTCGGCGTGCGGTCGTATGTCCGGTGATGTGTACGCGTGTGCGATATGGGGCCGGTGATGTCACAGGCTTCGGAAAGAAATTTTCGGGATGGTTGAACACGACCCCTGCTCCGGTGCGTACCCAGTGTCGTGCGGCGGCGCAGCAGGGCGCTGCAACACCCTTTGAATTATGGGGAGTTGACGATGAAGACCTCCTGGCGGAGCGCCTCACTCGTGGCGAGCGCTGCGGCGGTGCTGGCGCTGACGACCGCGTGCGGCCAGGAAGGCGGCACCTCGTCGGCAGGCAGCCAGAACGTCGGTGCCACGGCAGCGGCGGGCGGCTATGGAACCGCCGGCACCGGCATCATCGGTAACGGCGCCAGCCCGAGCAGCAGCGCCCAGGCGGGGGGCCAGGAGAACCTCGGGGCCCAGTCCGCCTCCGCGGGCAAGCTGGCCGTCTCCGCGAACGCCGAGCTCGGAGAGGTGGTGACCGACAGCGCCGGTCTCACCTTGTACCGCTTCGACAACGACACCGCCGAACCGCCGAAGTCGAACTGCGACGGCGACTGTGCCACCGCCTGGCCGGCGGTCCCCGCGGACGATGCCACGGCCGGCGCCGGCATCGACAAGTCGCTGCTCGGCGAGGTGACCCGCGCCGACGGCACCAAGCAGCTGACCATCGGCGGCTGGCCGGCCTACCGCTATGCGAAGGACACCAAGGCGGGCGACATCGCCGGTCAGGGCGTGGGCGGCAAGTGGTACGCGCTCGCCGCCGACGGCAAGAAGGCCAAGCTGACCAATCTGCCCGGGCTGTCCACGCGCAAGGACGCCACCCTGGGCGAGATCGTCGTCGACAAGAACGGCATGACGGTCTACCGCTTCATGAAGGACGAGGCCTGGCCCGAGCCGGTGTCCAACTGCACCGGCGCCTGCCTGGAGAAGTGGCCGGCCGTCGCGCCCGTCGCGACGAACGACACCGAGGACGTCCAGAAGAAGGGCCTGATGAGCTTCACCCGGTCCGACGGCGTCAAGCAGCAGACGGTCAACTGCTCGCCGATCTACACCTTCGCCGGTGACAAGGCTCCCGGTGACACCAACGGTCAGGGCGTCGGCGGCACCTGGTACGCCGTCGCTCCCGACGGAAAGCCGGTCGGCGCGCCCGCTGAGTGACCATGGCGTGCCCGATCCACCGCTCCGCCCCCTCCGCGCCGCACGGAGGGGGCGGACCGGTTTGTGGTGAATCACCTTTGCGAGAGTTCACCTTTGCCGTGATTCCGCGCAACTCTCCCCAAGTCGACATCGCGCACCGAAACACTCCGGAACACCTCGGGTACTTTTCGTAGGCGATTTACTGGGCATCAATTCGGCACGTGCCGCGGGCAGTGACCGGGAACGGACGGTCAATTTCCGTTTCCGCTCGCTCCTTTGGCGGGCGATCAGTAGCCTCAGCTCGAACACCGGATCGCCTACGCCGTGGAGAGATAGATGGAGCGTCCCGCCTGGGCCCCCCGAAGCATCGACATCTCGGTGCCGAGCGTTTCGCGCATCTACGACTACTACCTGGGTGGTTCGCACAACTTCGAGGTCGACCGGGAAGCGGCCCGCAGGGCCATGGAGTTCATGCCGGGACTTCCGAAGATCATGCAGGCGAACCGGGCGTTCATGCGGCGTGCGGTGCGTTTCGCCGCCGACGAGGGCATCACCCAGTTCCTGGACGTCGGCTCCGGCATTCCGACCTTCGGCAACGTCCACGAGGTCGCCCAACAGGCCAGCCCCGGCGCACGCGTGGTGTACGTCGACCACGACCCGGTCGCCGTCGCGCACAGCCAGGCGGTCCTCGCGGGCAACGACGATGTCGGTGTCGTCGCGGCCGACCTCCGCAAGCCCCGGGAGATCCTGTCGAGCCCTGAAGTCGGCCAACTGATCGACCTGAACCGTCCGGTGGCCCTGCTCCTCGTTGCCATACTGCACTTCGTGGAAGACGCGGACGACCCCTACGGTGCGGTGGCCGAACTGCGCGACGCGCTCGCGCCCGGCAGCCTGCTGGTGCTCACGCATGCCTCGTACGAGGGAATCCCGCTGTCGCCGGAGCGGGCCGGGGGAGCGGTGGACGTATACAAGGACATTCGCAACCCGCTGATCATGCGCCCGCGCGAGGAGATCGCGCGGTTCTTCGAGGGGTACGACATGGTGGAACCCGGACTGGTGCCGATGCCGCGCTGGCGGCCGGAGACGGGGCCCGAGGCAAACGACGGCCCCGACGACGAGGACCCGTGGACCTTCTCCGGGTTCGCCGGCGTGGGGCGTACGGCATGAGCGCGGAGCCGGACGGGCCGGAGGACAGACTGCGCCGGTTCGCGACGATCTGGAGCCGGGCAGTGTTCCCGGTGACCTCGACGTCCTCGACCCGGCCGGAGTTCGAGGAGCAACTGCTCCCGCTGGCCCGGCGGTTGAGCGAGGCACTGCGGGCCAGGACCTTCGACGCGGACGAGGCGAAGGCCGTCGGCGCCGCCCTGGTCGCCGCGCACTGCACGGACCCGGACGCGCTGACCCGGTCGCTGGACTGCGTCGACGCCTACCTGGTGCTCTACTGCGGCGAGGAGAGCGCCCCCCAGGACGACCTGCGGACGCGGGCGTCACGCCTGCAGCACGCCATGGCGGCCGGCTACGCGCAGGCGCTGCGCGAGCGGACGCTGGCCGAGCAGGAGGCCATCGCACAGGCCGCGTTGCGGGCGCAGGGCGTGGTGGCCCAGGCCCTGCACGCGAGCGAGGCCCGCTTCCGCGCCGTCTTCGAGGGCGCCGCCATAGGGATCGGCATCGCCGACCTGGAGGGCAACGTCCTGCAGAGCAACGGCGCCCTGCTGCGCATGTTCGGCGGCTCCGAACAGGGCGTGCGCGGCCGCAGGTTCCAGGAGTGGACCCACCCCGACGACGCTCCCCAGACCTGGCGGCTCTACGAGGAGCTCGTACGCGGCGAGCGCGAGCACTACCACGTGGAGAAGGCGTTCTACCGCCCCGACGGAACGGTCCTGTGGACCAATCTGACCGTCTCCCTCCTGCGTGACGCCGACGGCAACCCCGAGTACCAGCTCGCCCTCATGGAGGACACCACCGAGCGGCGGCTGCTCAACCTCCGGCTGCGCTACGAGGCCACGCACGACGCGCTCACCGGACTGCCCAACCGCACGCTGTTCTTCGAACGCCTGGAGAAGGCGCTGAGCGCCGGCGAGGGCCAGCGGTTCGGCCTGTGCTATCTCGACCTGGACGGCTTCAAGACCATCAACGACAGCCTCGGCCACGCGGCCGGCGACCGGCTGCTCGTCGAGGTCGCCGACCGGCTCCAGTCCTGCGCGACCGCACCCGGAGAGATGGTCGCCCGGCTCGGCGGCGACGAGTTCGTGGCGCTCACCACCGGCCCCGACACCGAGGCCGAGGTCGACGAACTCGCGGCGCGCATCATGAACGTGCTGCTCGCCCCGGTCAGGATCGACGGCCGGGAGCTGACCGTGCGCGGCAGCATCGGCATCGTCGAGGGACCGGCGGGGGAGCGCGGCCCCGCGGAGGTGCTGCGCAGCGCCGACATCACCATGTACCGGGCCAAGTCGGCGGGCGGCAACCGCTTCGAGCTGGCCGACCCGGAGGCCGACGCCCGCGCGATCACCCGGCACGGACTGACCACGGCCCTGCCGGCCGCCCTGGAGCGCGGCGAGTTCTTCATCGAGTATCAGCCGCTGGTCCACCTCGGCGACGGCACCGTCCGCGGCGCCGAGGCCCTGGTGCGCTGGCTGCACCCGCAGCACGGCGTCCTCGGCCCCGACCAGTTCATCCCGCTGGCCGAGCACACCGGGCTGATCGTGCCGCTCGGCCGCTGGGTCCTGGAGCAGTCGGTGCGCCAGGCCCGCGACTGGCGCGAGCTCTACGGCGACGGCAGCCCCCTGCGCATCAACGTCAACCTCTCGCCCTGCCAGCTCACCCACCCCGGCCTGGTCCAGGACACGGTCGACATCCTGGAGCGCACCGGCGTCGAACCCGACGCGCTCTGCCTGGAGGTCACGGAGTCGGCGCTGATCGGCGCCGACGACGACCTGCTCAAGCCCCTGCGGCGCCTCGCCGAGATGGGCGTCGACATCGCCCTGGACGACTTCGGCACCGGCTACTCCAACCTCGCCAACCTCCGACGGCTGCCGGTGAGCATCCTCAAGCTGGACCGCTCCTTCACCCAGAGCATGCAGCAGTTCCCGGCGGACCCCGTCGACCTCAAGATCGTCGAAGGGATCGTTTCGCTTGCCCACAGCCTGAACCTCGCGGTGACGGTCGAGGGCGTCGAAACCGGGGCCCAGGCCGAGCAGTTGCGGATACTGGGCTGCGACACCGCGCAGGGCTGGTACTACGCCCGCCCGGGCCCGCCGGAGCGGCTGCACGAGCTGGCGCTGGTGGACGCGACGGGCTGAGGCAGGGGCTGAGGGAGCTTCAGGGGAGCGGGATCGAGCGCAGGGAGCGGTGGGCCCGGGCCTGGACGATCACCAGGCCCGTGTCGCCGCCGGGCACCATGAGCAAGGGGTGTTCGGCGCGCCTGGTCTGCGGATACGGCGGGGACATGCGCGCAGCGGCGGTTCCCGTGGCCTTCGGGCCCTCGTGCAGGTCGATCGTGATGACGCGTCCCCTGGTGGTCTTGTCGTTGCCCGGGGTGAAGGTCATGAACCGGCCGTCGGCCAGGGCGGCTTCCTCCGTCGTGGTGTAGTAGCTCCACAGCCTGCGCCCGTGGACGAGGTCGTACGCGTTCCAGTGGCCGGGCCCGGGGTCCTCCGCGCTGTCCTCGAACAGCACCAGCACTCCGTCGGGCGAGATGAGCCCGCGTTCGGGCTTTTCTCCGGTGTCCTCGGGCGTCGGCAAGGGCCGTAGCGTGACGGGATCCAGGCGCTTCAGCGGCGGGAAGACGTCCCCGGCCGAGATCGGGCTGCCGGCGCACACCAGGTAGTGCCCGCCGGAGATGAGCGTCGGGCACTCGGTGCTCTCGGGGCTGGTCGCCAGAGCCCTGCCGGTGCGGGCGTCGCGGGCGGTGACCCGGGTGCCGTCGGTGGTGTAGACGCGGCCGTCGAAGGCGGCGAGTCCCCCGGACGCGTCCGCGTCCGCGTCGAGCGTGTGATGCCACAGAGTCTTGCCGTCGGAGGCGCGGAGGGCACGGAGGACGATGGGCTCGGAGGTCGCGGCCGGCGTTTCGAGGACATAGACGGTGCTGTCCGCCGACGTGATCACGTCGGCGGTGCTGCCGTCTGCCAGCCGGTGCGTCCAAGCCGCCGTCCCCGTGCGGAGGTCGGCGGCACGTACCTCTTCGCCCACGCCGGTCACGGCCCGCTCGTCGGCCGCGTCGAGGACGAGTCCCGCGCTGTTTCCCTTGCCGGTCCCGGGAACGACCCAGGTGACCTCGCCGGTCGTCCGGGACCGCCCGACGAGACCGCCCGTGCTGGTGGCGCACACGGCCTGGTGAGCCGTCGCGCCGCAGTTGCCGCGGTCCTCCCGCACGAACACGCGGTTCTCCTGCACGGACAGGGGCACGGTCCACGTACGCCACGGCCCCGACACGGGGGAGGCGGAGCGCGGCGCGGTGGGGGCGGCCGGCGACGAGGCCGTCGTATGCCCGGAGTCGTCGGAGGGTGTGTTCCCCGCGCCTGAACACCCGGCCAGCAACAGCCCCATCAGTGCCGCGCCCACCACACGTACCTGCCGCATGTGCACCCCCGTACGAGAACGCACCATGCTACGGCGACGGTTCAGCGCTCCAGCAGCATCCGCTGCAACTCCCGCGCCGCCCGCGGCGGAGCCACGTCGCTGCGGTGAGCGAGCGCGATCGTCCGGTGCAGCCCCGGCCGGGCCAGCGGCGTCACCCGCAGCCCGCGCCCCGACCGGGCGGCCACCATCCGCGGTACGACGGCCACCCCGAGCCCCGCCCGTACGAAGCCCAGCACAGCGTCCATCTCGCCGCCCTCGACCGCGAAGTCCGGCTCGAAGCCCTCGGCGCGGCAGGCGGCGACGGTCAGTTCCCGCAGGTCGTAGCCGTGGCGGAACATCACCAGGCGCTCGCCCTCGAGGTCGGCGACCTGGACGGTGCGCTGCCCTCGGCCGGGCTTCGGGGCGTCCGGGGAGGAGACCACGACCAGGTCCTCGCGGAGCAGTTCCACCGTGGTGAGCGCGGGGGAGGGCGTGGGCAGGGGCAGGACGACCAGGGCCAGGTCGAGGGCGCCGCGGGCGAGCTCCCGTACGAGGTCGTGGGAGCCGCCCTCCTCGATCAGCAGCCGGATGCCGGGATAGCGGTCGTGGAAGGCGCGCAGCACGTCCGGCAGCAGGCCGGTGCACAGACTCGGGGTCGCGCCCAACCGGACCCGGCCGCTGCGGAGTTGGACCAGCTCCAGCACCTCGTGCCGGGCCGTGTCCGCGTCGGCGAGGATCCGGCGGGCCAGTGGCAGCAGTGCCTCGCCCGCGTCGGTGAGCGTGATGTTGCCCCGGGCCCGCTGGAACAGATCGGCGCCGAGCTCCCGCTCAAGGGCCTTGATCTGCTGCGACAGCGAGGGCTGCGCGACATGGACCAGGTCGGCGGCCCGGGTGAAGTGCCGGGTCTCGGCGACCGCCACGAAGTACTGGAGCTGTTGGAACTGCACCCGGCCATCATAGGATCTCTCTATTGAAACGAGCCGGACCATGTCTTGGACCGATGGGGTGGTTCGGCCCTAGCGTCTTGAGTCATGGCTCTGGCAACGCGGACGGACCGACGACCGTCCATGGCACGTACCGTGTGGGACTCCTCCGTCGGCAAGAAGACCGTGATGGCCGTCAGCGGCCTGATCATGCTGCTGTACCTGGTCGTCCACATGATCGGAAACCTGAAGATCTTCTTCGGGGCGGGCGAGTTCAACCATTACGCGCACTGGCTGCGCACCGTGGGCGAGCCGTTCATGCACTACGAGTGGACGCTGTGGCTCATCCGCGTCGTGCTGGTGGTCGCGGTCGTCGCGCACGCCACCTCGGCGTACCAGCTCAGCCGCCGCGACATCAGTGCGCGGCCCAGCAAGTACGTCCACAAGAAGGCGCGGGCAAGCTACGCGACGCGCACCATGCGCTGGGGCGGGATCATCCTCGGCCTGTTCATCGTGTGGCACATCCTGGACCTGACGACCGGCACCGTGCACCCGGGCGGTTTCCAGGAGGGGCACCCGTACCAGAACGTCGTGGACACCTTCTCCACCTGGTACGGCAACGTCATCTACATCGTCGCGATGCTCGCGCTCGGCCTGCACATCCGGCACGGCTTCTGGAGCGCCGCCCAGACCCTCGGCGTCGGCAGCCGGGCCCGCGACCGCGCCCTGAAGACCGTCGCCAACGTCCTCGCGCTGCTGCTCACGGCCGGCTTCATCGCCGTACCCGTGGGCGTCATGACCGGAGTGGTGAGCTGAAGATGACTGCTGAATACGCGGACTACGCGACCGGCGAACCGGTCGGCGACCCCAAGGCCCCTTCCGGACCCGTCAACGAGCGCTGGGACAAGCGCCGTTTCGAGGCCAAGCTGGTCAACCCCGCCAACCGGCGCAAGCACACGGTGATCGTCGTGGGGACGGGCCTGGCCGGCGGCTCCGCGGGCGCCACGCTCGCCGAACAGGGCTACCACGTCGTCCAGTTCTGCTACCAGGACTCCCCGCGTCGCGCCCACTCGATCGCCGCGCAGGGCGGCATCAACGCGGCGAAGAACTACCGCAACGACGGCGACTCGGTCCACCGGCTGTTCTACGACACCGTCAAGGGCGGCGACTTCAGGGCGCGGGAGTCCAACGTCCATCGCCTGGCGCAGATCTCGGTGGAGATCATCGACCAGTGCGTGGCGCAGGGCGTGCCCTTCGCGCGGGAGTACGGCGGACTGCTCGACACCCGGTCCTTCGGTGGCGTGCAGGTCTCGCGGACCTTCTACGCCCGTGGCCAGACGGGTCAGCAGCTGCTGCTCGGCGCGTATCAGGCCCTCAGCAGGCAGATCGCCGCGGGGAACATCGAGATGCATCCGCGCACCGAGATGCTCGACCTGATCGTCATCGACGGGAAGGCGCGCGGGATCGTGGCGCGCGATCTCATCACCGGTCGCATCGACACCTACTTCGCGGACGCCGTCGTACTCGCCAGCGGTGGTTACGGCAACGTCTTCTACCTGTCGACGAACGCCATGAACTCCAACGCCACCGCGATCTGGCGGGCCCACCGGCGCGGCGCCTACTTCGCCAACCCCTGCTTCACACAGATCCATCCGACCTGCATCCCGCGCACCGGCGACCACCAGTCCAAGCTCACGCTGATGAGCGAGTCGCTGCGCAACGACGGCCGGATCTGGGTGCCCAAGGCCAAGGGCGACGACCGGCCGGCGAACAAGATCCCCGAGGATGAGCGCGACTACTACCTGGAGCGCATCTACCCGGCCTTCGGCAACCTGGTCCCGCGTGACATCGCCTCCCGCGCCGCGAAGAACGTCTGCGACGAGGGCCGGGGAGTGGGCCCCGGCGGGCAGGGCGTCTACCTGGACTTCGCCGACGCCATCAAGCGCATGGGGCGCAAGGCCGTGGAGGCGAAGTACGGCAACCTCTTCGACATGTACCAGCGGATCACCGACGAGGATCCGTACGCGGTGCCGATGCGCATCTACCCGGCCGTGCACTACACGATGGGCGGGCTGTGGGTCGACTACGACCTCCAGACCACCGTCCCCGGCCTGTTCGCGATCGGCGAGGCCAACTTCTCCGACCACGGGGCCAACCGGCTCGGCGCCTCCGCGCTGATGCAGGGCCTCGCCGACGGCTACTTCGTGCTGCCGGCGACCATCAACGACTACCTCGCCCGCAACCCGCACCACGAGGCGGTCACCGCCGAACACCCCGTCGTGCAGGAGGCGTTGGCGGAGACGGAGGACCGACTGAATCTGCTGTTGTCCGTCGACGGCGACCGCACCCCCGACTCCTTCCACCGCGAAGTCGGCGAACTCATGTGGGAGTTCTGCGGCATGGCCCGCACCGACAGCGGGCTGCGCAAGGCGCTGGAGCGCATCCCGCAGATCCGCGAGGAGTTCTGGCGGCGCATCAAGGTCCCGGGCACCGGCGAGGAGTTCAACCAGTCCCTGGAGAAGGCCAACCGGGTCGTCGACTACCTCGAGCTCGCCGAGCTCATGTGCCTCGACGCGCTGCACCGCGTCGAGTCCTGCGGCGGCCACTTCCGCGAGGAGTCGCAGACGCCCGACGGAGAAGCGGCCCGCAGGGACGAGGAGTTCGCGTACGCGGCCGCGTGGGAGTTCACCAACACCGGCTCGGCTCCCGTCCTGCACAAGGAAGACCTGGTCTTCGAGTACGTCCACCCCACTCAGCGGAGCTACGCATGAAGCTCACCCTGCGCGTCTGGCGGCAGAAGAACGCCGACGCCGACGGCACCATGTCCACGTACGAGGTGGACGGCATCTCCTCCGACATGTCCTTCCTGGAGATGCTGGACACCCTCAACGAGGAGCTCATCCTCCGCGGTGAGGACCCGGTGGCCTTCGACCACGACTGCCGCGAGGGCATCTGCGGCGCGTGCTCCCTCGTCATCAACGGGGACGCGCACGGGCCCGAGCGCACCACGACCTGTCAGCTGCACATGCGGTCCTTCAAGGACGGCGACACGATCGACATCGAGCCGTGGCGGGCGTCGGCGTTCCCGGTGATCAAGGACCTGGTGGTGGACCGGTCGGCGTTCGACCGGATCATCCAGGCGGGTGGGTACATCTCCGCGCCCACCGGGGCCGCACCGGAGGCGCATGCGACCCCGGTACCGAAGCCGGACGCCGACTTCGCGTTCGAGCACGCGGAGTGCATCGGCTGCGGGGCGTGCGTGGCGGCCTGCCCCAACGGCGCGGCCATGCTGTTCACGTCCGCCAAGGTCAACCACCTCAACGTGCTCCCGCAGGGGGCGCCGGAGCGGGAGACGCGGGTGCTGGACATGGTGGCGCAGATGGACGACGAAGGATTCGGGGGGTGCACGCTCGCCGGGGAGTGCGCCACCGCGTGCCCGAAGGGCATCCCGCTGGTCTCCATCACGAGCATGAACAAGGAGTGGCTGCGGGCTGCCCGGCGGGCGGCTAAGCGGTAGCGCCGTTCGCCGTTGGGGAAGCGGCTGTCGGGCGGCTGCGGGTCGTTTGTGGCTGGTCGCGCAGTTCCCCGCGCCCCTAGGGGGTTGCACCAAACGTTCGCCGAAAGGGTGCGGACGGGCGGGGCCGGGAGTGGTGCTCACACCCGGCCCCGTCTCGCTTCTCCGTGGGGCGCCCCTGGCATTCAACAACCCCACATCCACTCTCCCGGCACTCGTCATGCGCCGGTCAGCCGGGATCGGAAGAACAGGAGCGGCGGCACCGCTCGCCGCCTCCGGCCCGTGACCAGGAGAGTGCCATGACCGGCGTTACGACGCTCGACCGTCCCCCGCAGCCCGCCGCGCCCACCCGCTACACCGTCACCCTCGCCCGCGACGAGGCCGATGTGCGGGCCGCGCAGCGGCTGCGGCACGACGTGTTCGCCCTGGAGATGGGTGCCCTGCTGTCGACTCCGGAACCGGGGCTCGACATCGACGGCTTCGACGCCTACTGCGACCACCTGCTCGTGCGCGACACCGTGACCGGCCAGGTCGTCGGGACGTACCGGCTGCTGCCCCCGGAGCGGGCCGCGGTCGCCGGACGGCTGTACTCGGAGGGCGAGTTCGACCTCGCCCCGCTCGACGCGATCCGGCCCGGGCTCGTCGAGGTCGGCCGGTCCTGCGTGCACCCCGACCACCGGGACGGCGCGGTGATCGGACTCATCTGGGCGGGTATCGCCCGCTACATGGTGGACCGCGGCCACGAGTGGCTGGCGGGCTGCTGCTCCATCCCGCTCGCCGACGGCGGCCTCCTCGCGACCGGCACGTGGGACCGGGTGCGGGACAAGCACCTGGCTCCCCAGGAGTTCCGTGTACGTCCGCTGCTGCCGTGGGTGCCGGGCAACGAGACGCCCGCCGGCCGCACCGAACTGCCCCCGCTGCTGCGCGGCTACCTCCGCCTCGGCGCCTGGGTGTGCGGGCAGCCCGCCCACGACCCTGACTTCGGGGTCGCCGACCTGTACGTGCTGCTGTCGATGCGTCGCGTCAACGCGCGCTATCTGCGGCACTTCCTCTCTCTCGTACCGTCCTGATGAGCGTCTGGCTGCCCGGCGCGCCCTGCACCCCCGGGGCGTGCGTGGAACCGACGGGGTCCGTGACCGCCGTACCGCGTGCCGTGCTGCGGCTCACGGCGGTCGTGGTCCTGGTCGTCGCGGGGGTCGCACTCACGCCGCTCGGCGGGCTGATCCCCGCCGGGCTGGTGCGGCGCTGGTGCCGGTGGATCGTGCGGGCGGCGGGAGTGCAGGTCCGCGTCACCGGGCCCGCCGCGCCCGCCGGCGGACTGCTGCTGGTCGCCAACCACATCTCCTGGCTGGACATACCGCTGCTCGGCGCCGTACGCCCCGCCCGGATGCTCGCCAAGTCCGAGATCCGCCAGTGGCCCGTGGCGGGGCCGATGGTCGCGCGCGGCGGTGTGCTGTTCATCGAGCGGGACCGGCTGCGCGCCCTGCCCGACACGGTCGCCCGTATCGCGGAGGCACTGCGCGCGGGGCAGGCGGTCGCGGTCTTCCCCGAGGGCAGCACCTGGTGCGGCCGCGCCCAGGGACACTTCCGCCGGGCCGTCTTCCAGGCCGCGCTCGACGCACACGTTCCCGTCCAGCCCGTACACATCCACTACCGCACCGCCCACGGGGCGGCCAGCACCGCACCGGCCTTCGTCGGCGAGGACACGCTGTTCACCTCGCTGTGGAGGGTGGTGTCGGCGCGGGGGCTGGTGGCGGAGGTCGAGACACGGGACGTCATCGCGCCGGGCGCCCACCCCGACCGTCGCTCACTGGCCAGGGCCGCGCAGCCGGTGACGCGGGCCCATTCGGTCGCCTAAGGCGCGAGGACAAGAGACGCCAGCGCCAGCGCCAGGAAGCTGCCGGGCCACGCGATGCTGTGGAACACGCGGGCACGGAGGTGCACGGCAACCGCGCAGGCGAAGAGCAGGACCAGCCCTGTCGCCGCCGCGACCCCGACGACCGGAACACCGAGGAGCCCCAGCACAAGCCCGGCCGCTCCTACGAGCTTGAGCACGGCGAGCAACGGCAGCCGCCGCTTCGGGATGCCCACCTCGGCCATGTTGCCGAGGACGAACCGGGCCCGCGCGAAGTCCGCCGAGGCGATGGAGACGTTGGCCACGATGGTGAGGACGGTGACGATCACATACGTCGTGGACATGGCCTCCCCCTCCGGTCGGGGACCGACAGGGTCGCCCGTCCCTCGGGACCAGCTTCCCCGCACTCAGCCGCCCGCGGCCAGAGTCCGTGCCAGATACGGCGCCGTCGCGCTCCCCTCCGCCCGTGCCGTCTCCGCCGGCGTCCCCGCCACGACGATCCGTCCGCCCGCGTCACCGCCGCCCGGTCCCAGGTCGATCACCCAGTCGGCGTCCGCGACGACGGACATGTCGTGCTCGACGACGATCACGGTGTGCCCGGCGTCGACGAGACCGTGCAACTGCCGCATCAGGACCTCGACATCGGCCGGATGAAGTCCCGTCGTGGGCTCGTCGAGGAGATAGAGCGTGTGGCCGCGCCGCACCCGCTGCAGCTCGCTCGCCAGCTTGATGCGCTGCGCCTCGCCGCCGGACAGTTCGGTGGCGGGCTGACCTAGGTGCAGATAGCCGAGCCCCACGTCGAGCAGCGTGCTGAGGCTGCGGGCCACGGCCGGGGTGTCCGCGAAGAACTCCGCCGCTGTCTCCACGGTGAGGTCCAGCACCTGCGCGATGTTCCGTCCGCGGTACGTCACTTCGAGCGTGTCGGGGTTGTAGCGGGCCCCGCCGCAGTCCGGGCACGGCGCGTAGGTGCTCGGCAGGAAGAGCAGCTCGACGCTGACGAAGCCCTCGCCCTGGCAGGTTTCGCAGCGCCCGCCCGCCACGTTGAAGGAGAACCGGCCGACGCCGAAGCCGCGTTCGCGTGCCGCGTCGGTGGCCGCGAACACCTTCCGCACGACGTCGAAGAGGCCGGTGTACGTCGCCAGATTCGAGCGCGGGGTGCGTCCGATCGGCTTCTGGTCGACCGAGACCAGACGGCCGACCCCCGCCAGATCCTCCGTGATCTCGCCGATCAGCGTGGACTTCCCGGACCCGGAGACGCCGGTCACCGCGGTGAACACGCCGAGCGGGAACTCGGCCGTCACTGCGCGCAGGTTGTGCCGGGTGACCGGACCGACCTTCAACTGGCCGCGTGGTGTGCGTACTTGGCGTACGGGCGCGGGGGAGCGGTCGAACAGGAAGCGGGCCGTGGCGGACTCCGTGACGCCGGCGAGCTCTGCCACCGGCCCGCTGTGCAGCACACGCCCGCCGTGCTCACCGGCCAACGGCCCCACGTCCACGAGCCAGTCGGCGCCGCGTACGACGTCGAGGTGGTGCTCCACCACGAACACCGAGTTCCCGGCCGCCTTCAGCCGCTCCAGCACCGTCAGCAGCGCCTCCGTGTCCGCCGGGTGCAGTCCGGCGGACGGCTCGTCGAGGACGTACACGACCCCGAACAGCCCGGAGCGCAGCTGGGTCGCGAGCCGCAGCCGCTGCAGTTCGCCCGCCGAGAGGGTGGGGGTCGCGCGGTTGAGGCTGAGGTAGCCGAGGCCGAGTTCGACGACGGGGGCGATACGGGACTTGAGGTCGTCGGTGAGGACGCGCGCGGTCTCCGATGTGCCCTTCAGCGTTTCTGACAGCTCGGTGAGCGGCAGCGCCGCCAGCTCGGCGATCGTCCGCCCCCCGAAGGTCACCGCCAGCGCCTCCGGCCGCAGCCTGCTGCCGCCGCAGGCCGGGCAGGGCGCACTGGTGAGGAACCGCTCCGCCTTCGCCCGCAGCGTCGGGCTCTTGGAGTCCGAGAAGGTCTTCATGACGTACCGCCGGGCGCTCATGTACGTGCCCTGGTACGGCCGTTGGATGCGGTCCGCGTCCCGCACCGGGTGGACGGTGACCACCGGCTGCTCGTCGGTGAACAGGATCCACTCCCGCTGATCGGCGGGCAGTTCACGCCAGGGCCGGTCCACGTCGTACCCGAGCGTGTCGAGGATGTCCCGCAGGTTCTTGCCCTGCCAGGCCCCCGGCCACGCGGCGACCGCGCCCTCCCGGATCGACAGCGACGGGTCGGGGACCAGCGACTGCTCGGTCGTACGGTGGACCCGGCCGAGCCCATGGCACTCCGGACAGGCCCCGGCCGCCGTGTTCGCGGAGAAGGCGTCCGAGTCGAGCCGCTCGGCCCCCGGCGGGTAGTCGCCCGCGCGGGAGAACAGCATGCGCAGGGAGTTCGAGAGGTTGGTGACCGTGCCGACGGACGAGCGGGACGACGGCGTCGAGCGCCGCTGCTGGAGCGAGACGGCAGGCGGCAGGCCGCTGATCTCCCCGACCTTCGGCGCCCCGACCTGGTGGATGAGCCGTCGCGCGTACGGCGCTACCGACTCGAAGTACCGCCGCTGTGCCTCCGCGTAGATCGTCCCGAACGCCAGCGACGACTTCCCCGACCCGGACACGCCTGTGAACACGGTCAACACGTCCCGCGGGATGTCGACGTCCACGCCCTTCAGGTTGTGCTCGCGGGCGTCGCGGACGCGGACATACGGGTCATGGGCGTTGTGCATGAGGGGGAACTCTAGTCGGAGACGATCGTGGCCAGCCGCCGGTAGGAGTCCAGCAGTGCGTCACGGTCGTACGTGCTGGTGGTGACCAGCACCTCCTGTGCCCCCGTCTCCTTCAGCACCGTCTCCAGCTCGTGGGCGACCTGCTCCTCGGTGCCGGCGATGTGCCCGGCGAGGCCGGACTCGTAGAAGCCGCGCTCCTTTGCGGTCATCGTGAGCCCCTCGACGCGCTCGGCGGGCGGCAGGGGCGGGAAGGTGCCGTGGGTGCGGGAGTACGCCATTGACCAGGCCTCCGGGACCAGCAGCCGACGCGCCTCCTCGGGCGTGGCGGCGACCGCGACCGTGCCGGAGATGACGACGTACGGCTCCCGCGCCCAGAGGGAGGGGCGGAACCGGTCGCGGTAGTGGTCGATGCCGCGCTGCATCTTCTCGCGGTTCCTGAGGTCGCCGATGACCATCGGCAGGCCCGCGCGGGCCGCGATCCCGGCGCCCTCGCCCATGGCCAGCACGAACGGAGGCACGGTCAGGCCCTCGGCGGGGCGGGCGTGCACCCGGGTCGGGGACGTCCCGCGGAACCAGCCGAGCAGTTCGTCCAGCTGCCCGGCGAAGTCGTCGGCGTCGTCCTTGTCGCGCCCCAGCGCCTTGCGCACGCCGTCCGTGAAGCCCACGGATCTGCCCAGACCCATGTCGATCCGCCCGGGGAAGAGGGACTCCAGCACCCCGAACTGCTCGGCCACCACCAGGGGTTGGTGGTTGGGCAGCATCACCCCGCCCGTACCGACCCGGATCGACCGCGTCGCGGCGGCCACGGCGGCGGCCAGCACGGTCGGCGCGGAACCGGCGACCCCGGGCACCCCGTGATGCTCCGAGACCCACAACCGGTGGTAGCCGAGTCCCTCCAGCTCCCGCGCCAGCCGCACGGTGTCACGCAGCGCCTCCGCGTCCGTGTGACCCTCGCGGGTACGGGAGCGGTCGAGGACGGAGAAGCGGGTCGAGGCGGTCACGGAGCTCATGCAGGGTTCAACACCTGGGAGCCCGCAGGATTCCTCAGGGCGCGATGTTGTGGTTCAGATGGAAGAGATTGCCCGGGTCGTAGTGCCGCTTCATGGCCGTCAGACGGGCGAGGTTACCGCGGTAGTTCGCTCCCACCCGGTCCTGGTCGTCGCCGTCCATGAAGTTCACGTAGCCGCCCTCCATGGAGTGCGGTGCGAGCGCCCCGTGGAATGCGCGGACCCAGCCCTTGTGGGCGTCGCACTCCTCACGGGTGGTGAGGGTCGGGCTGAGCGCGATCGAGAAGTCGGCGTCCCGGTAGGAGAACGCCGTGTCCTCGGGACGGACCCGGTGGCAGGCCCCGTCGATGGGGAAGACGACCGTCACGCTCTGGATCGACGGGGTCGTGGGGCCGTACTCGACGAACGCGTCGATGACACCGTCCGGCAGCCCCTGGGTGAAGGCGCCCTTCCAGTAGTGGTGGAGACCGGCGGGCACGAGGTCGTCGAAGAGGGTGTTGATCACCGGGTACGGCATGCGCTCCAGGTGCCGGCCCACCACCGGTCCGAGGGCGTCGAGACGCTCGCGGATCCGGTCGTCCTCGGCCTCGGGGCCGGTCCAGCAGGCGACCACGCCGCACAGCGGGCGGCCGTGCCAGCGCTCGGGCAGGAACGGCACAGGAGGTCCGAGGCCTACGACGAGCAGCGCGCCGAGCCGCTCGTCGGACTCGGCGACCAGCTCCCGGTAGCGGCGGATCACGTCGGCGTCGAGCGGGTAGAACGTCGGACCGCCGAGGATGTCGGCGATGGGGTGCAGCCGGGAGGCGAAGGACGTGACGACCCCGAAGTTCCCGCCGCCCCCGCGCACCGCCCACAGCAGGTCGCTGTGCTGCTCGTCCGTGCAGGTCAGGAAGGATCCGTCGGCCGTCACCAGGTCGACCGAGGCCAGGTTGTCGCAGGCCAGACCGCAGCGCCGGGCCAGGTATCCCATGCCGCCGCCCGTCGTCAGGCCGCCCACCCCGGTGGTGGAGACGACCCCGCCGGTGGTGGCCAGGCCGAAGGCGTGCGTGGCGTGGTTGACGTCCGCCCAGGTGCAGCCGCCCTCCACCCAGGCCGTGCGGGCGTCGGGGTCGACCCGGATCCCGCGCATCCGCCCGAGGTCGAGGACGACCCCGCCGTCGCAGGTCCCGTAGCCGGGAACGCTGTGGCTGCCGCCGCGTACCGCGAGCGTCAGGCCCTGGTCGCGGGCGAAGTCCACCGTGGCGATGACATCGCCCGCGTCGACGGCCTGCACGACGATCGCGGGCCGCTTGTCGTGCATGGCGTTGTAGACCTTGCGCGCCTCGTCGTAGTCCGGGTCGCCGGGCTCGACGAGGTCGCCGCGCACGGCCCCGCGCAGCCGGTCCAGCAGCTTGTGGTCGAGGATGGGTGTGGAGGTGGTCATGGCCGCCACCTGCTTTCCGTGCTCTCCGTGGGTTGGGCTCACACCACCGGTCTACGCCGGTGGCGAGGCGTGGTCATCGCGGAAATCGCCCATTTCCGGCGGGCCGGACATGGGCAGAACGGCCCATGCCCTTCAGACCAGCCCGTGGGTGCAGGCGTACGCCGTCGCCGCCGCCCGTGAGGACACGTCGAGCTTGGCGAAGATGTTGTTGAGGTGCCGGGCGACGGTGTGCTCGCTGATCACCAGCTCCGCGGCGACGGCCCGGTTCGTCCGGCCCGCCGCGACCAGCCGCAACACCTGGATCTCGCGCTCGGTGAGCCCGCCCGGCCGCCGTCGCTGCACATCGGCGAGCAGGGCAGCGGCCCGGCGGGCGTCCGGAGCGGCACTCAGCTCCTGGAAGACCTGCTGGGCGGCCCGCAGCTCCATCCGGGCACCCTCCGTGTCACCGGCGGCGCGGTCCGCGGCGGCCAGGGTCATCCGTACCTGGGCCGCCTCGTACGGCACCGACAGCTCCAGCCAGAGGTCCAGCGCGCGGCGCAAGAGGTCCTGCGCACGGTCGAGGTCCCCGGCCGCGAACGCCACCGCCCCGCCCGCCGACGCCGCACTCGCGTGCAGCGGTGTCGCCGCCGTGCCACGCAGCCGCTGCCACTCCCCGGCCAGGGACTCCAGTGCCTCGGCGGCCGTGCGCGCCTCGTCGAGGTGCCCGAGCGCGAGGGAGACCTCCACCTGGGCGACGAGCAGCCGACAGCGCTCGAGACGGCCCGACCCCTCATGCGCGAGGGCGGGGCGCAGGGCCGCGGCGGAGGCCTCGGTCTTCCCCTGGGCCAGCCGCAGCAGGGCGAGACCGGGCTGCGGATCACGGCCGAGTTCGTGCGCCCTGTCGTACGACTCCTCGGCCTCGGTCAGCTCGCCGCGCCGCCGCCGGATCTCGCCGATCAGGTAGAACGCCTCCGCGGCCATCCGCCGCTCGTACGGCAGCAGCTCCTCGCAGGTCCGTACGGCCTCGGTCACCGCCCGCGGCCAGCTTCCCCGCAGCTCCAGCACCTCCGCGCGGTGCACCCGGCACAGTCCCCGGAAGTTGTTCTCCGCCGGCATCGCCTCGCACCACTTCATGGCCGCCTCGGTCCACTGGGCGGCGCGGTCGAGGTCGACGCAGGCCATGCACTGCTGCAGGCCCAGGCAGTAGACCCAGCCGGTGAAGAAGGCGCTGAGCTCGCCGGCCGTGGCCGAGCACATCGCGTCGTCGAGCAGGTCGAGCCCCTCGGCGACCCGCCCCTGTGCCACCAGGACGGACGCCTGCGCCTGGACGGCCATGGCGTGCAGGTCCGGGCTGCCGCAGCGCCGGGCGACGGCGGCCATACGGCGGGCCGAGGCCATCGCCTCGTCGAACGCGCCGCGCTCCTGAGCTGCCTCCGTGTCGACCCAGGCGAGGTAGCACTGCTCCACACATTCGGGCTCGCCGCCCAGGTGCCGCCGGGCCCGGCGCAGCCAGCCGGCGGCCACGGCCGAGCGGCCCGCGAGCTGATGCTCGTAGAACAGCAGCCAGGCCATGAGCCCGGCCCTCCGGCCGGCGCCCTTCTCGGCGTACCCGGAGTAGGCCCGCATCCGCTGGTCGATCGACTCCTCGACCCGGCTTGTCCACCAGGCGGCGTCCGCGAACCCTGCCCGGTCGTCGGGGGTCAGCCGGGCGGCGTCCAGGCCGGACAGCAGGCAGTACGCCTCGGCCCACTGCTCCTGGGCCACGGCGTCCCGCGCCTGCCGTAGCGTGTCCATGGCCGTACGACCGACCGTCCCCTCAGCCACACGCGGCTCCCTTCTCGCTCGCCGCGAGCAGGACCGTCCGCCTTCAGGATAGTCAGGACGCGGTGGCCTGGAGCCGGCCCGCGTGCTCGTGGTCGCAGGCCTCGTCGATGCCGTAGGTGTCCCAGGCCGGGAACGGGTCGTCGGCCGGAAGCTTCTCGCCGTACGCCATGAGGCAGCCGGAAAGGGCGGTGCGCAGTGCCTCCGCGTCCAGGCCGGTGCCGATGAAGACCAGCTCCTGCGCGTACGGGGCGTCGGTGTCGCGGGCTGCGGACGGCTCGAAGCGGGCCACCGAACCGGCCTGGGACCACAGACCCGTCACCCGGGGCCGACTGGCCAGGGTGAAGAAGCCCTTCGAGCGGAGGATCCGCCCGTGGGCGCCGCCGTCGAGTTCCTCCGTGACGAACGTCCACAACCGGCCGGGGTGGAAGGGCAGTTGGGAGTGGAAGACGGTCGAGGAGACGCCGTACTCCTCGGTCTCCGGTACGTGGTCGCCGTTGAGCTCCTGCACCCAGCCTGGAGCCTGTTGGGCGCGCTCCAGGTCGAACAGGCGGGTGCCCAGCACCTCTTGGAGCGCCACCTTGCCGTGCGTGGCCTCGACGATCCGGGCGACCGGGTTGAGACGTGTGAGTGCCGCCCGCAGCCGCGTCGCGGGCTCCGCGTCGACCAGGTCGAGTTTGTTGAGCACGATGACGTCGGCGAACTCGACCTGGTCGACGAGCAGATCGCTGACGGTGCGTTCGTCGTCCTCGAACGGGGCGAGGCCGCGCTCGGCGAGTTCGTCGCCACCGTCCAGCTCGGGCAGGAAGTTGGCCGCGTCGACGACGGTGACCATGGTGTCCAGCCGGGCCACGTCCCCGAGCGTGGCGCCGTCGTCACGGGCGAAGGCGAAGGTGGCCGCCACGGGCATGGGTTCGGAGATGCCGGAGGACTCGATGAGCAGGTGGTCGAAGCGGCCCTCGCGGGCCAGCCGGTCCACCTCCTCCAGCAGGTCGTCCCGCAGGGTGCAGCAGATGCAGCCGTTGGTCATCTCGACCAGGCGTTCCTCGGTCCGCGAGAGCGCGGCCTCGCCGCCGCGCACCAGTGCCGCGTCGATGTTGACCTCGCTCATGTCGTTGACGATGACGGCGACCCGCAACCCCTCGCGGTTGGCGAGGACATGGTTGAGGAGCGTGGTCTTGCCCGCGCCGAGGAAGCCGGACAGGACGGTGACGGGCAGGCGGTCGTACGACATCCCGGTCAGCCCTCGGGGCGCAGCAGCCCGCGCTCGTACGCCTTGACGAGGTTCTGCGGGACGAGGTGCGCGACGCCGTCGATCGTGACCGGCACGAGGTGCGGCGTGGCGGCCTTCCACTGCGCGCGGCGGTGGCGGGTGTTGCTGCGGGACATCTTCCGCTTGGGAACAGCCATGACGGGACCTTCCTCGGTAGGTGGGCACCGAGGACGCTACATGAAAATGGATCCCATTAGCAATTAGCCGTCGGGCGTCAGCGGCGGGACCGTACGCGCGCGTCCCGCGGCGGCTGGATGAACTGCAACTCCAGCGTGACGGGCGGCTCGGCGACCCCCGGCCCGCCCGCGGCCGCCCACTGCAGGATCTCCTCCGTGCAGTCGTCGTCCATCGCGAAGCCGACCCAGGTGGCCCGTCCGCCGGCCCGGCGTCCCGCGGCCGAGGGCTGGACGACGATGACGTTGGCCTGGTCGCAGGGGCCGAGGCAGTCCGTCGTCCGCACCTGGAAACCGTGCTCGGCCGCCGCCGCGCGCAGCCGCTCCAGCTGCCAGGCGTGGTCGGTGCCGATGGGGGTCCCCCCGGTCGAGCGAAGCCGAGACTGGGGGAGCTTGCGCGGGTCGCCACAGCAGCAGCCCCGGCACACGACGAGGGTGCAGGGGCGCTGCCGGGCGGCGCCGATCAGGGTGGAAGGCATGGGAGAAGCATGCGGTGTCCGGCGATCACCCGGTCACGGCGGGGTCCTCCACCGGTCAGAACCTCGCCCCGATGCTCGCCCCGTTGCGCGGCACGAGGAACGACGGCGCGGACGGCAGGGACCCGTCGGCCTTGCGTGCCGCCGTGAGGGGTGCCGGGTCCGTGCTCAGCACCGATGACGCGTTCCAAGTACCGCCCAGATCCCATGAGTTGCCGCTGGACACGGTCGCCGAACCGAGGGCGGCGGCTTTCGTGTCGGCGACCGACAGGTTGGCCGTGAGCGTGGCGGTACCGCCCGAGACGTCGACGTCGAAACCGGTGCCGCCGTTGGCCCACGTCGTGTTGCGGGTCAGGGCGAGGGCGCCCGTGTTGCCGTTGTCCGTGATGCCGTGCGCCGCGTTCTTGAAGGCGACGCTGTTCCGCAGGGTGTGCGCGACCGCCGGCGCCGGGCTGCCGCCACCGAGCTTGAAGCCGTTGCCGTCGCCCGCGAAGTCGGGGAAGTCCCAGCGGTTGAAGCCGTTGCCGTACGCGACCGTGTTCTCGATCAGGACGGGCGAGGTGAACTTCCAGTCGTCGAAGCCGTCGTCGACGTTGTTCCACAGACGGGCGCCCCGCACCACGTTGCCCGTGCCGCTGCCCTCCTTGATGGCGAGACCGTCCGCGCTCTCGCCGTTCTTGCGCGGGTCGCGGTTGGAGTGACTGTCCAGGTTGAGGATCTGGTTGTCGCTGGAGGCGCCCTGGAGCTGGAAGCCGGACTCGTAGTTGTCGTGGGTCTTCAGACGCGCGAAGACACTGCCGTTGCAGCCGTCGCAGTACACCCCGTAGGGGCCGTTCACGATCTCCAGATCCGAGATCCGCCAGTACGACGCCTCCTGGTGGATCGCCCCGCGCTCGGCCCGGGGGATGCTGCCGCCGACCGGGGTGTGGCTCGCGGCCAGCTGCTCGCCGTCGATCACGACCCGCTCGCCCTGGTAGGCACCGAGGGAGATGGGCTGCGACGCGGTGCCCGAGGTGGCGATGGTGATGTTGTCGGTGAGGGCGTAGGTGCCCGCGCGTACGGCGATGGTGTCGCCGGGGGCGGCCAGGTCCACGGCCTTCTGGATGGTCCTGAGGGGCTGGGCGAGCGTTCCGGGGGCGGAGTCGTCACCGTTCGTGGCCACGATCAGGGTCGTCGGCGCCGCGGACGCCTGGCTCGCCGGTAATGCCGTCACCAGCACGGCGCCCACCAGTGCCGCCGTCCAGATCGCCGTGTTGCGCATGGGGTCTCCCGCCCTCGAACCGACTGTTCTGTCGCCCAGGAGTGGCCGCCGGCGGCGCGAAGGTTGCCCGCCCGGAGCTGGTGGTTCGCTAGCGTGGCCACGTCACGTTTCGGGCCCGTCGGTCCGGTCACCGCCGGACCGGACCCGCACGCCGGGGCCGTTCTACGCCGAGGAGCAGCCCCGTGAGTGATTGGCCGCTGACCGAGACGTTCCGCAGCACCTCCGGCGACGTCCGCTGGGACAGCCTCGGAGAGCCCGGCCGGGATCCGGTCGTCCTCCTCCATGGCACGCCCTTCTCCTCGTACGTCTGGCGTGCCGTCGCCCGCTCGCTCGCCCACCGGTACCAGGTGTTCGTGTGGGACATGCCCGGCTACGGTGCGTCGCAGATGTTCGCGGGCCAGGACGTCTCCCTGGCGGCCCAGGGCAGAGTTTTCACCGAGCTCCTGGCCCACTGGGGCCTCGCCCAACCGCTGGTGGTGGCCCACGACTTCGGCGGCGCCGTCTCCTTGCGGGCCCAACTGCTGCACGGGGCCCGCTACCGTGCACTCGCCCTGGTCGATCCGGTCGCGCTGGCCCCGTGGGGCTCCCCGTTCTTCCGGCTCGTCGGCGAGCACTCCGACGTCTTCGAGCAACTGCCGCCCGCACTGCACCGCGCTCTGGTGCGCGAGTACGTCGGCTCGGCCAGCAGCCCCGGCCTGCATCCCGCCGTCCTGGACCAGCTCGTCAGGCCCTGGCTCGACGACTTGGGTCAGGCGGCCTTCTACCGGCAGATCGCCCAGGCCGACCAGCTTCACACCGACGAAGTGCAGGACCGCTACGGCGAGATCGGCATCCCCGTCCTGGTGTGCTGGGGCCAGGACGACACCTGGATCCCCCCGGCGAAGGGACACGAGCTCGTCGCCCGCATCCCGGGTGCGCGACTGGAACCGATTGCCGGCGCCGGCCATCTCGTCCAGGAGGACGCCCCCGCCGAACTCACCGCCGCCCTCATCGCCTTCCTCCAGGACCAGCGGTAGCGCCCCTGTCTAGGGTGGACGGGTGACCGACAGCAGCAAGAGTCCCCTCGCCGTGTTCGACCTGGACAACACCCTCGCGGACACGTCCCACCGGCAACGCTTCCTGGAGCGCAAGCCGCGTGACTGGGACGCCTTCTTCGCCGCCGCGCCCGAGGACCCGCCGATCCCGGAGGGCATCGCGCTGGTGCTGGAGTGCGCCGAGGAGTGCGAGGTCGTCTACCTCACCGGCCGGCCCGAGCGCTGCCGTCGGGACACGCTGGAGTGGCTCGCCGCGCAGGGGCTGCCCGAGGGGCGGGTGTTCATGCGGCGCAATGACGACCGGCGGCCCGCCCGGCGCACCAAGCTGGAGATCCTCAAGCGGCTCGCCCGTACCCGAGAGATGCGCGTGCTGGTGGACGACGACGAGCTGGTCTGCGAGGACGCCGAACGGGCGGGATTCACCGTCGTACGGGCGCGCTGGACCGCCCCTTCCGCCGCGCTGGAGAGCGCGCAGGAGCGGGAGGGGCGGACCTGAGCGTCTTGTGGAACGTCAGTCGGACTCCTCCAGTCGGAAGCCGACCTTCAGGCCCACCTGCCAGTGCTGGATCTGCCCGTCCTCGATCTGGCCCCGCACCTGGGTCACCTCGAACCAGTCCAGGTTGCGCAGGGTCTGCGAGGCACGGGTGATCCCGTTGCGCACGGCCTGGTCGACGCTGTCGGGCGAGGTGCCGACGATCTCCGTGACCCGGTACGTGTGGTTCGACATGCGGGTGCTCCTCTCCGCGGTGACGGCTGTGTCACGCGTCACTCCACCGTGCCTCAGGCTGCCGTGGAGCGCGAGCCGTCTGTCACCGCACCCTGCTCAGTGACAGCGCGAAACGGCCCTCGCCGTCCGTCCACCAGTGGGCCAACTCCAGCCCCGCGGCGGACAGTTCGGCACGGACGCCCTCCTTCCGGAACTTCGCCGACACCTCGGTGTGCAATTCCTCGCCCGCCGCGAAGTCCACGGCGAGATCGAGCGCCGGGATCTTCACGGTCTGTTCCGTACGGGAACGCAGCCGCATCTCGATCCACTCGTGCTCGGTGTCCCACAGCGCCACGTGGTCGAAGGCGTCGGGATCGAAGTCGGCGCCCAGCTCGCGGTTGACGACGACCAGGACGTTCTTGTTGAACGCGGCCGTCACTCCGGCCGCGTCGTCGTACGCCCTGACCAGGACCTTCTCGTCCTTGACCAGGTCCGTGCCGAGCAGCAGCGCGTCGCCGGGGGAGAGCAGGGACCGGACGGAGGCCAGGAACGCGGCGCGCTCGACCGGCAGCAGGTTGCCGATCGTGCCGCCGAGGAACGCCAGCAGCCGGGGACCCGGGGTCTCCGGCAGCTCCAGCCGCGCCGTGAAGTCGGCGATCAGCGCGTGCACGTCCAGACCGCGCCGCTCGGCGATGAGTGCGTGCCCGGCCTGGGTGAGCGCGCTCTCGCTGACGTCGACCGGGACGTACATCTCCAGGTCCGTGAGCGCGGCGATCAGGTGGCGGGTCTTCTCCGAGGACCCCGAGCCCAGCTCGACGAGGGTGCGGGCCTGTGTGGCCGCCGCGATCTCGCCGGAGCGGTCGACGAGGATCTCCCGTTCGGCACGGGTGGGGTAGTACTCGGGCAACTCGGTGATCTGCTCGAAGAGTTCGCTGCCGTGCGCGTCGTAGAACCACTTCGGCGGCAGCGTCTTGGGCGTGTGGGTCAGGCCCTTGAGGACGTCGGCGCGCAGCGCGGCCTCGGTGGCGTCCTCGGGCAGGGTGCGGGTGAGAAGGAACGGACTCACGTGCTGGGCTCCTTCGATGGTGCGGGGGCCAGGGCGTCGCTCGGTTCCTTGAGCGGGGTGAGGAGTACGTCGGTGCGGCTCGCCGCGAGCAGGGTGCGGTCGGGCACCTCCTGCCAGTGCGGATCGTCGTCGTAGGGCTCGGAGGCCACGACCGTGCTGTGGCCCGGGCGCGACAGGTACCAGAGGGTGTCGCCCCAGGCGGTCGCGGCGATGGACTCGCCGTTGGTCAGGAGCAGGTTGAGCCGGGAGGCGGGGGCCGCCGCGGCGACCTCCAGGACCGTCTCGGCCAGCGCCTGTCCCTCCTCGTCGCCGCCGCGCAGCCGGTTCAGGACCAGCGCCCACACGAACGCGGAGTCATTGCGGGCCTCCATCGACAGCAGGTCCGCCGGGGGCAGGGTCTGGGTGAGGCCGGCCAGCGAGCGGGGCCAGCCCGCCACGGCACCGTTGTGGCTGAACAGCCACGGGCCCGTGGCGTACGGCGCCGCCGCGGCCTCCGCGTCGGCACCCGCCAGGGTCGCGTCCCGTACGGCGGCCAGCGCGGCCCCCGAGCGGACGACCCGGGCCAGGTCCGCGAACGACAGGTCCGCCCAGATGGGACCGGCCCGGCGGTAGCGAGCCGGCACGGGATCGCCCTCGGCGTACCAACCGACCCCGAAACCATCCGCGTTGACGGTGCCGTACCGCTGGCGTCGAGGTGCCCACGACTGCCGGTACAGGCTGTGCGGGGGTTCCACGAGGAGCCGGCCGAGCGGCTCCTCGGGTCCCAGGTACGCCAGATGACGGCACATCAGACGGCTCCCGCGGAACGGGCCGTGCGGAACCCGGAGAAGATCTGCCGCCGGATCGGGTAGTCCCAGTTGCGGAACGTGCCCCGGCAGGCCACCGCGTCCACGGCGAACGAACCGCCGCGCAGCACCTTGTGGTCGGGGCCGAAGAAGACCTCCGAGTACTCCTTGTACGGGAACGCCTTGAATCCCGGGTACGGCAGGAAGTCGCTCGCCGTCCACTCCCACACGTCACCGATCAACTGCCGTACACCCAGCGGCGATTCACCCTCCGGGTAGCTTCCTGCCGGGGCCGGGCGCAGATGCCGCTGGCCGAGGTTCGCGTGCTCGGGCGCCGGGTCGGCGTCGCCCCACGGGTAGCGCATCGAGCGGTCACCGGCGGGGTCGTGGCGGGCCGCCTTCTCCCACTCGGCCTCCGTGGGCAGCCTGCGCCCGGCCCAGCGGGCGTAGGCGTCGGCCTCGTACCAGCACACGTGCACCACCGGCTCGTCGGCCGGCACGACCTCGGTGACGCCGAAGCGGCGCCGCAGCCAGTGCTTGCCGTCGCGGCGCCAGAACAGCGGTGCGTGGATGGAGTGTTGGCGGATGTGTGCCCAGCCCGCAGGCGTCCACCAGCGCTCGTCGTCGTAGCCGCCGTCCTCGATGAACGCCTTGTACGCGCCGTTCGTGACCGGAGTCGTGTCGATGTGGAAGGGCGCCACCTCGCGTCGGTGCGCCGGGCCTTCGTTGTCCAGGGCCCACGGCTCGGACGAGGTGCCCATCGTGAACGGGCCGCCGGGGACGAGGACTTCGGCCGGACCCGTGAACAGGGGTGCGGGCTCCGGGTCCGGGGCGGTCAGGGCCTGGGGGCCCCTGCGGAGCTGATGGGTGATCAGCATCGTCTCGTCGTGCTGCTGTTCGTGCTGCGCGATCATCCCGAAGGCGAACCCGGCCTCCGTGAGCCGCGTCCCGTGGAACGCGGTGCTCTCCAGCACGTCCAGGGCCCGGCCCCGCACATCCGCCGCGTACCGGCGGGCCTCGGCGGGCGGCAGCAGGGGCAGGGAGGGGCGTTCGGCGCGCGGGTGCTCGAAGGCGTCGTAGATGCCGTCGATCTCGGGCCGTATCGCCTCCTGCCCTGCGACGGTCCGCAGCAGCCACTGCTCCTCCTGGTTGCCGATGTGCGCGAGGTCCCACACGAGCGGCGACATGAGCGGTGAGTGCTGGGCGGTGAGGTCGGGCTCCTCCACACAGGAGGTGAGGAGCGTCGTGCGGTCCCGGGCGGTGACGAGGGTGGTCAGCGCCCGTTTCCGGAACGCCTCGACATCGAGGTCGGGGTCGGTCATGTGCGGATGTCCTTCCCGTGCGGGTGGCGACGGTCCGTGCCGTGCACCCGGTCCAGCAGGTCGTCGGCGGGGCAGCGGCCCCGGATCACATAGCGGTCCTGGTACGCCGAGACGGCGTCCGTGACCTCGGTGGCGGCGCCGAGGCGGGGCAGGGCCTCCAGGGCGGCCGCGAAGCAGGCGATCGCCGCCTCGTGCAGCTCGGGGTCGGCCAGCCCGTGCCGGGCCGCGTCGATCCACAGCGGGTTGTGCGGCGCGGGCAGCGACAGGGCGCGCTCGGCCAGCGGCTTCACCGCCCGGTAGGCGGTCTCGGCGGCCCCCGGGTCCTCGAAGAGCGCCGTCGTCACGGCGAGCGGCACGATCCAGCCGTCGTCGCCGGGCTGGGCGTCGATCATGCGCAGTTCGAGATGGCCACGCGGTCTGACCGGCGGGAACAGCGTCGAGACGTGGTAGTCGAGATCCTCCCGGGTCGGCTGCCTGGGCACTCCCGATCTGACCCACTCCCGGAAGGTGAGCCCCTCCGGGACGTCCCAGGGCCCGCTGTCCTGCCGTATGCACATCACCGGTGCGTCCAGGACGTGCCGCGTCCAGGCCTCGCGCGGGTCGGTGTCCAGCGCGGGTCCGCCCGCCCGGCCGGTGCCGATCTCCACCCACAGCAGTTGCCGGGTGGAGAGCCAGCCCGTGGGCTCGTTGCCGGCCATCGGGGAGTTGGCGAAGGCGGCCACCAGGACCGCGCCCAGCTGGTGCGCCAGCCACCAGCGCCGCCCGAGTCCGAGCGGGCCGGGCTCCTCGTACCCGGCGTCCAGGCAGACCTGGACGGAGGCCGAGGTGCACATCATGGCGCGGCCGGCCGGGCCGGTGCGGTCGAGGCAGGTCTCCATGGCGTCGTAGCGCCGCTCGTGCAGGAACCGGCGGGGCGGGTGCCAGGGATCCTGGCCGATGCCGGCGAGGCCGAGACCGTGCTCGGCGAGGGCCGCGCGGACGGCGGCGAGGTCGGCGGAGACGGTGCCGATGCACTCCATCAGGGAGTCGGCGGGCTGCGAGCTCAGCTCCAGCTGGCCGCCGGGTTCGACGGTGAGCGCCGAGTCCAGGGGCACGGTCCGCAGTGCGGCGTAGGCCGCCGCCAGTCGTTCGGGTGTCACGGGGAGCTGCGGTGTGCGCAGCTCGTGGACGAGCCATTCCACCTCGACGCCGAGTCGGCGGGGTGGACCGGTCTTGAAACAGATGCCCCGGACCAGAGCCTCAAGCTCGGCCTCGGGGATTCCGGTGCGGGGCTCCGTACAGCCACTTACCGAATCGGACATGTCGGGATCCTCCTGAGATTCCACCATGCCACCGGCCCGGGTCTTGGGTGGGCCGGACAGGCAACGCTCGTCCCACCCAAGACCCTCGTGCCGTTCCGCACAAGGGGGCACATCGCCGCATTAGGGGCCGTGGATCTCCGTTTCCCGGTTGTTTTCGAGGCGTTTTCCGAAGGTGCGGGGCGCCGGGAAACTCTGTTGCACCGCATCACCAGCATCGCTCACGATGCGTGCATGAGCACGACGGGGGAGGCCGCGCGACGCGCGCGGACGGCGTCCACGGGGGTGTCGCCGTGAGCGCGCGTCTACGCGGTGTCGCGCAGGAGACGGAGCGGATCGTCGCGGCGGGGTTCTACCGTGCGCCGGACGGGCGCGAGGTGCCGCTCGTGGCGGCGATCGAAGCAGCGCGGGACGGCACGCGGATGTACGGGCCGGGGCCGGTCGAGGTCCCGTCGGTCCCGTCGGTCTCTCCGGTCTCGCTGGTGGAGACGTCCTTCGAGGTCACGGGCGAGAGCAGCCTGGAAGCTGCACGCCGGCTCGCCGGGCCCGTCGCCGTCCTGAACTTCTCCTCGGCCCGCAACCCGGGCGGCGGCTACCTCAACGGCGCCCAGGCGCAGGAGGAGGCCCTGTGCCGCGCCTCCGCGCTGTACACGTGCCTGCTCACGGCCCGCGCGTTCTACGACCATCACCGCGCCCACCGCGACCCGTTCTACACGGACCGTGTCATCCACTCACCGGCCGTGCCCGTCTTCCGCGACGACCGCGGCAGACTCCTGGACGAGCCGTACACCGCCGGATTCCTGACCTCCGCCGCGCCGAACGCCGGAGTGGTGCTGCGTACGGCGCCGGAGCGCGCGGGCGAGCTGCCGCGGGCCCTCGCGGTACGCGCGGAGCGGGTGCTGGAGACGGCCGCGGCCCACGGGTACCGGCGGCTGGTGCTGGGCGCCTGGGGCTGCGGGGTGTTCCAGAACGATCCGGCGCAGGTCGCGGGGGCGTTCCGGGTGCTGCTCGGGCCCGGCGGACGGTTCGCCGGGGCCTTCGAGCAGGTGGTGTTCGGGGTGCTGGACCGTACGCGGGGTGCGGTGGTGCGGGGTGCCTTCGAGACGGCGTTTCAGGTCCAGAAGGCGGCTCAGGTCCAGCCGTAGCGCTCGTGGAGGCGCTGCCTGACCAGGTTGAACCTGCCTCGGTCCAGGGCGCACGCCTCGCGGCGCATGCCGTCCTCGTGCAACCGCAGGATGCGGTCGACGTCCACCCAGGAGTCCCGCCCGGTCTTGTCCCACGGCCCGCTGCCGATCGCGACCCACTCCCGGTCGGCGTCGTGTCGCTTGCTCGACAGCTGCACGGCGAGGAAGGTGCCGCGAGGCTCGCGGGCGACGACGAGCACCGGGCGGTCCTTGCCCCGGCCGTCGTTCTCCTCGAAGGGCACCCAGGTCCACACGATCTCGCCGGGATCGGGGTCGCCGTCGTGCGCGGGCGAGTACTCGGTGCGCACGCGGCCGACCTCGCGGGGGTCGGCCTCGGTGGTCGCGGTGGGGCCGAACCGGCCCGGGACGTTCTCATCGGTAAACGCAGTCACGGGGGCACCTTAGAGGCTGCCCCCGTGAGTGTGGATCACCGGCCTGTGAGCAGGCCCTACTTGTCGTCCACCGGCACCTTCTGCTGCTGCGGCGGCGTCGCGATCCCGTTGAGCGGCGAAGTCCCGTTCGGGGTCTGGCCGTTCTGGTTCATGGACGACAGCAGCTGACGCGCCAGACCCAGTCCGGTGCCGCCCATGGTGAGCGCCTTGGCCAGCATCTCCGCCATGCCGTCGGCCCCGTTGAGCACCACCATGTTGTCGACGCTGCCGAACGCGGACGCACCGGCCTTGACGATCTCCGGCCAGTTCTCGGCGAGTTGCTGGGCGACGACGGCCTCCTGGTTCTCGGCCAGGGCGGCGGCCCGGGCCTTGATGGCCTCCGCCTCCGCGAGCCCCTGGGCCTTGGTGGCCTCAGCCTCCGCCAGACCCTTGGCCTGCGCGGCGGCGGCCTCGGCCTCACCCGTCGCCCTGGTCGCCGTGGCGGCGGCGGCACCCCGCGTCTTGGTCGCCTCGGCCTCGGCCCCCGCGGCCGTCTTGACCCGGGTCGCCTCGGCCGCGGCCGCGAGCTCGGTCTCCTTCGCCTTGGCCTGCGCCGCCGAGATGCGGACATCGCGTTCTGCCTCGGCGAGCGTGCGCTTCTCGTAGGCCTTGGCGTCCGCGGGCTTGCGGACGTCCGCCTGGAGCTGCTGCTCCCGCCGGTGCGCCTCGAGTTCGGCGACCCGGGTCTCCTGGACGACGACCTCCTGCCGGGCCGCGGCGTCGGCGAGCGGTCCCGCCTGCCGGGCCGAGGCACCGGCCTTGTCGCGCTCGGCCTGGTAGCCGGCCTGGAGGATCTCGCTGTCCCGGGTGGCCTGCGCCATCCGCGCGAACGACTGCTGCTCGGCCTCCGTGGCCAGCCGGTTGGACTCGGCCTGCGCGATCCGCGCGTCCCGCTGGACGGCGGCGGCGTGCGGCATGGCGAGGTTCTTGATGTACCCGGTCGGGTCCTCGATCTCGTGGATCTGCAGCGAGTCGACGATCAGGCCGAGCTTCTCCATCTCCGTGCCGCACGCGGCCCGGGTCTGCCCGGTGAGCTTCTCCCGGTCGCGGATCATGTCCTCGACCGTCAACCCGCCGACGATGGACCGCAGATGACCGGCGAACACGTTGTGCACGCGCTCCGACATCATCTTCTGCTGGTCCAGAAAGCGACGCCCCGCGTTGGCGATCGACACGAAGTCGTCGCCCACCTTGAAGATGACCACGCCCCGCACCTTCAGCGGAATGCCCTGGGTGGTCACACACTCCACCAGCAACTCGGTCTCGTTCAGGTCCAGCGAGAGCTTGCGTACCGCCTGCACACCGGGCAGCACAAGCGTGCCGCGCCCCGTGACGATGCGGAAACCCATGCCCTCGCCGAGGCCCTCCGTCTTGTGCTTGGAACCGGAGATGATGAGCGCCTCGTTGGGTTCCGCGACCCGCCACATCAACTTGAACAGACCGATGAGAACGAGGACGGCAGCGACTGCCACCCCCGCAACGACGCCGACAACCATCGGCATACGCCCCCTTTGCATGGTGCCCTTTCGGCACCGAACGAAAGGGAGTGTGCGCCTGTGCGGGGCCGGGGTACAGACGCTTGCGCAACCTTGTCGAAACCTTGACGCATACGGCTCTCACCTGCGCCGGAGCGAGCTCAACTGTCGTATGCCGCCTGGACGTAGACCGTTCTCGGCGGCAGGTACTCCACCACCATCACCACCGTGCCCCGCTCGATGCGGTCCGTGCCGGAGGCGGGGTAGGCGAGGAAGTGCTCGGCGCCACCGCGCACCCGGACGATCACCTCGCCGACGAGCCCCGGCCCGATCGTCCCCGTGACCCGCCCCATGAGCCCGACCATCGACGCATCGTCCATGGTCACAGGGTACGGGCCGAACGGTCTCATGCAGCCGAACCGTCTCCTGCAGCCGAATGTCCTGTGCCTCCGAACGGTCTTACGCGGCCGGGGAATCCGAGGCGACCGCCTGCGCCGGCCAGGCCTCGTGCCAGCGCAGCTCCGCCTCCAGCTGCGCGGCGAGCGACAGCAGCAGGGGCTCGCTGTTCGCCGGCCCGAGCAGCTGGGCGCCGACGGGCAGTCCGCCGTCGACGAAACCGGCGGGCACGTTGACGCCGGGCCAGCCCAGCACGTTCCACGGCCAGGCGTAGGGGCAGGCCGCGATCATGGCCCGGTCGGTGGCCAGCCCGCTCAGCCCGAGCATGGAGCCGATGCGCGGCGGGGGAGCGGCCGTTGTCGGCGCGAGGACGACGTCGTACGACGTGAAGAACCCGCCGATACGGCGGTGCAGGACCGCCTCCGCCCGCCGCGCCGCCCGCAGCGGGGCCCCGCCCAACAGGCCGCCCAGGCGGGCGGCGTCACGGGTGCGGCGATCGAGGAGCGCGGGGAAGGGCGCCTCGCGGACGCGCTCGGCGAGGCCGACGGTGGCGCGGGGGATGAAGGTGAGCCCGATCTGGCCGTACGGCGGGTCGGCCTCCTCGACAAAGTGCCCCAACGCGCTGAGTTTCTCGGCGAGTTGGAGCACCTGCTTTTGGACCTCAGGTTGAAGGCGTGCGGGCAGGGCGGTGAACGGGGGCTTCAGGGAGAGCGCGATGCGCAGCCGTCCGGGGTCGCGGCCCACCGCCTCCGAGGCGTCGACGGCCGGCGGACGGTGCGGGTCACGCTCGTGGTTGCCGCTCGCCGCGTCGAGCAGCAGGGCCGCGTCGGCGACCGTACGGGCCAGCGTGCCGTTGACCGTGATGCCCTGGAAGGACTCGCCGCGCGGCCAGGTGGAGATGCGGCCGCGCTGCGGTTTGATGCCGATCAGGTGGGTCCAGGAGGCCGGGATCCGTACCGAACCGGCGCCGTCCGAACCGAGCGCGGCCGGCACCAGACCGGCGGCGACGGCGGCCGCCGAACCGCCCGACGAGCCGCCCGGCGTGTGCTCCGCGCTCCACGGATTGCGGGTCGCGCCGAAGGCGGGCCCCTCGGTGAACGGCCACTGCCCGAACTCGCAGGTGTTGGTCTTGCCGACGATCACGGCCCCGGCCGCTCGCAGCCGCCGTACGGCTTCCCCGTCCTCGGCGACCGGCGGGTACTCCCCGCGGCACCCGAAGGCGGTCGGCTCGCCCGCCACGTCCATGTCGTCCTTCACGGCCACGGGCACGCCGAGCAGCGGTTTCCGTGTCCCGGCGGCGAGTTCCTTGTCGGCGGCCTCCGCCTCGGCGAGCGCCGCCTCCGCCCGTACGATCCGGAAGGCGTTCAGGGAACCCTGCGTGGCGTCGATCCGTGCCAGGGCCTGCTCCACGAGCGCCCGGGACGTCACCTCCCCGGCAGCCAGCGCACGGGCGGACTCCACCAGGCCTGCGGAACGGTCGGGCATCATGCGGGACACCTCCGGGAGGACGTTGCCTACCGAACGGTAACGTCCGAAGGGCGTGCGACGGAACGTCCCTGGCCGGAGCGGCGGTTCCGGGCGCGCCACAGCATTCCCACAGTGCTCACCAGGTCGTGCGCAAACCATTGACGAGCTTCAGCCTCAGCTCTACCTTCTGATCGACTTCCCGAACCTCGTTCGGTATTTCGCACGTCAGAGCCGTGTTTTTGTCCGAGGGAGAGCCGCCCGTGACCACACGACCCCCCACGCCGTCCCGCCGTACTCTGCTGCGCGCCATGGCTGCGCTGCCCGCCTCGGTGGTACTGCTGGGCGAGCTGCCCGGCACGGCCCTGGCCGCCGCTCCGCCGAGCGGCTCCGCCACCCGCTACACGATCGTGCCGTTCCTCAACAGCAACGACGGCACGGTGAACGTCTACCAGTCGGACGACGCCATCGACTTCCGCCTGGTCCAGTCCTCGGCCTACACGCCGCCGAGCAACAGAATCCGCGACGCGAGCGTCTTCAAGCACACCAACGGCTACTACTACATCACCTACACCACCCACACCTGGCAGGACGTCAGCACGACCATCGGCTTCGCCCGCAGCTCCGACCGGGTCAACTGGACTTTCCTGTACGACTACACGGTGCCGATCACGAACCTGTCCCGCGCCTGGGCGCCGGAGTGGTTCGTCGACAGCGACGGCAGCGTGAACGTCATCGTGTCCTGCTCGCTCACGAGCGACGAGTGGATCTTCACGCCGTACCTGCTGAAGGCGACGAACTCCGCGCTCACGGCCTGGAGTTCACCCGTCGCCCTGTCCGGCATCGGCAGCAACCACATCGACACCTACATCGTGAAGATCGGCTCGACCTACCACGCCTTCACGAAGAACGAGACGGCGAAGTACATCGAGTACGCGACGGCCACCAGCCTCACCGGCCCCTACACGATCAGCAGGACGGGCGACTGGGCCGGCTGGGGCAGCTACCGCGAGGGCCCGGCGCTGGTGCAGCTCGACAACGGCGGCTGGCGGATCTTCTTCGACGGCTACGGCGACGGCACCTACTACTACAGCGACAGCTACGACACCTTCGCGACGTGGTCCGCGCCGACCGCCCTGCCCGTCATCTCCGGGACGGCCCGCCACTTCACGGTGATCAAGGAGACGGTGTCGGGCGGCCCGACCCTGTCGAAGAACGTCACCCGCTCCTTCCAGTCGGCCAACTACTCCACCCGCTACTGGCAGGCGCAGTCCTCCCTGCTCAACCTGCCGGTGGTGACCGGCTCCAGCACCACCGCCGAGAAGACGGCGTCCACTTTCACCGTGGTCGCGGGCCTCGCCGACTCCAACGGCTACTCCTTCCGTGACTCCTCCGGCAACTACCTGCGCCACTGGGACTTCCGGGCCCGCTTCGACGCGAACGACGGCACGACGACGTTCGCCAAGGACGCGACGTTCATCGCCCGCACGGGCACGACTTCGGGCTCGATCCGCTTCGAGTCGTACAACTACCCCGGGTACTACCTGCGGCACTACAACTACCAACTGCAGGTGGCGCGGTCGGACGGGACGGCGCTGTTCCGGCAGGACAGTTCGTTCGTGCCGGTGACGGCCTGGGCCTGAGCTGCACATGTGCTGACCTGGGCGGTTGCGCTGAAGGCCGTGGAATACTTCCCTCCATTTCCCTGGAATTCCCGGCCAAATGCGCAATAGATGTGCAATGACCTTGCTGGCTGGGGTGTGTCGCTCAGCTGGCAGTGAGCGTGGGACTGCCGGGCTGGCTAGGGGCGGAGTGCCACCGGTGAGGGCCGGATGAGGCGGCTCGGAGAAGCGGAACTCCCTGCCGGCCGCCGCGTAGTGGATCTCGAAGTGTGGCTGCGACCCCTGTGTGCGCTCGTCGTCGCAGGGGTCGCGGCCTACGCTCATACGTGCATCAGCGGGAGTTGGCGCGGCAAGGCGGAGCGGACCCAGTGAGCGCTTCGTTGTGGCCCCTTTCGGTGGACGGCCTGCTGCTCCTGGCCACGATCGGCCTCCTGAAGCCATCGGGGCTTGCCACACGCCGGGCCCGATGGGCCATCTGGTTGGCCTTCTTGCTGAGAATCGCTGTCTCCCTGGCTGCAAACATCGCGGCCGCACCGGCATGGGTGTCCCTGAACGATGGGCTTGCGCCTACCGACGAGCAGAACGTCCATCGCGGCCCTGCGCACGCCGTTATGCGGAGCGCGATGCTGGTGAGCGGGGATTCGGTACGCCTTCAGGCTGTACCCGGATCCGGGCCAACGCCTCGCGCCGGCCAGGGCGTTCGGGTGCGCCCGCGCCGTCTTCAATGACGCCGTGCGCGCCCGCGAGGACGCCCGCTTTGCTCTCGGGGCCGCCCATGGTCACGGCGACGCGCGCGCCCACGCCGACCTGTCCACAAGCTCGGCGAGCTGCTGACGCTGGTCGCGGACGGCCACCTGGACCCGATGCTGTCCAGGACCGTCACGCTTACCGAGGTCCCGGCGGCCCTGAGTGAGTTGGCCGGCCGGCATGTCCGAGGCAAGCTCGTGCAGACCTTCCGCTGAGCCCGAAGCCCGGCCTGCTGTCTCATCCCCGGCGGGTCGGGTTCCGGTGCATGGGGAGGTGCATCAGGTCCGTGCCCAGAAGCATGCGACCCCCGTAGTCAACGCGGTGTGCGCTGTCGCGCAGCAGGCGGCGCCACGTCGCGTCGGAGACGGCGGCCGGGTCTCCCGGCCCGAGGTGGGTGGCGACCAGCGCTCCGACGTCGGCCTCGGCTGCGATCCTGCCGAGTTCCGCCACGTCGGTGTGCGTGGCCAGGATGTGGTCGATGAGGGACTGCGGCAGGCCCAGGCCGGCCAGCCCTTCGGGATAGAGGGCCTCGTGCACCAGTACGTCCGCGTTCCGGGCCAGCGTGATGACGTTGGGGGAGGGCGCCGTGTCTCCGGAGAAGACGACGCTGCCGTGGTCGGTGTCGAAGCGGTAGGCGTAGGCGGGGAACACGGCGCCGTGCGGGACGAGGACGGCAGTGACCTTGACGTCGTCGTTCTCCATGACGGTGAACGGCCGCATGGCGGGCGCGGTGTTCGTCGCGGAGGCGGCGGTCGCGGCCGGTGGCAGTACGTCGTGAACGTCCAGCAGTGTGGCCGGGTCGATGCCGGCGTGTTCGGTCATGAAGAAGGTGGGGGAGGCGGCGTAGGTCTGCCCGGCCAGCTTCGTCATCGCGACGGTGCCCGGCACGGCACCGGGGGCGCCTGCCACGGTGGAGGGGATGCCCGCGGGGCCGGGACCGTACACGGCCACCGGTTCCTGGAAACCCTGGTCCCCGGATGCCCCGGCGGCCAGCAGGGGGAACGAGTAGTAGTCGACCACGTGGTCGGCGTGCAGATGGGTCAGGAAGATGCCGGCCAGCGAAGGCATCGACAGTCCTGCGCGCAGGTACTGGGTCACCGCTCCGCGACCGCAGTCGACGACATAGGTCCTGCCGTTGACGACGAGGGCGGAGGAGATGCCGTACCGGTTCGCCAACGGCGGTGGACCGCCGTTGGTGCCCAGGAGAACGAGGGACAGGGCCGAGCTGGAAGTCTCCGCCGCCGCAGAAGCCTGTGTCGTCGCCAACAGCGGCGTGGCCACCACGGCGGAGGCGGCGAAGGCACCCAGGACCGCTCTGCGGGACGTGCCCTGCGCCTCTCCCCGCGGCGAGGTGGCCGCCAGGTCTCGGACCGACGGATCGTTCTCTGTGGTGGGGCACATGACGGGGCGGCTCCTCGCGAACGGGATGTGACGAGGGCCGGAATGCTGCCCGCCGCCGCGCACGAGAGGGGAGACCACGTCACGCACACTAAGGTGACGTTTTCGGAACTTCAGGTTCCGATCACCGGAATCGGATGCTCCTTGAACCAGCGCGTCAGGAACTCGAGCAGGGCGACGATCTTCCGCGGCACCGTCCGGCACGGCCCGTAGATCGCGTACAACGGCCGGTCGGGCACGGGGACTTGAGGGAGTTGGACCCGCAGCGCGCCGGACACGAGATCCTCGTAGGCCGAGCGCTGGGGGAGCAGGGCGATGCCGCGGCCCTGGACGGCGGCCTTCTGCAGGGCGATGTAGGAGTTCGAGGAGAAGACCACGTTACGGATCTTGTGCAGCGTCGAGGTGGAGCCGTGTCCGAGGCGCCACACGGGTTCGTTCACGTGCACCAGGCAGTCGTGTGCGGCCAGGTCGTTGGGGCGGTGGAGGGAACCGTGCCGTTCGACGTACTCCTCCGACGCGCACAGAGCGAAGGGGAGAGAGGCGATCTTCTTGAGGTGCACCCTGGAGTCCCGTAGGTCCCGGGTGTGCAGGGCGACGTCGAATCCACTGTCCAGGAAGTCGTAGGTGCGTTCAGACAGTCCGCCCAGCTCGAACCGCACGGCGATCTTCGGATGCGCGGCGGCGAACGCGGCGATCGCGTCCCCGACGTCGAGACTCCCGATCCACTTGGGGCAGACGACGCTCAGTTGACCTTCCGCCCGGTCGTGCTGCTGCGAGATCTCGGCCTCTTCCGCCTCGACCTCGGCGAGGATGCGGGCGGCGAACTCGGAGTAGCGCAGACCGGGTTCGGTGAGGCTGACCGAGCGGGACGTGCGGTTGACCAGCCGGACACCGATCTGCCGCTCCAGCTCCGCGACATGACGGGAGACGAGGGAGCCCGACGAGCCCAGTGTCCGGGCGGCTCCACTGAAACTGCCGATCTGCGCGACGGTGACGAAGCTGCGCATCAAGAGCATGCGGTCCATGGAACTCCTCCAGCCTCCCATGGCTCGGGCGTCCCTCCGGCCAGGGCGGACATGCGTTGCGAGATGGTGCGACGATCTCTGAACTTAAACGTTCTAGTTGCACGCTAACAGAGGTGCCCGCTCCTCGCGAGGGTCGGACGGGCGGTGTCCCTACCGTCGAATGCCAGGGGTCGTACCGTGCAGGAACACCCGGACCGCCAGGGAGATGCTCTCCTCGATCTCCGCGTCGTCGGGTTTGTGCGGGGAGTTGGTCAGCAGTCGCATCTGGGCGTCGCCCAGCATCGCCTGGTAGAGCTGTGCCGCCGCCCGTACGGGGTGGGCGACCTCGATCTCACCGGCATCGTGGGCCTGTTGCAGGCACTTGGCCAGCACGCCCTGGCCGGCCGCGGGGCCGTGCTCGAAGAAGGCCCGGCCCACCTCCGGCATGCGTTCCGCCTCCGCGGTGACCAGCCGGTGCAGGGCGATGGCCTGAGGGGTGAGTACCAGGGCGGCGAAGTGTCCGCCCAGGGCCGTGAGTGTCTCGGTGAGGTCGGCGCTGGGGGGTGTGAAGGAGTGCACCGGCTTGGACCACTCGTCGCACAGGGCCTCCACCGCGGCCTGGAAGAGCTCGGCCTTGTCCGCGAAGTGCCGGTAGAGCGTCGCCTTGGAGCCGCCGACCTCCGTCAGCACATCCTCCATCGTGACGCCGGAGTAGCCCCTGTCGAGGAACAGCTCGCCCGCCGCACGCAGGATCAGCTTTCGGCGGTCCGCGGCCTTCATCCTCTGCACGGCCGACATCGTATAAGCCGCCTCTTGCTCATCCATGGAACACGACAGTACTGTACGGTACAGTACCGCTGCTGGTCGGAGCCTGCCTCCGTCGGCACCAGCACGGTTACGTCGAGCCGCCGACGTCCACCGGACGGACTTCCCGCCCCCTTTTTTCGCCGCGTCGGCACCCTTCCCACCCGCTGTTGAAGCGTCACCGCAGCCGCATCGGCAACACATGGAGGAAGCAATGGCACACCTTGAGGACCAGATACGCGAGGCCGGCGGGCCGCTGGCGCTCCTGCGCGGCGGCCGGTCGGGGGCGTATCCCTTCCCGATCCGGGCCGAGTTCACCAACTGGCGTGACGAGCAGGAGAGTTGGCGCACCACTGCCGCTCTGATGGACCTCTCCCACCACATGACCGACCTCACGGTGGAGGGCCCGGACTGCTACCGCCTGCTGTCGGAGCTCGGCGCGAACAGCTTCGAGGGCTTCGGTCCCATGCAGGCCAAGCAGTTCATCGCGGTCAACCACGACGGCTACATGATCGGCGACTGCATCCTCTTCTGCCTCGCCGACAACCTGGTCCGGATCGTCGGACGCCCGCCGGCCCTCAACTGGGTCCAGTTCCACGCCGAGACCGGCGGCTACGACGTCACCGTCCGTCGCGACGAGCGCACCGCGCAGAACCCGAACGGCCGCGAGTTCTTCCGACTGCAGTTGCAGGGCCCGTACGCGGCCCGCATCTTCGAGGAGGTCAACGGCGGCCCGATGCCGGACATCCCCTTCTTCACCATGGGTCGCTTCCACGTCGGCAAGTACGAGGTCACCGCTCTCAACCACCGCATGTCCGGCTTCCCCGGCCTGGAGTTCTTCGGCCCCTACGCCGACCTCGACGGCATCCGCGACACGCTCCTGGAAGCGGGCGAGTCGTACGGGATCCGCCAGATCGGAGGCCGCGCCTACGCCTCGGTGGCCACGGAGTCGGGCTGGATCGCCTCCACCGTGCCGGCCGTCTACTCGGGCGAGAACATGAAGCCGTACCGCGAGTGGCTGGGCGCGCGGAGCTTCGAGGCGAACCTCTCGACCGGCGGCAGCTTCGTCCCCGACCAGATCGACGACTACTACGTCACCCCCTACGACCTGGGCTACGGCCACATCCTCAAGTTCGACCACGACTTCATCGGCCGTGGGGCTCTGGAGCGGATGCGCGGACGGAAGCACCGCAAGAAGGCCTGGCTGTCCTGGCACCGTGACGACGTCGCCCGCGTGTACGCCGGCATGTACGAGCAGGGCGACCGGCGCTTCAAGTACATCGAGACGCCCGCCGCGTTCTACTCGGCCTCCCAGTTCGACCGCATCGAGTGCGACGGCCGGCTCATCGGGTTGTCGACGCTCTGCAGCTACTCGTCCAACGTCCGCAGCTGGATCTCCGTCTGCATGATCGACGCGGACGAACTGGGCTACGGACGCGAGGTCGACCTGGTCTGGGGCGAACCGAACGGCGGATCCGCCAACCCGACCGTCGAGCGTCACGCGCAGACCACCATCCGCGCGACCATCTCCCGCCGACCTTTCGCGAGTGACAAGCGCTGACGCGTCGGCCTCACCGGCTCCTGGGCGGTGGCACCCCCGTTCAGCGTGCAACCTCAGCTTTCGCTCGACGAACGGGAGTGCGCCGTCTCGGCGCTAGAACGATTAAGTATCCTTCTGTAACATGACGACCTAATCGATTTAGCATTCGTTTCCCGCCGCGGGGCGCGGGATCGAGGAGGTTGCCGCCGATGTCAACCATGCAAAGCGTTGCCACCGCCGGGAGACCGGGACCGCCTGTGGAAATGGAGGGGCTCCCCCGACCGGGCCGATGTCTGGTCATGGGGATCCTCAACGTCACGCCGGACTCCTTCTCCGACGGCGGCCTGTACATGGACATCCGGTGTGCGATCGACCGGGGCCTGGAACTCGCCGCTCAGGGCGCGGACATCGTGGACGTGGGCGGCGAGTCCACCCGGCCCGGGGCGCGGCCCGTGGGCTTGGACGAGGAGCTGGCCCGGACCGTGCCGGTGGTGCGTGAACTGGCCCGCGCCGGCGTGTGCACGAGCATCGACACCATGCACGCGCCCGTGGCCCGGGCCAACGTCGAGGCGGGGGCGCGTCTGGTCAACGACGTCAGCGGCGGCCTGGCCGACCGGGCCATGGCACGGACCGTTGCTCTGGCCGGTGTTCCGTACGTCGCCATGCACTGGCGCGCACCGAGTCACGAGATGGACCGGCACGCGGACTACGACGATGTCGTGGCCGATGTCGTCGCCGAACTCGGCTGTCGCTTGTGGCAGTTGGCGGAGCAGGGTGTGGACCCGTCCCGTGTCGTCCTCGATCCCGGGCTCGGCTTCGCCAAGCGGCCCGAGCACGACTGGGCGCTTCTGGCCGGCCTGGGGGCGCTTCGGCAGTTGGGGTACCCCCTGCTCGTCGGCGCGTCGAGGAAGCGGTTCATCGGCGCCGCCCTCGCGGTCGGGGGCGCCGGTGAAGTGCCGCCCGGCGGGCGGGACATGGCGACGGCCGCCGTCTCGGCGCTCGCCGCCGGGGCGGGTGCGTTCTGCGTGCGCGTCCATGATGTCCGCGCCGGCCTCGATGCGGTGCGCATGGCGGCGGCGTATCTCGAACACGTCGACCGGGACCGTGACCCGGGTCTGTAAGTAGTCCGCAACTCGGCACTCACCTCGGGTGAGGTCGCTTCACTCGCGGTCTACTAGATCGATTTAGCTCACACTGGATCACTACGAACAAGGAGCCGCAATGGCAACCCCCTCCCTCCAGGACGGCATCGACAAGGCCGGATCGCCGATCGAGCTGCTGTGGCGGCCGAACGCCGAACCGTGGATTCCGGAGGTCGTCGACCACGAGTACGCGGGCTGGCGTCAGGAGCAGGCGGCCTGGCACGAGGGTGTGGCCCTGCTCAACCTCTCGCACCACATGTACGACATGTGGATCGAAGGCCCGGACGCCACAAGGGCGTTGGCGGAGCACGGCGTCAACAACTTCGAGAAGTTCGCGATCGGCCAGGCCAAGCAGTACGTGCCGGTCACCCGTGACGGCCACATCGTCACCGATGGGATCCTCGCTCGCGAGGGCGAGAACAAGTACCTGCTCAGCGGGATCCCGGCCGCCCAGCACTGGGTGCAGTACCACGCGGAGAAGGGCGGCTACGACGTCGGCTTCGTCACCGACCCGTCCTCCGCCTTCCGCCCGGGCGGCGGCGATCCGAAGCTGTTCCGCTACCAGATCCAGGGCCCGCTGGCGACGGAACTCGTCGAGCGGGTCTTCGGCGGGCCGCTGCCGGAGACGAAGTTCTTCCACTCCGCCGTCGTGTCCCTCGGCGGCCGCGCCTTCCGCGCTCTGCGCCACGGCATGGCCGGCCAGGCCGGTTTCGAGTTCATCGGTCCGTGGGAGCACGCGGTGTACGTCCACGAGGCGTTCCTGAAGGCCGGCGAGCCGCTCGGCCTGGTCCAGGTCGGCGCCTTCGCCTACGCCACGCCGAGTGTGGAGAGTGGCTGGATCCCCTCGCCGGTGCCCGGCATCTACACCGACCCGGACCTGGCGGAATACCGCACGTACCTGCCCCTGTTCGGCATCGAGGGCAAGCGCCCGCTGAACGGCAGCTACTTCTCCGAGGACATCGAGGACTACTACGTCTCTCCGTACGAGCTCGGCTACGGGAAGCTGATCCACTTCGGCCATGACTTCGTGGGCCGGGACGCCCTGCGGAAGGCCAAGGACTCGCCGCTGCGCACGAAGGTCACCCTCGTCCTCGACCCGGACGACGTCCGCACCGTGGTCGGACAGGGCGCGGACCCCGGCTTTGTCCTCAGCTATGCCCGTCACCGGGTGGAGAACGTGACCGGCATGGTCGGCGTGACCATGCAGACGGCGTCCATCGACCCCGTCGGAACGGTCCTGGCGCTGACGTTGATCGACCAGGAGCACGCGGAGCCCGGCACCGAGGTCTGGGTGGTGTGGGGCGAGCACCCCGGTGCCGGTACCGACCCGGAGGCGGACCTCGGCTTCCCGCGCATCCGCGCCACCGTTCAGCCTGCGCCGTTCAACCAGCACGCGCGCACGCTCTACCGCCGCAACCGCTGACGCCGGCCCGGAAAGCGAGACGAACGACGATGAACCCCGCGAGCACGGCACGAACAGCGGTCGGTACCGCACTACTTGAGGACTTCTCCCTGGAGATGACGGGGAAGGACGTCCTCAAGCTGGAGGAAGCCCGCGACGCCATCCCCCAAGGCACCCGCATCAACGTCACCTTCCTGGGCAACGAGGACCTGCGGATGCGGCTGGACGCGGCCCGGGCGGTCAAGCGGCTCGGCTTCGTTCCCGTACCGCACATATCCGCCCGCCGCCTCGGATCGCGCGGCGACTTCGAGCGGTTCCTCGCCGGCCTGCACGCCGACGGCACGTCCGAGAACGTGTTCGTCGTCGGCGGGGATCCGCCACATCCCGAGGGCCCCTACGCCGACTCCCTGTCCCTCATCGACACAGGACTGCTGCAGGAGTTCGGCGTCCGCCACGTCGGCATCAGCGGGTACCCGGAGGGCCACCCCGCGATCGACGGCACCGCGCTCTGGTCCGCGCTGCGGGACAAGCACACGGCGCTCGCCGCCCAGCCCCTGGAGGGCGGCATCATCACGCAGTTCGGGTTCGACGTCGACCCGGTGCTCGCGTGGGTGGAGGAGGTGCGGCGCCAAGGCATCGGACTCCCGATCAGGATCGGGGTGCCCGGGCCCGCGGGAGTGCGCCGGCTCATGGCGTACGCCGCCCGCTTCGGGGTCGGCACCAGCGCCTCCGTCGTCAAGAAATACGGGTTCTCGCTGACGAACCTGATGGGCACCACGGGACCGGACCGGTTCCTGCGGGACCTCGCCGCGGCCCATGACCCGGCCCGCCACGGCGACTTGAAGATCCACTTCTATACGTTCGGCGGGCTCAAGGCCACCTCCGACTGGGCCGCCCGATTCCGCAAGGAGAGCCTGGCATGACCCTCACGCAAGACGCCCCGGCCCGTACCGCCACCGGCAGGCCGGCCGGCCCCCAGGCCTCGCTCATCGTGCAGGGCGCCGATGCCACGGGCATCGTCGCCGCCGTGACGTCCGCCCTCAGCAGCCACGGCGCGAACATCGTCTCCCTCGACCAGTACTCCGACAACCCGCAGGGCGGCGCCTTCTTCCAGCGCACCGTCTTCGGTCTCGACGGTCTCCAGGCCGCGCTGCCCGCGCTGCGGGCCGACCTGGACAAGCAGTTGGTGGCCGGGTTCGGGCTGCGCTACACGCTGCGCGACCTGTCGGTGCCCAAGCGGGTGGCGATCTTCGCCTCGAAGTCCGACCACTGCCTGCTCGACCTGCTGTGGCGCCACCGGCAGGGCCAACTCCCCGTCACCATGGCGATGGTGATTTCCAACCACCCCGACGTGGCCGAGGAGGTACGGAGCTTCGGCATCCCCTTCTTCCACGTCCCCTGCCAGGGCGCGGACAAGTCCGCCGCGGAGGCGGAGCATCTGCGGCTGCTGAAGGGCAACGTCGACTTCGTGGTCCTGGCCCGCTACATGCAGATCCTGTCGGGGGACTTCATCGCTCAGGTCGGCGTCCCGATCATCAACATCCACCACTCCTTCCTGCCGGCCTTCATCGGCGCGGGCCCCTACGCCAAGGCCAGGGGGCGGGGCGTGAAGCTGGTGGGCGCCACCGCCCACTACGTCACCGAGGACCTCGACGAGGGCCCGATCATCGAGCAGGACGTCGTCCGCGTCACCCACGCCCACACCGCCACCGATCTCGCCCGGCGCGGCGCCGACGTGGAACGCGCGGTGCTCTCCCGGGCCGTGCTGTGGCACGCCGAGGACCGGGTCATCCGGAACGGCAACCACACCATCGTCTTCGCATGACGGCGGGACAGCTCATCGGCTCCCACCGACAGGGACAAGAAAGCGGTTCGCCACCATGACAACCAGGATCGACGGCACCGGGATCGCCCGGCGGATCCGTTCGCAGGTCGCCGAGGAGGTCGCCGCGGTCGCAGCTTCGGGACGGGTTCCCGGGCTCGCGACCGTCCTCGTCGGCGACGACCCGGCCAGCGCCGTGTACGTCGCCGCGAAACGGCGCGCGATCAAGGAGGCCGGCATGCGCGACTTCCACCGCCACCTGCCTCAGCACGCGCCCCACGACGACGTGGCCGCCATGATCGACGAACTGGCCGCAGCCCCGGCCGTCTCCGGCATCCTGCTCCAACTCCCGTTGCCCCGGCACCTGGACGCGGCCACGCTGATCGACCGTATCCCCGTCACCAAGGACGTCGACGGCCTCACCACCGCCAGCCTCGGCCTCCTCGCCCGCGGGGAGCGGGGCCTGCGCCCCTGCACGCCCAGCGGTGTCATCGAACTCCTCGACGCCGAGGGCATTCCGCTCAAGGGCGCGAACGTCGCGGTGGTCGGTTGGGGCGAGCTCGTCGGCAAGCCCCTGACCCACCTGTTGCTGCGGCGCGGGGCGACCGTGTCGGTGGCCCACGAGTTCACCACCGATCTCGGCGCGGTCACCCGGCCCGCCGACATCGTCGTGGTCGCCACCGGTGTCCGCGGGCTCATCGGCCCCGAACACGTCAGGCCCGGCGCCGTCGTCATCGACGTCGGCATCCACCGGACGCCCTCGGGCCTGGCCGGCGACGTCCGTACCGGCGAGCTCGACGGTATCGCCGGTCGCATCACCCCCGTTCCGGGAGGCGTGGGCCCCATGACCATCGCCATGCTCCTGGTCAACACGCTGCGGGCGGCCCAATGGAGTGCCGAACCCGACGTCGTAGCGGCCTGAGGGCCCGGCAGGACATGGGCTCGGCAGTGGCAACGGAGGTTCGCAGTGGACGAGTTCCCTCCCATGGCATGGCTCGGCGGACATCTCGCCACCGGTCTCGTGGACGTCACCAGCGACCCCTCGGCGCTGGACTCCGAGGGCTTCTGGGCCGTGGCGGCGGACTTCGAGGGACACCTGACGTGCGCCCGCTTCCGCGACGTACGACAGATCGATGACCGTCGCGTCGCTACGACGTCATGGCGCGGCCCGCGCCCCGACGAGTGGACGACCTCGCTCGATCGCCTCGCCTACACCGACGGAGTGACACGCATCCGCGAGCACATCGCCGCCGGCGACGTCTACCAGGCCAATCTCTGCCGGGTGCTGTCCGCTCCCGTCGGGCCGGCCGCCGATGTCATGGCGCTCGCCGGGCTGCTGGCGCGGCACAACCCCGCACCGTACGCGGGTGTCGTCCGCCTCCCGCGGCACGGGGTGGAGGTGGCCACCGCCTCGCCGGAACTCTTCCTGCGGCGCGACGGGAGGGACGTGACATCGGGTCCGATCAAGGGGACCGGCCGCACTGAGGCGGATCTGCTGGAGAAGGACCACGCGGAGAACGTGATGATCGTGGATCTGGTCCGCAACGACCTCGGCCGCGTCTGCGTTCCGGGTTCCGTGACCGTGCCCGACCTGTGTGCCGTGGAGAAGCATCCGGGGCTCGTCCATCTCGTGTCCACGGTGCGGGGGCGACTGCGCGACGGCGTGGGCTGGCCCGGGCTGCTGGCGTCGACGTTCCCGCCCGGTTCGGTCACCGGGGCGCCCAAGGAGAGCGCCCTGCGGATCATCGCGGCGTTGGAGGCCTCACCTCGCGGTCCCTACTGCGGCGGAATCGGCTGGGTCGACGCCGACCGCGGATGCGGCGAACTGGCGGTCGGCATCCGCACCTTCTGGATCGACCGTGCCGTAGGGCTCCTGAAGTTCGGTACGGGAGCGGGCATCACCTGGGGCTCGGAGCCCGAGAGGGAGTGGCAGGAGACCGAACTGAAGGCAGGCCGGCTGCTGGCCATAGCGAGCGGGATGCTGAAACGATCTAGTCGCGTAGACTGACGGCACATGCTTAATCGTTCTAGAGCCGGGAAGCTACGCACGTCGGTGGTACGCGCTCGCAGGGCGGGGCGTGCGCAGGTCTGACGGAGGGAGTGTGCCGACATGGGCCGTTCGGGCCGGATCACGTTGAGCGACGTGGCCAAGGCGTCCGGCGTGTCGCGGGCGACGGTGAGTTTCGTACTGAACGACGACCCACGGCAGACGATCTCCGAGGCCACCCGGGAACGGGTGATGGGGGCGGCCCAGGACCTGGGATACGTCCCGCACGGGATCGCCCGCGCCCTGCGCGAGGGCTCCTCGCGCATCGTCGTGCTCAACGTCGACTGGGGCATGGAGGGCAACTTCTCCCGGAGCTATGTCCGGGGCCTGGACGAGGAGTTGGCCGAGCACGACCACATCCTTCTGGTCCGGCACGGGCACGCGATCCCGGAGGCCACGCAGAAGGTCCTCGACACCATCGCGCCGCGGGCGGTGCTGCGGCTCGGCGAGGTCTACATGCAGGGACGCGAGCCGAGCGAGGACGACTGGGAGAACGGGTTCGCCGCCAACGCCGCGCTGCAGATCGGGTATCTCGCCGAACGCGGGCACACCGGGATCGCGATGGCGATGCCGGACCATGACTTTCCGCTGACCGGGGCCCGGCTCGGATTCGCCCAGGAAGCCGCCCGGCGCCTGGGACTTGGACCCCTGGAGCGCTTCGTCGTGCCGAGGCCCCGGGAGGCCGGCGCAGCCGCGGTCGAGACGTTCCTGGCGGCCCACGGGGACGTGACCGCCCTGGCCGCCTTCGACGACGACATCGCGCTGCGCAGCCTCACGGCGCTGCGCGACCTGGGGCTCCGGGTGCCCGAGGACGTGGCCGTGATCGGCTTCGACGAGACCGAGCACGGCTCCCTGACCACCCCCGCGCTCACCACCGTCCACATCGACGCCGAAATCCTCGGACGGATCGCCGCCCGCAACGCCCTGGGCATCGACACCGGGGCTCTGTCGCCCGTGCCCGGCCGTATCGTGGTGCGCGCGTCCGTGTGACCGCCACAGGACCGTCAGGAGTTGACGCGCCGTCACTGCTGCTCCTTCAGGGGCGGGCTGTGAGCGCTTGGCAGAGGCAGCACAAGGCCATGTCGGCAGGCCCGAGCGCTGTCTTCTTCGGCCGGAGTCCGCCGCAGGCCGGACTTGAACGCCCTCGTCGAACGATCGCACCATGTGCGCCTGGTTCGCGGAGATGACCAGGTGGTCCAGCGTCCGAGGGGCCACCGTTCCGGGGTACTGGAACACGGGTGCGCCAGCCCTGGTCGAGCTGTCGCCGGAACGGCTGACCCCCATTCAGCGCCACGCTGTCGCTGCCCGTTGCCCGGGTGATCCGGGGGAAGGGAGTTCGCGTCCGCCGACAGGCCCCCTCCGGTGCTGCCTTGAGTGGCTGCAGCGGGCCGCATCGAGGGTCACACACGGCTGTCTCTTGCGCTCCGGGCCCTGTCGAAACGGTCTCTGTCCTGTCCGTCGCCGTCGTTGGCATCGTCTGCTACGGTCGCACTTAACCGATCTAGTTACTTCTTCGTGACCGCGTGAGCGAAGAAGCGTGTCTGCTATTTCAGATGGTTTGCACTGCTCCGCACCCCGGCCCGCCCACACGGATCCGCGTGGCGTCTGCTGTCGGGTGCTTCCGTGGCCGACCCCGTGGCATGGCCGGAACGCCGGAGCAGTCGAAAGAGCCCCCACGAGCAGGAGGATCTCCCGTGGACATTGCCGAGGTTCAGCGCAGCACCTACGAAGCGGTTCTACGGCTGAAGGACGCCCCCTTCGTCGCACAGCGCCCGGCGCTGTTCAGTCCGGCCGCCGCGGCCCAGGACGAGAGCAACACCCTGGGCGCCTACGGCCACTTCGCCCAGACCCTGTTGCCTCTCGAGTACACCGGCTGGGTCGAGGAATGCGGCGCGCACGTCACCTCCTGCTACATCGGTGACTGGTCGTCCCTGCACAAGGTCGTCGTCCGGGGGAGGCAGGCGCTGGACTTCCTCGCCTGGCTCGGTATGAGGGACCTGTCCCGCTTCGAGACGGGGCAGATCAAGCACCACGTCCAGCTCGACGGGAACGGCTGGGTGGCATCGGAGGGGATCGTGTGCCGCCTGGCCGAGGAGGAGTTCCTGTACACGGCCGGAAGCGGGGACTGGCTGATCTGGCAGCTGAGCCAGGGGAGTTGGGACGCCGAGGTCGAGGATGTCAGCCCCGAGCGGTTCATCTTCGGCATCCAGGGTCCGGCGGCCCTGGACACCGTGGAGAAGCTGACCGGGGAGAACCTGCGCGACATCGCCTTCAGCCGGAGCCGGATGTCCCGCGTGGCCGGCGTCCCGGTGCGGGTTCTCCGTACGGGCATCTCGGGCGAGCTCGGCTACGAACTGCACGGTCCCGCCGGGCACGCCAACGAGATCTGGTCGGCCGCCGTCGAGAGCGGCCGGCAGTTCGGCATCCGTGAGCTGGGCCTGCGGTCCCAGCCGGTGCAGCACATCGAGGCGGGCATCGCCACCAACGGCCTCGACTACCTCCCCGCCTCCATCCTCACCCCCGGTGCGCCCAGGCAGTTCAGGAGGGGAACACCCGGAGGCAGCTTCGTACCGGAGAACGGCATCACGGACTACTTCCGCAAGCCCGGAGAACTGGGCTGGGGCTTCCGCAAGGGCGTCCCCGACCGTGACTTCCTGGGCCGCGACGCGCTGGCCGCCGACGCCGACAAGGGGGAGCCGGCCAGGATGCTCGCGGGCCTGCGCTGGAACGCCTCCGACGTCGCGTACATCCTCGCCGCGCCGTTCGGTGACGGTGACCTGCCCGATGCGATGGAACTGCCCCGCGGCCGCGGTCCGGCCTTCGACCAGGTCCTCGTCGGCGGACACCGGGTGGGCGTCGCGACGGGCCGGACGGTCAGCGTGAACCTGCGAGCGACCATCTCCCTCGGCGTGCTGGACCAGGTTCACGCGGCGCCCGGGACGGACGTGGTGGTCCTGTGGGGCAGGCCGGGAACCGCGCAGCGGGAGATCAGGGCGACGGTGACCGCGCTGCCCTTCAAGCCGGACAGGCGTCGAACTGAGGTCTCTGCGCTCTAGGCGGTTGATTCCGAGGGCCAGTGGTTGCAGGCACTCGGTCAGCGGATGGCCGGACGGGCGGCGTGGTGGTTGTGCGAGACCGCCGTCGTCGAGCACATGCAGGCCGAGGCCCTGCTCTGGGCGATGAATGTCGCAGGCCGGCGGCAGTGCCTGCAGCTGGGCGGCGCGAAGCCGTTGTCGGTGTTCGCGGCGGTGGAGGCCGGGGCCCTCCTCCCGCTGCCCGAGACCCCGTTCGTGCAGGCGAGATGGAACAGGCAACGCCGGACCGAGTTGCTGCGCAGGTCAGGAGCGGGTCACTTGAGGAAGGTGACATCCCCTTGCAGGACAGTTCGTTCACTCCGGTGACGGCCCGGGGCGTGAGGTCACGTCTGCGGGCGGGGAGCCGCCCCGGGTCAGAGGCGCAGGACGATCAGGGCGGTGTCGTCCGTGTTGCCGGTGGACGGGAGGAGATCGGCGAGGAGGGCGTCGGCCAGGGCCTCCGGGGCGGAGCCACGGTGGCGGGTGAGCGAGCCGGAGAGACGGGCCAGACCGGCGTCGATGTCCTCGTCACGGCGTTCGATCAGCCCGTCCGTGTACAGGACCAGCGTGGCGCCTTCGACGAAGGGGGTGCGGGCCTGTGGGCGTGCGACGTGTTCGGGCCGGGCGCCGAGCGGCGGGTCGGTGGCCCGGTCGAGAAACGCCACGCTGCCGTCGGGGTGCAGCAGGGCCGGGGGAGGGTGGCCCGCGCAGCTGTAGGTGATGGTGTGGTCGTCCCAGTCGATGAAGGTCGTCACGGCGGTGGTCGACTCGGCGCCTTCGACGAAGCGCGCGTACAGGCCGAGGGCCTCCAGGGCCTCGGCCGGGCCGTCGGCGACCCGGCAGGCAGCGCTCAGCGCGCTGCGCAGCTGTCCCATGGCGCAGGCGGCGGCCAGCCCGTGGCCGACGACGTCGCCGACGGCGACCGCCATGGCGCCGTCGGGCAGGTCCACCAGGTCGTACCAGTCACCGCACACGTTCAGGGCGTCGATGGCGGGCTGGTAGCGTACGGCGGCCTTGTGGTGCCCGACAGGCTGGGGGGCGGGCAGCATCGCCGCCTGCAGGGCCAGGGCGACCTCGCGTTCATGGGCGTGCGCCTTTCGCAGGCGTTCGTTGACCTCCTGCAGCTCACGGGCGCGGGTGTAGAGCTCGGCCTCCAGCACCCGGGCCCGTCTGTCGCCGCCCGAGCCGCCGAAGGCGCTGATGAACTCCGTGACCTCCTCGACCCGGTGCACGATCAGCACCACCCGCCCGTCCGGGCCACGGACCGGTGCGTTGACCGGGCTCCAGAAGTGCTGGTCCCATTGGCCGGGCCGCTGGGGATCCTCGATGTCGTAGCGGAGCAGTGCCATGGTGTCGCGCTCGCCCGTGGCCACCACGCGCAGCATGGACTCCCGGGTCTCGCGCATGCCCGCGGCCGCCGAATCGTTGGGGTTCTCGGGGAAGACGTCGAAGATGTAGCGGCCCACCAGTTGTTCGCGGGTGCGCCCGGACATGCGTTCGAAGTCCTCGTTGGCGTCGACGTACACCAGGTCCGGGGTGAGCAGAGCCACCATGCCGGGCAGGGCCCGGAAGACCGCCCCATAGTCGACCTGCGGTTCCCACATGTGTTGCCTGCCTCGGCGCCGAGCGACTCTGTGCCGTTCCACGATAGGAGCGATCAGGCCACACGGCTCGACATTGCTCCCTCCGGGCCCGGCGGCGAGCGCCTAGCGTGTCGCGAGACGGAGAGAACGGACCGCCCGGCCCATGCCAGAGGAGACTCTTGTGACGAGGACACTCTTATGACCCAGACGGCAGATGGCGACGCCTTCGAGTGGGTATTGGCCCTGGTCGCCGACCGGCGGGACGAATTCGACAAGCTGCGCCATGTGCCGCGCGATGTCATCGCCGCGTTCAAGAAGGTGGGCCTCTACCGGGCGAGTGCGCCGCGATGCTTCGGGGGTGAACCACTGGCGCCGGCCGAATTCCTCCGGCGGGTCGAGCGGATCTCCGAGGTTGACGGTTCCGCGGGCTGGGTCGCCAGCTTCGGCTCGTCCCTGATCTATCTGGCCGCGCTGCCGCTCGAAACACAGGCGCGGCTGTACGCGGACGGACCCGATGTCGCCTTCGCCGGCGGGCTGTTCCCCGTCCAGCCCGCCGAGCGGGTCGGGAACGGCTACCGGATCTCCGGCCGCTGGAGGTTCGCCAGCGGCTGCAAGGGCGCGGACGTCCTCGGCGTCGGCATCAAGGTCGGCGAGGACAGGGCGGGGCGACCGCTGACCGCCGTACTGCGGCCCGAGCAGGTGGAGATCGTCGAGAACTGGGACGTCGTGGGCCTGCGCGGCACCGGCAGCCACGACCTGCTCGTCGACGGCATCGTCGTACCGGAGGAATGGACCTTCGTCCGGGGTGGCGAGCCCACCGTCGACGAGCCGCTGTACCGCTATCCCGCCGTCGCCTATGCCGCACAGGTACTGGCGGTCGTCGGCCTCGGAGTGGCCCGCGCCGCCCTCGACCACGTCATCGCCCAGGGCGGCAGCGCCGGCTTCACCGGCGGGCCGAAGGCGGCCGACCGCGCCACCTTCCGTATCGGCATCGGCCGGGCGGAGGCCCAACTCCGCTCCGTACGCGCCTTCTTCTACGAGGCCACGGAGGAGGTATGGGCGACGGTCGCGAGCGGAGATGCCGCCACCGCGCACCAGGCCAGTCTGCTCCGGCTCGCCTCCGCCCACCTCGCCAAGACCTCCTTCGAGGTCGCCCGGGCCGCCTACCAGCTCGCCGGCATCCCCGCCATCGCGGAGAGCAGCCCGCTGCAGCGCTGTCTGCGGGATGCCTCCGTGGTCCCGCAGCACGCTTTTCTCCAGGAGGGCGTCTACGACGGCGCGGGCGCGGTTCTGACCGGAGTGCAGCCCTTTCCCGGCTACCCGTAAGCCGACCTGCGTCGCGGTGCCGGCCTCACACCGGGACGTCCGCACGCTGCCGCTCCGCCGCGGCCAGGCGTGCCACGCGGGTCCGGGGGCCGAGGACGGCCAGGACGATCGCGCCGACCATCCAGGTGCCGGCGATGAAGAAGAAGACGCTCTGGTAGCCGTGCCCGTTGTAGAGCGCCGCGACGATCAGCGGGCCGGCGGCGTTGGACAGCCGGCCGAGGCCGTAGGAGACGCTCGTTCCCAGGGAGCGGCCCCGCGTGTCGAAGAGCTCGGGGGAGTAGGCGTAGGCCAGGGCCGTGTAGCCGCGCTCGAAGAGGTTCACCAGGAAGCCGAACACGATGATGAAGACGGGGTCGAAGGTCAGCCCGTAGAACAGACCGCACACCGCGATCACCGTACCGAAGGCGACCAGGCACCACTTGCGTTCGAAGCGGTCGGTGACCAGGGACGCGAGATAGCAGCCGAGCGGTGCGCCGACCGTGGTCAGCGCCACGTAGAAGACGGACTTCTCGACGCTGAAGCCCTCCTTGGCCAGCAGGGTGGGCGCCCAGCTCGAGTAGCCGAAGAAGCCGATGGTCTGGGTCATCCACAGCACCGTGAGCAGCAGTGTCGGGTACAGGTACTTCTTCTGCAGCAGCAGGCGCAGCGGAGCCCTGGTCGACGGCGTTTCGTCGACGGGAGGAGCCGGCTCGGGCAGGGGGCCCTTCTCCGCGGCGACGCTTGCCTCTATCTCCCGCAGGACCGCGTCCGCCTTGGCGTGCTCGCCCCTGCTCTCGAGCCAGCGGGGTGATTCCTTGAGGTGTCGGGTGAACAGGACGAGCAGGACGCCCAGGGAGCCCCACAGGTAGACCAGCCGCCACGACCAGTCGCTGAGCGGCACGACAGCGCTGGCGATGAGGTTGGTGACGGGCGTGCCGCAGATGCCGATGACGATGGCGTACGCCTGGTACTTGCCGCGGATCGCCGACGGGTACATCTCGTTGATGTACACGACGCCCACGACGGTCATCGCGGACAGGCCCGCCGAGGTCAGGACGCGGAACGCGCCCAGGGACACGAGGTCCCAGGAGAACACCGCCGCGAACGAGGAGAGGCCGAAGAACAGCGTCGTCCACAGCAGCGCCCGTTTGCGGCCCCACCGGTCGCCGATGGCCCCGGCGACGATCGCCCCGATGAACATGCCGACGAACGAGAGCGAGGTGACGTAGGCGACCTGGTCGACCGTGATGCCCCACAGGTCGATCAGTTTCGGCGCGGTGGTGGCGAAGCTGTTGATGTCCGCGAACTCGAAGAAGTAGGCGAAGGCGACGGCGAGCATCGTGGTTTTGTGGAACCGGGAGACCGGAAGCCGGTCCAGCCGATTGAGCGCGTTTGCGGTCTGCATGAGAGGCCCTTGTCGAAGTCGGGGAGGGGGACGGGGAGTTGGGGAGTCGGTCGGCCCGGGTGTCTCAGACGTCCTCGCCGGGCCAGTACAGGCTCATCGGGTTGTCGACGAGCAGCTTCCGCTGCTGCTCGGCGGTGACCGCGACCTGTGGGACGTGGTCGACCAGGAGCCCGTCGTCCGGCATGTGGTCGGTGAGGTTGGGGTGGGGCCAGTCGGTGCCCCACAGCACCCGGTCGGGGAACTCCGCCACGACGCGGCGGCCGAAGGGGACGACGTCGGTGTAGGCGTGCCGCTCGCCGTTCAGGGCGGCGGGTCCGGTCACGCTGAGGCGCTCGGGACAACTCACCTTCACCCAGACGTCGTTCGCGTCGACGAAGCGCAGGAACCGGATGAACTGCGGCCCGCCCACCGGCTGGGTCACGTCCGGCCGCCCCATGTGGTCCACGACCAGCGGCGTGGGCAACGAGCCGAAGAAACCCTCCAGTTCGGGCAGGTCGGCGCTCTCGAAGTACAGGACGACGTGCCAGCCCAGCGGGGCGACCTTCTTCGCGATGGTGCTCAGGTCCTCCTTGGGTGAGGTGTCGACCAGGCGCCGTACGAAGTTGAAACGCACCCCGCGCACGCCGGCCGCGTCGAGTTCGAGCAGCTCGTGCTCGCCGATGTCCGGACGGACGGTCGCGATGCCGCGCGCCCTGCCGCTCGCCGCCCGGACGGCGTCGACCATGGCGGTGTTGTCCGCGCCGTGGCAGGTGGCCTGCACGATGACGTTGCGGGCGACGCCCAAGTGGTCGCGGAGCGCGAAGAGTTCGTCCTTGCCGCCGTCGCAGGGGGTGTACTTCCGTTCCGGCGCGAAGGGGAACTCGGCCTGCGGGCCGAAGACATGGCAGTGGGCGTCGACGGTCCCGGGCGGCAGCCGGAAGGTCGGCCTGGACGGGTTCTGGTACCAGTCCAGCCAGCCTGCAGTCTTGAGCGAGCTCATGTGCCTCACCGCCCCTGGCGCTTCAGCAGCGCGTCCAGGCGGGGGTACACCGCGCGGGCGTTGTGCTCCTGGACTGCCGCCAGGTCGTCCGCGGGCAGCTTGGCCGCCTCCGCGTAGCGACGGGTGTCGTCGAAGTGGTGGCCGGTGCACGGGTCGATGTCGCGGACGGCGCCGATCATCTCCGAGGCGAAGAGGATGTTGCGGGCCGGGATGACGTCGTAGAGGAGGTCCGAGCCGGGCTGGTGGTAGACGCAGGTGTCGAAGTAGACGTTGCCCAGGACGTGTTCCTCCAGCGGAGGCTTCCCGAGTGCCATCGCCAGGCCCCGGAAGCGGCCCCAGTGGTAGGGGACCGCACCGCCACCGTGCGGGATGATCAGGCGCAGGGTCGGGAAGTCGGCGAACAGGTCACCCTGGACCAGCTGCATGAACGCCGTGGTGTCGGCGTTGAGGTAGTGCGCGCCGGTGGTGTGGAAGGCGGGGTTGACGCTCGTACTGACGTGGACCATCGCCGGGATGTCGTACTCCGCCATCTTCTCGTAGACGGGGTACCACGAACGGTCGGTCAGCGGCGGGGCGGTCCAGTGACCGCCCGACGGGTCGGGGTTCAGGTTCAGCGCGACGGCCCCGAACTCCTCCACGCAGCGGGTGAGTTCGGGTAGGCAGGTGGCGGGGTCGACGCCGGGCGACTGCGGAAGCATCGCGGCGGGCACGAAGCGTTCCGGATACAACTGGCTGACGCGGTGGCAGAGTTCGTTGCAGATCGCGGCCCAGGCGGCGGAGGTGGCGAAGTCCCCGATGTGGTGCGCCATGAACGACGCGCGGGGCGAGAAGACGGTCACGTCGATGCCGCGTTCGTCCATCAGGCGCAACTGGTTCGACTCGATGCTCTCGCGCAGCTCGTCGTCACTGATGCGCAGGTCCGCGCGGGCGGGGGCGGCCGACGGGTCGGTGAGGGAGGCGATCTGCCGACCCCGCCATGCCTCCAGGGCCGGCGGGGCGGTCGTGTAGTGACCGTGACAGTCAATGATCATTACGGCGTCCTTCTCAGGCTGCTGGGTGCCGTGCAGCCTGGCTCCGCCCCGCACCCGCCGACGAGAGGGCCGAACACAGAACTAACCTCCCCTTAACACTCCGGCGGGTGCACGGCCGATGTGGTTTACATTCGGACGCCGGGACGGCAGAAGGAGGGAGGTGGGCAGGGTGCAGATACTGCTGGCCGAGGACGACGACGGCGTGGCCGCGGCGCTCGTGGAGGTCCTGTACGACCATGGTCACGTCACCAGGCGGGTCCGGTACGGCAGGGACGTGCTGACCTACCACCGAAGCTCCGACCTGCTGCTTCTCGACCTGGGGCTGCCCGACACCGACGGTCTGGATGTGTTGCGCGCCCTGCGGGCGGTGAGCGACATGTCGGTGGTGGTGCTCACCGCACGCGGCGACGAGCGTTCGGTCGTGCGCGGCCTGCGGCTCGGGGCCGACGACTATCTCGTCAAGCCGGTCCGGCTCGCCGAACTGCTCGCGCGCATCGACGCCGTCACCCGGCGGAGCGCGGCCAAGGGCGCCCCCGCGGTACGGACGGTCCGTGCCGGTGACGTAGAGGTGGACCTCGACGCACGCCGGGTGCGGGTCGGCGGGACGGAGGTCGAGCTGACCACCAAGGAGTTCGACATCCTCGCCGTGCTGGCCGGGCGGGCGGGCACCGCGGTCAGCCGCGAGCAGCTCCTGGACGAGGTGTGGGGCGACGCCTACCAGGCCGTGTCCCGCTCCCTGGACGTCCACCTCACGCAACTGCGCGCCAAGCTGCGCCGCCCCGAGCTGCTCACGACGATCCGGGGCTTCGGCTACCGGTTCGGGGACCTCGGAGACCTTCGGGATTCCGGAGCCTGAGGAGCCGACGCATGCGCACCCGGGTCCAGGCCGCACTCCTGCTGTTCGTCGTGATCGCGGTGGCCGCGTTCGCCGTACCGCTGCTGCTGTTCACGGCGTCCGACCGCACCCAGCAGCTGGTCCTCGCCCGCAGCGCCGACCTCGACCGCTTCGCGTCCCTCATGGACCAGGCCGCCGCGACCGGCGACGCCTCGGCTCTCACCGCCGAGGCGCGACGCTACACACAGTTGTACGGCGAACCGCTCGTCGTCACCGACACGCGCCGCAGGCCGGTCGTCCAGACCGGCGGCATGCGGGCCGCCGAGCCCGCCGTGGCCCGGCTGCTCGACGCGGCACTGCGCAACCAGACAGAGCATCCCGGCGGCTCACTGCGCCCCTGGTCACGGGGGTACCGCATGTTCGCCGAGCCCGCGGGCACCGGAACCCGGGTCTCCGGGGCCGTCGTACTGCGCGCCTCGGTCGGCACCGCGGCGGACGACATCACCCGGCGCTGGGCTCTCGTCCTCGCCGGAACGGCTCTGGTCGCTGTCGCCTGTACCGTCCTCGCCCGGGCCGCGACGGGCTGGGTGGTCAGCCCGCTGCGCCGCCTCGACCGCGCGGTCGGGCAACTCGCGGCGGGCCTCCCGCCGGAACAGACCCGGGCCGGCGGTCCGCCGGAACTGCGCCAGCTCGCGACCGGCTTCAACCGCATGGCACGTACGGTCACGGCGGCACTGGAACAGCAACGCCGGCTCGTCGCCGACACCTCGCACCAGATGCGCAACCCCATGGCGGCGCTCCGGCTGCGCGTCGACGCCCTGCACACCCACCTGCCCGCGTCGGCCAACCGCACGTACACGGGGGTCACCACCGAGCTCGACCGGCTGGAGACCCTCCTCGACGACCTGCTGGCCCTCGCCGCCGCGGAACACCGGGCCGGGGAACTGGCGGTGACCGACGGCTCGGACGCGATCTGCGACGCCACGGCGGTGGCGACCGGCCGGCACCGGCTGTGGGAGCCGGTCGCCCGCAAGGCCGGAGCCGGCCTCACCGTCCGGACCCCCACGGCCGAGGTCACGGCCGCCTGCACGGAGCGCGAACTCGCCCAGATCACGGACGTCCTGCTGGACAACGCCATCAAGTACGCGGGTCGGGGGGCCGAGATCTCACTGCGCTGCACCTCCGAGGGCCGGTTCGCGGTCCTCACGGTGACGGACGACGGACCAGGCCTGGACACGGAGGAACTGGCCCTGGCCACGACGAGGTTCTGGCGTGCGGTCCGGGAGGACGGGACCAAGGGCACGGGGCTGGGGCTGGCCATCGCCGAACAACTGCTCGCGGGGCGGGGCGGCCGACTCGAGCTGGTGCCGTCGTCACCGCACGGGCTGAGGGCCAGGGCGGTCGTGCCGCGCGCGCCGGGCGACGGGGGTGCGCGGTGAATCGCCGCACCGTCCTCCACGCGGCCCTCGGCACGGCTGCCGTCGCCGTTCTCGGTGGCGCGCTCACGGCCGACGTCTCCCGCCAGCGCCCCGGGCCGAGTGGTGCCCTGCGCTTCGCGACCGGTGAGCCCACGGCGTTCTACGCCGCCTTCGGCCGCCTTCTCGCCGCCGAACTCGAAGCGGCGTATCCCCGCCTGAGCTGCAGCGTCCGCACGACCCCGGGCAGCGTCACCAACATCGAGCTGCTGCGTGACCGCCGCGCGGACCTCGCGCTCGTCCTCACCGACACCGCGCGGGCCGCCCAGGGCAGCACCCTCTTTCCCCGGCCGGTGCCCCTGCGTGCGATCGGCAGGGTGTACGAGACCTACCTCCAGTTCGTCGTCCGCGCCGACTCGCCGGTGCGTGCCGTGTCCGACCTGGCCGGGCACACCGTCTCGCTCGGCGCGACCGGATCGGGCGCGGCCGTACTCGGTGAACGGATCCTGCACGCGGCGGGCCTCTCGCCCGGCACCGACGTCCCGGTACGTCACCTGCCGTTGGCCGCCGCGGCCGCCGCGATGCGGGCGGGCTCGGTCGAGGCCCTGCTGGTCGCGGGCGGTGTGCCGCTGCCCGTGCTGTCCGACCTCGACGACCGGCTCGGCCTGCGGTTCCTGCCGCTGGCCGGCCTGCTGCCCGAGCTCGGTGGCCGTGACGGTCTGGCGGGCTCGGGCCTGGAAGAGGTGTCCTTGCCCCAGGGTGCCTACCGGAGTGCGGGCGGCGTCGCCACCATCGGTGTGTCCAATCTGCTGGTGTGCCGCCCGGACCTCGCCCTGAGCACCGCCGACGCGCTCACCCGCCTGCTGGTCCTCCGCGCGACCGCTCTCGTTCCCGGCAACGCGGTCGGCACCCAGTTCCTCGACGTCCGCAGCCTGATCGGCACCGGCGGTATCGCCCTGCACCCCGGGGCGGCCGCGGCATACCGCTCGCTGCACGGCTGAGCGGTCCACGGCCAGGTCCGGCTCCACTGCAGAATGCGTCCGGCCGGGCCCTGCCGGATCATGGATCGTGGCGTGCGCCACGGCGTGCGTCGGCCCTGGCGGCGGATGCGAGGAGGTGGGGCGTGGACGCCTCGGTGCCGCAGCGTCTCTGATCAGCTTAGCGATCTCATGTCAGACGTAGTGTCTGGCTCGGGTGCTGCCCATCGTGGAGGGGTGGTGTGGGCGTGCAGGTGGAAGCCCGCGCCCAGTGCTGTTCCTCGTGGCCGGTGTCGGCTGATGGGTGTGCTGATCGTCGTCACGCCCTGGTGCCGGTGGGCTGCGCGGGGCAGCCGTCCTTGGTCCGTGTGAGCGTGTCCCTCCGGACGCTGGCCCGCCGGACACGAGGGTCCGGCGGGGGAGGGCGTCCGGCGTCGCCTGGGCGTCGGACGTGCTGGGTGTCGCCGGGTGGGTCCGGTCTTGGACCGGTCCGTCCGGCGGGTCTTCGGCGCGGGGGTGATGACGGCGCCCGCTTCGAGCTTGTCGATCACGGTGCGGATGGCCATGGCCCCGCTGGTGCGGTCGATGACGGTCTTGGCCTGGTGGGTGAGGCCGCGGGCGGCGATGCGCCGCCAGGCGCCCTGGTCGCGGTCGCCCTGCCAGCCGCAGGAGGCACAGACGGCCCACTTCCAGCCGGGTATGGCGGGCCGGTCGGGGGCCCTGCGGTGCCGCAACACCTCCAGGCACTGCGGGCAGTGCCTGGAGGTGCCCCGCGCCGGGACGGTGACCACGGCGATACCGGCCTCGGCGGCCATGTGCCGCATCCGGTCCACGATCTGCCCGCGCACGGCTTGGGAGAGCCGGGTGTTCATCGTGCGGCCCATGCCCCTGGCCTCCATCGAACGGAGGTCTTCGACATAGATCACTGTCGCCGAGGCGGCAAGAGCCTGATCGACAGCCCACCGTGCGGCAGCCCGGGCCAGGGCATCGTTGAGGTTCGACCGGCGCCCGGACACGTGCCGGAGCTCGTCGGCGAGAACCTGGTGCCTGGCCGTCAGGGCATGCTGTTCATTTTCGGCGATGAGCCGCTGGTAGTGATCGGCCTTGGCGTGCAGGTGCTCGGACAGACGGCGCAGCCGGTGCTGCTTGGCAAGAACACCGGCCGCACGGAACATGCCCCCGGCACCGAGGGCCGCGATCGTTGCGTCGCTGTGCAGCCGGGCAGCCCCGGCGGACAGCAGGGTGTTCAGGCCCCAGTCCACGCCCAGCGCGATCACATGCCCGCTCCGCTGTGCCTTCGGGACGGCGTGGGTGTAGGCGAGATCGGCCCGCACGGTGCCCTGGTGGATGCGCAGGGTGGGCAGGTGCAGCACCGCGCCCGCCGGGACCGTCGGTGGCAGGCTGACCGGACAGGCCACCCACGTCCAGTCCTTGTAGGACCGCGGATCAGGGCGGGTGGGCAGTTGCAGCCGCAGCAGCGCCCGGCCCGGCTCGTCGGCGCGTTCGAGGGTGGCCTGCTGCCCGTCACAGGCGGACAGCAACAGCATGCGCGCGATCCGGGGCGCGGCCTCCAACTCGAACACGTTCACCGGCATCCGGCCGTGCTGCTTGACGAACCCGGCAATCTGCCGGGTACGGCCCGTGATGACGCTGGAGGGCAGATACTCCCCGCCGGGCACCGCCGCACGCACATGGTCCCACTCCTGCGGGCTGCGCTTGGCCGGGTCGGCGGGCCAGGTCGCGATGACCGCGGTGGTGAGGTCGGCGCGCCACTTCGCCGCACGCAGCGTGCGCCCGGCCGCCTCCTGGGCGATGCGCACGATGCGGTCATTGACGCGCATGCCCCCGGCCGGGCCGACACTCCAGCCCAGGCGGCGCAGGGCCATCCAGGCATGCGACGGCAGCCCGCGGCCCCCGGCGTCCTCACCTGCGGCCAGGACGTCCACATCGGCGGCGTTCCAGTGCTCGGCCAGCAGCGCGGCGACCATGCCCGACACCAGATCAGCAGCCCAGCCCACCCTCCCCGCCAGCGCCGAGGCCGACAGGAGGTCACCCGTCTTCTCCTCCACACCCGCCCGCAGCAGGCCACGGGCACAAGCGGTACGAGCGATCTCACCCCCGGCAAGCGGCAGTTTCCGGCTCACCGATACCCCCTCCCGTCCGCGATGCTGTCATCCGATCAACGACACTCCCCGCGGAAGGTCACACATTCGATCCACGTACTCACATACGACACCGACACCAAGCACACGCCATGACGCCGATGGATGACGAATCACCACGGATACCTAAGGAAATGCGGGAGCCTTCGATCTCCGTGGACGCCGAGGTGCTCCTCGCGGCGGCGGGCGCGGCCGTCGCCTCGTCCCCACTCGGCCGGGAGTACCGGCTGCTGCGCCGGATCCTGGACGGCACCGCTGCCGGGGTGGCGGTCCTCGACACCGCATTGCGGTACGTGTACGTCAATCCGCACATGGCCCGCACGGACGGCCTGTCCGCCGAGGCGTACCCGGGGCGCACGATCGCGGAGGTCCTGCCCGGCATCGACCGCCCCGACGAGGTCCTGCGTCAGGTACTGCGCGACGGACGCCCCCGCGAACTCCTCGTCACCGGCAGCACCCCGGCCAGGTCCCCGTACGTGCGCAGGGAGTGGCAGATCACCTACCACCGCCTGACGGACGAACACGGCGAGCCGGTCGGCGTGGTCGGCATCGGGCTGGAGATCACCGAGCCGCGCCAGTACCTGTACGAGCTGGAGCGCGCGCACCATCGCGTGGCCCTGCTCGACACCGCCACCTCCAGGATCGGCACGACCCTCGACATCGGCACCACCTGCGCGGAACTCGCCGACTTCACGGTGCCGGGGCTCGCCGACGCCGCCTGCGTGGACCTGGTGGCGGCGGAGCCCCTGGACCGCCGCCGACGTCGGCTGTCCACCGGAACACGCCCGCGCAGGGCCGCCTGCCGCGGACCGGCAAGCCTGGCGGGCCACCTGCGCGACCTGGCCGATCCGGCCGCTGCGGAGGTGGGCGACCCCGACTCCCGGCTGCGTCGGCTCCTGGACGGGGGCCGTCCCTGGCTGTGGCAGGCGGGCACGGAGGACCAGGTGCTCGGCGCGGCGACGTCCGCCGGGCGAGCCGCTCTCTGCCGCGCCGCCGGAATCCACTCCACCCTCGTGGTGCCCCTGACAACCGGGTCCGGGCCGCTGGGCACCCTCTCGCTGGTCCGCTGCGGCCCGTCGCCCGCCTTCACCCGCGAGGACGTCACGGTCGCGCTGGAGCTCGCGGCCCGCGCGGCCCGCGCCATCGAGCGCGCCCTCCACTACGGCCGCGAGCACACCATGGCCCTGGAACTGCAACTGGCCCTGCTGAGCGAGCCGTCCATCCCGCACCCCGACCTGGAGACCGCCTCACGCTATCTCCCCGCGAACGACCGCACCCTGGTCGGCGGCGACTGGTTCGACTCCTTCGCCCTGGCCGGGGGCCGCAACCTGCTGGTCATCGGCGACGTCATGGGACACGGAGTGGAGGCCGCGGTGGCGATGAGCCACTACCGCTCGATGCTGCGTGCCCTGGCCGCATCGGACATCACGCCGGCCGAGATGCTCACCTATGCCGACCGGATGGTCGCCGAGTCCGGCTTCGACCGGGTGACGACCTGCCTGCTCGCCCTCGGCGACCCGGACACCGGCACCGTCACCTACGCGAACGCCGGACACCTGCCGCCGGCCCGGCTGACCCCGCAGGGCCGCGTCGAGATCATCCCCGTCCCCGCCGGACCACCCCTCGGCACCGGCCTCGGCCAGTGCGCCGCCCTCACCCGCCCCGGCCTGCCGGGCGCCGTCCTGCTGCTCTACACCGACGGTCTCGTCGAGCGCCGGGGCGAGGACATCGACGCCTCACTCGCACGACTGACCCGGCTCAGCCTCGATCCCCGGGACACCCTCGACACACTCCTCGACGGCATCCTGGCCCAACTCGACATCGGCCCGGCCGAGGACGACATCGCCTTGCTGGCAGCCCGCCCCCGCTGACTCGCGACCCCGGCTTCCCCGGACACCCGGTTCACTTGCGGGAGTTCCCGAACAGCAGGCGGTAGGCGACGAGGAGGACGAGGGAGCCGCCGATCGCCGCGCCCCAGGTGTAGAGATCGAAGAAGTGCTTCTCCACCGGGCGGTCGAGGAAGCGGGCGGAGATCCAGCCGCCGAGGAAGGCGCCCGCGACGCCGATCAGGGTGGTGCCGAGGAAGCCGCCCGGGTCGCGTCCGGGAAGCAGGGTCTTGGCTATGACTCCGGCGAGCAGGCCGAGGATGATCCAGCCGATGATGCCCACGGTGTTGTCCTCCAGAGATGTTGATTGCTCGATTGCGCAACTCTATAACCGCTTATGGTGAGGGCAGGCGCCTAGACTGGCGGGCGGTGTGAAGGAGCAGGGCGGAAGCGGGAGAGGGCTGTGGCAGCGGACATCGGTGGCTTCGAGGACCCGTCCGCCGAGGTGCTGGCGGATGCCGCCGCGGCCTTCGGACTGCTGGCCTCGTCCGCGCGGCTGCACATCATGTGGGCGTTGGCCCAGGGCGAGAGCGACGTCACCCATCTCGCGGAGCGGGTGGGCGGGGCCCTGCCCGCGGTCAGCCAGCACCTGACGAAACTGAAGCTCGCCGGCCTCGTCCGCGCCCGCCGGGAGGGGCGACGCCAGGTGTACTTCGTCGACGACCCCGACATCGTGACCGTGGTGCGCGTGATGCTCGGCCAGCTGGCCGCCCGCGCCGAGGAGACGTCCGCACCGGTGCGCCGACTGCGCGGGACCGGTGTCTGACACTGCCGAGGACTCGGTGACCGCCCTCCCGGCAGCTGCCGATCCAACTGTCCCGACGGTGCTGCAGACCCTGCGGCGGCTCGACAGCGGCCCGCGCGGTCTGACCGAGGACGAGGCGGACGAGCGCCTGGCCCGCTTCGGCGTGAACACCCTTCCGGCGCACCGCGAAGTCTCCTGGCCACGACTGGTCGTACGCGGTCTGCGCGATCCGTTCACCGCCGTACTGCTGTGTCTCGGGCTGGTGTCGGCCGCCGTGGCCTCCTGGGGAACCGCCTGCGTGATCCTCCTGCTGGTCGCGGTGAGTTGTGCGCTGCGGGCCTCGGGGGAGCACCGGGCCGACCGGTCCATGGCCGGCCTGCGCGGCCTGGTCGCCGGCACCGCCACGGTCCTGCGCCGCACCGAGCGGGACGCGCCGCCGCAGGCCCGCGAGATCCCCGTGGACGACCTGGTGCCCGGCGACGTGATCCGCCTGGGACCGGGCGACCTGGTTCCGGCAGATGTACGGCTGCTGCGGGCACGTGGGCTGACCGTGCAGCAGGCCGCGCTCACCGGCGAGTCGGCCCCCGTGGCGAAGGAGGCGGCGGCCACAGCCCGGGCAGGAGGCTTCGACCCGCCCCAACTCTGTTTCCAGGGCAGCGGTGTCGCCTCCGGGAGCGCCACCGCCGTGGTCGTCGCGACCGGTGCGCGCACCCGGTTCGCCGCCGCCCACGGCCGGTCGGACGCCCGGCGGGAGGCGAGCGCCTTCGACCGGTCGGTGCACGGCGTCTCCTGGATCCTCATCCGGTTCATGCTGCTGACCCCGCCGCTGGTCCTCATGGCCAACGCCGCCCTGCGCGACCGCGGCCTGGAGACGCTGCCGTTCGCCGTCGCGGTGGCCGTCGGGCTCACCCCCGAGATGCTGCCGGTCATCGTCACCACCTGCCTGGCGCGCGGCGCGGTGCAGCTGGCCCGCACCCACGGGGTGATCGTCAGACGGCTGCCCGCGCTGCACGACCTCGGCGCCGTCGACGTGCTCTGCCTGGACAAGACCGGCACGCTCACCCAGGACCGGCCGGTCCTCGACCGCGCCCTCGGCCCGGACGGCCGGGAGGACCCGGAGGTGCTGCGCTGGGCCGCGGCACACGCCTGGTGGAGCCTCCAACTCGCCGACCTGCCCGCGCCGGACGCCCTCGACGAGGCGCTCCTGGACGCGGCCGACGAGGACGAGCTCATGTCGTACGACGGTGTGGCGGCCCTTCCCTTCGACCCGGTACGGCGTCTCGCCACCGCCGTCGTCCGCACGCCAGGCCGGCTGGGCTCGCACACCCTGGTCGTCAAGGGAGCCGCCGAGACGGTTCTGGAGCGGTGCGCACTCGCGGGAGAGGAGCGCGCACGCCTGCTGGCCCGCGCCGCCGAACAGGCGGACGACGGCCTGCGTGTACTGGCGGTCGCCGTCGCCGAATGCCCCGCCCGCCTGCGCGACTACACACCGGCCGACGAACACGGCCTGACCTTCCGGGGCTTCGTCACCTTCACGGACGCCCTCGCGCCCACGGCCGCCGATGCCCTCAAGGCCCTCGCCGGCCAAGGCGTCACCGTCAAGGTCCTCACCGGCGACCACCCGGGTACCGCGGTCCGTGTCTGCCACGACCTGGACATCGCCGTGCCCCGGAACGGCGTGCTCACCGCCGGCCGCATCGACCGACTCGACGACACCGAACTCGCCGAAGCCGCCGCCCGCACCACGGTCTTCGCCCGGTGCGCCCCCGAGCACAAGGCCCGGATCGCCGCCGCCCTGCGCGCCGGCGGGCACACCGTCGGCTTCCTCGGCGACGGCGTCAACGACCTGCCCGCCCTGCGCGTCGCCGACGTCGGCATCGCCCCGCGCGACGCGGTGGCCGTCGTACGGGAGCGAGCGGATGTGGTGCTGGCCGAGAAGGACCTCACCGCGATCGACCACGCCGTCACGGCCGGCCGGCACTCCGGCGGCAACATCGCGACGTATCTGCGCGTCACTTTGTCCTCCAACCTGGGCAACGTGATCGCGATGCTCGCCGCCGGGCTGCTCCTGCCGTTCCTGCCGATGCTCCCGGCCCAGGTGCTGGCGCAGAACCTGTGCTTCGACGCCGCCCAACTCGCCTTCGCCTACGACCGGCAGCCCCCGCGGACGCTTCGGCGCCCCACCCTGCTGCGCCCCCGTGACCTGCTGCGTTTCATCACCGGTTTCGGTCTGCTCAACGCGGTGGCCGACCTGGCCACCTTCGGCGTGCTCGCGCTCGCCCTGCACGGGCCCGACGCCCTGGACGATCAGGCGGTGTTCCACTCCGGCTGGTTCACCGAGAACCTGCTCACCCAGGCCCTGGTGATGTTCCTGCTGCGCGCCGGACGCCGGCGTGCCGAGGGGCGGGTCCCGGGCCCGGTCGGCTGGGCGGCGGCCGCGCTGACCGCCGTAGGACTGCTGCTCCCGCTGTCTCCCCTCGGCGCGCTCCTTGGCCTGACGCCGCTGCCGCCGCTCTACTACCTGCTGTTGGCCGCCGTCCTGGCGCTCTACGCGGGCGGGTTGATGGCCGTCAGGGCACGTGAGGGGGAATCGGTCCGCTAGCCGCCCGATCCGTAGGTGAGGTCGGAGCACGGGTTTTCGTCCGCCGAGCGGGCGTCGTCCGCCACCGAGGTGGGGACGGCGGTCGGTGCCGTCGAGGCGGAGGCGCCGTCCGTGGTGTAGGACTCGCCCACGACCACGTTGACGGCCGCGCCGTCGATGGGCTGCAGCTCGGCGCCGGGGAAGAGCTCGGCGACCTTCTCGGCCCGGGACTTGAGGCCCGTGCCGTACTCGATGAGCGTGATGGTGTGGTCCTGGCTGGTGGCGTTCGCCGTTCCGGTGACGGTGAAGCCGTGCGCGGTGAGGGCGGCCGCGGCGGTGGAGGCGAGGCCGCCGGTGGTGGTGCCGTTGTAGACGGCGACCTCGATGCCGTCGCCGGAGACCGGCTCGTCGGCGCTCGGCGACGCGGCGGCGATGGCCGTGCTCTTCCTGCCGCTGGCGTCCTTGCCGTCGATGGTGCGGTCGGCCTTGAGGGCGGCCCAGAGAGCGGAGGCGTCCGGTTCGACGACGGCGACGCGGGAGCCGTCGTAGCGCCAAGGGACGGTGACGAACTTGGTGTTGTGCAGGTCGATGTCCTTCAGCGACATCGCGAAGGACATCAGCTTGTTGGCCGTGCCGAGGCCGGGGTCGACGGTCATCGACTTGGTGGCGGCCTCGGCCAGCGGCAGGAGTCTGGTCGGGGTGAGCCCGTCGCTCCTGACCTTCTTGATCAGGCCGGCCACGAAGGCCTGTTGGCGCTTGATGCGGCCTATGTCGGAGCCGTCGCCGATGCCGTGCCGCAGACGGACGTAGTCCAGGGCCTTCTGTCCGGAGACGGTCTGTTCGCCCTTCCTGAAGAGCAGCTCGCCCTTCGTGGTGCGGTGGGGGTCGAGGTCCCCCTGGTAGATGTCCTGCGGCAGACACACCTTCACGCCGCCGACCACCTCGGTCAGGCTCGCGAAGCCCTCGAAGTCGACGACCACGGTGTGATCGACGCGCAGTCCGGTGAGCTTCTCGACCGTGTTCTGGGTACAGGCGGGGTTGCCCTTCGCGGTCTCGCCGACGGAGTAGGCCGCGTTGAACATCGTGTTCGGCTGGGTCCTGGTCCACGAGCCGTCCGGGAGCTTGCAGGGCGGGATGGTGACCAGGGTGTCGCGGGGGACGGAGACCGCTATGGCGTGCCGGTGGTCGGCGTATATGTGCAGCAGGAACGCGGTGTCCGAGCGGCCGATGTCGCCCTTGTCGCCCGCGCCCAGCGCGCTGTTGCCGCCGGCCCGTGAGTCGGAGCCGATGACCAGGACGTTCTCGCCCTTCGAACTGGCGGCGTCCGGGCGGTCCTTGGAGAGGCCGCCCGCGTCGAAGGTGTGGATGCTGCCGCTCAGCCTGAAGTAGATCCAGCCCAGGCCCGCGGTGCCGAGCACCACGACGGCCACCGCCACGGTCAGCGCCGTCCGCAGCGGGCTGCGCTTACGGCGCCTGCGGGCCTCCCTGCGCCGATGACGCGAAGGGGGTGCCTTGTGGCTGATGGTCATGCGTGCGCCCTCATCCGATCCCGCCCATTGGTTGTACAGTTGCGCAATGTAGCAACCGTTGGAAAGAGAGGGACGGACAGGATGCTCCGCAACGGACTGGAACCCTGGCACCTGCTGATCGTGGCGATCGTCATCATCGTGCTGTTCGGCTCGAAGAAGCTCCCGGACACCGCTCGGGCGCTGGGCAGGTCCATGCGCATCCTCAAGAGCGAGGCCAAGGCGATGAAGGACGACGACGCCGGCTGAGCGCCGCGCGCTACACGGGGTAAGCCCCCACCCCAGCAGGAACAGACGCAGCTCGAAAGCGTCGACGGTGCCGCTGCCGTCGATGTCGAGGCGGTCGAACACGGCGCGGGCCGCATGCTCGGGGGACGAGGCGTTCCCGTTCGGCCCGGGGTCGAGGGGCTCGCGCATGCCGTGGACGCGGTAGAAGCGCTGGCAGAAGGTGCCGAACGAGATCTCGCCCCGCGTCCCCTGCCGACACCGCCGTGACCGTCGCCGGCGCCGTGGGGCCCGGGGCGAAGCAGGCGACGATGCCCGCGATCAGCTCGACCGAGCCGCCGACGGCGTGGGCGCGGATGGCGACTCTGCACCTGCGGAGCATCAGGAACTCGGGGGGCGGGGGATGCGTGAGGTGGTGGAGGAGCACGAACACGTTGAAGAACGCCGCCGGGCTCACGGCGATGATCCTCATGTCAAGGAATTGAACCGGCAAATCATCAGGATCCGTCCGATGTGAAACCCGTCGTCGTGAAGGCCGTCCGGTCCCGGGAGCTCGTGCCGTCGGTGATCCACCAGTGCGTGGGGCCGCCGCCTCACCCTCACATCGCGGCCCGCGCGGGTTCCACCCGGGTGATGCGACCGTGTCCAACCGTTGATCAGGCGGCCGCCGCCGTGGGGACGGCGACGCCGGTCGGGTGGTGTGGCGGTCGGACCAGGCCGGACTCGTAGGCGAAGACCACCGCGTGGACGCGGCCGCGGGCACCGATCTTGGTGAGGATGCTGCTGACGTGGGACTTGACGGTGGTCGGGGCGATGCACAGCCCTTCGGCGATCTCGGCGTTGGACCGGCCGGCGGCGATGGCGGTGAGTACGTCGCGTTCGCGCTCGGTGAGGGTGCTCAGCCGGTCTCTGCGCCCGGGGCGCTCGGCGGGGCGCCGGGTGCGGACGGCATCGATGAGTACGCGGGTCAGTCCGGACGAGATGACGACGTCGCCGGCGGCCACGACATGGATGGCCGTGGCCAGTTCGTCGGGGGTGGCGTCCTCGGGGAGGAATCCGGAGGCTCCGGCGTGCAGGGCGCCGTAGGGGTACTCGTCGAGGGCGGTGGTGGTCAGGAGCAGGACGCGCGGGGTGTGCGCGTCCTGCTCCCGGGCGAAGTCGTCGGGTCGTGCGATGCGGCGGATGGCGTCCAGGCCGGCCGCGCCGCCGACGCGGCTGTCCAACAGGACGACGTCGGGCCGGAGTTCGGCGCTCAGGCGGACCGCCTCGGCCGCGTTCGCCGCTGTGCCGACGACGGTCAGGTCGGGCTGGGCGGCCAGGAGCATGCGGAGGCCGACGCGCTGGAGTGCCTGCTCGTTGGCGATGAGTACGGCCGTCATCCTGGGCTCCATCCTCGTTGAGCAGGCGTCACCTGCTAAACGAAACGGTTTCGTTCACCTTGGAATCAGAGTAGCCCTGGGGTCATCGAAACGGGATCGTTTCTTTTGTGGGGTGGGTCACATTCCGGTTAGCGCCGGCCTTCCCGTGGACCTCGCGCGGATCTCACCGCGGAGTCGGTGTCGCGCCAGGCGAGGAAGGCGGGCGCGAGGTGCCCGCGACGGTGGGCGTCGGAGTGGTGTCGGGCAGGTGCGTCTCGCCGCCCGGCGGAATCGCGGTGATGATCATGACGGCGGCCACGGCGGCCGCCGCGAGCAGTACCAGCACCGTGAGAACGCGGGAGCGTATGTCGCGCGTCGGCGTGTCCTCGGGCTTGGGCTCGGGTGCCGCGGTCAGCGGGGCGAGCCACGCCGTGACCTCGTCCGCGCCCGGCCGCAGTGCCGGATCCTTGGTGAGGAGCCTGCGCAGCAGCGGTGTCAACGGGCAGTCCTCGCCCGGCAGTTCGGGCTCCTCGTACACCACCGCCAGTAGCGTCGCCGGCATCGACGGGCGGGCGAACGGCGAACGGCCGGTCAGGGCCGTGCAGAGCGTGGCGCCGAGTGACCACCAGTCGGACGCGGGACCCGGGTCGCCGCCGGTGGCGCGCTCCGGGGGCATGTACTCCGGGGAACCGACCAGCATGCCTTCCTGGGTCAGGGCCTGCATGTCCTGCAGGGCGGCGATCCCGAAGTCGGTCAGGACGACCCGGTGGCCGGGACCGAGCAGGACGTTGCCGGGCTTGACGTCACGGTGCAGCACCCCGGCGGCGTGCACACGGCGCAGGGCCTGGGCGAGGGCGAGGCCGATGCGTGCCGTCTCGCGCACGCTCAGGGGTCCGTGCTCGGTGACCGTCCGCTCCAGCGAGGGTGCGTCGATCAGCTCCATGACGATCCAGAGCCGGTCGTCCTCCTCGGCCACGTCGTAGACCCGGACGACGCCCGGGTGGTCGATGCGTGCCCCGGCCCGTGCCTCGCGCAGCGCGCGCTCCCGACGGGTGCGCAGGTCCTCGTCCGTGCCCGGGCCGTCGACGCTCAGCTCCTTGACCGCGACCGGCCGTTCGAGCACTTCGTCGCGGGCCCGCCACACCCGCCCCATGCCGCCCTGTCCGACGCTCTCCGTAAGGCGGTAGCGGCCCCCTATCCGCATATGTGTTCTCCTCCCAGCCCCTTCCATGACAACACGGTTCGCCCCGTACGGGGCAGGGGTGAGCGGCCGCTGGGGCATGAGTGGGCAACCTGCATGCGAGTGGCGGCGACCTGAGGGTGCATCCCGTTCCGCACGAAGTCCTGTTCCGCACGAAGTCCCGTCCGCCATGAAGGGAGTTCACCGTGCGCACCCGCATCGCGCGTCTACTCACCGTCCTCACCGCCCTGGCCGCACTGTTCGCCGCACCGGGCCTGGCCGCGGCCCCGGCGCAGGCCGCCGACGAGTGGAACCCGCCCGCGAACCTGGTCCAGCCGCTGGGCGAGGTCTGGAACCACGTCGAGACGACCTACCCGGACCTCTACGGCTTCCGCAACTACGGCTGGGACCAGGTCATGGCCAACAAGGGAAGCGTCAACTACTGCGTCCGCTGGGAGTCCGACGCCCCGGTCAGCACCACCCTGCGCGACAGCATCCACGCCGCACTGAAGAAGCAGTTCGCCAAGTGGATGGCCGCCATGCTGGACAACGGCACGGGCACCAACGCCTGGCCCTACACCACCGTGCCGGTCAACATCGTCGGCTGGGCTGTGAAGGACCGCTCGACCCTCCAGTGGACCGACAACTCCGTGGACATCTACGCCGGAAACCTCGATGGCGGCGGTGCCCCGCAGTGCGCGCCGGACTGCGGCCGCTTCTTCCACCAGGACGGCGACTACTCGAAGTGCCCGGGCGGCGCGGCCCGCCACTACGACCAGTCGCTGTGGCTGACGAAGGGCTTCCAGGGCGGCGCCGGCGGGGACTGGGGCCAGCGGGTCGGCCAGGAGTACTTCACCGGCGCGCTGGCGCAGGAGAACATCCATATCTACCTGCACGAGGTCGGGCACACCTTCGGGCTCGACGACTTCTACGACTGGACCCCGACCGGCCAGTGCTGCTTCCTCATGAACGCGGGCAGCGCCGTCCAGATCACGGAGTTCGACAAGTGGATGCTCCGTGACTTCTGGCGCCATCTGAAGAGCCGGTACGGCTACTGACGTAACCGACGCCTTGGCGAGCGGTGCTTCGGCCGACGGCGCGGCCGAAGCACCATTCGGATGGATGCCGTACGGACCATTGACGTCGTCCGAAGCTGCCTGCCATTGTCCTGACTACGTAGTCATGCCGCGCTTTCGGCGTTCGGTTGGGCGGCCTTGACTACGTAGTCCACACCGTGGGGAGGGCACATGACGACGACCGGAGCCGCCGGGCGTCGGCGGCGCGGGCCCGGGATGACCGAGGTCGCGCGGGCCGCCGGCGTCTCGCAGAAGACGGTCTCACGGGTCGTCAACAGCGAGCCGCACGTCAGCCCGGAGGTGCGCGACCGCGTGCTCCGGGTCATCCGGGAGCTGGACTACCGCCCGAACAACGCGGCGCGCGCCCTGCTCCTCGGCCGCTACCGGCGGATCGGTGTCGTCTCGCTGGGCACGGCGCTGTACGGCCCCTCGACGCTGCTCATCGCTCTGGAACGGTCGATGCAGCGGGCGGGTTACTCGTTCGCGCTCGCCAGCACCCTGGAGGGCGAGCGAAGCGAGATGGGGGTCCCCCCGGACGGAGTCTGGGGGAGGGTGCCCGTCGCCGTGGAGGCACTCCTGGAGCAGGGCGTGGACGGCATCGTCCTGTCCGAGCCGATCGACGACGGCACCCCGCTCCGGCTCAGCGCGGAGGTACCGGTCGTCAGCCTCGCGGAGGGCGTCGAACTCACCGACGGGGTGGGCGCGGTGGTCGGTGCCGACGGGGTCGCGGCCGCCCGGCTCGCCACCGAGCACCTGCTCTCCCTGGGACATCGCACCGTCTGGCACATCCCCGGCCCCCAGGACTGGTGGGCCGCTCGCGACCGTCTGCGCGGCTGGCGCGAGGCGCTCGCGGCCGCCGGCGCCCCCGAACCAACGCTGCCCACCCCGGGCGACTGGAGCCCGGCGTCCGGGTACGCCGCCGGCCGACAGCTCGCCCAACTCTCCGACGTCACCGCGGTGTTCGCCGCCAACGACGACATGGCCCTCGGCGCCCTGCGCGCGTTCGCCGAGGCCGGACTGTCCGTCCCCGGCGACGTGAGCGTCGTCGGCTACGACGACATCCCCGCCGCCGCCCACCTCTCACCGCCCCTGACCACCGTCCGGCACGACACGACGGCGCTCGCGAACCATGCCGTGGACGTGCTGATCGCGATGATCGAGGGCCGCCCCCGTCCGGCCCAACACGACGGTATCCCCGTCGAGTTGGCCGTACGGGCCTCCAGCGGGCCGGTGCGCAGTCGGACGACCACCGACTGATCCCCGCCGCCACCCCTGCCCGCGTGCGCCGCCCGGGACGGCCGCGCACGCACTCCCCGTAGCCGCACCGCGTGAGGAGTCACGTGTGTACACAGCACCCCCATCCCGCCGCGCCCTGTTGCGCGCCGGCCTCGGCCTCGGCACGGCCGCCGCACTGGCCGCCTGCGGAGGCGAGAGCACCACGGCCCGCACCTCCGGCGACGTGACGCTTTCCCTCTGGACCCACGACCCCGGATACGAGGCCTTCTTCCGCAAGGGCATACCCGAGGCCGACCGGCTCACCGACTTCCGCTACCACCTCGACGTCACCCGCGCCGGACCCGCCGACCTCGTCACCAAGCTGCTCGCCCAAGCCGTGGCAGGCCGCGGCACCCCCGACACGATCGGCTTCGAGATCGGCAGCTTCCCCCGCATGCTGCGCGGCGACATCGCCCCGCGCCTGCTGCACGACCTGACCCCCGACATCGCCGCCGTCCCCGGTCTGAAGGACGACCTGCTGCCCGCCCGCATCGCCCCCTACAGCAGGGACGGCAAGGTCTACGCCCTCGACTCGGACACCCCGATGGTCGTCTACTACTACCGCGACGACCTGTTCACGGAGTGGAACCTCCCCACGGACACCCCCACTTGGGAGGAGTTCGCCGAGGTCGGCGCCCGGGTGCACAAGGACCACGGCGCCTCGCTGTGCGTCGTCTCCACCGTGGGCAGCGACACCGGCCAGGTCGTGCAGTCCTTCCAGATGCTGCTCTACCAGCGCGGCGGAGCCTTCTTCGACGCCGACCAGAACCTGGTGCTCGACTCCCCGGAGGCCGAGGAGGTGCTCCGCTTCCTCTGCGAGGGGCTGCGCACCGGCTTCGTCATCGACATCTCCGACTACTACGGGGCGGCGATGCAGACCGCCCTCAAGACGAACAGGGTCGTCGGGCTGCCCATGGCCATCTGGTACAAGAGCTACGGCCTGGTCTCCAACGTGCCGGAACAGAAAGGGAAGTGGCGGGTGCGGGCCCTGCCCCGGTTCACGAAGGGCGGCGGGGTCACCGCCGCGCTCGGCGGCACCGGCTTCGGTGTCGTCAAGGACAAGGCCAACACCGAGGCGGCCACCGACTTCCTCCTCAACACGTGGCTCACCCACGAGGGCCAGGTGCGCCGCTTCACCGAGACCGGCTATCTGCCGACCCGCCGCTCGGTGTACGAGGATCCCCGACTCAATGCCGCGCAGGACGACTTCTGCGGCGGGCAGCGCCTCTTCAGCCTCTACCGCTCGTTGCTGCCGGACGTGCCGGCCTTCTACCAGAGCCCGGACCAGTCGATCCTCTTCGACGTCCTCGCCGGCAACCTCCTGCGCGCCTACCGCGGCGACGTCACCCCGCGCCAGGCACTGAAGCAGACCGCAGCCGACTACCGCGACCAGGCCGGACGTTAGGAGGACCGCCATGACCACCGCCATAGCGGGCCGGGCCCGTACCGCCGAAGAGCGCTCGGGCACGCACGGCACCGCTCACCGCCCGCGCAGGTCCTGGGCGCCGTACCTCTTCATCTCGCCCTTCTATCTCCTCTACGTCCTGTTCATGCTGGTCCCCGTCGCGGTCTCGCTGTGGCTGAGCCTGACCGAATGGGTCGGCCTCGGCACCCCGCACTGGGTGGGGCTGCGCAACTACCGTCTCCTCGCCACCGACATCAGCTTCCACCGCGCCCTCGGCAACACGGCCGTCTTCGTGCTCGTCGCGGTCTGCGTCGTCGTCCCGCTCGCCCTGCTCATCGCCCAGGCCCTCAACACCCGTGGCCTGCGCGCCCGCGACCTGTGGCGCACCGCCTACTTCGTGCCGATCGTCGTCTCACCGATCCTCGTCGCGCTCATCTTCGGCCTGCTCTTCGACCGGCAGTTCGGGCTCGTCAACTCGGTGCTGCGCGCCCTGTTCGGCACCGGCGGCGTCGACTGGCTCGGCGACCCGAGCCTGGCCAAGGTGAGCATCGCCCTGGTCATGGTGTGGCGCTGGACCGGCTATCTCACCGTCTTCTTCCTCGCCGGACTCCAGGCGGTACCAAGGGAGTTGTACGAGGCCGCCGCGATCGACGGCGCCGGACGCCTGCGCACCTTCACCACCGTCACCCTGCCGGCGCTGAAGCCGGTGACGGCCTTCGTCGTCGTCACCTCCTTCATCGGTGCCGCCCAGATCTTCGAGGAGCCGTACCTGCTGACCGGCGGCGGACCGGCCGAGTCGACCCTCTCGGTGACGATGTTCATCTACCGGGCCGCCTTCCAGCGCCAGCAGTTCGGGTACGCCGCCGCGGCGGCCGTCGTCCTGTTCGTCCTCGTCTTCGGCCTCAGCCAGCTCTTCAACCGTCTCCTCGGCATCGGGAGGGCCACCTCATGACGCGCACGCGCGTGCCGCTCTACGGCGCACTGGTCCTGCTGCTCCTGGCCTTCTTCGCCCCGCTGCTGTGGGCGTTGAGCGGATCGTTCAAGCCGCGCGGCGACATCTTCGGCTATCCGCCGCGGCTGTTCCCCGACCCGTTCACCCTCGACAACTACCAACGCCTCTTCTCCGAGCAGCCGTTCTGGCGCTGGTTCCTGATGAGCACGGTCGTCGCCCTCGTCGCCACCGCCGTGTCCGTCTTCGTCTGCGCACTGGCCGGCTACGGCTTCGCCAAGTTCCGCTTCACGGGCAAACGGCTGCTGTTCGGCGTGATGTTCAGCTCGCTGTCCATCCCGTTCGCGGTGATCCTCGTGCCGTTGTTCGTGATCCTCGTCAAGACCGGCCTGGGCAGCCCGTGGTTCGCGCTGATCGTGCCGTGGGTGGCGCCCGCGTTCGGGATCTTCATGATGCAGCAGTACATCGTGCAGTCCATCCCGGACTCGGTGCTGGAGGCGGCCCGGATCGACGGGGCCAGCGAGTTCGGCATCTTCCGGACCATCGTGCTGCCCCTGCTGCGGCCCTCGCTCGGCGCGCTCGCCGTGTGGCAGTTCCTGCAGAGCTACAACAGCTTCCTGTGGCCGCTGGTCCTGGTCTCCGACAGCTCCCAGTACACCCTGCCGCTGGGCCTGCAGACCCTGTTCGTCTCGGAACAACGGCAGTACGACCTCGTGCTCGCCGGAGCCGTCCTCGCCGTCGTACCCGCGGTCGCCCTCTTCGTCGTCCTCCGCAAACAGCTCCTGGAAGGCCTGTCCACGGGCGCGGTCAAGGGCTGACGGACCAAGGCCTGACGGACAAGGGCTGACGGACAAGGGCTGACAACCACTCAATCACCGTATGGGAGAAGGATGTTCGAGCTTCCTCGCCGGGTTCTCTTCGGCGCCGCCTACTACCACGAGTACCAGCCGTACGAGCGTCTCAAGGACGACCTCGACCTGATGGCCGAGGCCCGCTTCACCGTGATCCGGGTCGGCGAGTCCGTGTGGTCCACCTGGGAGCCGGAGAACGGCCGCTTCGACCTGGACTGGCTGCGGCCGGTGCTGGACGGCGCCCACGAGCGCGGCATCGCGGTGATCCTCGGGACACCGACGTACGCCGTGCCGCCGTGGCTCGCTCGCCACTACCCGGAGATCGCGGGGGAGCGGCGCACGGGAGAGCGCATCGGCTGGGGCGGCCGCCAGGAGGTCGACCTGACCCACCCGGCGTTCCGCTTCCACGCCGAGCGGGTCATCCGGAAGATCGTCGCCCGGTACGCCGACCACCCGGCAGTCATCGGCTTCCAGGTCGACAACGAACCGGGCCTCCATCTCCTCCACAACCGTGGGGTGTTCCAGCGCTTCACCGACGAACTCCGCGCCCAGTACGGCGACGTGGAGACCCTCAACCGCGAGTGGGGCCTGGTCTACTGGTCGCACCGGCTGTCCACCTGGGCCGACCTGTGGACCCCGGACGGCAACGCCCAGCCGCAGTACGACCTGGCCTGGCGGCGCTTCCAGGCCCGGCTCGTCACCGAGTTCATCACCTGGCAGGCGGACATCGTCCGCGAGTACGCCCGCCCCGGCCAGTTCGTCACCACCTGCATCTCCTACGACCGCCCGGGCGTCGAGGACGACAAGCTCACCGAGCGGCTCGACGTCACCGCGGGCAACCCGTACTACACGATGCAGGACGCCCTGGAACTGCCGGACACGGGCGGATCCGGCCAGGACTGGACGACCAACGGCACCTGGGCGCTCTACCGCAGCGCCGACCGTATGTACTCCTCCCGCCAGGAACCCTTCCTGGTGACCGAGACCAACGCCCAGGCCATCAGCTATCCCTGGAACAACCGCCCCGCCTACGACGGCCAGTGGCGCCAAGCGGCCTGGGCCCTCGTCTCCCGCGGCGCCTCGATGATCGAGTACTGGCACTGGCACACCCTGCACTTCGGCACCGAGACCTACTGGGGCGGCATCCTCCCGCACAACGGCCGCCCCGGGCGCGTGTACCGGGAACTCGCCGTGCTGGGTGAGGAGTTGGAGAAGGCGGGCGACCTGGTGGCGGCGCTCACCCCGGACGCCGAGGTCGCCTTCGTCCACGACGGCCCCAGCAAGTGGGCGCTCCAGGCCCAGCCGCCCCTGGCCGCCCCTGACGGCAGCGCGAACGAGCGGTCGTACGAGACGGTCTTCGACGCCTTCTACCGGGGCGCCTTCGACGCCGGACTGCAGACGCGCATCCTCCACCCCGGCCAGCTCCAGGCCGGCGAGCTGCCTCCCGTTCTGGTCGTGCCCGCCTACTACGCGGCCGACGACGAGATCCTCGACCGGCTGGTGGCCTACGCCGAAGCGGGCGGCCACCTCGTGCTGGGCCCCCGCACCGGTTACGGCGACACCGAGGCGAGGGCGCGTACCGACGTGCAGCCCGCACGTCTGGCCGGGGCGGCCGGAGTGACGTACGACGAGTTCAGCAACCTGGTCGCCCCGCTGCCCGTGACCGGCACCGCCACCCTGCCCCTCCCGCCCGAGGCCCGCGCCCTGCACTGGACAGACGGCCTCCGGCCACAAGGAGCCGAGGAGCTGGCGTCGTACGAGCATCCCCACTTCGGACGCTGGCCCGCGGCCACCACCCAGCGTCACGGCGCCGGACGGATCACCTACGTCGGCACGGTCCCCGACCCCGCCTTCGCCCGGGCCCTGTTCGAGTGGGCGGCCCCGGCCGACGCCTGGCGCCCGTCCCAGCCGAGCGTCACCGCGACGTCGGCCACCGCACGGGACGGCCGCCGGGTCCGCTTCCTGCACAACTGGTCGTGGGAGCCGGTGTCGGTGCCGGTTCCCGGGGCCGTGCGAGACGTGTTGTCGGACGAGGTGTACCCGGATGCCGTTCCCCTGGGACCCTGGGACGTGAAGATCCTCACCGAGGAACGGTCTGAGGAACCGGCTTAGGGAGCCCCGGATGACGCAGTTGTCGGACCTCGCCTGGACGGCCGTACCGGACCGGCCGCTCGTCCTGGTGCCGCTCGGCTCCTTCGAGCAGCACGGTCCGCATCTGCCCCTGGACACCGACACGCGGATCGCCGACGCCGTCGCGCACGAAGTGGCGCGGCGGCTGGGGGAGAGGGTGCTGGTGGCGCCGCCGGTCGTCTACGCGGCCAGCGGGGAGCACCAGTCCTTCGCCGGGACCGTCTCCATCGGCAACGAGGCACTGCGGTTCCTGCTCGTGGAGCTCGTGCGCTCGCTCACCCTCTGGTCCGGCCCGGTCGTGTTCGTCAACGGCCATGGCGGGAACGTGCGTTGCCTGTCCGGGGCCGTGTCGCAACTGGTGGAGGAGGAGGGTCGGGACGTCGCCTGGATTCCCTGCTTCCCGGCGGGGGGCGACGCGCACGCCGGTCACACCGAGACCTCGCTCATGCTCCATCTCGCCCCGGAACGCGTGGACATGACGCGCGCGGCGACCGGAAACACGGCTCCTCTGCGGGAGTTGATGCCCGCGATGCTCGCCGGAGGTGTCGGCGCCGTGTCGCCCTCCGGTGTGCTCGGCGACCCGACGACCGCGACGGCGGAGGAAGGCGCACGCCTCTTCGACGAGCTGGTCGGCCATGTCCTGGGGCTCGTCGGGGGAGCGCTGAGAGACGGAGCCCCCTCGTGACCGGGGCCGCCGTCGAGACCGTACGGCGGTGGCTGGGGTCCCTCGGCGACTTCGCACCACCTCCGGTCGCCGTCGAGTGCCCGTACCTGGGCTGGGCGGCCTCCGGCGGCATGGCGCTGACGGGTGAGGCGGGCGGTCCGCCCGTCCTGTCGCCGGGACCGATGCTGTCCCTGATCGGTGCGGTCGGCGGCGCCCTGTCGGCACTGGGCGCCGACCTCGACCCGGCCCTTCTGCTCGGCGGCCGGGCAGGCGCCATGAACCTGACCCGGCAGGGCCGTACGTCCGCGGGCGGCGCGAGCAGACTGCTGCCCGCGGCGGACGGCTGGCTGGCGGTGACGTTGAGCCGCCCGGACGACTTCGAGCTCGTACCGGCGATGCTGGGCCGAGCCGATGTGGCCGATCCCTGGGACGACCTCGCCACGGCCGTACGCGGGGCCCCGGCGCGGGAGTTCGCCGCGCACATCCGTCTCTTCGGCGTCCCCGCCGCCGCCCTGCCGGCCGGCCCAACAGCGATCGACACGCCCTGGAAGGCCACCTCGATCGCCGCGCCCCACAAGACCGACCGCCCCCTCGTCGTCGACCTCTCCTCGCTGTGGGCCGGCCCCCTGTGCGCCCACTTGCTCGGCCGGGCCGGCGCCCGGGTGGTCAAGGTGGAGAGCACGCTGCGGCCCGACGGCGCGCGGGCCGGCGACCGGCGGTTCTACGACTGGCTCCACGCCGGGCACGAGAGTGTCGCCGTGGACTTCACCTCGACGGCGGGGCGTGCGGTGCTCGCCGAACTGATCGAGGCCGCCGACGTCGTGATCGAGGCGTCCCGGCCGCGTGCGCTCGCCCAGCTGGGGCTGGCCCCGGAACGCCTCGGTCATCGCGCGGGCAAGGTGTGGATCGGCATCACGGGGTACGGCCGGGGCCGGCCCGACCGGGTCGCCTTCGGTGACGACGCGGCGGTCGCCGGAGGACTCGTGGGCCGCTCGGACGGCGGGCCGGTGTTCTGCGCCGACGCGATCGCGGATCCGCTGACGGGCCTGGTCGCCGCGCTGGGTGCGCTCGGCTCCCTGGCCGGCGGAGGCGGGCATCTGATCGACGTATCGATGAGGGACGTGGCGGCGGCGTTCGCCGGGACGCCCTCTTCCTGCGAGGGGCCGCACGAGGTACGGGCGGATGGTCCCGGATGGGTGGTGGGGTGTCGGCTGCTCGGCCGGACGCGGGCGGTTCTTCCTCCGCACGCTCCGGTGCCGGACGGTACGGCGGTCGAGTCGGGCGCCGACACGGAGGGCGTACTGGCGGGACTACGGGCCCGGTGAGGTCAGGCGCCGTACACGATCCTCCCGCCGATGATGGTGGCCCGGACCAGCCCGGCGTCGGGTGCGCGCAGCGCGTCCGTCAGCGGCCGGTCCAGCAGGACGAGGTCGGCCGAGTGGCCCACCGTGATCCGCCGTGCTGGTCCCGCGGGATTCTCCAGCGGGGAGAGCAGTCCTCTCAGTACCGTCTCGGCGGGGACCCGCTCGTCCGGGCCGAGCACCCGCCCGGACGGTGTCCTCCGCTCCGTCGCCGCACGCAGACAGGCCCAGGGATCGGGGTTCCCGTAGGGAGCGTCGCTGCTGGGGGCCACCTGTACGCCCGCCCTCAGCAGTCCGGCGTACCGCCACAGGTCCGGCCGGTCCTCCGGCTCGACCCGCGCCCAGTAGTCGTCGCCGCGCAGGGCCACGAGCGTCGGCTGGGTGACCACCAGGATTCCCCGTAGGGCCAGTTCCTTCGCCGCGGCCGGGTCGGCGACGGCACAGTGCTCGACGCGGTCCCCTTCCCTCCCGCCCGCCAGGTCGAACGCGGCCAGCGTCAGGGCCAGGGCCGTACGCGACACGCAGTGCACGGCGACGGGACGGCCGTCGGTATGGGCCCGCCGTATGCGATCGGCCAGGTCGTCGAGGGGCGGGAGCTCGTGATCGGCGACGACCAGCTTGACCGGGCCGATACTCAGCCGCGGATGGGCTCGCGTCGACCGAGTCGAGGGGGCGGGGTCGGGGGCCATCACCATGACGTGCTGGGGCAGTTCGTCCCGCCGTACCGCGTCCGCGAGGACCTCGGCGGCGCCCGGGTCCGGCGTGGCGTCGGCGACGTGCGTGACGCCGAGGGCGGCCAGCCGTGCGCCCACCGCCCGTAGCGAGGGCGGCCGCCCGCCGAGCGCCTCCCGTAGCCAGGCGTCGGCCCGCCACAGCCGCCCCGTCGGCCGGCCGGAGCCGTCGCGCTCGACGCCTTCGTGCGCGGCAGCCGCCGCCCCGAGCCGTTCCAGCCCGGCGGAGTTGACCAGCCACAGGGCGCCGGACCGGTGCTGCACCCGTACCGGAACAGCCGGGCTCCACGCGTCGAGGTCGAGATCGCCGTGCACCACGTCGTCATGGCCGACCACGCGCACCCACCCGTCCCCGTCGACCGCGGCCCGCGAGATCACGGAGGCCAAGTCCGCACGGGGTACGGCGGACACGTCGAGCGAGGCGTCACGAGCCGCCATGGCCGTGAGGTGCAGATGGTGATCGGCCAGGCCGGGAAGCAGGGCGCCGCCATCGCCTCGTACGACCAACTCATCGGCGCCCACGCGCAGGTGAGGTCCGATCTCCGCCACGACGCCCCCGCGGATCCGGCAGTCGACCAGACGGCCCCGGATCTCCACGCCGCGCAGGAGCAGGTCACCCGTCATGGTCGCCGATCTCGTCCACCAGCCCCCACCGCAGCGCGGTGCCGGCGTCGACCCTGGCCCCGCTCAGCATCATCCACGCCGCCCGCCACCGCCCGACCCGTCGCGGCACGCTCACCGTTCCGCCGGCGCCGGGCACCAGGCCCATCGCCATCTCGGGCAGCAGGAAGAACGTGTCCGGCGAGGCCACCACACGGCCCGCGAAGGCGGCCATCTCGATTCCCGCGCCCACTGCCGCCCCGTGCACGCGGACCGTCACCCGCTCCCGCATCCGGTCGACCAGCCGCCAGGGTGCCCGTTCCAGCCGCACCAGGTACGCCGCCACGAGGTCCTTCGCGGTCCCGAACTCGGCGAGATCGCCACCGCTGCTGAACACCGGCCCGGCGCCGGTCAGTTCGACCTCGTCGATCGTGGCGTCGAGAGCGGCGATCTCCAGTGCCTCGAACAGTTCCTCCCGCATCCGGAAACTGAAGGCGTTGCGCCGCTCGGGACGGTCCAGCTGGACCGACAGCCTGCCGCCGTCCCGCTCGACACGCACCAATGGCCGGTCCGGCTCCGGGGAACGGGTCGCGCCCCGCCCGGCCAGCCAGGCGGCGAACTCGCTTCCGCCGAGCAGCATCGAGTACGCCGCCGCCTCGGCCGCCAGCCCCGGGAGCGTGCCCAAGGACGGTGTCTGACGCAGCAACTGGCCCAGTGCCAGGGCCGCCTGGGGATGCCGCTCGACGGTGAGAGCCAGCTCGTCGTACGCCTTCTTCGGATCCGCCACGGACACCCGCTCCCGTGCGTCCGCGTCGACGTCCGGACCCGCCAGCGTCAGCGTCAGTGCCTCCATCAGTGGTCGCAGCCGGTCCGGCGGCTGCCGGGTCGCGACCCCGATGGCGAGCGGCAAGGAGTCGGCCACCTGGGCCGCGGTGGTCGTCACCCGGACCGGATCGGCGGCGTGCCAGTCGTCGAGATCCAGGCATCTCACCTCACGGGAGAACATCCACCCTCCTCTGCGGTATTGGCATTCTCATTTACTGCAAGTAGCGTATCCAGTTGATGAATGACTTCGCCCACACCTCGTCCGGCATCCCGCTCAAGCCGGTCTACGGACCGGCGGACCGCGCTGCCGAGCCGCCCGACCCGGGCACCTTCCCCTTCACGCGCGGCAACTATGCCACCGGTTACCGGGGGCGCCTGTGGACGCTGCGGCAGTACTCGGGATTCGGCACCGCCGAGGAGTCCAACCGCCGCTACCGCTACCTGCTGGAACAGGGCGGCACCGGACTCTCGGTGGCCCTCGACCTGCCCACGCAGTGCGGCTACGACTCCGACGACCCGGAGGTGGGCGAGGAGGTCGGCCGGGTGGGCGTCGCCGTCGACACCCTCGCCGACGCGGAGGTCCTGTTCGAGGACATCCCCCTGGACCGGATCAGCACCAGCTTCACCATCAACGGCACGGCGGCGATCCTGCTCGCCTTCTATGTGGCCGCCGCCGAGAAGCGCGGTGTTCCGCGGGAGAAGCTCACCGGCACGATCCAGAACGACATTCTCAAGGAGTACGCCTCCCGCGGGACCTGGATCTGGCCGCCCGAACCGTCCCTGCGGCTGATCGCCGACACCATCGAGTTCTGCGCGGCCGAGGTGCCGAGGTTCAACGCGATCTCGGTGGCCGGCGCGCACTTCCGTGACGCGGGCGCCAACGCCGTACAGGAAATGGCGTTCACACTCGCCGACGGGGTCACCTACTGCGACACCGTGCTGGCACGCGGCCGTATGACGATCGACCAGTTCGCCCCGCAGGTCTCCTTCTTCTTCTACACGCACGGCGACTTCTTCGAGGAAATCGCCAAGTACCGGGCGGGACGCAGGCGTTGGGCGACCATCGTCCGGGAGCGCTACGGCGCGAGCTCGGACAAGGCCGCGATGTTCCGCTTCGGCTGTGTGGCCGGAGGTGCTTCCCTGTACGCCCCGCAGGCGCGCAACAACACCGTCCGGGTCGCCTACGAGGCACTGGCCTCCGTGCTCGGCGGCGTCCAGTCGATGTTCACGGCCGCCTGGGACGAGCCCTTCGCCCTGCCCAGCGAGGAGTCGGCGACGCTCGCCCTGCGCACCCAGCAGATCCTCGCCCACGAGACGGGCGTGGCCCGCGTGGCCGACCCGCTCGGCGGCTCGTACTTCGTCGAGGCGCTCACCGACGCCACCGAGGCCCGCATCGTCGAGATCATGGACGACCTGGAGCGGCACGGGGGCATGGTCCGCGCCATCGAGGACGGCCATCTGCAGGGGCTCATCGCGGACGAGGCCTACCGGATCCACCAGGACGTCGAGGCGGGCACGCGCCCGGTCATCGGCGTCAACCGCTTCGTCGACGAGGACGAACCGGCGCCGGACGTCGCCACGTACGAGCTGGACGCCAAGGGCCGCGAGGTGCAGCTGAAACGGCTCGCCCGGGTGAAGGCCGAGCGGGATCCGGCAGCCGTCCGGGCGGGTCTCGCCGACCTGTCCCGTGCGGCGGAGGGCGACGACAACCTCATGGGGCCGCTGATCGACTGCGCCAACGCCTACTGCACGGTCGGCGAGATGGTCGCCGCCCTCAAGGACGTGTGGGGCGAGTTCCAGCAGCCGGTGGTGTTCTGATGGGGACCCGGATTCTCATCGCCAAGCCAGGGCTCGACGGCCACGACCGGGGCGCCAAGATCGTCGCGCGGGCGCTGCGCGACGCGGGCTTCGAGGTCGTCTTCACCGGCATCCGGCAGCGGATCGAGGACATCGTGGCGACCGCCGTCCAGGAGGACGTCGCGCTGGTCGGCCTGAGCATGCTGTCCGGGGCGCATCTGGCGCTGACGGCCCGGACCGTCGAGGGTCTCAGGGCCGCCGACGCGGGCGACATCACGGTTGTCGTCGGCGGCACCATCCCCCCGGCCGACGTACCCCGACTGAAGGCCGCGGGCGCCGCCGCCGTGTTCCCCACCGGAACACCCCTTGACGTCGTGGTCGCGGACGTGCGCGCCCTCACCTCACCCTGACACCTGGAGGACACGTGCGGATCGGCGTGATGATCGGGCCCGAACGGGGGGACTCCGCGCGGAAGGTCTCGCGGATGCTCGCGGACGTGGAGTGGGCCGAGTCGGCGGGAATGGACACTGCCTGGATTCCCCAAATACCCACGGATTTCGACGCGTTGACCGCCGTCGCGCTGATGGGCGCGCGGACGTCGCGGATCGAGCTCGGCACCGCCGTCGTACCGCTCCAGGCCCAGCACCCCATCGCGCTCGCCCGCCAGGCGCTGTCCACGCAGGCGGCCACGGGCGGACGGCTGGCGCTGGGCGTCGGCCCCTCGCACCACTGGATCATCCAGGACATGCTCGGTCTGCCCTACGAGCGACCGGCCGGCCTCACCCGCGACTACCTCGACGTCCTGGACGCGGCCCGGCGCGGACCCGGCCCGATCGACGTCGAGAACCGCACCTACACCGTGCACAACCCCCTCGACCTCGCTCCCGTCGCCCCGCTGCCGATCCTCCTCGCCGCCCTCGGCCCGGTCATGCTGGCCATCGCGGGGGAGCGGGCCGACGGAACCGTCCTGTGGATGGCCGACGAGAGGGCCGTTGCCGACCACGTCGTACCCCGTATCACCAAGGCCGCCGAGGCCGCCGGACGTCCCGCGCCGCGGATCGTCGCCGGCATCCCCGTCTGCCTGTGCCGCCCCGCGGAGACCGACGCGGCCCGCGAGCGCGCGAACCGCATTCTCGGGGAGGCGGAGATCTCGCCCAACTACCAGCGGCTGCTGGACTACGGCGATGCCAGGGACATCGGCGATCTGTGCGCAGCGGGCGACGAGGCGGCCATCGCGGCCCGGTTCAAGCGGTTCGCCGACGCCGGGGTGACCGACCTGTCCGTACGACTGCTGCCCATCGGGGAGGGCCGGGACGAGCTGGTCGCCTCCAAGCGCCGTACCAGGGAAATGATCGCCTCCCTCGCGGCGGAGTTCCGGTGACCCCCGGACCGCTCGCCGGCATCCGGATCCTCGAGGTCGGCCACATCCTCGCGGGCCCCTTCGCCACCATGCTGCTCGCCGATCTCGGCGCCGAGGTGACCAAGATAGAGCCACCGGGAGGGGACCTCTCGCGGCAGGTGAGCGACGCCTACTTCGCCAGTCTCAACCGGAACAAGCGCAGCATCTGCCTCGACCTCACCACGGAGGAGGGACAGGGGCGGCTGGCCGAACTGGTCGCGGACGCACACGCGTTGCTGGTGAACCTCAAGCCGTCGGTGATACGGCGGCTCGGGCTGACGTACGACGCGTTGTGCGGCGTCAACGAGCGGCTCGTCTGCGTCGCCGTCACCGGATACGGGCTCGACGCCGGCGACGACCCGGCCTTCGACTACGTCATCCAGGCCGCGACCGGCGTCGCCGCGCTCACCGGCGACCCCGACGGGCCGCCCACCCTGCCCGGCTACTCCTCGGTCGACAACTCGGCCGCCCTGACAGCCGCGTTGGGCCTTCTCGCGCAGATCGTCTCCGGGCGAGGTGGCCAAGTGGAAGTGGCGCTGCGGGACGTGATGCTGGCCCAGCTCAACTACCGGGCGTCGGCCTACCTCAACGAGGGAGCCGAGCCGCGCCGCCTGCCGTACGGGGCACACTCCTACTATGTGCCGGCTCAGCTGTTCCCCACGTCCGAGGGGCACTTGGCGCTGTTCGTCACGCACGACGGCTTCTGGAAGACCTTCGCCACGGAGGCAGGGATCGACGGCTTCCCGACGATGGCCGAGCGGGCGGCGCGCCGCGAGGAGGTCCTCGCCGTCGTGACGCGTGCCCTGGCCGCCGACACGGCCCGGGGCTGGGAGGCGCGGCTGCGGCCGCTCGGTGTGCCGGCGGCGGCGGTCCGTACGCTGCCGGAGGCGCTGGACGCTGCCCCGGAGATGATCGTGCGGGCCGGTGACTACCGGCTGGTCGGGAGCCCGGTCCGGGTCGCCGGCTACGAGCCCGAGCATCGGCCCCCGCCCGGGCTCGGCGAGCACGGTCACTCGTAGTGGACGGTCACTGATCCGTCGTCCGGCACACCCTGGCAGGTGAGGACGTACCCCTCGGCCACTTCCTCGTCGGTGAGAGCGTCGTTCTCACGCATGGTCGCGCTGCCCTCCGTCACCTTCGCCATGCAGGTGGCGCAGTTGCCGGCCTCGCAGGAGAACGGCGGGTTGAGACCGGCTCGTCGGGCACTCTGCAGCAGGGTCTCGCCCGGGTGCTTGGGTACCGAGGCACGGCGGTTGCCGAGCACGATGGTGACGGTGCCCTTGTCCTCGGGCGGTTCGACGGCAGGTTTGTCGTCGGTCCGCTTGTCGGTCGGTTTGTCGGCCTGCTCGGCGACGGGCGCCGGGTCGACCGGTGTCCCGCCGAACCGCTCGCTGAACACCCGTCCTGGCCCCGGCAGCGCGGACTCCACGAGCTCCATGAAGGGCTCCGGTCCGCACACATACGCGTCCGCGTCACCGTCCGCCCCGACGAACTCCCGCACGGCTGCCGCGTCGACGAAGCCCCGCTCGACGTCGAGGTGCCGTACGACCGACAGGCGGCCGGGGTAGTGCTCGGACAGTTCGGTGAGGGCCGACTCGAAGATCGCTGACGGCCGGTCGCGGTCGGCGCACAGCAGCCGGACGCGGCGGTCGGTCGTCGCCAGGGCGCTCTTGGCCAGCGAGAGGATCGGGGTGATCCCGCTGCCGCCGCTGAAGCCGAGCAGCGGGGCCCCGGCCGGGCGCAGGCAGAAGCGCCCCCTGGGCAGGGTGAGTTCGAGCTCGTCGCCCTCGGCCACATGGTCGTGCAGCCAGTTGGAGACCCTGCCGCCCGGTACGCGCTTGACGGTCGTCATCAGCTCGGCTTCGGTCTCCGGGGCGCTCGACATCGAGTAGGACCGGAGCAGGTCCTTGTCGTCCACGCGGACCCGGAAGACGCAGAACTGGCCCGCTTCATAGGAGAACGGGCCCTCATGAGGTTCGAGCACGAAGGTCCGGGCGTCCTCGGTCTCCTGGACGATTTTGACGACGGTCGCGCGCCGGAACGGGGCGGGGATCGCCATGGACGCCCTCCTCTACCTCTGGTATCAAGGTTCTGTCACTGCGAGAATACTATTCTCACCAAGCAGATGGGACCCTCTCCATGGGTGGGGATGAGAAAGCCGTGCTGGTCTTCGAGGACCGGCTGTACAGCCAGGGCGAGTTGGCAGCCCTGGCCGACGGGCTGGCCGGGACGCTGGCCCGGCGGGGCGTCGGGGTGGGGACACGGGTGGCCCTCATGTCGTCCAACCGGCCGGAGTTCGTGATCGCCGTACAGGCCGTGTGGCGGCTCGGTGCGGCGGTCGTCCTGCTCAGCCCCGCGTGGAAACGCGGCGAGGTCGAGCACGCCCTGGAGATCACGAAGCCGACCCACGCCGTCGGCGACCACCCCGTGCTCGCCGACCTGATGTCGATGCTGCACCTGGACGAGCGGGTCGAGCCGGTCGAGCCGGGGAGTGGGCTCTTCCCGTCACCCGATCCGGAATCCGATGCCGTCCTGGTGTTCAGCTCGGGCACGACCGGCCTGCCCAAGGCCGTCCGGCACACCTATGCCTCGCTCGCCGCCGCCGTGGGCCACTGGCGCGAGGCGCTCCGGCTCACCTCGGACGACCGAATCCAGATCGCCACCCCGCCCTCGCACATCCTCGGCCTGCTGAACATCGTGACGGCCCTGGAGGTCGGCGCCCGAGTGCGCCTGCACCGCCGCTTCGACCTCGACCGGCTCCTGCACCACATCGAACTCGACCGCATCACCGTGGAGATGGCGGTCGCACCCATCGCCCTCGCCCTCGCCTCCCACCCGAAGCTGGAGTCGTACGACCTCTCGTCCCTGCGCTTCATCATGTGGGGCGCCACGCCGGTGACGCCGAGCGTCGCCGAGACCGTGACCCGGCGCACGGGGGTCGGCTGGGTGCCCGCCTACGGCGCGAGCGAACTGCCGGTCATCGCCTGCAACCCGCTCGACGGGGCCCGGCTGGACACCCCGGGGCGACCCGTGCCCGGGGTGAGCGCGCGCGTGGTGTCCCTGGAGACCGGGAAGCCGGTCGGGCCGGGCGAGACCGGGGAGATCGAGGTACGAGCGGACTCCCTCATGGCCGGCTACCTGCCGGCCGAGGCGACGGCGGAGGCGTTCCACGACGGCTGGTACCGGACCGGCGACGTCGGCAGTCTCGACGCGGAGGGCTGGCTGCACCTCACGGACCGGTCCAAGGAGATGATCAAGGTGCGGGCCTTCCAGGTCGCGCCCGCCGAGATCGAGGCCGTGCTGTACGGCCATCCCGCGGTCGCCGACTGTGCGGTGTTCGGCATCCCCGACGCGGCCGACGGGGAGGCGGTCGTCGCCGCCGTCCGGGCCGCGCGCCCGGTCCAGGCCGCCGAGCTCGTCGCCCTGGTCGGCGACACGCTGGCCTCCTACAAACGGCCGAGCCGTGTGGAGTTCGTGGCCGACATCCCCCGCCTGCCGTCGGGAAAGGTGCTGCGGCGAGTCCTCAAGGACCGTTTCCTCAAGGAGCGCGATGGACGTACGTCTGACAGCTGAACAGCGCCAACTCCGGGACGCGGCCGCCCGGTTGGCCAGCGACCTCGGCCCCGGATCGGTCCTCGACCTCGACGACCGGCACCGGATCGCACGGCTGGAGAAGGCGGTCGAGGCGACCGGCTGGCGGAACCTGCGCTCGGACGGGGCGTCCGGGGTCGAAGTGGCCCTGGTCGTCGAGGAGTTCGGACGCGGGCTCGTCGACGTCCCGTTCCTCGGACCCGTACTCGCCGACGACCTGCGAAGGCAGGTGGGCTCCACGGTCCCCGCGGCGACCATCGCGGTCGGCTCCTCGGCGCGGGACGCGCACGGCATGCGCCACGCCCTCACCCTCGACGGCGACCGTGTCCTGTCGACCGAGGTCGGCCCACGCGCCCCCGGCGCCGACCTGACCCGGCACAACGCCGCACTGCGCGACGCGTCCGAGCCAATCGGTACCCTGCCCCCCGAACTCGCCGAACGCTGGCGGGTGTTGGCCCTGGTCGCCACCTGCGCGGACCTCGTCGGAACGGCCCGCGGCGCGCACACGCTCGCCCGTGACCACGCCAAGATTCGCGAGCAGTACGGCAGGACCATCGGCTCCTACCAGGCCGTGGCCCACCTCCTGGCCGAAGGGCTGGCCCTGATCGAGGGCTCGGTGAGCGTCCTGCGGCACGCCGCCTGGGCCGTCGACGAACTCACGCCCGCCGAAGCACTCAGGGCCGCCCGCATCGCCAAGCTCTACTGCGCCCGCGCCGCACGCACCGTCTGCGAGACGGCCGTGCAAGTGCACGGCGGCATCGGCAACACCTGGGAGTGCCTCGCCCACGTCCATCTGCGCCGGGCCCTGGTGTCCACCGAACTGTTCCCCGTGCGCCTGGAGGAGATCGACTGTGGACTTTCGTGACTCGCCCGAAGAGGCCGCGTTCCGGGACCGGTTGCGGGACTGGCTGGCCGAGCGGGCGGGGACGTTCCCGACCTCGGGCGACGAGTACTGGGCCCGCCAGGGCGAATGGCACCGGGCACTGCACGCGGCCGGCTTCTTCGGCCTGTCCTGGCCCGAGCGGTACGGCGGGCACGAACTGCCGCCCGTCTACGACGTCATCCTCGACGAGGAACTGGCCCGAGCGGGTACCCCGCCCCGCCCCAGCCTCGGCTATCTGGTCCAGGGCCTCGGCCGCCACGGCGGCGAGGAACTGTGCCGCCGCTTCCTCCCCGGCATGATCGACGGCACCGAACGCTGGTGCCAGGGCTTCAGCGAACCCGGAGCCGGCTCCGACCTCGCGTCGCTCACCACCACGGCCACGCGTGACGGGGACGCGTACGTCGTACAAGGCCACAAGATCTGGACCAGCTACTCGGACGTGGCCGACTGGTGCCTGCTCCTCGCGCGCACGGACCCGGACGTACCCCGCCACAAGGGGATCTCGGCGTTCGTGGTCTCCATGCACCAACCCGGCATAGAACAGCGCCCGTTGAAGATGATGAGCGGGGTGACCAAGGAGTTCGGTCAGGTCCTCTTCGATGGCGCCCGGGTCCCCGCCGACCAGATGGTGGGGGCGCCGGGGGAGGGCTGGGCGCTCGCGATGACGGTCGTCGGACACGAACGTGAGCCGGCGACACTGGGCTTCTCGGCCCGGTACGGCAAACTCGTCCGCCAACTGGCCGCCCGTACAAAGGGATCCGCACCACCGCCGGAACTCGCCTGGGCCGCCGTGGAAGCCGAGATGCTGCGGCTGCACGTACGGCGTCGGCTGTCCGAGCAGCTCGACGGTGTCTCGCACGGCCCCGAGGGCTCCCTGGACAAGCTGCTCATGACCTGGGCGGAACAGGCGGTCGGGCACGCGGCCCTCGCCGTCGGTGGCACGGAGGACCCCGAGCTGCTGAACGCCTACCTCTACAGCCGCGCGCAGAGCGTCATGGGCGGCACCTCGCAGATCCAGAAGAACATCATCGCCTCGCGCATCCTCGGACTGGGAGACTGACGTGACGGAGAACCTGTACGGCATGCCGGAGGAGATCCGGGTCGAGGCCGACGGTCACCTCAGGATCATCACCCTCAACCGGCCCGACGCGCTCAACGCCGTCAACGATCCCCTCCACACCGGTCTCGCCCGGCTGTGGCCCCGGCTCGCCGAGGACCGGGATGCCCGCGCGGCCGTGCTGACCGGTGCGGGAAAGGCGTTCTCGGCGGGCGGTGACTTCGCCTACCTCGACGAACTCCGGCGTGATGCCGATCTGCGGGCCCGGACCATCGCCCACGGCCGGGACATCGTCCTCGGCATGGTGCGCTGCCGCGTCCCCGTCGTCGCGGCTGTCAACGGCCCGGCCGTGGGCCTGGGGTGCAGCCTCGTCGCCCTCAGCGACACGGTCTACATCGCCGAGTCCGCGTACCTGGCCGACCCGCACGTCCAGGTCGGCCTCGTCGCCGCCGACGGCGGCCCGCTGACCTGGCCCCTGCACACCAGCCTGCTGCTGGCCAAGGAATACGCCCTGACCGGCGCCCGCATCCCGGCCGAGAAGGCCGTGGCCATGGGCCTGGCCAACCACGTGGCGGCCGACCCGCTGGCCGAGGCGACGGCCTGTGCGAAACGGATCGCCGGCCTGCCCAGGCAGGCGGTGGAGAGCACCAAACGGCTCCTGAACATGCACCTGGAACGGGCGGTCCTGGCCACCCTCGACTTCGCCACGACCGCCGAGGAACAGTCCTTCACGACGGACGACTTCCGCACCACCCTCGCACGGCTGACCGGCGGTCACTGACCCCTGCCGCCCTGCGTGAACCGCCGGGTCGGGGGCCGGACCCGCAACTCCTTCTCCGCCCCCCCCGGTTGCGGTTACTTCGGCGGGAACCTCAAAGCTCCGTCCAGCCGGATCACCTCGCCGTTGAGGTAGTCGTTCTCGCAGATGTGCTGGACGAGCGCGGCGTACTCGGGGGAGCGGCCCATGCGCCGGGGGTGCGGGACCTGCGGCCCCCAGTACGCCTCCAGCTGGTCGCCGGCCTTGCCGTACGCGGGTGTCAGGAACGTGCCGGGCGCGATGGTGACGACGCGGATGCCGAGGGGGGACAGGTCGCGGGCGGCGACGAGGGTCATGCCGACGACTCCGCCCTTGGCCGCGGCGTAGGGCAGCTGGCCGATCTGGCCCTCGTACGCCGCGATGGACGCGGTGTTGACGACGACGCCCCGCCCCTGGTCGTCGTCCAACGGCTCCTGGCGGGCCATCGCGGCCGCGGCCAGGCGCATCACGTTGAAGACGCCGGTCAGATAGATGTCGATCGTCTGCCGGAACCCGGCGAGGTCCAGCGGCTCACCGTCCCGGCCGATCAGCCGCCCCCCGCTCGCCGGACCGCCGTGCGCGTCCACCGAGATCCGCAGCGGACCGAGGGTCTCGGCGGCGGCGACGGCCGCGCGCACCTCGTCCTCGTCGGTGGCGTCCGTCCTTACGTACCGGACGCCCAGCTCCTCCTCCAGGGCCTTTCCCTTGTCGTCGGCGAGGTCGGCGACGACCACGGCCGCACCCGCCGCGTGGAGTCGGCGAACCGTCGCCTCACCCAGGCCTCCGGCCCCACCGACCACGATCGCGGACGACCCCGCTATCTGCATGACAGCCCCCTTGCGAGTCATGTTCTTATTTTGCGAGAGTAGCATTCTCGCAAGGTGCTGTGAGCCCGTCCGGCCCGCCGAGTTGGTTGGAGACATCCATGCCCGAGGCAGTCATCGTGTCCGCCCTGCGCACCCCCGTCGGCACCGCCGGCAAGGGGACCTTGCGTGACACCACGGCCTTCGATCTGGCCGAACACGTCGTCGGCGCCGTGGCCCGGGGCCTCGACCCGGAGAGGATCGACGACGTGATCCTCGGCGAGGGCCTCTACGGCGGCGGTGTCCTGGCCCGGCACGCGGCGCTGACCGCCGGGCTCACCTCGATCCCCGGACAGGCCGTCAACCGGCACTGCGCCGCCGGACTGACCGCCGTCGCGGGCGCGGCCGCGACGATCCGGGCCGGGATGGACGACCTCGTCATCGCCGGGGGCGTCAACTCGGCCTCCACGGCACCGAAATCGCGCTTCCGCATCGACGGAGAGTGGGTCGAGCCCTGGATGCCGCCCACCCACCCCGACCGCCCGGACGCCCCCAACACGGACATGTCGATCACCATTGGCTGGAACGTCGCCCAGCGGGCGGGCGTCAGCCGGGAGGAGATGGACGCCTGGGCGCTGCGCTCGCACCGCAACGCCGTCCGCGCCATCGACGAGGGCCGCTTCGATGCCGAGGTCGTCCCGGTCGAGACCCCTCACGGGCTGTTCTCCGTCGACGAACACCCGCGCCGGGACACGTCGTTGGAGAAGCTGGCCGCGCTCAAACCGCTGCACCCGGAGATCGAGGGGTTCACCATCACCGCGGGCAACGCCTGTGGCGGCAACGACGGAGCGGCCGCCCTGGTGGTGGCGAGCGAGAGCACGGCCGCCGCCGAGGGCCTGCCCGTCCTGGCCGTCGTGCGGTCCTGGGCGAACGTCGGCGTCGACCCCGCCGAGACCGGTCTGTCCCCGGTGAAGGCGGTTCCCAAGGCCCTCGCCCGCGCCGGTCTCGGCACCGCAGACGTCGACCTGTTCGAGATCAACGAGGCGTTCGCCTCCGTGGCCGTCGCAGCGGTACGCCTCCTCGGCCTCGACCCGGACGGGGTCAACGTCAACGGCAGCGGCTGCTCCCTCGGCCACCCCGTCGCCGCCACCGGCGCCCGCATGCTGGTCACCCTGGTTCACGAACTGCGCCGGCGTGGTGGCGGCATCGGCGTCGCCTCGATGTGCGCGGGCGGCGGGATGGGGTCGGCGATGGTGGTCGAGGTGCCCGCGCCCCTCAGCTGAGCGTCGCCGTGATCTGCGGCAGGTCCGGGGTCGTACGGATCCCGGGCGCCGCAGCACACACGAACGGCACCGCGTTGACGGCACGGTTCGCCGTGTACGACGGCGACACCGCCGCCATCCGGTCCAGCGGCACCGGGAACCGGATGCCGACCTCGAGCGGGGCATCGCTCTCGACCGAGATGTGCCAGCCGGTGTCGTGCAGATCCCAGGCCGGGTCGAGGTCGGTGGTGCAGTACCAGGTGGCGCGGAAGCGGAGCAGGGGACGGCCCGCGTGCCTTCCGGTGACCGTGAGGCGCTGCGCCGCGACCGTCCCCGGTGCCAACTCGCCCGCGGCGATACGGATCCGGTGCCGGGCGGTCGCCACCTCACCGTCCGCCTCCAGGGAGTCGAGCGGCAGTGACAGGGCGTCGGCGACCAGCCGCAGCGACGGACCGAAGCTGGTCCGCGCATGCGTGAGCCGCTCCTCGCCGAACTCGGCGGGCGCCGCACCGAAGCCCATCACGTCGAACAGCAGCTCCGGCGAAGGGCGCCTGGAGAGGTTGGCGAACTCGTCGATGGTCAGCGAATCCAGCCGCCGTGCGATCGACGTCAGGACGAGGGGCACCGCCTCCGTGATGAAGCCGGGGCTGCTGCCGGTGCTGTGGATCGACGTGCAGCCGCGCTCGCACGCGGCCTCGACCCGCTTCCGCACGTCGGGATCCATGCTCGGCGGATGATGGAACTCACCCCGCGTGGTCACGATGTTCGCGCCCGACTCCAGCAGCCGGCACACCTCGTCCAGATCGCACACCAGGGGCATGTACAGCACGCAGTCCGCGCCCGACCCGACGATCTCCTCGATGTCCTGAGTGGCCGTCACCCCGGTCGGGCCGAGCCCGCACAGCTCCCCCGCGTCCCGTCCGGCCTTGCCCGGCGTGTGGACGTACACGCCGGCCAGGGTCAGCCCGGGGTGTTCGACGACGGCGCGCAGCGAGCGGACGCCGATGGTGCCGGTGGCCCACTGGACGACCCGGTACGCCGTCATGCCGTCTCCTGCGTGAAGCGCAGCAGCGCCTCCTGGCCGTAGGACGCGACCAGTGAGCCGTCTTCGGTGAACACGTCTCCCCGGCCGAAGCAACGGCCGTGGGCGAGGATCGGGCTGTGCTGGCGCAGCAGCAGCCAGCCGCCGGCGTCGAACGGCCGGTGGAACCACACCGTGTGGGTGGTGACGGCGGACGTGAACGCCTTCCCGGAGTCGTGCTGGGTGAGACCGGTGAGCGGGCGCAGGGCGGTGCCGATGAGGGTGAGGTCGGTGGCGTACGCCGTGAGAGCCGGGGCGAGCTCTGCCGTGGACGTCGGGGTGCGCATCCACAGATCGAACTCGGGGGGCTCGGAACCGGGGGAGTCCAGGTCGGTGACGGTCCGGGTCTCCCAGGGGAGCGGATGCAGGTCCGTGCGGTGCTCGGGGCCCGGCAGCGCGGGGACGGAGGTGACCGCCTGGTGCGCCGGGCCGTCCTCCGGGGCGTGCAACGAGACCGAGGCGGTGGCGACCACACCCTTGGCCTGCCGGGCCACGATCGTCAGCGCGGCGAACGAGCCCCCGTCGTGGTGGCGCTCCACCTCGTAGCGGACGGGTTCCTCGGTCCGGCCCGCACGCGCGAAGACTGTGTGCAGGGACTTCACGGTCTTGTCCGGGCAGGAGAGGTGCGCCGCGGTGGCGAACTGGGCGAGCAGCTGCCCACCGAACAGCCGGTGATAGCCCAGTCGTTGGTTGCGCCCTTCGTAGACGAAGGGCGCTCCCGAAGGGTGCGTGCGCAGGTCGAGGCAGGCGAGCAGATCGTCCCAGAGGTCACTTGAGGCAAGCGGCATGCCCATGAGCGTAAGGGAATTCGCCGCCAGTGAGAATGGAGTTCTCAGCTTCTCGTGAAGCCCGCCGGGGCTAACTCAGCGTGAACCCGTTCGCGCAGAAGTCCCAGATCTCGTCCGCGGTGAGCGGGTGCGCGCCCTCCTGGCCGCTGGACTGCGCGTTGAACATGACGGTCTGCATGGTCAGCGCGGCCGCGCGCCGCGCCTTGAAGCCCGAGCGCAGCAGATTGGCGTCCTCGAGCTCCTGCATCAGGTCCGTGAACAGGGCGAGGAGCGGTGCGTTCGCCACCCTCATCTCGGCCGGGTGCGAGACCAGCAGGCGCAGGGCGAAGTCCGTGAAGAGCGGGCGCTGACTGCCCGTCAGGTCGGGCCGCGAGCTCTCGAACAGCTCCTCGACGACGACCCGGAGCCGGTCCAGCGGGTTGGACTTCTCGGCCGCGGCGGCGCGCAACTCGTCGGCGGACTTGCTCATGGCGTCCTCGAACAGCGCCAACAGCAGCTCGTGCTTGCCGTCGAAGTGCTGGTAGAAGCTGCGCAGCGACTGGCGGGAGCGGTCGACGACCTCCTGGACGGTGAAATCCGTGGTGCCCTTCTCCGCCATGATCGTCTGCGCCGCGTCGAGGAACCGCTCGACCCGTTGCTCGGCCCGACGTTTCGCCGCCTGGGTCGAACGCTCCACCGCGCGCTGCTTCCAGGCCGGTTCCTCGCTCGGGGCGCTCACGGGCTGGTCCGCCTTCTGTGCCATGGGGAGAACATTACTGCAGTCTAGCGGCAAGCTCACGCCACCAGCCTGGACACCTCGGAGGACATGGAGGAGACTGATGATTTCCAATAGAGAGAATCATATTCTCAGTGGGACCTGAGGAGCCGCGATGCTGTTTGAGTTCGACGCGGAGCAGCGCCTGTGGCAGGACACCGTGCAGAAGGCCGTGGCCAAGGAGTGCCCGCCGACTCTGGTGCGGGCCGTCGTCGACGCCGGCACCGACCCGGCTCCGCTGTGGCGGGTCTACGGCGACCTGGGCTGGACCGAGCTGACCGACCCCGCGGACGCTGTCGAGCTGTCGATCGTGCTGGAGGAGCTGGGCCGGGCCACCGATCCGACGCCCTATCTGGCGACGCTGACCCAGTTCGCTCCCCTCGCGGAGGGGCTCGGCGAACCCGGAGGGTCCGGTACGGCCGTCTTCTCCGGCATAACCGCCCAACAGGCCGACGGCGGCTGGGTGTTGGAGGGCACCGCCCCCCACGTCCTGGACGGCGACCGGGCCGACCGGCTGGCCGTCGTGACGGAGGAGGGCGTGTTCGTCGTGTCCGCCGCCGACGTGACCGTCGTACGCACCCCTGTCTTCGACCCCGTCCTGCATGTCGCGGAGGTGAGCTTCGACCAGGTACGGGTCACCGACCGGGACCGCAGCGCCGCCGACCCGGAACGCGCCCGCGACATCGCCCTCATGGGCCTCGCCCTGACGATGGTCGGCGCCTGTCGCCGCGCGCTCGACCTGGTCCTCGACCACGTCCGGACGCGGCATCAGTTCGGCGCCCCCATCGGCTCGTTCCAGGCCGTGCAGCACAAGGCGGCCGACATGCACGTGGCGGTGGAACGCGCACGCGCCCTCGCCTACTACGCGGCGCTCACCATCGCCGCCGACGACCCGCGGCGCCGACTGGCCGCCGCCATGGCCAAGGCTGCGGCGGGTGAGTGCCAGGCCCTGGTGTTCCGCAACGCCGTGCAGCTGTTCGGGGCGATGGGCCACACCTGGGAGAACGACCTGCAGTTCGCGATCAAGCGGGCCAAGGCGGGCGAGCTGATGCTGGGGGGCGCCGCCGAGCACCGTGCGCTGATAGCGGATCTGACAGCCGAGGAGAGCCGTGCGACTCACGTTTGACGCCGACGTCGAGGCCTTCCGCGCCGAGTTCGCGGCGTTCCTGGAGGCCAATCTCCCCGAGGAGGCGGAAGCCGCCGAGCGCTCCCGCTCGACCGGACACGTTCCCGGGTGGGCCAGGCGCTGGCAGCGCAGCCAGTTCGACGCGGGCTGGCTGCTGCCGGGCAACCCGCCCGAGTACGGCGGCCGGAACGCCACCGTCCTCCAGCAGTACGTCCACGTGGAGGAACTGTCCCGGCGCCGCATCTGCCGCAGTTACAACCCGCAGGGCGTCGGCATCATCGCCGCCTCCCTCCTCTCCTTCGGCACCGAGGAGCAGAAGCTCCGCTGGGCCGTGCCGATCCTGCGCGCCGAGATCACCGCGGCTCTCGGCATGAGCGAACCCGGCGCCGGGTCCGACCTCGCCTCCCTGCGCACCCGCGCCGAACCCAAGGGCGATCACTTCCTCGTCAACGGCCAGAAGGTGTGGACCTCCGGTGCCCACGACGCCGATGTCCTGCTCACCTTCGTCCGCACCGACCCCGACGCCCCCAAACACCGGGGGATCAGTGTGCTGTTGATCCCCACCGACGGCCCCGGGGTGACCCGGCGCCCCTTCGCGTCGTACACCGGCCCCGAGGACAAGGACTTCAACGAGGTCTTCTTCGAGAACGTCCGTGTCCCCGCCGGGAACCTCGTCGGCCCGCTCAACGAGGGCTGGCGGGTGGCGAACGGCTCGCTCGGGCACGAGCGCACCCTGATGTGGCTGGGCGAGGCCGAGCGGCTGGACGCCGTGATGCGGGACTTCACGCCTGCCACCGCCCTCGACAAGGACTGGTACGCCACCCTCGTCATGGACCTGCAGGCGCTACGGCTGCTCGGCTCGGCCGCGCTGGCCCGCGCCGCCCGGGGCGAGCAGGACGTACCCGCACTGTCCGTGCTGAAGGTGTTCGGTTCGGAGGCCGCGCAACGTGCGCTGGAGCGGGCTCTGGAGGCGTCCGGGCCGGACGGCCTCGTCCATCCGGCGGCGACGGCGCCGTACCACCACATGAGTTTCGACGACGACTCCGCCAGCTGGTTCAACCGCTTCGCGCGCAGTTTCGGCGGCACCATCGCCGGCGGTACGTCCGAGATCCAGCGCACGATCATCGCCGAGCGCGTGCTCGGTCTGCCCCGACGCTGAGGAGACGTTCGTGCACATCCTGTACGAGGTGAAGGACCGCATCGCCACGCTCACCCTGAACCGCCCCGAGGTCGCCAACGCCCAGAACATGGCCCTTCTCGACGAACTCGACGCCGCCTGGACACGGGCCGCCGAGGACGAGGAGGTGAAGGTGATCGTGCTGCGGGCCGAAGGGAAGCACTTCTCCGCCGGGCACGATCTCAAGGACCGCTGGCCGGCGCCGAACGAGATCACCCTGGAGTGGATCTACAGCGCCGAGAGCCGACGCTATCTGGAGTACACCCTGCGCTGGCGCAACGTACCGAAGCCGTCGATCGCCGCCGTCCAAGGGCGCTGTATCGCGGGCGGGTTGATGCTGTGCTGGCCGTGCGACCTGATCGTGGCCGCCGAGGACGCGCTGTTCTCCGACCCGGTTGTCCAGATGGGTATCGGCGGTGTCGAATACCACGGCCACACCTGGGAGTTGGGCCCGCGCAAGGCCAAGGAGATCCTGTTCACCGGCCGTCCGCTCACCGCGGAGGAGGCCGAGCGGGTCGGGATGGTCAACCGGGTCGTGTCCCGTGACCAGTTGGACGCCGAGACGCGCGAACTCGCCGAACAGATCGCGAAGATGCCGGGGTTCGGGCTCCGCCAGGCCAAACGGGCCGTCAACCAGACCCGGGACGTGCAGGGCTTCTACGCCGCGATCCAGTCGGTGTTCGACATCCACCAGACCGGGCACGGCAACGCGCTGAGCGTCAGCGGCTACCCGATCCTGGCCAAGCTCGACGAGATGAAGGAGAAGCTCCGCTAGCCGCTACTCCACCAGGGCCTGGGTGCCGAGCACGGAGATCAGCTCCAGCTTCTCGGCCGCCTCGGTGCCCGGCTCGACCGAGTAGACCAGGATGTGCAGGTCGTTGCCCTCCACCCGGAGCAGGTCGCAGTCCAGGGTCAGCAGGCCCACCTGCGGATGCTCGATCGTCTTGCGCGAGGCCTCCAGGCGGCCGACGACGCCCGCATCCCACAGCTCGGCGAACCGCGCGCTGCCCGCCCGCAACTCCGCGATCAGGCGCCGCAGTTGCCGGTCGGCGGGGTACCGGGCGGCGGTCGTGCGCAGTTCGGAGACCATGCCGGCCTCGAAGGCGCGCGTCTCCTGCGGTGTGTGCCGGACCCGGGTGGGTGCGCCCATGAAATTGCGCCACACGCCGTTGCGTTCGAAGCCGCGCCGGCCGGACGGGTCGCCCATCAGCGCCGCGTACATCGGGTTGGCCACGAGCAGCGTCATGGCCGCGTCGGTGACCCCGACGGGAGTGTCCACCAACCGGTCGAGCATGCGCTGGACACTGGGTGTGAGGTAGCCGGGCACGGTCTCGGGACCGGGCGGCGCCAGCCCCGCTAGGCGGAACAGGTGCGCCCGCTCGTCCCCCGACAGCCGCAGTGCCCGGGCCAGCGCCTCGACGACCTGCCCGGACGGGTTGGCCGCCCGGCCCTGTTCGAGGCGGGTGACGTAGTCGACGGAGATCCCGGCCAGCAGGGCCAGCTCCTCGCGGCGCAGACCGGCCGCGCGCCGGTGCCCGCCGGCAGGCAGTCCTGCCGTCTGCGGGGGCACCCGGTCGCGCCAGCGCCGCAGCGCCTGCCCGAGTTCTGTCGCCGTCATGCCCCCAGTGAACCCCGTCGGCCGGAGATGTGCCTGGTACTGGGAGTCCCAGGAAGAAGGGTCTCCTGGCTGTCCGACCGGCCGCGCAGGAGCGTGGAGGCATGACAACGACACTGATCACCGGAGCGAACAAGGGTCTCGGTTTCGAGACCGCCCGTCGGCTCGTCGCAGCAGGTCACACCGTTTACGTCGGCGCCCGGGACGCCGAGCGCGGCCGACGCGCCGCCGAGCAGGTCGGCGCACGGTTCGTCCAGCTCGACGTCACCGACGACACCTCCGTCGAGGCCGCGGCGAAGACCGTCGAGGCCGACGGCGGTCTGGACGTCCTGGTCAACAACGCCGGAATCGAGACAAGGGGCGAGGGCAACAGCGTGCCCGGCGCCGCGGACCTCACCGCCGACCAGATCCGGACGGTGTTCGACACGAACGTCTTCGGCGTGGTCCGTGTGACCCACGCCTTCCTGCCGCTGCTGCGGCGCTCGGCCGCGCCGGTCGTGGTCAACGTCAGCAGCGGCCTGGGCTCGCTGACCCATCTCTCCGACCCGGACCATCCCGGGCACTTCTACCCGGGCGTCGCCTACCCGGCGTCGAAGACCGCGGTCAACGCGATCACCGTGCAGTACGCGAAAGCGTTCCCGGACATGCGGATCAACGCCGTCGAGCCCGGCTTCACCGCGACCGACCTGAACGGGCGCACGGGCACGCAGACCGTCGAGGAGGGCGTCGAGATCATCGTGCGCATGGCGCAGGTGGGCGCCGACGGGCCGACCGGCGGCTACTTCGACGCAGAGGGGCCGCTGCCCTGGTGAGGTCCTCGGTGAGGTCAGAGCTGCACGAGCCGGGGCGCGGAACCCTCCGCCCGCAGCCGCGCCCCGGCCTCGCGCGTCAACTCCCTTGAACTGCCCAGCAGTCCATCCAGAACCAGGGCCCGCCGGACATGCCGGTTCAGCGAATGCTCGGCGGTGAACCCGACCCCGCCGAGCACCTGCTGGCAGTGCCGGGCCGCCGTCAGGGCCGCCTGCCCGGCCGCCGCCTTGGCCAGCAGCGAGCCGAAGGGATCGTCGGCGGCCACGAGAGCGGCCTCGGCCCCATCGAGGGCCACCAGGGTCTCGGCCAGCCGGTGCCGCACCGCCTGGAAGGAGGCGAGCGGACGCCCGAACTGGACCCGGTCCAGGACATGCGTCCGGGCCAGCGACAGCATGGCCCGCCCGGTCCCGGCCAGCCACCAGCCGAGCGCGCGGCGACCGGCAGCGAGCGGCACAGGGTTCCCGGTCGGGACGGTCCGCAGGGGCAGCTCGTCGTCCAGCACCCCGCCCGGACCACCGTCGGCGCCGCGTTCCCACACGACCCACCTGCCGCCCGCATACGGCAACTCCGGCGCCCCGCCTTGGGGCCGCCCGGCCGCGTGCAGCACCACGTCGTTGAGCAGCGGGGCGTGGGCCCCGGTCTCCCCCAGCAGCCGGAACACGGTCGGGATCGCCACCTCGGGATACTCGGCCAACAGCTCCGGCCAGCCCAGCTCGGCCAGCGCCGCGTCCAGCGCCGGGCCCGAGGCCGCCGTCATCGTCTTGCGGAGCGTCTCGGCGAGCAGCTCCACCTCGGCCGGGTCCACGCTCACTCCCTCCCCAGGTCGAGCAGCCGGCGCGCGATGATGTTGCGCTGGATCTCGGCGGTGCCGCCGTAGATGGTGGCCGCCTTCGCGTACAGGTACTCCGACCGCCACGGGGTGTCGGTCAGCTCCAGCACCCCGGGCAGCAAGTCCCGTACGGTGTCGAAGAGTTGCTGTTCGGCGGTGGCCAGGAGCACCTTGTCCACCGAGGTCTCCGGGCCGAGCCGGGCCCCTTCCGCCAGCCGCCGCTGGGTCGCGTGGGAGCGGCAGCGGACGGTGTGCAGGGCGAGGTAGGCGGCGCCGAGGGCCGCGTCGTCCGTCTCGTTCCTCTCGTCCGTCTCGTCGAGGAGCCGGTCGAGCCGCGTGTAGAGGTGGGCGATCCGGTGCCAGAAGCAGGTGGAGCGCTCGTGCGGGAGCAGGTCCATCGCCAGGCGCCAGCCGTCCCCGGGGCGGCCCAGCATCCGGTCGGCGGGGACGACGACGTCGTCGAAGAAGACCTCGGCGAACTCGTCGACGCCGTGCATCGTGCGCAGCGGCCGGACGGTGATCCCCGGGGTGTCCATGTCGACGAAGAACGCGGTGATCCCGTCATGGCCGGGCGCGGTACGGGTGAGCAGGACGCAGCGTGTCGCGTACTGGGCGAGGCTCGTCCAGACCTTCTGGCCGCTGATCTCCCAGGTGTCGCCGTGCGGGACCGCCCGGGTGGTGAGGGACGCGAGGTCGCTGCCGGAACCGGGTTCGGAGAAGCCCTGGCACCACTGCTCCCGGCCGCCGAGCAGCAACGGGACCATTTCGGCGGCCAGTTCGGGACGGGCGTACGAGATCATCGTCGGGGTGAGGACCTCGACCATCGAGTAGATGCCGGGCTCGGCGAGGCCCCGCGTGGCGACCTCCTCGCCGAGCACCGCCCGGAACACGGCCGGCCCGGCGAGTCCCCCCACCTCGGCGGGCCAGCCGTAGCGCATCCACCCGGCGTCGTAGAGCTCCCGGCGCACCCGCCCGAGTTGTGCGACCTGGGCGTCGAGCGAGTGGTCGGGGCCGGGGGAGAGGTCGTGATCGTCGAGCCAGGTCCGGAGCGCGGAGCGGAACTCCGCGACGGTCGTGAAGGCGTTCATACCGTGGGGCGGTCGAACGCGTGCGGGCGTCCCGAGTCGTGCGTCCCGCTGCGGCGGATGAACGTCATGGCCCGGGTCCGTAGTCGCCAGCCGTCCGCCGTGCGCACATAGGTGTCGTTATAGTAGCCGATCCGCAGGTCGTGCGTGGCGTGGTCGACGAAGCACAGGGGCTGGGTGCCGGTGGCGGAGTTCTCGTCGGAGGGCTCGACGACCGGTGTTCCGGTCAGGAACAGCCCCTTGGGAGCGGCTGCGACCAGTGCGGGGAACTCCGCGAGGGGATAGGTGTCGCCGAATGCGCTGTAGGTGCCGTCGGGGGTGAAGACCGCGAGCAGGCCGTCGATGTCGCCCCGGGTGATGGTCACCGCGTAACGCGCGAGGAGTTGCTGGATCTCCACGAGGTCGTCCGTGGTCATGACCGTTCCTCTTCCTGGTCGGGCAGCACGCCGAACGTGTTGAAGGCCATCGCCAGCAGGGCGTACGTCCCGACCGTGAACACCAGGTCCATCCGCTGCCGTTCGTCGAGGTGCTCGCCGAGCGCGTCCCAGGTGCGGTCCGACACGGTGGAGTCGTCCTCCAGCTCGTCGACCGCGGCGAGGACGAGGCTGTCCAGCGGGTCGGCCGCCTTGCCCCGGCCCGCCGCCTCGATCTCGGCCTCCGTCAGACCGGCTTGTCGTGCGAGCACCAGGTGGCTGGTCCACTCGTACGCGCAGTCCCGGCGACGGGCCACCCGCAGCGTCGCCAGTTCGCGCAGCCGGGGTGGGAGGGTCGAGTGGAACAGCACGTATGTGCTGAAGGGGAGGAAGATCTCGGCGAGTTCGGGGTGACGGGCGAGCGTGGCCATCGCGGGGCCGGCGCCGCGCTCGTTGCGCAGCCTGCGGGGGAGCAGGGAGGACAGTGCCTCGCGGGTCCGCTCGTCCCATTGGTCGTCCGGCAGCGGAGACAGGCGCGGGGGCATGTGGGACTCCCTTGCGGCGAAGGCGAGAAGACGAGATGACGAGAATGCCATTCTCTGCATCCGAGCTGAAGGTTTCCATGTGCGTGTCGCGGGCGTCAACCATCAGGTACGCAGCTTGCTGAAGTCCCAGCTCACGATCTTCTCCGGCCGGAGACGGAGCCATGCGTGCCGGCCGTCGTAGCGGAAGGCGCCGTACTTCTCCGCGAAGAGGCGCTCGGGTGGGGCGAGTTCGTCGACCGACTCGCCCTTGCGGGGCACCTCGCCCACCACTTGGGCGCTTCCCAGCAGCTCCACGCCCCGCAGCCGCAGGAAGTCGAGACCGCCGTCGTCGACGAGCACGCTGACCCGTGGGTCACGTGTGACGTCGGTCCAGCGCTGGCTGCGCGTCAGCGAGTTGAGCCACAGCGCGGTCCCGTCCCAGACGAACCAGAGCGCGCCGTTGTGCGGATGGCCGCCGCGGCCGACGGTGGCGACCCGGCAGACCGGCTGGGTGCGAAGGAAGGTGTCCCGCTCCTCCTCGGACATGGCGATCGCGGTACCCCTGCGTTGACCGGGCATGATTCCTCCCACTGTTGTGTGAATGCCTAATTCTCCTGCACGACAGGTTGCTTCTCATTTCACGAGAAGCTACTTTCCACCGCAGGCAGGACCGTGGCAAGCAGGACCCTGTGAACCCACAAGAGATGGGGAGCCGTGAGTCTTTTCCATGAGGACCGGCTGTTGATCGACGGAGAACTCGTGCCCGCCGGGCGCAGCTTCGAGACCCTCGATCCGTCCACCGGGAAGGTGCTGGGCACGGCGTCCGACGCGCAGGCCGAGCATGTCGAGGCCGCCGTCGCCGCCGCCCGCCGGGCCTTCGACGCGACGGACTGGATGCGCGACCGCGACCTGCGGCTGCGCTGCCTGCGCCAGTTGTACGACGCGCTGCTGGAGCACCGCGAGGAGCTGCGGGAGCTCACTATCGCCGAGGTCGGCGCGCCCCGCTCGCTGACCCACGGCTCTCAGCTCGACGAGCCGATCGAACTGGTCAAGTGGTACGCCGACCTGCTGGAGCGCTACGAGTTCCGCGAGGAGCTCCCCGTCCTGGAGAGCCGGGGCCGACGGCACCGGCGCTGGGTGGAGAAGGAGGCGGCCGGCGTCGTCGCCGCGATCCTGCCGTACAACTTCCCCAACCAGCTGGCCCTCGCCAAGCTCGCCCCCTCACTGGCCGCCGGCTGCACGGTGGTCCTCAAGGGAGCCGCCGACACCCCGTGGACGACGCTCGCCCTCGGCCGGATCATCGCCGAGCACACCGACATCCCCGCGGGTGTCGTGGGCGTGCTCACCTCGTCGGGCCCGGAGACCGGCCAACTGCTCACCACCCACCCCGACGTCGACATGGTGACTTTCACCGGCTCGACCCCGGTCGGCAGGGCGATCATGGCCGCCGCCTCCGGCACGCTGAAGCGGGTGTTCCTGGAGCTCGGCGGCAAGTCCGCGATGGTCGTGCTGGACGACGCCGACCTCGCCCAGGCCGCGATGTTCGCCGCCTTCACCGTCTGCACCCACGCCGGGCAGGGCTGCGGGATCACCTCACGGCTCCTGGTCCCGCGCGAGCGGCACGACGAGATCGTCGGCCTCGTCACCGCCATGCTCGGCCGGGTCTCCTACGGCGATCCCGCCGACCCGGCCACCCACATGGGCCCCCTCATCAGCGAACGCCAGCGCGCCAAGGTGCACGGCCTGGTCGAACGGGCCGTCGCCGCAGGCGCCCGGCTGGTGACCGGCGGCCGCCCCGCCGACCGCGAGGGCTTCTTCTACGAACCGACCCTGCTGTGCGATGTCGACCCGGGCTCCGAGATCGCCCAGGAAGAGGTCTTCGGACCGGTCCTGGCCGTCATCCCGTACGACGACGAGGACGACGCCGTACGCATCGCCAACGACTCGGTCTACGGCCTGTCCGGCGCGGTGCTCGGCGCCGACGACGAGCGGGCGATCGCGGTGGCCCGGCGGATCCGCAGCGGCACCTTCAGCATCAACGGGGGCATGTTCTTCGGCCCCGACGCGCCGTTCGGCGGCTTCAAGCAGTCCGGCATCGGCCGGGAGATGGGCGTGGCAGGGCTGGAGGAGTTCCTCGAGCTCAAGACCTTCGGCGTGGCGGAGAAGTGACGGGCATCCGCGCGGCCGTCAGGGGACAGCACCGAGGAGGCACCCCCGTGAGAGTCAAGGCAATCCCCGCCGCCCTGCTGGCGGCCGCACTGCTCGCCGTCGCCGGATGCGGCGGCCACGACAGTGCCGGCGAGTCCGGCGACGACGGGGCACCCACCAAGGCCGCACAACAGGCCGCCACGGCCGACTTCGGCGATCTGAAGAAGGTGTGCGGCCCCGGCGACGCCAAGACCGCGTCCGCCCAGGGCGTCACCGCCGACTCGATCGAGCTCGGGGTCTTCTCCGACGTCGGCTTCACCAAGAAGTCCGAATTCGTGGACGCGGCAAAGGTGTTCACCTCCTGGTGCAACGCGGCCGGCGGCATCAACGGCCGCGAACTCGCCGCCACCACCCGCGACTCCAAGCTGATGGAAGTGCGCCAGCGGATGCTCGAAGCCTGCAAGGAGGACTTCGCGCTCGTCGGCGGCGGCGCGGCGCTCGACGCACTCGGCGTCAAGGACCGGCTCGACTGCCTGCTGCCGGACTTCCCCGGCCAGGTGAGCCAGATCCAGAACAACGGCTCCGACCTCCAGGTCGAGGCGACGGGCGGCTCGTCCTACAACGGGTACGCGGGCTACTACGACTGGCTGCTGAAGACGGCCTATCCGAAGTCCGCGAGCGCCATCGGCACCATCGGCGGCGACGCCCCCGTCACCAAGGTCATCAACGCCCAGGCACAGGAAGGCCTCCAGGCCGCCGGCGCGAAGATCATCTACAAGGACCTCTACCCGGCGCAGGGCGTCTCCGACTGGACGCCGTACGCCCAGTCCATCAAGAGCAAGGGCGTCAAGGGCCTCATCTTCAACGGGGACTACGTCAGCCTGTCCAAGCTCGAGCAGGTCCTGACCGACATCGGCTACAAGCTCGACTGGATCGACGCCAACAGCAACGCCTACGGCCCCGCCTTCATCCAGCTCGCGGGCAAGTCCCTCGACTTCCAGAACAACCTGGCCGACCTCGGCGGGGTGTACCCGCTGGAGAAGGCCGCCGACAACCCCGCGACCCAGCAACTCGTCGACCTCTTCAAGAAGTACGCCCCGAAGGCGCAGGTCACCTTGCCCGCGGTGCGCGGCTTCGCGGCCTGGCTGCTGTTCGCCAAGTCGGCGGCGAGCTGTGGCGACGACCTCACCCGCACCTGCGTCTACGAGGCCGCCCGCAAGGAGAGCGCGTGGACGGGCGGCGGCCTGCTGGCCCCGGTCGACCTCACCAAGACGGACGCCCCGCCGAGCTGCTTCAACATCGAGAAGGTCACGTCCAAGGGCTGGGAACCGGCCGACTTCGCGCCGAACCAGGGCGCCTACCGCTGCGATGCGCCCGCCTACAAGTTCAAGGGGAACTACGGGAAGCCGCTCACCCTTGCCGACGTCGGCAAGAGCATGAGCGACGTGAAGTGACGTGATCTGATGGAGCAGTTCCTCACCTTCGGGATCGTCGGCCTGAGCACCGCAGCCATCTACGCGGTGATCGGCAGCGGGTTGGTGCTCACCTACGTCACCACGGGCGTGTTCAACTTCGCGCACGGGGCGGCGGGCATGCTGGCGGCGTTCTGCTACTGGCAGTTCACCGTCGGCTGGGGCTGGCCCGTCCCGGTGGCCCTGGCGGTGGTGCTCCTGGTCCTCGCCCCGGGCTTCGGCCTCGCTGTCGAACGGGTCCTGATGCGGCCCGTGCAGCATCTCGGCGAGGCCGAACGGCTGGTGATGACGGTGGCGCTGCTCAGCGGCGCCATCGCCGGCGCCCGCTGGATCTGGGACCCCAACGTCCCCCGTCCGCTCCGGGTGTTCTTCGCCGACCGGGAGCCCTTCCACATCGGCCCGGCCACCGTCACCTGGCACCAGGCCCTCACCATGACCGTCGCCGTGGCGGTCGCCGCGGGCCTGTGGTTCCTGCTGAACCGGACCCGCACCGGCACCGAGATGCGGGCCACCGTCGACGACCGCTCCCTCGCCCGCCTCACCGGCGCCGACCCGCTCCGGGCCGGCCGGGTCGCCTGGATCCTCGGCACCCAACTCGCCGCCGTCGGCGGCATCCTCATCGCCCCGACCGTCGCCCTGGACGCCTCCCAGCTCTCCCTCCTGATCGTCAGCGCCTACACCGCCGCCGTCTTCGGCAGGCTGCGCAGCCTGCCGCTCACCTTCCTCGGCGCGGTCGTCGTCGGCTGCCTGGAGAGCTACCTCACCGGCTACCTCCCCCAGAACGACTACCTCCCCGGCCTGCGCCTCGCCGCCCCCGCCCTCCTGCTCTTCCTGGCCCTGCTGCTCTTCCGCCACCCCCGGCTGCGCGGCCGCGACCGCCGGCTGGTCCAGGTCCCGGCACCGCCCCTCCGTGGCACCCTCGTGTTCGCCGCGTCGACCGTCGCGTTCGCGGTGGTGCTGGCCACGGTCCTCGGCGAGGCCGACCTCGTCACCTACGGGACGATCTTCCCGCTCGGCATCGTCGCCCTGTCGTACATCCCGCTCGCCGGGTACGCCGGCCAGATCTCGCTGTGCCAGCTGAGCATGGCCGGGATCGGCGCGGTCGTCTGGGGACACCTGGGCTCGCACGGCGGGCTGTGGGCACTGGCCGCCGCGATCGCCGTATCGGCCGCCGCCGGGGCACTGATCGCGGTCCCCGCTCTGCGCTTCTCGGGCGTGTATCTGGCGCTCGGGACGGCGGCGTTCGCGGTCGTCCTCGACCGGTGGATCTTCACCCTCCCGTCGTTCGAGGTGCTCGGCGTGCGCATCGCGCTGTTCGACCAGGGTTCGGTGGAGATGGCCGCACCGAACCTCTTCGGCCTACGACTGGACTCCGCGGCCGAGTTGACGGTGCTGGCCGCCGTCTTCCTGGGCCTGGCCTCGCTCGGCGTCGCCTGGTTGCGACGCAGCGGATTCGGGCGGCGGCTGATCGCACTCAGGGACAGCGAGGCGGCGTACGCGACACTAGGCGGCAACCTCCTGGTGGCCAAGGTGCTGGTGTTCGCGCTGTCGGCCGGGATCGCCGGGCTCGGCGGCGCGCTGTGGGGGATGCAGCAACGGTCCATCACCGCCGAGCAGTTCAACCTCATCGCCGGACTCCCGATCTTCCTGGTCGCGGTGATCGGCGGCCTCGGCGCGGTCGGCAACGGGCTGTTCGCCGGGACGGCCTTCGTCGGCCCGAACATCCTGATCGGCCTCGCGTCCTGGACACAGAACATCATCAGCCTGCTGCCCGCTCTGGCCGGCATGGGCCTGGGCCACAGCCCCGAGGGCATCATCTCCAGGTTCCGCCGCGAGTGGGAGCCCCTCGGCCGCGACCGGATCGCCCTGCCCGCCCTGCTCGGGGCGCTGACGCTGGGGTGGGTCCTGCGCCTGACCGACGTGATCAACGGCTGGACGCTGCTGCTCGGTTCACTGGTCCTGGCGTACGCACTGCGGGGGTACGCGTCCGCGCGGCAGGCCCCTCAAGCTGAGCCGGACGTACCCGTCGAGTGGTGGGGCGTACGCCGTCCCTGGCGTCCGCAGGACGGGGAGGTGCTGGCCCGTGGCACTGCTGGAAGTTAGCGGCGTGACGGTCGCCTTCGGCGGCAACCGCGCGCTCGACGGCGTCGGACTGAACGCCGAACGCGGCCGGGTCACCGGCCTGATCGGGCCCAACGGGGCCGGAAAGAGCACCCTGTTCGACGTCGTGTCCGGGCTGCGGAGGCCCTCGGCCGGACGGGTGCTCCTCGACGGCCGGGACGTCACACGGTTCGGCCCCGCGCGCCGCTCCCGGCACGGGCTGGCCCGGACCTTCCAACGCCTGGAACTCTTCGGCCGGTTGAGCGTCCGCGACAACCTGCTCGTCGCCGCGGAACTCGGGCCCGAGCGGCGGCGGGCCTCCCCGACCGTCGACGGCATCCTCGAACAGCTCGGCCTCACCGGCATCGCCGACGCGAGCGCCGACACCCTGCCCACCGGAGTGGCCCGCCTGGTCGAGGTCGGCCGCGCCCTCGCCGTACGGCCCGGGCTGCTGCTCCTCGACGAACCCGCGGCGGGCCAGGACGGCGAGGAGACCGAACGGTTCGCCGCCCTGCTGCGCTCGCTCGCCGACGACGGGACGGCCGTCGTCCTCGTCGAACACGACATGGGCCTGGTCATGGCGGTGTGCGACGAGGTGTACGTGCTCGACCTCGGCAAGGTCATCGCCGTCGGCCCGCCCGCGGTGATCCGCGCCGACGAGACGGTTCTGGCCGCCTACCTGGGGGACGCGTGAACGCACTTCTCGAACTGCGCGACGTACGGGCCGCCCACGACGGGATCACCGTCCTGCACGGCGTGGACCTGAGCGTCGCCGCAGGCCAGGTCGTGGCACTGCTCGGCCCGAACGGCGCCGGCAAGACGACCACCCTGCGACTCGCCGCCGGAATCCACCCCGCCCAGTCGGGCCAACTCCTGCTGGGCGGACGGGACGTGACCGGCGTGGACGCCCGCGATCTCGCCCGCGCGGGCGTCTGCCTGATCCCCGAGGGACGCGGGGTGTTCCCGAACCTGTCCGTCCGCGACAACCTGCAGATGATGACCTTCACGGGCCGCACCCGCGCGGAGATCGAGGAGATCGCCTACACCCGCTTCCCCGTCCTGGCGAGCCGCGCCTCGCAGACGGCAGGCACCCTCTCCGGAGGCGAGCAGCAGATGCTCGCCCTCGCCCGAGGCCTGGCCACGGACCCCGCCGTCCTGCTCCTCGACGAACTGTCCATGGGCCTGGCCCCCCTGATCGTGACCAAGCTCTACGAACAGGTCGCCGAGATCGCCCGGCAGGGGGTGGCGGTGCTGATCGTCGAGCAGTTCGCGGCCGCCGTCCTCGGCATCGCCGACCACGCGGCCGTCCTCGTGCGCGGCCGGGTCGAACTGCAGGGCAGCCCCGACGGCGGGCTGCGCGACGAACTGTCCGCCCTCTACCTGGGGAGTTCCGCATGACATCCACCGAACCCCGCCCGGACCTGGCATCCGGTGAGTCGCGGGCCGACCGCTTCGTCCGTGAACTGGCCGAGCTGAAGATCCCCGACCCGGCCGCCGCCCGGGCGGCCCTCTGGCTGCGTCTCGGCGCCACGTTGATGGTGCTCGGCCTGGTCCTCGCCGTGTCGGCCTACTTCGTCTCCCACAACACCCAGAACCCCCTCGACCAGCGCGACGGCCTCGCCCTCGGCCTCGGCGGGATCGCCGGGAGCGTCGTGGGCGCGGCCCTGTTCCTGCGCTACTCGCTCACCGGCTTCCTGCGGTTCTGGATGGCCCGCCAGTCCTACGACCTGGCCGTGCTCGCCGACCGTCTGAGTGAAAGGGACCTCGCCCGTGACCTCACCAGCACCGACCCTGCGCCCCGGTGACCAGCTCGCCAGCACGGCGTGCGCCACCCGCGTGGTCGTCGTCCGGGCCCGCGCCGACGGAAACCCCGTTCTCACCTGCGGTGGCAACCCGATGGTCCCCGCCACAGGAGCCCCGCCCGCGCCCACGACGAGCGCCGCTCCGGTGACCCTCCTCGGCAAGCGCTACGTCGACGCCGACGGCACGTTCGAGCTCCTCTGCACCAGCGCCGGAGCCGGCGAACTCGCCTGCGACGGCATCCCCATGACCCTCAAGGCCGCCAAGCCGCTGCCGGCCTCCGACTGACCACGAAGGACGACATGACCAACGGGCTGTTCGACCTGACCGGCCGCTCGGCGCTGGTCACCGGAGCCGCGGGCGGCATCGGCGCGGCGGTCGCCGACGCCCTCGCCCGGGCCGGTGCGGCCGTCCTCGTCACCGACGTCGACGGGGCGGCCGCCGCGGTCGTCGCCGGGAAGATCACGGCCGCGGGCGGTACGGCGGACAGTGCGGAGCTGGACGTACGGGACCGGGCGGCCGCGGACGCCGCCGTGACGAAAGCGGCCGCACTGGCCGACGGGACGCTGCACGTCCTGGTGAACAACGCGGGCATCACCGCACCGGCCATGTTCCCGGACCTGGCGGAGGAGGCCTTCCGCCGACTCCTCGACATCCACGTCCTGGGCACGTTCACCTGCTCCCAGGCCGCGCTCCCCTTCCTGCCCACCGACGGCACCGGACGCATCATCAACGTCACCTCGTCGGCAGGCCTCACCGGCACCCTCGGCCAGGTCAACTACTCCGCCGCCAAGGCCGCGATCATCGGCATGACCAAGTCACTGGCGAGAGAGCTGGCCCGTCAGCAGATCAAGGTCAACGCGCTGGCACCCCTGGCGGCCACCCCGATGACGAAGACCATCCGCACGAACGAGAAGTTCGCGGCCACGATGCTCGCCCGCATCCCGCTGGGCCGCTGGGCGGAGCCCGAAGAGGTCGCCGGTGCCTTCGTGTTCCTCGCCTCGGACGCGGCCTCCTTCGTCACCGGGCAGGTGCTGCCGGTGGACGGCGGCCTGGTGATCTGATGCCTCCTTCGCACCACAGGGGTCCCTTGGCCGGCGTCACCGTCGTCGCTCTGGAACAGGCCGTCTCCGCCCCGATGTGCACCCGGGCCCTGAGCGATCTCGGAGCCCGGGTCATCAAGGTGGAGAACCCGGACGGCGGCGACTCCGCCCGGCACATCGACGACGTGGTGAACGGCCTGGCCGCCCACTTCGTCTGGGTCAACCGGGGCAAGGAGTCGGTGACGCTCGACCTCAAGTCCGAGGCCGGGATGCGGGCCCTGCACCGCCTGCTCGACCGCGCCGACGTCCTCGTCTCCAACCTCACCCCCGGCACCACCGCCAAACTCGGCATCGCCCCCGAGGACCTCGCGACCCGCCACCCCGACCTGATCGCGGTCGAGATCGACGGTTATGGCCCGGGAGGACCGCTCTCCCACAAACGGGCCTACGACCTTCTCGTCCAGGCCGAGTCAGGAGCCTGCGCGATCACCGGAACGCCCGGGGCCCCGGCCAAACCCGGCCCGCCCATGGCGGACGCGAGCACCGGGCTGTACGCCGCGCTGTCGATCGTGGCGCTGCTGTACGCGGGGGAGCGGCGCGCCATCGCCCTGAGCCTCTTCGACACCATGACCGAGCTGATGGGATACACGCTCACCTACACCCGGCACTCGGGCGTGGACCAACAGCCGCGCGGCATGGGCTCCCCGGCCGTGGCACCGTACGGCGCCTACCGCACGGCCGACGACCAGACCGTCGTCCTCGGCACCACCCACGACGGCGAATGGCAGCGCCTGGCACGCGAGTTGCTCGGACGGCCCGACCTGGCGGACGACGAACGCTTCCGCACCAACCCCGGCCGGGTCGTGCACCGCGACCTGCTGGACGAGGAGATCGCCGCGTGGTGCGCTCGGCACGAGCTGGCGTACGTCCAGGGGCGCGCGGACGACGCGGGCATCGGCAACTCCCGCTACAACACCCCCAGCGACGTGCTCGCCCACCCCCACCTGGCGGCCCGCGACCGCTGGCGCAGCATCGACACGCCTGCCGGACCGGTACCGGCACTGCTGCCACCGCCCGTCATCTCCGGCTACGACCCACCGATGGGCGCCGTGCCGGCGCTCGGCGAGCACACGGACCGGGTGCTCGCCGAACTGGGCCTCACCGACGAGGAGATCGCCGAGCTGACCGGGAGGCACGGGTGACCGACGTGCTGCTGTCGAGCGACACCGGCGGCGTCCGGACCCTGACCCTCAACCGCCCGCACCGCAAGAACGCGATCGACCCGGAACTGTGGAAGGCACTGCGGGGAGCCCTTGTCGGAGCCGCCGAGGACCCCACCGTGCGGTCACTTGTCCTCACCGGCGCGGGAGGAGCATTCTCCTCCGGCGCGGACCTCAAGGCCGGCACCGCCGACACCCGACACCCCCTGGACAAGGTGCGCGACCTGAACGAGGTAGCGGTCCTGCTGCACGAACTCCCCCTTCCCACCGTGGCCAAGGTGACCGGCGTGGCCGTCGGCGCGGGCTGGAACCTGGCCCTCGGCTGCGATCTGGTCGTGGCCACACCGGAATCCCGGTTCTCGCAGATCTTCACGCGCCGCGGGCTGTCCCCCGACTGTGGCGGCTCCTGGCTGCTGCCGAGACTCGTCGGCCTGCAACAAGCGAAACGGCTCGCGCTGCTGGCCGAAATGATCGACGCCGAGGAGGCGCGGACCCTGAACCTCGTGACCTGGGTGGTGCCCGCCGAGCAGATCGACGGCTTCGTCGCGGAGTTGGGAGAGCGGCTGGCATCCGGCCCGCCCGTCGCCCTCGCGCAGACCAAGGCACTTCTCCACGAGAGCGGCACTCTCCGTGAAGCGCTCGCCGCAGAGGCCCGCGCCCAGGCGGTCAACTTCGCGACAGCGGACGTACCGGAGGCCTACGCGGCCTTCGCCGAGAAGCGCGAGCCGCACTTCACCGGCCGCTGGTACCGACAGCCCCCTCCGGAGGACACGACATGCGCGAAGCAGTGATCGTCGAGGCGGTCCGCACCCCCGTCGGCAAGCGGAACGGCGGCCTGTCCGGCATGCACGCCGCCGACCTCTCCGCCGTGGTCCTGACCGAGCTCGCCCGGCGCACCGGCGTCGACCCTGCCGTCGTGGACGACGTCGTCTGGGGCTGCGTCTCCCAGGTCGGCGACCAGTCCAGCAACATCGGCCGGTACGCGGTCCTCGCCGCCGGCTGGCCCGAGACCATCCCCGGCACGACGGTCAACCGGGCCTGCGGGTCGAGCCAGCAGGCCCTCGACTTCGCCGCGCAGGCCGTCATGTCCGGCCAGCAGGACGTCGTCGTGGCGGGCGGCGTCGAGGTCATGAGCCGGGTGCCGCTCGGCTCGGCGCGGGCGACCGGAATGCCGTACGGACCCCAAGTCCTCGCCCGTTACGAGGGATTCTCCTTCAACCAGGGGGTGTCCGCCGAGAAGATCGCGCAGAAGTGGGGCTTCACGCGCACCCTGCTGGACGAGTTCGCCGTGCTCTCGCATGAGCGTGCCGCCGCAGCCCAGGACGCGGGCGCCTTCGACACACAGATCGTGCCGGTGGGCGCCGTGACGGCCGACGAGGGAGTACGGCGGGGAAGCACCGTCGAGAAGCTCGCCTCTCTGAAACCCGCCTTCCTCGACGACGGAGTGATCCACGCGGGCAACGCCTCCCAGATCTCCGACGGCGCGGCGGCGCTGCTGGTGACGACTCCCGAGCGGGCAAGGGAGTTGGGGCTGACTCCGATCGTCCGGTACCGCGCGGGCGCGGTCGTCGGCGTCGATCCGGTGCTCATGCTCACCGGCCCGATCCCGGCGACGTCGAGGGTGCTGCGCAAGGCCGGGGTGGGCCTCGGCGAGGTAGGCGTGTTCGAGGTGAACGAGGCCTTCGCGCCGGTGCCGCTCGCCTGGCTGGCGGAAACGGGCGCCGACCCGGTGCTGCTCAACCCCCTCGGCGGTGCCATCGCGCTCGGCCATCCGCTCGGGGCGTCCGGGGCGGTCCTGATGACCCGCATGATCCACCACATGCGCGACCACGGGATCCGCTACGGCCTGCAGACCATGTGCGAGGGCGGCGGCACGGCCAACGCCACGCTCGTCGAACTTCTCTCCTGACGGAGGCATCGTGCGCCGAGAGGTCTTCCACGCCGACCATGAGGAATTCCGCAAACTGGTAAGGGAGTTCGTGGCCAAGGAGGTCGTGCCGAACTACCCCTCCTGGGAGAAGGCCGGCCGCCTGCCACGCTCGGTCTTCGAACAGCTCGGCTCCCTCGGCCTGTTGGGCATGGCCGTGCCCGAGGAGTACGGCGGAGCAGGCCTCGACGACTACCGCTACAACGTCGTCCTCCAGGAGGAGGCCGCCCGCGCCCTCGTCACCCTCGGCACCGTGCGCACCCAACTCGACGTCGTCCTGCCCTACTTCCTCGCCTACGCCGACGAGGCGCAGCGGCAGCGCTGGTTCCCCGGTCTGGCCTCCGGGAAGCTGCTGACCGCGATCGCCATGACCGAGCCGGGTACGGGGTCCGACCTGGCGGGCATCCGGTCGACAGCCGTACGCGACGGTGACGCGTACGTCCTCAACGGGGCCAAGACGTTCATCACCGGCGGCCTGCTCGCCGACCTGGTGATCGTGGTCGCCCGCACCTCGACCGACCCCGAGAACCGGCGTGCGGGCCTGACCCTGCTGGTCGTCGAGGACGGCATGCCCGGGTTCACCCGCGGACGCGTCCTCGAGAAGATGGGCATCAAGGTCCAGGACACGGTCGAGCTGGCCTTCGACGACGTACGCGTGCCCGTGGCGAACCGGCTGGGGGAGGAGGGCGCCGCCTTCCGCTACCTCGGCCACAACCTGCCGCAGGAACGGATGACCGTCGCGGTCGGCTCGGTCGCCCAGGCGCGGGCCGCCCTGGAGGCGACCATCGCGTACGTCAAGGAGCGCGAGGTCTTCGGGAAGACGGTGGCGTCCTTCCAGAACACCAAGTTCGAACTCGCCGCGGTCGCCGCCGAGATCGAGGCCGCGCAGACGATGCTCGACCGCGCGGTGCTCGACCTGGTCGACGGCGAACTGTCCGGCGCCGACGCCGCCAAGGTGAAACTCTTCTGCACCGAGATGCAGGCCCGCGCCGTCGACCGCTGCCTCCAACTCTTCGGCGGCTACGGCTACATGGCGGAGTACCCCATCGCCCGGCTCTACACCGACGCGCGCATCACCCGCATCTACGCCGGCACGAGCGAGGTCATGAAGGTCATCATCGCCAAGTCGCTGGGGCTGTGAGGCGGCAGAGCCGAGCCGAGGCTGGTCTGCCGACGTTGCGGTAGGGGGTGCGGAGGCATTCCTCCGCACCCCCTACCGCAACGCGATCCGGAGTGGTTCCTCCGGGCGGGCGGTCTACGACCCGTACCTGGTCGTCTCGGCCAACTCTGCCGCGCTCCTCATGAGGTCCAGCACCATCGGGCCGAAGGCCTGCAACTTCTCGTTGTCCCCGGCGCGTTGGTAGCCCTGTTCGAGGACGACGGCCAGCTTCCACTGGGCGAGGACGTCGTAGTAGTCCATGTCGTCGACCTGGCGGCCCGAGACCGAGGCGTAGTGCTGGATGAGCTCGGTGCGGGACGGCATGCCCGTCAAGTCGACGTACAGGGCGGTCGCCGCCTCGGGTGTGCTGGTGTCCTCGGGCCAGCCGCGGAGCATCCAGGCGAGGTCGAGCTTGGGGTCGCCGACCGTGCCCATCTCCCAGTCGACGATCGCGGCGAGCCGGGCCGGTGCGCCGTGCCGGAACATCACGTTGGCGAACTGGTAGTCGCCGTGCATCAGGCCGGGGACGTAGTCGAGTGGCTTGTGTGCGCGCAGCCACGCGGCGGCGACGTCGAAGCCGGGCAGTTCGCGGCCCTTGATCCGGTCCAAGTAGCGGGTCCAGCGGTCGACCTGGCGTTCGTGGAAGCCGTCGGGGCGGCCCAGGTCCTGCAGTCCCTTCGCCCGCCAGTCCACCTTGGACAGCAGCGCGATCCCCTCGGCGAGCTGGTGTCCCAACCCAGCTCGCGCAGCGAGATCCGTGTCGAACGGCGCCGCCCAGCCGCGTACGCCCATGGGTGACCAGCCGTCGACGAACTCCATCAGATAGAACGTACGGCCCAGGACGGTGGAGTCCGTGCAGACGGCGACGGCCTCGGTGTGCGGTACGTCCGTGCCGTTGAGCGCCTCGGTGATCCGCCACTCCCGCAGGATGCCCTCGTCCCGGGCGGCCGGGGCGGTGGCCGGCGGGATGCGCAGCGCGCAGTGGAGTTCGCCGCGGCGGATCTCGTAGATCTCGTTCTGCGCACCACCGGAGACGTAGTGATGCTCGATCGGCTCGCCCTTGCCGGGGAGCCCGGACTCGTCCAGCCAGCCGGCCAGCCGCTCGACGTCGATCATCGGCCGCCCGCCTCGTCCTGAAGGAACTCGGCGTACTTCGCGCGGGCCGCCGCGACCCGTTTCGGCAGATACGCGCTCGGCCACAGGTCGGCGCTCGGCTTGTGGTCGCGCAGTACCTGCCGGGCGACCGTGACCTTGTGCACCTCGGTCGGACCGTCGGCGATACCGAGGACGCTGGCGCCCAGCAGCATCCGGAACAAGGGCATGTCACCGCTCACCCCGAGCGCGCCGTGGACCTGGATCGCGCGGTGCGCGACGTCGTGCAGCACGGTGGGAAGCTGGGTCTTGACCATGGCGATGTCCTTGCGGACCTTGCGGTAGTCGTTGTACTTGTCGATCTTCCATGCCGTGTGCAGCACGGCGAGCCGGAACTGCGTGAGCTGCGCGTACGAGTCGGCTATGTGCCCCTGCACGAACTGCTTGTCGGCGAGGGCAGTGCCCTGCGTCTGCCGGCTCAGCGCCCGCTCGCACATCATGTCGAAGGCCTTGCCCGCCAGCCCGATCGTCCGCATCGCGTGGTGGATCCGCCCGCCGCCGAGCCGCGTCTGGGCGATCACGAAGGCCTGGCCCTCACCGCCGAGCAGTGCGTCCGCCGGCACCCGTACGTCGTCGTAGTGCACGAGCGCGTGCGAGCCACGCTCCTCCGGTTCACCGGCGAGAGCGACATTCCGCTCGATGACGATCCCCGGGGTGTCGGCCGGGACCAGGAACATCGACATGCTCTTGTACGGGTCGCCGTCCGGGTCCGTCACGGCCATGACGATGAAGAAGGCAGCGGTCTTCGCGTTGGAGGAGAAGTACTTCCAGCCGCTGACGACCCACTCGTTCCCGTCCCGCACCGCCCGCGTGGTGAACTCCTTCGGGTCGGAGCCCGCCTGAGGCTCGGTCATCGAGTAGCAGGAGAAGATCTCGCCGTCGAGGAGCGGACGCAGATAGCGGTCCTTCTGCCCCGGCGTGCCGTAGTGGGCGAGGATCTCGGCGTTGCCCGTGTCCGGGGCCTGGCAGCCGAAGACGATCGGGGCCCAGGAGGAGCGGCCCAGGATCTCGTTGAGCAGGCAGAGCTTGACCTGCCCGTGGCCCTCGCCGCCCAGGTCGGGGCCGAGGTGTGTCGCCCAGAGTCCGTGGGCCCGCACCTCCTTCTTCAGCGGGTCGAGGACGCGGCGGAGGTTCTCGTCGGGCGGGGTGAACTGCAGCCCGTCCCACAGGAGATCGAGCGGTTCGACCTCCTCCCGCACGAACTGGGCCGCCCAGTCCAGCTGCGCCTGGTAGTCCGGGTCTGTTTCGAAGTCCCACGACATTGTGTCTCCTTCCGGCGAGTGCCAGAATAGCGTTCTCATGAAAGAGAACACAATTCCCCCGACGCGGAACGGCGTTGCGGAAGGCCCCGGTGACACCGGTGACGTGGCCGACCGCATCGCACGGCGAGCGCTGGCCAGGCGCGGCGCCCACTACGCGTCCGAGGTGCGCGCGCTGCTCGACGCGGCGCTGGAGGTCATGCGGCGCTGCGGCACCGCCTCGCGGCCGCGTGTCGCCGAGATCGTGACGGCGGCCGGACTGTCGAACGAGGCCTTCTACCGGCACTTCCGCTCGAAGGACGCGCTGGTCGCCGCGATCATGGAGGACGGCGCCGAGCGCCTGTGCGGCTACATCACCCACCAGATGGCCAAGGAGCCCACGCCGGAGGGGAAGGTACGCCGCTGGGTCGAGGGCGTGCTCTCCCAGGCGATGGACGAGGAGACGGCGGCGGCGACGCTGGCCGTCATGTGGAACGCGCAGAGCGTGGGGGAGGGGTTCCTCGCGGGCCCGCCGTCGGCCGCCGGGCTGCTGGCCGTGCCGCTGCGTGCGCCGTATGCCGAACTCGGCAGTGAGAACCCCGACTTGGACGCGTCCCTCGCCGCCCACGCGACCGTGGGCAGGCTTGCGGACCACCTGTGGCAACGGAGGCGGCCCACCGGCGCCGACGTCGACCACATCACCCGGTTCTGCCTGCGCACGGTCACACACCAGGGAGCCTGCGAGTGAAACCCAGCGATCAGTTCCACGTCGGGATCGTCGTCGACGACATGGCCGCGGCCGCGGCCGAACTCTCGGAGGTGTTCGGACACCAGTGGTGCGAGGAGATCGAAGTGCCCGCCACGGTGCGCCTGCCCGGCGGTGACACCGTGCTCGACCTCAAGTCGGTGTATTCGATGTCCACACCCCGGGTGGAACTCGTCCAGAGCATCCCCGGGACCCTCTGGCAGCCCGCCGACTCGGGCGTCCATCACCTCGGGTACTGGTCGGACGACGTGGCGGCCGACTCCGTCGAACTCGCGCGGCGCGGCCACACGGTCGAGGCCGTCGGCACACGCCCCGACGGCACCCCGTACTGGGCGTTCCACCGCGGCGCCACCGGCCCGCGCATCGAACTCGTGACCCGCACGCTGCAGCCGGCGCTGGAGCGGTTCTGGGCGACCGGCAGGAGGAACGGATGACAACCGTGGGGATCGCCACCGGTGCCGGCCGGGGCATGGGACTGGAGTGCGCGCGACGCCTGACCGCCACGGTGGACCGGCTGCTGCTGGTCGACCGGGACGAGGCGACCGTCCGGGCAGCTGCTGACGATCTGTCAGCCCATGGGCACGGTGCGGTGGTTGAGCCCTTCGTCCTCGACATCACCGACCGGGACGGGCTGCCCCGGCTCGCCGCCCGCGCCCGCGAGCTCGGCACGCTGAGAGCCGTCGCCCACGCCGCCGGCATCTCGCCGACCATGGCCGACTGGCGCCGCATCCTCCTGGTCGACCTCGTCGGTACGGCGCTGCTGGCCGAGGCACTCCGGCCGCTGGCCACCGAGGGCACGACGCTGGTGTGCTTCGCCTCGATGGCGGCACAGTTCGGCGACAAGGGGCCGAACCCCGCCGCGGAGTCGGTCCTGGCCGACCCGCTCGACGCGCGGTTCCTCGACCGCCTCCGGGACGCCGTCGGCCCGGACCTCGAGGACCCGGGCACGGCCTACACCTGGGCCAAACGCGGCGTCCACCGCTTCGTACAGCGGGAGGCGGTGCGGCTGGGGCGGCTCGGGGCCCGGGTCTGCTCCGTGTCGCCCGGCATCGTCGCGACGCCTCAAGGCAGGCAGGAGGCGGAGAAGCACCCGTCGATGAAGGTACTCGTGGAGCAGTCGGCGCTCGGCCGTGAGGGCCGCCCCGACGAACTCGCCGCCGTCGTCGCCTTCCTGCTCTCGGACGAGGCCTCGTTCCTCACCGGCGTCGACATCCTGGTCGACGGCGGGGTGTGCGCGGCACTGGCGGCACGTTCATGAGCGCCGTCGGTGCGCGGTGGCGAACGCCTGCAGGACAGCTGGACGGAGCTCACTCACCCGCCGACGGCATGACGAACCCGGACACGATCACGGCGTTGGTGTCGGCCGCCGCCTGCCGCAGGGGCTTCGCCTTCGCGTACGCGGCCGACTCGTACCAGGCCCGGGCCGCCTCCATCGACGCGAACTCCAGGACGACGGTCTGGTTGCCGTGCCACTCGCCCTCCAGGACCTCGGGCCGGGGATCGGCCGCCAGGACCCGGGCGTCGCCCTCGGCCAACGTGGGCCCGGCGGCCTTGCCGTAAGCGGCCATGCCTGCCGGGTCCTTGATGGCCTCGGTGAAGATGACGTACGCCTTCGGCATGGTGCTCCTCAGCTCACTGTGATCGCGTGTTCGGGGCACATGCCGGCGGCGGAACGGACGGCATCCTCGAACTCGGCCGGGACGTCGGGGGTTTCGACCACGGCGTAGCCGTCGTCGCTCAGGTCGAACACCTCGGGGCACAGGGTGCAGCAGACCCCGTGGCCCCGGCAGCTGTCGTCGTCGACGGTGACCTTCACCGGGCCTCGCCCCACTCCAGGTTGAGATGGGTGAGGCCGCGCAGGATGAAGGTCGGGACGTACTGGTAGCGACGGGCGTCCGCGGGGCCGTGCACGGACTCCGCGATCCGGATGTCCGTCGTACGGTCGAGGAGCCGCTCCAGGGTCACCCGGGCCTCGGCGCGGGCGAGCGGTGCCCCCGGGCAGCTGTGGACGCCGCGGCCGAACGAGAGATGGCGGCGGACGTTCGCCCGGCCGACGTCGAACGCCGCCGGGTCCTCGAACTGGCGCGGATCGCGGTTGGCGGCACTGTTCAGCACCATCAGCGTGGTGCCGGCGGGAACGTCGACCCCGCCCACCGTGGTCGGCACCTTCGACAGCCGGAAGTCGCCCTTGACCGGGCTCTCCGTCCGCAGCGTCTCCTCGATGAAGTGCGGGATGCGGTGGCGCTCGGCGCGCAACAGCCTCTGGAGTTCCGGCTGTTCGGCGATGAGCCGGAGCGCGGCGCCGAGCAGCCGGACGGTGGTCTCCTGGCCCGCCGCGAAGAGGTTGGCGGCGACCCGGACGACATCGGCGACCTCGGGCGTCGAGCCGTCCGGGAAGGTCGCGGTGGCCAGGCCGGTGAGCACGTCCTCGCGGGGTGCTTGCCGGCGCTCCTCGATGTACGTCGCGAAACGGCCGTAGAGGAATTCCAGTGGTGAGTGGTGCAGCGTGTCGTCGCCGGTGCTCCCGACGCCGGCCTCCGTCTGCGGTCGCCGCTGGAGCCTGTCCATGAACTCCTGGCGGTCCTCCTCGGGCACGCCGAGCAGGTCGGCGATGACGAGCAGGGTGAAGGGCCCGGCGAAACCGTTGATGAACTCGCCCTCGCCGGGGGCGAGATAGGTGTCCAGGAGCCCGTCGGCGAGGTGCCACATCGACGCCTCGTTCTCCTTGAGGCGCTTCGGGGTGATCAGCCGCATCAGCAGCGCGCGGTGATCGGTGTGCTTCGGCGGGTCGAGGGTGGGGAGCTGGTCGCTCATCGGGAGCCCGTCGCGGTGCTCCTCGATGAGCTCGCTGACGTCGTCGCCCTCCAGCGGGACCGGGAAGCCGGGGAAGGGGCCGGTCACCGAGATGCAGGAGGAGAAGGTGTCGGTGTCGTTGTAGACCTGCACCGCCTCGTCGTACCCGGTCACCATCATCACGTCGTGGTGCCTCTCGCGATGCACGGGGCACTGTCCGCGCAGGGCGTCCAGGTACGGGTAGGGGTCCGCGACCACCTGCTCGTCCCGGAAGAAGTCGATTGCCTCGAAGTCGTCCACGGTCTGCTGAGCTCCCTCCGGCAGTGCCTGACGACGTGGGACGGTAGCACAATTCTCCGATTGGTGGAATCTTGGATGTGCATTTGTGAGAGCGTGATTCTCGCTCTCTGTCTCAGTCATGCCCTACCCGGGGAGAGCCCTTGAAAGAGACCGAGGAGCTGCGCGCCGCGCGCGGTATGCGCCGGGCGGTGCTCGGTGACGCCTACGTCGACGGCGCGACCGCCGATCTCGATCCCGTCGCCGTCGAGTTCCAGGACTACCTCACCACGACCGCGTGGGGCGTCTGGGCGAGGGACGGCGCCCTCAGCCGTCGCGACCGGAGCCTCCTGGTGCTGGCGATGACCGCCGCGCTCGGCCGCATGGAGGAGTTCCGCATCCATGCGGGCAGCACGGCGCAGACCGGTGTCACCGACGCGGAGGTCGACGAGCTGCTCTTCCAGATCGCCGGCTACTGCGGTGCCCCGGCCGGGAGCGCCGCCCGGCGGGCGGTCAAGGCCGTACGGGCGGACCGGGAGGCGGGGGAATGAGTGAGCAGACCGTCGGCTTCGTGGGACTCGGCAACATGGGCGCCGTCCTGGCCGCGAACCTCGTCCACGCCGGCCACCCGCTCGTCAGCCACGACGCCCTGGGCCCCGCGAGGTCCCCCGAGGGCTCGGTGTACGTCCCCTCCGTGGCCGAAGTCGCCCGGCGCGCCGAGGTGGTGGTGCTCAGCCTCCCCGACGGCACCGTCTCCGAGAAGGTGGCCCGCGAGCTGCTCGCCGCCGATGAGAGCCGGGTCCGGTACGTCGTCGACACCTCGACGGTCGGCGTACCCGCCGCCCGGTCGATTGCCGATCTGCTGGCCGAGGAGGGGATCGGCCATGTCGACGCCCCCGTCTCGGGCGGGGTGGCCGGAGCCCGCGCCCGCACCCTCACCGTGATGTACGCGGGCACGGACGAGGCCTGCTCCCGGGTGGAGGGTGTGCTGGCCGGCCTGAGCGACCGCCGGCGCCGGGTGGGGGAGCGCCCCGGCATGGCGCAGGCGCTCAAGCTCGCCAACAACTTCCTCGCCGCCACGGCACTCGCCGCCACCAGCGAGGCCGTCGCCTTCGGGCTCTCGGTCGGCCTCGACATGGCCACGATGCTCGACGTACTGAACGGATCCAGTGGCCGCAGTGCCGCGACGGACGACAAGTTCCCGCGCCACGTACTGACCGGCCGTTACGCCGCAGGCTTCACCAACTCCCTGATGGCGAAGGACGTACGGCTCTACCTGGACGCGATCGTGGACCAGGGCGGGCCGGTGTCGGTCGGGCAGGTGGCCGCGGCCGTCTGGGAGGACTTCGCCGCGGCCGAACCCGGTGCGGACTTCACCCGGATCTTCCCGTTCACGGCGGGTTCTTGACGGCCGATCGGGGGCGAGAATAGCATTCTCATACGGAGAGACTGGGATTATCACTCCTCGAGTTCCTCATCTCTCTCCGTACAGCCGACTGGAGGACCAGAGCCCATGGCGCACTTCAAGAAGCCCGAAGAGGGCAGCTGGACCGAGCACCTCAAGATCGACACGGAGCCGGTCTCGTACGAGGACTCGATCTCGCCCGAGCACTACGAGCTGGAGCGGGACGCCATCTTCAAGCGGACCTGGCTGAACGTCGGCCGCGTCGAGCAACTCCCCAAGCGCGGCAGCTTCTTCACCAAGGAGCTGGACGCGGCGGGCACGTCGCTCATCGTGGCGCGGGGCACGGACGACGAGGTGCGTGCCTTCCACAACGTGTGCCGGCACCGCGGCAACAAGCTCGTGTGGAACGACTTCCCGCGCGAGGAGACCAGCGGGGTCTGCCGCCAGTTCACCTGCAAGTACCACGCCTGGCGGTACGACCTGGAGGGCAAACTCGCCTTCGTCCAGCAGGAGCAGGAGTTCTTCGACCTCGACAAGTCGAAGTACGGGCTCAACCAGGTCCACACGGACGTCTGGGAGGGGTTCATCTTCGTGAACCTCGACCCCGAGAACACCACGCCCCTGCGGGAGTTCCTGGGCGAGTTCGCCCAGGGAATCGAGGGCTACCCGTTCCACAAGATGACCCAGGCCCACAAGTACCGGGCCGAGATCGGCGCCAACTGGAAGCTGTTCATCGACGCGTTCGCCGAGTTCTACCACGCGCCGATCCTGCACGCCGGCCAGTACGTCTCCGACGAGGCCCGCAAGATCCAGAAGTACGGCTACGAGGCTCTGCACTACGACATCGACGGACCGCACAGCATGGTGTCCTCCTGGGGAGGCATCGCCCCGCCGCACGACCGCAGCATGGTCAAGCCCATCGAAGGCGCCCTGCGCAGCGGCCTGTTCGGCCCCTGGGAGGCACCGGACATCGGCATCGAGACCGAGAACCTGCCGCCGGCCGTCAACCCGACCCGGGACAAGCGCTGGGGCATGGACTCCTTCGTCTTCTTCCCCAACTTCATGCTGCTGATCTGGCGGCCGAACTGGGTGCTCACCTACCACTACTGGCCGACCTCGTACAACACCCACATCTTCGAGGCGACCTGCTACTTCGTCCCGCCGGAGAACGCCTTCCAGCGACTGCAGCAGGAACTGGCCGTCGTCTCCTTCAAGGAGTACGGCCTCCAGGACGGCAACACCCTGGAAGCGACGCAGAGCATGCTCGAGTCGCGCGCGGTGACGGAGTTCCCGCTCAACGACCAGGAAGTTCTCCTACGGCACCTGCACAACACCGCCCGCCAGTACGTGAGCGAGCACCAGCAGCGCACGTCCGGCGCCCCGGCCGCGTCCTGATCCGAGGAGGACCCCGAGCATGAGTACCGTTTTCCCCCCCGAGTTCGCCGCGCTGGAGCCGTTCGCCGACTGGGCGGTGCCGACCGAGACGGCCCGCTACGCCAAGCGGATCGCCTCCACCATGGACGAGTTGGACGCCTTCTACGCCGTGGCGTTCCCGCTGCTCAAGTCCGGCACGGCATACCTGGAGCACGTCTCCATGGAGGGCATCTCCGAAGAGGACAAGCACCTGCTGTGGCTGTTCTGCGCCCTGGTGACCGTCGCCTTCCCGGTGGAGGCCTGGCGTCAGCCCAGGGTCCCCGACACCGGCGCCGCGAGCATCGACGCCGTATTCGAACCCGCCGTATGACCTCCGTGGGAGCCGCCCGATGCCGCGTCCGCGTACTCCGCAACCGCCCGTCCACCTCCTCAGCGCCCGCATGCTCGACGTGGCCAAGGGGGAGCTGGTCGAACCCGGGGACCTGCTGATCGAGGGCGAGCACATCGCCGCGGTCGCACCCGTCTCCGTCCCGCCCGACGCCGTCGTGATCGACCTCGGCGACGTCACCCTGCTGCCCGGGCTGATGGACATGGAGGTCAACCTGCTGCTCGGCGGGCCGGACCACCGCAGTCCCCTCAACCCGGTGCAGGACGACCCGGCCGTCCGCACCCTGCGTGCCGTCGCCAACGCCCGCCGCACGCTGCGCGCGGGCTTCACGACCGTACGCAACCTCGGTCTGTTCGTGCAGACCGGCGGGCTGCTCCTCGACGTGGCCCTGCAGAAGGCCATCGACCTCGGCTGGATCGAGGGGCCGCGGGTCGTCCCCGCCGGGCACGCCATCACCCCCACCGGCGGACACCTGGACCCCACGATGTTCCAGGCGTTCGCGCCGCACATCATGCCCCTCACCGTCGAGGAGGGCATCGCCAACGGGGTCGACGAGGTGCGCAAGGCCGTCCGCTACCAGATCAAGCACGGGGCGCGGGTCATCAAGGTCTGCGCGTCGAACGGCGTCATGTCGCACACCGGCCCGGCCGGCGCCCAGCAGTACTCCGACGAGGAGCTGCGGGCGATCGTCGACGAGGCGCACCGGGCGGGGCTGAAGGTGGCCGCCCACTGCATGGGCGACACGGCGGTCCGGGCCGCGCTGGCCGCGGGCATCGACTGCATCGAGCACGGCTTCCTCGCCGGCGACGACACGCTCGACATAATGATCGAGCGCGGCACGTTCCTGGTGGCGACCACGTACATCGCGGACGGCATGGACGTGTCCAAGGCGGCGCCCGAACTGCAGGCCAAGGCAGCCGACGTGTTCCCGCGCGCCAAGGCGACGATCCGCCGGGCCGTCGAGCGCGGGGTGCGCATCGCCTGCGGCACGGACGCGCCGGCCATCCCGCACGGCCGCAACGCGCGGGAGCTGCTCGCCCTCGTCGACCGCGGCATGACCCCGCTGGCCGCCATCCGTGCCGCCACCACGGTCGCCGCCGAACTCATCGACGTGGACGACCGCGGCCGCCTGGAACCCGGCCTGCTCGCCGACGTCATCGCGGTGCCGGGCGATCCGCTGACGGACATCGGGGTGACGGAGGACGTGCGGTTCGTGATGAAGGGCGGGCAGGTGTACCGGCACGAGGACGCCGGCCGCTGACGGTCCGGAAGCGCGGGAGGCGGCCTGCCTCCCGCGCTGTGTGCGCTCACACCTTGCGGGTGATCCCGCCGTCCACCCGGACGATCGCCCCGGTGGTGAAACTCGACGCCGCACTGGCGAAGTGCAGGGCCAGCGGTGCCACGTCGTCGGGCCGGCCGATGCGGCCGAGCGGTACGAACGAGGCGTCGAAGTCCGCGGCCGCCCACGCCTGATGGGCGTCGGTGAGGACCGGCCCGGGGAGAATCGCGTTCACGCGCACCTCCGGGGCGTATGCCTCCGCGAGGCCGACGGTGAGGGCGTTGAGCCCGGCCTTCGCGCAGGCGTACGGCAGTTCGTGGACGCTCGCCAGGAGCGACCCGGCCGTACCGATGTTGATGACGGAGCCGCCGCCGTGGTCGGCCATGTGCTTCGCGGCGAGGACCGCCAGGCGGAACGGTCCTTTCAGATTCACGGCGAGCGTCTTGTCGTACAGCTCCTCACTCACGGCGTCGAGACTGTCGTAAGTCGGCGATATACCCGCGTTGTTGACCAGGACGTCGAGCCGGCCGAACTCCTCCAGCGTCTCGGCGACGAGCCGTTCGCAGTCGCCCCAGCGGCCGACGTGGCAGGCGACCCCCACGGCCCGGCGCCCGGTCGAGGCGCGCACCTCCTCGGCCACCGCCCGGCACGCCTCGATCTTGCGCGAGGCGATGACGACGTCGGCGCCCGCCTCCGCCAGCGTCTGCACGATGGCCCGACCGATGCCGCGCGAGCCGCCGGTGACCACCGCCACCTTGCCCGTCAGGTCGTGGAGTTCGGTGAAGGAAGTCATGTACGTCAGCCTTTCCGCAGGGTCGTCGACAGCTCGCGGCGCAGCAGCTTTCCCGTGGGTGTGTACGGCAGTTCCTCGCGGAAGACGACCAGGTCGGGCGTCTTGGAGCCGCGCAGCCGGGCGCGCACCCAGGTGCGCAGACCCTCGGCGTCGACGCTCGCCCCGTCGTGGACGACGACGAAGGCGGCGATGCGCTCGCCCCACTCCTCGTCCGGCACGCCGACGACGGCCACCTCGCGTACGGCGGCATGCCACAGCAGGACGTCCTCGACCTCGGCGGGAGCGATGTTCTCCCCGCCCCGGATGATGGTGTCGTCGGCACGGCCCTCGACGAAGAGATGGCCCTCGTCGTCGAAGCGGGCGAGATCGCGCGTGTGGAACCAGCCGTCTGCGTCGAGCAGTGCGGCGGCCCCCTTGTACTCCCCGGACACCTGTGGGCCGCGCACCCACAACTCGCCGGTGGTGCCGGGAGGTTGGGCCCTACCCGTCCCGTCCCGGATCTCCGCCTCCACGCCCGGGACCATACGGCCGGCCGAGCGCAGCCGGGCGCGTACCGCGGGGTCGGGGGAGGCGAGGGCGGCGCGGTGGTCCTCCGGGCCGAGCAGGGCGATCGTGGAGCTGGTCTCGGTGAGGCCGTAGGCATTGGTGAAGCCGGTGTCGGGGAGTGCGCGCAGGGCCACTTCCAGGACCGTGTGCGGCATGCGGGCGCCGCCGTACGCCAGCGTGCGCAGCGTCGGCACGTCGGCCGGGCGGCCGTCCAGGTGCTCCACGATCCGGGCCAGCATGGTCGGCACGACCATCGCGGAAGTGACCTTCTCGGAACGGACCAGCCGCAGCCAGGCCTCGGGGTCGAAGGCGCCCAGGTGAACCATGCGGCGCCCGGCGTAGAGGTTGCTGAGCACCGAGCCGACGCCCGCCACGTGATACGGCGGCACGCTGGTGAGGACCGCGTCCTCCGGCCCGGCGGAGGCGAACTCGACGGTCTGCAGGATGTAGCTGGTGAGGTGACGGTGGCGCAGGACGGCCGCCTTTGGTGCCGCCGTGGTCCCGCTGGTGAACAGCAGCACCGCCGGGTCGTCCGGCGGGCCCTCCAGACCGGTCGCCGGCTCCATGGACAAGGCTTCCTTGAGCAGCGTCTCGGGGGAGCGGACGTCGAGCCCGGCGGAGGCGAAGACGTCCGCGAACGCCTCGTCGGCGACCACCAGAGGCTTCTCGGTGTGGCCCAGCAGCGCGGTCAACGCCTCGGCGGACAACCGGTAGTTGACCGGCACGAGCGGCACACCGGCCAGCGCCGCGCCGAACAACATCATGGGGAAGGCCGGGCCGTTGACCCCGGCGAACACCAACTCCCGGGCACCGGCGGCATGGACGACCGCGGCCACGCCTGCGGCCGTCCGGCGCAGATGCGCGCAGGTTGTCCCGGAGTCGCGGGGACCGAACGCCACCCGGTCGGGATCACCGGCCACGGCCATGTCGAGCAGCGTCGCGATGTTCAAGGAGGTCTTCCTTTCTCGGCGGGTGCGAACGATATTCTACTTACTTGAAAACCTCATTCTCCAGAGAGGCGGCGTCGTGGATTTCGAACTCACCGAGCAGCAGGAGGACATCCGCACGGGCGTCCGCGAGCTGGCCGCCTCCTTCGGCCCCGAGTACTGGGCCGACCAGGACGAACGCGCCGAGTTCCCCTGGAGCTTCTACGACGCCTTCGCCAAGGCCGGCTGGCTGGGCATCGCCGTACCGGAGGAGTACGGCGGCGGGGGACTCGGCGTGCTGGAGGCCTCGCTCCTGCTCGAAGAGGTCGCCGCCTCAGGCGCCGGGATGAACGGCTGCAGCACTATGCACCTGACCATCTTCGGCCTCAACGTCCTGGCCCGGCACGGCAGCGAGCAACTGCGCCGCGAGGTCCTGCCGCACGCCGCCTCCGGCGATCTGCACGTCTGTTTCGGGGTCACCGAACCCGACGCCGGCACCGACACCACCAGCATCTCCACCTTCGCCCGCCGCGACGGCGACCACTACGTGATCAACGGCCGCAAGATCTGGATCACCAAGGCCGGTGACTCGCAGAAGATGGTTCTCCTGGCGCGTACGACCCCGCGCGATCAGGTCGACAAGCCGACCAAGGGGATCTCGGTCTTCCTGGTCGACGTGGACCGCACCGCCATGGACATCCGGCCCATCCCCAAGATGGGCCGCAACGCCGTCGCGTCCAACGAGATCTTCATCGACGGGCTGCGGGTTCCGGCGAGTTCACGGATCGGCGAGGAGGGCGAGGGCTTCCGCTATCTCCTCGACGGACTGAACCCCGAACGCATCCTCCTCGCCCACGAAGCCCTGGGCCTCGGCCGGGCCGCCCTCGACGCGGCGACCCGCTACGCCCGCGACCGAGTCGTCTTCGGCCGCCCGATCGGCCAGAACCAGGGAATCGCCTTCCCCCTGGCCGAGGCCCTCACCCGGCTCGACGCGGCCCGCCTCATGGCCCGCAACGCGGCCTGGCGCTACGACCGAGGCCTGGACTGCGGACGCGAGGCCAACATGGCCAAGTTCCTGTGCGCCGACGCCGGCTTCCAGGCCGCGGACCGGGCCGTGCAGACACTCGGTGGCATGGGCTACGCCCGCGAGTACCACGTCGAGCGGTACTTCCGGGAGTCACGGCTGCTGCGACTCGCCCCGATCAGCCAGGAGATGGTCCTCAACTACGTGTCCCAGCATGTGCTGGGGCTGCCCAGGTCGTACTGACCCGGACAGCCCCGGAGAAGGTCACTTGCGGGTGTTGATGTCCTCGGTGAGGGCGGGGACGACGTCGAAGAGGTCGCCGACGACGCCGTAGTCGACGAGGTCGAAGATCGGGGCCTCGGCGTCCTTGTTGATGGCGACGATGGTCTTGGAGGT
>NZ_JOEY01000005.1 GCF_000718165.1 Streptomyces fulvoviolaceus | reverse complement strand
GATCGTCGACGTCGAGACCAAGCAGGCCATGCGTCCCCGTGACGCCATGGCGTCGGCCGGTAAGACCCTGGTCGAGCTGTTCGGTCTCGCCCGCGAGCTGAACATCGACGCCGAGGGCATCGACATGGGCCCGTCCCCTCCGTGGGTGAGCTCGTCGCCCGCTCCGAGGCCGACCTCCTGGACATCCGTAACTTCGGTGCGAAGTCCATCGACGAGGTCAAGGCGAAGCTGGCCGGCATGGGCCTGGCCCTGAAGGACAGCCCGCCCGGATTCGACCCGACCGCCGCCGCCGACGCCTTCGGCGCCGACGACGACGCGGACGCGGGTTTCGTGGAGACCGAGCAGTACTGATCGGTTGTTGCCGGTGAGCATCCGCTCACCGGGTCCTGACCCCGGTACCTGATACGGCCGGGGCAGATGCCAAGGAGAAAGAAATGCCGAAGCCCACCAAGGGTGCCCGTCTGGGCGGCAGCGCCGCGCACGAGAAGCTGCTCCTCGCGAACCTCGCGAAGAGCCTCTTCGAGCACGGCCGTATCACCACCACCGAGGCGAAGGCGCGCAAGCTGCGTCCGTACGCCGAGCGTCTGGTCACCAAGGCGAAGAAGGGCGACCTTCACAACCGCCGTCAGGTGCTCCAGACCATCACGGACAAGAGCGTCGTCCACACGCTCTTCACCGAGATCGGCCCGCGCTACGAGAACCGCCCGGGTGGCTACACCCGCATCACCAAGATCGGTAACCGTCGTGGCGACAACGCGCCCATGGCTGTCATCGAGCTGGTCGAGGCGCTGACGGTCGCGCAGGCTGCGACTGGTGAGGCCGAGGCCGCCACCAAGCGTGCCGCCAAGGACGCCGAGGCTGCTCCGGTTGCCGAGGAGACCAAGGTCGACGTGACCAAGGCCGACGAGGCCGAGGACGCCGCCGAGGAGTCCAAGGACGCGTAAGCGTGTGCGTTCGCGGGCCCGTTCCTTTTTCCAGGAGCGGGCCCGCTTTTGTGTTCCTGAGAGGATCTCCGTGTGAGTGATGAAGTAGCGGCCGGGCATGTTCGTATTCGCCTTGATCTGTCGTACGACGGGACCGCGTTCTCCGGGTGGGCCAAGCAGGCCGGGGGGCGGCGGACCGTGCAGGGGGAGATCGAGGACGCGCTGCGGACCGTGACGCGGTCGAAGGACACGACGTACGAGCTGACCGTGGCGGGGCGGACCGATGCCGGGGTGCACGCGCGGGGTCAGGTGGCCCACGTGGACCTCCCTGAGGAGCTCTGGGCCGAGCACCGGGAGAAGCTGCTCAAGCGGCTCGCCGGGCGGCTCTCCAAGGACGTGCGGGTGTGGTCCCTCACCGAGGCGCCCGCGGGCTTCAACGCCCGGTTCTCCGCGATCTGGCGGCGGTACGCGTATCGCGTCACCGACGAGCCCGGCGGCGTCGACCCGCTGCTCCGCAACCACGTCCTCTGGCACGACTGGCCCCTCGACGTCGACGCGATGAACGAGGCCGCCGGGCGGCTCCTGGGGGAGCACGACTTCGCCGCCTACTGCAAGAAGCGGGAGGGCGCGACCACCATCCGTACGCTCCAGGAGCTGAGCCTCCTGCGCGGCGGCGACGGGATCATCACCGCCACCGTCCGCGCCGACGCCTTCTGCCACAACATGGTGCGCTCGCTCATCGGGGCGCTGCTGTTCGTGGGGGACGGGCACCGGGGGCCGGAGTGGCCGGGCAAGGTGCTCGCCGCCGGCGTACGGGACTCAGCCGTGCATGTCGTACGGCCGCACGGGCTGACGCTGGAGGAAGTCGGTTACCCCGCCGACGAGTTGCTGGCCGCGCGGAACAAGGAGGCGCGGAACCGGCGGTCCCTGCCGTCGTGCGGCGGGTGCTGAGACTGGAACTCCCGAAGATCGCCGCCCTGTTCCAGGAGGCGGCCGTAATCTGAGCAAGATCCGCCCCTTTCCTGGAGGTTGAGTCTTGCGAAGACGTACGTTCGTCACCGCGCTCGGCGCCGCAGCCGCCGCGTCCGTCATACCGGGAGTGGCACGGGCGGCCGTGCCGCTCATCGCACCCACGCTGACGGGCCGGGATCCGGCGGCGTCGGGGAACGCGCAGTCGGTGTACAGCCACCTGGTGTCGATGGAGAATGCCGCGCGCTCCGGGAGCAGCCCGATGACGATCATCGGGCAGCACATCGAGACCCAGCAGGAGCTGTACAACGCGAGCTACGGGGACACGGGCGGCACGACGTTCTCCGGGTACTACTACAGGAAGGCCCGGGACATCACGGGCAAGCTGTCCGGCTTCATCGAGATCGACCTCGGGCCCGGGTACGGCGCGACCGGCTGGGGGACGTACGGGGACCGGTCCTACAACCAGCTGCTGGGGCTGCCGACGGGGCTGCGGTCGTGGCAGTACACGGACGACGCCGTCGACCTCGCCTGTGGCGTGTGGAAGGGGCTGCCGCGCGCGGCGGACGGCACGTACAACCCGGACGGCACCATGGTCCGGCTCGACGGCACCGCCGCGTCCCTCACCAACGGCGGCGCGGCCTCCGGGATCGTGGGCATGAGCTTCCACCAGCCGTACCCCGGCTCCTCGGTGAAGTCCTGGAGCCGGGTCCTCACGCAGGTCGAGGGGGAGCACCCGGGCGGTTACGAGTCCTACCCGGTGGCGACGCTCAGCACCGACCAGGCGTGGTTCGACCGCGTTCTCGACTGGGAGTCGGACACCGACGAGTACCGGGCGCTCCTCGCGGACCTGGGCTTTCTCGCGGCCACGCTCTCGTACTTCGCCGCCTGGGACGTTCCCGTACTGCTGCGGCCGTACCACGAGATGAACGGCGACTGGTTCTGGTGGGGCGGGAAGACCGCGGCCTCCTACAAGAAGCTGTGGCGGATCACGTACGACTACCTGGTGAGGACGAAGGGGCTGCACAACCTGATCTTCGTCTGGTCGCCCAACGGCTGGAAGGCGCCGGGAAGCGGTGTGCCGTGGGACTACTACCCGGGGGCCGACCTCGTCGACGTCGTCGCCGTCGACGACTACTACCCGGGCTACTCGGACTTCACGAACGTGTACTACACGGGGCTCGTCGACTACGCGAAGCCGCGGATGCTCGCGGAGACGTACAACGTGCCGATCACGGCCGCCGGCTCGAACGCGCTGACCCCCAGCCCATGGGTGATCTGGAGCACCTGGGGGACCGCCCTGACCAGGGGAACCAATACGAACGCGGATGTGAAGGCGACGTACTACGCCACGGACCAGGTGTATACGGGCGGTTCGGGCACCGGGTTCGGGCAGAACTTCGCCTGGGGCTCGATCCACGCCCACTGACCGGTGGCTCGCACGCGACATCGCGACTGCGAATGTGTAATCGATGGAGCGCCCACCCGCCCCGTGCAGGGCGGGCGGAGCGTCACTCGTTGGCGGCCGCCGAAGCCTGCGCCTGGCCCCGTCGCCGGATCTGCCGGAACGTGAACTCCTGCAGGTTGTCGCTGATGCTGAAGACGGCCGTGTCCTTGGTCGTCACGTCCTTGCCGCTGGTGAAACCGGCGACCGTGAAGTAGGCGTAGCGGCCGTAGGAGTTCGCGGTCGTACGGCAGACTGCGGAGTTGCAGAAGGGCTTGACGGCGCCGCCGGACAGCGACTTGACGATGTCCTTCTGGGTGTCGACCTGTCCCTTGGCCTTGGTGGCCTCGGCCTCCGTGTCGAAGACGGCCACGCCGACCGTCACCGAGACGCCGCCCTTGGTGTAGCTGACGCGCATGAAGCGGGTGCAGTCGTTGGCGGTGAGTATCTTGCCGAGGCTGGGCTGGACGACGCCGGTCGAGGCGCAGTTCTTCGTGTCGTCCGTCTCACCCTTCTTGTACACCGCGGAACCCCCCGAGGTCAGCTGCATGGTCAGCTGGGTTCCCGGGAAGAGGATGGATGCGCCGAGCGGGGACGTGTCCTTGCTCTTGCTGGAGATGAAGTCCTTCGGATCCAGCGCGGGCGGGGCGCTGGTCGGCTCGAACGACGGCGCCGCGGTCCCGGTCGCGCTCGGGATGTCCGCGGTCGCGGGCAGTGACGAGGCCGGCTTGTTCGACTCGCTGTCGCCGTTCGCCGACACGACGGCCATCGCCACGGCCGTGCCGATGGCGAGCGTGGCGACCGCGCCGCCGCCGATGAGGAACAACCGGCGCCGTTTGTTCCGCGTCTCGGACGCCTCGGCGAGCGCGGCCCAGTCCGGAGTGTCGCCGCCGCCGCTGCCGTCCCACGGCTGCTGGGAATTCGGTTTCCAGGGATCCCACTGGGACTGGGGTCCCCCCTGCTGCCCAAAGCTCATGGGCCGCATCTTAGACGGGGGACGTGAGGTGCTGGTGATGCCTCCGGAAGGGCTCTGTGGGACCTTTCCGGCAGGGCCGTACATCTCGACCGTACGGTGTCGTCGAGGGCTCGTTTTGACCCGTCCGGGGCAGCGCGGGTAACCTTGCAGTTTGTTATGCGTAGTGGCTTGGTCGTTCTCACGCGAGAGGCCCTTACGTAGGTTCCCTGGAGCAGTTACCAGTGGGCGGCATACGGGCAGTGGTCCCGGCACTGTCGTCCCCAGCTGCACGATCGCTTCAGTGATGCCATGTGTCAGCACCCATCCACTGAAGAAGAAGGCTGCGAAGTGCGTACGTACAGCCCCAAGCCCGGCGATGTGACTCGCCAGTGGCACGTCATTGACGCTCAGGACATCGTCCTGGGCCGTCTGGCTACCACCGCTGCGAACCTCCTCCGTGGCAAGCACAAGCCGACCTATGCCCCGCACATGGACATGGGCGACTTCGTCATCATCATCAACGCCGACAAGGTTCACCTGTCCGGCAACAAGAAGACCCAGAAGCTGGCGTACCGCCACTCCGGTTACCCGGGTGGTCTGCGTGCCGTCCGTTACGACGAGCTGCTGGCCAAGAACCCCGAGAAGGCCGTCGAGAAGGCCATCAAGGGCATGATCCCCAAGAACACCCTGGGCCGTCAGATGCTCGGCAAGCTGAAGGTCTACTCGGGCGACCAGCACCCGCACGCTGCGCAGCAGCCGGTGCCGTTCGAGATCACCCAGGTCGCGCAGTAGTTCCGGCCACACCCCCTAAGACAGAAAAGAATCTGAGGAGCATCGTGGCCGAGACCACCGTTGAGCAGCCGGTCGAAGAGACCGAGACCGAGCTTGTCGACATCGAGAGCTACACCACCGAGTCCGAGGTCCCCGTCGAGGGTGAGTACACCTCGGAGTCCCTCGCCGGCCGCTTCGGCGACCCGCAGCCGGCCGCCGGCCTGGGCCGTCGCAAGAACGCCATCGCGCGCGTTCGCATCGTGCCCGGCACCGGCAAGTGGAAGGTCAACGGGCGCACGCTCGAGGACTACTTCCCGAACAAGGTCCACCAGCAGGAAGTCAACGAGCCCTTCAAGGTGCTCGAGCTCGACGGCCGCTACGACGTCATCGCCCGCATCTCGGGTGGCGGCGTCTCCGGCCAGGCCGGTGCCCTGCGCCTCGGCGTGGCCCGCGCGCTGAACGAGGCCGACGTGGACAACAACCGCGCCGCCCTCAAGAAGGCCGGCTACCTCAAGCGCGACGACCGTGCGGTCGAGCGCAAGAAGGCCGGTCTCAAGAAGGCCCGCAAGGCCCCGCAGTACAGCAAGCGTTAAGCTTCGCTGCCTGCAGCTCGTACTCGCACGTCAGCAGTACGTCCGAACGCCCCGGCGGCACGCCACAGTGCCGCCGGGGCGTTCGTTTATCACAGCCTTAGGCGTATAACGGCACAAGGCGCTCAAAGGCTCGTGTGATCGGATGATCTCCGAAACTGACGCTTCACAGGAGGACAAGTGGGACGACTCTTCGGCACGGACGGCGTGCGCGGTGTCGCCAACGCGGACCTGACGGCCGAGATGGCGCTCGGCCTCTCCGTCGCCGCGGCGCACGTACTGGCCGAGGCGGGCACGTTCGAGGGGCACCGGCCGACCGCGGTGGTCGGAAGGGACCCGCGCGCGTCCGGTGAGTTCCTGGAAGCCGCAGTGATCGCCGGCCTGGCCAGCGCGGGCGTGGACGTCCTGCGCGTCGGCGTGCTGCCCACCCCGGCGGTCGCGTACCTCACCGCCAAACTCGAGGCCGACCTCGGCGTCGTGCTGTCCGCGAGCCACAACGCCATGCCCGACAACGGCATCAAGTTCCTCGCCCGCGGCGGCCACAAGCTCGACGACGACCTCGAGGAGCGTATCGAGACGGTCTACGAGGAGCACCGCACCGGCGCACCCTGGGATCGTCCGACCGGCGAGGGCGTCGGCCGTGTCCGGGTGTACGACGAGGGCTTCGAGGAGTACGTCACCCACCTCGTCACTGTGCTGCCGAACCGGCTCGACGGGCTGAAGATCGTCCTCGACGAGGCGCACGGCGCTGCCGCGCGGGTGTCGCCGGAGGCGTTCACGCGGGCCGGGGCCGAGGTCGTGACGATCGGTGCGGAGCCGAACGGGCTCAACATCAATGACGGCTGCGGCTCCACCCACCTGGGCCTTCTGAAGGCCGCCGTCGCCGAGCACGGCGCCGACTTCGGTATCGCGCACGACGGCGACGCCGACCGCTGCCTGGCCGTCGACCACACCGGGGAGGAGGTGGACGGCGACCAGATCATGGCCGTACTCGCGCTTGCGATGCGGGAGCGTTCCGCACTGCGCTCCGGCACCGTTGTCGCGACGGTCATGTCGAATCTGGGCCTCAAGCTGGCGATCGAGCGCGAGGGGCTGAAGCTCATCCAGACCGCGGTGGGGGACCGGTATGTGCTCGAGGAGATGAAGGAGCACGGGTACGCCCTCGGCGGCGAGCAGTCCGGGCACGTGATCATCCTCGACCACGCCACGACCGGGGACGGGACGCTGACGGGGCTGCTGCTGGCGGCGCGGGTCGCCCAGACCGGACGGTCGCTGCGTGAACTGGCCTCTGTCATGGAGCGGTTGCCGCAGGTGCTGATCAATGTGCCGGATGTCGATCGGTCGCGTGTGGGGAGTTCGGCGGAGCTCGCTGCCGCCGTTGCCGAGGCCGAGCGTGAACTCGGGTCCACGGGGCGGGTGTTGCTGCGGCCTTCGGGGACCGAGCCGTTGGTCCGGGTGATGGTCGAGGCGGCCGATATCGATCAGGCCCGGTCTGTGGCCGGTCGGTTGGCCGATGTGGTGAAGTCGGCGCTCGGTTAGACCTTCCCTGCTGTCGGTCAGACCTTCCCTGTTTTCGCCGTACGTTCGCGCTGGCTGGTCCAGAGCCACTTCTGGGCCAGCAGCGTCAGCGTGCCCGCGAGGACGATTCCCAGCAGGTTCAGCAGGAGTTGGTTGGTCGAGCCGACCGTCTGGTTCGTGTCGCCGTAGCTGAGGGCTACGGCCGCGTTGGCGGCGGCCGGGACCGTCGTGACCGAGATGGCGACGCCGACCAGGAGGCCCGACTTGGCGGAGGTCAGCGAGAGCGTGCCCGCGATGCCGGCGAGGACTGCGACGACGAACGAGAAGGCGTCGGGGGCGTAGACGAACGCGGTGTTGGGGCGGTCACCCTCCAGGTCGGACTTGTGGAAGAGGTCCACGGCGTCCATGAACCAGCTGAAGCCGACCGTCACCGCCATCGCCACCGCGAAGCCGACGATCAGGGCGATCAACGAGCGCAGCGCCAGGCGCGGATGACGCCGAACGACCGCCGTGCTGAAGCCCGCCAGCGGGCCGAACTCCGGGCCCACCGCCATCGCACCCACGATCAGGATCGCGTTGTCGAGGACCACACCGCAGGCCGCGATCATGGTGGCCAGCGTGATGAAGGCGACGTACGTGATGGAGAGCGTGGACTCCTCGTGCGTCGCGTCCGTCAGGTGCTCCCACAGCACCGCGTCCGCGCCCTCGCCCGGTGCCTCCTCCTCGGCCTTGTCGGCCCGCTCGGAGAGCGACAGGTCGATGTTCTCGACGGCGATGGAGCCGGTCTTGTCGAGGTCCAACTGGCGTAGTGCGCCGATGAGTTCGTCGCCGGCCTCGCGGGCCACGTCGCACATCACCACGTCCCCCGCCGGGTTGCGGGCGGCGCCCGCCATCACCACCAGATGCGTGGTGCCGACCGTCTTCTCGATCAGGCGGACCACGTCGTCGGTCTTCTCGGCCGGGGTGATCAGGCGCAGATGCAGCATGACGCCTTTCTAACAGGCCTTCGTTACGTCTTCACAGCTTGCGGAGGCTGAGGCGCTGCACCTTGTGGTCCTGGCCCTTGCGGATGACGAGGGTGGCGCGGCCGCGGGTGGGGGCGATGTTCTCCACCAGGTTGGGCCTGTTGATGGTGCGCCACAGCCCGCGGGCGTAGTCGACGGCTTCCTCTTCGGAGACCTGGGTGTACTTGCGGAAGTACGAGTCGGGGTTCTGGAAGGCGGTCGCGCGCAGCTTGCGGAAGCGGTTGAGGTACCAGCGCTCGATGTCCTCGCCGCTCGCGTCGACGTACACGCTGAAGTCGAAGTAGTCGGCGAGGCCGACGCGGGTGCGGCCGTCGCTGCCGGGGAGGGCGGGCTGGAGGACGTTGAGGCCCTCGACGATGAGGATGTCGGGGCGGCGGACCGTGAGGCGCTGGTCCGGGACGATGTCGTAGATGAGGTGGGAGTAGACGGGGGCCGTCACCTCGTCCTTGCCGGCCTTGATGTCGGCGACGAAGCGGGTCAGGGCCCGGCGGTCGTACGACTCGGGGAAACCCTTGCGCGACATCAGGCCGCGGGCCTGGAGCTCCTCGGTGGGCAGCAGAAAGCCGTCTGTCGTCACCAGCTCGACGCGCGGGTGCTCGGGCCAGCGGGAGAGCAGGGCCTGGAGGAGACGGGCGACCGTGGACTTTCCTACGGCGACGGAGCCGGCGACCCCTATGACGAACGGGGTGCCGGACTGCGAGCCCTGTTCGCCCAGGAAGGTGTTCAGCGCCCCTCTGAGGCCGTCCGTGGCGCCGACGTAGAGGTTGAGGAGCCGGGACAGCGGGAGGTAGATGTCCCGCACCTCGTCGAGGTCGATGACGTCGCCCAGGCCGCGCAGCTTCTCGACCTCCTCGGCGGTGAGCGGCAGCGGTGTCTTGTCACGCAGCGCGCTCCACTCGGAGCGGGTGAGGTCGACGAAGGGAGTCGCCTCCGGCTTGGGCCGGTGGGCGCTCCGGGGCATCGGGGAGACCGGAGAGATCACAGTCCATTGTTAACGGAGTTTGAACGGGGCGGCGGGTGGGGTGCGTCACTTGGGCGCCGGGCACGCGACAGGGGGGCTGCACGCCGGGCGTGCGGCGCCCTGTCCGGTGTCTGTCCCGCGGAGTGGATCAGCTCAGGTTCTGCTGACACTCCTTGAGCGCGAACTCTCCGAGACTGTCCGCGATCTTCTCCATGAGCCCACCGTCGAGTACTCCCGGATTCCAGGCGAAGACGGGGTACTCGCCGTCTTCGTCGGGCTGGGAGGTGTCGAGGACGGCGAACGACCACACGTCGTCGAGCAGGACCACCATCAGTTCCGGTGGCATGTCGACGTCGGCCCGAGCGTCGAGGGTCTCGGTCACGGAGCCCAGGAGCACATCCCCGGCGGCTTCGGTCTGGTGGACGCCGAGGAACTCGGTGGGCGCCACGTCCCAGGTGCCGAACTCCTCGACAAGGAGCCGGTACGACGGCGGGAACGTGAGACCCGGCTCCCGCTCGGCGCGGGCGATGGTGTCGGGAGAGCAACCCCGGCCGTGCCTTGCGCTGTCCTCGTTGGCACGAACCAGGTCGATGACCTGTCGGCTCGCTTCGATGCCCGTCATCCGCCGAAGTCCTTCGCTTGGTCGCCACGGACTTCCGGACCTGTCGGGTCGCCCTCGTCGTCGCCCTCCAGGTGCGCAGGCGGAGTGCGGCAGGCCCCGCCGGAGCCGGTACAGCTCGGCTTCGGCGGGGCCCAACAGTGGGTGCTTCAGGGCCGGAAGCCCTTCGCTTGGACCGCGCTCCCATGCCCATGCGGGTCCGGTACTTCGACCTCGAACCCCGCCGAGGTGAGAATCCCCAGAAGAGCGGCCTGCATGTGCTTGTGGACGGTGTTGTGGTGGCGGACGACCGCAGGGGGGTTCGAGTAGTCGATCCCTTGCGCGAAGAGATCGACAGCGGCATCCCTGAGCTCCGCGTCCGTGTCCCAGTCCACGTACACTCCGCCGTCGACGAAAGGCTCCACGTGCACGTCCACGCCAGGCTGATTGTGCGGACCGCCGCTGAGGTCACCCCGGTACACCGGAAGACCGGCACGTCGCAGTTCCCGACACACTCGCTCGGCGAGCGCCTGGCGCTCCTCGACGACCTCCGGTGAGGCTTTCGGATGCAGGTCGAATCGGGGTTCAGTCATGGTGAATTTCCGGTCGGTCGAACGTGGGTCTCAGCGCCGGTGGCAGATCGGACATCATCCCGAATACCAGGACGCGTTCCGGGTTCATGGTGTCGTTCTCCAGCGTTGCGAGGACTCCCGCCGACAGCGAGATCTTGATCAGCGCGCTCTGCATGTGCTGACCGATCGTCCCGGGCAGGCGGACGACCGGCGCGTCAGGACTGCCGGAGTCGAGGCTGTCGACAGCCGCCTGGACCATGCCGGGGGCGTAACCCCATCCCACGGTTACAGCCGCCGAGGCCGTCTCGGCGTCGGGCTCGACGTGGACCGCGGCGCCCGACCGGTCCGCTGCTTCGTTCTCTCCCTCGCGGAAAGCGTGCAGGCCGGCGCGCCGGAGCGCCTGGACCACTTGGCCGGCCAACTCGTTTCGGACGACGAGAACTTCATCGGATGCGCGGGCGAAACCGTACTCGGACATGGCCCCATTTTCCTACCGCCGGGCGGACTGCTCAGCGGCGCCAGGATTTCCGAAATCGGGCACGTAGTGCCGTGTTCGGACGGCTTCCGGCCCCTAGGCTGCGGCGCATGTGCGGAATCGTGGGATACGTGGGGTCGCAGTCGGCGCTCGATGTCGTGATGGCCGGACTGAAGCGACTGGAGTACCGGGGGTACGACTCCGGAGGCGTCGCGGTGCTCGCGGACGGCGGGCTGGCCGCCGCGAAGAAGGCCGGGAAGCTGGTCAACCTGGAGAAGGAGCTGGTCGACCGGCCGCTGCCGGCGGGCAGGACGGGGATCGGGCACACGCGGTGGGCGACGCACGGGGGACCCACGGACGCGAACGCCCATCCGCACCTCGACAACGCGGGGCGCGTGGCCGTCGTGCACAACGGGATCATCGAGAACTTCGCGCTGCTGCGGGCCGAGTTGGCGGAGCGGGGGCATGCGCTGGCCTCCGAGACCGACACCGAGGTCGTGGCGCATCTGCTCGCCGAGGAGTTCTCGTCGTGCGGGGATCTCGCGGAGGCGATGCGGCTGGTGTGCCGGCGGCTGGAGGGCGCGTTCACGCTGGTCGCGGTGCATGCGGACGAGCCGGATGTGGTGGTGGGGGCGCGGCGCAACTCGCCGTTGGTGGTGGGTGTCGGGGAGGGCGAGGCCTTCCTCGCGTCCGATGTCGCCGCGTTCATCGCCCACACCCGGTCGGCGATCGAGCTGGGTCAGGACCAGGTGGTCGAGCTGCGCCGGGACGGGGTCACGGTGACGGGCTTCGACGGCCGGCCTGCCGACGTCCGGTCGTACCACGTCGACTGGGACGCGTCCGCCGCGGAGAAGGGCGGCTACGACTACTTCATGCTCAAGGAGATCGCCGAGCAGCCCAAGGCTGTCGCCGACACCTTGCTGGGGCGCATCGACGCGTCCGGCTCGCTGACGCTGGACGAGGTGCGGATCCCCGCGCATGAGCTGCGGGAGGTCGACAAGGTCGTCGTCGTGGCGTGCGGTACGGCCTTCCACGCCGGGCTCATCGCCAAGTACGCCATCGAGCACTGGACGCGCATCCCGTGCGAGGTGGAGCTGGCGAGCGAGTTCCGGTACCGGGATCCGATCCTGGACGCGCGGTCGCTGGTCATCGCCATCTCGCAGTCCGGGGAGACCATGGACACGCTGATGGCGCTGCGGCATGCGCGGGAACAGGGCTCCAAGGTGCTCGCCATCTGCAACACCAACGGGTCGACCATTCCGCGTGAGTCGGATGCGGTGCTGTACACGCATGCGGGGCCGGAGGTGGCCGTAGCGTCGACGAAGGCGTTTCTGACGCAGTTGGTCGCCTGCTATCTCGTCGCGCTGTATCTGGGGCAGGTGCGGGGGACCAAGTGGGGTGACGAGATCTCCGCCGTCATCCGGGACCTGTCGCAGATCTCCGGTGAGGTCGAGCGGGTGCTGGAGACGATGGAGCCGGTACGGGAGTTGGCGCGGTCGCTCGCCGCGAAGAAGACGGTGCTCTTCCTGGGGCGGCATGTCGGGTATCCGGTGGCGCTGGAGGGGGCGCTGAAGCTGAAGGAGCTCGCCTATATGCATGCCGAGGGGTTTGCGGCGGGGGAGTTGAAGCACGGGCCGATCGCGTTGATCGAGGACGACCTGCCGGTGGTCGTGGTCGTGCCCTCGCCTCGGGGGCGGTCCGTCCTCCACGACAAGATCGTGTCCAACATCCAGGAGATCCGGGCCCGGGGTGCGCGGACGATCGTGATCGCGGAGGAGGGGGATGAGGCGGTCGTGCCGTATGCGGATCACTTGATTCGGATCCCTGTGACTCCGACCTTGCTTCAGCCGCTCGTGGCCACGGTGCCGTTGCAGGTGTTCGCCTGCGAGCTGGCCACGGCTCGGGGGAACGAGGTGGATCAGCCTCGGAACCTGGCGAAGTCGGTGACGGTGGAGTAGTTCTTCACGCCGGTGAGGAAGGCGGAGAAGGCTCCGGTCGGGAAGGTGATGGTTGCCCTGGCTGGGGCCTTTGTGTCGCGGACGGCCACGCGGGTGGCGGTGCTCGCGAGGGAAATCATGCCGTTCGTCAGCTACTTCCCTGGCCGGGGGACGGTCCGTGAGACGGCCTACCTGGAGGGCAAGACAGAAGGCAAGGCAGGAGGATGGGCCGAAGGCGGGGCCAAGGGGATCCTGTTCGTGCTGGAGGCTCGCGGCGTCCCCGTATCGGACAGTCGTGAGCGAGCGCATCACCGCCTGCGCTGATCTCGACCGCATGGACGCCTGGCTGGAGCGTTCCCGCACGGTCGAGCGGGCCGAGGATCTGTTCGCCGGGGACCCCGAGGTTTCGGGGGTCGGTCCGGAACAGGCCTGAGCGGTGGCTGACCGGCAGGACAGTCAGCAGGACGGCCAGTGGCGCCGCTGGGACAGGCCCTGAACCGCCAGAGCCGCCAGAGGAGATGGACCGGATCACCGAGTGCGAGTCGGTCGCGCCCTGATGGGTGCCCCGAGCATCTTGATTGTACCGACCGGGCGGTCTAACGTTCAGGTGCTCGGCGACGGAGCCGCGCCGAACGATGGAAAGGCGGATTCGACTTGATCAAAATGATTGCGCTGATCAAGCGTCGTCCGGACTTCACCCTCGAGGAATTCTGCGCGTATTACGAGCAGAAGCACGCGCCGCTCGCCGCGCGCACCATCCCTCCTGACGTCGCAGAGGCGATCAGGCATTACGGGCAGAATCACGCGCTGCGCCTCGGCCGCGGCAAGACCGATCCCCCCTATGACTGCGTCACGGAGTTCAGGTTCGAGGACCTTGCCGGCCTCGAACGCTGGAGGGCGTGGTATTCGGGCGAGGGAGGCAAGGTGCTACGGGAGGACGAGGAGAAATTCATGGATACCGGCGGGCGGGTCATCATCGTCACCGACGAGCGCCGAGCCTCGATTCACCGCGCATGCTAGCGGCCACGATCACCCGCGCCGACGCGACCGACCCCTTGGCCGGCCTGCACGTCGGGGAGCACCCCGAGCCCGTCGCGGAAGAGGGCTGGACCGTCGTCCGGGTGCGCGCCGCTTCACTCAACCACCATGACGTCTGGTCGCTGCGCGGGGTGGGGACCCCCAAGTACGCGCCGTTTCCGCGTGTGCTCGGCTGCGACGCGGCGGGCGTCGACGAGGACGGGCGCGAGGTGATCATCCACGCGCTGGTCAACGACCCGGCCTGGGGCGGGGAGGAGATCCTCGACCCAGGGGTGACGATCCTCTCCGACTTCCACGACGGCACCTTCGCCGAGCGCGTCGCCGTCCCGAGGCGCAACCTCGTGGCCAAGCCGGCCGCAATGTCGTTCGAGCACGCCGCGTGCCTGCCCACGGCGTGGGTGACGGCGTACCGGATGCTCTTCGTCCTCGCCGGTGCGACGCGGGGAAGCACCTTGCTCGTGCAGGGCGCCGGTGGCGGTCTCGCGACGGCGGCCACGGTGCTGGGCAAGGCCGCGGGCGTGCGGGTGTGGGTGACGAGCCGTACCGAGGAGAAGCGTGCACGGGCGGTGGAGCTGGGAGCCGACCAGGCGTTCGCGCCGGGAACCCGGCTGCCGGAGCGGGTCGACGCCGTGCTGGAGTCGGTGGGCGCCGCGACCTGGCAGCACTCCATGAAGGCCGTCAGGCCGGGCGGGACGATCGTGGTGGCCGGCCAGACATCGGGCTCCAACCCGCCGCTGGACCTCGAACGCCTCTTCATGGCGAAGCTGCGGATCGTCGGGACCACGATGGGGACACGCGACGAACTCGCACAGCTCGTGCGGTTCTGCGCCGAACACGACATCCGTCCGCCCGTCCACTCGACGCTCCCTCTCGCCGACGCCGCGGAGGGCTTCAAGTCCATGGTCGAGGGCGACCTGTTCGGCAAGGTCGTGCTACGGCCGTAGGTGCCGACGGACTTGCTGGAGCGGGTGTACGGCAGCCGGGTCGTGCTGCGACGGAGCTGATCTGCAACGCCGTACGCCATGCGAAGGGGCCGGCCCGCTGCCCTACGGGTGAGCTGCGGATCGAGGCGTGGCATCCGTCGGCCGGACACGGCAATCGGGCCAAGTGCGTGCGGTGCGAGCTGTTCGCGGCTCGGTGGCCGACTCGCAGCCTGTGAATGGATCACACCCGGGCCCGTACGTATGTACGATGCGCAACATCAACAGGCCCTGCCGGGGGGACAGTTCGGCAGGGCCTCTCGACTTCACTGTGGGGGGATCACATGCGTATGCGCGCTGCGGCCATCGTTCTTTCCGGCGCTGTTGTTCTTTCGGCGCTGGCTCTTCCGGCCGGTGCCCAGGCGGCGGAGCGTCCGGGTGCGTCGACGGATCTCAGAGCCGTCGCCTCGACGGCCGTCCAGCCGAAGGACTCGCTGGGCGGCACCACTTTCTCGAACGCGGTCATCAACGGTGGCAAGGACATCGTCCTCGGCACGACCACCAAGAAGTCCGTCACCGTCACGTACACCGCCTCCGACGAGGACGGCGTCGCCCTCACCACGGCCTTCCTGTGGCAGGGCACCGACAGCTCGAACGTGGACACCATCACCGGCTCCCTGGGGACGGACGACGACGCCGTCTGCACGGAATCGGCGACCCAGGGCGTCTACGGCTGCAAGGCGGTCTTCAACATCGACCCGGCGGTCGACTTCCAGGGTGGCAACGGCGTCGCGGGAACCTGGAAGTTCTTCCTCGGCGCCTACGACCTCTACGCGAACGCCAGTTACAACGACGACGTCGCCAGGACCAAGATCAAGCGCGCCGCCAAGCTGACCGCCAACGCCTCTCCGGAGCCGGTGAAGAAGGGGAAGACCATCACGGTCACCGGCAAGCTGAGCCGCGCCAACTGGACCACGGGCAAGTACGCGGGCTACGCGACCCAGGCGGTGCAGTTGCAGTTCCGCAAGAAGGGAAGCGACACCTACACCACCCTCAAGACGGTCAAGTCCAGCAGCACCGGCGCCCTGAAGACCACCACCAAGGCCGGCTCCGACGGCTACTACCGCTTCGTCTTCGCCGGCACCGCCACGACCGGCTCCGCGAAGGCGACCGGCGACTTCATCGACGTCAAGTAGCAGCCGACGTCAAGCAGGCAGCCGACGTCAAGCAGGCAGTCGACGTCAAGCAGGCAGGTGCCTGACCCGACCGCGTTCCCCGTGCCCGTAGGGTGCCCGGCATGAGCATCATCGGGGTCGGAATCGACGTGGCCGAGATCGACCGGTTCCGGGCGTCCTTGGAGCGCACGCCCGGACTGGCCGAACGCCTCTTCCTGGAGCGCGAGTTGCTGCTGCCCAGCGGGGAGCGGCGGGGGATCGCCTCGCTCGCCGCGCGGTTCGCTGCGAAGGAGGCTCTCGCCAAGGCGCTGGGCGCGCCGGCCGGGCTGCACTGGGCCGACGCCGAGGTCTACGTCGAGGACAGCGGGCAGCCTCGGCTGCGGGTCACCGGGACGGTGGCGGCGCGGGCCGCCGAGCTCGGCGTGCGGTCCTGGCATGTGTCGCTGAGCCATGACGCGGGGGTGGCCTCGGCGGTCGTCGTCGCGGAGGGCTGAGGCCACCCCGTCACGCCGCTCTCAGCAGATCGACTGGGTGCTGTTGACCAGGGTGATGTTGCGGAAGGTGGTGTTCGTTCCGCAGGGGTTCTCGCGGATCGTCGCGTTCGTCACCGTCAGGTTCTGGATGGTGATGTTGTCGTTGTTCGGGAACTCCGCGCGGGCCGCGAGGCGGAGTTCGCCGCCGCCCGTGATCGTGCCGCTCTGGGCCGCGAGGCTGACGTTGTAGCAGTTCTCGATCAGGACCGAGTTGTTGCCGGTGCTGGAGAGCGTCACCTTGTCGATGACCGCGCCGCCGCTCTCCGAGACGCAGAACACGCCGCGGCCACCGCCCCTCGCGATCACCTCGCCCACGCGGATGTTGGTGGGGTACGAACTCCCGACCCGGCCGTTGCGGTTGGCCATGCGGAAGGCCGCGTAGCCCGTGCCGGTGCCTGCGTTCTCCGCGTCGACCTTGGTGACCGTCGCGTTGATCGTCTGGTTCAGGAGGAGTCCGGACTCGCCCACGTTCCGGGCCGTCACCGTGCCGATGGTGAGGCCGTCGACGCCGTACGTCTCGACCGCGTGGCTGCTCGCGCCCGACACGTAGACGTTGTCGATGCGGACGTTCCTCGTCCACTGGCTCGTGTCGCCCCGGTTGTCGATCCGCACGCCGAGGCCCGCCGACAGGCGCATGTCCAGCTGGCCGAGGACCACGTTCTGGACGTTGCGCAGGAAGACGCCGTAGAGCGGGCTGCCCGTGAGGTTGAGGTGCTGGACCTCCACGTCCCGGGTGCCGCGGGAGTAGACCGGGGCCTGGTCGCCGCTGCCGGTGCCCGTGACGTTGATCGTGCCGCAGACGTCGAGGGTGGTGTAGCTGGGGAGCGAGATGCGGGAACCGGCGGACATCGAGCCCGAGCCTCGGACCACGACCCGTTCCTTGGTGGTGCGGCCGGAGGTGAGGCTGTTCACGGCTGCCTGGGCTGCGGCTCGTAAGTCCGTGCCGGTGTAGACCGTCGTACTGCCGTGGCGGGCTGTCCAGGTGCTGCCGTTCAGTACGGCCTCTGCCTGGTAGGAGCCGTCGCCGCAGGCTGCGGCGACGGCCTTCGGGGCGACGGCTGTCGTGGTGAGGCCGGTCGCCAGAAGGGCTGTGGCTGCGAGGAGTGCGGCTCTGCGTCGCATGCGGGTGCGTCCTCTCGTCGAATCGGTTCGACTGAATCGATTCATCCTGTGGGGGCCGGGAGTTTGGCAAAGGGGCGGTAAAGCGTCAATGGCTTCGACGCGGTGGGTGGGGGACGGGGGAGACTCGAACCCATGCGGACTGCGTACAGCGTGGAGACGGTAAGGGCGGCCGAGCGGGAGCTGATGGCGCGGCTGCCGGAGGGCGCGTTGATGCAGCGGGCGGCCGCCGGACTCGCCGCAGCCTGCGCGGACCTGCTGGGGCGGGTGTACGGCAGCCGGGTCGTGCTGCTGGTCGGGAGCGGTGACAACGGCGGGGACGCGTTGTACGCGGGCGCCCGGCTGGCGCGGCGGGGCGCCGGAGTTGCGGCCGTGCTGCTCGCGCCCGAGCGGGCCCATGCCGGCGGGCTCGCGGCGCTGCGGCGGGCGGGGGGCCGTGCGGTGGGTACCGATGGCGCCGAGGAACTGATCGAACGGGCCGACCTGGTGGTCGACGGCATCGTAGGGATCGGCGGCAAGGGTGGGCTGCGGGCGGATGCCGTGCCGCTCGCTCTCGCCGCCGAGCGGGCTCGGGCCGCCGTCGTCGCCGTCGATCTGCCGAGTGGGGTCGACGCGGACACGGGGGAGGTGCGCGGGGCGGCCGTACGGGCCGATCTGACCGTCACCTTCGGGACGCACAAGCCGGGGTTGCTGATCGATCCGGCGCGGGAGTACGCCGGTTCGGTGCGGCTCGTGGACATCGGGCTGTCGCTGCCGGACGAGGCCGAGCTGGAGGCCCTGCAACACGTGGATGTGGCTCGGTTGTTGCCGGTGCCCTCGGGGGAGAGCGACAAGTACCGGCGGGGAGTCGTCGGTATCGCCGCCGGATCGGCGCGGTATCCGGGGGCGGCCGTTCTCGCCGTCGCCGGAGCGTTGCGGGGCGGGGCGGGGGCCGTGCGGTACGTCGGGCCCGCCGGGCCGGCCGTCATCGCCCGTTTTCCCGAGACGCTCGTGTCGGATCTGGGGCCGCGGAAGGCGGGGCGGGTGCAGGCGTGGGTCGTCGGGCCGGGGGCGGGGGAGGACGCGGCGACCGTGGCGGAGGTGGTGGCGGCGGACGTGCCCGTGCTGATCGACGCGGACGGGCTGCGGTTGGCCGAGCCGGACGCCGTACGGGCTCGTACCGCGCCGACGTTGATGACCCCGCATGCCGGAGAGGCTGCCGCGCTGCTGGGGGTCGCGCGGGAGGAGGTCGAAGGGGCCCGGCTCGCCTCGGCGCGGGACCTGGCCGCGCGGTACGCGGCGACCGTACTGCTGAAGGGCTCGACGACCGTGGTCGCCGACTCGGGCGGGGGAGCCGCGCGGGTCAACGCGACGGGGACGGCCTGGCTGGCCACGGCCGGGAGCGGGGACGTGCTGTCGGGGCTGGCGGGGTCTTTGCTGGCCGCCGGGCTCACCGCCGTCGACGCGGGAAGTGCGGCCGCGTATCTGCACGGGCTGGCGGGGAGGTTCGCGGCGGACGGGGCGCCGGTGGGGGCGCATGACGTGGCCGCGGCGATTCCGGGGGCCTGGCGGGATGTGCGGGAGTGAGGCGTTAACTCGTACGCGGGCCCGCACTTGTGGCTTTCGGACGCAAGCGATAGAGCGTGAAATTGGCGCGACCCGGTGAAGAACTACCCGTCGGGAGTAATCCCGGTCGGCCGCATGTGCGGAGCCGAACGGGCGATGTTTCCCTGGCAGGCATGGACGATCCACACATAGGCGTTCCAGACACAGACGTTCCACACGTAGGCGATCTACCCCTATGCGGCGCCACTCGGCGCGAGTTGTTCGGGAGAGCGGCAGTTGTCGTGGGGGGTGCGGCGCTCGGTCTCCACGGTGCGACTCCCCATGCCTGGGCCGAGGACACGGACGGGAACTGCGGCACCGAGTACGACGAGGAATACGAGCGACTACTGGCGGCCGCCGACGACCCCGAGGACGGCGATCGGTTCCTCGCGCCCGAGTCATGGAGCCGCCCCATACGGCGGCGGGCGAGGGTCACGATGCGCTACCGGGTGCGGGGCAACTGGCTGGTCGGATATCACACCGGAATCGACCTGGCCGTACCGAAGGGGACCCCGGTTTACTCGGTGGGCTCCGGCACCGTCGTCCTGGCCCGCTGGTCCGGGTCGTACGGCAAGGCCGTGACGATAAAGATGCGGGATTCCCGCTACGTCCTCTACGCTCATCTGTCGCGCATCTCGGTCACGCGGGGTTCCAAGGTCCGGGCCGGAACACGGATAGGAAGCAGCGGGAGCACCGGGCGTTCCACCGGCCCGCATCTGCACTTCGAAGTCCGCGCCCGCCGCCAGTACGGCTCGGACGTCGACCCGGCGAAGTACCTGGCCCGGCACGGCCTGCGTCTCTGACGGACACGGACGGCCCGGACGCCGGCCTCGCAGGGCTCCGCGGGGCTGTCGGACCCCTCTGCGACACTGGGGGCGTCATGACTGAGACAGCAACCACCCCGGCCGCCCCGCTGCGCGCCCGCGCCGAGATCGACCTGGCCGCGCTGCGGGCCAACGTGCGTGCCCTGCGCGAGCGTGCGCCGGGTGCGGCCGTCATGGCCGTGGTGAAGTCCGACGGGTACGGCCACGGCGCGGTGCCCTGCGCCCGCGCGGCCGTCGAGGCGGGAGCCGGCTGGCTCGGTACCGCCACGCCCGAGGAGGCCCTCGAGCTGCGGGCCGCCGGGCTGACCGGGCGCGTCATGTGCTGGCTCTGGACGCCCGGCGGGCCGTGGAGAGAGGCCGTCGAGGCCGACCTCGACGTGTCCGTCAGCGGGATGTGGGCGCTCGAGGAGGTCACGGCGGCGGCCCGGCAGGCCGGACGGCCCGCGCGGATCCAGCTCAAGGCCGACACCGGTCTCGGGCGCAACGGCTGCCAGCCCGGCGACGACTGGGCGGAGCTCGTCCACGCCGCCCTGGCCGCCGAGGCCGACAGGCTCCTCCGGGTCACCGGGCTCTGGTCGCACTTCGCCTGCGCCGACGAGCCCGGGCATCCCTCCATCGCCGCCCAGCTCACCCGCTTCCGGGAGATGGTGGCGTATGCCGAGGGGCAGGGCGTGCGGCCCGAGGTGCGGCACATCGCCAACTCGCCCGCCACGCTGACCATTCCCGAGAGCCACTTCGACCTCGTGCGGACCGGGATCGCGATCTACGGGATCTCGCCGAGCCCCGAGATCGGCAGCCCCGCCGACTTCGGGCTGCGCCCCGTCATGACGCTGTCGGCGTCCGTCGCGCTGGTGAAGCACGTTCCGGGGTCTCACGGCGTCAGTTACGGGCATCACTACATCACCCCCGGCGAGACGACCCTCGGGCTCGTGCCCGTCGGGTACGCGGACGGCATCCCGCGGCACGCCTCCGGGACCGGGCCCGTGCTGGTCGACGGCAAGTGGCGGACGGTGGCCGGGCGGGTGGCCATGGACCAGTTCGTCGTCGACCTCGGCGGGGACGAGCCCACGGCCGGCTCGGAAGCGGTGCTCTTCGGGCCCGGCGACCGCGGCGAGCCCACCGCCGAGGACTGGGCGCAGGCCGCGGGCACCATCGCGTACGAAATCGTCACCCGGATCGGAAAGCGCGTTCCCCGCGTCTATTTGAATGAGGGACAGGGCATTCGGGACGGTAGCGGTCCAGGCGGTCCTGACGGTCCGGCGAAGAGGAGTGGCACGTGAGCGAGAGCAGTGCGGAGGCCGTCGCGGACGCCGCCTCGGCGGCGCTCGCCGCCACGGGGGCGGGCAACTGGCGCAGGGCGACCGGCATCGCGGGCGCCGCGATAGGCGTGGTCGCCGCGGGCGCGGCCGCCGGTGTGGCGATAGAGCGGCTCACCGTCGGGCGCGGCATGCGCAAGAAGGCCCGGCTCGCGCTCGACTCGACGGGACCGTACGGCTCGCTGCGCGGCACCCCCGGCAAGGCGTACGCCGACGACGGCACCGAGCTGTACTACGAGGTCGACGATGTCGATCCCGAAGCTGCGCCCGCACTCAGCCCGCGCCGTCGGCGGCTGTTCGGGCGCAAGGCCCCTGCCCCCGTCACCGTCGTCTTCAGCCATGGCTACTGCCTCAACCAGGACTCCTGGCACTTCCAGCGGGCGGCGCTGCGAGGCGTCGTACGGACCGTCCACTGGGACCAGCGCAGTCACGGGCGGTCCGAGCGCGGTGCGGCCCAGGTGCAGGACGACATGCCGGTCACCATCGACCAGCTGGGTCGTGACCTCAAGGCCGTCATCGACGCGGCCGCGCCGGAGGGGCCCATCGTGCTCGTCGGGCACTCCATGGGCGGGATGACCGTCATGGCGCTGGCCGACCAGTACCCCGAGCTGATCCGTGAGCGCGTTGTCGCCGTCGCCCTTGTGGGCACGTCTTCGGGGCGGCTCGGCGAGGTCAACTTCGGGCTGCCCGTCGCGGGCGTCAACGCCGTACGGCGGGTGCTGCCGGGCGTGCTGAAGGCGCTGGGGCAGCAGGCGGCCCTGGTGGAGCGGGGGCGGCGGGCCACCGCCGATCTGTTCGCCGGGATAATCAAGCGGTACTCGTTCGCGTCCCGGGACGTGGATCCGGCCGTCGCCCGGTTCGCCGAGCGGATGATCGAGGGCACGCCGATCGACGTGGTCGCCGAGTTCTACCCGGCCTTCACCGATCACGACAAGACCGAGGCGATCGCCCACTTCGCCGACCTGCCGGTGCTCGTGCTGGCCGGCGTCGGCGACCTCGTCACGCCCAGCGAGCACAGTGAGGCCATCGCCGACCTGCTGCCGGACGCCGAGTTGGTGCTCGTCCCGGACGCCGGGCACCTCGTCATGCTGGAACACCCGGAAGTGGTCACCGACCGCCTCGCCGACCTGCTCACCCGCGCGGGTGCGGTTCCCGCGGGCGCTACCGTGGGTGGCTATGGAAGCACCAGCAGCACCGCACAACCCGGTTGAGACCGAGCTGACCGTCACGTCCCCCGAGCAGATGCGAGAGCTCGGCCGAAGGCTCGCCAAACTGCTGCGCGCCGGTGATCTCGTGATGCTCACCGGGGAGCTCGGCGCGGGCAAGACGACACTGACCCGCGGGCTCGGCGAGGGGCTCGGCGTCCGGGGCGCCGTCACGTCCCCGACCTTCGTGATCGCCCGAGTGCACCCGTCCCTCGGGGACGGCCCGCCGCTCGTCCACGTCGACGCGTACCGCCTCGGCGGCGGCCTCGACGACATGGAGGACCTCGACCTCGACGTCTCGCTGACCGACTCGGTGATCGTCGTGGAGTGGGGGGAGGGCAAGGTCGAGGAGCTGACCGACGACCGCCTGGAGGTCGTGATCCACCGGGCCGTCGGCGATACGACGGACGAGGTGCGGCACGTGACGCTGACGGGACTCGGGGAGCGGTGGGCTTCGGCCGACCTGAACCTGCTCACGGCCTGAGAGCCGAGTGAATTTTGATGAACGTTCCGACAAGACGTCGGCAAGATATTGCGTTCGGTGTCTTGTGCGTGGTCACATGGTATCCAGTTCGTAGTTAGGTCTACCTAACTACGCCCGCCCCCGAACTTCAGGAGGCGTCCATGTCGGCCACCGAGAGCACCCCACAGCCGCGGCCGTACGCCGTTGCCGCCGGCGTGTCCATGCGCGATCTGCTGGCGTCGTGCGCCGCGGCGAAGGCGATCTCCACGCCCCCGCGGCTGCCCGATCCCGAGACACTGCAGCCGCGCGTCGAGCGCCCCAAAGCCGCCTAGCGGATCACGACCACCTTCGCGCCGATCGTCGCGAAGTCCCACATCGCGTCGCCGTCCGGGCGGGACTCGCGGATGCCGCCCGTCTTCACGGTCGTGGTGTCGGCCGTCGACATCGAGGCGCCCACGGCCGTGCTGAAGCCGATGACCACGCCGTCGACGCTGGTGAAGCGGACGACGTGCTCGATGGGTGTGCCGTCGGTGCCGGTGACCGAGTTCGAGCGGGACGTGACCGAGTAGGAGCCCGGAGTCGGGTCCAGGGTGCCCGGGGTGACCTTGAACGTGCGCTTGACCTTGTTGCGCGCGCCGACCAGCCACACCCGGTCGTCGTCCACCGAGTACACGACCCGTTCACCCGTACCGGACCCGGCGGGCAGCGCGGTGGGGTCCGTCCTGTCCCGGGGCGCCTTCGCGGCGGCCACCGCCGGTGAGCTGCGCGTATGCGGTGTGCCCAGCCCGGCCGGAACGCTCGCGGAGGCCTGGTAGGCGAGGAAACCGACGGTCGCGAGGGCTGTCACGGTGAGCCCGGCCACGATTCCCGAGCTGCTGCTTGCCACCGTCGTCCACCTCTTGCCTCGTGTAGCGCGTCATCCTGTACGTCCCGCTTTGCCGCGACGGTAGCAGCAGGTGACCGCCCGACCATGGCGGCCGTACGTGCGCAGGGGCCTGTGTCGGACGTCCCGTCGTCCGCCCGGAGGGCGGGCCCGGCGGCGTCTGGTGCGTGCGATCGCAAGGCGCCGGAGCGTCCTCGATGGGGGAGGAGCCACGTGGGCGGTTCGGCAACGCGGCTGGGGGTTCCCCCCTCTGGGGGAGTGCGTGCCGGGCGTCGCCGGGCAGGCGGGACGTCCGACACAGGCCCCTAGGGAGCCGTAGGCTGTTTGCGTGCTCTTGCTCGCTCTGGATACCGCCACCCCCGCCGTGACCGTCGCGCTGCACGACGGCAGGGCTGTCATCGCCTCCTCCGGCCAGGTGGACGCGCGCCGGCACGGGGAGCTGCTGCTGCCGGCCGTCGACCGTGTGCTCGCCGAGGCCGGTCTCAAGCTCGACGCCGTCACCGGCGTCGTCGTCGGCATCGGCCCAGGGCCGTACACCGGGCTGCGCGTCGGTCTGATGACCGCGGACACCTTCGGGCTCGCGCTCGGTGTGCCCGTGCACGGCGTGTGCACCCTCGACGGGCTGGCGTACGCGGCCGACATCGAGAAGGGCCCCTTCGTCGTGGCGACCGACGCCCGGCGCAAGGAGGTCTACTGGGCGACGTACGCCGACTCCCGCACCCGCCTGACCGACCCCGCCGTCGACCGACCCGCCGACATCGCCGACCGGGTCGCCGGGCTGCCGGCCGTCGGCGCGGGCGCGCTGCTCTACCCGGACACCTTCCCGAAGGTGCACGAGCCCGAGCACGTCTCCGCCGCCGCGCTCGCGTCGCTGGCGGCCGAGAGACTCGCCAAGGGCGAGGAACTCCCGGCCCCCCGGCCGCTGTACCTGCGCCGGCCCGACGCCCAGGTCCCCAAGAACTACAAGGTGGTCACCCCCAAGTGACCGAACCGACGACCGTGACGCCTCGGCTGCGTGAGATGCGTTGGTGGGACATCGACCCCGTCCTGGAGCTGGAGAAGGCCCTCTTCCCCGAGGACGCCTGGTCCCGCGGGATGTTCTGGTCCGAGCTCGCGCACTCCCGGGGCCCCGAGGCCACCCGGCGGTATCTCGTGGCCGAGGACGGTGACGGAAGGCTCGTGGGGTACGCCGGTCTCGCCTCCTCCGGTGACCTCGCCGACGTCCAGACGATCGCCGTCGCCCGCGACCACTGGGGCACGGGCCTCGGCGCGCGGCTGCTGACCGAACTCCTGCGGGCCGCCACCGACTTCGACTGCGCCGAGGTGCTGCTGGAGTGCCGGATCGACAACGTCCGCGCCCAGAAGCTGTACGAGCGCTTCGGCTTCGAGGCCATTGGTTTCCGGCGCGGCTACTACCAGCCCGGCAATGTCGACGCCCTGGTGATGCGACTCACCACAGCAGCTGACAGCGGCTCCGCCGCGAGAGCAAACTCCGAACAAGGAACCGAGATCAATGGCTGACGAACCGCTCGTCCTCGGCATCGAGACCTCCTGCGACGAGACCGGTGTCGGCATCGTCCGCGGTACCACCCTGCTGGCCGACGCCATCGCGTCCAGCGTCGACGAGCACGCCCGCTTCGGTGGTGTGGTGCCCGAGGTCGCGTCGCGCGCGCACCTCGAGGCGATGGTGCCGACCATCGACCGGGCGCTGAAGGAGGCGGGGGTCAGCGCGAAGGACCTCGACGGCATCGCGGTCACCGCGGGCCCCGGCCTCGCCGGTGCCCTCCTCGTCGGCGTCTCGGCCGCCAAGGCGTACGCCTACGCCCTCGGCAAGCCCCTCTACGGCGTCAACCACCTCGCCTCCCACATCTGCGTCGACCAGCTGGAGCACGGCGCCCTGCCGGAGCCGACGATGGCGCTGCTGGTCAGCGGCGGGCACTCCTCGCTCCTGCTCTCCAGCGACATCACCTCCGACGTCCGGCCCATGGGCGCGACCATCGACGACGCGGCCGGCGAGGCCTTCGACAAGATCGCGCGCGTGCTGAACCTCGGTTTCCCCGGCGGGCCGGTCATCGACCGGTACGCGAAGGAGGGCGACCCGCGCGCGATCGCCTTCCCGCGCGGGCTGACCGGGCCGCGCGATCCGGCGTACGACTTCTCCTTCTCCGGTCTCAAGACGGCCGTGGCCCGTTGGATCGAAGCCAAGCGGGCGGCGGGGGAGGAGGTGCCGGTGCGTGATGTGGCGGCGTCCTTCCAGGAGGCGGTCGTGGACGTGCTGACCCGCAAGGCCGTGCGGGCCTGCAAGGACGAGGGCGTCGACCACCTGATGATCGGCGGCGGTGTGGCCGCCAACTCGCGCCTGCGCGTGCTGGCCCAGGAGCGCTGCGAGGCGGCCGGGATCCGGCTGCGGGTACCGCGGCCGAAGCTGTGCACCGACAACGGCGCGATGGTCGCGGCGCTCGGCGCGGAGATGGTCGCCCGCAACCGGCCGACGTCCAGCTGGGACCTGTCGGCGGACTCCTCGCTGCCGGTGACGGACCCGCACGTCCCCGGCCACGATCATGTGCACGAGGTCAGCAAGGAGAACCTCTACTCGTGACGGTCGCGTTGATGTGGGAGGCGCGGGCGGTCGAGGGGCGCGGCGAGGAACTGCTCGCCTGGGCACGGGAGCAGGAGCTGCCGTCGCGGCCCCTGCGCCGTGAGACCTTCCGGGCTCCGCAGGACCGGGTGCTGGTCCTCACGTGGTGGGACGCGGCCTACGACGCCGATCTGCCCGAACTTCCCGAGCCGGACGGTGAGTTGGTCAACCGGGCGGTGCATCGGTGGCGGTTCGAGTCGGTGGCGGCGGACTGACCGGCGTGTAGGAGAGCTTCAACGGGTCGTTCCTGTCGTGCCCTTGCCACAGCAGCACGCCGTTCCGGCGCTCCCAGCGGGCGGCGGCCAGGGCGCCGCTCAGCCAGTACAGCGTCAGCCACAGCTGGACCAGGGCCAGGTTGGAGTGCCAGAACGACAGGGGCAGCGACACGGCCAGGAGGGTGAGGAAGAGCACCCAGCGGAAGGGGCGGTGGAGCAGGCGGCCGCGGCCCGCGGGCAGGACTCCCTGAGGGTCCTCCCTGGGGACCGCCGCCTCGAAGTCCCGCGCCTTGCCGCCCCACTTGGACCGGGACGCCTGCAGGCCCGTCCACAACGCCGCCACGACGACCATGGCGACGACGGAGAGCCACCACGCGTCGGCCAGGACCGGTGACCCGCGGACGACGAACAGGACGGCCAACGTGACGATCAGGGCGGCCGCCGCGGCGAAGGCCGCCTTCAGCTCGAGATGGACATACCGGAACATTGCAACCCCCGTGCTCCCGGTGTCGGTTCACTCCACGCCCGACACCTCCGTCTCGCAGCGCAGCCGGCGATCCGGGCCCAACACCCGTACCGGCCCTGTGAGGTTCAGCCGGGCCGTGTGCCGTGCGTCCGCGCTGGATGCCCCCAACCGTAGCTCCAGGGTGCCCGGTTCGACCACCCTTCGCCCGGTACGGTCGGTGAAGGCCGAAAGATCCGTATGGAAGTGGAAGGTGACCCGGTGGGACTCGCCCGGCTCCAACTCCAGGCGGTGGTAGCCGATCAGGCGGATGTCCGGGCGGGTCACCGAGGCCACCGGGTCGTGCAGGTACAGCTGGACGACCTCGGCGCCCGCCCGGTCCCCCGCGTTGCGCACGGTCAGCGACACGTCGTACGTGCCGTCCGTGCCGATCTGTGACGGGCCGTCCGTGAAGTCCTCCCAGGCGAACGCCGTGTAGGACTGCCCGTGTCCGAAGGCGTACAGCGGGGTCGGGTCCAGGTTGCTGACCTCGCCCGCGAGGCCGAGGGGCGGCTGGAGGTAGGTCCACGGCTGGCCGCCGGGCACCTGCGGGACGCTCACCGGCAGGCGCCCGGACGGGTTGACGCGGCCCGACAGCACTCCCGCCACCGACGGGCCGCCCTCCTCTCCAGGGAAGAACGCCTGGACGACCGCTCCAAGCCTCCCGTGCCAGCGGCCCAGTGCATAGGGGCGGCCGGTCAGCAGGACCAGTACCACCGGCACACCCGTCGCGACCAGCGAGTCCAGCAACTCACCCTGCACGCCCGGAAGTTGCAGGTCCGTCACATCGCAGCCCTCGCCCGAGGTGCCCCGCCCGAACAGCCCCGCCCGGTCGCCGAGGACCGCCACGCACACGTCCGCCTCGGCCGTCCGCGCCACCGCCTCCTCGAAGCCCCCGGTGTCCGGGTCGGTCACCCCGCAGCCCTCCGCGAACGTGACCTTCGCGTCGGGGAGTTCGGCGCGCAGCGACTCCAGGACCGTCGGGATCTCGATGCCCATCGGCACCTCGGGGTGGTGCGTCAGCACATGGGAGGGGAAGGAGTAGCAGCCCAGCATGGCGAGGGCGTCGGCGGCGCGCGGGCCGACGACCGCGATCCGGGTGTCGGGGGCCAACGGCAGCAGGCCGTCCGGGTTGTCCAGCAGCACCACCGACTCCTCGGCCAGCCGCCGGGCCAGGGTGCGGTTCGCCGTCGAGTCCAGGTCGATCCGCCCGGCCGGCTCCGGGTCCCAGCCCTCGTCGAGGAGGCCGAGTTCGCACTTCTGGAGGAGGACACGGCGGGCCGCGCGGTCGATCAGGGACTCGGGGATCTCGCCCGCTCGTACGGCCTCCAGCAGGGGTGTGCCGTAGCACTTGAGGGTCGGCAGTTCGACGTCGATGCCCGCCGCGAGCGCCGCGTGCGCCGCCCCCGCCTCACTGCCGGCGACCCGGTGCAGGGTCTGCAGGAAGCCGATGCCGAAGTAGTCGGCGACCACCGTGCCGGTGAACCCCCAGTCCTCCCGCAGGAGTTCGGTCAGCAGTCCCGGGTCCGCCGAGGCCGGGACGCCGTCCGTCTCGGTGTACGCGGCCATCACCGAGCGGGCCTCGCCCTCGCGCAGTGCCATCTCGAAGGGCGGGAGGGTGATGTCGGCGAGCTCCCGGACGCCCGCCCGCACAGGTGCCTGGTTGCGGGCGCCCGCCGAGGCGGCGTACCCGGCGAAGTGCTTGAGCGTGGCGACGATCCCGGCCGACTCCAGGCCCCGCACATACGCGGCACCGATCGTGCCGACCAGGTACGGGTCCTCGCCGATGGTCTCCTCGACCCGGCCCCAGCGCAGATCGCGTACGACGTCCAGGACGGGGGCGAGACCCTGGTGGACGCCGACCGAGCGCAGGTCGCGGCCGATGGCGCCGGCCATCTCCTCGACCAGCGCGGCATCGAAGCTCGCGCCCCAGGCGAGCGGCACCGGATAGGCCGTGGCCTGCCAGGTGGTGAAGCCGGCCAGGCACTCCTCGTGGGCGAGGGCCGGGATGCCGAAACGGCTCGCCCCGGCGATACGGCGCTGGGCGCGGGCCAGTGCCTGCGCGCCCAGCGCCGGGTCCACGGGGGCGGTGCCGAAGGGGCGGGTGAGCTGGCCGAGGCCCTGACCGATCAGCTCGTCCCAGTCGTACTCGGCGGTCATCTCGCGTTGCAGTGGTGCTACTCCGTCGCCGTCCGTGCTGGCGCCCACCCACACGCCGTAGAGCTGGGCGGTCTTCTCCTCGAGGGTCATCCGGGAGAGGAGGTCGTCGACGCGGGTGGCGGCGGGCAGGGCGGGGTCACGCCAGGGCGCGGTGGTCATGAAACTCCTGTCGGGTCGACGACCTCTCGCGAATGTTTCGAGATGTAATTCGAATGTTTTGGGAACCTAGGGCCGCCAGGAGGGTTCGTCAAGAGGTCGTGCAGGGATACGATCGCCGCCATGACACCCTCGGAGCCCGCAGAAACCCGGGCGACAGCCCCGGCAACCGGTCGGTCCGCGCAAACGGCGACGCTTGCCGAGATCGCCCGAGAGGCCGGTGTTTCGGCGCCGACAGTTTCGAAGGTCCTCAACGGCCGTGCCGATGTCGCCCCCGCGACCCGCAGCAGAGTCGAGGACCTGCTGCGCGCGCACGGCTATCGCCGCCGCCGCGCCGAGGCGAGCCGCTCGCCCCTGATCGACCTGGTCTTCCATGAGCTGGAGAGCGAGTGGGGGATGGAGGTCATCCGGGGGGTGGAGAACGTGGCGAGGGACGCGGGCCTCAGCGTGGTGCTGAGTGAGAGCGCCGGGCGGCTCACGCCCGGCCGTACCTGGGCCGACCAGGTCGCCGCCCGCCGCCCCCACGGTGTGATCCTCGTGCTGTCCGGGCTCGACGAGTCCCAGCGCGCCCTGCTCAACAGCAGATCGATCCCGTTCGTGGTGATGGACCCGGCCGGCGACCCGGGCGCCGACGTGCCCTCGATCGGCGCCACCAACTGGCAGGGCGGGCTCGCCGCGACCCGGCATCTGGTCGAGCTGGGGCACCGGAGGATCGGCGCCATCAGCGGACCGTCCCGGATGATGTGCAGCCGCGCCCGCATCGACGGCTACCGGGCCGCCCTGGAGACCGCCGGGCTGCCGGTCGACCCCGGGTTGATCAAGCCGGGCGACTTCCACCACGAGACCGGCTACCGGCTGGGCCTGGACCTGCTGCGGCGCCCGGACCGGCCCACCGCCGTCTTCGCCGGCAACGACCTCCAGGCGCTCGGGCTGTACGAGGCCGCGCGCGAGCTGGGGCTGCGCATCCCGGAGGACCTGAGCGTCGTCGGGTTCGACGACCTGCCGGTGGCGCGCTGGGTGGGCCCGCCGCTGACGACCGTACGGCAGCCGCTGACCGAGATGGCCGAGGCGGCGGCGAAGCTGGTGCTCGACCTCGGGCGGGAGGACGGAACCCAGGCGGCGACGCGGGTGGAGCTGGCGACGAGCCTGGTGGTGCGCAGCAGTACGGGGGCGCCGCCGGCGTGATGTGACGCCCGGGTGCGGTGTGGCCGGAAGCTGACGTATTGACGGGTGAGGTGAGCGCCCTCACACTCCTCCGAAGTCAATCGGTTGCACGACCGAAACTTTCGGAGGCACCCGCAATGAGAACCTCCAGACCTTCGTTACGTGTACGACTCACCGCCGTGCTGGCCGGTGCGGCCGCCGTCGGCGCCCTGCTGACCGCCGGTGCGACCACGGCGCGAGCCGCGGACGTCCCCCTCCGCGACCTCGCCGACGCCAAGAGCAAGGTCATGGGTACGGCGGTCACCGGGTCCAAGCTCACCGGTACCTACGGCGACATCGCGGGGGCGCAGTTCAACTGGCTGACCCCCGGCAACGCCATGAAGTGGGGCTCGGTCGAGCCGACCCGGGGCACCTACAACTGGGCCGAGGCCGACCAGATCGTCGCCTTCGCCGAGGCGCACGGCCAGCAGGTGCGCGGCCACACCCTGGCCTGGCACAGCCAGAACCCGAGCTGGCTGACGAACGGCACCTGGACCTCGGCCGAGCTCAGCCAGCTGCTGAACGACCACATCGCGCTGGAAGTGGGCCGCTACAAGGGGCGGCTCGCCGCGTGGGACGTGGTGAACGAGCCGTTCAACGAGGACGGCACCTACCGCCAGACCCTCTGGTACAACGGCCTCGGCACCGGCTACATCGCCCAGGCCCTGACCGCCGCCCGCGCCGCCGACCCGGACGCCGAGCTGTACATCAACGACTACAACGTCGAGGGCGTCAACGCGAAGAGCACCGCCCTGTACAACCTGGTCAAGTCCCTGAAGGAGCAAGGCGTCCCGATCGACGGCGTCGGCCTCCAGGCCCACCTGATCCTCGGCCAGGTGCCCTCCACGCTCCAGCAGAACATCCAGCGCTTCGCCGACCTCGGCGTCGACGTGGCGATCACCGAGCTGGACATCCGGATGACGCTGCCGTCGGACAGCACGAAACTGGCCCAACAGGCCGCGGACTACAAGGCGGTCATGAACGCGTGCGTGGCGGTGACGCGCTGCACCGGCGTCACCGTCTGGGGCTTCACCGACTCCGACTCGTGGATCCCGGACACTTTCCCGGGACAGGGCGCGGCGACGCCGTACGACGAGAACTACGCGCCGAAACCGGCGTATTACGCGATCGCGGAGGCACTGGGCGGCAGCGGCCCGTCCACGGACGGCTGCACGGCGACGTACAGCGTCAGCAGCCAGTGGAACACCGGCTTCACCGGCCAGGTGACGATCGCCTGCGCGGGCGGCTCGCTGTCGTCCTGGAAGGTGGGCTGGGAGTTCGGCGCGGGCCAGCAGATCACCCAGGCCTGGAACGCCACCTGCACCCAGTCGGGGACGGCGGTGCAGTGTGTGAACGCCTCGTACAACGGGACGGTCGCGGACGGCGGCTCGGTGACGTTCGGGTTCAACGGCTCCTGGAGCGGGAGCAATCCGGTGCCCACGGTGGCACTGGGATGAGTGGGGCTGACCTGGGCTGATGATGGCATGAGAAGTCTGAGAATTTCCGAAGGAATCGGCTGACGAGGTTCCTGCTCGTAATAATTCGGACTTACGTTCCTCCCCGTGAAGTCACACGACGAGAACGGGGACGCGGCAGGCAAGAGACCTGGCCGGCGGCCGAGACTGCTGAAGGCCGCCGGCCTCACCCTCGCAGGCGCACTGGTGCTGGGCATCGGGGCGGCCGGCTGGGCCTATTGGCACTTGAACAGCAACATCAAGAGCGTCGACATCAACAGCGCGCTCGGCGACGACCGCCCGGCGAAGTCGGTCACCACACCGACCCCGTCCGGCACCGCCTCCGCCTCCCCGCTGCCCACCGAGGCCATCAACATCCTTGTCCTGGGCTCGGACTCGCGCAGCGGCAAGGAGAACAAGGCGCTCGGTGGCGGCAGCAGCGGCGGCGCCCGGTCCGACACCGCGATGGTCGTGCACATCGACGCCGGCCGGACGAAGGCCACCGTGGTCAGCATCCCGCGCGACACGCTCGTCACGCGGCCGTCGTGTCCCTTGGAGAGCGGGGGCTCCACGGCGGTGGCGTACAACGCGATGTTCAACAGCGCGTACGCGGTGGGCGGCGCCGTCTGCGCGGTGAAGACGGTCGAGTCGATCACGAACGTCCGCATGGACCACTACATCGAGATCGACTTCTCGGGCTTCGCGAAGCTGGTGAACGCCCTCGGCGGCGTCACGGTGACGACGGACGAGGACATCGATGACGACGACAGCCACCTGAAGCTGACGGCCGGCACCCACACCCTCAACGGCAAGCAGGCCCTCGCCCTCGCCCGCACCCGGCACGGCATAGGCGACGGCAGCGACCTCGGCCGTATAGGCCTCCAACAGAAGCTGGTGAAGGCCCTGTTGGAGCAGATCTCCTCCACGAACCTGCTCTCCGAGCCCACCCAGCTGTACACGGTCGCCGACGCGATCACCGGCAGCCTCACCACCGACACCGGCCTCGACTCGCTGACCGAGCTGATGAGCCTCGGCGAGAGCCTGCAGGGCCTGTCGGCGGACGACATGAAGACGGTGACCATGCCCGTGGTGACCGCGCCGTCGAACGCCAACCGGGTGGTGGCGGACGAGCCGGAGGCGAGCGAGCTGTGGGAGTCGCTGCGCTGAGTGAGTGAATGAACGCAACCGCCGGGGGCGGTCGTGAGTCTCGTCCGGTGAGGGTCTCGCCGTCGTCGAGAGGGTCGCCCGGTGCTGTTGCTTCGTTCGTACACGCCTTGGACCGTGCCACTGCTGGCGGGACTGCTCGCGCTGGGCTGGGTCCCGTCGGACCTCTCGGACCGGGCGCGGGACCCCGCGCAGACCCCCGTCCGTGACGACTTCGACGGCGACGGCTACCAGGACCTCGCGATCGGTGCCCCCGGGGCCACGCTGGGCGGGCAGAAGGGCGCCGGCTATGTGGCGGTCCTCTACGGCGGCCCGCACGGTGTGTCCGCCACCACCCGCCGGACCGTCATCAGCCGCACCACGCAAGGAATCCCGGCCGACCCGGTGGCGGACCAGGGCTTCGGCGCGAGGCTCTCCAAGGGCGACCTGAACGGGGACGGGTACGCGGACCTGGTGGTCGGCCTCGCCCGGCGCAAGGGCGATGCGGTGATCGTCTGGGGCAGCCCGAAGGGCCTGTCCGGCGGTACGGCCGTCCCCGCGACCAACACCCAGGCCGGCGACTTCGACGGCGACGGCAAGCTGGACCTGGCCCTGTTCCGCACCGACCGGGCCCCCGGCGACGACCCCCTCGGCAGCACCGCCACCGTCTGGACCGGCCCGGTCACCCGCTCCGGCGCCCCGGCCCGCAAGACCGCCCTGGACCCCGAGCACCTCAAGTACTACGACGTCGACGACGGCGCCACCGGCGACGTGAACGGCGACGGCCGCGACGAACTCGCCCTGCGCGTCTACTACGGCGAGGGCGGCTACGGCACCCGCTTCTACACCGCCTCCTCCTCGGGCCTCAAGGACGCGACCGACAAGGCTCCTGACGGGGGCTACGGCCTGGCCTTCGGCGACGTGAACGGCGACGGGTACGACGACTTCCTGGCCGGTTCCGTCCCCGACGACGCCGGGAGGATCACGGTCGCCCATGGCTCGGCCTCCGGCCTGGGACCCCGCTCCAGCTGGAAGTCGTACTCCCAGAACACCCCGGGAGTCCCCGGGGCCTCGGAGATCAACGACCTCTTCGGCTCCGCCCTCGCCGCCGGCGACATCACCGGCGACGGCATCGACGACGTGGCCGTCGGCGCGATCGGCAGGGAACTCGGCTACGACGACGGAGCGGGCGAGGTCGTCGTCCTCCGCGGCACCCCCACCGGCCTGACCGGCACCGGCTCCCAGGTCTTCACCCAGGACACCCCCGGCATCCCCGGCACCACCCAGCCGGGCGACGTCTTCGGCAGCGCGGTCCGCCTCCTCGACATCAACGGCAACGGCCACGCCGACCTGGTCGCCGCGGCGGTGGGGGAGGACGCCGGGAACGGGCGGGTGTATGTGCTGCGGGGGCGGCCGGAGGGGGTCGTGACGGATGCGGGGCTGATGGTCGGGGGGAAGGTGCTCGGGGTGCCGTATGCGAAGGCGAGGTTCGGGGGCGCGGTGGGGTAGGTGTGATGGCAGCGCGCCGAGCTTACGGACGTGACGTGAGCGGCAGTGGTTCGCACGGGGTGCGGGGGAGGCGCAGCTCGCGCAGGCGGTGACGGCGGGGCTGGCCCGAGCGGGTGGCGCACGCATACGGCTTCGTACGGGCTCGGCTGCTCGCCAAGCTGCCACCCGAGCCGCAGCTCCGGCCGCGCGCTCGCTACGAGGGCGGCCCGCCGTGTCTCCGCGCTCCGGAAGACGAGGGCGCCGTAGACGACGTACCAGATGGTGCGGTAGGCGCGCAGGGCCTGTTCGGGGGGCAGGCCGCTCCTCGGCAGGGCCGCTGGCCGTGGGGAGACTGGCTGCGGGTCTCCTGTGTCGGAAGCATCCGAAGGGCTCCCTGCCTGCGGAAACGCACCCCGCAGAAAAAACCTCGAAGAAATCCGTCGAGCCTGTCGATCCGGCTGTCTCCCGATCGACGCAGGGGTGAGAGGCCGGGAAGGACCCGGCCGGCCGGACCTGAGGAGTCACCATGCCCCGTTACCTGTCGCTCGTGCAGATCGACGAGAGCACCGCGCCCGCCGAGGGCCCCAGCCCCGAGCTGATGCAGCGCATGGGCGAGCTGATCGAGGAGATCACCAAGGCGGGGGTGATGCTCGACACCGCCGGGCTGACCCCGACGGCCCAGGGCACCCGGGTGCACTGGGAGGGCGGGAAGATCTCGGTCACCGACGGGCCCTTCACGGAGTCCAAGGAGGTCGTCGGCGGTTACGCGGTCATGCAGTGCAAGGACAAGGCCGAGGCGCTGGAGTGGACCAAGCGGTTCCTGAAGGTGCACGAGGAGTTCTGGACGGTGACCTGCGAGGTGCGGGAGATCGCGGAGGGCTGAGCGCCTGTTCCTTGGCTGTACGGCCGTACAGGTGTCGAATGGAGGGCTGTGACCCCACAGCCCTCCGCCACCGACCCCCGCGGCACCGTCGAGACGGTCTTCCGTATGGAGTCCGCGCGCATCATCGCCGGCGTCACCCGCATCGTCCGTGACGTCGGCATCGCCGAGGAGCTGGCCCAGGACGCGCTGGTCGCGGCCCTTGAGCAGTGGCCGCGCGACGGCGTCCCCGACAACCCGGGCGCCTGGCTCATGGCCACCGCCCGGCACCGCGCCGTGGACCTGGTCCGGCGCCGGGAGAACTACGCCCGCAAGCTGGCGGAGATGGGCCGGGACCTGTCGCACACACCCCCGCCCGAGGAGCCGTCGGCCCCCGACGACATCGACGACGACCTGCTCCGCCTCGTCTTCACCACCTGCCACCCGGTCCTCTCCGCCGAGGCCCGCATCGCGCTGACCCTCCGTCTCCTCGGCGGCCTCACCACCCCCGAGATCGCCCGCGCGTTCCTGGTCCCGGAATCCACGGTCGCCCAGCGCATCGTCCGCGCCAAGCGCACCCTCGCCGCGAAGAACATCGCCTTCGAGGTTCCCTACGGCCCCGACCGCGAGGCCCGCCTAGGCTCCGTCCTGGACGTCATCTACCTGATCTTCAACGAGGGTTACGCCGCCACGGCCGGCGACGACTGGCTGCGCCCGGCGCTCTGCGAGGACGCGCTGCGCCTGGCCCGCATCCTGTCCGCCCTGATGCCGAAGGAACCCGAAGTCCACGGCCTGACCTCCCTGTTGGAGTTCCAGGCGTCCCGGTCCGCGGCCCGCACGGACCCGTCCGGCGCACCGGTCCTCCTCAAGGACCAGAACCGCCGCCGCTGGAACCGCATGCTCATCGCCCGCGGCATCACCGCCCTCGGCCGCACCGACGCCACCGCGACCGGCGCCCCCGGCCCGTACGCCCTCCAGGCCGCCATCGCCGCCTGCCACGCACACGCGTACTCCTACGAGGACACCGACTGGGCGAGCATCGCGACCCTGTACACCCTGCTCGCCGCCCGCGCCCCGTCCCCGGTCGTCGAACTCAACAGGGCGGTCGCGGTGTCGATGGCGGACGGTCCGGAAGCGGCGTTGGAGATCGTCGACGCCCTCACCGCCGAACCCGCCCTGCGCGACTACCACTTGCTGCCCAGCGTCCGCGGCGACCTGCTGGCCCGGCTCGGCCGTACGGCGGAGGCCCGGGCGGAGTTCGAGCGGGCGGCGGAGCTGACGCGGAACGAACAGGAGCGGGGACTGCTGCTGGCCAGGGCCGACGCGTGCAAAGCGTAGTTCTCTTCCCTCGTCACTCTGTTCCCATGCGCCCCATCGGGAATCTACAGTGATCCAGCCCCTGTGCGGGGCTTGTGATGATCCATGGGGGGTCGACAACTTGAGACTGTTCACGCGCCGTGTCGCGACGCTCGCGACCGCGGCGGCGCTCGCCGCGGTGGGCGCCCTGGCCACCGCGCCCGGTGCCGCCGCCGACGACGCCGGTCCCTGGCCGGGCACCGAGGGCAAGATCCTCACCGACGGCCCGACGCTGGTCGACCCGGCCACCGGTGCCACCACGCAGGTGGGCAACTACATGGGTGCCTACGCGGCCTGGGCTCCGGACGGCAGCCGGATCGTCTCCGAATGGGGCGAGCTTGCCAGCATCCGACCCAGCGGGACCTCACGGTTCGTGCTGCCCTGGGCGTCGGGCGTGCGCTCCAGCGCCGAGCAGAAGGACCTCGCCTTCTGGTGGGGCGGCCGCTACGTCGTCTACTCCACCGGTGGCCAGCTCGTCTACGGCCCCTCCGACGCCTCGTGGGCTCCGCGGCCGCTGCTGACGGACGCCCAGGAGCCGTCGACCGTCTGCGACGAGGACCCGACGGTGAGCCCGGCCGGCCTGGTCGCCTTCTCACGCCGTATCAACTACGGCTGCTACGACAACGACGGCGTGTACGTCTACGACCCGACCGCGAAGACGGTCAAGCGGGTCCTCACCGACGCCGCGCAGCCGGCCTTCTCCCCGGACGGCAGCAAGCTCGCCTTCGTCCGCAACGTCGACGGCGGCCTGTCGCAGCTCTTCACCGCCAACGCCGACGGTACGGACGTCCAGCAGATCACCACCGACGGCCGCGGCTACCAGAACCCGTCCTGGTCGCCCACCGGCACCCGGATCATCTTCGACGCCCACACCTCCGGCGACAGCTCCGACGTGCACACCATCGAGTACGCCGACCTGGCCACCGGCGAGCTCACCAAGGTCCCGGGCACGCCGCAGGGCAGCAACCCCAGCTGGCAGCCGCTGCGCAAGAACTCCACCGGCCGGGTCTACGGCGCCGACACCTACGCCACCAACATCGCCTCCTCCCGCTGGACCTGGAACACGGTCGGCGAGAGCGTGCCGGGCCTGATGACCGCCAAGTCCGCGGTGCTGGTCAACCGGGACAGCGCGGCGTACTCGCTCACCGCGCCAGGGCTGGCCGGCCGGAAGCAGGCCCCGGTGCTGGGCACCTCGAAGAGCGGGCTGACCGCGGCGGTGAAGGCCGAGCTGAAGCGGATGCTGAAGCCGGGCAAGAACGTCTACCTCGTCGGCAACACCTCCGTCCTCAGCACCACGGTCTCCTCGCAGCTGAAGGCGCTCGGCTACGTCCCGAAGCGGCTGTCCGGCGCGGACCGGTACGCGACCTCCGTCTCGGTGGCGAAGTCCTTCACCAGCACCCCGAAGTACGTGTTCCTGGCCTCCGGCACCGACGCCTACGCGGCTCTCGCGGCGTCAGCCGCCGCCGGTTCCGACGGCACGGCCAGCGCGGGCGGCCTCGTCCTCACGAACGGCAGGACGCTGACCTCGTCGGTGAAGTCGTACCTCAACGGCCTCAACCCCAAGACGACCATGGTCATCACGGTGGGCTCGGACGCGAAGTACGCGCTGACCCACACGTCCTTCTCGAAGTGGCCGTCGTCGTACTCGTACTACCCGATCACGGGCGCCACCAAGGAAGCCCTCTCGGTGGCCGTCGCCAAGTTCTGGTGGACCGCGCCGAGCAACGTCGCCCTCGCCTACTCCGGCTCCTGGCGCGACGGGGTGTCCGCGGGCGCGGCGATGAACGTCTTCGGCCCCGTGTTGTGGACCTCCCGCCCGGACCTGTCCAGCGAGGTCAAGAGCTACCTGTTGCGCGAGTCAGCGAGCACGCAGTTCACGGTCGCCTTCGGCTCCACCGGCTCGGTCACGGCGGGCGCGCTGAACACCGCGGGCGCCGCGATCAGCGCGAGTTCGAGCCAGTTCGTGTACCACCCGTACCTCAACGGCGACGAGCCGCCGAGCACCCAGGCGAGCACCTTCGCCGCCCGCACCAACGACGGCCAGCCCGCCACCGTGGCGCGGTCCGGCCCGGTCGGCGCCGACCCGCACCTGGACCCGCTCAGGACGGTCCACCACCAGTAGGCGGCTACGCGGGGGCACCGATCAGCATCGTCGGCGCCCCCGCCACCCGGGTCAGGAACACGGTCGCCGAGTTCGGCCCCTGCGGCTTGACCTTCTTCCGCAGCTCCTCCGGCTCGACGGCCGACCCCCGCTTCTTCACGGTCAGGATCCCGACCCCGCGCTCCCGCAGCAGTGCCTTCAACTTCTTCAGGTTGAAGGGGAGTTGGTCGGTGATCTCGTACGCGGTGGCATACGGGGTCGCGCGCAGCTCGTCCGCGGTGACGTAGGCGATGGTCGGGTCGATCAGCCCGCCGTCGAGCTGTTCGGCCACCTCGGCGACCAGGTGGGCGCGGATGGCGGCGCCGTCGGGCTCGTACAAGTACCGCCCGACAGACCGGACTTCGGGGTCGGGGAGGCCGCGGCCGAGCAGTGTGCGCGGCCCCGGCAGCAGGGTCGCCCGCACCGCCCCGGGCTCTGTCCCGAACCACAGCACCGCCTCCTTCACATCACCCCCGTCCGAGATCCACTCGGCCTCGGCGTCCGCGGGAATCGCCTCGTGGGGGATGCCGGGCGCGATCTTCAGCGCGGCGTGCGGCGCCTTGAGGGCGGCCTCGACGGCCCAGGAGAGGGGCGGGGAGTAGGCCTCGGGGTCGAAGATCCGGCCCCGGCCGCCGCGCCGGGCGGGGTCCACGAACACGGCGTCGTACGCGGCCGTATCCACCTCCGTGACATCCGCCTCCCGCACCTCGACCAGATCGGCGATCCCCAGCGCGTCGGCGTTCGCCCGGGCCGCGGCGGCGGTGAGCGGATCGCGGTCCACGGCGAGGACCCGGATCCCGACCCGGGCGAGTGCGATCGCGTCGCCCCCGATGCCGCAGCACAGGTCGGCGACGGAGGTCACCCCCAGCGCCTTCAGCCGTTCCGCGCGATACGTCGCCACACTCGCCCGCGTCGACTGCTCCACCCCGTTCGGCGTGAAGAACATCCGCCCCGCGTCCTGGGGCCCGAACTTCGCCGCCGCCCGCTGCCGCAGCCGCGCCTGTCCGAGCGCCGCCGAGACGAGTTCGACGGGGTGTTCGCGGCGGAGCCTGGTGGCGACGGTGAGTTCGTCGGCGGGGGCGGTGTCGCGCACTTCGTCGAGGAGGGCGCGGCCCTCTGGGGTGAGGAGGGGAGCGAGGTCGTTCACCGGCTCATTGTGGGCCAGTCGGTGGACGGTGCGCCTCCGGCGGCGGTGTCGGCGCCGGCCCGAGGCGGTGACCTGCGAAGATCCGACACCATGCGAGAAGTAGGACAAAATTACAAAAACCGGTCTTCCGGGGTGCGGAGTCGGTCGTCGAGGGTGCGGGGTGGCGTCGCCGTCCTCGCCGTCGCCGCCGTCGCCTCCGGCTGTGCGCAGGGCGACGGCTCCCGGGTGCCCCCCGCCCCCGGCCAGCAGCGCCTCCAGGCGCCCCCGGCCCGCGCCCTCGACGGCTACGCCACCAAGCTGCGTGCCGCGTACAAGGCCCGGGCGGCGGCGACGAAACGCTGGGGCCTGAAGAAGGTCCCGCTGACACCCCCGGCGCCGCCCGCGAAGAAGCCGCGCATCACCACCCGCAAGGGCTTCGAGGTCGACGGCCACGAGAAGTTGGGCCTGCCGCCGATCTTCACCACCATCCCCACCAAGCAGAAGATCGTCTTCCTCACCATCGACGACGGCGCCGAGAAGGACCCGGCGTTCCTGCGCATGATGAGCGAACTGAAGATCCCGTACACCGCCTTCCTCAGCGACTACCTGGTCAAGGAGGACTACGGCTACTTCAAGAAGATGCAGGCCAGAGGGGTCGTACTCAACAACCACACCCTCCATCACCCCTACCTGCCCGGACTTTCCTACGCCCGCCAGAAGCACGAGATCTGTGGCATGCAGGACGTCATCGAGAAGCACTACGGCAAGCGCCCCACTCTCTTCCGCCCGCCCTTCGGCAACTACAACGAGGACACCCTGCGCGCCGCGAAGTCCTGCGGGGTGAAGTACGCGCCGATCTGGAACGAGGAGGTCTTCGTCGACCACTGGGAGTACCGCGAATGGGACCGGAAGATCCGCCCCGGTGACATCGTCCTCAGCCACTTCCGGGGCCGGGAGGACTGGAAGGGCACGATGCCCGACATGATCCGCCGCTTCCTCGACAAGATCACGGCCGAGGGGTACGCGGTGGCACGGCTGGAGGACTACCTGTGAGGTCGCGCGGGCTGGTGGCCGCGGTCCTGGCGACCTTGTTGCTCGCCGGCTGCGCCCAGTCCGTCGACCCCATCGAGCGGCTGGGCAAGAAGGCGGCGCAGCGGGTGGGGTCGTACGGGCCGGAGGGCGCGGGCGAGCGGCCGTACCGCCGCTGGGGCCTCACGGTCCCACTCGCCGCACCCCCGAGGCGCCCGGCGAAGCCCGCCCTCGCGGGGCTGCCCGTCGTGAACCACATCCCCACCCCCGACAAGGTCGTCTTCCTGACCTACGACGACGGAGCCGAGAAGGACCCGCGGTTCGTCGACATGGTCCGCGAACTGCGCCTGCCGGTCACCCTGTTCCTCACGGACAGCGTCGTCGGCCCCGGGTACGGCCACTTCGCGCGCCTCCAGTCGGTCGGCGCGAGCATCCAGAACCACACTCTCGACCACCCCGCCCTGCGCGGCCTGCCCTACGTCGGCCAGCGCGCCGAGATCTGCGGCCAGCAGGACAAGGTCAAGTCCCGCTTCGGCATCCGCCCCCGCCTCCTCCGCCCGCCCTACGGCACGTACGACACGACGACACTCCATGCGGCGGCCGACTGCGGGCTCGCGGCGGTCGTGCTGTGGCGGGCGTCGATGGAGGGGGACGAGCTGAGCTTCGTAGCGGGCGAGAAGCGGCTGCGGGCGGGCGACATCGTGTCGGTGGCGTCGGGTGAGGTGGCGGGCCAGGCCCTCGTGGAGCGGACGACGAGGCTGCTGCGGGAGATCCAGGGGCGAGGGCTGACGGTGGGGCGCCTGGAGGACTACCTGTAGTCGGGTCTTCGTGTTGTGTCGGGCCGACAGCGGGGGCCTGGGGGCGGCAGCCCCCAGAGACGGCCACGACGGCACAGGGCGCCAGCAAACCAACCCGGCCGGCGCCGCGAATTGGCACTCCGCTTGACCGAGTGCTAATCGCAGTCATAGTCTCGGCCCTGGCACTCCCCACTGGAGAGTGCCAATAGCGACGGGCAGGTCCGGCACCCGCGACGACGGATCCACCTGGTCGCCACCTCAGACAGTTAACCCCGTGAGATCTCCGAAGGGGGAGGTCGGATCGTGACGACCACCAGCTCCAAGGTTGCCATCAAGCCGCTCGAGGACCGCATTGTGGTCCAGCCGCTCGACGCTGAGCAGACCACCGCCTCTGGCCTGGTCATCCCGGACACCGCCAAGGAGAAGCCCCAGGAGGGCGTCGTCCTGGCCGTGGGCCCGGGCCGCTTCGAGAACGGCGAGCGCCTGCCGCTCGACGTCAAGACCGGCGACATCGTGCTGTACAGCAAGTACGGCGGCACCGAGGTGAAGTACAACGGCGAGGAGTACCTCGTCCTCTCGGCTCGCGACGTGCTCGCGATCATCGAGAAGTAATTCACCCCAGTTTTGCAGTGAGCTGCGCCCCTGGCCCCCGCGATCGTCAAGAAGCCGGGTGCCGGGGGCGCGGTTCGTTCTCCCAAAGTTTCCGAGAGGGCTGAACCGCTCCCATGGCGAAGATCCTGAAGTTCGACGAGGACGCCCGTCGCGCCCTTGAGCGCGGCGTCAACAAGCTTGCCGACACCGTGAAGGTGACGATCGGCCCCAAGGGCCGCAACGTCGTCATCGACAAGAAGTTCGGCGCCCCCACCATCACCAACGACGGCGTCACCATCGCGCGCGAGGTCGAGCTCGACGACCCGTACGAGAACCTCGGTGCCCAGCTGGTGAAGGAGGTGGCGACCAAGACCAACGACATCGCGGGTGACGGCACCACCACCGCCACCGTGCTCGCCCAGGCGCTCGTGCGCGAGGGCCTGCGCAATGTCGCCGCGGGTGCCTCCCCGGCCGCCCTGAAGAAGGGCATCGACGCCGCCGTCAAGGCCATCTCCGACGAGCTCCTCGCGACCGCCCGTCCGATCGACGAGAAGTCCGACATCGCCGCCGTCGCCGGTCTGTCCGCCCAGGACACCCAGGTGGGCGAGCTCATCGCCGAGGCGATGGACAAGGTCGGCAAGGACGGTGTCATCACCGTCGAGGAGTCCAACACCTTCGGTCTGGAGCTGGACTTCACCGAGGGCATGGCCTTCGACAAGGGCTACCTGTCGCCGTACTTCGTGACGGACCAGGAGCGCATGGAGGCCGTCCTCGACGACCCGTACATCCTGATCAACCAGGGCAAGATCTCCTCGATCCAGGACCTGCTGCCGCTGCTCGAGAAGGTCATCCAGTCGGGTGCCTCCAAGCCGCTGCTGATCATCGCCGAGGACGTCGAGGGCGAGGCCCTGTCGACCCTGGTCGTGAACAAGATCCGCGGCACCTTCAACGCGGTCGCGGTCAAGGCTCCCGGCTTCGGCGACCGTCGCAAGGCGATGCTGCAGGACCTGGCGGTCCTCACCGGCGCCACGGTCATCTCCGAGGAGGTCGGCCTCAAGCTCGACCAGGCCGGCCTGGACGTGCTGGGCTCCGCCCGCCGTATCACGGTCACCAAGGACGACACCACGGTCGTCGACGGCGCCGGCAACCACGAGGACGTCGTGGGCCGCGTCAACCAGATCAAGGCCGAGATCGAGAACACCGACTCCGACTGGGACCGCGAGAAGCTCCAGGAGCGCCTCGCGAAGCTGGCCGGCGGCGTGTGCGTGATCAAGGTCGGCGCCGCCACCGAGGTGGAGCTGAAGGAGAAGAAGCACCGTCTGGAGGACGCCATCTCCGCGACCCGCGCCGCGGTCGAGGAGGGCATCGTCTCCGGTGGTGGCTCCGCTCTGGTGCACGCCGCCAAGGTGCTCGAGGGCGGCCTCGGCCGCACCGGCGACGAGGCCACCGGTGTCGCCGTCGTCCGCCGCGCGGTCGTCGAGCCGCTGCGCTGGATCGCCGAGAACGCCGGCCTGGAGGGCTACGTCATCACCTCCAAGGTCGCCGAGCTCGACAAGGGCCAGGGCTTCAACGCCGCGACCGGCGAGTACGGCGACCTGGTCAAGGCCGGCGTCATCGACCCGGTCAAGGTCACCCGCTCCGCCCTGGAGAACGCCGCCTCCATCGCCTCCCTCCTCCTCACGACCGAGACCCTGGTCGTCGAGAAGAAGGAAGAGGAGGAGCCGGCCGCCGGTGGTCACAGCCACGGCCACTCCCACTGAGCCTCACGCTCGTAAAAGGGCCCCGTTCCGCACGCGAGTGCCGGAGCGGGGCCCTTCCCCTTCGCGGGTCACTGACCGAGTACCCCCAGCTGCTCCAGCAGCCCGGCCCGGTCGTACTGCCACCATCCCTCGCAGATCCGCCCGTCCCGGAACCGGTGCCAGGTCGTCCCGGTCATGGTGACGTTCTGGCCGGTGGCCGGGATCCCCACGAAGTCGCCCGTGTGCCGGCCGGCCCAGCTCCAGCGGGTGCACACCTTGTCGTCCTGGGCGAGCTGGTCGTCGACCCGGAAGGTGAATTCGAAGGCCTGCCGCCACCCCGCGTACTCCTCGCGCGCCCCTGCCAGCCCCAGGTCCTCGGGATTGGCGGGGTCGTGGTCCACGTAGTCGTCGGAGAACCGCTCGAACAGCGCCTCCGCCCCGGCCCGCCCGGCCTCCTCGAAGAACCCCCGCGCCACCCCGCGGTTGAGCTGCTCGTCCCGCACGACATCCAGGTCGGTGAAGGTGGGCATCTCGTCGCACAGCGCGACCATCTCCCGGAAGATCTTGTCCGTCTCCGGCAGATTGGAGTTCCGCATGGCCTCCTCGTACGACGGGAACTCCACGATCTCGACGAAGTGCGACGCGTCGGAGCGGTCCTTCCCGACCACCGCGTGCGTCGCCGTCCGCTTCCCCTTGGTCTGCTCGACCCATGTGTCCATCAGCCGGTCCAACTCGTCGAACCGACTGGTCCTGCAGTCAATGAGCTGCACAAATGTCATGACGCCGCCTCCGACCCCCTGGGTCCGGCTGAACATCTCCATTGTCCCCCTTTGCGCCACGAGTGTCGGCGCGGAGGGAGCGGTCCGTATCAGCGGGGCGACATCGGCCCCAGGGCCATCCCCCTGGCCCTGGAGGAGCCGCGCCCTACTGAGGGCCGTACTTCCGCCCGGTCCGCGAGCTGATCCCGCCCAGCAGCGCCCGGGGCGTCACCTTCACCAGACCCATCAGCGCCTTGTACCGCGGGTCCGGGATCGACAAGGTCTTCCCCCGCGCGAGGTCGTGCAGCGCCGCCGCCACCAGCTTGTCCGCGTCCAGCCACATCCACCCCGGGATGTTGTCCGTCCCCATCCCGGCCCGCTGATGGAACTCCGTACGGACGAACCCGGGGCACAGCGCCATCAGCCGCAGCCCGCTCCCGGCCAGGTCCTTCGCCACGCCCTGCGTGAACTGCACGACCCACGCCTTGGACGCCCCGTACGTCCCGCGCGGCACGAACGCCGCCACCGACGCGACGTTGACGACACCGCCCCGCCCCCGCTCCCGCATCGCCTCCGTGGCCGCCGAGGTCAGCCGGAGCACCGCCTCGCAGTGGACCTTGAGCATCTTCAGCTCGTCGGCCATGGAGACGTCGAGATAGCGGCCCTTGTTGCCGAAGCCGGCGTTGTTGACCAGCAGGTCGACGGGATTCCTGCGGTCGGAGAGCCGTGCGGCGACCGTCTCGATGCCGTCGTCCGTCGCCAGGTCGGCCGTCAGCACCTCCGCCTCGATGCCGTGCCGGTCGTGCAGTTCGGTCGCCTGTTCCTGAAGACGCTTGGTGTCCCGGGCCACCAGCACCAGGTTGTGGCCGTCAGCGGCGAGGCGCCGCGCGAACGCGGCACCGATGCCCGCGGTCGATCCCGTAATCAATGCCGTTGTCATGGCGCAAGGTTAGTGACCCGGACTGGGTGCGTCCGATTGCTGCACACCGCCTCCCGGTCGGTGAAGGCCACGAGGAGAGCTGCCCTGTGAGGGGAGGTCAGGCCCCGTTCGCCGCCGCGTACTTCCGCGCCGCCGCCAGCGCCTCCGGATGCAGGGCCTCGCCCGCCGCGAGCAGCCGCGGCAGCAGTCCCCGCTCCGTGGTCACCGCCCGGAACTGCAGCGCCACCGTCACGTCGTGGTCCGGCCGGTGCACGACCTCGATCGGGTCGCCCGCGCGGATCTCACCGGGCTCGATCACCCGCAGATACGCCCCCGGCGCGCCCCGCTCCGTGAACCGCTTCACCCACCGCTTCTCACCCACGTGCTCCTGGAAGGTGTGGCACGGAATCCGCCCGCAGGTGACCTCAAGCACCAGCTCGGCCCCGATCCGCCAGCGCTCTCCGATCCGCGCGCCGGACACGTCGACGCCCAGGGTCGTGAGGTTCTCCCCGAAGGCGCCGTTCGCGAGCGGCCGTCCCAACTCGCGCTCCCAGTCGTCCAGGTCCTCGCGTGCGACCGCGTACACGGCCTGGTCGTTGCCGCCGTGGTGGCGCCGGTCGCACACCTGGTCCCCGGCCAGTCCGCTGCCCCCGGTGCCCTTGGGCCCGGGCGCCGACACCCGCACCGGCCCGTCGGCCGGCCGCTTGTCGATGCCGGTCAGCCCCTCCGGCTGGTCCGTGTACGGCACGCTCTGCGCGCGGCCCAGGTTCAGAGACAGAAGCTTCATGACGACACGGTAGGCGGCCGCCGCCCAAAGCGTCGACGCGATATCGGGCGTCGTATCAAAGCCTCACTTATCCTCGAAGGGTGATCGAGGCCCGTCATCTCCGCGTCCTGCGCGCCGTGTCCGCCACCGGCTCCTTCTCGGCCGCGGGGCGCGAACTGGGCTGCACCCAGCCCGCCGTCAGCCAGCAGATGAAGGCCCTGGAGGCGTCCGTGGGCACACCCCTGCTGATCCGCAGCGGACGCGAGATGCGGCTGACGCAGGCGGGGGAGGCGCTCGTCCGGCACGCCGCCGGGATTCTCGCCGGACTCACGGCGGCGGAGGAGGAGGTCGCGGCGATCGCCGGACTGCGCGCGGGACGGGTGCGGCTCGTGTCCTTCCCCAGCGGCAGCTCCACCCTCGTCCCCACCGCTCTCGCCGCCCTGCGCGCCGCGCACCCCGGCACCCGCGTCTCCCTGGAGGAGGCCGAACCGCCGCAGTCCGTCGAGCTGTTGCGCGCGGGCGACTGCGATGTGGCGCTCGCCTTCCGGTACGAGGGTGCGGCGGGCGCTCCGGAAGGTGAGTGGGACGACCTCGTCGTACGGCCGCTGCTGACCGACCGGCTCGTCGCCCTCGTACCCGAACGCCACCGCCTAGCGCGCGCGGAGTCGGTGGCGATCGGCGAACTCGCCCGGGAGCCGTGGATCGCCGGCTGCCCGCGCTGCCGCGGCCAGTTGGTCGAGGTGTGCGAGGGCGCAGGCTTCACGCCCCGCATCGACTTCGCGACCGACGACTATCCGGCGGTGGTCGGCCTGGTGGGGGCGGGACTGGGCGTCGCCGTCCTGCCCCAGCTCGCGATCGAGTCCGTACGGCCACGAGGTGCGCGCACGGTGACGCTGGAACCGGCGGTCCGGCGGGAGATCGTCGCCCTCACGCTGCCGGACCTGGCCCAGGTGCCTGCGGTGGCGGCGACGTTGGACCAGCTCGCGCTTGCGGCGGGCCAGAAGTGAAGTGAGGGCACGCGCACGCGTGCCCTCACTTGAAGAAACGTTCCTTCAATTGTTCGAGGAGCTGCTTCCGGCGGATGCGGACGCCGACACCAGCCGGTGCCGTGCCCGTCCCATCAACTCCTCGCGCTCGTCCTCGGTCAGCCCGCCCCACACGCCGTACGGCTCTCTCACCGCGAGCGCGTGTGCCGCGCACTGCGCGCGCACCGGGCACCTCATGCAGACCTCCTTGGCCGAGTTCTCACGAGCGCTCCGAGCCGCACCGCGCTCGCCCTCCGGATGGAAGAAGAGCGAGCTGTCGACCCCGCGGCAGGCAGCCAGGAGCTGCCAGTCCCACAGGTCCGCGTTCGGTCCGGGAAGGCGGGAGAAATCTGCCATTGCGTGACCCCTTGTAGCCGTTCTGGGCGGATACGGTGTCCACGACCGTACATCTACGATCTAAGGAGATGAAAATATGACTCATTGCGAATCTAGCCTCAGACACCAGCAAAAGGGAAGAAAAGGGTCTAAATGGGGCACCGGTTGTGATGAAACGTTGTGGGTCCGCCCTGCATGTCTCCATCGTGTCCGCGCCCTCACGTAGAGTGCCGAAGATGGCACACGGCCCCGTAACTCTTTCGAGTGACCGTCGTTGAGAGTGCGGAGGCGGTTGAAGCAACAAGCTCGGGCAGTTGTCCGAGCCGGTCGACCGCACAGGTGACGATTTCGTACCAGCCTGGAGGCTCAAGGTGACGTGCATCAGCTGCGGAGGGCGGCCATGACATCCGTCCTCGTCTGCGACGACTCCCCGCTTGCCCGAGAGGCGCTCCGCCGCGCGGTCGCGACCGTGCCCGGCGTCGAGCGCGTGACGACCGCGGCCAACGGCGAGGAAGTCCTCCGCCGCTGGGGCGCCGACCGTTCGGACCTGATTCTGATGGACGTACGCATGCCCGGTCTGGGCGGCGTCGAGACCGTCCGGCGGCTGCTGTCCGCCGACCCGGGTGCGCGCATCATCATGCTCACCGTCGCCGAGGACCTGGACGGCGTGGCGCTGGCGGTCGCCGCCGGTGCCCGGGGCTATCTGCACAAGGACGCCTCGCGCGCCGAACTGCGCGCCACCGTCACGCAGGCCCTCGCCGACCCGACCTGGCGGCTGGCCCCGCGCCGGCTGCGCTCCGCCGAGATGGGGGCCGCGCCGACGCTCACCGCGCGTGAGATCCAGGTCCTCGAAGGCATGAGCCACGGCCGCTCGAACGCCGAGATCGGCCGCGAGCTGTTCCTCTCCGAGGACACCGTCAAGACGCATGCCCGGCGGCTCTTCAAGAAGCTCGGCGCCTCGGACCGGGCGCACGCGGTGGCGCTCGGCTTCCGCTGGGGCCTGGTTCGCTGAGCAGGGCCGCGTGTGTCGTAGCGGGGGTTCGACAATCCCCGCCTACCTCACGGTGGGCGGGGACGAGCGACCCCGAGGAAGTTCAGGCACGCCCCCGCGCCGCCCGGCACGCACGCTCGCCGCACCGGCCGAAGGCCCTGGTGGCTCGTCCCCCACTCGCGGTTTCGCCCGAGCGGGGGAACCTCCATCGAGGACCTTCGTCCGGCACGCCGAGAGCACGTGCCGGCCGCTGACACCAACTGCTGCCGCGGCGGGCGTGGGAACGCATCTGCACCGCCCCGGAGTCGCTCGTCAAAGCGGCTTGCCGGGTGCCCGCTGCTCGTTTCGCCGCGGATGCCGCATCCTTGAGGTGTGGAGTTCCTCGGGGACGAGTCGGTCGAGCGGAAGGGGAGGGCGCAGGAGATGAGTGCCGGCGCACCTGCTCATAACGCTTCGGTGCACAACAACGGGCGCGATGCCACGGATCAGACGACGCCAAGGCACCATGGACCGATGCGTGACGACGAGGCTGCCAGCGCCCCTGGGGCGATTGGTGCGCTCGTCCATCGCGCGGTCGACGGAGACGAGCAGGCCACACACGACCTGCTCGCCCATGTCCACCCCTTGGCGTTGCGCTACTGCCGCACCCGTCTGTCCCGTCTCCCGGGCGACGCCCGGCACTTCGTGGAGGACTTGGCGCAGGAGGTCTGTGTCGCCGTCCTCCTCGCCCTGCCGCGTTACCGGGACACCGGCCGCCCCTTCGAGGCGTTCGTCTTCGCGATCGCCGCGCACAAGGTCGCGGACCTGCAGCGCGCGGCGATGCGCCACCCCGGCTCGACGGCGGTCCCGTCCGACGAGATGCCGGAACGCCCGGACGACTCCCTCGGCCCCGAGGAGCGCGCCCTGCTGAGCAGCGACGCCGAATGGGCCAAGAAACTGCTGGCCAACCTCCCCGAGAACCAGCGGGAGCTGTTGCTGCTGCGCATCGCGGTGGGGTTGACCGCGGAGGAGACGGGTCAGATGTTGGGAATGTCACCCGGTGCGGTCCGGGTGGCGCAGCACAGGGCGCTGAGCAGGCTGCGCGCGCTGGCCGAGCAGTAGTCCCTTTGTTGAACGGGCGTTGCGCCGGTTCCGTACGAACATACGAAGCTTCTGTCACCGGAAACCCTGGAATTCGGGACCTCTGCTTCCCGTTAGCATGGACATCCGCACCGATCAAGGCCATTTGGGGAAGGTGTCATGACTGCGAACGTCGACGGAGTGCCCGGTAAATTCGCGACACTAGGGCTGACCTACGACGACGTGCTGCTGCTGCCGGGTGCATCGGAAGTGCTCCCCAACGCGGTCGACACCTCGTCCCGCATCTCCCGCAACGTCCGGGTGAACATCCCGCTGCTCTCGGCGGCGATGGACAAGGTGACCGAGTCCCGCATGGCGATCGCGATGGCCCGCCAGGGCGGCGTCGGCGTGCTGCACCGCAACCTCTCCATCGAGGACCAGGTCAACCAGGTCGACCTGGTGAAGCGCTCCGAGTCCGGCATGGTCACCGACCCGATCACCGTGCACCCGGACGCCACGCTGGCCGAGGCCGACGCCCTGTGTGCCAAGTTCCGCATCAGCGGCGTGCCCGTCACCGACGGCAACAAGAAGCTGCTCGGCATCGTCACCAACCGCGACATGGCCTTCGAGACCGACCGCTCGCGTCAGGTGCGCGAGGTCATGACGCCGATGCCGCTGGTCACCGGCCACGTCGGGATCTCCGGTGCGGACGCCATGGAGCTGCTGCGCCGCCACAAGATCGAGAAGCTTCCCCTGGTCGACGACGCGGGCGTCCTCAAGGGCCTCATCACGGTCAAGGACTTCGTCAAGGCGGAGAAGTACCCGAACGCCGCGAAGGACGCCGAGGGCCGGCTGCTCGTCGGTGCCGCCGTGGGCGCCAGCCCCGAGGCGCTGGAGCGGGCCCAGGCCCTCGCCGAGGCCGGTGTGGACTTCCTGGTCGTCGACACCTCGCACGGCCACAACAGCAACGCCCTCAGCTGGATGTCGAAGATCAAGTCGAGCGTGCGCGTCGACGTGATCGGCGGCAATGTCGCCACGCGTGACGGCGCCCAGGCGCTGGTCGACGCCGGTGTCGACGGCATCAAGGTCGGTGTGGGCCCCGGCTCCATCTGTACCACCCGCGTGGTCGCCGGCATCGGCGTCCCGCAGGTCACCGCCATCTACGAGGCATCCCTCGCGGCCCGCGCGGCCGGCGTCCCGCTGATCGGCGACGGCGGCCTGCAGTACTCCGGCGACATCGGCAAGGCGCTGGCCGCCGGTGCCGACACCGTGATGCTCGGCAGCCTTCTCGCGGGCTGCGAGGAGTCGCCCGGTGAGCTGCAGTTCATCAACGGCAAGCAGTTCAAGTCGTACCGCGGCATGGGCTCGCTGGGCGCCATGCAGTCCCGCGGTCAGGGCCGGTCGTACTCGAAGGACCGCTACTTCCAGGCCGAGGTGGCCTCCGACGACAAGCTCGTGCCCGAGGGCATCGAGGGCCAGGTGCCCTACCGCGGCCCGCTGGCCAACGTGCTGCACCAGCTCGTCGGCGGTCTGCGCCAGACCATGGGCTATGTGGGTGCCGCCACCATCGAGGAGATGGAGTCCAAGGGCCGCTTCGTGCGGATCACCTCGGCGGGCCTCAAGGAGAGCCACCCGCACGACATCCAGATGACGGTCGAGGCGCCGAACTACAGCCGCAATAAGTAGTCACCAGGCTTCCGCAGGGCGGCCCCGGGTACTCCGGGGCCGCCCTTGTCGTACCCGTCGGTGATACTGGAAGACGCTGAAACGCAGAAGGAAAGGCCACACACGTGACTGAGATCGAGATCGGGCGCGGCAAGCGCGGCCGCCGGGCGTACGCCTTCGACGACATCGCCGTCGTCCCCAGCCGTCGTACGCGCGACCCGAAGGAGGTCTCGATCGCGTGGCAGATCGACGCCTACCGTTTCGAGCTGCCCTTCCTGGCCGCTCCCATGGACTCGGTCGTCTCCCCGGCCACCGCGATCCGTATCGGCGAGCTCGGCGGCCTCGGCGTGCTGAACCTCGAGGGCCTGTGGACGCGGTACGAGGACCCGCAGCCGCTGCTCGACGAGATCGCCGAGCTGGACACGGACGCGGCGACCCGGCGCCTCCAGGAGATCTACTCCGCCCCCATCAAGGAGGAGCTGATCGGCGCGCGCCTCAAGGAGGTGCGCGACTCCGGTGTGGTCACCGCGGCCGCGCTCTCCCCGCAGCGCACGGCCCAGTTCTCCAAGACCGTCGTCGACGCGGGTGTGGACATCTTCGTCATTCGCGGTACGACGGTCTCGGCGGAGCACGTGTCGGGTTCGCACGAGCCGCTGAACCTGAAGCAGTTCATCTACGAGCTCGACGTCCCGGTGATCGTCGGCGGCTGCGCCACGTACACCGCGGCCCTGCACCTGATGCGCACCGGCGCGGCCGGTGTCCTGGTCGGCTTCGGCGGCGGCGCGGCGCACACCACGCGCAACGTGCTGGGCATCCAGGTTCCGATGGCGACGGCGGTCGCCGATGTCGCCGCTGCCCGGCGTGACTACATGGACGAGTCCGGCGGCCGGTACGTGCACGTGATCGCCGACGGCGGCGTCGGCTGGTCCGGCGACCTGCCCAAGGCCATCGCCTGCGGCGCCGACGCGGTCATGATGGGCTCCCCGCTGGCCCGCGCCACGGACGCGCCCGGCCGGGGCCACCACTGGGGCATGGAGGCGGTGAACGACGAGCTGCCGCGCGGCAAGAAGGTCGACCTCGGCACGGTCGGCACCATCGAGGAGGTCCTCGCCGGCCCGTCCCACACCCCGGACGGCTCCATGAACTTCTTCGGCGCGCTGCGCAGGGCCATGGCCACCACCGGGTACAGCGAGCTCAAGGAGTTCCAGCGGGTGGAGGTCACGGTGGCGGACTCGCAGCACCGGCGGTAGGTCGTACGACGCCGAAGGGCCCGTCCACCGTGAGGTGGGCGGGCCCTTGGCATGCGTGCGGGGCGGCTCAGAGGTTGACCAGGCCCATCAGGATCAGGATGAGTCCGACGAGGCAGACGCCACCGGCCACGACACGGAAGCCCGTCGCCGTGATCCACTTCTGGGATGGCGTGAAGTCTCCGACGGTGGCCATGCGCAGCTCGTGGTTACGTTCCTGCCAGCGCTCGATGGCCGCGGCAGCGCTGCGGATGTCGAGCGCTACCCAGCCGCCGCTGACGAGGACCGCCAGACCGAGCACGATGCAGAGGGACGCCGCGAGCATCGTCAGGCCGCGGCCTTCTTCGCCCCCGAGAACGCCGCGAACGCGCCGATGCCGAGGAACAGGAAGGTCATGGCGTCGGCCTCCTCGCTCCAGGCCTTGGTGACCACGTCGAAGTAGTCGGTGAAGACCTGGGTGACGGAGATGTCGAGCTCGTCCGCGCCGATCGCCGCGATGCCGATGAGCTGGCCGAGGTAGACGGCGCCCAGGGACAGGATCGCGCTGACCACGGGCAGGGCCGGGTTGGCGCCGCCGACCTTGCCGGCCGCGAAGCCGATGAGGAAGCCGACGCCGACGGCGGCGTAGCCGATCTCGTACTCGGTGGCGCCGACGATGGCGCCGTAGATGCCGGCGGTGACCAGGGCCACGACGACGGCGACGACCAGGCCGAGGGTGATGTTGCCACCGGCGGGCGCGGCCGCGGTGACGAACGGCGAGGGCGGCGGTACGGCGCCCGGCTGCTGGGCGTACGGGTTGCCGTCGGCCGGCTGCGGCGCGGCGTCGTCGGACTTCTGCGCGAACGGGTTGCCGTCGGCGGGCTGCTGCGGCGGAACTGACTGGGTCATGACAGGGATCCCCCCGTGTCCCTCGCGGGACCGGATCAATGAGCGGTGTGGAGTGCGCGCACGAACGTGCGACGGGACCCGCGCACACCTGTGCGACGGGTCGCCGAAGAGTAGCAGGCGCCCCCGCCCGTTTCACCAGCGAATTCACCGGCGAATTCGCGAGCGGATCCGTCAGATCCGGTGCGCGGCCCCCGTCGGCGTCGCGCCGCGCGTGTCCAGCAGCAACTGGGCCTTCACCGACAGGCCCTGGAGGTCGTACGTCCGGTGCTGCTGGAGCAGGATCGTCAGGTCGGCGTCGGCGGCGGCCTCGTAGAGGGAGTCCGCGCGCGGGACGGGACGGTCCAGGACGCTCCAGGACGGCACGTGCGGGTCGTGGTAGCTGACGGAGGCGCCGAGCTCCAACAGCCGGATCGCGACCTCCTGGGCGGGAGTCGCCTGCTGGTCGGCGAGGTCGGGCTTGTAGGTGACGCCCAGGAGCAGGACGCGGGCGCCGCGCGCCGACTTTCCGTGCTCGTTGAGGAGGGTCGCGGCGCGCTGGATGACGTAACGCGGCATCTGGTTGTTGACCTGCTGGGCGAGTTCCACCATGCGCAGGGGGCGGCCGGGGTGACCGCCGGTCAGGTCCTGGGGGACGGCGTGGCCGCCGACGCCGGGGCCGGGGCGGAATGCCTGGAAGCCGAACGGCTTGGTCTCCGCGCAGCGGATGACGTCCCACAGGTCGACGCCCAAGTCATGGCACAGGACGGCCATTTCGTTGACGAGGGCGATGTTGACGTGCCGGTAGTTGGTCTCCAGGAGCTGTACGGTCTCCGCTTCCCGCGGTCCACGCGCGCGTACGACCTTGTCGGTGAGCCTCGAGTAGAACGCGGCGGCCGACTCGGTGCACGCGGGGGTCAGACCGCCGATCACCTTGGGGGTGTTGGCGGGGGTGAAGTCGCGGTTGCCGGGGTCGACGCGGCTGGGGGAGTAGGCGAGGTGGAAGTCGCGGCCCGCGCGCAGCCCGGAGCACTCTTCGAGGAGCGGGCGCAGGAAGTCCTCGGTGGTGCCGGGCAGTACGGGCGACTCCAGGATCACGGTGGTGTGCGGGCGCAGGCGCGCGCCGAGGGTGCGCGCGGCGGCCTCCACCTGGCTCAGGTCGAGGCCGCCGTCCACGCCCCGTGGGGTGGGGGCACAGATGACCGCGGTGCGCACCCGGCCGAGTTCGGCGGGGCCCGCGGCCGTCCGGAAGCCCCCCGAGAGCATCCGGCGCAGTTCGGCGGGGCTGAGGGAGCTCGCCTCGGGTCCTGTCTTGTAGCCGAGTGTGGAGATGCCGGCGGCGACGGCGGCCTGGGCCAGGGGCAGTCCGTAGGGGCCGAGTCCGATGACGGCGAGATCTGCGGGCATGGCGTGGACCGTCCTTCCCAGTAACCGAAGCGGGACAGGTGCGCAAGCCCTGTGGACAGGACGGGCGAGCGCAATGTCAGACTAGGAGTAAATATGACCGAAATACGGGATTGGTTCCGTGTGTCTTTTTGTGGGTCCGTGAGCTCTGGGGGCGGTGAGCTCTGGCCTACGTTTCCGTGAAAGTTGTCCACAGGCTGGGGGCGACTGGTGGCTGAAGTCGGGCAAGCCGGTCAGAATTTGGGCATGGGGGATACGGACCGGGCCACCCCTCAAGGGTGAACCGGCGTGACCGACAGCGGGAGGCAGCGATGAGGACAGCGGCACTGGGGCCGGCGCAACGAGCCGAGTCACTCGCAGCAATGGCCGAGCGCGAACTGGACGTGCTGGTGGTGGGCGCCGGCGTGGTCGGTGCCGGCACCGCGCTCGACGCCGTGACCCGGGGCCTGTCCGTGGGGCTGGTCGAGGCGCGTGACTGGGCGTCGGGCACGTCGAGCAGGTCCAGCAAGCTGATCCACGGCGGCCTGCGCTATCTCGAAATGCTCGACTTCACGCTCGTACGGGAGGCGTTGAAGGAGCGTGGGCTGTTGCTGGAGCGGCTGGCTCCGCATCTGGTGAAGCCGGTGCCCTTCCTGTACCCCTTGCAGCACAAGGGCTGGGAGCGCCTGTACGCCGGCTCGGGCGTCGCGCTCTACGACGCGATGTCGATGGCCCGCGGGCATGGTCGGGGTCTGCCGGTGCACCGGCACCTGAGCCGCCGTCACGCCCTGCGTGTCGCCCCCGCCTTGAAGAAGGACGCGCTGGTCGGCGCGTTGCAGTACTACGACGCCCAGATGGACGACGCCCGTTTCGTGGCGACACTCGTGCGCACGGCGGCGGCGTACGGCGCGAAGACCGCCAACCGCGCGCGCGTGACCGGTTTCCTGCGCGAGGGCGAACGCGTCGTCGGCGCGCGCGTGCAGGACGTCGAAGCGGGCGGGGAGTACGAGATCCGCGCCAAGCAGGTCGTGAACGCGACCGGCGTGTGGACCGACGACACCCAGGCGATGGTCGGGGAGCGGGGACAGTTCCACGTCCGCGCGTCCAAGGGCATCCACCTGGTCGTACCCAAGGACCGCATCAACTCCTCGACCGGGCTGATCCTGCGCACCGAGAAGTCCGTGCTCTTCGTCATCCCGTGGGGCCGGCACTGGATCATCGGCACCACCGACACCGACTGGGACCTCGACAAGGCGCACCCCGCCGCCTCCAGCGCGGACATCGACTACCTGCTGGAGCACGTGAACTCCGTGCTCGCGCTGCCGCTCACGCGGGACGACGTCCAGGGCGTGTACGCGGGTCTGCGTCCGCTGCTCGCCGGTGAGTCGGACGCCACCAGCAAGCTGTCGCGCGAGCACACCGTGGCGCACCCCGCGCCGGGGCTCGTCGTCGTGGCGGGCGGCAAGTACACGACCTACCGGGTGATGGCCAAGGACGCGGTGGACGAGGCGGTGCACGGGCTCGACATGCGGGTCGCCGAGTGTGTGACGGAGGACGTGCCGCTGCTGGGCGCCGAGGGGTACCGGGCCCTGTGGAACGCGCGGGCGCGGATCGCCGCCCGCACCGGCCTCCATGTGGTGCGCGTGGAGCATCTGCTGAATCGGTACGGCGCGCTCGCGGAGGAGGTCCTCGACCTCGTCGCCGCGGACACCTCGCTGGGCGAGCCCCTGCAGGCCGCCGACGACTATCTGCGCGCCGAGGTCGTGTACGCCGCCTCGCACGAGGGGGCGCGGCACCTGGACGACGTGCTGACCCGGCGCACCCGCATCTCCATCGAGACCTTTGACCGGGGCACGCGCAGCGCCCGCGAGGCCGCCGAGCTGATGGCGCCGGTGCTCGGCTGGGACAAGGACCAGATCGAGCGCGAGGTCGAGCACTACGAGAAGCGGGTGGAGGCGGAGCGGGAGTCGCAGCGGCAGCCCGACGACCTGACGGCGGATGCGGCGCGGTTGGGGGCGCCGGACATCGTGCCGTTGTAGGTCTCCGGGCCTCGCTCGGCATCGCTATCACTCGAACGAGTGTCGCGAACCGGGATCTTCGTTCGGAACCCGTCCGTTCTACGAGGTGCGGGGGCAGAACTCGGCGGCGAGCAGGGCCGGTTCGAGGTCGGGGTCTGCTATGTCCGTCGTGTTCACGCGGAAGGTGAGGACGCGACGGCCGTCGACGGTGGCCGCGGTGCGCACGTAGCTGCCGGCGATACGGCCGTTGTGCCCCCACACCGTGGTGCCGCACGGCAGCTTCACCGGGAACAGGCCCATGCCGTACAAGCCGTGTGTGGCCTGGGTGTCGCGCATCTCGCGCAGCCAGCGCGAGGGCAGGAGCCGGCCGCCGAGCAGCGCCGCGTAGAAGCGGTCCAGGTCGGCGAGCGTGGTCACCAGCTCGCCCGCGGCTCCGGCCACCCGCGGGTCGAGCTCGGTGACATCGGTTCCGTCGGCGGCGTAGGCGCGGCCGTGCGGGGAGGGGAGAGAAGTGCGCGAACCAGGAAAGGCGGTGCCCGTCAGACCCAGCGGAGCGACGATGCGCCGCTCGGCCTCGGTGGCGTAGGTGCGACCGGTCACCTGCTTGATGACCAGGCCGAGCAGCACGTAGTTGGTGTTCGAGTAGTAATAGCGGCCGGGGCCGGCCGGAGGGTGGGTGAGTGCGATGCGTACGGCCTGAAGCGGGGAGAGGGGGACCACGCCCTTGGTGTCCACGGTGAAGTCGTTCAGGCCGCTGGTGTGGGTGAGCAGGGCGCGCAGGGTCATCGTGCGGCCGTCGTTGCCCGCTCCGCGTACGAGGCCGGGCAGGTGCTGCTCCACGGTGTCGGACAGCTTCAGACGGTGTTCGGCGGCCAGTTGGAGGACGACCGTCGCGATGAAGGTCTTGGTGATGCTGCCGGCGCGGAAGTGGTCGGCGCGGGCGATTCCCTTCCCCGCATCGGCGTAGCGGGTGCCGGTCTCCTCGCGGGCCAGCAGGGCCGCGGCGGGTGCGTCACCCCGGGTGACCAGCAGCGGAAGGATCGCGTCCGTGGGCGGGTCCGAGGGTGCCGACGAGGCGGTCGGGGTCAGGGCGAGGAGGGCCAGGGACACAGGTACGGCCAGTAGTGTCCTAAGCGGCGGCATCGCGGGTCCTCCTCTGTCGCGGCCCATCATGCAGGGCCGCGGAACGGAAGCTTCATCCGGTCCCCGGGGGTGTGGGCGCCGCGGCGCCGGAGAGCGCCTGCGCCGCGTGGGACCCGTGCGGCGGTCGCGGCGGTGTCAGGGGCACCCGGGGCATCGGGCACTTGTCGGGTGAGGGACAATGAAGGCTCTGTCAGGGCGGGTTGCATGAGGGGACGCATGTCGGAGGCGGAGCGGGCGGGAGCATCCCGGCAGGACAAGAGCGATCGTCTCCTCGCCGGTCGGTACCGGCTGGGAGAAGTGCTCGGCCGCGGCGGCATGGGCACGGTGTGGCGTGCCGAGGACGAGACCCTGGGCAGGACGGTCGCCGTCAAGGAGCTGCGGTTCCCGTCCAGCATCGACGAGGACGAGAAACGCCGGCTGATCACGCGCACGTTGCGTGAGGCCAAGGCGATCGCGCGGATCCGCAACAACAGCGCGGTCACCGTCTTCGACGTGGTCGACGAGGACGACCGGCCGTGGATCGTGATGGAACTCGTCGAGGGCAAGTCGCTCGCCGAGGTCATCCGGGAGGACGGCCTCCTCGAACCGAAGCGGGCGGCCGAGGTCGGCCTGGCGATACTCGACGTGCTCCGGTCCGCGCACCGCGAGGGCATCCTGCACCGCGACGTGAAGCCGTCCAACGTGCTGATCTCCGAGGACGGCCGGGTCGTGCTCACCGACTTCGGCATCGCCCAGGTCGAGGGCGACCCTTCCATCACCTCCACCGGCATGCTCGTCGGCGCGCCCTCCTACATCTCCCCGGAGCGGGCCCGTGGGCACAAGCCGGGCCCGGCGGCCGACCTGTGGTCGCTCGGGGGACTGCTGTACGCGTCGGTCGAGGGCGCCCCGCCGTACGACAAGGGGTCCGCGATCGCGACGCTCACGGCGGTGATGACCGAGCCGCTGGAGGAGCCGAAGAACGCGGGGCCGTTGAAGGACGTCATCTACGGCCTGCTCACCAAGGATCCCGTCAAGCGGCTCGACGACGCGGGCGCACGGACGATGCTCCAGGCGGTGATCCACGCGCCCGAGCCGAAGGAGGCCGAGCCGGAGCCGCCGGCGGACGCGACGAAGGTCGTGCCGTTGCCGGCGCAGCCGGACGAGCGTGCGGACCGGGGTGGTTCCGAGGGCGGGGAGCGGTTGCGCGGTGCGCTGCGTTCCGTGCGGAAGGCGGCCGGGGCGGTGGGCACCTCCGCGGCTGCCGCCCGCACCAAGTCCGGGAGCGGTACGGCTACTCCGGGGTCCGAGGGTGGTACGGCCACTTCGGGGTCCGACGGCCGTACGGCCGTCCCGGGTTCCGCGGGTGCGGCCTCCGCCGGGGCTAAGGCTGGGGCGAACGCCGGGGCGAAGCCCGAGGCGAAGGTGCCGACGGAGTCGGCCTCGACCGGGACCGCTGGTTCGCAGGGCGCGCAGGGTGCTCAGGCGGCCGACTCGGCTGCGGGTGGCCGGAGTTCGGGGTGGCCCGTGATGACGCCGCCGGATCTGCCGCCGCGGCCCGTGCCCAGGGCGCCGCTCACCGATGTGGTGCCGCGGCGGACGCTGGTGATCATCGCGGTGGTCGTGGCGCTCGCCGTGATCGGCACCGTGCTGGCCCTCACGCTCGGCGACGACGGCGGCACCGACGGCGCGAAGAGCGGCGGTACCAAGGTGACGGCGGGTGCGAGCGAGAGCGCCGACACCAAGGAGGACGAGAGCGGCGGCACGGGGACGGACGGTGCCACGGCCTCGTCCGGCACGTCCGGTTCGACGTCCGGTTCGACGTCCGGTTCGACGTCCGGGAACAAGCCGGGCGCCGAGGCGACCGCGTCCGGTTCCGCCGACTCCGTCGACGACAGCGCGGTGGCCTCGACGTACAAGGGGAGCCAGGGGTACTCGATCGGGCTGCCCGAGGGGTGGAAGTACCAGTCGACGGGGTCGGCCGGGGACCGTTTCGCCGGGCCCGACGGGCAGAAGCTGCTCGTGGCCTGGACGTCCACGCCGCAGGGCGACCCGGTGGCGGACTGGGAGAACCAGGAGCGGTACATGTCGCGCTCCCAGTACAAGAAGATCCGAATAGAGAAGGTGGACTACCGGGGCTGGAACACGGCCGACTGGGAGTTCACCTACACCGAGAGCGGGACGAAGTACCGGACCATCGACCGGGGGTTCGTCGTCGACGACCAACTCGGATATGCCCTGATGTACACGGCGAAAGCCGCGAATTGGGGCACTGAACTGCGCAAGGACACCTGGCAGACGCTGGCACAGACCTTCGAACCCAAGTCGTGACGACCCGATGCCGTGAGATCTGGCATCCCCTCTTTGCGGGTTGCCTCCGGCACGTATCGTGAGTGCTTGCGGACCGTACGCATCCAGGTATGTGTGCGGAACGGCCCGTAAGGCGAACGGAATTGACCGACCGGGCGGCCGGGGGAGGCAATGTGGACGACTACGCGGGTCGGGTGCTCGCCGACCGCTACCGCCTGCCGTTGCCGCCGTCCGACGAGTACGAACTCACCGAGGCCCGCGCCTTCGACACCTACAGCGGACAGGAAGTCCTGGTCAGGCAGGTGCCGTTGCCGGAGGTCGTCGAGGCGGAGGTGCTCGACGCGGAAGGTCTGCCCGACGGGTTCACTCCGCGCGAGCCGCGGGACCGGGCGGTGCGGCGGTCTCCGGCGCGCAGTGGTCCCCGCCGGCCCGGTGATCCCGCCGTACGGCGTGCGGTCGAGGCCGCTCAGGCCGCGGCGCGCATCCCCGACCATCCACGGCTCGACCAGGTCTTCGACGTGTTCGCCGAGGGCGGTTCGCTGTGGATCGTCAGCGAGTTGGTGGCCGCGCGGCCCTTGGCGGCGCTGCTCGCCGAGAAGGCGCTGACGCCGTACCGGGCGGCCGAGGTCGCCTCCGACGTCCTCATGGCACTCCGGGTGCTGCACGCCCATGGCTGGGTGCACCGGAACATCACCGCCCGCACGGTCCTCGTCTGCGACGACGGCCGCGTGATGCTGACCGGACTGGCGGTCGGCGCGGCCGAGGAAGCACTGTGCGGTTACGACCCGGTGCCGGCCGAGGCGGGCGAATGGGGTGCCGGAGGTGCGGAGCCCGGTGACGCGCCGGTCGCCACGGTGGCCGCGTCCGGGACGGCCGGTGCCGCCCAGGGCTTCACCGGTGCGGTCGGGCTCGGAGGGGCCGATGCCGAGGCCGCTCGGCGGGCCGCGATCGAGGCGCGGGCCTCGGGCGGGCTGCCCGGAGCCGGGGCGGACACGGCGAACGGAGCGGGGGCGTCGGCCGCGCTCGTCCGCCGGGACCCCGACGCCGGTACGGACATCCGCGCGGCGCGGGCCGGGGCGATCGCCGCGTATCGCGCGGGGGCGCGGGCCGCGGCCCGGGTCCAGGAGGCCCAGCAGAGCGGCCGGACGGCACTGCCCGGAGCCCGCCCGGCCTCCGAGGACGACCCCGCCGCACAGCCGGGCGGCTCGGCGCAGCAGCCGTATCCCGGTGCGAACGGTGTGGAGCATGCGCCCGGCAGCATGCCCCCGGGGCAGACAGCCGATCCCTACGGCGTAGGCGCCACCTCCTGGCACGGCGCCGCGCCGCGCACCGCTCTGCCCCTCGGCGGGGGCGGGAACGGCGGGTCGGCCGTGCCGGGTGCGATGCCCGGGGATGCCTCCACCCCGCCCCCCAGCCGCTGGGACGAGCTGGCCGCCGCCGGTGCCCCCGAGCGTCGTGGGCCCGCCACCGCGCTGGCCGCCGAGCGGGCGCGGCAGGCCCGGATGGCGGTGGTCGGGCCGGTGACCGAGCGGTGGGCGCCGGAGCAGGCCGGTCCGGTGCACGAGAACTGGCAGTTGGCGGCGCCGATCGGCCCTGCGACCGACCTGTGGGCGCTCGGGGCGCTGCTCTTCAGGGCCGTACAGGGGCATGCGCCGTATCCCGAGGAGTCGACCGCGGAGCTGGTGCAGCTGGTGTGCGCCGAGCCGCCCGCCTTCGCGGAGGAGTGCGGGCCGCTGAGGCCGGTCGTCGAGTCGCTGCTGCGCCAGGACCCCACCGAGCGGCTGGACTTCGAGGAGCTGCGCGGCTGGCTGCGTTCGCTGGTGCGTTCGGCGCCCGAGCCGGAGGCCGGCGCGCATGTCGTCGCCGCGCCGCCCGTCGACGCGAGCCGGCTGCCCGTCGTACGCCGCCGGGGCGAGCTGGTGCGCAGGCGGAAGGCGGCACTGCCGGCGCACCACGGGCGGCACAAGCGGGCCCGTGAGGAGGTCCGTTCGCCGCGCAGGCTCGGCCGCAACCTGCTCCTGGTGATCCTGCTCCTGCTGGGCGCGATGATCGCGTACGCCATGCTCTTCATGCCGAAGGCCGACACGGACGACACCGGCGCCACGGACCGTACGGGCACCGCCGGTGAGGCGAGCCAGGCACCGGAGGCGAGCAGCGAGCCCCGGCCCGACCAGACCTCGCCGCCGCAGCAGGAGAGCAGTCCTTCGCAGTCGAGCGGGGCCACCGAGACACAGACCGCCGGACCCGAGGTCGCCGACGGCTTCACCCTGCGTACGGACGAGGCGGGCTTCAAGGTCGCCGTCGCGAACGGCTGGGACCGCTCCCCGGAGAACGGGCGCGGGCAGGTCGTGTACGCGCAGGGCAACTTCGAGCTCATCGTCGTGCCGGGCCGGGACACCGCGGCCGCGGACGGCAGCGATCCGATGGTGTACCAGCGGGAGAAGGAGCCCGAGCTGCAGCCGTACCGCGACTCCAGCTGGGCCACCGCCACCGGGCTGAAGTCGATCCAGGTGGGCACGCGGAGCATGGCCGAGGGGCAGTTCACCTGGACCGGGGACGACGGGCGCGAGCTGTTCGTGCGCAACCTCGCGATCCTGATCGACGGGAAGTACCACGTGGTGCAGGTGCGCGGCCCGGAGGCGGAGCGCGACGAGGTGACCCGGCTGTACGAGCAGGCGTCGGCGACCTACCAGGTCACCGGCTGATCAGGTCGACGGCCGACCAGGTCACCGGCTCGCCGGACGCCGGCCGCGGTCCGAAGGTTCACCGCACTTCGCGGAAGCGACAACCGTCACAGTGCGGTCTCCTTGACGCCCCCCTGGTTCCCCTCGGTATAGACCGGTCTTTAGTCTGAGCCCGTCAAGAGCATTGCGGGGCAACGTGAATCAGATGCAGGGCCTGCTCCTCGCGGGGCGCTACCGGCTCGCCGACCCGATAGGCAAGGGCGGCATGGGCCGGGTGTGGCGTGCCCACGACGAGGTGCTGCACCGGGCCGTCGCGATCAAGGAGTTGACCGCCGCGCTCTATGTTTCCGAGAGCGACCAGGCCATCCTCCTCGCCCGCACCCGGGCGGAGGCGCGGGCAGCCGCCCGGATCAACCACTCCGCCGTCGTCACCGTGCACGACGTGCTCGACCACGACGGCCGGCCGTGGATCGTGATGGAGCTGGTCGAGGGCCGCTCGCTGGCCGACGCCGTCAAGGAAGACGGTCGGGTCGAGGCGCGGGAGGCGGCCCGGATCGGGCTGTGGGTGCTGCGGGCGCTGCGCGCCGCGCACTCCGCCGGTGTCCTGCACCGGGACATCAAGCCCGGCAACGTGCTCCTCGGCCAGGACGGCCGCGTCCTCCTCACCGACTTCGGCATCGCCCAGATCGAGGGCGACACCACCATCACGCGGACGGGAGAGGTCGTCGGCTCGGTCGACTACCTCGCCCCCGAGCGGGTCCGCGGCCACGACCCCGGACCCTCCGCCGACCTGTGGGCGCTCGGCGCCACGCTGTACACGGCGGTCGAGGGCAGGTCGCCGTTCCGTCGCAACACGCCGCTGACCACCATGCAGGCCGTCGTCGACGAGGAACCCGCCGAGCCGCGCAACGCCGGCCCGCTCGGGCCCGTCATCGCCGCCCTGCTGCACAAGGACCCCGCCGTGCGGCCCGACGTGGCCGAGGCCGAGCAGATGCTTGCCGAGGCGGCGGAGGGGCGGCGGCCGAACGCGGCGCAGGCGTATGTGCCGACGCAACATGTGGGCTCGCACCATGGGGCGGGCGCCCACAGTGGTTCTTACGCTCCACAGCACGCCCCGCAGCACACCCCGGCCACGGGCGGCACGCGGTATCCCTCCACGGGCGGCACGCCGTATCCCTCCATGGGCGGCACGCCCTACCCCTCCGCGAGCGCCGGCACCCCGTACTCCTCGGCCACGGGGACGCCGTATCCCTCGATGCCCGGCCCCCCGACCATCGGGCCACCGCACCACACCGGCACCGGTCCCGTCGCCGGGCCGCCGCCCAAGCGCCGCCGGCTGCGGACCCTCGCGCTCGTGGTCGCGCTCGCCGCGATCGTCGGTGCGGGGACGGCGGTCGCGATGCAGCAGTGGGACGAGGGGCGGCAGCAGGGGAGCGGTACGTCCGCCTCGGCGAGCCCCTCGACGACCGGTGAGAGCACGTCGGGAGCCGTTCCGGACACCTGGGTCCGCCGCGACGACCCCGTGGGCTTCAGCCTCTACCTGCCCAAGGGGTGGAAGCGGACGGAGTTCGGCAAGCCGTACGCCGGCCTCCGGCAGATCGACTTCAGCCCGGACGGCGGCGAGACCTTCGTCCGTATCGCCGTCGACACCTCGCCGGACTTCGACGACCCGTACGCGCACCAGATCGACCTGGAGCAGCAGATCCAGGACCTGCGCGACTACGAGCGCGTGAGCATGGTGGAGAACACCTACCGGGACCGGCCGGGGGCCCGCTGGGAGTACACCTGGACCGCGCTGGCCAAGGACGCGGCGACGTTGCCTGGGCCGCGCCGGGCGGTCGAGGAGACGTACATGTCCCGGGACGGCTCCGAGTACGCGATCTACATGTCGGCTCCCGCGAAGAGCTGGCCGACCGCGAGCAAGCAGTTCGAGGCGATCCTGCGGGGCTGGTCGGAGAAGACGCCCACCTGAAAGCCTGGGTGAGCCGGCCGGGAGACTTGGCCGGTCGCCGCCCCGGAGGGTGCCCGTCCGCTGCGGCATGATGGGGCGCATGGGGACCGAGGGGGACAACTTCCGGGTGATCGCGGGCCGTTACCGCCTGGAGGCGAGACTCGGGCGCGGTGGCATGGGCGTGGTGTGGCGGGCGACCGACCAACTGCTCGGCCGGCAGGTGGCGGTCAAGGAACTCCCCCTGGACGAGACGCTCTCCGCGGCCGACGCCCGGCGGCAGCGCGACCGCACCCTGCGTGAGGCCAGCGCGGTCGCCCAGCTGCGCCACCCGCACATCATCGTCGTCCACGACGTCGTCGAGCACGACGAACGGCCGTACATCGTCATGGAGTTGATCGACGGCGGTTCCCTCGCCGACCGTGTCTCCGGGCGCGGCCCGGTCGACGCCGCCGAGGCCGCCCGGATCGGCGCCGACCTGCTGAGCGCGCTGCGTACGGCGCACGCGGCCGGGGTCCTGCACCGGGACATCAAGCCCGCGAACGTGCTCATGGAATCGGCCACCGGCCGCGTCGTCCTCACCGACTTCGGGATCGCCCAGGTCGCGGGCGCCACCACGCTCACCGAGACCGGGGCCTTCGTCGGCTCGCCCGAGTACACCGCGCCCGAGCGGATGTCGGGGGCGAGGACCGGTCCGGAGTCCGACCTGTGGTCCCTCGGCGCGCTGCTGTGCACGGCTCTGAGCGGCCAATCCCCGTTCCGGCGCGACTCGTTGGGCGGCATCCTGCACGCGGTCGTGGTCGACGAGATACGGCCGCCCGCGCAGGCCGCGCCGCTCCTTCCCGTCGTACGAGGCCTCCTGGAGCGCGATCCGGAGCGGCGGCTGGACGCGGCGGAGGCGGAGCGGATGCTGCGGGCCTTCCTGGACACGGGCCGCACGCCGCAGCCGGCGCCCGGCTACACGCCGACCCAGCGGAATCCGCACCCGCAACGGCGCTCCACGAGGGGCGTGTTGACGGCGGTGCTGCTGGTCGCCGCGATGGCGGGGGCGGGGGTGTCGGCGGCGGCGCTGCTCATGAACCGGGACGGCACCGGCACTTCCCCGACGTCGAGTTCGGCGCCGGGGACGCCCACGACCACCCCCACCAGGCCCTCCGCCCCTTCCGGCTACCGCATCGCCGACGACCCGGCCGGCTTCTCCCTCGCCGTACCGGAGGGCTTCACCCGCAAGCCGCAGGGCGAGCGGGTCTTCTATGTGTCATCGGGACAGACCTTCCGCCTGGGCATCAAGGTCTCCGACCCCGAACAGGGCGGCCCGCTCGCGGTGCTGCGCCGCGCGGCCGCCGCGGGCCCGTCCGCGAACCCCGGTTACCACGACGGCCGGGTCACCTCCCTCACGCACCGCGGACAGCCCGCCGCCCTCTGGGAGTTCACCTGGAACGGCTTCAGCGCGGCGGAAGGCCCTCGGCACACCTACGACCTGTGCTGGGAGGAGGACGGCCGGATGTACGACGTATGGGTGTCGGCGCCGGTCGGCAAGGTGCGGGAGGCGAAGGAGTACTTCGACGTCGCGATCGACACGTTCGCGCACACGTAACCGCGTACATGCATAAAGGGGATATAAGTCGCGACCTGAGTCACGGGTCTGTGACTGGAAAGCGTCAGAGGTGGATGCGTAAGCGCTTGGCGCGATATGGATGAACCCATGAGCAGCCACGGGGGAGTCGGCCACGAGCCCGACGAGACGACGAGTTTTGTTCTGCAACCTCCCAGGACGTCACAGGCGGAGCCTGGTACCGGTCGGCTCATCGCCGGACGCTACCGGCTGCTCGCCAAGCTGGGGCATGGTGGCATGGGTACGGTGTGGCGCGCGAAGGACGAGACGGTGGACCGCGAGGTGGCCGTCAAGGAGCCCCGTGTTCCGGATCATCTTCCCGAACGCGAACGTTCCAACGCCTACGAGCGCATGCGCCGCGAGGCGCGCGCCGCGGCCCGGCTCGACCATCCCGCGGTGGTCAACGTGCACGACGTGGCGGTCGTGGACGGCCAGCCGTGGATCGTGATGGAGCTGGTGCGGGGCCGTTCGCTGGGCGACGCGCTGCAGGAGGGCACCCTCGGGGCCCGGGAAGCGGCGAGAATCGGCCTCGAGGTGCTCGGCGCGCTGGAGGCCGCGCACGCGGCGGGCATCCTGCACCGTGACGTCAAACCGGACAACGTCCTCCTCGGCCGGCACGACCGCGTGGTCCTCAGCGACTTCGGCATCGCCCAGATCGAGGGCGAGACGAACCTGACCGACACCGGCGGCTTCGTCGGATCGCCCGAATACATCGCGCCGGAACGGGTGCTGGGCCAGCGCCCCGGACCCGCCTCCGACCTCTGGTCGCTCGGCGTGGTCCTGTACGCGGCGACGGAGGGCGTCTCCCCGTTCCGCCGCAGCAACACCCCCGCGACCCTCCAGTCCGTCCTCAACGCCACGCCCGCACCGCCGGCCTCCGCGCAGGGCCCGCTCGCCGACGCGATCAACGGCCTGCTGCAGAAGGACCCGGCGCGCCGCCCGAACGCGACGCAAGTGCGTGCGCTGCTGGAGCGGACCGCGAATCCGCCGGCGCCCGCGCCCACACAGGTCGTCCAGCACGTCGTGGGCCCGGACACGGGTCCGCAAACGGGTATCCACCTCGGTCGCAAGGCACTTCTCGGCCTCGGTGCCGCGGTCGTCGCGGGTGCGGTGGCCGCGTACCTGGTGATCGCGGACCCCTTCGCGGGACCGCTGCCCGACGGCTGGACGACGAAGCAGGAGAAGGACGTCGCCGCGACGCTGGCGGTGCCCGCCGACTACCAGCGCGGCGTGCCCGACCGGGAGACGGACAAGGGTCACTGGGTCACGTACACCGACTGGAGCGGCAGCATCTGGATCGGCCTGACCCGTGACAAGAAGTCCGAGGACACCAGCAACGCCATCGCGGGTTCCGCGGCCGCCGAGATGTACGACGACGACGCCGTGTTCAAGGAGAGCGGCGCATACGACCTCGACATGCCCGAGAGCCCGACGACGGACACCGACGACGAGGCGACGTACGACGGTAAACCGGCAGCCAAGAACACGGTCGTCTACAAGACCACCGACAGTGAGAACCCCCGCCCCCGCGAGCTGCAGATCTTCTACTACAAGGCCGCGGGCGGCGACATGCTGAAGCTCACGATCAGCTATCCGAGCAAGGGCGACTTCGCCGGGCGGGGGCGCGAGGTGGCGAAGACGGCGATCGCGAACCTCGAGGTCGAGGAGCGCTGAAGCGCGATCGGGGCGAGCTCAATTCCGTTGTCAGTGGCAGCGGTTAAGGTCATCCTCCTCTGAGAGCGATCTTGGGGCATCCATGGGGAGGGGAACCTTGAAGCAGTATGTGTGGACGCGTGCCGCGACGGTGTGCGCCGCCGCGGCACTCACCGTCGCGGGGACGACCGGTGCGGCCATCGCCGCGGAGGCGCCGTCGGCTCCGGTCGTCACGTCGCAGGAGTATCCGGACGACGACAACTGGCATGACGGCGTGGGCAGTTACGGCACGTTCCTGATCGACTCGGCGTCCGACGACGTGGTGTCGTACCGCTACTCGTGGCTCGGCGGATCGACGCGGACCCTCACGGCGTCCGAGCCCGGCGCCCCGGTGTCCCTGCGGTGGATGCCGGAGACGGAAGGCGTCACCTACCTCCAGGCACAGGCGGTCAACGCCGAGGGCGCCATCAGCGCCGGCACCACCTACTACGTCAGGGTCCAGGACGGCCGCGCGGCCGTGACCCACTGGGACCCGGACGACCAGTCCGGCGCCGTCACCGGCTCCGGCGTCACCCTCGGCGCCTCCGGCCCGTCCGGAACCGGCGTCGCCTCGGCCGCCGCCTTCGACGGCACGGACGAGGCGTACGCGGCCCTCGACCTGTCGGTTGACTCCGCGCAGAACTTCTCGGTGGACGCCTGGGTGCGCCCGGACGCGCTCTCCGCCGACTCGACGGCCGTGACCCAGGCCGGCTTCGCGCTGGGCACCTCGACCGGACCGGCGGACGCCCCCGTCTGGTCCTTCACGCTCCCGACCGCGGACGGCGGCACGGCCCGCCTCACCGGCGGCGCCCCGGAACAGGGCGAATGGGCGCACCTCGTGGGCGTGTACGACGCCGAGCAGGACACGGCCCGGCTGTACGTCGACGGAGAACTCACCGGCACGGCCGAGAGCGTCACGGCGGCAGGCGGCACCGGAACGCTCCGCATCGGCGCCGACGGGAACAGCGGCCACTGGCAGGGCCTTCTCACCGATGTGAACGTCTGGGACCGCGTGTTCGTGCCCGAGGAGATCACCGCCACGGCGACCCGCAAGGCCCAGCGCCTGGGCTACTGGGACCTGGAGGCGGCGCCCGACGGCAAGAGCCCGGCGTACGCGGGCGGTGAGCCGCTCACCCTGGCGGGCGACGCATCGCTCCACGCGGCCACCGACGACTGCGCCTGGAACCCGGACTGCACGCCGGTGCAGTACCCCCTCGTCGGCAACGCCGACCTGCTGCTCGACGGCGACGGCGACTACGCCACCACGCCCACCGCCCTCACCCCGACCGACGCGGGCTTCTCGGTGGCCGCCCACGTCCGCCTCGACGAGGCCGCCGCCACCCGTGACATGACGGTGCTGTCGCAGCCGGGCGAGCACACCGACCTGCTCACCCTGCGCTATGTCGCCGCCTCGCAGACCTGGCAGGCCGTGGTGGCCCACGAGGACCGCGCCGACGCCCCGACCACGACGGTCAGCGCGCCGCTCGGCTCGAGCCCGTCGGCGGGCGAGCAGTTCCTCGCCGTGGTCTACGACGAGAAGACCGACGAACTGCGGCTCTACGTCGACTACAACTACGCCGCCGACACCGCGAGCGTGACGGGCGCGGACACCTGGACACCGACGGGCGACCTCCAGATCGGCCGCACCCTCACCGCGGACGGCGACACGGATCACCTGGCGGGCGAGGTCGACGAGATCCACTCGTACGCCGGCGTGGTCAGCAGCACGCAGCTCTCGTCCCTGCGACTGGGAGGAACAGACTCCTGACGAAGCCACCGTCAGTGCCCTTCGCGGAGCCCCCCTGGAGCACGACCGCGATGAACGACCAGCCGTTCCCGGTACTTGCCCGGCGTCACCCCGAACTCCCGCCGGAAGGCGTGTGAGAGGGCGTACGGGCTGCCGTACCCCGCCCGGCGGGCCACCGTCGACAGGGGGGCGTCGGTGTCCCGGAGCAGGGTCGCCGAGAGGGTCAGCCGCCACCAGGTGAGGTAGGCCATCGGCGGGCGTCCGACCAGGGCCGTGAAGCGGCGGGCCAGGGTCGCGCGGGAGACGCCCGCCTCGGCGGCCAGGCGGTCGTTGGTCCAGGGCGCGGCCGGGTCCGCGTGCAGCGCGCGCAGGGCGGCCGTCGTCACCGGGTCGGTCAGCACCGCCGGCCATGCTCCTGTCGCCGCCTCCGTCATCCACGCGCGGACCATGTAGACGAGGAGGAGGTCGAGCAGGCTCGGCAGGGCCAGCTGGGAACCCGGGCGGGGCTCGTCGTCGAGCTCCCGCGCCAACAGGTCCACGGCGGACCGCAGTTCGGGGTGGTGGCCGACCCGGTTCGGCAGGTGGACGACCTGCGGCAGCTCCGCCATCAGGGGGTGCACCCGGCTCCGGTCGAGCCGGTACTTCCCGCACAGCAGCTCCGTCTCACGCCCGCCCGGATCCCCCGTCGGCCGGCGCATCTCCTCGAACGGCACCGCCCGCGCCGCATCGCCCGGACCGTCCGCCAGCACATGCCCCGCCCCGTGCGGCAGCAGTACGACGTCCCCCGCGCCCAGCGCCACCGGCTCCCCGCCCCCGTCCGGCAGCAGCCGGCAGCTCCCCGCCAGGACGACATGGAAGCCCGCACCGTCGTACGGAGCGAGCCGTGTGCACCAACTCCCGCCCACCCGCAGCCGGTTGGAGGAGGGGCGCCCGGTGCGCACGGCGGCGATCGCGTCACTCACCACGTCCATACCGGCAGTGTATGAGCTCCTCGCATATCCAGATGAGTGACTGGAGCATCGAAGCACTCATCCCCGCGCTCCTAGAGTCCCGACCATGGCTGATGAGAACGTGCAGAGTCTGGTGATCGGTGACGTCGAGATCGTCCGTGTCGTCGAGTGGCAGGGCCCGTTCGCGCCCACCCGTGTCCTTGTCCCGGGCTGCGGCCCCGAGGTGTGGCAGGGCCGGCGCGAGGAGCTGGTGCCGGACCACTGGGAGCCCGACAGCGACCACGTCGTGGCCGCGCTGCAGACCTGGGTGGTGCGCAGCGCCGGACGGACCGTACTGGTCGACACGGGCGTGGGCAACGGACGCGAGCGGCCCTCCAACCCCCTGTTCCACCGGCGGCAGGGCGACCTCCCCGGCCGGCTGGAGCGGGTCGGGGTGCGCCCGGAGGACGTCGACGTCGTCGTCAACACCCATATCCACGCGGACCACGTCGGCTGGAACACCCATGATGTCGACGGCGAGTGGGCGCCGACCTTCCCGAACGCCCGCTACCTCCTCCCGGCCGCCGACGACGCCCACTTCGGCCCCGCGGGCGGATACGGCGGTGGCGTACGGCCGGACGACCGCCTCACCTACGAGGACAGCGTCGCGCCCGTGCACCGGGCCGGATCGGCCACGCTGTGGGACGGGGAGCACCGCATCGACGACCACCTGACCCTGGAGTCCGCCCCCGGGCACACCCCGGGCTCCGCCGTGCTGCGCGTCGCCTCCCGCGGTGAACGGGCCGTATTCGTCGGGGACTTGCTGCACAGCCCGGTGCAGGTCCTCCACCCCGAGTGCAGCAGCTGCTTCTGCCTGGACCCACGACAGGCGGTGGCGAGCCGGCGCCGCGTGCTTGAACGGGCCATAGACCAGGGCGAGTTGGTGATTCCGGCGCACTTCGGCGGCGCGGGGGGCGTGGAGGTGCGCCGGGAGAACGGCACGTTCGCCCTCGGGCGGTGGGCGGGTCGGTCGGGACCGGCGTCGACAAGTGGGCGTCCCGCACGGTACTGATGGGGCATGAGCAACGACGGGGGCGGCACAGACCCCAGCGGGGTCCTGCTCGGCGGGCGCTACCGCCTCGTCGAGCGCATAGGCTCCGGCGGGATGGGCACCGTCTGGCGGGCCCGCGACGAGCTCGTGGAGCGCGAAGTCGCCGTCAAGCAGCCGCGGTTGCCCGGTGACCCCGAGGACGAGAGTCATCGGCGGGCCGCGCACCGGCTCTACCGCGAGGCCCGTGCCGCCGCCCGTGTCGACCATCCCGCCGCCGTCTCCATCCACGACGTGGTCGTCGAGGAGGAGGACGGACTCCCGTGGATCGTCATGGAGTTGATCCGCGGCGAGTCACTGCACGAGGCGATACGCAGAGGCCCCCTCCCGCCTGCCGAGGCCGCCCGCATAGGCCTGGCCGTCCTCGGTGCCCTGCGTGCCGCCCACTCCGTCGGCATCGTGCACCGTGACGTGAAGCCCGCCAACGTCCTGCTCGGCCCGCACGGCCGCGTCGTCCTCACCGACTTCGGCATCGCCCACGTCCAGGGCGAGGAATCCCTCACCGCCAGCGGGGAGTTCGTCGGCTCCCTGGAGTTCGTGGCCCCCGAGCGCATGTCCGGCACGGGCGCCGGGCCGGCGTCCGACCTGTGGTCCCTGGGCGTACTGCTCCATGCCGCCGTCGACGGACGGTCTCCTTTCCGCCGTACGACACCGCACGCCACGCTCGCCGCGATCCTCGCCGCGGATCCACCCGAACCGGAGCACGCCGGAGCGCTCGGGCCGCTGATACAGGGTCTGTTGGCGAAGGATCCGGAGGAGCGGCCGGAGCCGGAGGAGGTCGCCCGGGTTCTGGAGGGGGTGGCGGGGGAGAGACGGCCCGAACCGGAGCCGGAGCCGGGACCGGAGCCCGAGCCCGAGGCGAGCGCCCCGGAAGACGCCGTACCGCAAGCCGAAAAAGCACCACCTGCCCGCCGCACCCTCCTCCGCATGGCCGTAGCCCCCCTCGGCATCCTGCTCGCCGGCGGCATCTGGCTCGGGACCTCCTTCGCCGACGGAACGAGCGGGGCGACCGGGACCACCGCGCGGAAGGACGGCTGGGTGGCTCACCGGACGCAGGGCATGGACGCCGTCCTCACCCTTCCCTCCCGCTACCTGCTGCTCTACGAGATCGGCGAGGCCGGCGACGACCGCGTCATGTCCGTCTACAGCGACAACCGCACCCTGTCGGTCCAGTTCACCGAGTGGGACAAGGCCCCCGCCTCCCCGATGGCCGCGGCGAAGGAAACCGCCATCGGCAGGGAAGGGCACGAGCGGACCGGCGGCCAGTACACCGCGACCTCCTTCCACGGCCAGGAGGCGGTCCTCTCCGACGTCACCTACGACCCGCACGGCGAGGAACCGGTCCGGGTGATGCGTCTGGTCGTCCGCACCGACGACGACCGTATGTACCAGCTGGACGTGCAGATGCCGAAGGGCACTCCGGACGAGAAGAAGGGCACCGCGCTCTTCAAGGGCGCCCGAGGCCGGCTGGAGATCGGATGAGGCCGGAACCGGGGTGATCGTCCCCGAACATCCCTGCACAACGCCCTGATCAGCGCGTTTGTTGCCACCGATCACTGGCAGTGTGTGTGTACTCCGTGAATGCCCGTTACCGACGGGTACCCAAAGCCTCCGCTCCGGCATACCCTGCGCCTCATGACGGACGCGCAGGCCCCGGCCCAGACCGGCACGAACCCCCTCGCCCCCGCCCCGGAGGGCGCCCGCACCGCAGCCGATGTGGTCACCCCGGAGCTGGTCGCCCAGCTCACCAAGGGCGTGACCGGCTCCGGCCGTACGGCCAACCACACGCCGTACACCGGCGAGAAGCTGGCCGACCTGCCCGAGTCGACGCCGGAGGACGTGGAGAAGGCCTTCGAGGCGGCCCGCAAGGCGCAGGCCGTGTGGGAGCAGGTGCCCGTACGGCAGCGGGCGGCCGTCCTGCTCCGCTTCCACGACCTGATCCTGGCCCGCCAGGCCGAGGTCCTCGACCTCATCCAGCTGGAGACCGGCAAGGCGCGCCTGCACGCCCACGAGGAGGTCCAGGCCGTCGCCGTCGCGGCGCGCCACTACGGCCGTAAGGCGCCCTCCTACCTGAAGCCGAAGCGCCACACCGGCGCCATCCCGACCCTCACCAAGGTCACCGAGCTGCGCCACCCGCGCGGTGTGGTCGGCCAGATCGCCCCCTGGAACTACCCCCTGGAGCTGTCCGTCGGCGACGCGCTCCCCGCGTTCGTCGCGGGCAACGCGGTCGTCATGAAGCCGGACACGGAGACCTGCCTGACCGCGCTCTGGGCCCGTGACCTCCTGATCGAGGCCGGGCTGCCCGCCGAGGTCTTCCAGGTCGTCCTCGGCGAGGGCCCGGTCGTCGGCCCCGAGGTGGTCAAGCACGCCGACTACGTCTCCTTCACCGGCTCCACCCGCACCGGCCGCGAGGTCGCCCAGGGCGCCGCCGCCCGCCTGGTCGGCGTCTCCCTCGAACTCGGCGGCAAGAACGCCATGTTGGTCCTGGAGGACGCCGACATCGAGAAGGCGGCCGCGGGTGCGGTCCGCGCCTGCTTCTCCTCCGCCGGCCAACTCTGCATCTCCATCGAGCGGTTGTACGTCCACGAGTCGATCGCCGACGCCTTCGTCGAGCGCTTCGCCGCCCGCACCAAGGCGATGCGGCTCGGCAAGTCCCTCACCTACGGCGCCGACATGGGCTCGCTGGTGGGGGAGCGGCAGCTGGAGACGGTCACCCGGCACGTCGAGGAGGCCGTGGCCAAGGGTGCGAAGGTCGTCGCCGGCGGCGTCGCCCGCCCGGACATCGGCCCGTACTTCTTCGAGCCGACGATCCTCGAGGGCGTCGAGACGCCGATGGCCGTGTGCGGCGAGGAGACCTTCGGCCCGGTCGTCTCCATCTACCGCTTCAAGACCGACGACGAGGCGGTGGCGGCTGCCAACTCGACGGCGTACGGCCTGAATTCGTCCGTGTGGACCAAGAGCGCCGGACGCGGTCGCGCGGTTGCCTCCCGCCTGCGCACCGGCACGGTGAACGTCAACGAGGGCTACGCCCCCGCATACGGCAGCGTCCAGTCCCCGATGGGCGGCATGAAGGACTCCGGCCTCGGCCGCCGCCACGGCTCCGAGGGCATCCTCAAGTACACGGAGGCCCAGACGGTGGCCCAGCAGCGGCTGCTGCCGATGGCGCCGTCGCTGGGGATGACCGACGAGGCGTACGCCCAGTTCATGAGCCGCAGTCTCCGGGTCATGAAGGCATTCCGGTTCCGCTAGCAACACCCGTTCTCAACGAGGAGAGCACGTGTCACAGGAGAAGTCTGTCCAGGCCCGGGACGAGGGCGGGTACGACTACGACGTCATCGTCGTCGGATCAGGGTTCGGCGGATCCGTCACTGCCCTCCGCCTCACGGAGAAGGGCTACCGAGTCGGCGTCCTGGAAGCCGGCCGCCGCTTCACCCGCGAGTCCCTCCCCAAGAACTCCTGGGACCTGAAGAACTACCTCTGGGCGCCGAAACTCGGCATGTACGGCATCCAGCGCATCCACCTGCTGGGCAACGTCATGGTCCTCGCCGGCGCAGGCGTGGGCGGCGGCTCCCTCAACTACGCCAACACCCTCTACGTACCGCCGAAGCCCTTCTTCGACGACCCCCAGTGGCGTGACATCACGGACTGGCAGGAGGAGTTGAAGCCGTACTACGACCAGGCCCGCCGCATGCTCGGCGTACGGCTCAACCCGACGATGACCCCGTCCGACGTCCACCTGAAGGGGGCCGCCGAGCGGATGGGCGTAGGCGACAGCTTCCACATGGCACCCGTGGGCGTGTTCTTCGGGGACGGCGAGGACGCGGAGGGCGCGGCGAAGGCCAGGCCCGGCGAGCAGGTCGACGACCCCTACTTCGGCGGCGCCGGCCCGGCCCGCAACGCGTGCACCGAGTGCGGCGAGTGCATGACCGGCTGCCGTCACGGCGCGAAGAACACCCTCAACGAGAACTACCTCCACCTCGCCGAGAAGGCGGGCGCGGTCGTGCACCCGCTGACGACGGCCGTGTCGGTCACGGACGACTCGCAGGGCGGATACGCGATAGCCACCCTGCCGACCGACGCGCGCCGCAAGTCGAGGGGACGGACCTTCAAGGCCCGCCGGGTCGTCATCGCCGCCGGCACCTACGGCACCCAGACCCTCCTGCACCGGATGAAGGAGGGCGGGCAACTCCCGTACATCTCAGAGAGGTTGGGCGAACTCACCCGCACCAACTCCGAGGCGCTGGTGGGCGCCCAGACCAACAACCGCCGCTACCGCAAGGTGACGGGCGAGCAGAAGGTCGACTTCACACAGGGCGTCGCCATCACCTCGTCCATCCACCCGGACGAGAACACCCACATCGAGCCGGTCCGCTACGGCAAGGGCTCCAACTCGATGGGCGGCCTGTCGATCCTCCAGGTGCCGTACGCCGAGGGCTCCTCCCGCGTCCTGGCCTGGCTGCGGAACGCGACCCGCCACCCGGGCCTGGTCCTGCGCTCCCTCTCCAACCACCGTTGGTCGGAGCGGACCATCATCGGGCTGGTGATGCAGTCGCTGGACAACTCCCTGACGACGTACCTGAAACCCGACGGCGTCGGAAAGGGCCTGCTCACGGCCCGCCAGGGCCACGGCGCCCCCAACCCCAAGCAGATCAAGGCGGCTTCGGCGGGCGCGTCCGCGATCGCCGCCGAGATCAACGGTTTCGCCGGCTCGAACGTCGGCGAGCTGATGGGCACCCCCCTCACCGCCCACTTCCTCGGCGGCTGCCCCATCGGCTCCTCCCGCGAGACCGGCGTGATCGACCCGTACCACCGCCTCTACGGCCACCCCGGCATCTCGGTCGTCGACGGCGCCGCGGTCTCCGCGAACCTCGGAGTGAACCCCTCGCTGACGATCACCGCCCAGGCCGAGCGCGCGATGTCGTACTGGCCCAACAAGGGCGAGGAGGACCGGCGTCCGGCGCAGGGAGCGGCGTACGAACGCCTGAACCCGGTCGAGCCGAAGGCCCCCGCGGTCCCGGCGGAGGCGTTCGGCGCGCTGAAGCTGCCGTTCCTGGGGATGCCGACGGTGCCGCCGAAGTCGTAGAAGAGACACGCGTCGTAGAACAGACAGACGTCGTAGAAGAGACAGACGTCGTAGAAGAGAAGCCAGACGCAGAGAAGGACCTGCACCCCCCTCCGAGCGCAGGTCCTTCTCTGTGTTCCGATGGCTCAGGCGTGCGAGCCGGCCTTCCGCCGCTTCATCGCGAACACCACACCGGTACCGGCGACGACGGCGAAGCCGCCGACGAGGCCGAGGACCGGCAGGGCGGAGCCGGCACCGGTCTCGGCGAGCTCACCGTCGACGTCGACGTCGCTGACGTCGGAGATCGCGTCCTTGCCGCCGGTCTGGGGCTTCGCGTCGTTCGGGTCGCCCGCGTCGGAGCCGGCCGGGAGGACCTCGAAGAAGTAGATGCCGTAGTTCTCGTCCTCGGAGATCCAGCAGGACTCGTCGTCGGAGTACTCGGCCAGGCCGATGGCGATGCCGACGGCGCTCGGGACCTCGCGGTCGACCTTCACGCGCAGGTCGTAGCTGATCGACCGGCCGCCGTCGAGCGCGAAGGCGTTGAACGCACCGCCCTCACCGAACTCGGTGGCGACGTCCACCCAGCTGCCGCCCTGCTTGACCTGCAGGGTGACGAGGTCGCTGTAGTCGTCCTCGAACTCCCAGTCCACCGCCCCGACACCGACGAACGGCGTGATGTTCTCGATCGTGTCGTCGCTGGAGTTGCTGACGTTGAACTTGAAGTCCGTCCAGCCGCTGCCCGCCACGACGCTCTCGGGCAGACCGGTCAGCGAGCTGTGCAGCACCTCGCTGATGTCGACGATCGGGACGCCGTCCTCGTCGACCGGGCAGTCCTCGATCGGCTCGTCGCTCTCGTCGGCGGTGGGGCTGCTGGAGGCGGGAGCGGGCGTGCTCTCCTCGGCCGCCGGGGTGCTCTCGTCGGCGGCGGGGGTGCTCTCCTCCGCCGCGGGCGTGCTCTCGTCCGCGGCCGGCGTGCTCTCCTCCGCGGCCGGAGTCGACTCCTCGGCGGCGGGGGTGCTCTCCTCCGCCGCGGGCGTGCTCTCCTCGGCGGCCGGAGTGGTCTCCGACGCGGTCGGCGTCGGCGACTCGTCCGCGAACGCGGTCGGCGCGGCGAACAGCGCCAGTGGTGCTATCGCAGCCGTCGCGGCCGCAGCGGCCAGCGCACGTCGAAGCTTCATGAAGACCTCGGAAAGTCGGTGTACTGCGCCACTCGCAGCACGCGTCGGGTGAAACCTCCGCGTGGGGGCGCGGGTGGGGCCCTTGGTTCGTCAGGTTTGATCCGTGACACCTGCGAATGGTTGCGCTCGCACTCACGGGATTCTTATGTGGGCTGAGTCACATACAAGTTCTTCTTGTGAAAGGGCTTTCGGAGGCCATAGAACTGACCGTCGTGTCAAAAGACCCCGAGATTCCTGATGACGTCTGGGAACAGTTCGCCCGTGACAGCGAACGGGACATCCGCGGCTCCGCTCCCAAGGAGCCGTCCGCGCGCGCCCGTATGGTCACCGAGCGGCTGAAGAAGAAAGAGGCGCGGGGCGAGTTGCCCGAGGGCTGGCGCACCGGCCCGGCGTGGCAGAAGAAGAAGAGCCGCCGGGGGCTGTGGACGGTCCTCGGCGTAGCCGTCGCCGCCGCGGTGGCCGTCGTGGCGGTGAAGCCGTCGCTGCTGCCGGGCGACCTCTTCGGCGGGAGCACCCCGGAAACCGCGACCTCCACGCTCCCGGCCGAGACCGCGGCCCCGACCGGGGCCCCGGGCGCCGAGGACCCCGAAACCCCCACGCTCGACGCCCCGTTCGCCGGCTCCCCGGCGCTGCGCTGGGCCGACGGCGAGGCCGGGATCGTCGTACCGAAGGCGAAGGCCCTGGACGGGCTGTCGAAGGAACGGGTCGAACTGGCGCTCCAGCAGACCAAGAAGCTGCTGGTCGCGGCGAACCTCGACACGAAGACCCTGCGCGGCGAACGCCCCGAGAAGGCCTTCGCGATCCTCGACCCGCAGCAACCGGACATGTTCGACGACCTGAACCGCGCCCTGCGCAAGCCGAACAAGACCTACGACCCGCTGCTGATGTTCAGCCGCTTCGACCCCGCCGAAACACGCCTGGTCGGCGACGTGATCAAGACACGCGGCCGGATGACCTTCGAGAAGGGCGACCAGAACGGCGTGGCCGTGCACGCCGACTACACCTTCGTCTATCCAGTGGCCCGCACCGACGGCTCGACCGAGGTCACCCGCACCATCGTGCGCCGCGTCCTCGACTTCGAACTCCTCGACGCCACCCGCTACGTGGCCACCGAGGGCCGGCTGAACGTCGTCCAGTACTCCCGGGACGTCGGCAACTCGACCTGCGGTGTGTACGACGGCTACATGCACCCGGAGTTCCCGTCGTCCGGGCCCACCGGCTCCCCGGCGGCCGGCCCGACCACGGACCCGTACGACCGCAGCCGGGGCATCCCGGCCGGCGGGGCGGAGCAGTGCGGGACGGCGTCGCGTACCTGAGGACACGCATGCGAAGGGCCCCGCGGGACGGAGCCGCGGGGCCCTTCGCTCGTCAGCACCGACGTCAGGGCAGCGCCGGTGCCTGGGAGCGGCGCCGGGGGGTTGCGCCGCTTGCCTGGAGTGCCCTCGGGTCGGCGCCCCGGCGCATGCGGGGCGCGCGGATGGTCTCGACCTCTGGCAGTACGTCAACGCAAAGCAATGCAGTTGTCTGCGACGGGACTTGGGGGCTTTCTCAGCATCGTGCTGGATGGACGCGGCCTCCGCAACCGCTTGGCTCAGCTTTTGTGCTTTTGTGCATTTTTGCATTTTCCGCCGGTCGACCCCGGGCGTCCCCGGGGCCGGCCGTTCCCTTGGGTGACCGGGCTGCTGTCCCCTGCCGTCCGGTCACCTACCTGGAGCGAGGTCCCACGACGTACGGCACGATCCGTACGTCTCATCGCCCCAGCGAGCCACGCGTGGTTCGTTCGGGCCCGCCCCTGGCTGGCACGGACACCACCACCAACGAAGCGCTTCGCGTCACGGTCACGCGCCGTACGGGTGAGAGGGGGCCCGAACTCAGATACGACCCACTCAGATACGACCCCGGCACAGTTCGAGGAGCGTCATCGCCAGCGACGTCCCCGGCTTGCCCAGCGCCTCGCTGTAGTGGCTGAGGATCTCCATCTCGCGGGAGAGGTTCACGCGCCGCCCGCCGGAGGTGATCCGCGCCTCCTGGACGACGGCGGACACGGCCATCCGTTCCTGGATCAGACCGATGATCCGGTCGTCGAGCGCGTCGATGCGCTCACGGGCGCCGGTGATCACGTCCGCGGCCTCGGAGGTACGGGCGCCGGTCACGTCGATGGCGGTCATAAGGGGCTCCTCATCGGGATGGGTGGGGTGCCCCGGAGCGGCAAGGTCCGGAAGAAACGACAGGCGCCCCGGACCTTGTCGGCCCGGGGCGCCTGGGAAGTCGCTTGTCAGTAGCTCAAGCAGCACGACCATGGCAGCCGGCGGGCCGGTTGCCATAGGTAAAGAGGAAGGTCGGGTGCGTGAGCATGGGGGTCAGTATGCCATGACCCACCGGGTCGGGAAGGTGCCCACCTGCACCCCGTTAGAATCGGTAACCACAGACCCCCGCCCAACCGCCGGAAGGCACTCCGTGTCAGCAGCGACCCCCGCCCCCGACACCGTCCTGGTCGTCGACTTCGGCGCGCAGTACGCCCAGCTCATCGCCCGTCGTGTCCGCGAGGCCCGGGTCTACAGCGAGATCGTGCCGAGCACCATGCCGGTCGCGGAGATGCTCGCCAAGAACCCGGCGGCGATCATCCTCTCCGGCGGCCCCTCCTCGGTCTACGCGGAGGGCGCCCCGCGCCTGGACCGCGAGATCTTCGAAGCCGGCGTCCCCGTCTTCGGCATGTGCTACGGCTTCCAGCTGATGGCCACGACCCTCGGCGGCACGGTCGACAACACCGGCGCCCGCGAGTACGGCCGTACACCGCTGCACGTCTCGAAGTCCGGCTCGACGCTCTTCGAGGGCACCCCCGACGAGCAGTCCGTCTGGATGTCGCACGGCGACGCCTGCTCCGCCGCCCCCGAGGGCTTCTCGGTGACGGCCTCCACGGACGTCGTCCCGGTCGCCGCCTTCGAGAACGACGAGAAGAAGCTCTACGGCGTCCAGTACCACCCCGAGGTCATGCACTCCACGCACGGCCAGCAGGTTCTGGAGCACTTCCTCTACCGGGGCGCGGGCCTGACCCCGGACTGGACCACCGGCAATGTCATCGACGAGCAGGTCACCGCGATCCGCGAGCAGGTCGGCGACAAGCGCGCCATCTGCGGTCTGTCCGGCGGCGTGGACTCCGCCGTGGCCGCCGCGCTCGTCGCACGTGCCATCGGCGACCAGCTGACCTGCGTGTACGTCGACCACGGTCTGATGCGCAAGGGCGAGACCGAGCAGGTCGAGAAGGACTTCGTGGCCGCGACCGGCGTCAAGCTGGTCGTCGTCGACGCGGAGGAGCGCTTCCTCACCGCGCTGAAGGGTGTCTCCGACCCCGAGGAGAAGCGGAAGATCATCGGCCGGGAGTTCATCCGGGTCTTCGAGCAGGCGCAGGCGGAGATCATCGCGGACGCGGGTCCGGCGGTGGAGTTCCTGGTCCAGGGGACCCTGTACCCCGACGTGGTCGAGTCCGGTGGCGGTACCGGCACCGCCAACATCAAGTCCCACCACAACGTCGGCGGGCTGCCCGAGGACCTCGAGTTCCAGCTCATCGAGCCGCTGCGCAAGCTGTTCAAGGACGAGGTCCGGATGGTCGGCCAGGAGCTCGGGCTCCCGGACGAGATCGTCCAGCGCCAGCCGTTCCCCGGCCCCGGCCTGGGCATCCGTATCGTCGGCGAGGTCACCAAGGAGCGGCTGGACCTGCTCCGCGACGCGGACGCCATCGCCCGCGAGGAGCTCACCGCGGCCGGCCTCGACCGGGACATCTGGCAGTGCCCGGTGGTCCTGCTCGCGGACGTCCGCAGCGTCGGCGTCCAGGGCGACGGCCGGACCTACGGCCACCCGATCGTCCTGCGCCCGGTCTCGTCCGAGGACGCCATGACGGCCGACTGGTCGCGGCTGCCGTACGACGTCCTCGCGAAGATCTCGACGCGGATCACCAACGAGGTCGCCGACGTCAACCGCGTCGTCCTCGACGTGACGTCGAAGCCGCCGGGCACCATCGAGTGGGAGTGACCCGCCAGGGCCTGTCCGGCGGATCAGGCCGGCTGTAATAAGCGGCGCCGGCATGATCCGCCGGACAGGCCCTAGGTGCGTCGGAGAGTCCGCACCGGCTCTCCGGGCTTCCAGACCTGGACGACCAGGTACTTGTCGTCCTCGACGTAGGTCCGCACGACCTCCGTCAGCTCGGTGCGGAAGAGGTGGAACGGCTCCGGCGGTTCCACCTCTTCGCCGTACCGGGCCTTCGTCTCCGGATCGTCGACCTCGATCGCCCGGCCGCTGATCCGGACGTCCCCGCCGCCCATGGTCTGCCCCTCCCCGGGGTTCGCCTGCAGCGCGAAACGCGGATCCCGGCGCAGGTCGAGCGCCTTGAGCGAGTCCGGCATCATGCCGAGCCACAGCTCGCCGCCCAGGAACCGGACCTCCAGGCCCGTGGTGCGCGGGGAGCCGTCCTTGCGGAGGGTCGCGAGGACGTGGTGGGTGAAGGCGCCGAAGCGCTCTTCGGCGATCTTGGCCAGTTCGGGTTCCGCGGCGGAGAAAGTCGCCCAGTTCATACTCATACGAGCCAGTCTCGCGCCGATACCCGACACCTGCTGTCGGGTATTCGCGGCCTACGGCGCCTCTCGTGCGCCATCTTTACAAATCACCTCTGTTCTCCTGCGCTGACCGACGGTAACTTCCGCCCCGTAAAGCAACCCAGTGCTGGAGGACACATGCACGGGACCTCCGCGGCCGGGGCCACTCCGCCGCTGCCGCTTCCGACCGACCGGCTGCGGTTCGCGATGCCGCCGATGCACGACTCGGTCGACGACGAGCGCCGGCACCGCAAGGAGCGGCTCGCGGGCGCGCTCCGGCTCTTCGGGCGGCTCGGCTTCGAGGACGGGGTCTCGGGGCACATCACCGCGCGCGACCCGGAGTACAGCGACTGCTTCTGGGTCAATCCCTTCGGGATGCCGTTCAAGCACGTCACCGTGAGCGACCTGGTGCTCGCCAACTCGGACGGGCAGGTGATCGAGGGCCGCTACCACGTCAACCAGGCGGCGTTCACCGTGCACGCCCAGGTGCACGCCGCCCGCCCGGACGTCGTCGCCGTCGCCCACTGCCACTCGGTGCACGGGCGGGCGCTGTCGGCGCTGGGCGACCTCCTGGACCCGATCACTCAGGAGAGCTGCGCCTTCTACGAGGACCACGCGTTGTACGACGCCTACTCCGGCGTCGCCGTCGACGCCCACGAGGGCCGCCGTATCGCCGGCGCCCTCGGCTCCCGCAAGGCGCTCGTGCTGCGCAACCACGGCCTGCTGACGGTCGGCGACTCGGTGGACGCGGCCGCCTGGTGGTTCCTGTCGCTGGAGCGGTCCTGTCAGGTCCAGCTGATGGCGAAGGCCGCCGGGCGGCCCCTCCTGATCGACCACAAGGCGGCGGTGGCGACACGGGAGCAGCTGGGCGGGGACCTGGTCGCATGGATCAACTACCAGCCCATGTGGCAGGACATCAGCCGGAGCGAGCCGGATCTGTTGAGCTAGCCTTCTGAGCTAGAAACCCCGGAGCACTGCCGCCTTGGTCATCGCGAACTCCTCGTCCGTGAGCACCCCGTCCCGGTACAGCTCGCCCAACTCCCGCAGCCTTCTGAGGAGTACGTCGTGGTGGTCGGCCGGGGGCGGTACGGCCGCCGTGAGCTGCGGGCGGGCGGCGTGCTGGTCGTCGTACTCGATGGCGCTGCGGGTGGACGGGTGCGGGAGCCGGGCCGTGACCGCCGTCGCGACAAGGGCCGTGAGCAGGTCGCGGCGGGTGCTGCCCCACAGGTCGAGGGCGAACGGGTCCTTCTCCGGTGGCAGTTTGGAGAACGCCGTCTCGCGGGTCACGAAGCGCAGAAAGCCGTCCTCGTAGCCGGAGTTGGGCAGCCACTCGACCTGGACGAGGTCGCCGACGTTGATGATGCGCGGGCCGGTCGCGCGTTTGACCCGGTCGGAGGTGTCGGCCCAGTCGATGCGCACCTGGGTGCCGTCGAAGGAGACGGTGCCGTCGGAGGAACGCACCGAGACCGGGACCGGCGGGCCGGGGAGCAGGTAGGTCTTGGTGGGTTCCTTGGGGATCTGGTCCAGGAGGAGGGAGCGGCGAATCTCCTCGGCCACGTACTCGGCGACTCCGGCGCGGTCGACGTCCACCACGAGCCGGTACGGGTCGGCCGGGTCGGGCAGGCGGCCGCCGGTCGCCTGGAGGAGCGGGTCCGCGCCCTCGCGCAGTCGCATACGGAGCCTGCCGCGCTTGCGCTCCGGCTCGAAGACGACACCCGAGACGGCCTCCAGGGGCACCGCGATCTCGCCGTACGTCTGCCGGAACAGCGGGACGGAGCGGTGGAGTCCCGGCGTGATCCTGATCGTTGTGCCGTCGAAGGCCCAGGTCCCGTCACGCTGGATGATCTCGGCCATACGGAAATTCTCGCAGCCGGGTCAACACGGCGGCTCCCGCTTCACCCACGCTGACCAGACCTGCCGGGCGGGGGTGGTGTGCGGTAGGGCACAATTCGCTGTCATCACGGGGGAGTTGTCGGGGCACGGGTCGTGAGAGTCAAGAGGGTCATAGGGGAAGGCGGGCGTCGGGCGTGGCGGTGCAGGAAGCGAGACAAGGTGCGGACGCGGGTGCGCACCAGGGGGGCTGCACCTGCGGGGACTGTCCGCACGGGGCACGGGCGGGGCATCGGCGGGCCGTTGCCGAATTCCTGCTGAAACGGGAGGAATTCGCGGCCGGGCAGGGGCTGCCGGCAGCCGTGGCGCACTCCGCGTCGGCCTCCCGCCAGTGGGTCTCCGAGGAACTGACCCAGTCGGCCGAGCTGGTGGCCGAGCGGGGGCGGGCCGAGGGCGAGGCGTGGCTGGCGCGGCTGTGGCGGCGGACCGTGTACGCGGTGTGGGCGGTGGTGGTGGCGCTGCTGCTCGTCCAGGCGCTGACGGCCATCGGTACGGGGTGGAGCTCCGCGCGTACGGCCGGGTTGGTGGCGGCTGTTGTGGTGGCGGGTGCGCTGTCCGCCGCGTCCTGGTTCCACCGGGCGCGGGGTGGTGTGCTCGCGCCCGTGGTCGGTGAGGACAACCGGCTGTCCACGTCGCGGGTGGTGGCGGTGGGGTGGGTGTTGTTCGTCGCCTACGCCGTCCTGGTGCTGGTGGGCCGGCTGGCCGCGGCCTCCTCCCCTGCGGAGCGCGATGCGCTGATCTCCGGGCTCGAACTGGCCCGGGGCGCGGGTGTGGTGACCGTGCTGGCCGTGGTCTGCGGGATCGCGGTGCTCGTGCGGCGGGTGGTCGGGCTGCGGGTTCTTGGGCAGCGGTTGCAGAAGGTGCGGGCGGATCGGCCTCGGGCCGCGGATCTGCTGACGGACGATGCCGGGCGGGGGACCTTCGCCGACATCCAGTACGTCGTGATCAGCGCGGTCGCCTTGGTGTTCGGTGTGGTGCGGCTGGCCCGGCGGCCGGATCAGCTGCCGGATCTGCCGTGGGGGCTGGCGGTGGTGGTGCTGGTGTCGGCCGCCACCTATGTCGCCGGGAAGTACTCCGAGGGCGGACGGCCGGTGATCCTCTCCGTGGTGCGGGCGCGGGAGGCCGGGGATCTGGACGGGCCCATCCGCACCGGTGACGACATCGAGATCCGCGGCGCCGGGTTCGTGCCGCCGGGGGCGCAGCGGGCGGACCGCCTGTCGCGGATGGTCGTCCGCATCGGTCCCGTGAACGTCCATGTGCCGCTCGTCCCGGTGACCGGCGGCTTCAGCAACCCGACGGACGAGGTACTGACCGTGCCGGTGCCGGCGGATGTGGAGCCGGGGCGGGTGGAGGTGCAGGTGGTCACCGCGGCGGGTGCGGAGACCAACCGGTACGCGATCGATGTGACGGAGTGACGATGCCTGTAGGGGTTACCGCGGGGTAGGGAAACTGGTCGGGACGGGGTTGAGCGGTCCCGCCAGTTCGTGCGTATCGTCTTTTAGGGGTTTCGCACGCTGGTGAGAGGCGGCTAGAGCGATGACTCACGGCTTTCGTACGGACACGCACGCCCCCTACTTCGACGAAGACCGCGGCTGGCGGGACAGCGCCACGCGCTACGCCCTGCTTCCGCTCCGCGTCTTCCTAGGCGTCACCTTCATCTACGCCGGTCTGGACAAACTCACCGACAGCGCCTTCATGAAGGACTCCGGCTCGGGCTCGATCGGCGACATGATGCGCGGCGTCCGGGACTCCTCGGCCATTCCGGCCCTGGTCGACCTGTCGCTGAAGAGCCCTGTCGGGTTCGGCTATGCCATCGCCTTCGGTGAGCTGGCCGTCGGTATCGGCACCCTGATCGGTCTCCTCGCCCGCCTGGCCGCACTCGGCGGCGCGCTGATCTCCCTCAGCCTGTGGCTGACCGTGAGCTGGGCCTCCGATCCCTACTACTACGGCAACGACCTCGCCTATCTGATGGCCTGGCTGCCCCTCGTCCTCGCGGGCGCGGCCGTCTTCTCCCTGGACGCGGCCCTACGGAACCGGCGACGGCAGCGGGCGGGCGGCTACCGGTAGCTCCTCGGGTCGGCGGGGCTACCGCGGGGCCTCCGGCTGAGGCTCGGCGGTGGCGCCCGTACGGCCTTTTCCGCGGCGTCTGCGGATGCCCCGGGTCAGGAGGCCGACCGCGCCCGCCAGACAGAGGCCGCCCGTGACGACGGGGATCACCACGAACCACGGGGTCTCCCAGGCGCCGCCCGCGTCACCGGCGTAGATGACGCCCGCGAGGGCCACGAAGAAGCCGGCGACCAGCTTTCCCGGCTGGAACTCATGACGCAGCACGGCTCACCTCCGCCTGACCGACGCCCACCTGGATGTCCAGGTCGAGTGTGCCCGTGTTCTTGGCGCCCGAGGTCGGCGACAGGGTCACCTCCTTGTACTTGCCCGGCTCCACGTCCACGTCCTTCTCCTCGTCCCCCGGCAGCTGGATGTCTCCCACCCCCACGTCGATGTGCAGCTTCACCGTCATGTCCGGGGGCACGATCACCCTCGCCCGGCCCACGCCCACCTCTATCTCGGACTCCACCGTCTGCCCCTTGGGGATGTTCAGCCGGGTCAGGTTCAGCGTGCCGACGCCGGTACCGAGGTCGTACTTCTGCTGCAGGTCCGACACGGCGGCGGGCCGCCAGTCCGTGCGCACCCAGTGCGTGCTGATGTCCTTCGGCAGCGCGGCGGAGGCGGCGAGGAGGCCCGCGGTGATGATCGCCAGGAAGACCGAGCCCGCTCCCGTCCGGCCCAGGAACGAGCTGACGGCCATGCCGAGGCCGAAGACGATGAGCGCGCAGGCCAGGCCGGTCTGCAGGCTGGTGCCGAGGGCGTGGTCGTCCCACGTCGCGCTCGTGCCGAGGCCGCCCGCGAGCAGGGCGAACAGGAGGACCCAGCCGCCGATCCAGCGCGGGCCGCGGGGCTTGGGCTGCCGGGTGGGCGTCGTACGGGTGTCCTCGCGGCTGCTCCAGGTACGACCGAGGCTGATGTTGACCGCCGCCGCTATGTCGCGGTCGCGGGAGTCCCGGGGGCCCCAGAGATAGCCCGTGCCGCCGACGTGCGTGCCGTCCTTGACGATGGGGTCGCGCCACCAGGAGGGGTAGGCGGTGGGCACCGGCGGGGCCTGGGCCTCCGGCGGGGCGTCGGCGACGGCCTGGGCGGACAGGGGGTCGGGATCGGGGGTGCCGCGGTTGCGCGACCAGTACCCGGCGCCCGCGAGGAGCAGGGAGAGGACGACGGCGAAGGTCAGCACTCCGCCGTTCTTCAGCATCGTGAGGAACACGCCGCAGCCGACCAGCGCGAACAGCACGGCCGTCAGTGCCTGGCCGTCCACGCGGCCGGTGAGGAGCTTGCGGACTTCGTTCTCGTCCTCGTCGTCGTACGGGACGAAGAGCCAGGCGAAGCCGTAGAAGATGAGGCCGATGCCACCGGTCGCGGAGAGCACCGCGAGCGTGATGCGGAAGATCACCGGGTCCATGTCGCACTGCCGGCCGAGTCCGGCGCACACACCGGCCAGCATCTTGTGCGGCCGGTCCCGCCGGAACCGGAGGGGAACCGCGGTCGCGCCTTCGGTGACGGGGGCCGTGTCCTCGGCGGCGAGGGCGGGCTCCTGCTCCTCGGCAGCGGCTCCTTCCTTCCGCGCGCCCGCGTCCTGCGGCGTCGCGGCGTGCTGGTGATCTGTCATGTGTCCATGGTGACGGTCGTATCGCCGCGGCGGCAGTCGGAACGACCCTGGCCGGACCCTGAAATCGTCCCTGAGGCGGGGCGGGGGAGGTGTTCGAGACGGCGGTGGTTCGAAGATCAGGGGAGTCTAGGGGGACAACCCTGATGCCCGGGTCCTCCCGCCGTGTGAACATCGATGGCATGCCGGACGCCGCAGCAGCGCCACTCGTCGAACCGCGGCCGCCGCGCAAGCTCTACCGCAGCAGTGACGGACGCTGGCTCGGTGGCGTGGCGCGGGGGCTCGCCGGGCATCTCGGGCTGCCCGTGATCTGGCTGCGGCTCGTCTTCGTCGGCCTGTTCATGGCGGACGGCCTCGGCGCCCTGCTGTATGCCGCGTTCTGGTTCTTCGTTCCGCTCGGCGTCGGCGGGGTCGCCGGCCAGAAGCCCCCGTCGATCGTCAGCACGGAGACCTCGCCGGACGGTCGCCGCCGACTTGTGGCCCGCAGGCCGGACAAGGGCCAGATCGTGGCCCTGCTCCTCATGGTCGTCGTGGCCATGGTCTTCGTGGGCAACGTGAATGTCGGCAGTGGCGCCAAGGCGTATCTCTGGCCCGTCGTCTTGGTCGGCGCGGGCGTCGCCCTCGTCTGGCGCCAGGCGGACAACGCCCGCCGGGCCCGCTGGGTCGAGGTCGGCCGCCGCCGCCGTACGCTCACGCTGCTGCGGGCCGGCGGCGGTGTCCTCCTGGTCACGGCCGGCGTCTCCGGCGTCTTCGTCCTGCAGGGCTCCACCGCCCACCTCGGCTCCGTCCTGCAGGCAGCGCTCGCGGTCCTCGTCGGCATAACGCTTCTCGCCGGTCCCTATCTGGTGCGTATGACCCAGGACCTCTCCGAGGAGCGTCTGATGCGCATCCGAGCCCAGGAGCGCGCGGAGGTCGCCGCCCACGTCCACGACTCGGTGCTGCACACCCTGACCCTGATCCAGCGCAACGCGGAGAACGCGAGCGAGGTGCGCCGTCTCGCCCGCGCCCAGGAGCGCGACCTGCGCACCTGGCTCTACAAACCCGAGGGCACCGGCAAGGACGAGGCCGACGAACCGACCACCCTCGCCGATGCCGTGCGGTGCAACGCGGCGGAGGTCGAGGACAAGCACGGCGTCCCCATAGAGGTCGTGGTCGTCGGCGACTGCCCGCTCGACGAGAGAATCGGCGCACAGATGCAAGCCGCGCGCGAGGCGATGGTGAACGCCGCCAAGTACGGTGGCGAGGGCGGCGCCGTACAGGTCTTCGCCGAAGTCGAGGGCAGGACGGTCTTCGTGTCCGTCCGGGACCGGGGTCCCGGCTTCGACCTGGACTCGATACCCGCCGACCGCATGGGCGTCAGAGAATCGATCATCGGCCGCATGGAGCGCCACGGCGGCACGGCGCGGCTGCGCGCGGTGCCGGACGGCGGCACGGAGGTCGAGCTGGAGATGGAGAGGGCGGAGAAGACGTCATGAGCGACGAGGCGAACAGCACGGCGGAGGCCACCGGCAGCGCAGGAGAGCGGCACGTGCGCGTGGTCCTTGTCGACGACCACCGTATGTTCCGCACCGGCGTCCAGGCCGAGATCGGCCGGACCGAGGAGACCGGGGTCGAGGTCGTCGGCGAGGCCGCGGACGTCGACCAGGCGGTCACCGTCATCACCGCGACCCGGCCCGAGGTCGTCCTCCTCGACGTCCATCTCCCGGGCGGCGGCGGGGTCGAAGTGCTGCGCCGCAGCGCCGCGTTGATGGCCGACGCCGAGCAGCCCGTCCGCTTTCTCGCTTTGTCCGTCTCGGATGCGGCGGAGGACGTGATCGGCGTGATCCGCGGTGGCGCGCGGGGCTACGTCACCAAGACGATCACCGGCACGGACCTCGTCAACTCCATCTTCCGCGTCCAGGAAGGCGACGCGGTGTTCTCGCCGAGGCTGGCCGGCTTCGTGCTGGACGCGTTCGCGTCGACGGACGCGCCGCCGGTGGACGAGGACATGGACCGTCTCACGCAGCGCGAACGGGAGGTGCTGCGGCTGATCGCCCGGGGCTACGCCTACAAGGAGATCGCCAAGCAGCTCTTCATCTCCGTCAAGACGGTCGAGTCCCATGTCTCGGCGGTGCTGCGGAAGTTGCAGCTGTCGAACCGGCACGAGCTGACGCGGTGGGCGACGGCGCGACGGTTGGTGTGACGCGGTCAGGAGTTCGGGCCGAGCGGCACCGATCCGGCTGAGTCGGGGGCGACGCGAAAGAGATGCGCGCCGCCCTGCGCACACCGCGACGTGCCTAGTGGTGCCAGGCCCGCCCGCCCGTGTTGTGGATGAATCGCTGCAGCACCTTGAGGGTGGTCAGGTACTCCTCGTCGGAGATGCCCACGTGGCGTTCCGTCCACAGGTCGTCCTGGAGGGCCGCGGCCTTGTCGTCCATGGGACCGACCATAGAAACTCGACCTGACTTGCGGTCAAGGCCCGCGGCGGGCGGCATGATGTCGTGGTGCGTCCACCCCGAGCGAAGCTTGTCGCCGACCTGGCCGCCGCCGGTCTGCTGTTCCGTGAAGTCCTCCCGATCGCCGACCAGCTGGTCCCGGTGGCAGTGGCCGGTTGCATGGGCTACCTGGGTTCGGAGGACGGCCGTTCCGGCGTGCTGATCGGCCACGACGAAGCCGATCTCTGCACGCGGATCAACGAGGAGTGGGAGCGTCTGGCGGTCGAGCGAGGGCTCTTCTCGGGTGGCGGGGAGTTCCTGGTCGGCCTGGATCTGTCGGGGGCGGATCCGAACGAGGTGGACCCTGTGGAGATCGAGCAGCGGTGGGTGCGGGTCGAGCTCGCGCCGGTGTGGGACGTGGCCGGAGCAGGCTGCGAGAGGGGCGTACTGGGCGCGGGAGCCGGCAACCCGGCCTTCCTCATGGCCTCGCTCGACGGGGAGGTGCTCATGCACGGCGGCTACTACCAAGCCGGGATCAGCCTCTCCACCGTCGCCCGCCCCGGGAGCATCGCCGCGCTCCGGGAGCAGGCACGCCGTCTCGTCTCCTCCGAGTATCTGGAGAGTGACCAGCGGCGCTGGACGCAGCGCTAGCTCACGCCACCCGCGTAGCCCCCGCGAACGGCATCTCGTCGATCGGCGCCACCCGCACCGGTGCCGACGGGTTCGGGGCGTGGACCATCTGGCCGTTGCCGACGTAGAGGCCGACGTGGCTGATGCCGGAGTAGAAGAACACCAGGTCGCCCGGGAGGAGTTCGGAGCGGGAGACACGCTGGCCGGCGCCGATCTGGGCGTAGGTCGTGCGGGGCAGGGCGATGCCCGCGGAGCGGTACGCGGCCTGCATCAGGCCCGAGCAGTCGAAGGCGTCGGGGCCGGTGGCGCCCCAGACGTAGGGGCTGCCGAGTTTCGAGTAGGCGTACGAGACGGCGGCCGCGGCACGGGAGTTGGGGGCCGGCACGTTGCCCGCGGCCGTCAGGCCGTCCCGGGTGCCCGTGCCGGAGGAGCGTGAGGCGCGCTGCACATCGCCCGCGCGTTCCTCGTCCGGCAGCTGCGACAGCAGCCGGCGTGCGGCGTCCAGCTTCCCGGTGATCGTCTTCTTGTGCCGCTTCAGCTCCGCCTGCCGCGACCTCAGTGAGGCCAGCTCGACATGCGCGGCGCCGCGCAACTGCTCGATCTCCCGCAGCTGTTGGCGGACGCTCTCGACGGACGCCGCCTGCCGGGTGCCCGCACGGTCGACGAACTCGGCGCCGTCCAGGTAGCGCTCGGGGTCGGAGGAGAGCGCCAGTTGAAGGGCGGGGTCCATGCCCCCGTCGCGGTACTGCGCCGCTGCCATCGAACCCAGCGCGTCCCGCGCCGAGTTGAGCTTCTCGGTCCTGCGCGCCGCCTCGTCCTGCAGCGTCCCCAGCCGGGTCTGGGCCGCCTCCGCCTTCTCCTTCGCGCCGTTGTACTTCTCGGTGGCGGCCTCCGCCTCCTGGTACAGCTTGTCCACCTTCGCCTTGACCTGCGCCGGCGTCAGCTGCGGCTCGGCGTGTCCGATCCCGTCGAAGCCTGTCGCGGTGGCTGCCCCGGCGAGGGCGATCGTCGCTGCCGTACGGACGGAGTTGCCGCCGGCCGAGCGCTGACGGGGCTTGCGGTGCGTTGCCACGTGGACTTGCACGTCCTTTCGTACGACCGCCCGGGCCGTACGACCGCCCGGTCGGCGGAGGTACGGCCGCCCCGGGGGGTTCACCGGACGTGCGGCCGCCAGGGGGAGCGGACGTACGACCGCCCGGGGCGGGTCACGCGTCCGGCGGCGGCCCACACAGGGGGAGCGGACCGCCGCCGGACCTTCTCGGCGGTGGTGGCCGACTGCCGCCCCTGGCCCGGGCGGCGGTGGGGAGCCGGTCACCTGGTGAAGGACGCTAAACCTCGCTGTGTCCGGGAGGTAACGCGTTGTGCGCAACTGCCGTGAGCCGACCGCCGAGTGACCGTATGTGACCGTGATCCCGGGGCCGGGCCGTCGACTTCACGCAGGGCGATGACCGAAGTGGCGATTCCGGGACGGGGGGTGGCAGCGGAGTGCTATGGGCCGCATATATGCAAGGTCAGGTCATGTGGTGTGGGGCGGTGTCGGGGGTCCCCTGTGCCCGTGATTAGGCTCCGGCCTCATGGACGTCCTCATCCATCTCTTCGTCGGCCTGCACATCATCGGCATCGCCTCGCTGCTCGGCGGCTTCCTCACGCAGATGAAGGCGATGGGCCAGGGCACCGCCCGCTTCGTCCCCGCGATGCTGCACGGCGCCGCGACGATGCTGGTCACCGGCGTGATCCTGGTCGGCCTCAACCAGGCCGACGACCAGCCCGTCAACAACATCAAGATCGGCGTGAAGCTGGCCCTGCTGATCGTGATCCTCGGCCTCGTCTACGTGAAGCGGGACGACGAGAAGGTGGAGAAGGGCCTGTTCGGGCTGGTGGGCGCGCTGACCACGGCGAACATCTTCATCGCGGTGCTGTGGACCTGACGGCGGCCCGAGCCTTCAGGACCGCCCCCGCGGCCACGGCCAGCCACGCCGCCACCGCGATCCACAGCAGCACCTCACCCGGAATCTCCAGCCATGAGACGTCCAGCGCGGCGGCGACGGACAGCGTCGCCGCCGCGGTCATGCCCATGGGGAACACGGTGGCCCAGCGGCGCACGTCGTAGGCCGGCCGCGGCCGCAGGATCTCGGCGACGAGCAGCACGGCGTACCAGGCCAGGTCGAGCACCAGCAGCGCGACGGTCACCGTGCGCAGGACGCCGTAGTCGTCGCTGTTCCACAGGTACAGGCGGGCGCTGTCGGCGGCGATGAGCTTCGAGCCGGCGAGCGCCGAGATGGCCATCGCGCCCCCGGCGACCCAGTGGTCGCCGAGCCCCTCGGTCACCTGCCGCAGGTCGAAACGGGCGAGCGCGAACCCGTACAGCACCAGCCCCAGCCAGAACAGCACGAGCGCCGTGTGCGCGAGCCAGGCCGTCGCCTCGGCCGCCGCGAGCGTCGCGCCGAGCACCGCGAGCCCCTGGGTGGCCACGCAGCCGAGGAACACCGCCCCGGGCATGCGCCGCTTCCAGTGCCCTACGACGAGCACGATCAGCCCCGGCCAGAGCAGCGCGGACAGCGCGAGCAGGGCCTCGGCGAGCTGCTGCCGGCCGAGTGCGGAGAAGCGCGTGCCCAGCACGGTGGTCGCCGCGACCGCCGTCAGCGCCCCCGGTGTCCCGGCCTCCGCCACCCACCTCGCCGGCTCCCGCAGCAGTCGTACGGCGAAGTCCGCGGCCAGCCCCAGCCAGGCGATACAGCCGAGCACGAGGGCGATCCGGGACAGCACCTCGTAGCCGGTCAGATGCAGCCCGACCGACACGATGCCGGTCGCCATCACGGCGGCCCCGGCCGCCGGCGGACGCTGCGCCCACCAGGCGCGCAGGGGGGAGTGCGGGGAGGTACCGGACATGAGGCCGATGCTAAGGAGCCCCGCGCGCCGCGCGAGCGGGGCACGCGCGCGGGCACACGGCAAAAGGCGCGGGCGTGCAGCCTGTGCCACGCGCCGCGCTCACCCGTCCTCGCGCCCCCCGTCCGTCGGCTCCGTGAGCATCGGGCCGATGCTCACGGCGAGTTCGGGGGACGGACCGCTGCGGTTGCTCCGCCGCGCGCGGCGGCCGAGACCGGCGCGCGGTCGAGTCCGGGCGCGGTGAGGGAGGTCAGGAGGCTTGCCTCCATACGGGCCATCGGCGCGCCCGGCTTCCGTCAGGCCGGCCGCACCACGCTGTAGATCGACGACTCGCCGTCGTAGTAGATCGACTCCTCGCGGACGTACGCGCCCGGCTTCGGGGCGTGGATCATCATGCCGTTGCCGATGTAGAGGCCGACGTGGCTGATGTCGTCGTAGAAGAAGACCAGGTCACCGGGCTGGGCGTTGGCGAGGGAGACCGTGGTGCCGGCGTTGACCTGGTCGTAGGTGACGCGGGGGAGGGAGATGCCGGCGGCGTTCCAGGCAGCCTGGGTGAGGCCGGAGCAGTCGTAGGAGTCGGGGCCGGTGGCGCCCCAGACGTACGGCTTGCCGATCTGGGAGCGGGCGAAGGCGATCGCCTTCGCGGCCTTGGTGGCGTACGAGGAGTCCGTGGTGTCCGTGGCGGACGACGAGCTGCTCTCCTGCTGCGCGGCCTCCGCGGCCGCCTTCTGCTCCGCCTCCGCCTGCTGCTGCGCGAGCTCCGCGGCCTTGCGCGCGGCCTCCTGCTGCTTCTCCTTCTCGATCGCCGCGAGGCGCGCCTTCTCCTCGGCGGTCAGCTTCGACAGCAGCGTGCGTGCGTCGGAGAGCTTCGTCTGGACGTTCGCCTTGGCGGTCTTCAGGTCGCTCTGCGACTCGGTGAGCGTCTCGAGGCTCTGGGTGGCCTCCTGGCGCTTCTCCATCGTCGCGGACTGCTCGGTGACGTAGTCGTCGACCATGCTCTTCTGGCGACTCGTCATACGACCCATCAGCTGGGCCTGGTCGAAGTAGTCCTGCGGGGAGTCCGCGAGCAGGAAGGTCGCCGTGTCGGGGGCGGAGGCGCCGGTGCGGTACTGGGCGGCGGCGAAGGAACCCAGCTCCTCCCGCGCCTCGTTGAGCTGCTGGGTGCGCTGGGCGACGTCGTCGAGGAGGGTGTCGACCTCCTTGCGCTGCTTGGAGGTCTTCTCCTTGGCCGAGTTGTACTTGTCGGTCGCCGACTCGGCCTGACGGTAGAGGTCGTCGACCTTCTTCTCGACCTCTTCGAGGCTCGGTTTGTCATCGGCCGGTGCTGCGTTGGCGGTCTGGGACAGCAGGGCCACGGACGTGAGGGCTGCCGTGGCCAGCGCCGGGGTCCGTATGCCTGCTACGCGCGTACCCGCGGGACGCGACTTGCGGTGCGACGCCAAGGTTGGCGACTCCTTCCACGCTCCGCCTACCGAGTTAGCTGTCGGGTTCGGGCGGGTGGTTCGGAAGGGTTGCCCTACGGCCTTTCCCCATAAGGGAGTTGGCCGATTCACCCCAAAGTTCGGTGGGTCCCCGGCTCCGGGGGCGCGGCGGCGCTCCGGATTAGGCGGAGGCCGTGCGGCCCGGCGACGTTCGCCGGTGGGGGTCGTACGGCCTGCTCGGCACGGTAGCCAATTCGTGTGGCCTCTGTGAAGGTTGATGTTCGATATGCCCGATACATTTTCGTGACCTTAGGTCAGGACGTCGCTCGCCGCGGTCAATCCGGAAGGATCTGCGACGACTTGTGCGTATTTTGACCGGAGTGACGACGTCCGCCCGCTTCCGGGCGCTAACTTCCAGCCGGGCCACGGTCGGGTGCCGTGGCAAGTGAGGGGGTTTCGGCCATGAGGAAGCGCACAGCACTCGTCGTCGCCACGGGGGTGGCGCTCGTCGCCACCGCGGGCATCGCGCCCGCGACCGCCACGGGCGGTCACGCCGGCGACAAACCGGTCGTCCGCGTGATCGCGACCGGCCTCGACAACCCGCGCCAGCTCTCCTACGACAACGGACATGTGTACGTCGCCGAAGCCGGCCGCGGCGGCAAGAAGTGCATCGGCGAGGGCCCCGAGGGCACGACGTGCATCGGCCTCAGCTCCGCGGTCACCAAGATCTTCTGGGACGGGGGCGCATGGAAGCACTACCGGGTGGTGCAGGGCCTGCCCTCGGGCGCCGCCCCCGACGGCGGCTTCGCGACCGGCGTGGACGGCGTCTCCGCGCTCCGGGGCGAGATCTGGGGCGTCGAGACCTACGCCCCGCCGGAGGCCGGAGTCCCCACGACCCCGCCCTGGAACAAGCTCGGCAAGCTGCTGCGCATCGACCGCGGCAAGGCGAGGGTCGCGGCCGACATCACCGCCGTAGAGCTGAAATACAACCCGCACAAGGCGTCCGTCGAGTCCAACCCGTACGCCGTCCTCGCCCTCCCCGACGGCCGCAAGATCGTCGCGGACGCGGCCGGCAACGACCTGGTCGTCGTCTCGCGCCACGGCAAGGCCCGCCCCTTCACGGTCTTCCCGGACCACGACAAGAACCAGTCCGTCCCCACCTCCCTGGCGCTCGGCCCCGACGGCAACCTCTATGTCGGCGAGCTGAACGGCGAGGCCCAGAAGCCCACCGCGCGCGTGTGGAAGGTCGACCCGTGGACCGGCAAGATCCTCGGCTGGAAGTCGGGCTTCGGCTCGATCGCCGGCATCGCCTTCAACGACAGCGGCGACCTGTACGTCAGCCAGCTCTTCGCGGGCGTCGTGACCAAGGTCTCGCACGGCAAACGTACGAACGTGAAGGTGCCGTTCCCGGCGGGCGTGGCCGTCGACCCGTACGACGGCAAGGTCTACGTCTCGGCCTGGTCGATCGCGGACCGTGACGGGACGGTCCTGGAAGGCAAGAAGACACCGGGAGGCCAGGTCTGGAAGATCCTCGGGTTCTGATCCCTTGGCGATTCGGGCGATGTTCTCGGGGCGGCGGCAGGGTGTCAGTGGGGAGCCTTAGGGTCTGTCCGATGGCTCAGTTCGGTTTGGCGCCGGTGCCTGGTCATCTGGCCCGAGCGGGGTCTGGTGCGTGCAGCTGCAACGCGGAGGAGGGCGTCGACGCGATGGGGGAGTCGGCAATCGACGACAACGCGGCAGATGTGCGTGCCAGGGCCCGCGACCCCCGGACTGGGCCATCGGGCAGGCCCTAAACTCGGAGAGCGATGAGCAGCCTCTTTGACGACAGCTTCCTGGCGGACCTCCAGGGCCCTCGGGCCCATGCCGAGGAACCCCCGCCGCCGCCCGAGGACGAGCACGGACCGGAACCCGTTCCGGACGATCTGTTCGGCGGGAAGTTCGACGTGCCGCCGGAGCGGGACGCGTACTACCGCGACGGCGCCCCGCGCCCGGCGGTGGACCCGGCCGCGCTGCTGGAGGGCCTGAACGACAACCAGCGCGCGGCGGTGATCCACTCCGACACCCCGCTGCTCATCGTGGCCGGCGCCGGCTCCGGCAAGACCCGCGTGCTCACCCACCGCATCGCGTATCTGCTCGGCGCGCGGAACGTCCACCCGGGCCAGATCCTCGCGATCACCTTCACCAACAAGGCCGCGGGCGAGATGAAGGAGCGCGTCGAGCAGCTCGTCGGCCCGCGCGCGAACGCGATGTGGGTGATGACCTTCCACAGCGCGTGCGTGCGGATCCTGCGGCGGGAGTCGAAGAAGCTCGGCTTCACCTCTTCGTTCTCGATCTACGACGCCGCCGACAGCAAGCGTCTGATGGCGCTCGTCTGCCGTGACCTCGACCTCGACCCCAAGCGCTTCCCGCCGAAGTCCTTCAGCGCCAAGATCTCGAATCTGAAGAACGAGCTGATCGACGAGGAGGACTTCGCCGCCCAGGCCACGGACGGCTTCGAGAAGACCCTCGCCCAGGCCTACGCCATGTACCAGTCCCGTCTCCGCGAGGCGAACGCCCTCGACTTCGACGACCTGATCATGACGACGGTCAACCTGCTCCGCGCCTTCCCGGACGTCGCCGAGCACTACCGCCGCCGCTTCCGGCACGTCATGGTCGACGAGTACCAGGACACCAACCACGCCCAGTACGCCCTGGTCAGGGAGCTGGTCGGCACCTCCGAGCACCCGGTCGACGTACCGCCCGCCGAGCATGACCTCCCGCCCGCCGAACTCTGCGTCGTGGGCGACGCCGACCAGTCGATCTACGCCTTCCGCGGCGCGACCATCCGCAACATCCTCCAGTTCGAGGAGGACTACCCGGACGCGACGACGATCCTCCTGGAGCAGAACTACCGCTCCACCCAGACGATCCTCACCGCCGCCAACGCGGTCATCGAGCGCAACGAGTCCCGCCGCCCCAAGAACCTGTGGACCAACGCGGGCGCGGGCGCGCGCATCACCGGCTATGTCGCCGACACCGAGCACGACGAGGCCCAGTTCGTCGCCGAGGAGATAGACCGACTGACGGACGCGGGCGACGCGAAGGCCGGCGATGTCGCCGTCTTCTACCGGACGAACGCCCAGTCCCGGGTCTTCGAAGAGATCTTCATCCGCGTCGGCCTGCCGTACAAAGTCGTCGGCGGCGTCCGCTTCTACGAGCGCAAGGAGGTCCGGGACGTCCTGGCCTACCTGCGGGTGCTCGCCAACCCGGAGGACTCGGTGCCGCTGCGCCGGATCCTCAACGTGCCCAAGCGGGGCATCGGTGACCGTGCCGAGGCGATGATCGACGCCCTGTCCCAGCGGGAGAAGATCAGCTTCCCGCAGGCGCTGAAGCGCGTCGACGAGGCGTACGGGATGGCGTCCCGGTCGACCAACGCCGTCAAGCGGTTCAACACGCTGATGGAGGACCTCCGTACGATCGTCGAGTCCGGAGCGGGCCCGGCGACCGTCCTGGAGGCGGTCCTCGAACGCACCGGCTATCTCGCCGAGTTGCAGGCCTCCACCGATCCGCAGGACGAGACCCGTATCGAGAACCTCCAGGAACTCGCCGCCGTGGCCCTGGAGTTCGAGCAGGAGTCGGGGGAGTCGGGGGAGTCCGGGGAGGGCGAGGCAGCGGCCCCGGTCGGGCTCGCCGCGTTCCTGGAGCGGGTCGCGCTCGTCGCCGACTCCGACCAGATCCCCGACGAGGACGAGGACGGCTCCGGCGTCATCACCCTGATGACCCTGCACACCGCCAAGGGCCTCGAGTTCCCGGTCGTCTTCCTCACCGGCATGGAGGACGGCGTCTTCCCGCACATGCGCGCCCTCGGCCAGGCCAAGGAGCTGGAGGAGGAGCGGAGGCTCGCGTACGTCGGCATCACGCGCGCGCGTGAACGGCTGTACCTGACGCGGTCGTCGCTGCGCAGCGCATGGGGACAGCCGTCGTACAACCCGCCCTCCCGCTTCCTGGAGGAGATCCCGGCGCAGCACGTGGACTGGAAGCGCACGGGCGCCATGGCACCCGTCTCCTCCGGCCCGGCGTCCGGGGTGGCGGCCTCGCTGTCGACGTCCCGCTCGCGCTCGTCGGCGTCGGGCGCGTCCGGCTTCGCCACCCGGCGGGCCTCGGAGAAGCCGGTGGTGTCCCTGGCCGTCGGAGACCGCGTGACGCACGACCAGTTCGGGCTCGGGACGGTCGTGGCCGTGAAGGGCACGGGGACGAACGCGGAGGCGACGATCGACTTCGGGGACAACCCGAAGCGGCTGCTGCTGCGGTACGCGCCGGTGGAGAAGCTGTAGCCGAGGGTTGAGCGGGGGCTGGGCCGCTACGTGGGGTCCAGCCCGTGGCTGCGCAGCCACGGGAGCGGGTCGATCGCCGAACCGCCCGCCGGGTGCACCTCGAAGTGCAGGTGCGGGCCGGTCGAGTTGCCGGAGTTGCCGGAGTACGCGATCGGGTCGCCGGCCTTGACCGTCGTACCGGAAGCGACCCGGTAGCTGGAAAGGTGGCAGTACCACGTCTCCGTGCCGTCCTTCGCCGTCACGACCATCATGTTGCCGTAGGAGCTGTTCCACTCCGTACGGACGGTGCCGTCGGTCGCGGCCATCACGGTCGTGCCGTACGCGACCGGGAAGTCGATGCCCGTGTGGACGGACATCCAGTTGATGCCGGCTTGGCCGTAGTAGGCGCTGAGGCCCTTCTGCGTCACCGGGAGGGCGAACTTCGGGCGCAGCCGCTCCTTGCGGGCCGCCTCCTCTTTCGCCTTCTGCCGCTCGGCCGCCTGCTGGGCCTTGAGGTCGATACGTTCCTGCGTACGGCTGGCCCGGTCGGCGAAGTCGTCGGCGCCCGCGGAGAGGCTCTCGAGCTGGGTGTCCAGCTTGTTGTTCGCGGCGGACGGCTTGACGGAGGTCGCGTCCGACGCGGTCGTCGACGTGTCCTTGCTGTCGCCGGTCATCGTGCCGACGGAGGCGGCGGCGATCCCCGCGACGCCCATGACACACGCCGAGGGCACGGCGATCGTCAGCAGTGCGGAGCGCTTGGGGGGCGTACGGCGGCGGGAACGGCCCGCGTTGCGAGCGGCGACGCGTGAACCCGGGGCGGGGGTGGGCGCCGGGGCCGGGGCGATGTCTTCCTGGTCGTCGAGGAGAGGCGCGTGGGCGTCGGCCTCGGTCAGGTCCAGGGCGGGCATCTCGCCCTCGTGCGAAGCGGGTTCGTCGTAGGCGGACGTTCCGTGGGACTCGCCGTAGGAGTGGGTCTCTTCGTATCCGACCTGCTCGAAGGTCGCCGTCGCGCCGCTGTCGGAGTTCCACTGCGTGGCGTCGTACGCCCCGGTGTCGAAGGCCTGCGTGCCCCATTCCCAGTGCTGGGTCTGGTCGGCCGGGCCCGCGGACTGGTTGGGCTGGGTCCAGGCGCTCGCGTCCCACTGGCCGCTGGTGTCGTTGCCGGTGGCCTGTGGGGGGATGGCGGAGAGCTGCTGGTGGTGGCCGGTCCAGGCGGTGGTGTCGTACGCGCCGGTGTCGTAGGCGGCGTGGTGCTGGGCCGCGTACATGTCGTAGTTCAGGGTCTGGTGACTGCCCGTGGACCACGCCGAGTTGTCGTACGTGCCGGTGCTCTCGCCCGCCATGTTGCCGAAGAGGGGGTCGGCCTCGAAGCTCGCGGTGGCGTCGTAGTTGCCGTACGTGGTGAAGTCGCCGTACTGGGCTTCCTGGTTGCCGTACTGCGCGTAGTGCGCGGAGGCGGCGTCGGAAGCCGGAGCCGGGGTGGTCATGCTCCCCGACGGATGACGGTCGTTCACCAACTTCTCTCTCGCCTCGACAACAGGGGCTGCCAGAGCAGTGCGGTGACTGTACCCGGCGGTACGCGGGCGCGACAATCTTCAACGGGTTTTGCGCTCGCAGGAAACGGGCATTCGGCCGTGTTTCGGGGGACTGTGGGCGCGACTTTGGCCCTGCGTTCGATACGCGTTCGACGCCTGAGTGCCGTGAGGCTGCTGTGACGGGCGTCTGTTGTGGCTGTTACGCCACTGTCAGGCCGCCGGCGTGGCCGACGGCATTGGCTCCCGTCCGTGCGGTGTCCGTGGCGGCGTCGGTGTCGGCGTTGAGGACCTGTCGTATGCCGGCCGCGACGGCGGGGTGCACGGGCAGGGCGAGATGTCCGATCCCGCTCACCCGGACGTTCTGCGCCAGCAGGTCGGGATGGTCGACGCAGGCGGTCTCGAGCGGGTCCATCAGGTGGTCGAGGTCGCTCCAGAAGCTGACGAAGTGCGTACGGCAGCCGGGGGCGGGCAGGGTCAGCTCCTCGATCAGGTCCGAGCCGGGGCGCATCTGGCGCACGATCGGGTGCGCGTTCGCCAGCGGCACCACCTGGGTGCCGGAGTGCGGGGTGCCGAGCGTCACCAGCGTCCGGACCCGGAGGTCGCCGCCGAGACACTGCACGTAGTAACGCGCTATCAGCCCGCCGAGGCTGTGCCCGACGATGTCGACCTGCTTGCTGCCCGTGCGCTCGCAGATTCCCTCTATGTGCCGGCCGAGCAGCTCCGCCGCGGCACGGATGTCACAGGTCAGCGGGGAGTAGTTGAGCGACTCGACCTGCTGCCTGCCGTGCTGGGCGAGGCTGCGGCGCAGCAGCACGAAGACCGAGCGGTTGTCTATGAAGCCGTGCAGCAGCACGACCGGGGGCTTGGCCTCCGTCGGCAGCTGCGCCGTGCCGTTCTCCGGTGAGGGGAGCGGGGGGAGGGGGGAACGGCGCTCCTGGGTGATGCCGGAGGGGTAGAGCAGGAGATGTCCCGCGAGGATCGCGAGCTCGAGGGCGGTCGCCTTCAGAAGGGTGAGGGAGAGTCCCGCCAGCCTGGTCGGGAGGAGACGCTGGCAGAGCGGAAGAAAGGGCAGCACTGCCCTGGTGACCTTCATGGCCGACCTCCTGTCGGCACGCGGAAGGACGGCTCTGTCCCCCGTGTGCACTCAAGTGAAGTCGCGACGCGGGTCGTCATCGACGGAGCGCGAGTGGCGCGCGTGAGGTGGGTGCGGCGAGTGGCGGCTCGTGGTGCGCCGATGACGTGACGAGGTGCCCTGCCGGTGTGGCGACGAGGCTCCCCGCTGTCGTGCCTTACCTGCTCTTCGTGCCCTTCGTGCCGACGCCGATGCACCGCACCGCCGCGGCGCGCTGTGTGCGGCGCGGCGGTGCGGCGACCTCGTTGCGGCTCCCGAACGTGTCCCATCGTGTGATTTCCCCCTCGGTCAGCACCGCGAAACTGCCGGTTGCGGGATGCTGGAGATAACGTTCGTTCACTTTCCCGGCCGATGCGGTACCTGTCGGTGGGAATGGATGTGGGAATGGACGCAGTCGCTTCATGGAGGCAGTGATGGGTGTGGCAGCCGGTCCGATCCGCGTGGTGGTGGCCAAGCCGGGGCTCGACGGCCACGATCGCGGGGCCAAAGTGATCGCGCGGGCGCTGCGCGACGCCGGTATGGAGGTCATCTACACGGGGCTCCACCAGACGCCCGAACAGATCGTCGCCACCGCGATCCAGGAGGACGCCGACGCGATCGGCCTGTCCATCCTCTCCGGCGCCCACAACACGCTGTTCGCCGCGGTGATCGACCTCCTGCGCGAACGCGACGCGGCGGACATCCTCGTCTTCGGCGGCGGCATCATCCCCGATGCGGACATCGCTCCCCTGAAGGAGAAGGGCGTCGCGGAGATCTTCACACCCGGCGCGACGACGCAGTCGATCGTGGACTGGGTGCGGGAGAACGTACGGCAGCCGGCGGGGGCGTAGCCCTCCCGCGGCTGAGCCGAAGCGCGCCGCACCGTCGGGCGGGGTGACCGTCCCTGGGGGCTGCCGCCCCCAGACCCCCGCTTTCGGCCTGAACGGCCTCGTCCTCAAACGCCGGACGGGCCGGGGAGTTGCACCACCCCCAGTTCCTCCTGCATCGCCGCCCGCAGCCGCAGCGTTGTGACGAGCCGCTGAAAGGCTTCCGCCCAGTAGCCCCCGGCCCCGGGCGACGCATCCTCCCCCTCGTCCGGCACCGCCAACAACCCGTCCAGTCGCCCTGCCGCGGACGGATCGAGGCAGCGCTCCGCCAGCCCCATCACTCCGCTGAAACTCCATGGGTAACTCCCCGCGTCCCGCGCGATGTTGAGCGCGTCCACCACGGCCCGTCCAAGCGGCGCGGCCCACGGCACCGCGCACACCCCCAGCAGCTGGAACGCCTCGGACAGCCCGTGGGTCGCGATGAACCCGGCCACCCACTCGGCCCGTTCCGCGGAGCCCAGCGTGCCGAGCAGCTTGGCCCGTTCCGCCAGGGACACCGCGCCGGGCCCGCCGGCCTCGGGCGCGGCCGGCAGCCCGAGCAGCGCCCGCGCCCACGCGGCGTCCCGCTGTCGTACGGCGGCCCGGCACCAGGCCGCGTGCAGTTCGCTCTGCCAGTCGTCCGCCACCGGCAGCGCCACGATCTCCTGGGGCGTACGCCCGCCGAGCCGCCCCGGCCACACTCCGAGCGGTGTCGCCTCCACCAACTGACCGAACCACCACGACCGTTCACCCCGTCCCGCGGGAGGCTTGGGTACGACGCCGTCGCGCTCCATGCCCGTGTCGCACTCGTGCGGTGCCTCGACGACGACGGCCGGTGTGTCCCGGGTGCGGTCGACGGCCACGCAGGCCCCGGCCCGGACCGCCATCCGTGCCGCCAGCGCCGAATCCGGCAGCGCCGACAGCAGCTCCGCCGCCGTCGCCCGTACGTTGCGGCTCCGGTCGGCCAGCGCCTGTTCCAGGAACGGCTCGTCGTCCGGGCCGAGGCCCGTGCGCAGCGAGTCGAGGAACATCAGCCGGTCCTCGGCGCGTTCCGTCGCCCAGCTCGTCGCGAGCAGCTCGCGCGCGGCGGCGGGCTCGCGGGCGCGTATCGCCGCGAGGAGGGCGACCCGCTCGGCGAACAGGCCCTCCTCCCAGAGCCGTTGGATCCTCGCGGTGTCCTCGGGGGACGGCAGTGCCGTGCCCCCGCCCGGGGTCGCGCGCAGGGCGAACCGCCAGTCCGGGTTCAGCCGGGCCAGCCACACGGCACGCGGTCCCGCGAAGGTCAGCGCGGCCGGCCGCAGGTCCGTACGCCCGCGTGCCGCGTCCAGCAGAGCGGGCAGCACCTGAGGAGGTGCCGCGAAACCACGGGCGTTGGCCGTCGCGAGCCACTGCGGCAGCAGTTCCATCAGATCCGGCGTCGTACCTCTGCGGCCACCGCCTCCCGTGCCGGGGCGGTCGGCCAGCAGCATCGCGAGCCTGCGGGCCGCCGCGGCGGGCAGCGGTGGGCGCGCGTCCTCGGGCGCCGGCCGCGGCCGCTCCGCCGCACGGGCGGGCCGCAGCCCGGCCCGGCGCCGTACGGTCTCCACAGCCGCGGCGTCCAGCAACGCCGCGGGTGCCTCGGGGCCGGGTGTGACTCCGGGCGGTGTGCGTCGCTCCGTGCCGAGCAGGGCCGCGGTGACGAGTTCCTCCCAGGCGCCCGGTGCGGGCGCAGCCGGAGTAACAGCGGTGCCGTTCATGCGGTTCCCTTCCGTTCCTTTGCAGAGGCTGCCTGGGAGCTGTTGCACGTGCGCACGGGGTTCGGTCGGTTCAGCACAGCGGCACCGCCTCGCCCGCGCCCTCCGGCCAGGCCGTCAGCGGGGTGAAGCCCCGGTGGCCGCACTCGCCGAAGACCTTGACGGGGGCGCCGCCCGAGAGCGCGACCAGGCGCCACAGGCCGGGGCGGGAACGGGCGGCGGGTGAGAGCGGCAGCGCCGAGTCGCCGTCGACGTCCGCCAGTTGCCAGGAGTCGCCGTCCGGGGTCGGCACGACCCGGTCCAGCGTGACCGGGACGGAGTCCAGCCAGGGGTCGTCCCGCAGCGCCTCGCCGTAGCGGGCGGCCGCCACGTCCGTCGGCACCCCCGGCGGTCGTATCCCCACCGGAGCCGGCGCCGCGAACTGCTCGCCCAGGGCAGCCCGCTGCTGTCCGGCACCCGGGTACGCGGACACCTCCGCCTCCAGGGCCAGCCCCACCGGCAGCGCGATCTCCGGGGCGCGTCCGGCGGCCCCATAAGAGAGGAGCAGCGCGGTACGGCCGGACTCGGCGCCGTACAGCCATATCCGGCGGGTCGTCAGACGCGCGTCCGCCGTGTCGTACTGGGCGAGGACCAGCCAGCGGTCCCGCACCGGCGGGCCGTCCGCCGCACCGGACAGGCCGATCCGGGAACGGACCGTCGCCGCCAGGCCGTCCGGCAGCCGCTCGCGGCGCAGCCAGCCCTGGTCGAGGAGGTGGAGGAGGGCGCACTCCTCCAGGAGCCGCACCGGCCAGCCCGGACCGGAGGACGGGATCGCCCCCAATTCCCTTACCCGCGCGGCGAGTCCGGGTGCCTGGGCGTCGATCATGCGGGCCGCCGTCTCCTCCCACAGCCCGTACCCCGCCTGCTCCGCGCCGGCCAGCCCGCCGCGCAGCAGATCCGCGAGCCGCTGCTCCAGTTCCGTGGCACCCGCGGTGATCCGCACGGCCCGGCGCTCCGCCCTGCGCCGCGCCGCCTCCGGATCACCGGACCCGGACGAGGAACCGGGCGCGCCCGCCGTCCGTTTGTCCTCCGCGCGCTTCCTTCTCCCCTCCGTCCACTGCTCCGCCCAGTCCGGCACCTGCCCCGGCGGCACCGCACCGTCCCCGCCCGCCCACAGGAGCAGCAGCCCGAGCGCGTGTTTGCACGGGAACTTGCGGCTCGGGCAACTGCACTTGTACGCGGGCCCTGCGGCGTCCGCGATGTCGATGACCGTCTGATACGGCTTGCTGCCACTGCCCTTGCACAGCCCCCACACCGTCCCCTCGTCGGTACTCCCCGCCTCGGACCACGGCCCGGCCGCCCCGAGTTTGCTTCCCGCTTTGCGTGATGCTGCGTCAGGCGCCAGTGCCAGCACCTGATCCGCCGTCCAGCGCACCCCCTGCTGAGTCATGTCATCGAAGGTAGATCCCAGCACTGACAATCGGCCTCGGCGGCGATCTCGCCAGCCGCCCCGCAAGCGTGTCTCCGCAGGTCGGAACGCGTTGTCAGTGCCGTGGTGCAACGTGGTTGTCAGATCCGAACCGGCCGAGCTGGAGGGGGCCTCAGCCATGTCTGTGTCCGTCGACGCGGTACCCGTGGAATCTCAGGAGCAGGACTCGACCGAGGCGTTGCGCCCGCATGCCGAGGACGACTTCGCCGGTGAACTCGCCGCGCTGGCCGCGCAGGACGACCGCCCGCGCCCGGCCCGCTGGAAGATGTCGCCGTGGGCCGTCGCCACCTACCTGCTGGGCGGCACCCTGCCGGACGGCACGGTGATCACACCGAAGTACGTGGGCCCGCGCCGCCTCGTCGAGGTCGCCGTCACCACACTCGCCACCGACCGCGCCCTGCTGCTGCTCGGCGTGCCCGGCACCGCGAAGACCTGGGTGTCCGAGCACCTGGCCGCAGCGGTCAGCGGCGACTCGACCCTGCTGGTGCAGGGCACGGCCGGCACCCCGGAGGAGGCGATCCGGTACGGCTGGAACTACGCGCAGCTGCTCGCCAACGGCCCGAGCCGCGCCGCCCTCGTCCCCAGCCCGGTCATGCGGGCGATGGCCGAGGGGATGACGGCGCGGGTCGAGGAGCTGACCCGTATCCCGGCCGACGTGCAGGACACGCTCATCACGATCCTGTCCGAGAAGACGCTGCCGATACCGGAGTTGGGGCAGGAGGTGCAGGCGGTCCGCGGCTTCAACCTCATCGCGACGGCCAACGACCGCGACCGCGGGGTCAACGACCTCTCCAGCGCCCTGCGCCGCCGCTTCAACACGGTCGTGCTGCCGCTGCCGGAGAGCGTCCAGGCCGAGGTCGACATCGTCTCGCGCCGCGTCGACCAGATGGGCCGCTCCCTCGAACTGCCCGCCGCGCCCGACGGCATCGCCGAGATCCGACGCGTCGTGACCGTGTTCCGCGAGCTGCGCGACGGGGTGACGTCCGACGGCCGTACGAAGCTCAAGTCGCCGAGCGGCACGCTGTCGACGGCCGAGGCCATCTCCGTCGTGACCAACGGCCTCGCGCTGGCCGCCCACTTCGGCGACGGCGTGCTGCGGGCCGGTGATGTCGCCGCGGGCATCCTCGGCGCCGTCGTGCGCGATCCGGCGGCCGACCGGGTCATCTGGCAGGAGTACCTGGAGGCGGTCGTCCGTGAGCGCGACGGCTGGAAGGACTTCTACCGGGCCTGCCGTGAGGTGAGCGCGTGAACGACGACCTGGGATGGGGGCGTGCGAGCGGGAACAAGGGGTCGGGCGGGACCCAGTCGGGCGGGAACGGCGTGAACGCCGGGGGCGGCAACCGGTGGTTGCGATGACGATGACGATGACGAGGGGGACGGTGTGACAGGGCTCGAGAGCGGCGTGTGGGCCGCGACCGGTGGCGGGCCGCTGCTGCTCGGCGTACGGCATCACGGGCCCGGGTCGGCGCGGTCCGTGCGGGCGGCGCTGGCCGCGGCCCGGCCCCGGGTCGTGCTGATCGAGGGGCCGCCCGAGGCCGATGCCCTGATTCCGCTGGCCGCCGACGAGGACATGCGGCCGCCGGTCGCGCTCCTCGCCCATGCCGTGGACGAGCCCGGCCGCTCGGCGTTCTGGCCGCTCGCCGAGTTCTCCCCGGAGTGGGTCGCGATCCGCTGGGCCCTGGAGCACGACGTCCCGGCCCGCTTCATCGACCTGCCGGCCACGCACACGCTGGCGTGGGGGAGAGACGAGGAGGAGAGCGCAGAGGGTGAGAGCGCAGAGGATGAGAGCGCCGAGAGTGAGAGCGCCGAGCCTTCGGCCGAACCCGCCCCCGAGGCGGCCGTCCGTGTCGATCCGCTCGGTGTGCTCGCCGAGGCCGCCGGTTACGACGACCCGGAGCGTTGGTGGGAGGACGTCGTCGAGCACCGGGGCGCCGGGGAGGGGGACGCGTTCGAGCCGTTCGTCGTGCTGGAAGAAGCGATGGGGGTGCTGCGAGAGACGTACGGGACCGGGGGGCATGACCGGGATCTCGTGCGAGAGGCCTACATGCGGCTCCAACTGCGGGCGGCCCAGCGTGAGTTCGGGGGCGAGGTCGCCGTGGTGTGCGGGGCCTGGCACGTTCCAGCGCTGCGGCAGAAGACCGCCGTCGCCGCCGACCGGGCGCTGCTGAAGGGGCTCGCCAAGGTCAAGGCGGACCTGACGTGGGTGCCGTGGACGTATCGCAGGCTGTCGCGGCACAGCGGTTACGGCGCCGGCATCGACTCGCCCGGTTGGTACGGGCATCTGTTCGGTGCCCCGGACCGGCCGGTCGCGCGGTGGCTGACCAAGGTGGCGGGGCTGCTGCGGGACGAGGACCGACTGGTCTCCTCGGCGCACGTCATCGAGGCGGTGCGGCTGGCCGAGACCCTCGCCGCGATGCGTGGCCGCCCGCTGCCCGGTTTGAGCGAGACGACCGACGCCGTGCGGGCGGTGATGTGCGAGGGCTCGGACGTGCCGCTGGCCCTGGTGCACGACCGGCTGGTTGTGGGGGACGTGCTCGGGGAAGTGCCGCGGTCGGCGCCCGCGGTGCCGTTGCAGCGGGACCTCGACCGGCTCCAGCGCAGGCTGCGGCTCAAACCGGAGGCGTTGGAGCGGGAGTTGGAGCTCGACCTGCGCAAGGAGACCGACGCCGAGCGCAGCAGGCTGCTGCACCGGCTGCGGCTGCTCGGTGTCGGATGGGGGGAGCCGGCCGCCTCGCGGGGGAGCACGGGCACGTTCCGGGAGACGTGGCGGCTGCGTTGGGAGCCGGAGCTGTCCGTGCGGGTCGCCGAGGCCGGGGTGTGGGGGACGACCGTAGCGGCCGCCGCGACCGCCAAGGTGGAGGCGGACGCCGTCTCCGCGCAGGGCCTCGCCGAGGTCACCGCACTCGCCGAGCGCTGCCTGCTGGCCGAACTGCCGGACGCCTTGCCCGTGGTGATGCAGGTCCTCGCCGACCGCGCGGCGCTCGACGCCGACGTCGGCCACCTCGCCCAGGCCCTGCCGGCCCTGGTCCGCTCCCTGCGCTACGGCGATGTGCGCGGCACGGACACTGGGGCGCTGGCGGAGGTCGCCGCGGGCCTCGCCGAGCGGATATTCGTCGGCCTGCCCCCGGCCTGTGCCGCGCTCGACGTGGAGGCGGCCGAGGAGATGCGGCGCCATGTGGACGCGGTGCACGGGGCGTTGGGGCTGCTGGGCGACGCCCCCGCACCGGGACACGGCGACCTGCGCGAGCGATGGCACGCCGTGCTGCGAGTGCTGTCCACGCGGGACACCGTGCCCGGTGTCGTGCGGGGCCGGGCGGTGCGACTGCTGCTGGACGACGGGGAGTTGGGGCAGGACGAGGCGGCCCTGCTCATGGGGCTCGTCCTGTCACCGGGGACACCGCCCGGCGACGCGGCCGCGTGGATCGAGGGCTTCGTCGGCGGCGGCTCCGGCGGCGGGATGCTCCTCGTGCACGACGAGCGGCTGCTCGGACTGGTCGACGCATGGCTGACGGGCGTGCCGACGGAGGCGTTCACGGACGTGCTGCCGTTGCTGCGGCGGACGTTCTCGGCGTACGAGCCCGGGGTGCGCAGGACGCTCGGCGAACTGGTGCGGCGCGGGCCGGGGGAGCGGGGGAGTACGGCGGGCGCCGGCTCCGGCATACCGGGCTTCGCGCCCGACCTGGACAGCGACCGCGCGGACGCCGTGCTGCCGGTGGTGCGGCTGCTGCTCGGCCTGGACGGCGACGGCCAGGAGAACGCCGACGACAACGACCTTGTGGGGGTGGCGGGATGACGACCGACGGACCGAGGGAACCGAAGCAGGGGGCGGAAGTGGTGAGAGCGAGGGACGGCCACGGGCGCCGGCCGGACGACGGTTCGGCGACCGTCCGGGTGATCCCGCTCTGGGAGCGACTTCGCACGGGGGTGCACGGATGACGACGGAGTCGACCGACCTGGCACAGGAGCGGCTCCGCCGCTGGCGGCTCGTGCTCGGCGGCGACGCGGCCGACGGCACCGGATGCGCGCTCGCCGGGCAGGACGCCGCGATGGACGGGGCGCTCACCGCGCTCTACGGGAGAGGGGACAAGGACAAGGGACAGGCGGGGAAGGACCGTTCGGCGGGGCTCGGGGCGTCGGCGCCGTCCGTCGCGCGCTGGCTCGGGGACATCCGGACGTACTTCCCCTCCTCCGTCGTGCAGGTCATGCAGCGCGACGCCATCGACCGGCTCGGGCTGTCCACGCTGCTGCTGGAGCCGGAGATGCTGGAGGCGGTGGAGGCCGACGTGCACCTCGTCGGCACGCTGCTCTCCCTCAACAAGGTGATGCCGGAGACGACGAAGGAGACGGCACGGGCCGTCGTGCGCAAGGTCGTCGAGGACCTGGAGAAGCGGCTCGCCACCCGCACCCGGGCCACGCTCACCGGCGCGCTCGACCGCAGCGCTCGGATCAACCGGCCGCGTCACCACGACATCGACTGGAACCGCACGATCGCGGCCAACCTCAAGCACTACCTCCCGGAGCACCGGACGATCGTGCCGGAGCGGCTCATCGGCTACGGCCGCGCCTCCCAGTCGGTGAAGAAGGAGGTCGTCCTCTGCATCGACCAGTCGGGCTCGATGGCGGCGTCCGTCGTGTACGCGTCCGTGTTCGGGGCGGTGCTCGCGTCCATGCGGTCGATCAACACGCGGCTCGTCGTCTTCGACACGGCGGTCGTCGACCTCACCGACCAGCTGGACGACCCGGTCGACGTGCTGTTCGGCACGCAGCTCGGCGGCGGTACGGACATCAACCGGGCGCTCGCGTACTGCCAGTCGCAGATCACCCGGCCCACCGAGACGGTGGTCGTGCTGATCAGCGACCTCTACGAAGGGGGGATCCGCAACGAGATGCTCAAGCGGGTCGCGGCGATGAAGGCGTCGGGCGTGCAGTTCGTGACGCTGCTCGCGCTGTCCGACGAGGGGGCGCCCGCGTACGACCGGGAGCACGCGGCCGCGCTCGCCGCCCTCGGCGCACCGGCCTTCGCGTGTACGCCCGATCTGTTCCCGGAGGTGATGGCGGCGGCCATCGAGAAGCGCCCGCTGCCGATACCGGACACCGCGTGACGGCGTGACTACGGGAAACCGCCCGCCTGTTGGTGATTTGTCGATGTGACGACGCCCGACTTGGGCCACCAAAACGGACATGCCTACCCATCGGTAACGGAGGGCTTGCGCAACCTCGGGAGTCCCGTGCAAGGATCGACGCCTCCACAGCCTTCGAATTCCGTTCCACGGCCTTCGATTCCGTTCCGCCGCTTTCGATTCCGTTCCGCCGCACGGGAGGAACCGCCCCGTCTTGACCTTGCCAGCAGCTCTGCCCGGTGCCGCTCTGCGCGTGATGCGCACGGCGGCCGGACGGCGTGTGCTGCAAGTGGTGCTGCTGGTGGGTGGGTTGTTCATGCTCGGGTTCCTCTGCGGGGAACAGGCGCATGCGGCGGACGGCACGGTGTCGGCGACTTCGGTGGGAGACGCCCGGTCGTTGACTAGCAACACGGTCGGCAGCCTCGTGGACAAGACGGTCGACGCCGACAAGGCCGACAAGCCCGTCGTCCATCCGACCCACAAGGCGCCCGCGGCCCCGGTCGGTGCGCAGCCGCCCCCGGTCGACGTGAAGCCGCTTTCGCCGGTCGACGATCAGCTCGTCCGCCCCGTGACCGATCACGTCATCCAGTCCGTGGGTGACCGTGTCGTGCAGCCGGTCGGCGAGGCGGTCGAGACCGTGACCACAGGGCTGACAGAGGGGCTGACCGAGGCGGGGGCCGACCTCCCGTCACTGCCGGAGTCCCCGTCGTGGCCGAGCCTCCCCACGCTGCCCGAACTCCCCGGTCTCCCCCTGTTTCCGGTGGAGACCCTGCCCGCCCCGGTCACATCGGCACCGCAGCCCCAGCCGGGCGGCGGCGCCGAGCCGGCGGCCGAGGAACAGGGCGCCGAGCACCTCGGCAAGAGCAGTGACACCTACGGGCCGCGGTTCGTCGCGTACGGCACCGCGACCGACACCACCGCGGACACCTCCGCGCACCGCGCAGCACCCTCCGCCTACGCGCCCGTCCACCAGGCGCCCGCCGATGCCCCGGGCGGTGCCCTGGGCAACAGGCCGGCCGTGGACAACGGCACGTCACGGCACGGCGACGTACACGCCGTCACCACCGACCACCGGGCGCCGCTGAGGCTCGTGCCCGGTGCCGCCGCGGGCGTCTCCGCGGCCGGGACCCGGGACAGGCACCGGGACATTCCCGTCTTCCCCGGCTAGGGCAGACCTCCCCCGCTGCTGACCTGCCGCGCGGGGGCGGATCAGGTCTGCCCGAACCGTTCGGACACCCCTCCGATCTCCGGACGGAAGCCCCTGGAGCCCGTCGGCTCCGGAATGTCCCCAGGCCTCCACAGGCCTCCCCAGGATCCAAGGATCTGACGTACCCATGAACAAGAACATCCGCCGTTCCATCGTCATAGCCGCCGGCGTCACCGGTGCGTGGGCGCTCGGTTCCACCGTGGCCAGCGCGGACGAACTCCCGGCCTCTTCCCTGTCCGTTTCGGACCCGACCACCGATGCCACCTCCGACACCACTCTCACCGACACCCTCGGCGCGGTCACCGACACCGTCACCGGCACGGTCGACGGTGTCGTCTCCGGCGTACAGGACACCGTCGCCGGCGTCACCGACGGCACGGCCGTCAAGGACGCGACCTCGACCGTCGCGGACACCACCGGCACCACCGGCACCACCGACCAGGCCCGCCGCTACGTCGACGCGAAGGTCACCGTCCCTCAGGCCTCCCAGGTCTCCAAGGCCTCCAAGATCAAGGGCGCCGCCGCCATCCAGGGCGCCAAGGCCGCCCGTGCCGCCCAGGCGCAGGCCAAGTCCACCGCCGTCGAGGCCACCACCACGGTCCACGCCGCCGTCTCCGACACGAGCGACGCGAGCGACGCGAGCGACGCCCCCCAGGACGGCATCGACTACCTCTTCGGCCCTCTCTCCGTCTTCGCCCCCGAACTGGAGCAGGCGCTCGCCGCGGCCCAGACGAAGCTGCAGGGCGTGCAGTCGGCGGCCCGTACGCAGGCGCAGGGCGTCGACGGCGTCGTACGGACGAAGGCGCAGCAGACGGTCGCGGGCGCGGGCCGGACCGTGTCCGGCGCGACCGGCGCCGTGCAGACCACGGTCACCGGCGCCCAGGGCCGGGTCGCCGGCGTGGCCACCGTCGCCGAGACCGAGGCCACCGCCGTCACGGGCGCCGCCGAGGCCACCGTCTCATCCGTCCCGAGCCACATCACCGGCACGGTGACCGGTGTCCACCACCAGGTCGCCGGCGCGGTCGGCGGTGTCGAGCAGCAGGCCGTCGGCACCGTCGCGAGCGTCCCCGGCACGGTCACCCCGGTCGTCGAGCAGACGGCGGCCGCGGCCGTCCCGCCCGTCGTGACCACCGCCGTGGACGGAGTGCTGCCGGTCGCGGGCCGGACGGTGGCGGGCGTCGGTCCGGTCGCCGGGCAGGCCGTCGGCGGGGTGACCCCCGTCGTCACCGGCACGGTGAACGGCGTGACGCCGGTCGCCGCCGGTGCCGTGGGCGGGGTCGCGCAGACCGCCGGTCACACCGTCGACGCCGCGACCGCGCTGGCGTACGGCGTCGTCGCCGACGTCCAGCCCGTCGTCACCCACGCGGTGGGCGGCGTCCAGCCGGTCGTGAACGGTGTCGCCGCGGACGTCCCCGCGTACGCGTACGGCGTGGTCGCCGAGATCCGGCCCGTCGTCGACGGCGTCGTCACCGACGTACCGCCGTACGCGACCGGTCTGGTCGGTCAGATCGCCGACGACACCACCGCCGCCGTGCTGCCCCCCGTCGTGAACACCGCCGTGCACGGCGTGCTGCCCGTCGCGGGGCAGGCCGTCGGGGACGCGGGCGGGCTGGCGTACGGCGTGGCCGGCGACGTGCAGTCCTTCGGGGGCGGTGTCGCCGCCTCCGTGGAGCCGCTCGCGTACGGCGTGGCCGGTCACGCGACCGACCTGGCGTACGGCGTCACGGGCGAGGTCCCGGCGTTCGCGTACGGGGTCGCCGGTGCCGTCCAGCCCGTCGTCGACACCGTCACCCGGACCGTCCGGCCCGTCGCCGACAGCGCCACGACGCTGGCCCACGGCGTCACGGGCGACGTCACGCCCTTCGCGTACGGGGTCGTCTCCGAGGTCCAGCCCGTCGTCGGTCAGGTCGCGCCCTTCGCGCAGGACCTGACGGGGACCGCCCAGAACACGGCGGGTCCGCTCGTCGGCCACGCCCTCACCGGCGTCGAGGGCGTGGCCGACTCGATCACCCCGGGCTACGTGCCGAACGTGCAGTACGGCAGCACGTACGGCGCCTGACCTTCCCCTGCCCGACCGATCCCGACCGATTCCGACCGACTCCGTGAGGCGACAGGACCCGGACGGCCGAAAGCCGTCGGTTTGTCCGACCGAAACCTCACGGCTGGGGCGGGAGGGTCCCCATTGGGGTGGGGACCAGCCGCCCTGCGCCCCTTAGGGGCTGTTCAGGGGACCTCACCGGGTCGACCCCAACCCGGTGAGGTCCTTCACTTGCGGCACGCCGTGCCAGAGATCTCGGCATCATGTGACAGGTATCACCGCTCAGGTGTGACCCGCGATTTAGAGGCCCCCGGCAAGCAGGGATAACCTGCGAGACGGACATGCCGCGCGCTCGGACACCGTGTGCGCCTCCCTTGTGACAGCGGACGTCACGTTGCCCTTCGCGGCACGCCCACGCATCCAACGAACCGCGAGATCACTGAGGACGGAAGCGCGTGGACCTGTTCGAGTACCAGGCGAGGGACCTCTTCGCCAAGCACGATGTACCGGTGCTGGCCGGTGAAGTCATCGACACGCCTGAGGCGGCCCGCGCAGCCACTGAGCGTCTCGGTGGCAAGTCCGTAGTCAAGGCCCAGGTGAAGGTCGGCGGCCGTGGCAAGGCCGGTGGCGTGAAGCTCGCCGCCACCCCGGACGAGGCCGTCGCGCGTGCGACGGACATCCTCGGCATGGACATCAAGGGCCACACGGTCCACAAGGTGATGATCGCCGAGACCGCGCCCGAGATCGTCGAGGAGTACTACGTCTCGTACCTCCTCGACCGCACCAACCGCACCTTCCTCGCCATGGCGTCCGTCCAGGGCGGCGTGGAGATCGAGGTCGTCGCGGAGGAGAACCCCGAGGCCCTCGCGAAGGTCCCGGTCGACGCCAATGAGGGCGTCTCGATCGAGAAGGCCCGCGAGATCGTCGCCCAGGCGAAGTTCCCGGCCGAGGTCGCCGAGCAGGTCGCCGAGATCCTCGTGACCCTGTGGGACACCTTCATCAAGGAGGACGCCCTCCTCGTCGAGGTCAACCCCCTCGCCAAGGTCGCCTCCGGCAAGGTCATCGCCCTCGACGGCAAGGTCTCCCTGGACGAGAACGCCGAGTTCCGCCAGCCGGAGCACGAGGCGCTCGAGGACAAGGACTCGGCCAACCCGCTCGAGGCCGCCGCCAAGGCCAAGAACCTCAACTACGTCAAGCTCGACGGTGAGGTCGGCATCATCGGCAACGGCGCGGGTCTCGTCATGAGCACCCTCGACGTCGTCGCGTACGCCGGTGAGGCGCACGGTGGCGTGAAGCCGGCCAACTTCCTCGACATCGGCGGCGGCGCGTCCGCGGCCGTGATGGCGAACGGCCTGGAGATCATCCTCGGCGACCCGGACGTCAAGTCCGTGTTCGTCAACGTCTTCGGCGGCATCACCGCGTGCGACGAGGTCGCCAACGGCATCGTGCAGGCGCTGCAGCTGCTCGCGGACAAGGGCGAGGAAGTCACCAAGCCCCTCGTCGTCCGCCTCGACGGCAACAACGCCGAGCTGGGTCGCAAGATCCTCTCCGACGCCAACCACCCGCTGGTCCAGCGCGTGGACACCATGGACGGCGCGGCCGACAAGGCCGCCGAGCTCGCGGCTGCGAAGTAAGGGAAGAGGGACAGACACAGCCATGGCTATCTTCCTCAACAAGGACAGCAAGGTCATCGTCCAGGGCATGACCGGTGCCACGGGCATGAAGCACACCAAGCTCATGCTGGCCGACGGCACGAACATCGTCGGTGGCGTGAACCCGCGCAAGGCGGGCACGTCGGTCGACATCGACGGCACCGAGATCCCGGTCTTCGGCACGGTCGCCGAGGCGATCGAGAAGACGGGCGCGAACGTATCCGTCCTCTTCGTCCCGCCGGCCTTCTCGAAGGCCGCCGTGGTCGAGGCGATCGACGCCGAGATCCCGCTCGCGGTCGTCATCACCGAGGGCATCGCGGTCCACGACTCGGCCGCGTTCTACGCGTACGCCGTGTCCAAGGGCAACAAGACCCGGATCATCGGCCCGAACTGCCCCGGTCTCATCACCCCGGGCCAGTCGAACGCCGGCATCATCCCGGGCGACATCACCAAGCCGGGCCGCATCGGCCTGGTCTCGAAGTCCGGCACGCTGACGTACCAGATGATGTACGAGCTGCGTGACATCGGCTTCTCGTCGGCGGTGGGCATCGGTGGCGACCCCGTCATCGGCACCACGCACATCGACGCGCTCGCCGCGTTCGAGGCCGACCCCGACACCGACCTGATCGTGATGATCGGTGAGATCGGCGGCGACGCCGAGGAGCGTGCGGCGGACTTCATCGCGAAGAACGTGACGAAGCCGGTCGTCGGTTACGTCGCCGGCTTCACCGCGCCCGAGGGCAAGACCATGGGCCACGCGGGTGCGATCGTGTCCGGTTCGTCCGGCACGGCCGCCGCGAAGAAGGAGGCCCTCGAGGCCGCCGGCGTCAAGGTCGGCAAGACGCCGACGGAGACGGCGAAGCTTGCTCGTGAGCTTCTCGCCGGCTGAGGTACTCAGCTGACGGTTGATGGGCCCGTTCCCCTGCGTGGGGGGGCGGGCCCACCTTCGTGCTCTGCGGGGGTGCCGGGTTCGGTTGTCGGGCGGGTGCGGGTTCGTTGTGGCTGGTCGCGCCCACGCCGCGGAGCCGCATATTGATGCAGCCCCGCGCCCCCAAAAGACCTGAGCAGGCCTGCTTTCAAGGGGCGCGGGGAGGAACTGCGCGACCAGCCCCCACCGGCCCGCAGCTAGCGACTCAGCGGTACCAGCCTCTCCGGGCCGCTCGCCGCCTCCCTTCGCAACTTCTGCCGTAGGTCCACCTCCGCATCCGACAAGGACCCCTGCGCCGCCCGCGGCGGCACCCCCTGCACCTCCGCCCCCGGCGCGACCGGTGGCTCGTAGTGCGTCGGCGCCGCCCGCACCGTCAGCGCTGTCGTCCCGATCAACGCCACCGTGAACGCGATCGCCGCCCGCGTCCAGAAGCGCGCCTTGCGCTCACCCCCCGTCCTTACCGACGGCGGCCTCGCCGCGCGCAAGCGCTCCGTGGAAGCCAGTGACGCCAGCCGCCGGTGCAACTCGACCGGATCCGACAGTTCCGGCAGCCGCGCGGCGATCACCTCGCGCGCATGCAGCAGCCGGTTCGCGGCCGCCGGTGTGGTCGCCTCCGTCTCCGCCGCGGTCTCCGGCAGATCGAGGCCGACACCGTCGTACAACAAGAGCGTGCGGCGATACGGCGGCGGCAGCTTCAGGAGTACGTCCACCAGCGCGCGGTCGACCGCGTCGGCGGGGGGCGGCTCCGGGTGCCGGTAGCGCGGGCGGAACCGGTGCCAGGGGGAGAGCGCGTACTCGTACGCCGTCGCCCGCACCCAGCCCGCCGGGTCCCGGTCGACGGCCACCTCGGGCCAGCGCTGCCAGGCGAGTTGGAAGGCCCGCTCGACCGACTCGCGCGCGAGCTCGCGCCGCCCGGTGAGCAGATAGGTCTGCCGTACGAGGGCGGGTGAGCAGAAGGCGTACAGCGCGTCGAAGGCCTGAGCGGGGGTCAGGGGGGCGACCGGTGCCTCGGGTTCGGGGGGCGGCGGCTCCTCCTCCTGGCATGCCGTCACCGTCACCTCGGGCTCCGGGGTGAGCTCGTCCAGCAGCTTCGCGTACGCCTCCCGTTTCCGGCCGCGCGGGCTCCTGCGGCCGGACTCCCACGCACGGACGGTCTCGCGGGTGACGCCCACCCGTTCCGCGACCTGAACCTGCGTCAACGACCCGGCCTCACGCAGGCGTCGGCGCTCCTTGGGCGGCGGGAGAGGGGTTGCAGGACTCTGCGTCACCGGGCGCCCCTTCGCACGAAAAAGTACATAAACATATATTGAGCGACACTTCGGAGGTTCGCCTGTTACGACAGGAAAGCGCGTGTCGTTGGGAGCATGGCGGTCGTGATCCAGATGACCGCTCGCCGACCGTCGTTGTCGCCCCTGCTCACCCGGTTGCGCGACCGGTCGCCCGGACTGGCCGCCGGCCTCGTGGGAGGTGCGCTCGCGGCCGGGCTGGGGCTCGGCTCGTTCGCCGTGCTCGTGATGGTGCTGTGGATCAGCTCGCCGTATCCCGACAGCGGGCCCGGCGGCGCGCTGCACGTGGCCGCCGCGCTGTGGCTCCTTGCCCACGGCGCCGAACTGGTCCGCACCGACACGCTCTCCGGTGTTCCCGCGCCCGTCGGCATCACCCCGCTCCTCCTTCTCGCCCTGCCGGTCTGGCTGGTGCACCGCGCGGCGCGCGACGCCGCGTCCGGCGACGAGGAGCCGCCCCTCGTCTCGGCGCGGACCGCGTGGGCGGGCGTCGTCCTCGGCTACCTCGCCGTCGGCGCGGCCGCCGCGCTGTACTGCGCCGGCGGCGAGCTGCGGCCCTCGTGGGCGTGGACGGGCGTGTGCCTGCCGCTGGTCGTCATGGCGGCGGCGGGGCTGGGCGTCTGGACGGCGTACGGCCGACCGTACGAGGCGGTCGACAACGTGCTGATCCTGCTGCCCGCGGGGGTACGGCGACTCGCCCTCGGCCCCGAAGGCCGGGCCCGCCTCGGCACCGCCGCGCGTGCCGCGGGGGCCGGGGCGGCGGTGCTCGTCGGGGGCGGGGCGGCGCTGCTGGCGGCGTCGCTGGTGTGGCACGGCGGTGCGGCCAGGGGGTCCTTCCTGCAGCTGACGGAGGGGTGGTCGGGCCGTTTCGCCGTCCTGCTCCTCTGTCTGGCGCTGGTGCCGAACGCGGCGGTCTGGGCGGCGGCGTACTCCCTCGGCCCCGGCTTCACCCTCGGCGTCGGCCACGCGGTCGCTCCGCTCTCCTCCGCGCCCGCTCCCCTCCTGCCGCCGTTCCCCCTGCTGACGGCGGTACCGGACGCCGGGACCGGTACGCCGCTGAACTGGGCGGCGGGCGTGGTGCCGGTGGTGGCCGGGGTGACGGTGGGGTGGTTCGTGGGGCGGGCGGGGTCTGCCGACGGGAAGCGGGCGGTGGCCTGGTCGCGCGGGCGGACCGCCGGAACCGTCTGGCTCGCGGCCGCCCTGTGCGCGGCCCTGGTCGCCGTCCTCTCCGCGCTCGCCGGCGGGTCCCTCGGCGTCGCCGCGCTCGCCCGCTTCGGGCCGGTGTGGTGGCAGACGGGCGGGGCGACGCTGGCCTGGATCGCGGGCGCGGGGATCCCGGTCGCGGTGGGGTTGCGGGCCTGGCGGTGCCGGGAACGCGGGGCGAAGGGGGCGGTGCGGATCGCGAAGCCTCGGGTGGAGCCGGTGGGCGGCGGGGACGGTGCCTCTGCGGAGGGGCGCCCCGCCCGACGTCGACTGCGGCTGCCTTCGGTCGGGAGCTGGTTCTCCCGGCGGAAGAGCTCGGCCGGCAGCGGGGCGACGCCGGAAGTGGGCGCGGGCGGAATGCCGTACGTCCCCTATGGCCAGGACGCGGCCTTCGAGCCGTACGACTTCCTGCCCGTCGAACCTCGGCCGGAGCCGGTTCCGCCCGCGCCCTGGCACGACGACGCGTCCCGCGAGGCTCGCTGGGCGGCGTTGAAGGAGGCGTCCACGCTGCGTCCCGACGAGACGCCCGGCACGGACTGACCCTCGGGGTGTTTCGCCCCCGCCGCCCCTACCCGTCCCGTCCCGTCCCGGGGGCTCCGCCCCCGGGACCCCCGCTCCTCAAACGCCGGAGGGGCTGGATTCAGCTGCTCGTCCCCAGCAACCCCCGCAGTTCCTTCGGCAGGAGGTCCGTGCAGGACTGCTTCGCCTCGTTGGTGAGGGCGTCGTTCGTGCAGGTGTAGTAGTCGTCGTAGACCATCTTGGCGGTGAAGCCGGCGGCGACCAGGGCGATGGCGAGGGAGGCGGTGACCAGGCCGCTCACCGCGGCCGTCGTCTGGGGGCGGCCGGTCTGCGCGGCGGCCGGGGTGTCCGGGTCGGGGGAGCGGGGCTTGGTGCGCAGGGCGCTGATGCCCCAGTAGAGGGAGAGGGCGCCGAGCAGCAGGGCGACGTACGGCCAGCTGAAGAGGGCGAAGAAGAAGGCCCACATGCCGGAGAGCAGGGCAAAGCGCGCCCGGCGCTGGGCGGGATCCGTGGGGTCCCAGCGCAGACCGGGGCCGGCGTTGCCGCCATTGCCGGGGCCCTCGGGGCCGGGGCCGGATCCGGGTCCGCCCGGACGCTCGCCGAAGCCGTCGGGGGAGCGGCCGGGCTGGCGGTCGCTCCACTGGTTGCCCCAAGGGGAGTTGTTGTCGTCGCCCTGGGAACCCTCACCGTCGGCCGGGCGGCGCGGCTGCCAGGGGCGGTCCGGGGTGCCCTCCGGCGGCGGCGCGAACGGGTTGTCCTCCTCGGCCGCCCGGTCCCGCTCGTCGCCCTGCTTCTGTCCCTTGCCGCCCGAGGGCGCGTCGGGCGGCGAGGCGTGCTGCTCCCGGAGCAGCACGCCGCTGCGCTCCCCTCCCTGCACCGACTGCTGGGGGAGCGTGAGGAGTCGCAGGCTGCGGTCCGGCATCAAGTGAGCGTCTTCCCCTAGGTGATACGGCTGTCTGGCGTGAGCTGTCACATGGTGAACGCGCCGCACGACTACCGCGTTCCCAGGTCCGCTCGTCCCAGACGCTACCTTCCGGCCACGCCCCCGTCCCGTGGGGGCCGTCCGGTGTGCCGGTATCGTTGCTGACGGTCGGCCGCTTCGTAGACTTCCCCGTATCCCGGGGCGCGAAGCATTCGTACGACCGTACAAACGCTCCCCCGAGAAAGGGCCCCGCCGTGGCCGCCAAGCCCGTGGCCAAGCGACTTGTCGTGCTGGTCTCCGGATCCGGTACGAACCTGCAGGCGCTGCTCGACGCCATCGCGAGCGCCGGTGTCGAGGCGTACGGGGCCGAGATCGTGGCCGTGGGAGCGGACCGTGCGGGCATCGAGGGGCTCGCCCGCGCCGAGCGCGCCGGGCTGCCGACCTTCGTGTGCAAGGTGAAGGACTACGAGAGCCGCGAGGAGTGGGACGCGGCCCTGGCCGAGGCGACCGCTGCCCACGAGCCCGACCTCGTCGTGTCCGCCGGTTTCATGAAGATCGTGGGCAAGGAGTTCCTGGCCCGGTTCGGCGGGCGGTTCGTCAACACGCACCCCGCCCTGCTCCCCAGTTTTCCCGGCGCCCACGGCGTCCGCGACGCGCTCGCGTACGGCGCCCGGGTCACCGGCTGCACCGTCCACTTCGTCGACGACGGCGTCGACACCGGACCGATCATCGCTCAGGGCGTGGTGGAGATCCGGGACGAGGACGACGAGAGCGCTCTGCACGAGCGCATCAAGGAAGTCGAGCGAAGGCTGCTCGTCGATGTCGTGGGGCGGCTCGCCCGCAACGGCTATCGCATTGAGGGACGAAAGGTAGTTATCCAGTGACCGCCACCGCCGAGAGCAACAAGCGGGCCATCCGTCGCGCACTCGTCAGCGTCTACGACAAGACGGGCCTCGAAGACCTCGCCCGCGGCCTGCACGAGGCGGGCGTGGAGCTCGTCTCGACCGGGTCGACCGCCGGGCGCATCGCCGCCGCCGGCGTCCCCGTCACCAAGGTCGAGGAGCTGACCGGCTTCCCCGAGTGCCTGGACGGCCGGGTCAAGACCCTGCACCCGAAGGTCCACGCGGGCATCCTGGCCGACCTGCGCCTGGAGGACCACCGGCAGCAGCTGGCCGAGCTGGGCGTCGAGCCGTTCGACCTGGTCGTCGTCAACCTCTACCCGTTCCGCGAGACGGTCGCGTCGGGTGCCACGCCGGACGAGTGCGTGGAGCAGATCGACATCGGCGGCCCGTCGATGGTGCGCGCGGCGGCGAAGAACCACCCGTCGGTCGCGGTGGTGACCAGCCCGGCGCGCTACGCGGACGTCCTCGGTGCGGTGAAGGACGGTGGCTTCGACCTGGCGACCCGCAAGCGCCTCGCCGCGGAGGCCTTCCAGCACACGGCGTCGTACGACGTGGCGGTGGCCTCGTGGTTCGCCTCCTCCTACGCGCCCGTGGACGAGTCGCAGTTCCCCGACTTCCTGGGCGCCACCTGGGACCGCTCGCACACCCTGCGCTACGGCGAGAACCCGCACCAGCCGGCGGCCCTGTACACCTCCGGCACCGGCGGTCTCGCGGAGGCGGAGCAGCTGCACGGCAAGGAGATGTCGTACAACAACTACACGGACACGGACGCCGCCCGCCGTGCCGCGTACGACCACGACGAGCCCTGCGTCGCGATCATCAAGCACGCCAACCCCTGCGGCATCGCGATCGGCGCGGACGTCGCCGAGGCGCACCGCAAGGCACACGCGTGTGACCCGCTGTCGGCCTTCGGCGGCGTGATCGCCGTCAACCGCCCGGTGTCGAAGGAGCTGGCCGAGCAGGTCGCGGAGATCTTCACCGAGGTCATCGTCGCGCCGGACTACGAGGAGGGGGCCCTCGAGGCTCTCGCCAAGAAGAAGAACATCCGGGTGCTCAAGGCCGAGGGCGCGCCCGCGAACCCCGTCGAGGTCAAGCCCATCGACGGCGGTGCGCTCCTCCAGGTGACGGACCGCCTCCAGGCGGACGGCGACGACGCGGCGAACTGGACCCTGGCGACGGGCGAGGCGCTGTCGCCCTCCGAGCTGCGGGAACTGGCCTTCGCCTGGAAGGCCTGCCGCGCGGTCAAGTCCAACGCCATCCTCCTCGCCAAGGACGGCGCCTCCGTCGGCGTCGGCATGGGCCAGGTCAACCGCGTCGACTCCGCGAAGCTGGCGGTGGAGCGGGCGGGCGCCGAGCGCGCCGCGGGCTCCTACGCCGCCTCGGACGCCTTCTTCCCCTTCCCCGACGGCCTGGAGATCCTCACCGAGGCCGGCGTGAAGGCGGTCGTCCAGCCGGGCGGCTCGGTCCGGGACGAGCTGGTCGTGGAGGCGGCGCGGAAGGCGGGCGTGACGATGTACTTCACGGGGACGCGGCACTTCTTCCACTGACACCGGGACGCACGTGTACGACCGTCGGGGCGGCCTTTCGAGGCCGCCCCGACGGCGTACGGGAACGGTTGGTCTAGCAGTTGAACGCGCCGGACGTGCTGGACCCGAGCACCACATCCGCGCCGCCGAGCGCGGTCAGGTGCACCGCGTTGACGGTCAGGCCCTGGTCCGCGCCCTCGACCGGGATCTGCTCGTTGACGACGAGCTTGGCCCCGGCCCCGAGGTCGATGGAGTGGTTCGGCGTGTCCGGGATCTCGACCGGGGTGCCGCCGATGCTCAGCGTGAGGCCGACACTGCCCTTCGACGCCGAGCAGGTGCTCGACGACTCGGCGGTGAGCCCGGTGACCTCGACGACCGGCAGCCCGGTGAGTCCGATCCTGGCGTCGGCCACGGTGGCGGTCGCCGTGGACGAGTTGGGGCCGGTCTTCGTCACCACGTCGGCGCACAGCGGTCCCGCGGACAGCACGATCGCCTCGATCTGCTCGGCGCACCCGGCGTCCGTGGTCCCGGCGCCGGCCGTGCGCACCGCCCCGGTGTCGGGCGTCGGGTCGATGCCGATGGGGATGAGCGGCAGCGGGACCTCGGCGGACAGGCCGTAGGCGCGTCCGGTCACATACCGCAGATCGAGGGTGGCGGGCGCCTCGGACGGCTCGTAGGCGTCGTCGCCCGCGAAGGCCGCGGTGACGGGGACGGTCGCGTCGTCCGTCAGCGGCTGGTCCACCTCCTCGATGGTGCAGGTGGCGGTGCCCTCGGCGTCCGTGGTGCCCTCGCAGGCCTGCGCGCTGTCGTCGGCGCCGAGCGTGAAGCTCACCTTCTGGTCGGCGACGGGGTTCCCGGACTCCTCCTCGGTGAGTACGGCGGACAGTTCGGCGGGGTCACCGCCTGCGAGGGAGGTGTCGCCGGTGTAGGCGAGCTTCGTCTTCTCCGGCTCCGGCTCCGGCTCGCCCGGGTCACCGGGGTCGCCACTGCCGTCGCAGTTGTTGGTGCTGGTCAAGGAGACGCGTCCGTCCTCCGGGGTGATGCGGTACTCCTTGCCTTCGAGATAGGGGTAGACGAGCTCGTTCTCTTCGCCCGACCCGTCGCCGTCGGAGTCGTACATCTCCTGGTAGTGGAGGTGCGGGACCGTGGTGCCCGCGTTGCTCGCGGTGCCGATCCGGTCCCCCTGCTTGACCTTGGTTCCTACCTCGACGTACTCGCTCATGTGGAGGTACTGGCTGAACCAGCCGCCATCGTGCTTGATGTTGATGCCGATCCTGCTGCCGTCATCGCCGCCCGAGACTTCCCAGTACACCTCGCCGTCCGCCGCCGCCAGGACGGCGGAGCCTTCCGTCTCACCGCCGACCCGCTCCATGTCGAGCTGCTGCTGATCCTCTGTCTCGTTGCCGCCGTGACCGTCCCGGGTGTACATCTCCCAGGTCTGGCCGCACTCGAACGGCGCCTTGAAGTCCGGCGGGTTGTCGGGATCCGCCGAAGCGGGCGGTGCTCCCAGGGCCAGGGCGGTCAGGGCGGCGCCCAGGACCATGGCCATGCGTGCTCTCATCGCGGTGTCTCCCCGTTGTCAGCGACATGGCGTCGCTTCGATGTGCGTTGATGTGTGCATGACTACGCTGGCCGACGGGGCGTTCCGGGCGCCAGGAGATTGCGTACGTATGCAAACAGGAGGTCCCGGTTCCGGTTCCGTGGCGTCACCGTGAACGGGCCAGCCGGCTGCCGAGGTCCGTCGCGACGTGCAGCATCGTGCTGCCCTGCCGGGTGCTGGTGACGAGGCCCGCGTCGCGCAGGGCGGCGGCGTGCCGGCTGGCGGTTCCGGCGGACACTCCCAGGCGCAGGGCGAGTTCGGTGGTCGAGCGCGGGTGGGACAGCACGTGGATGGCCAGGGCGCGGGTACGGCCGAGCAGCGCGGCCAGGCCGTCGGGGGCCGCGGGCGGGCGGGAAGGGGCGGTGACGGGGTAGACCAGCACCGGCGAGAGGTCGGGGTCGATCAGGGTCACCGGGGTGCCGGTGCAGAAGAAGGACGGGACGAGGGTGATGCCCCGTCCCTGCAGATGAAGGTCGCGGTCGCACGGGTAGTCGGAGCTGAGCACGGGCGCGGTCCAGCGGATCGAGGGCGACAGGGTGCGCAGGAGCGACTCGACCCCGCCGTCGACCAGGCCCCGGCTGCGTAACGCCCGCTCCGTCAGGACCGCTTCGCCCAGCTCGGGAACGTAGGGACGGAGTACTTCCCGGTAGTACACGGTCAGCGCGGACTGCAGGTCCTGACGGCAGTTCCGGTCTCCGGTGGCCAGCAGCCGCACCCAGTGCGACGGCCGGCGGCCGCGGAACACGTCGGCGAGCTCGTGCCGCAGACGGCGGTCCGGGGTGGCACGGACCAGTTCCAGCGAGGCCGCGAAGTCCCCAGGAGCCGAAGGAGTGAGGAAATCGGGGAAGGCGCCGCGACGTGGCACCAGGGCCGTCAGCGGCCGCAGCGCCGCCCGCAGGTTCCGGGTCCCCAGCCGGGCGCGGACGTGTCGCAGCCACGGGCCGTACCGGGCGGCGGTTCGGGGTGCCTGCAGTCTGTGGAGGCTGCTGATCAGTTCCCACATGATGTCCGGACCCGGCGCCACGGTCGTACGGGCGAGGTCGTCGGCCGTGAAGTGGATGCGCAGCGTCACTGGATCCCCCGTCGCATGTCGGTGCAGGTCGCTCAGGCGTCACGCCGTCGCGTAATGCCTGCTTCCGCTTCATGCTGCGGGGAGGACCGGATGCGCGGAACCTGAAAGACTCCAGGGTGCGCCGACGCGCGCACCGTCAGGTCGAACTGCGCAGCGCCGCCCAGGTGTTGGGGCCCACTTCACCGTCCACGTCCAGCGCCTTGGCGCTCTGGAACTGCTTCACCGCGGTCAGTGTGTCCTTGCCGAACTGGCCGTCCACGCCCGCGTCACCGACGCTGTAGCCGCGCTTGGAGAGCATGCACTGCACCTGGACGACGCGTTGGTTCTTGTCGCCGTAGACGGTGAGTTCGGTGCCGGAGTAGTAGGTGCACTGGGAGATCCACGCCGGGGTGGCGGGGGCTGACGTGGTCTTGGTGACCGTGGCGGTCGGGGTGCTGACGCCGCCGCCGCTCGAGCTTCCGCCGTCGCCGCCGCCGTATGTGGCCGTCGCGGAGGGCGTACGATCCGTGCCGCCACCGGATCCGGACGAGCCGTCGTTCGCCGCCTCCGACTCCTTGCCCTTCTTCTCCTTCGCCTTCTCCTCCGTCTCGCTCGGGGAAGGTGAGCTGGAGGAACTGGGCGGGGCCGAGGCCGGTTCGGCGTCGGAGGTGGCCTCGGCGGAGGCCGTCGGGGAGACCGAGGCCGTTTCCTCGACGGACGGGCGGGTGAGGAAGAAGGCGCTCGCGGCGACGGCGACCACGGCGAGGCCGGCCGCGAGGGCGAGGTAGGGCTTCTTCCGCCTGCGCGGGGTGGTGTTCTCGCCGGAGGCGGGAGCCACCGGTGCGCGGAGGTGGACGGTCTGCTGGGCGGAGGTCTGTTCCAGCAGGGCGGCCGCCTGCTGCCGGGCGAGCAGGCGGGCGCCCAACGGCTCGTGCCAGGAGGGGGTGTGGCCGTGCAGGGCGGCCGAGCCGGCGTCGATCAGCTGCTGGGCCGTGGGCCGGCCGGCGGGGTCCTTGGCGAGGCAGCCGGCCAGGAGGGCGGCCAACGCGGGGTCGACGGTCGCGACTTCGGCCATGATGTCCGGCTTGGGCTCCTCGAAGGCGACCCGGTGCATGACGTCCACACCGGTCCCGTCGCCGAACGGGGCGTGCCCGGTTGCGGCGTAAGTGAGCGCGCACGCAAGCGAGAAGACGTCGGAGGCGGCGTCGCAGCGCCCCTCCCGTAAGTACTCGGGCGACATGAAGGCGGGCGTCCCGACCCGGCTCCCGGTGCCGGTGATCGCGCTGCTGTCGACGGCCTGCGAGATGCCGAAGTCGATGACATGCGCGCGTCGCGTGGACAGGATCACGTTGGACGGCTTGAGATCTCGGTGTACGACGCCGACGGCGGCCAGCGCCGACAGGGCCCGCCCGAGGTCCGCCACCAGCCGCCACACACCGGCCGGTTCCAGCGGACCGCACTCGCGTACGGCGTCGGCGAGGTTGAGACCGGGCACATACTGCGTCGCCATCCACAGCAGCGATTCCTCGAACCCGGTGCCGAGCAGCTCCGGCGCGTACGCCGTCCGAAGCCGCCCGTGCACGCCGGCCTCCCGCTCGAACCGCCGCCGGAACTGCGGGTCCTCGGCGTACTCGGGCCGGATCACCTTCACGGCGGCGAGGCCCGGGCTGTCGTCGGCGGGGCGTGCCAGGTAGACGCGGCCCATGCCGCCGCTGCCGAGGCGGCCGAGCGGTGTGTACGGGCCGATCCGCCCGGGGTCGGCGGGCTGGAGCGGAGTCGCCCCCGCCTGCTGCAGCGCCGCGTCACCGGATGCGGGAGTATAGGGCGGCGTGGGCCGCTGGTCTGTCATGGATCCCCCGACTGTTCCTTCTCGCTCAACGCGCTCTCGTGTCACGCCAGTTGACGCGAGACTACCGGCACGGGCCGGGGGAGTGGCCCGGGACGCTCGAGGGAGCGCGGGCTGCGGCACCCACGTCCGGGGTGCCGCAGCCGGCTGTTCGCAATCCTCCCCCCGGTGGCGTGCGAACACTGTGACGGCAGGACGGGACGGGCGGCGGTGTTTCACCGCTACGGCGGCTGAACGGAGCCGCCGCACCTATGGGTCCGGCCCGCCGGTGGTGGCCGGCGGGCCGTCGCTGTGTGCTGCGTCAGTCGCAGGAGTTGGCGTTGTAGCTCGCAGGCCGCCAGGCGTTGTTGGCGTAGAAGGTGTACCTGCCGTCGTAGGCGCTGGTGGCGCGGTACAGGTTGAAGGCGTGGGCACTGCCGTGGTAGGTCAGCTTCCAGCGCTTCAGGGACGAGCCGCTGTCGTAGGACCTGTACTCCAGCTCGCCCGCCCCGGTCGACGAGTTCCACTTGTCGTCGGCGGAGCCGAATGTCTTCTTGCCGACGATGCCGTCCTGGGTCTGCCCCCAGGCCTTCTGCAGCTTCTTGGTCGCGTACTTGGTGTTCGAACCGAAGTGACCGTCGATGTCCTCGTAGTCGAACGCGGTCCCGTTGCTCTCCTTGACACCCTCGGCCCACAGGATCTTCTGCCAGAGGCAGGTCGTGTTGGAGCTGGCGTGCGACGCGGTCGACAGCGTGCCCTCATCGGCGAAGTCGTCGTAGTACGAGCCGCTCCCGTTGACGTACCCGCTGCTCGCGCTTGCGGAGGCGGGCGAGGCGCTGAGCGCCAGCCCTCCCACGGCCAGCGCGCTGACGGCGGCTGCGGCGGCGCGGCCGCGAGTTGTACGGAGGTTCATGGGTGTTCCTTCCCCGTTGCGTGCCAAGGCGTGGAGCCGCCCTGGCCCGGATCCAGGATGGGGGCGGCGGGCGCCCGGAGGTACCTGGAAAGTTTCAGGTGTGCGGTGTGGAACCACCCGTGCTGTCCGCTGCGTCTCCGTACCACTCGCACCACACGGACTTGCCGCCGTGGTGCTGTGTCACGCCCCACCGCGCCGCGACCGCGTCGAGCAACAGGAGGCCGCGGCCCGACTCGTCGTCCCCGCCGGGGCGGCGCACGACGAGCCAGGCGAACAGGCGGAGCGTCACCGAGGTGCCCTCGCCGACGTGAACGATCACGTTCGTCAGTAACTCGCTCACACAGAGCTGGAGTTCGGGGCAGGCGGGGCGTCTGGTTCAACACCGGTGGGGCGACGGTGACGCCGACGACGAGGTGGGGTACCCGGAGGAGCCGGCCGGTCCTGCGGTCTTCGCCTGGGAGGCGGCGGCGCCGGACGTCGGGCACCCGCCGTCCGGACCATGAATGCCGTAGGCCCGCCGGTCGACAACCGGTGGGCCTACGGCTGTGGGTCAGCTGCAGCTGCTGTTGTTCTTGTAGCTCGCGTACTGCCACTGGTTGTTGTGGTAGATGCGGTAGTTGCCGCCCGACGTGCGGTAGATCTCGAAGTAGTAGCGGGAGCCGTGGTAGCGGATCTTGTACTTCGTGGCCGAGGTCGAGCCCGTGCTGCGGTACTCCAGCTCGCCCGCCCCGGTCGACGAGTTCCACTTGTCGTCGGCGGAGCCGAACGTCTTCTTGCCGACGATGCCGTCCTGCGTCAGACCCCAGGCCTTCTGCAGTTGCTTGGTGGCGTACTTGGTGTTCGAGCCGAACTTGCCGTCGATGTCCGCGTGGTCGTACTTGGTGCCGTTGCTCTCCTTGACGCCCTCGGCGTACAGGATGATCTGCCAGAAGCAGGTCGCGTTGGAGTCCGTGTGCGACGAGGTCGACAGGGTGCCCTCGTCGGCGAAGTCGTCGTAGAACGAACCGCCGCCGCTGACATAGCCGTTGCTGCTGCTGGCCGAGGCCGGCGAGGCGCTCACGGCCAGGGCGCCCGCGATGGCGGCGCTGACGGCGGCGGTGGCCAGACGGCCCCGGGTGGTGCGGAAGTTCATGTTGTTTCTTCCCCGTTGGTGGTGCTGTGTGTAGGTGCCGCGGGGTTCCGGAACATGCAAGTCCTTTTACCACCACGGCAATTAGTGCGGAGTGATCATATACGCGAGGCGAGCCTGTGATCAGAACGGCTCGTACGGTTCCAGGGCACGGGCTTCCCCGGTGTTGGCGACCGCCCGCGTGCGGCCGGTCGTTGTCCCGCGACTCGTCCCGTTCAGCCATCCCGCCCCCTCGGACTCAGGCCGCCGCCAGCTCCGTCCCCCCACCGAACCGCACCGACCACTGCGCCCCTTTCGCCACCCCCAGCGCCACCTCCGCCAGCCGCAGCCGCTGTACGTCGGACGTGCCGGCGGGCGCGTAGATGTGGTGGGCGTCGCGGACGAAGCGCTCGATCGGCCGGTCGGTGAACAGGCCGCAGGCCGCGTGGATCTCCATCGCCAGACGTGCGGAGTCGAGGCTGGACTCGACGCCGACGAGCTTGGCGTTCATGAGCTCCGCGTCGCAGGGCAGGCCGCGGTCCAGCAGGTCCACCGCGTGGTAGGCCACCGCCTCGGCTGTCATCAGGCTGGACTGCATCCGGCCCAACTTCTGCTTCACCGAGTCCAGTTCGGCGAGTGGCCTGCCGTACAGGCTGCGCGCCGCCGCGAACGCCGTCGTCTCCTCCACCAGCGCGCGGTGGATGCCCAGTGACACCGCGGTCAGGTTCGCCCTCCCGTACAGGACGCTCGACGAGTACGCGACCGCGACGCCGTCACCCTCCTCGCCCAGCAGGTTCGCGGCGGGGACGCGTACGTCCTCCATCACCAACTCGCCGAAGGAGAAGCCGTGCAGGCCCATCGCCGGCTGCTGCGGGGCGAGCGAGAAGCCGGGGCGGTCACTCTCAAGGAGGAACGCGGACAGGCCTCGCGAGCCCGGGCCCGTGCGGACGACCACGCCGTGCAGATCGCCCACGTGACTGTTGCCGACGAACACCTTGCGGCCGTTCAGGACATACGTGTCGCCCTCGCGGCGCGCCGTCGCCCGCATGCCCAGGACGTGGCCGCCGGACTCGGGCTCGGTGACAGCGATCGTCGGCAGGCAGTCGCCCCTCGCGATCGCCGGGAGCCAGGTCCTCTTCTGCTGCTCGCTGCCGAAGTGGGCGATCTTGGCCACGCCCAGCTGCGAGGCCTGCACCATGGCGCCCATCGCGCCGCTGACGCGGGCCAGTTCCTCGATGGTGATCGTCTTGGCGAGATGCCCGGCGCCCATGCCGCCGTACGCGCGGTCGATGGTGACGCCGATCCAGCCCTGCCGGGCGATGAGACGGGACAGTTCGTGGTGAACGGTCCTGGTCGCCTCCATCTCCGGTATACGAGGCCGTGCTTCGGCCTCTGCGAAGGCCCGTACCCGGGCCCTGAGGCGCTCGTGGCGCTCCGTGGTGAATCCCCCGTACATCTGCTTCCTCCAGGCCGCCGGGCCCTGCCGTTCTCCGGATGGTGCTTCCGTCCACTGTGGCGGAGGCGGAGAACGGCCGGAACCTGCAACCTTTCAGGGCGCGGGACGCGGGATGGATCACCGTCCAACGCCACGGCGCGCACGTGCTGCACACCCTCACCCCCGTGGGAGCCTTCGTGCTCCGGGCCGCCGTGCGGAAGTCCGGCGGCGACGGCCGGACTTCCGCGTGAGCACGTGAGCGAGTGAGTGAGCGGACGACGGCTCAGCCGAACAGCGAGAGAATCGTCCACAGCACCGTCTTGGTCGAGCAGCTGCCCACCAGCTGGTGCGACCGGGGCGCGGCCCTTCCCGCGACGTTGCCCATGCTGTTCACGGTCGAGCAGCCGCTGCGCTGGGCCATGCGCCGGCGGTCGGCGCCGGCGGGTTCGAAGTCGGTGCCGCGCCAGTAGACCAGGTCGTGCTTCTCCCGTTCGTCCGCGATGTTGTTGAAGATCGAGCGGACCGGGGCGGTGGCCGCCCAGGTGCAACTCTCGCTGCCCGCCGCCCAGTCGGCGTCGTCGCCCTGCCATGTGCACATCTTGCCGTTGCCGTTGTACTCGCTGAAGAAGCAGGCGTGATCCTCGGGGCAGCGGTGGTAGCCGTAGACCGGCTTGCCGTCGGGGCCCTTGGACGCCGACTCCGTGGGCAGGGCCGTGTACGCCGGCACCCCGTCGTCCTGGTTCACGTACAGGTACGCCGCCCCCATCGTGCCGCCCGCCGCCAGTAGCACCGTCGCGAGCGACGCCACCAGGAGCGGGTGTCGGCGCCAGAAGCGGGGACGCAGGCGGGGCAGCCGGGGTGAGCGGGCGAGGCCCGCCGCCTCCTCCACGCGGCGCAGCAGCGCCTCCCCGGTGATGCGGTCGGCGTGTGTGCGGGTCAGGCAGTCGCGCACGATCTCCCGCCAGGCGTCCGGCAGTTCGGGCGACAGGCGCAACTCCTCGGCACCCCGCGCGTACCGCATCACCGCGTCGGTGCGGGCCTCCGGGGTGCCGCCCGGAAACGGGAACGTGCCCGTCAGGACGAGATGGGCGAGGACGCCGAAGGCCCAGACGTCGGCGGTGGGGCGGATCTGTGTGCCCCGCTCGTGGATCTCGGACCAGAGGAGTTCGGGCGCGGTGTAGTCGGGGGTGGCGAAGGCGGGGGCGTACGCGTGCGTGCCCTCCATCTCCGCCGCCAGGTTGAAGTCCGCCAGGCGTACCGAACCGTCCTTCATCAAGAGGACGTTGGCGGGTTTCAGATCGCCGTGGACCCATCCCGCGTGATGCAACTGGTGCAGGCCTTCGCAGATCTGCGACAGCAGGGCGGGGCCGGAGACGGAGGCCGGCGTGTGCTCGATCACGTCGTCCAGGGAGCTCTCGGCCCGCTCCAGGACGAGCACGGTGGCACCGTCCAGCTCCGGGTGGTCCGGGTCGTCCACCGTCAGCGTCTCGTACATGCGGATCAGGCGGGGTGCGCGGAGTCGTCGGAGGACGTCCACCTCGCGTTCGGCGAGATCGCGCAGGTGGCGCAGCTGGCGCGGGGTGCGGGTGCCGGTGGGCAGGAACTTCAGGGCGGTCTCGCGCGGCCGGTCGGGCCCTTCGGCGCCGGTGAGTCTGCCCGCGTAGACCGTCGCGAACGCACCGGATGCCAGAGGCTCGCGGACTTCCCACGGCCCGACCCGGTACCCCTTGGGGACGGGTATCGCGTACGGCTGTTCGGACGTCATCGGACCGCCTCGCTCGAGGCCGCCGGGGCGAGCACGATCAGATCGTCCTCGCGGACCAGGTCGAAGCGGAGCGCCAGCGAGACCAGCGACTCCTTCTTGCCGTTGACGCGCTGGCCGGGCTCCGCCGTGTCCGGGCCCGGCCGCAGACGCAGCTTGACGGTCAGGTAGTCGATGTTCCAGTACACGGCGGAGCGGCTGACCGCGGGCCAGACCGGGCGCAGCCGCTCCACCAGCTGCTCGACCGCCGGCAGCGTGGCGTGCGGCTCGCCCCGCAGGCGGGGTTCGCACAGCGCGGTCAGGACCGCGAAGTACCGCTTGGTGCGGTCCAGGGTGAACGCCGGTGACGTGAGCGTTCCGGAGAGCCCGTGGCGCTCGACGCTGCGGAAGGTGTGGCGCGGTGCCCAGACATCGAAGGAGAGCAGTTCGCCCGCGGCGGGCAGGACCACGCGCGCGAACTCGAACGGCACGGGCGCGTCGAGCCGGCCCGGCCCGACCTTGATGTGCTCGCCCGCGCCCTCCGGGTTCTCCACGACGTAGGTCTGGTCCTCGCTGAGGTTGCTCAGCAGCCAGAAGTTCCGGTGCGCGGTGATGTCCCCGGCGACCCGGGGCACCCCCTCGTGCGCGATGGTGAGACCACCGTCGGTCCCGGCCCTGCCGAACGCGAGCCGCTCCCCCGTGGCGATCCTGATCTGTCCGTCCGGCCTTGAGCAGGCCGGCGGCACGACGATGACGCTGTACATGGACTCGTCCCCTCGCCCGATCCCATGAGGGCCACCCTCCCCCAGTCCAACTAAGGGGAGGCTAAGGGACGATCCCGGGAGTTCGCGAAGGTTGTTCGCGGCACGGCGCGTCGGTACCTCAGAACTCTCAGGGTCACTTCTTCCCTGGCGGCGTGTACTCCTTGAGGTAGTGGGCGACGCGGCCGGCGTAGTCGCGGTACTTCGGGGGAACTCCGGCCGCGTCGTTCACTTTTGAGTACGACGTCCGGTAGGCGGCGGCGATCAGGACGCGGCGGTCGCCCTGCAGGGTGTCGATGCGGGGCGCGATCCAGCACAGGTAGCGTCCCATCGCCGGGATGGATTCGGCGGGCGGGAAAGGGGGCTTGGGGACCCTCTCCGCGGGGGTGCCGTCGGCGTTCATCCACCAGCGCAGGACGCTCGGGGTCCAACGGGCGATGCCGTACTCGTTCTTGGCTGGGTCGGCGAGGGTCGGGTCGAAGTCGCTCTCGACCTTGAGCATGGCGGCGATCAGGGACGGGGTGACGTCCTCCTGGGCGCAGTCGTGGGCCGTTTCGACGATCAGGAGGCGGTAGGCGGGCGGGACGCCCTTGTCGGTGCGGAGTTCGGCGGCGCCGTAGCCCGCGGACGCGGTTTCCCGGGGTTCGCCGAGGGAGTCCGAGCCCGCCGCCGCCCAGATGCCCGACCCGAGTGCCGCCACGGCGGCGACCGCGGCCCCGATGACCGTCGTACGGCGGGATCGGCGGGACAGCCGGGAGGCGCGGGGCGTGCCCGACGCCGACTCCACCCGCCGTAGCAGCGCCTCCGTGCTGATGCGGTCCTCGTGCGTGCGGGTCAGGCAGTCGCGCACGATCTCCCGCCAGGCGTCCGGGAGTTCGGGGGACAGGCGCAGCTCGTCCGTGCCGCGCGCGTACGCCGCGGCCGCGTCCCGGCGGGCCGTCGGGGTGCCGCCGGGGAGAGGGAAGCAGTCGGTCAGGAGCAGGTGGGCCAGGACGCCGAAGGCCCAGACGTCCGCCGACGGGCGGATACGGCGGCCCCGTTCGCCGACCTCCGACCACAACAGCTCCGGCGGCGTGTAGTCGGGGGTGGAGAACGCGGGCGTGTACGCGTGCGTGCCCTCCAGCTCCGCCGCCATGTTGAAGTCGGCCAGGCGGGCCGAACCGTCCTTCATCAGCAGGACGTTGGCCGGTTTCAGATCGCCGTGCACCCAGCCGGCCCGGTGCAGCTGGGCCAACCCCTCGCAGATCTGGGCGAGTACGGCGCCGGGGTCGGGCAACGGGCGCGGTACGGCGGCCAGGGATCCCTCGGCGCGTTCCAGTACCAGGACCGTGGCGCCGTCGAGGGCGGGGTGCTCCGGATCGTCGACGACGAGGGTCTCGTACATCCGGATCAGCCGCGGCCGCTTCAGCCGGCGGTACAACTCGACCTCGCGCTCGACGAGTTCGCGCAGGTGGGCCAGCTGGCGGGGTGTGCCGGTGCCGGTGGGCAGGAACTTCAGGGCGGCCGTGCGGGGGAGTTCCCCGCCGGTGCGCCGGCCTTCGTAGACGCTCCCGAACGCCCCCGTCGCGATCGGCTCCCGCACCTCCCAGTCGCCGACGCGGTAGCCCCGGGGGACGGGCACGGCGTACGGCTCGGTCACCGCGGCCCCCGGGCCACCGGCCGGTTCAGGACGGTGAGGTCCTCCTCGCGGACGAGGTCGAAGCGGAGCGCCAGGGACACCAGGGACTCCTTCTTGCCGTTCAGGCGCGGGCCCGTGTCCGCCGTCTCGGGGCCGGGCTTGAGGCGCAGCTTCACGGCCAGGTAGTCGATGTTCCACTGGACGGAGGTGCGGGACGCGGCCGGCCAGGTGGGGTGCAGCCGGTCCACGACCTGGTCGACCGTGGGCAGCGGGGCGTGCGGTTCGCCGCGCAGGCGGGGCTCGCACAGGGCGGCCAGGACCGCGAAGTAGCGCTTGGACCCGTCCAGGGAGAAGGCGGGCGCGGTGGTCGCGCCGTCCAGGCCGTCCCCGGCGCGCAGGTAGTCGTGGCGCGGCGCCCACACGTCCATCGCCAGCAGGTCGCCCGCGGCCGGCAGCACGATCCGCGAGAACTCGAAGGGGACCGGCGCGTCCAGCCGGCCCGGCCCGACCTTGATGTGCTCGCCCGCGCCCTCCGGGTTCTCCACGACGTACGTCTGGTGGGCGCTGAGGTTGCTCAGGGTCCAGAAGGCGCCCTGCGCGGTGATCTCGCCCGCTCTTCGGGAGACCCCCTCGTGCGGGATCTCCATGTCACAGGCGGTGCTGCGGCCGAAGTTCAGCCGCTCGCCGGGGGCGAGCCTCAGCTGCGAGCGGGTTGTCTCGTCCTCCGTGGTCGGCGGAGGTACCACGATGATGCTGTACAAGGTGCGTCTCCCCGTGCCATACGGCTACCCGGGTCAGGGTAGGGCGACGCACCAGGGCCGTGTCCCCCGCGGATGGGTGGGACACGGCCCTTGGACAGGATTGGCGCGAACTGTTCAGTCGCGCACGCGATTTCAGTACCGCGGACGGTTGAACCAGGCCTTGCCGTTCGCGTTGCCCACGAACACCGCGACCAGGACGGCGAGCACGGTGTGGACGAGGCCCACGAGGATGAACGGGTAGACGCCGAGCACCGCGGTGATGATGGCGAAGACGAGCGTGGTGATGCGCAGGCCGTTGCCGCCGCTCTTGAACTTCACCGCCAGCACGATCGCGAACACGAGCCAGACCACCGCGAACGCGGTGTAGCCCCACACCACGCTGGACGAGTCGCCCAGCAGGTCCTGGAAGGCGGCGTCGTCGTTGAGCGAGTCGTCGTTCTTCGCGGCGTTGAGAGCGGCCGCGGCGAAGGCGAATATGCCCACACCGACGATCTGGAGGCCGACGATGACCCACAGCAGCACGCGGGCGGTGCTCACCGTGCTGGGCATCGTCGTCATCGGGGCGCCGGCGCCGTAGGCCTGCTGGACCGGCGGGGCCTGCGGGTAGCCGTAGCCGGGGGCCTGGGGCTGCTGCTGGGGATAGCCGTAACCGGGGGCCTGGGGCTGCTGCTGACCCTGCGGGGCGCCGTAGGGGTTGTTCGGGTCGCCGTAACTCATGGCGGTCTTTCCTCCGTGGTTTCCAAGTGCTGGGGACGACGCGGCCGGCACGGTACGGAGGAATGTTCTACAGAAGCGGCCGTCCCCCCGATGAGCTGCCCGCGGCACTGTGCACGCCATCGTTCTTCACGCCCGTCTTACTTGTCCAGCCGCATTCGGCATGTGTTGTGCAAGTGCAACCTCGTTGATCATGAGATAGGGCTCATGAGGGGATACCGCGGGACAGAGGGCGTGCTGCCTCCGTGGGCCCCGGATTGGAACCGGAGACCGGTCATCCGCGAGGATGGGTCCATGACCGCCCAGATTCTCGATGGCAAGGCCACCGCAGCCGCGATCAAGTCCGATCTGACCGCCCGCGTGGCGGCGCTGAAGGAGAAGGGCGTCACGCCCGGCCTCGGCACGATCCTCGTAGGCAACGACCCCGGCAGCCAGAAGTACGTCGCCGGCAAGCACCGCGACTGTGCCCAGGTCGGCATCGCCTCCATCCAGCGCGAACTGCCGGAGACGGCGACGCAGGAGGAGATCGAGGCGGCCGTACGGGAGCTCAACGAGGACCCGGCCTGCACGGGTTACATCGTCCAGCTGCCGCTGCCCAAGGGCATCGACGAGAACCGGATCCTGGAGCTCATGGACCCGGACAAGGACGCGGACGGGCTCCATCCGATGAACCTCGGCCGCCTGGTCCTGAACGAGCCGGCCCCGCTGCCCTGCACCCCCAACGGCGTCCTGACCCTGCTCCGTCAGTACGGCGTCGAGATCAAGGGCGCCGAGGTCGTGGTCGTCGGACGCGGTGTCACCATCGGCCGCCCGATGCCGCTCCTGCTGACCCGCCGCAGCGAGAACGCGACCGTGACCCAGTGCCACACCGGCACGCGCGATCTCGCCTCGCATCTGAAGCGCGCGGACATCATCGTCGCCGCCGCCGGTTCCGCCCACCTCGTCCGCCCCGAGGACGTGAAGCCGGGCGCGGCCGTCCTCGACGTCGGTGTCTCGCGCAGCGCCGAGGGCAAGATCGTGGGCGACGTCCACCCGGGCGTCGCCGAGGTGGCCGGCTGGATCTCCCCGAACCCGGGTGGCGTCGGTCCCATGACCCGGGCGCAGCTGCTCGTCAACGTGGTCGAGGCGGCGGAGCGCAGTGTCGGCTGAACCTGAGAACTCCGAGCGGCAGGCGGAGGAGACCGTCCGCGACGCGATCAGCGCGCCCGACGCCGCGGGCAGACCGCGCCGGGTCACCCGCCGCTTCCCGCTGTTCACCCGGGACACCGCCCGCCCCGAGGGCGGCGGCCGGGCCGCGGCCGGCGACGCCCCGGCACCCGCCCGGCAGTGGCCGGTCCTCGCCGTGCTGGCCACGGTCGGCGCCGGGCTGCTGGTGACCGCCTTCGACCAGTTCCGCTACGGCACGATGCTCATCGGCGTCGCCCTGCTCGCCGGCGGCGTCCTGCGCTGGCTCCTGCCGGACGTCGGCATGCTCGCGGTCCGCTCCCGCTTCACGGACATCGCCACGTACGGCGTGCTGGGCACCGCGATCGTCATGCTGGCGATGATGGTGCAGCCGGACCCCTGGCTGGTCATCCCGTTCCTCAAGGACACGCTGCACTTCACGGTCGACGGTTAGCCGATTGCATACGACGGCGGCCCGTCCCCTCCCCCGAGCAAGGACGGGCCGTCGCCATGACCAACCCTCCCGTGGACCGGAGGCGCTGTTCAACGCCTGTCAGCACGCTGTGGCACGGAAGTGACCGTTCCGGCACCGTGTTCGAGCTCTGCGACAGCGGGACCGGCGCGGGAACCGATCAGCCCTCTGACGTCGTCAATCGTCTGGAAGAGGGTCGCGTTGGAGGTGGGTGATGGGTGGCTGGCAGGCACTGCCGGACGATCTGCCGCCGGAGGTGCGGCACTTCGTGGAGCAGCTCAGGCACCTCAAGGACCGCACGGGGCTCAGCCTCGTCGCGCTCGGCGCCCGCACCGCGTACAGCAAGTCCTCCTGGCACCGCTACCTCAACGCCACCCAGCCCCCGCCCCGGCAGGCAGTCGTCGCCCTGTGCCGCATAGCGGGCGCGGACGCCGAACGCATCGGCGTGCGCTGGGAACTGGCCGTCCAGGCCTGGCCGCGCCCGGAGACGGTGCCCGCCCGGCAGGTGGGGAGCGAGGAGTACGAGGACGACCCCACCCTTCCGTGGTGGGACGAGCCGCCCAAGGAGAGCGCCCGAGGGCCGAACCGGCTCCTGCTGTGGGCCGTACTGCTGCTGCTCCTCACTCTCCTGATCGGGGTTGCCGGTGCCGTGGCGTCTGGGTGAGCGGAGGACTGCTGTGACGGGCGTTTTTTCCGGTGTGTTCCTCGTGTGCCGATGTATTGACAAGTTCGCGGATTTGATACGAAGTCGTTCGACAACGGCGCTAGCGTGTCCAACTTGTCGACGGCGCACTGGACCGGGGAACGGCGGGCGTGCAACGGTGCAAGCCCTCAGTCACGATGCTCCCGTGCGCCCCCGCCCGGGAACCTGAGATCCTGACCGGGCGCATCCCTGTGGGTAGCCACAACGGGGACTCGGCAGAGGGCACCACGCACGGGGAAATGCGCGGAACAGCCAGCACTACCGGGGGGAAAGAGGGGGGAAGCAATGCCTCGTTGGAGGGCCTTGCCGGATGAACTCGATCCGCAGGTGAGGGAGTTCGCGAGCCAGCTGCGGCGGCTCGTGGACCGCAGCGGTCTGAGCATCGCGTCGGTGGCGGACCGCACCGGCTACAGCAAGACGTCCTGGGAGAGATACCTCAACGGCCGGCTTCTCGCGCCCAAGGGCGCGATCGTCGCCCTGGCCGAGGTCACCGGTACCAATCCCATTCACCTGACCACGATGTGGGAGCTCGCCGAGCGTGCCTGGAGCCGTTCGGAGATGCGCCACGACATGACCATGGAGGCGATCCGGATCTCCCAGGCGCGCGCCGCGCTGGGCGAGTTCGGGGCGACTCCGGCGAACGCCAAGGGCAGCAAGACGGCCCGCAAGAGCGGGAGCGCGACGGCGACTCCCGGTATCGCGGGTCCCGCGGGCGTGGCGCCGACGGTGCCGCCGCAGCCCACGTCTCCGGAGAACCGGGACGCGGGCGCGGGTTCCTCGGGGGGCAACTCCTGGGGGCTGGCGGGATACCAGCGGCCGGCGCAGACCGGTGAGCGTACCGGTGCCGGTACCGGGTCCGCGTCGGGGTCGGGTCCGGGGCCGGACCAGCTCGGTCCCGTCGCCGCCCCCGCCCCCGGTTCGTACGGCGAACCGCCGCAGGACGCGCGCCCGGGCGGCGGCTCCTCCGGCGGCGGCAAGCGGCGGCTGACGATGTTCCTCGCGGGGGTCGTCGGGGTGCTGGTCGTCGTCGCGGCCGCGTTCTTCCTCACCGACAAGGGCGGCGACAAGAAGAACGAGAGCAGCGCCAACTCGCCCTCCCCGTCCGTCAGTGCGTCCGTCGACCTGCCGGCCGGCGTGAAGTGCAGCGGCGAGGGATGCACCGGCAAGGACGCGGAGAGCATGGGGTGCAGCGGCGACCTGGTGACCACCGCCAAGACCGCCACCGTCGGCGCGACCGTCGTCGAGGTCCGCTACAGCGAGACCTGCGGTGCCGCGTGGGGGCGGATCACCCAGGCCGCGCAAGGCGACGAGGTCAAGGTCACCGCGGGCAAGACCGACCAGACCGGCAGCATCACCGTCGCCGGGGACACGATCGCGTACACCCCGATGGTCGCCGTGAAGGACGCGGGCGAGGCCACGGCGTGCGTGACGCTGGCGGCGGGTCAGGAGGGGTGCACGAAGTAGGTACGGGGGCCGGTGAGCGTGCCGTAAAAGATTTCGGAGCCGACAGGCATGGCTCCCGGAATCGGGGGCACGCGCACCGTACCCCCACGGGAGTCCGGAAATCGGTACCCCCATACGGCGGCCGCCTTCGTCCCCCCTCTCCCGGACGGGCGGCCGCCTCTTTTCTACGTTTGGACGGCCTCTGTGGGACGGGCCACACGGACCCGGACGTCCGGGATCCCGGATGCGCGATAGCCTGACCGCTGGATCTATCTTGATACCAAGAGATCGATCATTTGTACGTCCCACCCGGGGCAGTGACGCCCCACCGACAGCTGTCATACGGAGAACGCCATGACCCGCACTCCCGTGAACGTCACCGTCACCGGCGCGGCCGGCCAGATCGGTTACGCCCTGCTCTTCCGCATCGCCTCCGGCCAGCTGCTCGGCGCGGACGTGCCGGTCAGGCTGCGCCTCCTGGAGATCACCCCGGCGCTCAAGGCCGCCGAGGGCACCGCGATGGAGCTCGACGACTCCGCGTTCCCCCTCCTCCAGGGCATCGACATCACGGACGACCCGAACGTCGCCTTCGACGGCGCCAACGTCGCCCTCCTCGTGGGCGCCCGCCCGCGCACCAAGGGCATGGAGCGCGGTGACCTGCTCTCCGCCAACGGCGGCATCTTCAAGCCGCAGGGCAAGGCCATCAACGACAACGCCGCGGACGACATCAAGGTCCTCGTCGTCGGCAACCCGGCCAACACCAACGCGCTGATCGCCCAGGCCGCCGCGCCGGACGTACCGGCCGAGCGCTTCACCGCGATGACCCGCCTCGACCACAACCGCGCGCTGACCCAGCTCGCGAAGAAGACGGGCACCACGGTCGCCGACATCAAGCGCCTGACCATCTGGGGCAACCACTCCGCCACCCAGTACCCCGACATCTTCCACGCCTCGGTCGCCGGCAAGAACGCCGCCGAGGTCGTCAACGACGAGAAGTGGCTGGCCGAGGACTTCATCCCGACCGTCGCCAAGCGCGGCGCCGCGATCATCGAGGCCCGTGGCGCGTCCTCCGCGGCCTCCGCCGCCAACGCCGCCATCGACCACGTGTACACGTGGGTCAACGGCACCGCCGAGGGCGACTGGACTTCCATGGGCATCCCGTCGGACGGCTCCTACGGCGTCCCGGAGGGCCTGATCTCCTCCTTCCCGGTCACCACCAAGGACGGCGTGTACGAGATCGTCCAGGGCCTGGAGATCAACGAGTTCTCCCGCGCCCGCATCGACGCCTCGGTGCAGGAGCTGGCGGAGGAGCGCGACGCGGTGCGCGGCCTCGGCCTCATCTGAGCCGTCCGCCGAGTCGTCCTCGCGACGGTTCTGTCACGACCCTGCACGGGCCCCGTTCCGGTTCCTTCCGGAACGGGGCCCGTGGCCGTTTTTCGCCCTACCGTCAGACCCGTACCCGGTGGGGTGATTTCGGGGGGATCGCGATGAGCGGATGGAACGGCTACAGCTCCGGCTCCGGGGCGGAACACGAGCCGAGCGAGGAGAGAGGCCAGGCGGCCTGGACCTCGGGGCAGACGGGATTCCCGCCGCCGTGGTCCTCGGCGGAGACGCAGACCTCGTTCACGCCGCCTTGGGCGACGGCGGAGACACAGGCCTCGCTCACGCCTCCATGGGTGACGGCGGAGACACAGGCCTCGCTCACGCCGCCCTGGGCGCTGCCGGCGTCGGTGAGCGCTCCTCCCGCCCGGCACGGAGTCCGGCGCGCGCTCGTCGCCTTCGCCGTGTCCGTCCTGCTCGGTGTGGGGGTCGGCGTGGGTGTGTGGCTCCTCATCCGTGACACGTCCGTCGGCTCCGGCTCCGGCGCCGGACCGGGCGCCGGACCGGCGGCGAGCGTCACCGCCACCACTCCGCCGCCGGACTCCAACTCCCCCTCCACCGCCGTCGGTTACCGCCGCACCGAGGACCCGATCGGCTACGCCGTCGAGATCCCCGCGGGCTGGGCCCGCACCGAGAAACAGGGCCGGCTGGCTCCCGTGGTCACCTACGACGCCCCCGCCGACGGCCGCCGCCTGCAGATCTTCCGGCTCACCGAGGCCACCCCCGCCGAATCCCTCGACCTGGCCGAGAACGACCCCGGCTACGGCTTCTCGCGGCAGCCCGGCTACCAGGTCCTCGACCGCGCCTCCGGCGCCGACTGGTCCGAGCTCTCCTACCGCTACGACGACACGGACCTCGGCCCCCGCCAGGTCGTCGACCACCGCTTCGAGGCCGTCGACGGCACGCTGTACGCGATCCGCTCCACCGGCCCCGAGAACCTCACCCCCGAGCTGGTCCGCACCCCGCTCACGCGGGCGGTCGACTCCTTCTGCCCGGCGGGACGGGAGTGCGCGTGAGGTGCGGGGCGCTCATGCCGCGGGCTCCTTCGCGGGGGCCGACCTGACCGTCGTACGGGATCGTCCGTCGCCTCCGCGGTAACCGGCGACCACTGTCACCGTGGCCGCCGGTACCAGCAGTGCGACCGTGTGCAGGGCGGGGCCCATGCCGTCCCCCGGGCCGGACACTCGCTGCCGGACGGCGAGTTGACGTCCGGGCGGCTCTAAGGGAGTCGCTTCTCGAACCAGTGGTCGGCGTAGACATGGTCCACGTACGCCGGGATCTCCGTGTACCCGCTCGCCCGGTACATCGCCTGCGCCTCGGTGAGCGTGGCGTGTGTGTCGAGCCGGATGACGTCGAAGCCGCGGGCGGCGGCCTCCCCTTCCAGCGCGGCGAGCAGCCGTCGGGCGAGGCCGAGGCGGCGGGCGGCCGGGTGGACCCACACGTGCCGGATCTCGCCGACGCCGGGCTTCAGGCGGCGCAGGGCCCCGCAGCCCACCGGTCGCCCCTCCTCGTACGCCACGAAGAACGCGCCGGCGTCCCCGGACACCTCCTCGGGCCGTACGAGATCGGACTTGTCGAAGCCCTCCGGGAAGCGCGCGTCGATGTCGGCGGCGTAGGCGTCCAGACAGGCGCGGGCCTCCGGGGCGGCGCCGTCGACGAGCTCGACGGTGATGCCGGCCAGGCGCAGCAGGCGCTGGGCGGTGGCCATCGCCTCGGTCAGCTGTTCCTGTTGGCGTGGGTCGAGCTCGGCGAGCAGCCCGGCCGCGAGGGCGTTGGCCCGCCGGTTCTGCTCCTTGAGCTCGATCCGGCCGGCGGGGGTCAACTCGACCATGCGCAGCCGGTTGTCGTCCGGGTGCACGGTGATGCGGACCATGCCCTGCGTCTCCAGGGCCTTCGCCATCCGGCTCAGATACCCGGCGTCCAGGCCGAGCCGGGCCCTGAGTGCTCTGAGGGAGACCCCGTCCCCGATCTCGAACAGCAGGCGGGCCTCGCCGAGCGGGCGGTCCTGGCCGAGGTAGTGGTCGTCGAGCGCTCCGATACGGCGCGTGAAGTAGCGGTTGAAGTGGCGGAGGGCCGCCACGTGATCCGTCGACACTGGCTCCATATTTCTTTGACCCTAGTCAAAGAATCCGGGTCCGTCCACAGTCCGGCGGGCATTGTCAGACCCGGCTCGTAGCCTTCGGGACATGGCTGAGGAGATCGAAGTGATTCCCCTGGAACCGCCGGTCGCGGGCGATGAGACCGACACCTTGATCGGCTCGGTGGAGCGGCAGCGCAGGACCTTCGCGTGGCTGCGTCATCTGGGGGACACCCCCCCAGACCCCCTGCGGGGACCTGGACGCGGCCGGGCTGAGCGCGAGACTCGCGCAGTCCGCCGTCACGCTGGGCGGGCTGCTCAAGCACCTGGCGCTCGTCGAGGAGGAGTACTTCTCCCGGCGGCCGCTCGGACGCGAACTGGGGAGCCGTGGCGCTCGGCGGACTGGGACGCCGAGCCCGACTGGGAGTGGAGTTCGGCCGCTTCCGACACCCCCGAGCAGCTGTACGCCCTCTGGGAGGACGCCGTCGCCCGGTCCCGGGCAAACCTGCGGCAGGCGCTGGACGAAGGCGGCCTCGGCGGACTGGGACGCCGCACCTGGCCCGACGGGCGGGCGCCCAGCCTGCGGCGGATCCTGGTGGACGTCATCGAGGAGTACGCCCGTCACGTGGGCCACGCCGATCTCGTACGGGAGTCCGTGGACGGCAGAGTGGGTGAGGATCCGCCGGCCTCTTGACATTCCGGTTTCCCGCCTCCGCCGGTCCCTCTATGCTGATTGTTTGTCAACAGCACGCTGAGTAAGGGTATTTACACGCATCGGGGGAGTCGCGTGAGCACCGCATACGTGCCGCAGCAACCACAGCCGACACCGGCCGGTACACCACCGACACCGGCACCGCCGCAGGCGCCCACGCCGCCGCACGCCAGTGAGGCGACCCGGCTGCTGTGCGCGGGCACCTATCTGGATTCCGGTTACCGGGACCGGGTCATCGAGCAACTGCACCTCAACGAACAGCGGATCGTGGCGCCGTCGTTCGGCCTCGATGCGGCCCGCGTCCTCGCGCACGCGCTGCGGGCCCGCCGCCAGGAGCTGGCGTGGGCCGGGCTGATCCTCGGCCTGTGGGTGGTCGGGCTGCCGCTCACCGGCGGGCTGCTGGCCGGATTCCTGGTGCCCAGCCTGCTGCTCGCGCTCGCCTCCTGGGTCCGCGGCAAGAACGCGAACCCGCCGCTGTACCGACGGCTGCCCGCGTTCTGGTTCCGCTGGTGGGGCCGTATCGCCTTCACGATGTTCCTGATCATCACCCTCGTCGCCGCGTTCGGCGGCGGGGACGACGACTCGTACTCCTACGACGACTCGTACGGCTACGGCTCCTACGGCTCCTACAGCGACTCGTCGGACTGGACCGACCTGCTGTTCCCGGACCTCACCCAGGTCGGCGGCCTCGTCGAGCCGTGGCAGGCCTGGATGGTGATCGTCCTGTTCGCGCTCATCGCGCTGTGCGTGGCCGGGCAGCGCGGCCAGTTCGCCAAGGTGCTCGCCGCCGAACTGTCCCCGGAGCGCTTCCCGGACGCCGCCGGCGACCCCGCCGAACAGGCCGACGGGCAGCGGTTCCAGCGGCTCAAGGGGCGCATCCGGACCGAACAGCACGCGCCGCTGGTCATGTACCACGAGAAGCGCCCGTTCTGCGGGGCGGGCTACGCCTACCAGACCTGGGTGCTCGCCGTCGAGCTGAAGCCGGACGGCGACAAGAAGGAGCAGCAGCCGCTCAACAACCGCGCGGTCCTGGAGAAGATCCGGCCGCTGCTCGAACAGCTGCGGCTGCCCTCCGAGTTCGCCGGCCACACGGTCCGCGACCGGCTGCGCTGGCTGGAGATCGACGAGTGCGTGTTCCTGCCCGCCGAGGGACTGCGGCGGCGCGAGGAGGCGCCGTACAACCCGCAGGCCTTCGAGGAGCACCGGGCGCGTGCGGTGGAGGAGGGCGCCGAGAAGCGGCGGCACTTCCTGCGCATCCGCGTCGGCGGCTGGGAGGAGGAGCTGGTCGTCACGGTCTTCGTGCGCGTCCACACCCAGGGCCGCATGCTCACCCTGGAGATCGCCCCGCACGTCCTGCTGCCGGTGCGCGAGGACTTCAAGAACGCCGACCGTACGGCCCACGTCTTCCGCCACAACAACGTGCTGGGCAAGGCCGCCTGGGCGATCGTCCGGGTGCCCGGGTCCGCCGCCCGCTCGGCGGTCACCCTGGGCAGGAGCCTGGGATACGTGTGGCGGCTGCTGACCGGCGGCCACGCGAACGCGCTGCCCGACGGTCCGGCCCTGTCGGTGCGGGAGCTGGGCTCGGTGGGCCTCGGGTCCCTCTTCCAGGAGATGGACGTCTCCCGCTACCTCAAGAACATGCAGGACCGCATCGCGCACGGGGTGACGACCGCACTGGCCGAATCGGGTTACCAGACCGGCGAGTTCGTCCAGAAGATCGTGAACATCAGCGGCGTCCAAGGCAGCTCCATCGCCCTCGGCGACAACGCATCCGCCTCCAATGTCTCGGGCGCCACCGCGCCGCAGAAGGGAACCGACACCCATGGCACCGCATGAGTCCGGCATCAACATCAGTGGCGTGACGAACAGCGCCGTGGCCATCGGCGCCAACGCCAGCGCGGAGAACCGCACCGGCGTGGCCCCTGGCCGTGACCAGGCCACCGAGGAACTGCTGCAGGCGGTGCGCGAGTTGCGCGCCGACCTGACCCGGGTACGCGCCAGCGAGGAGACGGCGACGCTGGACGCCGAGCTGGCCGAGACGGAGGAGGAGATCGCCACGACCGGGCAGGCCGCTCCGTCGCGCCGGGAGCGCCTGCGGGAGCTGCTTCAGGACTCCCAGGCCCTGGTGACCCTGTTCGCCTCGGCCGGGGCCGTGGCCGGTCTGCTGGGGATGTGAGGGGGACGCCATGAGCGGGGGAGCTCGGTACGGACGTCCGAGGGGAACGCGATGAGCGGGGGAGCCCGGTACTGGAACGAGGAGACGCAGCGCTGGGAGGACGGTGACGGCAGCCGGGTCCCGGCCGCGTCGACGACTCCGCCGCCACCGGCGCGACCGGAGTTCACACCGGCGGCACCGGCGGCATCGGTGACTCCGGACGCGCCGCCGCCTCCGCCGGCCGGTCCCGCCGGCTGGCCCGGCGCCGGTGGCGGCAGCGCCTGGCACGGTCCGGGGGCCGGCGGTGCGGGCGGTTCCGCAGGCGCGAGCGGTTCCGGCGGCGCGGCGCCCGAGTGGGCGAGTGGCGGTGCGGGTGCGGCCTGGCCGCCCGTCGACCAGCCCGCCGTGCCCGCCCCGGCCGGTGGAGTCAGCCGTAGGCTCGTATGGTCCGTGCTGATCGGGGCCGCCGTCGTCGGTGTCGCCGTGAGCCTGGTGCTGACCCTGGTGGTCGGAGGCGGGGACGAGGACGACAAGCCGTCGGCCGCCGCGAGCCCGTCCCCGACAGCCTCGGCCTCGGAGCGGACCGACCTGTACACCTCGCCGGATCCGTCCCTCACCGCGGAGTCGGCGTCGCCCTCGACCCCCGAACTCCCCGCCGGCTACGAGCTGTACGAGGACGACGAGCAGTTCCGGATCGGGCGGCCCCTGGGGTGGTCGCGCACCGCCGTGGACTCGCAGTACGGCATGAAGATCGTCAACTACCGCAGCGCGGACGGTGAACGCCGCCTGCAGGTGTACCAGGTGGCGGAGGCCTCTCCGGAGGAGTCGTTCGAGCTGTACCTCTCCGACGACACGCCCAAGCCGGACGGCTTCGAGGAGCTGGACCTGCGGACCGTCGAGGACGGCGAGTTCACGGGATCACGGCTGGAGTACACCGCCGACTCCCTCAAGGGCGAGCCCGACGTCGGTACCTGGCACGTCTACGACGAGCGTTTCGTGGCCCAGGACGGCTTCATCTACGCGATCGCCGCGTACGGCCCCGACTCGGACGGCCGTGAGGACGAACTGGAGCTGCTCACCACGGCGTTGGCAGGTTTCTGCGCGCCTTACGCCTGCGACCCGGCGTCGATCGACTGAGTGGCGGGGTCGGCGGTCACACGCTCTGGAGCTCGTCCTGGAGCTTGCCGACGTCCACGGTCTCGTCGGCCGAAGGCGTCTTCGACGGGACAGGCTTGCCGTAGTCCGAGAAGGACAGCGTCATGTCGGTCCCGTCGCCCTTCTGCGTGGCCTGCACCAGCCGGTGCGGGGAGTCCGAAGTGACGTACAGGACCGCCTGCTTGCCGTCCGACACACCCTTCAGCGGGACCACCTTCGTGCCGTCGACCGTCGTCTCGTCGCCCTTCCTCAGCTTGCCGGCGTCGGAGGAGTCGGTGTCGACCTCCTGCTGGAAGGAGGTCAGGTCGCAGGTGTCGGCCATGCCCTTGAGCATGGCGTCTCGCGTGGAGCCGTGGATGTAGCGGTTTTTGAAGAGTTCGGCGACCGCGTCGCCCTCACCGCCCGGCACCTGGGCCTTCCAGAACGCCGTGTCCGGCTTCATCCACACCTCGTCGCCCTGCTTGACGATCTCGACGCTGCCGCCGTCCGAGCCCATCTCCATCGAGCCGACGCAGTTGCCGTCCTGGTCCAGGGAGAGGTCCATCGAGGTCGGCTGTGTCGTGCTGGTGCTCGCGTCCGCGCTGCGGTCCGTCAGTTTCAGATGGACGGACTCGGCGTCGAGAAGGTTGTCCTGCGCCTGCTCGACGAGCTCCCGTGCGCTCAGGCCGTCGGCGTCGCCCGCCGTGGCGAGGCCCGGTGACAGCAGCAGGGCCGCACTCGCCGCCGCGCAGACAAGAGCTTTCCTGGCCATCGCGACACCTCCACGCACCCCTCTCCAGGCTAGGTTTCGACCTATTTGTCCGCATGTTCAGTGACGCGGCCCACTTTCAGCCATGGATTGCGCATGCAATCGAAGGCCAAGGGCAGGCGATCACGGTCCCGATGAGTGACACATGTGTGACACAGGGGCACTGAACAGGAACGGAAGGCAATCCCGATCATGGCGGACACACCAGAACTCCAGGCGCGGAAGACCATCCACGTGGGCGGGGAGTGGCTCGAAGCCGTCTCCGGCGCCACGCGCGAGATCCTCGACCCCGCGGACGCCCTGCCGTTCGTCCTGGTCGCGGAGGGTGACGAGAAGGACACCGACCTCGCGGTCGCGGCCGCCCGGCAGGCCTTCGACGGAGGCCAGGGCGTCTGGCCGCAAACCCCGGTCGCCGAGCGGGCCGCGCTGCTGCGCCGCGTCGCCGATCTCCTCGTACGCGACCGCGAAGACCTCGGCCGGCTGGAGGCCCGTGACGCGGGCAAGACCGTCGAGGAGGGCCGCGTCGACATCGACTGCGTCGCCGACGCCTTCCGCTACTTCGCCGACCTCGTCGCCGCCGAGGCCCCCGGCCGGGTCGTGGACGCGGGCTCGCCCGACATCCACAGCGTCGTCGTCCACGAGCCCGTCGGCGTCTGCGCGCTGATCACCCCCTGGAACTACCCGCTCCTCCAGGCCAGTTGGAAGATCGCCCCCGCGCTCGCGGCCGGCAACACCTTCGTGGTCAAGCCGAGCGAGATCACCCCGCTGACGACGATCGCCCTCATCGACCTGCTGACCGAGGCCGGTCTCCCCGCCGGTGTCGCGAACATCGTCACCGGCCCCGGCCACTCCGTCGGCGCCCGGCTCGCCGAGCACCCCGACGTCGACCTCGTCTCCTTCACCGGCGGCCTGGTCAGCGGCACGAAGGTGGCCCAGGCCGCCGCGCCGAGCGTCAAGAAGGTCGCCCTCGAACTCGGCGGCAAGAACCCCAACGTCGTCTTCGCCGACGCCTGCGCCACGGAGGAGGGCTTCGACACCGCCGTCGACCAGGCCCTCAACGCCGCCTTCATCCACAGCGGCCAGGTCTGCTCGGCGGGCGGACGCCTCATCGTCGAGGAGAGCATCCGGGAACGCTTCGTCGCCGAACTCGCCCGCCGCGCCGCGAAGATCCGCCTCGGCCGCGGCACGGCGGACAGCGTCGAGTGCGGGCCCCTGGTCTCCGAGCAGCAGCGCACGAAGGTCGAGTCGTTCGTCGCCTCCGCGCTGGAGGAGGGCGCGGTGCTGCGCACCGGCGGCAAGCGCCCGGAGCCGTCCGCGCAGCGGCCCGCCACCGGCTACTTCTACGAGCCCACTGTCCTCGACGCCTGCCACCGCGAGATGCGGGTCGTACGCGAGGAGGTCTTCGGCCCGGTCCTCACCGTCGAGACCTTCCAGACCGAGGACGAGGCCGTCGCCCTGGCCAACGACACCGAGTACGGCCTCGCGGGCGCCGTCTGGACCACCGACGCCGGACGGGCCCGCAGGGTCGCGGGCCGGCTGCGGCACGGCACCGTCTGGATCAACGACTTCCACCCCTACCTCCCGCAGGCGGAGTGGGGCGGCTTCGGCAAGAGCGGCGTGGGCCGCGAGCTCGGGCCCGCCGGGCTCGCCGAGTACCGCGAGTCCAAGCACGTCTACCAGAACCTCGCGCCGAAGCCGGTCCGCTGGTTCGCCGGCTGACCCCGCACCCCGCTTCGTTTCGCTTCGCACGTCCCTGGAGTAACCCCCCATGCACCAGCACGAGTACGACTATGTAGTGATCGGCGGCGGAACCGCAGGTTCCGTCATCGCCTCCCGCCTCACCGAGAACCCCGACGTCACCGTCGCCGTCATCGAGGGTGGCCCCAGCGACGTCGGCCGCGACGACGTCCTGACCCTGCGCCGCTGGATGGGCCTGCTCGGCGGTGAGCTCGACTACGACTACCCGACCACCGAACAGCCCCGCGGCAACTCCCACATCCGGCACAGCCGCGCCCGCGTCCTGGGAGGCTGTTCCTCCCACAACACGCTCATCGCGTTCAAGCCGCTGCCCTCCGACTGGGACGAGTGGGAGGCGGCCGGCGCCAAGGGCTGGGGCGCGGTGTCGATGGAGGCGTACTTCCCGCGCCTGCGCAACAACATCGTCCCGGTCGACGAGAAGGACCGGAACGCCATCGCCCGCGACTTCGTCGATGCGGCACAGAGCGCGCTCGACGTCCCGCGCGTCGAGGGCTTCAACAAGCAGCCGTTCACCGAGGGCGTCGGGTTCTTCGACCTCGCCTACCACCCCGAGAACAACAAGCGCTCCAGCGCCTCGGTGGCGTATCTGCACCCGGTGATGGACGAGCGGGAGAACCTGACGATCCTGCTGGAGACCTGGGCGTACAAGCTGCAGCTGGACGGCACGCGGGCCGAAGGCGTGCACGTCCGCGCCAAGGACGGCGAGGAGTTCGTCGTACGGGCCCGCCGCGAGGTCCTGCTGTGCGCGGGCGCGGTCGATTCGCCCCGCCTGCTGCTGCACTCGGGCATCGGCCCGAAGGAGGACCTCGCCGAGCTCGGCATCCCCGTCGTCCACGACCTGCCCGGTGTCGGCGAGAACCTGCTCGACCACCCCGAGTCGGTGATCGTCTGGGAGACGCACGGACCCATCCCCGAGAACTCCGCGATGGACTCCGACGCCGGCCTGTTCGTGCGCCGCGACCCCGAACACCAGGGCCCCGACCTGATGTTCCACTTCTACCAGATCCCGTTCACGGACAACCCGGAGCGCATCGGCTACGAACGCCCGCCGTACGGCGTCTCGATGACCCCGAACATCCCCAAGCCGAAGAGCCGCGGCCGGCTGTACCTCACCAGCGCCGACCCGTCCGTGAAGCCCGCGCTCGACTTCCGTTACTTCACCGACGAGGACGACTACGACGGCCGCACCCTCGTCGACGGCATCCGCATCGCCCGCGAGATCGCGACGACCGAGCCGCTGGCCAGCTGGCTCAAGCGCGAGGTGGCCCCCGGGCCGCAGGTCACGGACGAGGAAGAGCTGAGCGCGTACGCCCGCCAGGTCGCGCACACCGTGTACCACCCGGCGGGAACGTGCCGTATGGGATCCGCCGACGACCAACAGGCGGTGGTCGACCCCGACTTGCGGGTCCGAGGCCTGGACGGCATCCGCATCGCCGACGCCTCCGTCTTCCCGACCATGCCCGCCGTGAACCCGATGATCGGGGTGTTGATGGTCGGTGAGAGGGCCGTAGACCTGATTGGAGGCGGTGCGTGATGAGTACGGACGTGATGAGTGTGGACGTGATGAATACGGAATCGAACACGCCGGTGTTCTCGGTGGACGGCCTCTGGAAGGTCTTCGGCCCGAAGGCGGACCGCATACCCGCCGACCCCGAGCTGTCCTCCCTCACCCCCGCCGAACTGCGCACCCGCACCGGCTGCACGGCCGCCGTCCGCGACGTCTCCTTCGACGTCCGCAAGGGCGAGGTCTTCGTGGTGATGGGCCTGTCCGGCTCCGGCAAGTCCACCCTCGTCCGCTGCCTGACCCGGCTGATCGAGCCGACGGCCGGCACGATCGCCATCGACGGCGAGGACGTCCGCGCCATGGACAAGTCCCGTCTGCGCGAACTGCGCCGCCACCGCGCCGCGATGGTCTTCCAGCACTTCGGCCTCCTCCCGCACCGCACGGTCCTCGACAACGTGGCCTACGGCCTCGAGATCCAGGGCATGGGGAAGGCCGAGCGCCGCAGGCGGGCCGCCGAGGTCGTCGCCAAGGTCGGCCTGGAAGGCATGGAGCAGCGCAAGCCCGCCCAACTGTCGGGCGGCCAGCGGCAGCGCGTGGGCCTGGCCCGCGCACTCGCCGTGGACCCCCAGGTCCTTCTGTTCGACGAGCCGTTCAGCGCGCTCGACCCGCTGATCCGGCGGGACATGCAGGAGGAGGTCGTCCGGCTGCACCGCGAGGAGGGCCGCACGATGGTCTTCATCACCCACGACCTGAGCGAGGCCCTGAAGCTCGGCGACCGCATCGCGCTGATGCGCGACGGCCAGGTGGTCCAGCTGGGTACTCCGGAGGAGATCGTGGGCTCCCCGGCCGACGACTACGTCCGCGAGTTCGTCCGGGACGTGCCGCGCGAGCAGGTCATGACGGTCCGTACGGCCATGCGTGCCGGGGACTGCGGCGGCATCGAGCACCCGGGTGCGCTGGCGGCCGACGCGGTGGTCGCCGAGGCCATCAAGGTCGTCGCTCGGAGCCGCAAGGCCGCCTGCGTCGTGGAGAACGGCCGGTGTCTGGGGGTCGTCGACCACGAACGGCTCCTGGACGTCGTGGCCGGAACGGAGCTCCGAAAGGAGGCCGTCTGATGGCGACGATCACCGCATCCTCCGCCCCTCGCGCGCTCCCCGGCAGCCTGCTGAGGCACCGCGCCGTCCACAAGCTCCTCCTCCTGGCCCTCGCTGCCGCTGTGCTCGTGCCGCTCGCGAACGCCCGCTGGGCCAGCGGCAGTTGGCCCGACGCCCTCACCGTCGACTTCTCCGAACCGTTGGCCAAGGCCAGCGACTGGATCATCGACAACCGGGACAGCCACCCCCTGTTCCTCTACTTCTTCGGCTACGTCAGCAACGCGGTCGTGATCTCCGTACACGCCGTCTATCTCGTGCTGCTCGGCGCGGGCTGGGCCGGCGTCACGGCCCTCGGCGCGCTCGTCGCCTGGCGCGTGGCCGGGGTCCGGCTCGCGCTCGGTACGGGCGCCGCGTTCCTGACCTGCGGTCTGCTCGGCATGTGGGTGCCGACCATGCAGACGCTGGCGCTGATGGTGGTCGCCGTCCTGGCGTCGGTCGTCGTGGGCGCCCTGCTGGGCCTCGGCGCCGGTCTCTCCGACCGCCTCGACCGAGCCCTGCGCCCGGTCCTGGACACCATGCAGGTGCTCCCGGCGTACGCGTATCTGCTGCCCGTCGTCCTGGTCTTCGGCATGGGCGTCCCCGCGGCCGTCCTCGCCACCGTCGTCTACGCCGCCCCGCCCATGGCCCGCCTCACCTCCCTCGGTCTGCGCGGCGCCGACAAGGAGGTCCTGGAGGCCGTCGAGTCGCTGGGCTCCACCGCACGCCAACGTCTGCTGACCGCCCGTATCCCACTGGCCCGCAAGGAACTCCTCCTCGGCCTCAACCAGACGATCATGATGGCCCTCTCCATGGCCGTCATCGCGTCGGTGATCGGCGCGGGCGGCCTCGGTGACCGCGTCTACCAGGCGCTGGCCTCGGTCGACGTGGGCGCGGCGCTGGCGGCCGGCATTCCGATCGTGCTGCTCGCCGTCGTACTGGACCGGGTGACCGGGGCGGCGGGAGACGGCACCGAGGGGTCGGGGCGCGCGGGATGGGCGTACGCGCTCGTCGCCGCCGTGGCCGTCGCGGCGGCCGGACGTCTCATGGGCCGCCTCGACTGGCCCGACGTCTGGATCGTGAACATCGCCGAACCGGTCAACCGTGCCGTCGGCTGGATGACGGACCACCTCTACTCCGGTGTCCCCGTCGTCGGTGGCACGGCCGACTGGGCGGCCCACTTCACCACCTGGGTCCTCAACCCGGTCCGCGACGGTCTGCAGTGGCTGCCCTGGTGGTCGGTCCTGCTCCTCATCGCCGCCCTCGCCTGGCTGATCGGCACCTGGCGCACCGCGCTCACCGCGGTCCTCGCGATGGCCGCGATCGGCGTGCTGGGCGTCTGGGGGCCCTCCCTGGACACCCTCTCCCAGGTCTTGGCGGCCGTCGCCGTCACTGTGGTCATCGGTTTCGCGACGGGCATCGCGGCGGCGCGCAGCGACCGCGTCGAGCGAGCTCTCCGCCCTGTCCTGGACGTCTTCCAGACGATGCCGCAGTTCGTGTACCTGATCCCGGTCGTCGCACTGTTCGGCGTGGGCCGCGCCCCCGCCGTGGCGGCCGCCGTGGTCTACGCGCTCCCCGCCGTCGTCCGCATCACCACCCAGGGGCTGCGCCAGGTCGACCCGGCCGCGCTGGAGTCTTCGAGCTCGCTCGGTGCGACGAGCTGGCAGCAGCTGCGGCAGGTCCAACTCCCGCTCGCCCGCCCGGCGTTGCTGCTCGCCCTCAACCAGGGCGTGGTCCTGGTCCTCGCCGTCGTCATCATCGGCGGCCTGGTCGGCGGCGGAGCGCTCGGCTACGACGCCGTCTTCGGCCTCGCACAGGGCGACCTGGCGACCGGCCTGGTCGCCGGCGCTGCCATCGTCTGCCTCGGCCTGATGCTCGACCGGGTGACCCAGCCGACGGAACGCCGCACGAAGAAGGGAGCGTGACATGCGACTTCGTACGACTGCCGTAGTGGCGGGCGTGTCCTCGCTCGCGCTGCTCACCGGCTGCGGCGCCGCCGACATGACCAAGCAGGCCTCGCCGTTCGCGAACGCCCAGGGCGCCAAGACGGTGACCCTGTCCGTCCAGTCCTGGGTGGGCGCGCAGGCGAACGTAGCCGTGGCCCAGTACCTGCTGGACCACAAGCTCGGCTACCGCGTCGACACCGTCCAGGTCGACGAGGTCCCCGCCTGGGATGCGCTCAGCCAAGGCCGGGTCGACGCGATCCTGGAGGACTGGGGCCACCCCGAGCAGGAACAGCGGTACGTCCAGGACAAGAAGACGATCACTCCGGGCGGTGACCTCGGGGTCACCGGGCACATCGGCTGGTACGTCCCCACGTACTTCGCCAAGCAGCACCCGGACGTCACGAACTGGAAGAACCTCAACAAGTACGCGTCCCAGATGCGCACCGCCGAGAGCGGCAGCAAGGGCCAGCTCATGGACGGCTCCCCGTCCTACGTCACCAACGACAAGGCGCTGGTGAACAACCTGAACCTGGACTACCAGGTGGTCTTCGCCGGTTCGGAGGCCGCCCAGATCACCCAGATCAGGCAGTTCGCCAAGGAGAAGAAGCCCTTCCTGACCTACTGGTACTCCCCGCAGTGGCTCTTCGAGAAGGTCCCCATGACCGAGGTGAAGCTGCCCGCCTACAAGGAGGGCTGCGACGCGGATGCCGCGAAGGTCGCCTGCGCCTACCCGCACACCCCGCTGCAGAAGTACCTCAACACCGACTTCGCTCAGTCCGGCGGCAAGGCGGCCGCCTTCCTGAAGAAGTTCAAGTGGACGACCGCGGACCAGAACGAGGTCTCCCTGATGATCGCCGACCAGAAGCTGAGCCCCGAGCAGGCGGCGAAGAAGTGGGTGGACAGCCACGAGTCCACCTGGAAGGCGTGGCTGTCCTGAGTCCCGCTGCTTCAGCTACTTCAGCTGTACGGCGATCTCCTTGACGGCTGCCGTGGCCCTGCGCTGCAGCCCCGGCCCGAACGTGATCCGGGTGGCCCCTCGCTCACCGAGCTCGGTGGGGGAGGGGCCCTCGCCCACCCGCGCGATCACGTTCATCGGCCCCTGGATCCCGGACCGCAGCAGCGGGAGTACGCCCACCGGCGCACCGATCGGATAGACGCAGTCGGCGCCCGCGGCGACGTACAACGCGGCCCGCTCGATGGCCCGTTCGGGATCGGACACGCCCCGCACAAAGGTGTCGATGCGCGCGTTGACGAAGAGCCGGTCCCCGGCGGCGTACCGCACCTCGGCGAGCCACTCGGCGTGCTCGCGCGGGTCCTTGAGAACACCGTCCCCGTGGGAGTCCTCCAGGTTGCAGCCGACGGCCCCCGTCTCCAGCAGCCGTTCCACCAGCTCCTTGGGCGCGAGCCCGTACCCGCCCTCGACATCCGCGGACACCGGCACGTCCACCGCCCGTACGATCCGTGCCACCGCCGCGAACATCTCGTCCGCCGGAGTCGCCCCGTCCGCGTACCCGAGCGAGGCGGCGACCCCCGCACTGGGCGTCGCGAGCGCGGGGAACCCGGCCTCCTCCAGGACCCGCGCACTGGCCGCGTCCCAGGGCCCGGGCAGGACGAGGGGATTGTCCGGGGTGCGCCCGCGGTGGAGCCTCCGGAAGGTCTCGGTCTTGCTGATGGCCTTGCTCGTTGCCGTGCTCATGGTGTGTAACCCCCCGGCGGGATACGGCGGCCGACCATCACCCGGTTCCAGTTGTTGATGGCGACGATCAGGGCGATGAGATGGGCGAGGCGGGTGTCGTCGAAGTACTTGGCAGCGTTGTCGTAGACCGCGTCCGGCACGAACCCCTCCGTCAGCACGGTCACCGCCTCCGTCAGCGCCAGCGCCGCCCGCTCCCGCTCGTCGTAGAGGTCCCCGGCCTCCTCCCAGGTGGCGAGCAGATCGAGCTGCTTCTCGCTCACCCCGTGCTTGCGCGCGATGGTGAGGTGCATGTCGAGGCAGAAGGCGCAGTGGTTGATCTGCGAGGCGCGGATCACCACGAGCTCGGCGAGACCGGGATCGCCGAGCCCCTTCTTCGCGGCGGCGCTGAGTGCGGAGAAGGCCTGTCCGACCTCGCGGTCCAGGTGCGTCGTACGGCTCACTTGTACTGCCCCGGCTGGTAGTGCCCCGGCACCAGGCGGCAGGTCACCCCGAACCGGTTCCATGCATTGATCACCGCGATCACGGCGATCAGCTGCGCCAGCTCGGCCTCCTCGAAGTGCTTGGCGGCCTTCTCGTAGGTCGCGTCCGGCACGAAGCCGTCCGTCAGGACGGTCACCGCCTCCGTCAGCGCCAGCGCCGCGAGCTCCTTCTCGGCGTAGAAGTGCTCCGACTCCTCCCACGCGCTGAGCTGGACGATCCGCTCGACGCTCTCGCCGGCGGCCAGCGCGTCCTTGCTGTGCATGTCGACGCAGAGCGCGCAGTGGTTGATCTGCGAGGCGCGGATCTTCACCAGCTCGAGCAGCTTCGGGTCGAGGCCCTTCCGGGCGGCGGCATCGAGCCGGACCATCGCCTTGAAGACCTCGGGGGCCTGCTCGGCCCAGTTCAGCCGGGGGGTGTGTTCGGGGGCGTACTCCACGGTCGTAGAAATGGTGTCGTTCGTCGTCATGCCGTCGACACTATGAGCCAGGCAGCCCAGGAGTATGGTCCATTTCCATGCCGAAACCTTGGGCCACTCTGGGCGTGGACCTCCACTTGGAACCCACCGGTCCGGGCCTGCGCCGGGGCCTGACCGACGCCCTGCGCGAGGCCGTCCGCACCGGCCGGCTGGCCCCCGGTACCCGGCTGCCCTCCTCCCGCACCCTCGCCACCGACCTGGGCATCGCCCGCAACACGGTCGCCGAGGCCTACGCCGACCTCGTCGCCGAGGGCTGGCTCACCGCCCGCCAGGGCTCGGGCACGAGGGTCGCCATGGGGGCACCTCCCACGCCCTTCAGGCGGTGGGGGAGCGCGGTCGTCCCCCCTTCCGGCACGGCCCCCTCACGCAGGGAGCGCCACCGCCCGACGTACGACCTCCGCCCCGGTACCCCCGACCTCGCCTCCTTCCCCCGCACGGAGTGGCTCAAGGCCGCCCGCCGCGCCTTCACCTCCGCCCCGAACGAGGCCCTCGGCTACGGCGACCCCCGCGGCCGTATCGAACTGCGCACCGCACTCGCCGCCTACCTCTCCCGCGCCCGCGGCGTCCGCACCGACCCCGAACACATTCTGATCTGCGCCGGGTTCGCACACGGCCTGACGCTGCTCGGCACGGTTCTGCGGGCGCACGGGGCACGGACGGTCGCCGTGGAGTCGTACGGGCTCCCCCCGCACTGGAACCTGCTGACGGCAGCGGGCCTGCGCACCCAGCCACTGCCGTACGACGAACTCGGCACGGATCCGACGGTGTTGACGGACGAAGACGCCGTCCTGCTCACCCCCGCCCACCAGTTCCCGATGGGCGCACCCCTGCACCGCGACCGGCGGGCGGCCGTCGTGGACTGGGCGCGGCGCACCGGAGGGCTGGTCCTGGAGGACGACTACGACGGCGAGTTCCGCTACGACCGCCAGCCGGTCGGCGCCCTCCAGGGCCTGGACCCCGACCGTGTCGTCCACCTGGGCACGGCGAGCAAGTCCCTCGCGCCCGGCCTGCGGCTGGCCTGGATGGTCCTGCCGCCGCGCCTGATGGAGGAGGCCGTCTCGGCGAAGGGCGGCATGGACACCTGCGGGGTGATGGACCAGCTGACCCTGGCGGAGTTCATCACCTCCGGCGCCTACGACCGTCACGTACGATCCGCCCGCCTCCGCTACCGCCGCCGCAGAGACGCCCTGGTCACAGCCCTGGCCGCGCACGCCCCCGAGGTGCACGTCACCGGCATCGCCGCCGGCCTCCACGCCGTCCTGCCCCTCCCGTCCGGCACCGAACGCACCGTCCTCCAGGCAGCCACCTGGCAGGGCCTGGCCCTCCACGGCCTCACCTTCTTCCGCCACACCGCCGCGCTCGCCGAGCCACTGGACGCCCTGGTCGTCGGGTACGGCACCCCGCCGGACCACGCGTGGGCGGGGGCGCTGGAGGCGTTGTGCAGGGTGCTGCCGTGAAGGCTCATTTCTCGGCCGGCGCCTCCCCGAACCGGGCCAGCGCCAACGCCCCCGCCACCGCGACGGCGAACCCCAGCACGGCCACCCACGCGAAGCCCTCCCGTGTACGGTCCCCCAGCCACACCACCCCCACCAGCGCGGGCCCGATCGTCTCCCCGATCACCATCCCGGCGGTCGCCGTGGTCACCGAGCCCCGCTGCAAGGCCGAGGTCAGCGACAGGAAGGCCGCGCCTCCGCCGATGAGGAGGGCGTACGTCGCCGGGTTGGCCAGCAGGTCCGACGGTGCCAGCGAGTCGATCAGCCGGACCGACACCTCGACGACCCCGAACCCGAACCCGGCCCCCAGCCCGAGCACCAGCGCACGCCCCCGCTCCGGCAGCCGGCCGCCCAGCAACCCCAGCCCCAGCACGGCCAGCGCGGTCGCGAGCATCGCGTACTTCAACGCCGCCGACCCGCCCCGGTCGCCCTCCGTCCCGGACGCGACCCCCAGCAGTGCGAGCCCGGCGCACACCACCCCCACCGCGCCCCACTCGCTCCCGCTCAGCCGAACCCGCAGCAGCCGCGCCGAGACCACCGCCGTCACCGCGAGACTCGACGCGAGCGCCGCGCCGACCGCGTAGATCGGGATCGACCGCAGCGCGGCGACCTGGAGCAGAAATCCCACTCCGTCCAGCGACAGCCCGGCCAGATACCGCCACTGCCGCACCGCCCGCAGAAACAGTGCCGCCTCGCCACCACCCCCGACGGTGGCCGCCACCCGCGCCGCCATCGCCTGCAACACCGTCGCCGTACCGAAGCAGACCGCGGCACCAAGGGCGCACACCATTCCAAAGAGCACAAAGCGACTGTAGGGGAGGAGAGGAGGGAAGGGCCGCCTGTGAACATGCTCTTACTGATCTCTAAGCTGACCGCCGGACACCGCACGACCACCACATCAACGGGGAGACACGACATGGCGGACACACGCCGGCAACTTCGCTCGGGCACGGTCGCACTCGGCGGTGTGGGACTGCTCGCCGTGGCCCTGACCGCCTGCTCCTCGGACCCCGACAAGCGCTGCGTCGACCGCGACAGTTACACCGCCACCAAGGGCTACCAGGTCGTCGCCGACAAGAACTGCAAGTCCGTCTCCACCGTCAACGGCGCCTACTACTACGGCGGCAAGAAGAAGGGCGCCTGGGTCACCGGCGGCTCCTTCACCAAGTCCAGCAAGAAGTCCGGCAGTTCCTCGACCAGCGGCGGCAGCGGCGGTGTCGACCGAGGCGGCTTCGGCAGCGACAGCGGCAGTGGCGGCAAGGGCAGCTCCGGCGGCTGAGCAACAGGACCTCGCTCTCATGAAACGCCACACCATCGAGCCCCGCCCCGGCTGGCAGCAGACCGTCGAGCAGCAGGGACTCATCTACCCCCTCACCCGCCACCCCGACGATTCCCTGCGCCCCTACTGGGACGAGAGCGCGTACTACGCCTTCGCGCTCCCCGAGGTCGAGGCGCTGGAGGAGGTCGTCGAGGAACTCCACCGCATGTGCCTGAGGGCTGCGGACCACATCGTCACGGCCGGCCGCTTCACCGACCTCGGCATCACCGACCCGCAGGTGGCCGAGGCGGTCGCCGAGTCCTGGCACCGCCGCGCCGAACTCCCTTCCGTCTACGGCCGCTTCGACCTCCGCTACGACGGCACGGGCCCCGCGAAGCTCCTCGAGTACAACGCCGACACCCCCACGTCTCTCGTCGAGGCCGCCTCACCCCAGTGGTTCTGGATGGAGGAACGCTTCCCGGGCGCCGACCAGTGGAACTCCCTCCACGAACGCCTCGTCGCCGCCTGGAAGAAGCAGGCCGCCCTCCTCCCGCCGGGCAGCCCCCTCTACTTCGCGCACTCCTCGGCCGACGAACTCGGTGAGGACCTCATGACGGTCGCCTACCTGAAGGAGACCGCGGATCAGGCCGGCCTGGACACCGACTGGATCTCGATGGAGGAGATCGGCTGGGACCCGCTGTCCGGCCGCTTCGTCGACAACCAACTCCGCTTCATCCGCAGCTGCTTCAAGCTCTACCCCTGGGAGTGGCTCACCACCGACCGCTTCGCCGGCCACGTCCTCGGCACCCTCGACAACGGCGGCGGCACGGGCAGCACCCTGTGGATCGAACCGGCCTGGAAGATGCTGCTCAGCAACAAGGCGCTGCTGGCGATCCTCTGGGAGCTGCACCCGGGGCACCCGAACCTCCTCCCCGCCTACCTCGACGGCCCACGGGAGCTGGCGACGACGACCGGCTACGTCGCCAAGCCGCTGCTGGGCCGCGAGGGTGCGGGCGTGACGATCCACGAGCCGGGCACCTCGGGCGCAGTTCGGGACGCACCCGAAGAGCCTTGCTGCTACCAGGAGTTGGCGCCCCTTCCCGACTTCGACGGCAATCGCGTCGTCCTCGGCGCGTGGGTCGTGGAGGACGAGTCGGCGGGCCTGGGCATCCGGGAGTCGTCCGGCCTGGTCACAGACGAGTACGCACGCTTCCTGCCGCACGTCATCCTCTAGCCGCGAGCCCCGGCTCACCCTGCCCCGCCCCGACGCCTACACGCCCAGCACACCCCGAAGCTGTGCCAGCCCCCAGTCCAGGTCCTCCTTGCTGATCACCAGGGGCGGCGCGATCCGGAGCGTCGCCCCATAGGTGTCTTTCGCCAGCACACCCCGGTCCATCAGCTTCTCCGAGACCTCCCTCCCCGTCCCGTACGCCGGAGCGATGTCGACGCCGGCCCACAGCCCACGCCCGCGCACCGCCGTCACCCGGCCCGTGTCGGCCAGCGCGCCCAGCTCACGGTGCAGATGCCCGCCGAGCTCCGCGGACCGCGCCTGGTACTCGCCGGACCGCAGCATCGCGATCACCTCCAGCGCCACCGCGCAGGCCAGCGGATTCCCGCCGAACGTCGACCCGTGCTCCCCGGGCCGGAACACCCCGAGCACCTCGGCGCTCGACACCACCGCCGACACCGGCACGATCCCGCCGCCGAGCGCCTTCCCGAGCACGTACATGTCCGGCACGACACCCTCGTGCTCGCACGCGAAGGTCCGTCCCGTCCGCCCCAGCCCGGACTGGATCTCGTCCGCCACGAACAGCACGTTCCGCTCGCGCGTCAGCTCCCGCACCGCCGGCAGATACCCGGCCGGCGGCACCAGCACCCCCGCCTCGCCCTGGATCGGCTCCAGGAGCACGGCGACCGTGTTCTCGGTCAGCGCCCCACGCATCGCGGTCAGATCCCCGTACGGGACGATCTCGAAGCCCGGCGTGTAGGGCCCGAAGTCCGCCCTCGCCTCCGGATCGGTGGAGAAGCTGATGATCGTCGTCGTACGGCCGTGGAAGTTGTTGCCCGCGACCACGATCTTCGCCCTCTCCGCCGGCACGCCCTTGACCCGGTAGCCCCACTTCCGGGCCGTCTTCACCGCCGTCTCCACCGCCTCCGCGCCCGTGTTCATCGGCAGCACCGACTCCATGCCGCACAGCTCGGCGAGCTCACCGCAGAACGCCGCGAACCGGTCGTGGTGGAACGCCCGCGAGGTCAGCGTCACCCGCTCCAGCTGGGCCTTCGCCGCCTCGATCAGCCGCCGGTTGCGGTGCCCGAAATTCAGCGCCGAGTAGCCGGCCAGCAGGTCCAGATAGCGCCGCCCCTCCACATCCGTCATCCAGGCGCCGTCCGCGGTGGCGACCACCACCGGCAAGGGGTCGTAGGTGTGTGCGCTGTGCGCGTCGGCCGCCGCGATGAGCGCTTCCGTCGTGGTCACGGGACCTCCCGGGGGTGCGACTGCCCTCCCTCCATGGTCGCTCGCATGGTGGACGCGGCACCTTGGGCCCGGGGTGCGCCCGGTAGGCTGGCCGACAGGCCGTGACTGGCGCGCTGGGATGGGACGGACCATCGGGGAGCGGCCTGTGAGTGATCAAGTGCCGTGCGCCTGGGCCGAACCGTGAACCGTGACCGTTTCAAGCCACGCCGCCCGGAGGCCGCCATGTCAGAGCAGCAGCCCCTCTCCACCGAGTCCACCGCCTTCCGTGCCGCGCTCGACGTGATCCGCGCCGTCGAGCCCCGCGTCGCCGACGCCATCGGCCAGGAGGTTCACGACCAGCGCGAGATGCTCAAGCTGATCGCCTCCGAGAACTACGCCTCCCCGGCCACTCTCCTCGCGATGGGCAACTGGTTCAGCGACAAGTACGCCGAGGGCACCATCGGCCGCCGCTTCTACGCCGGCTGTCGCAACGTCGACACGGTGGAGTCGCTGGCCGCCGAGCACGCCAAGGAGCTCTTCGGCGCCCGCCACGCCTACGTCCAGCCGCACTCCGGCATCGACGCCAACCTCGTCGCCTTCTGGTCCGTCCTCGCCGCCCGCGTCGAGGTCCCCGCGCTGGAGAAGGCCGGCGTCCGCCAGGTCAACGACCTCTCCGAGGCCGACTGGGCCGAGCTCCGCCGGGCCTTCGGCAACCAGCGCATGCTCGGCATGTCCCTGGACGCCGGCGGCCACCTCACCCACGGCTTCCGCCCGAACATCTCCGGCAAGATGTTCGACCAGCGCTCCTACGGCACCGACTCGGCCACCGGCCTCGTGGACTACGAGGCCCTGCGCGCCTCGGCCCGCGAGTTCAAGCCGCTCATCATCGTCGCCGGCTACTCCGCCTACCCCCGGCTGGTGAACTTCCGGATCATGCGCGAGATCGCCGACGAGGTCGGCGCCACGCTCATGGTCGACATGGCCCACTTCGCCGGTCTCGTCGCCGGCAAGGTCCTCACCGGTGACTTCGACCCGGTCCCGCACGCCCAGATCGTCACCACCACCACCCACAAGTCGCTGCGTGGTCCGCGCGGCGGCATGGTCCTGTGCGACGACTCCCTCAAGGACCAGGTCGACCGCGGCTGCCCGATGGTCCTCGGTGGCCCGCTCCCGCACGTCATGGCCGCCAAGGCCGTCGCTCTCGCCGAGGCCCGTCAGCCGTCCTTCCAGGACTACGCCCAGCGCATCGTCGACAACTCTCGCGCCCTGGCCGAGGGCCTGATGCGCCGGGGTGCGTCCCTCGTCACCGGCGGCACCGACAACCACCTCAACCTGATCGATGTCACCTCCTACGGCCTCACCGGCCGCCAGGCCGAGGCCGCTCTGCTCGAGTCCGGCATCGTCACCAACCGCAACGCCATCCCGGCCGACCCCAACGGCGCCTGGTACACCTCCGGCATCCGCATCGGTACCCCCGCCCTGACCACGCGTGGCCTGGGCACCGCCGAGATGGACGAGGTCGCCGGTCTCATCGACCGCGTCCTCACCACCACGGAGCCCGGCACCACCAAGTCGGGAGCCCCCTCCAAGGCCCAGCACGTCCTCGACCCGAAGGTCGCGGACGAGATCTCCCACCGCGCGACCGACCTCGTCGCCGGTTTCCCGCTGTACCCGGAGATCGACCTGGGCTGACAAACGCCCTCTTGAGTTGTCAAAGACCGGCGACTCTCAAAGATCGATGAGTTCCTGTCGTGGCTCCTCCCGCGGCGGTCCGGCTCCCGGCCGGGCCGCCGCGCGGCGTATCAGCCGCGTGCCGCCGACACCGGCCGCGAACCCCACGGCGAGGCCCGGAACCGCCCACCACGCACCGAGCTCCATGTCCGCGGGCCCGTCGCCGGCCTCACCGCTTGTCCGCGCCTCCACGGCCCCGCCGAGCAGCTCCGTCCGGCTCAGCTGCCCGAAGACCGCACGCGGCGCCCGATGCCAGCGGATGTCGTCGTCCGCCACCTCCGGTGCCGGATCCGTGCGCACCCACGGTGTGCCGTCCTCGGCCAGGAACAGCTGGTCCTGCCGCTCGATGGCCACATCGCCGCCGGGCGCCGCATTCGTCTGCGGCCAGCCTCCGACACCCGTCAGTCCCCAGACCACGGTGATCCGCACCGGCGGATACCGGCCCTCGGCCCAGGCATGCGGCACCCGCTCCGTGCCGGTGTAGGTGGGCTGCAGCAACTGCCAGAGACGGTCGAAGGAGGACTCGCCGGAGCGCAAGGTCGTCGTCCGGCTCGAGCCGCCGGCGATGACCAGCGCCAGGTTGGGTTGGTCGGGATCCGGTCCCTGTGCCGCCGCGTCCGCCGTCGGCATTCCGAGCACGGTCACCGCCGCTACCGCTACCGGCACGAGTGCCGTGCGCCTCGCGAGCCGTGGCCTCGTCCTTCTGCTCCGGATTCCCATCCGTCCCCCTCCAGCGCTTCCGACTTCCCCGTCACGTCTCACACATCGCGCAGTTCCTGTCGCGGCCCCGGCTCACGGCGCAGGCGGGCCGGCGGCATCCGCATCGCGAACGGCCGCAGGACCAAGGCCAGTACGGCTCCGGCTGCCAGACCCGGCAGGGCCCACCACCAATCGGCCTCGTCGTCCGCTGCCGGTGTCGGGCTCGTGGCCGCGGCGGTCTCCGGCTCCGCCGTGGCCGAGTCGTTCCCCGACTCCTGCCAGGGTGTCGGGAAGATGGCGTGGCCCTCGCCGGAGGTCTCGCCCATCAGGCCCAGGTCCTTGAGCAGGGCACGCAGTTGGCCGGGGTTCCGAGCGCGGTGCCATTCGCCGTTGACCGAAGCGGGCACGTTCTCCGCGGTGTGTATCCACACGTCGTCCGCGTCGGCCAGCGGAAAGACGCGGTCCAGTCGCCAGGGCGACACGTCGTGCACCATCCAGGTGACGTTGATCTGCCGGGCGGCGGCCAGATTGGCCTCGGGCGGCTTGTCGCGGGTGCCCGTGCCCGGGGCGCCGAGCAGTCGCTCCAACTCGCCGTACTCCTTGTCGGTGCAGTACAGCGCCGCCGTCTCCGTGCTCTGCGGTGAGACCACGAGCACGCTCGTCGGTCCGCCGGCCGACGCCGAGGACGCGCCCCAGATCATCAGCGCGAACGTCACCGCCAACGCCCCTGCCAGTGCCGCCAGTTCACGACATCGGCCGCTCCGGCCGCCCTCATGCCTGCGCATCCGAACCCCCTGCAGAAGATGCTCGTGCGGCCCGTCCGCGAGCCGCGTGTCACTTCTGGTACACCGCCCGAGGCGGCGGGGTTCCCACCCCGCGCGCACTATTTCGGAGATTCCTCCGCAGGCTCCGTGAGCGACTTCGCGATCTCCACCGCCCGCCCCTTCGACGCCACGCCTTCGAGGCGGAGCGCCACGTCCCCGCCGCCCGAGTCATGCATCCACAGCAAGGTCGGCCCGGCGGTCCGCTTCTCACGCGTGTACTGGGTCCCGTCCCGGTCCACCAGCCAGAAACTCAGCAGGTGAGGCCGTGGAAACCACAGGGCGGTGTCATTCGGCAAACCGACGTCCGAGGAGTCCTCACCCAGCGAGATCCACTCCGGCTGCTCGCGCACGCTCTTGGCGAAGCCGATGTCCAGGCTGGCCGGATACTCGTCCAGCCGGACCGTGCGTCCCTGCTCGCGCCAGCACAGAGACACCAGGAAGCGCCCCTGCGGCTCGGCCGTCACCGACACCGCGTCCGGAGTGCCCAGCGCCTCCGGCACCAGCGGTTCGAACCCCGCCCGCCGCTCGGCCTGCACCGGCGACACCGACCGCCCGCAGCCGGGCACCTCGGCCCCGTCGGAGGGCACCGCCGACGGGTCGTAGCGCACCTCGACCCCGCCGAAGTCGAACCAGTCGAGGACCGCGGCCCGCACCGGAGGCGTGAGCGCGAGGACCGCCAGCAGCCCGCACAGCGTCGCGGTCAGCGAACGCCACCGCACCCGCGTCCACTGCCGCACCGCCCGCAGCCGCTCACCGGCGCCGGACGGCTCCGCGACGGGGACCGGCACCTGATCGGCGAGTATCTGCTCCAGCACCCGCTCGACCATCGACTCGGACCCGGCCGCGCCCGGCGCGTCCAGCGAGCGCCCGAGCGCCCGCAGCTCCTCGGGCAGCCGCGACGCAGGCTCACGCGCACTCCCGCCGACGCCCTCACCGTCGTAGGACTCACTCACGCTCATCACCTCCTTCCCGAGGCTCGAAATCGGGCAGCAGCCGCCCCAGCTTGCGCAGGGCCCGGTTCAGCCGGGACTTCACCGTGCCCCGCGGCCAGCCCAGCGCCTGGGCGGTCTCGGACTCGTCCATCTCCAGGAGATAGCGGTAGGTGACGACCAGGCGGTGTTCCTCGCTCAGCCTCTCCAGGGCGGCCTGCAGTGCGACCCGGCGCTCTATCTCCAGGGCGGCCACCGCCGGGTCCGCCGACTCCGGTATCAGCGGCTCCGTCTCCACGAACGCCGCCTCGCGGCCGGCGAGCGTGCGCTGGCGCGCGGCCGTCCGCACTGTGTTCCTCGTCTCATTGGCCACGATCGACAGCAGCCACGGCTTGAACGACGCGCCGTCCCGGAACCGGCCCAGCGCGCAGTACGCCTTGACGAAGGCCTGCTGCACCACGTCCTCCGCGTCCGCTCCCGCCCCGAGCGCGGCGGCCGCCCTGAGCGCGATGCCCGTATGGGCCCGCACCAGCTCGGCGTACGCCTCCGGCTCTCCGGCGCGTACGCGTGCGATCACCGCGGCCTCATCGACGATGCGGCCCCCCTCCCGCGTCCTCACACGATTGGTACACCGCCCGGACCGGATCGGTTCCCACCTGTGTCACATCTGTTTCCGACCAGTTCCGGATCGGCCCCCGACACCTGAGAGAATGAGGACATGGCCTCTGATCGACCCCGCGTGCTCTCCGGAATCCAGCCCACCGCAGGCTCGTTCCACCTCGGCAACTACCTCGGCGCCGTCCGCCAGTGGGTGGCCCTGCAGGAGTCCCACGACGCGTTCTACATGGTCGTCGACCTGCACGCGATCACGATCCCGCAGGACCCCGCGGACCTGCGGGCCAACACCCGCCTGGCCACCGCCCAGCTCCTCGCCGCGGGCCTCGACCCGGAGCGTTGCACGCTCTTCGTCCAGAGCCACGTCCCCGAGCACGCACAGCTCGCCTGGGTCATGAACTGCCTCACCGGCTTCGGCGAGGCCTCCCGCATGACCCAGTTCAAGGACAAGTCCGCCAAGCAGGGTGCCGACCGCGCCTCCGTCGGCCTGTTCACGTACCCGATCCTCCAGGTCGCGGACATCCTGCTCTACCAGGCCAACGAGGTGCCGGTCGGCGAGGACCAGCGCCAGCACATCGAGCTCACCCGCGACCTCGCCGAGCGCTTCAACAGCCGCTTCGGCGAGACGTTCACGATCCCGAAGCCGTACATCCTCAAGGAGACGGCGAAGATCTACGACCTCCAGGACCCGTCGATCAAGATGAGCAAGTCGGCGTCCACGCCGAAGGGCCTCATCAACCTCCTCGACGAGCCCAAGGTCACCGCGAAGAAGGTCAAGAGCGCGGTCACCGACACCGACACCGTCATCCGCTTCGACCCCCAGAACAAGCCGGGCGTCAGCAACCTCCTCGGCATCTACTCGACCCTCACGGGCGAGGGGATCGCCGAACTGGAGCAGAAGTACGACGGCAAGGGCTACGGTGCGCTCAAGACGGACCTCGCCGAGGTCATGGTCGAGTTCGTGACGCCCTTCCGTGAGCGCACCCAGCAGTACCTGGACGACCCGGAGACGCTGGACTCGATCCTGGCCAAGGGCGCGGAGAAGGCGCGCGCCGTCGCCGCGGAGACCCTCTCGCAGACGTACGAGAAGGTGGGCTTCCTGCCCGCCAAGCACTGACCGTCAAGCACGAGGCGTACCACCGCACACACGTACCACTGGGCAGAGCGCTGCACATCACTACAGTTGCGCCTGCCCACAACACAGCCGTGGCCGTACAGTCGATAGCCGGACGGCTGGCAACGAACCCGACAGGACGACAGGAGACGACGTGGGGACCGTAACGATCGGCGTGTCGATCGCGGTCCCGGAGCCTCACGGCAGCCTGCTCCAGGAGCGGCGCGCGGGCTTCGGCGACGCCGCGGCTCACGGCATCCCCACGCACGTCACGCTGCTGCCGCCGACAGAGGTCGACGACAGCAAGCTGCCGGCGATCGAGGCGCACCTCACCGAGGTCGCCGCGGCGGGCCGGCCGTTCCCCATGCGGCTGTCCGGCACCGGTACCTTCCGGCCCCTGTCCCCGGTCGTGTACGTGCAGGTCGCCGAGGGCGCCGAGGCCTGCACCTGGCTGCAGAAGCAGGTCCGCGACGCCTCCGGGCCGGTGGCCCGCGAACTGCAGTTCCCGTACCACCCGCACGTCACCGTGGCGCACAGCATCGACGACGAGTCCATGGACCGTGCCTTCGAGGCGCTTGCCGACTACGCGGCCGAGTGGCCCTGCCGCGGCTTCGCGCTCTACGAACAGGGCGCCGACGGCGTGTGGCGCAAGCTGCGCGAGTTCGTCTTCGGCGGGACGGTGGTGCCGCCGCAGGCGGCCCATGCCGACCGCGGCTCCCTGCCCACCGTCTGACCGGCCCGCTACCCGACTGGACCGGCAGCCGCCGGACGACCAGATCGGTCGGCAGCCACCGGCCGACTAGATCGGCAGCCGCCGGAACACCGCCCGCGGCACGTGCCGCAGCGCCGACATCACCACCCGCAGCGCCCCCGGCACCCACACCGTCTCCGAACGGCGCCTGAGGCCCAGTTCGATCGCCGTCGCGACCGCCTCCGGCGTCGTCGCGAGCGGTGCCTCCTCCAGGCCGGCGGTCATCTTCGACCGTACGAACCCGGGGCGTACGACCATGACGTGCACGCCCGTGCCGTGCAGCGCGTCGCCCAGCCCCTGCGCGAAGGCGTCCAGACCGGCCTTGCTGGAGCCGTAGATGAAGTTGGCGCGGCGGGCCCGCTCGCCGGCGACGGAGGAGAGCACGACGAGCGAGCCGTGCCCCTGGGACTGCAACGCGCGCGCGGAGACCAGTCCCGCCGACACGGCGCCCGTGTAGTTGGTCTGCGCGACCCGCACCGCGGCGACCGGCTCGCGCTCGTCCTGTGCCTGGTCGCCGAGGATCCCGAAGGCGAGCAGCACCATGTCGATGTCGCCCTCCGAGAAGACCTTGCCGAGCACCGTCTCGTGGGACCGGGGATCGAGGGCGTCGAAGGCGACGGTGTGCACGTCGGCGCCCAGCGCACGCAATTGCGAAGCGGCCGCCTCCAGGGCGGGGGAGGGCCGTCCCGCCAGCCACACCGTACGGGTGCGACGGGCGACCAGACGGCGCGCGGTGGCCAGCGCGATCTCGGACGTACCGCCGAGGACGAGCAGGGACTGGGGGAGGCCGAAGGCGTCCTTCACGGCAGCAGCTCCTAGAGGTTGAGGCGGCGTGACAGGTCGGACACGAACACCCCGCGCGGGTCCAACTCCGCACGCAGCGCCCGGAAGTCGTCGAGGCGCGGATACATCGCGGCGAGCAGCTCGGGCCGCAGCCGGGAGTCCTTGGCGAGGTAGACACGCCCGCCGGCCGTGGCGACCTCCTCGTCCAGTTCGTCGAGGAGGGCACCGAGGCCGGGCAGGCCCGTCGGGATGTCCAGGGCGAGCGTCCAGCCCGGCACGGGGAAGGAGAGCCAGCCCGGGTCGGCGTCCCCGAAGCGCTTGAGGACGGCGAGGAAGGACGGGCACCGGCGCTCGGAGATACGGCGCACGATCCGGCGTACGGCGTCCTCCTGGTCGTGCCCGACGACGAACTGGTACTGCACGAACCCCCCGCGCCCGTAGATCCGGTTCCAGTGCGGCACCCCGTCCAGCGGGTGGAAGAACGTGGAGATCCGCTGCAGTTCGCCGGTACGCGCGCGTGGCGCCGTCCGGTACCAGAGCTCGTTGAACGCGCCCACTGTCGTCCGGGTCAGCAGGCCCTCCGGGAGGAAGGCGGGGGCGGCCGGGAACCGGGAGGTACGGAAGGCCAGTGGGTTCCTACGCGCGCGCGTGGACACCGATTCGAGCGGCGCGTGGTCGCCGCGGGTCAGTACCCCGCGGCCCGTCGCCGCGCCCCGCGCCAGCAGGTCGATCCACGCGACCGAGTAGCGGTAGCGGTGGTCGCCGGCCGTCAGACGCGCCATCAGTTCGTCGAGGTCCCGCGCGCGTTCCGTGTCGACCGACATCAGCGAGGTCTCGACCGGCTGGAGCTGGATCGTCGCGGTCAGGATCACACCGGTCAGGCCCATGCCGCCCGTGGTTGCGTCGAACAGGGGCGTGCCGCGGCCGACGGTGCGGATCCCGCCGTCGGCGGTGAGCAGCTCCAGGGACAGGACGTGGCGGGAGAAGGAGCCCGACCCATGGTGGTTCTTGCCGTGGATGTCCGCGCCGATCGCGCCGCCGACGGTGACCTGGCGCGTGCCCGGCGTCACCGGCACGAACCAGCCGAGCGGCAGCAGCACCTCCATCAGCCGGTGCAGGGAGACACCCGCGTCGCACAGCACGATCCCGCCGGCGGCGTCGATCACGTGGACGCGGTCGAGACCGGTCATGTCGAGAACAGAGCCGCCGGCGTTCTGCGCCGCGTCCCCGTACGCCCGCCCCAGGCCCCTCGGGATGCCTCCTCGGGCCCCGCAGTCCCTGACGGCCGCCACGGCCTCCTCGTACGTCCCTGGGCGGATCAGACGGGCGGCGGTGGGAGCGGTGCGGCCCCATCCCGTGACGGAAACGGTGTCGGCAGGCATGCCGGTGACCGTATCGCCCATGAGTGAGCGATTGCTTTTGAAACATACCAACTCTCCCCGAAATGGGTGATTAATGGGATGTCGCTCAATATTGCCGGAGTTCCCGCCGCGTCGACGTGAACAGTGAGTCCACATGGACCACTTCGACCGCCGACTCGACGACCGCCTCGACCACCGCACCCTTTCGGCGCTCCGGGCTCACGGCAGCGACCCGCGCGTCGCCTTCGCAGCGCGCGCCCTGTCCCGGGCCGGGGAGCACGGTGCGCTGTGGCTCGCGGTGGGCCTCGCCGGGGCCGCCGTGGACGGCGCGCGACGCGGCGCCTGGTTGCGCGGCACGGCGCTCACAGCGGGCGCGCACCTCGTCAGCATGGGCGTGAAGAGGGTGGTGCGCCGCCCGCGCCCGGCGCACGTCGAGCCCCTGGTGCGCACGGCGGGCCGGCACTCCTTCCCGAGCTCCCACGCGACCTCCGCCGCGGCCGCCGCCGTCGCCTACAGCGCGCTGGGGGCGCGCGGCGCGCGCGTGATCCCGCCGCTCGCCGCCGCGATGTGTGTCTCGCGCCTGGTCGTCGGCGTCCACTACCCCTCGGACGTGGCGGCGGGCGTGGCCCTGGGGGCGCTCACGGCGCGCATCGGGTCGCGCTGGATGACAGGGAGCGCTCATGACTGAGACAGCGCCCCTCGCGAACGGCGCGCGCACCCAAGACGCGGCGCTGCCCGAACAACACACGCCCCCACCACACGCCTCACCACTCCGAACAGGCGCTTTCCGCCCCTTCCGCTCCTTCCACCCCCTCCGCAACCTTCCAGGAGGCGCCCTCCTACAAGGCCTCCTCAAGACAGCGCGCCCCAAACAGTGGGTGAAGAACGTCCTGGTCGTCGCCGCCCCCGCCGCCGCAGGCCGGCTCTTCTCCACCCACGCCCTCACCCAACTCGCCCTCGTCTTCGTCCTCTTCACCGCCTGCGCCGCCGCGGTCTACCTGATCAACGACGCGCGCGACGCCGAGGCCGACCGCGCGCACCCCACCAAGCGGCACCGCCCGGTCGCCGCCGGACAGGTCCCGGTCCCCCTCGCGTACGCCGTCGGCGGCGCCCTCGCCGTCCTCGCGCCGGCCGCCGCGGTGTGGCTGTGCCCGCCCCTCGTACCGGCCCTGCTCACCGCGTACCTCGGCATGCAACTGGCCTACTGCGTCAGCCTGAAGCACGTCCTTGTCGTCGACCTCGTCGTCGTCACGACCGGGTTCCTGATGCGGGCGATGATCGGAGGGCTCGCGCTCGGCATCCCGCTGTCGCGCTGGTTCCTGATCACGACGGGGTTCGGCGCGCTGTTCATGGTGTCGGCCAAGCGGTACTCCGAAGCGGTCCAGATGTCGGGGCAGGCGGGCGCCACGCGCGCGTTGCTCACCGAGTACACGACCGGATACCTGCGCTTCGTCTGGCAGTTGGCGGCCGGCGTCGCCGTGCTCGGCTACTGCCTGTGGGCGTTGGGAGAAGGCACCGTGCCGCACCCCGGCGTCCAGCACACCGGCCTCCTCCCCTGGCGGCAGCTCTCCATGGTCGCCTTCATCCTCGCGATCCTCAGATACGCCGTCTTCGCCGACCGCGGCACGGCCGGCGAGCCCGAGGACGTCGTCCTGCGCGACCGCGCCCTCGCCGTCATCGGCCTGACCTGGCTCGCGATGTACGGCTTGGCCGTGGCCAAATGGTAGGCACCAGACAGAAACCAGCAGGCAACGACCGGGAATCGGCAGGGACCCACCGGCAACCGGCAGGCAGCGACCGGGAATCGGCAGGGACCCACCGGCAACCGGCAGGCAACGACCGGGAATCGGCAGGCAGCCGCCAGCAACCGGCAGGCAGCCGCCGAGAATCGGCAGACACTCACCAGCAACCGGCAGACACTCACCAGCAACCGCCAGGCACCCACCGGCAATCGGCAGGCAGCCGTCAGCAACCGGCGTGCACCCACCAGCAACCGACAGCCACCCACCAGCAACCGACAGCCACCCGCAGGGAACTGCTCGGCTTCGCCGCCGCAGGCCTCCTCGCCTACGCTGCCGACCTGGCCCTCTTCACCTACCTGCGTGGCCCGGCCGGCCTCGAGCCCCTCACCGCGAAGGCGCTCTCCTTCGTCGCGGGCTGCTCGGTGGCGTACGCGGGCAACGCGCTCGGCACGTACCGGCACACACGGCCGAAGGGCCTCAAGCCGTACGCCGTCTTCTTCGCGGTGAACATCGCCGGTGCTTTCGTCCAGCTGCTGTGCCTCACCGTGAGTCACTACGGCCTCGGCCTCACCTCGCAGCGCGCGGACACCGTCTCCGGCGCCGGAATCGGCATGGCGCTCGCCACTGTCCTGCGCTTTTGGGGCACTCGGACACTGGTCTTCCGTACGGGGGCCAGAGTTGGATCTTGGACTGATGAGGGCAGAGTCGGATCATGGACTGGCTGAAGAAACTCCCCGTGGTCGGGCCCCTGTGGGTGCGCCTGACGGCCACGCACGCGTGGCGGTCGTACGAGCGGCTGGACCGGGTGAAGTGGACCCGGCTGGCCGCCGCGATGACGTTCACGAGCTTCGTCGCGCTCTTCCCGCTGCTCACCGTGGGTGCCGCGGTCGCCGCCGCCACACTCAGCAAGGAGCAGCAGGACAAGCTGCAGGACAAGATCGCCGAGCAGGTGCCCGGCATCGCCGACCAGCTGAACATCGACGGACTGGTCCAGAACGCCGGCGCCATCGGCCTCATCGCCGGCGTCGTCCTGCTGTTCACCGGCATCGGCTGGGCCGGCTCGATGCGCGAGTGTCTGCGCGCGGTGTGGGAGCTGCCCGACGACGAGGAGAACCCGGTCCTGCGCAAGGCCAAGGACCTGGGCATCCTCGTCGGGCTCGGCGGCGCCGTCCTCGTCACCCTCGCCACCTCCACCGTCGCCTCCGCGATGGTGGGCTGGATCACCGACGAGCTCGGTATCGACCGGGAAGGCTGGGGCAGCGTCCTGCTGCAGATCATCGCCTTCGTCGTCGCCGTACTGGCCGACTTCCTGCTCCTGCTGTACGTCCTGACGCTGCTGCCCGGCGTCGAGCCCACGCGCCACCGCCTGTTCGTGGCCGCCTTGACCGGCGCGATCGGCTTCGAGCTGCTGAAGCTGCTGCTGAGCGGCTATATGCAGGGTGTGGCGGCGAAGAGCATGTACGGCGCGTTCGGCGTGCCCGTCGCCCTGCTGCTGTGGATCAACTTCACGTCGAAACTGGTGCTGTTCTGCGCCGCCTGGACGGCGACGCAGAGCAAGGAGGCCGAATCCACAGAAGCTGCAGCCGTCACGGACGAGAGCGACGACGTACCAGATCCGGCAGCGGCCAGCGGCGGTTGACCAGGAACGCGGCACCCGCGAGCAGCACCAGCAGCCCGCCGGTGATCGCGAGCGCGATCCCGATGCCGCCGGAGCCGCCCTCGGCGGTGGCGCCCGCGACCGGCTTGGCGGAGGAGTCGGCACCCCCGGCCTCCCCGGCCTCTCCGGAGGCCCCGGGCTGGGCGCTCGCCTGCGCCGCGCTCTTCGGCGGCACCAGCTCACCCACGGGCTCCACCTTGCCGGCCGCCTTGAAGCCCCAGTCGAAGAGCTTCGCGGTCTCCTTGTAGACCTCGTTGTGCTCGTTCTTCGACGGGTTCATGACGGTGACGAGCAGCACTTTGCCGTTGCGTTCGGCAACGCCGGTGAAGGTGGCGCCGGCGTTGGTGGTGTTGCCGTTCTTGACGCCCGCGATGCCCTGGTACTGCGAGATGTCGTAGTCGCCGCTGAGCAGCCGGTTGGTGTTCTGGATCTCGAAGGACTTGCGGACGGTCTTGCCCTTCTTGTTCTTCTTCGTCTCGCCCGGGAACTTCGCGGTGACCGTCGAGCAGTACTCGCGGAAGTCCGGGTTCTGCAGTCCGGAGCGGGCGAACAGCGTCAGGTCGTAGGCGGAGGAGACCTGGCCGGGCTGGTCGTAGCCGTCGGGGCTGACGACGTCGGTGTCGAGGGCCTGGAGCTCCTCGGCCTGCTCGTTCATCTGCTTGACGGTGTTGTCGACGCCGTCGTTCATCGCGGACAGCACGTGCACGGCGTCGTTGCCGGAGCGAAGGAAGACGCCGAGCCAGAGGTCGTGGACCGTGTAGGTCTCGCCCTCCTTTATCCCGACCAGGCTGGAGCCGGCGCCGATGTCCGCGAGGTCCGAGGGGACGACCTTGTGCTTCTCGGTCTTGGCGAACTTCGGCAGCAGCGTGTCCGCGAACAGCATCTTCAGGGTGCTCGCCGGGGGCAGCCGCCAGTGCGCGTTGTTCGAGGCGAGTACGTCGCCGGACTCGGCGTCGGTGACGATCCAGGAGCGCGCGGTCAGGCCCTTGGGCAGCACCGGGACCCCGCTCGCCAGATTGACCTGTGTCCCGGCCTGGCCGAGGCGGGCGCCGCCCACGGTCGACATCTTCGCCGGGGGAGTGGCCGACGGACTCGTACTCGGCGAAGCCGAAGACGACGACGCCGAAGACGACGAAGACGAAGGCGACGGCGAAGGCGCCGCGAAGGCGGGCGCGGCCGTCAGCGCGAGGGACGACAGAACTGAGGCAGAGGTGACCAGCAGGGATCGCCTGGCGGTCTTCTTGGGTGCGGGCACGGTCAGGAACGTACATGCCGCGGAGCGTGAAGTCCCGCCCCCCTCCCCACCCCGGCCGTGGGACCGGCCACCCGGCGGCGATACTGGACGTATGAAGCTCAGCCGCCCCGTCTCCTGGTTCCTGCTCGCCTTCGGGGTGTGGAGCTGGATCATCTGGATCACTTTCGTCAAGAACCTCGTCAAGGACGCCAGCGGACTCGCGTTCGACGACGCGGGCGACCCTACGGCGTACTTCTGGGTGCACCTGACGCTGGCTGTCGTTTCCTTCGTACTGGGGACGGTCGTCGGGGGCATCGGGTTGCGCGGAGTGCGCGCATTGCGCCGGACCTCATAAGCCGCGCACAGCGCCGGATGTCATGACCGCAGACCAGGGGGAATCCACGCCGTGATCATCGTCTTTGTCCTGATCGTCCTGCTGACCCTGGCCGTCCTGGTGACGGCCAACTGGTACGTGTGGCGCCGCCTGTTCCGCGACACCACCAGCGGTCCCGGGTGGGTCCGCCGTACGGGCGCGGTGGTCGTCGCCGGCGGTTGGGTGCTGGTGGTCGGCGCCGTCGCCGCGGAGCGGGCCGGGGCCCCTTTCTGGCTGCAGCGCGTGCTGGGCTGGCCGGGTTACCTGTGGATGGCGCTGTCGATCTACCTGCTGCTCGCCGTGGTGGCGGGTGAGGCCGTACGACCGCTGCTGCGACGTCTCCTCGAACGGCGGGACGGGCGACGCGCACCCGCCCCGGCCGCCGCCGTACCGCATCCGGAGTCCGTGCCGACAGGGGCGCCGCACAAAGAGCCGCAGGAGCCCGAAGAGTCCCAGGCCCCCGACTCGCCCCGCCTCGTGGCCGCCCCCTCCCGCCGCCTCTTCGTCTCGCGCGTCGTCGGCGGTGCCGCCGCCGCGGCCGCGCTCGGGACCGTCGGCTACGGCACGTACGGCGTGCTGCGCGGACCGAAGGTCAAGCGGGTCACCGTCCCGCTGGCCAAGCTCCCGCGCGCGGCACACGGTTACCGGATCGCGGTGGTCAGCGACATCCACCTGGGCCCGGTCCTGGGCCGCGGCTTCGCCCAGACGGTCGTCGACACCATCAACTCCACGCAGCCCGACGTGATCGCGGTCGTCGGCGACCTGGTCGACGGCAGCGTGAAGGACCTCGGCCCCGCTGCGGCGCCACTCGCCCAACTCCGGGCCCGGCACGGCGCGTTCTTCGTCACCGGCAACCACGAGTACTTCTCCGGCGCCGAACAGTGGGTCGAGGAGGTGCGCCGGCTCGGCCTGCTCCCGCTGGAGAACGCCCGTGAGGAACTGGCGTACTTCGACCTCGCCGGCGTCAACGACATCGCGGGTGAGAGCGAGGGCCAGGGCCCCGACTTCACCCGGGCCCTCGGCGACCGGGACACGGCACGCGCGTGCGTGCTCCTCGCCCACCAGCCCGCCCAGATCCACGACGCCGTCGAGCACGGCGTCGACCTCCAGCTCTCCGGCCACACCCACGGCGGCCAGCTCTGGCCCGGCAACTTCGTCACGGCGGCGGCGAATCCGACCCTGGCGGGCCTGGAGCGCTACGACGACACTCAGCTGTACGTCACCAGGGGCGCGGGCGCGTGGGGGCCGCCCACGCGCGTGGGAGCGCCGTCGGACATCACGGTGATCGAACTGGCGTCGAAGCAGGCCTGAGGTCCCCCTCGACCCTGGCGGGTTCCGCAGCGCCACGGCGATACTCGGCCCACACCGAGCCCGAGGAGCGCACGCCATGACCGATGTGTCCCTGCTGCGCCTCGCGCGCACCAGACCCGTGCAGTTCGCCCTGTTCGAGACGCTGCTCACCGGTGTCTGCGCGCTGGTCTGGTACGCGTTCGCGGGACTTCTGTACCTGGAGAGCCAGTCCGAGGCGGAGTGGGAGCCCGACTATCCGCCCGCCGGACCCTACTTTCTGATGTCGTACGTCGCCGCCCTCTCGCTGCCGGTCACCTGGGCGCTGCGATGCGTTCCCGTCCCGCCGCTGCGGCGGTTCGTGGACAAGGTCATTCTGGTGCGCGGGGTCGCGTCGATCGCGGTGTGCGTCGGCGGTTTCGTGTTCGCGGTGGCCTACTGAGGCCAGGTCCGGGGCGATCGACCGGACATGCTGTGCGGGCCCTGTGAAACCTGCCGGAAACCCCTTGCGGTAACTGTTTCCCCAACTCAACAAATCCCTCTTCCCCCAGGTGAAACACCTGTGCTTAGGTGATCCGCGCCACTAGGGGAGTGGCATATGCGCTGGGACTCATAGGGGTCTGGGGAGGGCAAACCGATGCGTTCGGTTCGCATGCGGGTTCTCGCGACGCTGCTCGTACTGGGAGTCGTGGCAGTGGGCGGCTGGCAACTGCTGCCGTCGCAGGAGGACGCGGGCAAGACGATCACGGTGGGGACGACGGACGCCGTCACCTCGCTGGACCCGGCCGGCGCCTACGACGCCGGTTCCTGGGCGCTGTTCAGCAACGTCTTCCAGTCACTGCTGACCTTCGAGCCGGGCACCGTGGCGCCCGTGCCCGACGCGGCCGAGAGCTGCAAGTTCACGGGCGGCGACCTGGTTACCTACCGCTGTGAGCTGCGCAAGGGCCTCACCTTCCCGAGCGGCCGGGAGATGACCGCCGAGGATGTGAAGTACTCCTTCGACCGGGTCAAGAAGATCAAGTCCGACGTCGGCCCGTCGTCCCTCCTCGACACCCTCAAGTCGGTCAGCGCGAAGGATCTCACCGTCACCTTCCGGCTGTCCTCGCCCGACGCCACCTTCCCGTTCAAGGTCGCCACGGGGGCCGGCGCGATCGTCGACCGCACCAAGTACCCGGCGAACTCCCTGCGCACGGACAACGGCGTCGACGGCACCGGACCGTACGAGCTGACGGCGTATACGAAGGAGAAGAAGGCGGTCCTCGCGCCCAACGGGAACTACGAGGGCGCCGAGAAGGACACCGGCCGGCCCATCGAACTGCGCTACTACGCCACCCCGGAGAAGCTCGACAGCGCCTGGAAGGCGAAGCAGGTCGACGTCGCCACCCGCCAGCTGCCGCCCAAGATCCTCGCCGGGCTCAACGCGAGTGACCCCGGCCAGCGCCTCTCCGAGGCCGACAGCGCCGAGACCCGCAACCTCTACCTCAACACCCGGGCCGACACGCCCCTGCACGACGTCAGGGTGCGCCAGGCCATGGCCTGGCTGATCAGCCGCGAGCAACTGGTCGCCTCGGTGTACGAGGGGACGCAGGACCCGCTGTACTCGCTGATCCCGACGGGCATCACCGGCCACACCACGTCGTTCTTCGACGCCTACCCCGAGCCGAACGCCAAGAAGGCGCGCGCCCTGCTCGAGGAGGCCGGAGTGACCCTCCCGGTCAGCTTCACCTACGGCTACGCCGAGGGCCGCGGCGCGGCCGGCGCGGAGGCCAAGGAGCTCAAGCGGCAGCTGGAGGCGGGCGGCCTGTTCAAGGTGACGCTCAAGGGCTACGAGTGGTCCGACTTCCAGCAGCGCTGGGCGACCGGGAAGCTGGACGCGTACGCGGTCGGCTGGGTGGCCGACTATCCCGACCCGGACACCTTCGGCGCCCCGCTCGTCGGCACGGACGGCACCATGAACACCGGTTACAGCAGCACCGAGGTCGACCGGCTGATTCAAGCCAGTCAGCAGTACGCCGACCGCGGCGAGGCCGACCAGGACTTCCGTGATCTGCAGGCGGCGATCGCCCGCGACGTTCCGGTCATCCCGCTGACGCAGGCCAAGGAGTACGTCGTGGCCAGCGAGGACGTGGGCGGCGGCCAGTATCTGTCGGACGGCACCGGTGTCTTCCGGCTCTGGCGCCTCAACCGGATCTGATCCCGACGCGATTGCGCCGTATCTGACGGGTTTCCGCGGATCGGCATTCGCCCGAGTGACGCCGGGCAGCCACTCAACGCAGCACCATGTGACGGAGGTGTGGGCGGGGTGAGGAGCAAACGTGTTGAGACGCAACTCCTTCCGGCTGCCCCGGCATCCGGCTTCCGTCGGTCTTGCCAGGCGCCGGGTCAGGGACCACTTGGCCGACTGGGGACACGGACCGGACGATCAGGCGCTGGCGGACGCGGTGCTGCTGGTGTCCGAGCTGGCGACCAATGTCGTACGCCACGGCCCGCTCCTGGAGCGGGAGTTCGAGGTCGCGGTGACCGCTCTCGCCGACGGCTCCTGCCTCATAGAGGTCTCCGACGAGGGCCGGATGGAGCCCCGGCTGCGGGTGGTCGGCGAGTGGGAGGAGACCGGCCGCGGCCTCCATCTGGTGGAGAACATCGCCGAGGCCTGGGGGGTGTGGAGCAGGGGGCGGCACGGGAAGACCGTGTGGGCCCTGGTGATCGCCCACACATGAGACGTACCAGTGGAGTCACGACCGTACGGACGCCCCGCGCTACGGCCGTACGACCGCCCGCGCCGGCAGCGTGACCGTCACCGCCAGCCCCGCGCCCGGCGCCGTGCGCACCGCCACCTCGCCGCCGTGCGCCCGCACGACCCCCTGCACGATCGCCATGCCGAGCCCGCTGCCCGCACCCCCGCCGCACCGGAAGAACCGGTCGAAGATACGCGCCGCGTCCTCCTCGCCGAGCCCCGGCCCCTCGTCGGCGACACACAGCCGTACGACGCCGTCCTCGCGCTCCACACCGAGGTGCACCGGCACGTCGGCGGGTGTGTGCGTGCGGACGTTGCCCACCAGGTTGCCGAGGACCTGTCTGAGGCCCGACTCGTCGGCGTGCACGAGCAGGGAGCCGTCGGCGCCGACCGCGATGGGCCGCTCCGGCTGCTGCACCCGCAGATCCTCGGCCGCGTCCCGCACCAGTCGGCTCAGGTCGACGTTGCGGAAGCGGAGTTCGGGCTGCTGGTCGAGGCGGGCGAGGGTGAGCAGCTCGTCGACGAGCCGCCCCATGCGGTCGGTCTCCGCCAGCACCCGCGCCCAGGCGCGCTTGCGTTCGTCCGGGTCCTGCAGCATCCCCTTGTCATAGAGCTGGAGGTAGCCGCGTATCGCGGACAGCGGGGTGCGCAGTTCGTGCGAGGCGTCGGCGACGAAGCTGCGCAGCTGGGCCGCGCTGCGCTCGCGCGTGCGGTACGCCGACTCGACCTGCTGGAGCATGGAGTTGAGGGCGACCCGGAGCTGCTCGACCTCCAGGGTGGCCTCGCTGCTGGAGGGGACGCGCCGGGTCAGGTCCCCCTCGGCGATCGCCGACGAGGTCTCCACCATGTCCTCCAGCGGCTGCATCCGGCGCCGGACGCTGAGCATCGTCAGACAGGCCAGCAGCGCCAGCAGCAGGGTGCCGATGGCGAGATCGAGCTTGACGGCCTTGGCGATTCCTCTGTGGACGGCCTCGGTGGAGGTGGCGAGCAGGATGTACGTGCCGTCGGCCAGGCGGGTCGCGGTCGCCCGGTAGGCGTCGCCGCGCACCCGGATGTCACGCGGCTCGGTGCCGGCGGCCAGCGCCCGCGGGTCGTCCACGGCGGCCGCGAGGTCCCGCTGGACGTCGCTCGGGCTGAAACCGGCCAGGGAGACCGTCCCGCCCCGCACGTCGACGGCGGCGAGGATTTGTTCCGGCCGCGCCTGCCCCTGGTCCTGCTGCAGGAATCGTTCACGCACGATCGCCAGGTCGCTCAGCCCGTCGATCATCTGCATCGTCAGCTGTGAACCGCCCAGCGACTCGCGGGTCTTGGTCAGCTCGGAGTCGATCTGGTCGAGCAGGTAGTACCGCATGCCCATCACGCTCACGGCGGTCGCCGCGACGATGCCGAGCGCCAGCAGCGCCACGTTCGCCAGCGTGAGTTTGGCGCGCAGCGAGTGGATGGAGCGGGTGCACGGAATCCTCATGCGAGCCCGTATCCCACACCCCGCCGGGTGGTGATGACCGGCGCCCCCAGTGCGTCCAGCTTGCGCCGCAGATAGCTGATGTAGGTCTCCACGACGGTCGACTCGGGCGGTGTGTGCTCGTACTGCCAGACGTGGCGCAGGAGTTGCTCCTTGGGCACGATCCGACCGCCGTTGCGCACCAGGAAGCGCAGCAGGGCGTACTCGGTGGGGGTGAGCTGGACCGTGCGGCCGTCGCGGTGCACCGAGTACGTCGTCTCGTCCAGCTCCAGGTCGCCGTATCTGAGCGGTGGCCGTTGCGGGAGGACGTCGGCCGGGCGGGTGCGGCGCAGCACCGCCGTGATCCTCGCGACCACCTCGTCGATGTTGAACGGCTTGGTGATGTAGTCGTCGCCGAAGCCGAGGGCGCCGACGACCTCGCCGGGCGCGTCTCGCGCGGTCAGGAACACGAGCGCCAAGTCGGGCCGCCTGTCGCGCAGTTCACGCCCCAGGGCCCGGCCGTCCCCGTCGGGGAGCATCACGTCGAGGAGGGCGGCGTCCGGGCGGGTGCGCTCGGCCAGCGCGAGCGCCTCGCGGACGCTGCCCGCGACCATCACCTCGAAGCGGTGGTAGCGCAGGGCGATGGCGAGGACGTCCGCGATGCTCTCCTCGTCCTCCACGACCAGCACGGTGCCTGGACCCGCGGTGCCTGGACCCGTCGTCATGCCCCCAGTATCGGCGCGCCCACTGACAGTCGGGCCGGTTCGCGCTTTGGAGTTCCTTGAGAGTCATGCGCTCGCGGTGTCCACGCGTGCGTGCCGCCGCCAATTCTGTTGCCCAGGACCTGGGGGACCAACCGACGACCGACTGGGGAGTGTTGAGCGTGGCGGCATTGGCACGGTGGTGCTATCGGCACCGGCTGGTGGTCCTGTTGCTGTGGGTGGGGACCGTGTTCGGTCTGGGCTTCGCGGGTTCCGCCGCGGGCACGGACTACGCGAACACCTTCTCCCTCCCGAACACGGACTCCAAGCGCGCGTACGACCTGATGGAGAAGGCCTTCCCGCAGAGCTCGGGCGACATCGACACGGTGGTGTGGAAGGTCGACGAGGGATCGGTACGGGACCAGTCCGTACGGTCCCGGATCGAGCCCGCACTCGAGGAGATCGGGGCGATGAAGGGGGTCGGCGAGGTCACCGGCCCGTACACGGCGGACGGCGCGGCGCAGATCAGTGAGAACGGGCGGATCGCGTACGCCCAGGTCACCTTCACCGACCAGGCCAACGCCGTACCCAAGGCGCTGGTCGAGGACGTCGTCGACACCGCACAGGCCGCCGAACAGGGCGGACTCCAGGTCGAGCTGGGCGGCCAGGCGATCACCCGGACCCAGGAGCCGCCGACCGGCGTCGCCGAGATGGTCGGCATCGTCGCCGCGGCGGTCGTGCTCTTCCTGGCCTTCGGCTCGCTCTTCGCGATGCTGCTGCCCCTCGTGGTGGCGGTCGCGGCCCTCGGCACCGGCCTGATGGCGACCTCGCTGCTCAGCCATGTCACCGACGTGCCCGAAGTCGCCCCGTTGCTCGGCTCGTTGATCGGCCTCGGCGTCGGCATCGACTACGCCCTGTTCATCGTGACCCGGCACCGGAAGGGCATCCTGCGCGGCATGAAGCCCGAGGAGTCGGCGGTCACGGCCCTCAACACGTCCGGCCGCGCGGTGCTGTTCGCGGGTGGCACGGTGTGCATCGCGCTCGCCGGAATGCTGGTGATGAACATGCGCTTCCTGGACGGCGTGGTCATCGCGACCTCGCTGACCGTCGTCCTGAGCGTGCTGGCCGCGACCACTCTGCTGCCCGCGCTCCTCGGGCTGCTCGGCATGCGCGTCCTCAGTCGCCGCCAGCGGCGCCGGCTCGCCGTGACGGGACCGGAACCGGAGCACACGAGCGGGCTCGCGGCGCGCTGGTCGTCGTACGTCCAAAGGCGCCCGCGCTCGGTGGCCGCACTGGCCCTGCTGGTGATGCTGGTCCTGGCGCTGCCCGTCCTGTCGATCCGGCTCGGCGCCACCGACCAGGGCAACCACCAGGAGTCGACGACGACCCGGCAGGCCTACGACCTGCTCGCCGAGGGCTTCGGCCCCGGCTTCAACGGCCCGCTCCAGGTGGTCGTTTCCCAAGGCGACGCCCAGGGGCTGGTCTCCGGTATCGAGTCCACCGAGGGCGTGGCGCAGGTGGCCGCCGCCCCGCCCGCGAACGGCATCACGGTGATCCAGGTGGTCCCGACCACGTCACCGCAGTCCGAGGCGACCGACCAACTCATCGACCGCCTGCGCGATGACGTGATCCCCGAGTCGGGTACCGAGGCCCATGTCGGCGGCGTCACGGCCGTCTTCAAGGACTTCGCGTCCGTGACGGGCGAGCGCCTGCCCTACTTCATCGTGGCGATCATCTCGCTGGGCTTCCTGCTTCTGCTCATCGCGTTCCGCTCCCTGGTGGTCCCGCTGACCGCGGCGCTGATGAACCTGGTCGCGGCGGCCGCGTCCTTCGGCGTCCTGGTCGCGATCTTCCAGTGGGGCTGGGGCACGGAACTCCTCGGCATCGGCAAGGAGGGTCCGATCACGGCGTTCCTGCCGGTCATCATGCTCTCGCTCCTCTTCGGCCTCTCGATGGACTACCAGGTCTTCCTGGTGAGCCGGATGCACGAGGAGTGGGTGCACACGAAGGACAACGCGCGAGCGGTCCGAGTGGGCCTGGCCGAGACCAGCCGGGTCATCAACTGCGCGGCCCTGATCATGATCTGCGTCTTCTCTGCCTTCGTCCTGAGCGGCGACATGGAGGGCGCGATGGCGGGCATAGGCCTCGCGGCCGCGGTCGCCCTGGACGCGTTCATCCTGCGTACGGCCCTGGTGCCGGCCGCGATGCACCTGCTCGGCAACTCCAACTGGTGGCTGCCGGCGGGGCTGGAGAAGCGGCTGCCGCACCTGGCGGTGGAGCCGAAGGAGGAAACGGCTCTGCCTGACGTGGTGGGGGACGGTCCGGCCTCGGTGATCCACGGCTTCGTCCGGACGGCGGACGGCGAGCCGATGGAGGGCGCGGCCGTGACGCTGCTGTCGGCCGGCGGGCGTCAACTGGACCGGGTCGTGTCGCTGGCGGACGGCTCGTACATCGTCTCGGTGCCGGCACCGGGGACGTATCTGCTGTCGACGACTGCTTCGGCGTACGGCTCGCGGGTGCGGCATGTGGTCGTGGGGGAGGAGCCGTTGGTGTACGACGTGGAGGTGGCGGAGGTTTCGGAGGGCGAGGTCGACGCCGTCAACTGAGGGCTCAGGGGCGTCCGTCTTCGGCGGGCGCCTCTTTCTTCGCTTTCACCGGGTCGGGCAGCGCGTTCGTCATCCCCGGAAGGAAGTCCGTGAACAGCTCGTGCACCTCCCGTACGAGCGGCCGCAGCACCCGGAACCGGGCCAGTGACACCCCGCGCGCGGTGAGCCGGGCCCCCCGCTCGGCCAGCCGGTAGCTCCGCTCGCGCCCCTCGGTCCGGTCGAAGATCCAGTACAGCACGAGCCCCATCTGGGAGAGCCACATCAACTCGGGGAGGACATCCCGCAGTTCCTCCGGCACCTTGGTCTTCGTGGCACCGTGAAGCACCTCCCGGTGGATGCTGATGGCCTCCACGCGCGCGTGCTCCGACTCGGGGGAGAAGGGGCTGAGCGGGCTGTCGGGATCGGCGGCGTTCTTGAAGAACTGCACCGCGAACTCGTGGTACGGCGTGGCGATCTCCAGCCACACCCTCAGCACACCCCCGAGCCGCGCCTCCAGGTCGGTCTCCCGGTCCAGGACCTCCCGGACCGCCGCCCGGTGCTCGGCGGCGAGACGGTCGTAGAAGCCCTGGATCAGGTGCTCCTTGCCCGCGAAGTAGTAGTACGCGTTGCCGACGGAGACGCCGGCCTCGTTCGCGATGGCCCGCATCGTCGTCTTGTCGTACCCCCGCTCCTGGAAGAGCCGCATCGCCGTCTCCAGGATCAGCGCGCGGGTCTGCTCGGACTTGCTGGCGGGGGTACCGCCCTCGTCGGGGCCGTCGGTGTTCGCAGGCTCGGAATTCGCAGGCACGGCAAGAGCCTAACGAGTGGGGCAGGTGCCGCTGTCGCAGCCCGGTGGGCTGTACATCCAGCCCCGGCTGGGATCGTAGGCCCACCCGTCGTTACGGCGGTACACCCTGCCGCCGCCGCCCCACTGGGCCCCGCGCCACTTGGCGGCGGCGAGCACGGCCCCCTTGGCGAGCCGGGCGCCCGACGGGGTGCTCAGCCGATGCGCGAGCGGCCGGTGCTCGCGCAGGGCCCACAGGGTGACGATCCAGGCGGCGGTGTCCCGATAGACCTGCCCGGAGTCACCGACGACGGTGATCTCCTCGAACGTGGCCCGATGATCGAGCCCGGGAAACCGCCGCCGCGCCTCCTCCGACCCCGCCGGCACCATCTCCAGCGGCACCAGCTGCGGCTGCCGTACGAGCCAGTCGCGCAGGAAGCCGCACAGCGCGCACTCGGCGTCGTACAGGACGGTGAGCCGGCGGACCGGAGTCCGGTCCGCCGTCGTACCGGTGCTCATGCCTGGACCCAGTCCTGCGGCGCGACGGGCGGCACCTGCTCCCGCTCCATGACCCCGCGCCGCCGGATCCGGTTGAGCACATACACATTCGCCAGGTGCATGACCCCGAGCACCAGCAGCACCACACCCACCTTCGTCGACAGTGCCTCGAAGACCCCCCGAGTGTCGACGATGGTCCCGTCCCCGCTGAGGTACAGCGCGACGAACCCGAGGTTCACGAGGTAGAACCCCACCACCAGCAGATGGTTCACAGCCTCGGCGAGCTTCTCGTTCCCCCGCAGCACGTCGGCGAGGAAGATCCGCCCGTTACGGCTGAGCGTCCGGGCCACCCAGACGGTGAGCGCGATGCTGACGACCAGGTAGATGACGTAGGCGACGACCGTGCGGTCCATGCGCCTCCCCCTTCTTGAACGCGTTCAAAAAGCTGACAGGAGAGACTCTAGACCTGCTTTTGAACGCGTTCAACAGGCTTGCGTGGGACCTGCGTCACGCTCTCCGGGCCAGCTCCGGCCGCTTGGTGTAGTCGGTGAACCCGACGACGTTCCCCCAGGGGTCGGCGATCTCGACGGTCCAGCCGGTGGACACGGAGAAGGGCGCGTCGAGGAAGGTGATCCCGGCGCCGGTCAGCCTCTCGGCCGCCACGCGCGCGTCCGGCACCTCCAGCCACAGCCGCGCCGAGTGCCACGGCGGCGGCCGATGCCCCAGCTCCTCCTCCACCCGCAACAGAATCCCGGGCGTCTCACCCCCGACCTTCAGCAGTGCGAGCCCGCCCTCGTCGAAGCGGAAGCCCACGGTGAAGCCGGCGCGCTCGTAGAAGGCGACGGCCTCGGTGAGGTCGCCGACGGGCAGGAGCAGGTTGTCGAAACCGAGCAGGTCGTACGACTCGTCATCTGACATACCGTCAGAGTAGGCCGATGATCGGCACAGTCCCGGGATTGTCAGTGGTGGCTCGTACTGTCGGCGGCATGGGAATCGTGATGTTCGTCGACGAGACGACAAGCGGGAGCCGCAGCGACGGCTGGGGGCTGGAGATCGCCGAGGAGCGGCTCACCGTGCGCGAGTTGATCCGGCGTCGGGTGTTCCAGGAGGTCGCCGAGTACGACGCACGCACGCCGGGCGTGTTCCAGGGGCTCGTGCAGCCGGAGGACGCGGAGCGGGTGCTGAACGGGTACGCGTTGCGGACGCCTCGCCGGATAGACCCCGAGACCCAGACCGAGCTCGCGCTCAAGGCCTTCGCGGGCAACGGCTTCCTTGTGCTCGTGGGGGATCGTCAGGTCACGGAGCTCGACGAGGAGGTCGAGCTGGGGCTCGGTACCGAGGTCACGTTCCTGAAGCTCGTGCCGCTGGTGGGTGGCTGATGATCACTTCGCCTTCCGAGTACGCCCGGCTGGTCCGGGACATCCTCGAACTGGTCGCCGCCGAGGACGCCGACCGCCTCGTTCCCCAACTGGTCGCACACGCCGGAATGGTCGACAACCACTGGGGTTGGGAGCACCGCAAGGTGATCGACGCGGTGTGTCACGCGGACGACCGGTTCCAGGGCCGGCTGGTGCATGCCCTCGCAGCCCGGTACCACGAGCTGGAGCCCGGCACGCCGGCGCGGCGCAGCATCGTGGCCCTGCTCGCCAACCTTCGGGTGACGCAACCGCCCGCCGAAGGACAGCCCCTCGACACACGTTCCTCGTTGATCCGCCTGTCCGCCGAGCAGGACGTGCACTACGACATCGGACAGCTGATCCGGCTCGCTGAACTCGAACTCGCCGATGGTCGTGAGCTGCCAGGAGAATTCGTCGCAGTGATCCGCCGCTCGTATCTGACGCTGTGGAACGGCAAGGGTCAACTGGGCCCATTGGTCGCCCAGCTCAGCCGGCCCGTCCTGAACCCAGGGGAGGCCTGGGCGGACCGGGCCCTGGCCGAGCTGGCCGAGCTCGGCCCGAACTGGCGGCAACTGCTGGCCCACGCGGCCACCGCCTCCTCGGCCCGTCCCTCTGCCAGGTGGGAGCGAACCGGACGTGCCCTGGTCGAGGCACTGGGTGCCGAAGAGGTGCGTGAGCGGGCGACTGCCTGGCTGCGGCTCGTGGGCAGGGCGCGCACACGTCCCCTGCTCGACCGGGGTTACGGCGCCGATCCCAACGCGACCTTCGACCCGTACAACGCCGATGCGCTGCGCGGCCTGACCTGGTTGCTGTCCTTCCTGCCCGCTCACGCCGAAACCGCACGCACGCTCGGCGCCCTCGTCGAGACCTCGCTCCGCAAGGTGCAGGGCCTCGGACCGGTGAACCCCAAGGTCGCCAACGCCTCGGTCAACGCCCTCGCCCGTATCGGGGGCGAGGCGGCCCTCGCCGAACTGGCACGCCTCGCCACCCGCGTCACGTACAAGGGCACGCTCAAGCTACTGAACACCGCCCTGGACGAGCGGGCCGAGGCGATGGGCCTCAGCCGCGAGGAGATCGAGGAACTGGCCGTCCCCGCTTACGGGTTGACGGAGTTCGGACGAGCCGAGCACCGGCTCGGCGAGGTCACGGCGTTGGTCGGAGTCCGGGGCACCAAGGCCCTGCTGAGCTGGCGCAACGCGGCCGGAAAGGCCGTCAGGAGCGTGCCCGCCGCCGTCCGCCGCGACCATGCCGACGAGCTCAAGGAGCTGAAGGCCGCCGTCAAGGACATCGACAAGATGCTCTCGGCCCAGAGCGAGCGCCTGGACCGCCAGTTCCTGGCCCGCCGCACCTGGCCGTACGCCACCTGGCGCGAGCGCTACGTCGACCACCCGCTGGTCGGCACACTGGCCCGCCGCCTGCTGTGGACGGTCGACGGGGCGACGGTCGGGTATGCCGACGGAGAGCTGCGCACGCTCACCGACACCCCGGTGACCGGCGGCGGTGAGGTCGAACTCTGGCACCCCGCAGGCCGCGAACCGACGGAGATCGTCGCTTGGCGCGACTGGCTGGAACGCCACGAGATCACGCAGCCGTTCAAGCAGGCCCACCGAGAGGTGTACCTGCTGACGGACGCGGAACGCACCACGGCGACATACTCCAACCGCTTCGCGGCCCACGTCCTGCGCCAGCACCGGTTCCACTCCCTGGCGGCTGTGCGGGGCTGGCGCAACAAGCTCCGCCTGAGCGTCGACGACGAGGCGCCACCGGCCACCCGCGAACTCCCGCAGTGGGGCCTGCGCGCCGAGTACTGGATCGAAGGCGACGGCGGCGAGCACTACCAGGACATCACCGACTCCGGCAGCTTCCTGCGCCTGTGCACCGACCAGGTCCGCTTCTACCCGATCGACGCGCCCGAGAACTCGGCGCACTGCTGCGGCGGCGAGTACCGCATGTGGCTGCGCGACGGAGCGGACCCGGTGGACCCGCTCCCTCTCTCCTCCGTCCCACCCCTGGTCCTCTCCGAAGTCCTGCGAGACGTGGACCTGTTCGTCGGCGTAGCGAGCATCGGCAACGACCCCACCTGGCAGGACGGCGGCCCCGACGGCCGCTTCCGGGAGTACTGGACGTCGTACGGCTTCGGCGACCTGAACCAGAGTGCGGAGACCCGCCGGGCCCTGCTGGAACGCCTGATCCCTCGCCTGGCCATAGCCGACCGCTGCACTCTCGAGGGCCGCTTCCTCCACGTGAAGGGCGACCGCCACACATACAAGATCCACCTCGGCTCGGGCAACATCCTCCGCACCCCGAACGACCAGTACCTGTGCATCGTCCCGACCCCCAACACGTCTGCTCCGTCGGCCGGTTACCTGCCGTATGAGGGGGACCGGATGCTGGCGGTGATTCTGAGCAAGGCGATGATGCTGGCCAGGGACACGGAGATCACGGACCAGTCGATCCTCAGTCAGCTGTAGTTGACGCATGTTCACGACGAGAGCCGTACTCCACGTCGAACCCCTCCGCTACGACCTCCGGCGCCAAAGCCGCCCGCACGCAGGACAGTTCGGCGGCACGCATCGGTGCGGCCTCCCCCTCGCCACAGCAAACCCCATGAAGCGAAGGCCCCGCCCCCGGCGCGAAACCGGGAGACGGGGCCTTCGACGACGTACAGGAGACGTACGGGAAACGACGTCAGAACCGCCGAGTGATCAGCGCCCTCTTCACTTCCTGGATCGCCTTCGTGACCTCAATCCCACGTGGGCAAGCGTCCGTGCAGTTGAACGTCGTCCGGCAGCGCCACACGCCGTCGCGGTCGTTCAGGATCTCCAGGCGCTGCTCACCCGCCTCGTCGCGCGAGTCGAAGATGAAGCGGTGGGCGTTCACGATCGCCGCCGGGCCGAAGTACTGGCCGTCGTTCCAGAAGACCGGGCACGAGGACGTGCAGGCCGCGCAGAGGATGCACTTCGTCGTGTCGTCGAAGCGCTCGCGGTCCTCCGCCGTCTGGAGGCGTTCCCGCGTCGGCTCGTTCGTGTCCTTCGTGATCAGGAAGGGCATGACGTCGCGGTACGCCTGGAAGAACGGGTCCATGTCGACGACCAGGTCCTTCAGGACCGTCAGGCCCTTGATGGCCTCGACCGTGATCGGCTTCTCCGGGTTGATGTCCTTGATCAACGTCTTGCACGCAAGGCGGTTCTTGCCGTTGATCCGCATCGCGTCGGAGCCGCAGATGCCGTGCGCGCAGGAACGGCGGAAGGTCAGAGTGCCGTCCTGTTCCCACTTGATCTTGTGGAGGGCGTCGAGGACACGCTCCTTGGGGTCGATCTCCAGCTGGAAGTCTTCCCAGGTGGCTTCCGCCGAGACCTCGGAGTTGAAGCGTCGGATGCGGAAGGTGACCGTGATGTACGGGGAGTCGGCGAAGCCGGGCTCGGGCTCGCCGGCCGCGTCCGCCTTGTCCAGAACAGGGGTTGCCATCAGTACTTACGCTCCATCGGCTGGTAGCGGGTCTGGACGACCGGCTTGTAGTCGAGACGGATGGACTCGGCGCCGTCGTCGCCCACCTCGCGGTACGCCATCGTGTGGCGCATGAAGTTGACGTCGTCGCGGTTCGGGTAGTCCTCGCGGTAGTGACCGCCGCGGGACTCCTTGCGGGCCAGGGCCGACACCGCCATGACCTCGGCGAGGTCCAGGAGGTTGCCGAGCTCGATGGCCTCCAGCAGGTCCGTGTTGAACCGCTTGCCCTTGTCCTGGATCGAGACGTTCAGGTAGCGCTCGCGGAGCTCCGCGATCTTCTCCACGGCCGTCTTGATGGTCTGCTCGGTGCGGAACACCATCACGTTGGCGTCCATGCACTCCTGCAGCTCCAGGCGCACCGCGGCGACCCGCTCCGTGCCCGTGGAGTTGCGCAGTCGCTCGACCTGGTCGATCACCTGCTGCGCCGGGTCCTCCGGCAGCTCGACGTACTCCGCCTTCTGCGAGTACTCCGCGGCGGCGATGCCCGCCCGCTTGCCGAACACGTTGATGTCCAGCAGGGAGTTCGTGCCCAGACGGTTCGCGCCGTGCACCGAGACACACGCGACCTCGCCGGCCGCGTACAGGCCCGGGACCACCGTGGTGTTGTCGCTCAGGACCTCACCCTCGACGTTCGTCGGGATGCCGCCCATCGCGTAGTGCGCGGTGGGCTGGATCGGGATCGGGTCCGTGTACGGCTCGATACCGAGGTAGGTGCGCGCGAACTCGGTGATGTCCGGGAGCTTCGCGTCCAGCTGCTCCGGGGGAAGGTGGGTCAGGTCCAGGTACACGTGGTCGCCCTCGGGGCCGCAACCACGGCCCTCGCGGATCTCCGTGTAGATCGAGCGGGATACGACGTCCCGGCTCGCCAGGTCCTTCATCACCGGCGCGTACTTCTCCATGAAGCGCTCGCCGTCCTTGTTGCGGAGGATGCCGCCCTCACCACGGGCGCCCTCCGTCAGCAGGATGCCCATGCGCCAGATGCCGGTCGGGTGGAACTGGAAGAACTCCATGTCCTCCAGCGGCAGGCCGCGACGGTAGACGGCGGCCTGGCCGTCACCGGTCAGCGTGTGCGCGTTGGACGTCACCTTGAAGAACTTGCCGGTGCCGCCGGACGCGTAGATCACGGCCTTCGCCTGGAAGACGTGGATCTCGCCGGTCGCCAGTTCGTAGGCGACGACGCCTGCGGACCGCTTCACACCATCCACCTCGGTGATCAGCTGGTCCAGGACGTAGAACTCGTTGAAGAACTCCACGCCCTCCTTGACGCAGTTCTGGTACAGCGTCTGGAGGATCATGTGGCCGGTGCGGTCCGCGGCGTAGCAGGACCGGCGGACCGGGGCCTCGCCGTGGTTGCGGGAGTGACCGCCGAAGCGGCGCTGGTCGATCGTGCCGTTCGGGGTGCGGTTGAACGGCAGGCCCATCTTCTCCAGGTCGAGGACCGAGTCGATGGCCTCCTTCGCCAGGATCTCGGCGGCGTCCTGGTCGACCAGGTAGTCACCGCCCTTGACCGTGTCGAAGGTGTGCCACTCCCAGTTGTCCTCCTCCACGTTGGCCAGCGCGGCGGCCATGCCGCCCTGCGCGGCGCCCGTGTGGGAGCGGGTGGGGTAGAGCTTGGTCAGCACGGCGGTGCGGCTGCGCTTCGTCGACTCGATGGCCGCGCGCATGCCGGCGCCACCCGCGCCGACGATGACGGTGTCGTACTTGTGGATCTTCATCAGGAATTCCTCAGCCCCGTGGCCTAGCGGATGTTCGGGTCGAAGGTGAAGATCACCAGCGTGCCCAGCAGGATGGTGAACACCGTGGCGGTGTAGAGCAGACCCTTGAGCCACAGCCTGGTGTTCGCGCGCTCCGCGTAGTCGTTGATGACCGTGCGCAGGCCGTTGGCGCCGTGCAGCATCGCCAGCCAGAGCATCAACAGGTCCCAGACCTGCCAGAACGGCGAAGCCCAGCGGCCCGCCACGAAGGCGAAACCGATCTTCGACACGCCGCCGTCGAGCACCAGCTGGATCAGCAGGTGGCCGAGGACCAGGACGACCAGGACGATGCCGGACAGGCGCATGAACAGCCAGCCGTACATCTCGAAGTTGCCCCGCGTGGACTTCGGGGTCTTCTTGGTGCGCTGGCGCGGGGCCTCGATGAGGGGGGCCGGGTTGTCGACGTCGTAGAGGGACTCGCCCTCCACGGGGCCGACGCCGGAGGCGGTGGATTCAGTGGTGGCCATCGGTCTCAGCTCCCGAACAGTTCACGAGCGGCGTGGCCGAGGACGGGGTAGATCGCCCCGATCATCAGCACGACCCACAGGCCTACGACGGACCAGAGCATCTGCTTCTGGTAGCGCGGGCCCTTCGACCAGAAGTCGACGGCGATGACCCGAAGGCCGTTGAGAGCGTGGAACAGGATGGCGGCGACGAGGCCGTACTCCAGGCACGCGACGAGCGGGGTCTTGTACGTGGCTACGACCTTGTCGTAGTCCTCGGGGGAGACACGGACGAGTGCGGTGTCGAGCACGTGAACGAACAGGAAGAAGAAGATGAGGACGCCGGTGACTCGATGAGCCACCCAGGACCACATTCCTTCCCGGCCGCGGTACAGCGTTCCAGCCGGCACGGAAGCCCTCCGGGAGCGGGGATTAGGGCCGCGCCGGCTTTTGGATGTCGGTCGGGCCCGGCCGGGTACGGTCCACCGGCCCCCAGCATCGTAGCGACGTGTTGTCGGGATGCTTACGGGGGGCCTACTGGTGTGATCAAAGTGGCACGCGTATGGGTTAGCGTTGCGGCTTCTGGGGTGGGGTGTCCCGTTGTGTGCCGGGTGCGGCGCCGTTGGGGCTGGTCGCGCCCCGCGGCGGAGCCGCACATGTCACAGCCCCGCGCCCCTGAGTGCGTCCACCAAGCGTCCCCTTGCGAGGCGCCGGAGCTCCTCCGCCGCAACCACCCGTTCCTCCTCCGGGTCGTTCGTCAATCGTGACCGGATGCCTGCCAGGACCTGGTCCAGGGCCTCCTCCGGGGGCAGGCCGTCCAGGCAGATGACGAAGGAATGACCGAACTTGGCCTCGTATGCGGCGTGTGCTGCATCCATGGCCATGTGGGCGGCCGAGTAGGTGCCGTCGGGCAGCGCGGGCAGCGTCTCGCCTGCCAGTGCCTCCGACAGGTCGACCGGCGTCAGGTCGTAGGCCGCCTCGTCCGATGCCGCGAGTAGGGCGTCGAGGGTCGGGTAGGGGCGGTGGTCGGTGATACGGCGGGACCAGCGGAGGCTGCGCAGGCAGGCGAGGAGGGTGCGCTGGAGGTCGTCGGCGGATGCGGAGTTGAACCGGTCCAGGTGGGACTGGGACGGTGTGCCGCGGGTCTGCTCGGGTATGGCGACTCGGCCAGGAAGGTGTGTGGGCGTCACGTGTGTTTCGGCAGAGGAAGCTGTGAGAGATGTGACGCCACGTTATCGAGAGTGGACATGACCTGTCCGACGGATGCCCGAATTTCACCCGCACGGGAGAGTTTCGGAACGCGTGGTGGACAACGCCCGTTCTCTCGAGGCCCTAGGTTGACGCTGTGAGCCAGCACAGGAAACGGCAGGGACAGCGCCAGGGGCAGGGCCGGGGGAAGCTGCAGGTGGGGCAGACCCGGGGGTTGATCATCGGGGCGGTCGCCGTGACCGTCGCGGCGGGTGTGGGACTCGGTCTGTGGGCCGGGGACGACAGCGAGCCGACCGGGTCGGCGCAGTCGCCGTCCGGTGGCAGGTCCGCGCTCTCGCCGGACCCCTCCCCGACCCCGACGCCCAGCCCGACCCGCTCCTACGCCCTCTCCAAGACCCCCCGCACCATCCCCGCCGTGCGCGAGCACACCCCCGCGCGCGGTCCGGGCTGGCGTCCCGCCTCCGGTGAGCGCGTCGTCGTGAACGACGCCGACCTCGCCGACGAGGGGCGGCTGCTCGCCGGTGAGCTGGGGCTGACGTACGCGGGCGAGAAGGACGACGTGCGCGCCGGGGACGTACGACTGGCGCTGAACGACGACGAAGGGGCGGACTCGGAGTCGTACACCATGACCGTGCGCGGCGGGCGGGTGAACATCAGCGGGCCGGACGATTCGGGCGTGTTCTACGGCACCCGCACGCTCAAGCAGGAGGTGCACGGCGGCGGTACGGCGCCGGAGGGCGTCGTGCGCGACGAGCCGGCCAAGCCGGTGCGCGGGTTCATGCTGGACATCGCGCGCAAGCACTTCACGGCCGACTGGATCGAGGACCGGGTCCGGGAGCTGGGCGATCTCAAGTTCAACCAGATCGGCCTTCACTTCTCCGACGACCAGGGCTTTCGGATCGAGTCCGACTCGCATCCCGAGATCGTGTCCAAGGAGCACCTCACCAAGGCGCAGGTGAAGAAGATCGTCGCGCTGGCGGAGAGCCGGCACATCAGTGTGGTGCCGGAGATCGACTCACCCGGGCATCTGGGCGCGGTCATCGCCGCGCATCCCGAGCTGCAGCTCCGCAACGCGCAGGGGGTCGCCGCCCGTGGCGCGGTCGACATCTCCAAGGACGCGTCCGCCGAGATCGTCGACGATCTGCTGAACGAGTACGCCGACCTGTTCCCCGGCGCCTTCTGGAACCTCGGCGGCGACGAGTACCGGGCGCTGATGGTCTCCAGCCCCGAGACGTCCTATCCGCAGCTCGCCACCGCCGCCAGGGAGGCCTACGGCTCCGGCGCGAGCGTCGCCGACCTGACGACGGGCTGGCTCAACGACCGCGCCGCCGTCGTCCGCGACCACGACAAGATCCCCCGCGCCTGGAACGACGGCTTCTTCCGCGGTACGTCCGTGCAGCCCGACGAGGACATCCAGGTCGGGTACTGGACGGGCAAGGAGATCGGCGCGCGGCAGCCGGTCGAGTACCTGAGCGCGGGGCGGAAGGTCGTCAACTACAACGACGAGTTCCTGTACTACGTCCTTGGGCAGCCGAACGCCTTCGTCTACCCGACCGGACAGCGGATCTACGAGCAGTGGACGCCGCTCGTCGTACGCGGCACCCAGGCGGTGTCCTCGAAGTACGACGACCAGATCCTCGGTGGGTCCTTCGCGGTGTGGTGCGACCTCGCGGACTCCCAGACGCAGAACCAGGTCGCGGCGGGGATCAGGATGCCGCTCAGGGCAACGGTCCAGAAGCTGTGGGATCCCGGGAAGCCGGCGCTGTCCTGGACGGAGTTCAGGGCGCTGGCGGACCGGCTGGGCTGAGGGATTCCGGCGACGGTTTCCCAGTAGACGTACGGGGCTGGTGAACCGTATGTTCCGCATGCCGCGCGTGAGGTTCTGGGGAGAGCCGGGCGCGGTCTGCTGATCATCCACACCTCGGGGGGACGTCCGTCATGCTCTGCACGCGCTGCCATCACTTCGAAGCGGCACCCGACGGCGTCCTGTGCACCCAGTGCGCCGCCCCCACGGGGTTCCAGGCCCTGCCGGCCGGTGCCGCGCCGACCGCCTGGCTGCGCTCGCCGGTCGGGCTCGGGCGGGCCGCCGCCGTGATGCTGGGACTGGTCGCCGCCGCCGACCTGTTCTCCCTCGGGGCGGGCGCCCTGATGTACGACGCCTCGGGCGACCTGGCCGCGGGCGACTTCGGGGACGCCGTCGTGCGGCGGGCCGATCAGGCGGACGTGCTCTACACCGTGGCCAGCGCAGCCCAGTCGGTCACGCTGATCGCCTGCGCCATCGTGTACCTGAACTGGTTCCAGCGGGTGCGGGTCAACGCCGAGGCGTTCGACTCGTCCGGGCACAGCAAGAAGCGCGGCTGGACGATCTGGGCCTGGTTCGTGCCGATCGTGAACCTCTGGTTCCCGCGCCGGATCGCCCTCGACATCTGGGACGCGAGCAGCCCGTGGGGGAAGCCTCGCGGGCACGGGCTGGTCAACACCTGGTGGACGCTGTGGATTGTCGCGCTCTTCGCCGGCCGGGTCGGGTACAGCGCGTACCAGCGGGCCGACACCGCCCAGGAGATCCACGACGCGACGGTTCAGGCGATGTTCGCGGACGCCCTCGACCTCTGGGCCGCCCTGTTCGCCGTCCTCGTCGTGCTGCGGCTGACCCGGATGCAGGACGAGAAGGCCCACCAGGGACCGGTGCCCGTCGCGGCCTGACCGGGCTTGACCGAGTTGGCCCATCCGGCTGCGAACTTCCTTACGACTGTGGTGTATTCGGCCCGAGCCGCAGCCGAGATTGTCGTGGGGGAACGGGATGGGCTACTGGGGGTATTTCGTCGTGGGCCGCGAGGAGCGGCCGCTGAACGAGCTGGACGCGCTGTCGGGCGCCGAGGGAATGGTCCTGCGCGAATCGGCGCCGGACGGATGGCAGGTCTGGGAGTACGCGAGCGGCGAGGGCGACGTCGGGAGCATGAACGGCCTGGCCCTGGAGACCGGTTCGCCCGCGCTCTTCGGATACGTCATGGACAGCGCCTCGGTGGTCGTGGAGGCGGCGGCGCCGGAGAGCGGGACGTGGACGACCTGTCTGGCCCGGGCCGCCATGGCCAAGTACCTGGGGGCCGACCAGGAGGGGCTCACCCTCGAGGACTACTTCCTCGAGCCCCGGGACGCCGCCGAGCGGGCCGTCGCCTGGGCCGCGGAGGCGGGTCACACCGTGCCCGAGGAGCCGCTCCTCGACGTACTGACGTCCGAGCCGGAACCGTTGGCCGAAAACCTCTTCTTCCGTATGCTCGACCGGCTCGGTGTGGTGCCCCTGTGACACTCCCGGGTCGTCGCACGCAGTAAGGGGAAGCGCGGGTTCCGTAAGGGGAGACCGCCTGGCGAGGGAGGCGTGGATGAGCCTGGTGGATCTGATCGCGCAGGCCGACGAACGCGGACTGGCCGCCAGCGGGTTGGCTTGTTTGGATCGGTGCGTGCCCCTGCTGGGCGGCGACGACGAGATCCTGCGGCCGCTGTGGGCGGGCCTCGCGGAGGACGCCTGCGCCGGTGACTGGGGCGAGCGGCTGGAGCAGGTGCGCGGCAAGCTCTCCGGTGACGAGGGCTCAGGTGAGGACCAGGCCGTACTGCTTGCCCGCCGGATGCTCGCCGCCGCGCCGGCCGAACCGTCCGCCGGCGAGATGCGCGTGTGGGCCGACGCCTGCTCCGTCGCCGCACTGCAGATCCACCGGATCCTCGACCCGCTGACGGACCAGAAGGACGGGGCGTCCTCGATCGACGCCCGCCGGGAGGGCCGTACGGAGGGCATGTCACCCCTCGTCGCCGCCGAACTGCGGCGCCAGGTCAGCGTCCTGGAACTCCTCGCGGGCCACGGCGAGGCCGGACTGCGCCCCGCGCTGGCGGTGTCGACGGAGGGGCGGCGGGTGCTGCGGGCGGTGGTGTCGCGGCGGAGCCGGCGGCGGGGGTGAGGTTCGGTGGCTGAGCCACCCGGCCAACTGGTCAGCCAGTGGCTCACTGGCTGATCCACCTAGGCCACTCACTGGCTGAGCCACTGACTGGTCCACTGAGTTCTCCACCGAGTGGCCCATTGGCTTACTGGATCAGCCACTTGACCACCGCGTCCCCGTACAGCGCCGTCCGTTCGTAGAACGCGGTCAGATCCCGGTGCGCGGCCGCGAAGGCACCCTGTACCTCCGGTTCCGTCGCCGTGTCACCGTACGGCTTGAGCAGTTCCTCGCGCGCCTCCTGCCACAGGGCCTCGAAGTCGGCGTCCGTCAGGAACTCGGCGACCCGGGTCACCTGGGCCGCGGTGAGCAGCAGAAACGGCGATGTCTTCGGATCCGGATGGGACACCGGATGGCCGCCGAGGACCACCTGGGCGCCCGCGTAGAGGAGTTCGTGGTCGAGGTAGTGCCCGTCCAGCATCTCCTCGCGATGCCGGTCGATGCGGTGCCGCACGGTGTCCCAGTCGTCCTCGAACAGCCGTTGCAGCCAGGTCGTGCTGTTGCGCAGCGCTGAGGGATGGACCGCGCGGAGATGGAGGTACGTGTTCATCAGTGACTGGAGCGCACGGGAGCGCCGAACCGTCACTCCCGCGTCAACCCTCGCGACTGGGGGAGTCCTGTGACCGTCGTGCGGCGGATGCGGGGAAGCCGGGGCGGTCCTGCGCCGGTCCCGGAAAACGCCCCGATCAGGGGTGACGAAACTCCGCGCCGTGACGCTCTCTTGAATGTGACGACTCAGCAGGAAACCAGGCCCTCAGCTGCGACGAAGCCGGTGAGGTGGGCGGCGGACGCGGTGGCGACCCTGCGCGAGGGGGCGCGGGTGCGACTCGACTACTCGGCGCAGAGCCTGTGGCGCGTCGACCGGATGATCGACGAGATACGGCGGGAGGGAGCGCCGTACGCCGCCGTGGAGAGCGTGCTGCGCGGGCTCGGGGCGTACGCCGGTGAGGTGGTCGTCCGGCAGACCGGTGCCGAGTGGTGGGCGGGCGGCGGTGACCACTGGGTGCGCACGCCCGACGGCAAGCTGTGGGATCCCATCGATGAGGCCCGCCGGTGCTTCGCCGGGGACGGGTCGCTGCGGTTGCTGTGCCGGGACGCGACGGGGTCGGGTCCGGGTCCGGGGTCGGTATGAGGGCGGTAAAAAGGCCGTAATAAGAGACGCTTGCGTTCCCAACCCGGGCCGGGTGGGAGCACGATGGAGTCATGGCAGACAACCGTCGTTGGTGGGCCCTGGTAGTCATCGCGCTCGCCCAGTTGATGGTCGTGCTGGACATGACCATCGTCAATATCGCTCTGCCGTCCGCCCAGGCCGACCTGAACATGTCGGACGGGAACCGGCAGTGGGTCATCACCGCCTACACCCTCGCCTTCGGCGGGCTGCTGCTGCTCGGCGGGCGGGTCTCGGACCTTGTGGGGCGCCGGACCACCTTCATGATCGGGCTCCTCGGTTTCGCCGCCGCCTCCGCGCTCGGCGGGGCCGCGACGGGCGAGGGGATGCTGTTCGGGGCACGGGCCCTGCAGGGCGTCTTCGCCGCGCTGCTCGCGCCCTCCGCGCTGTCGCTGCTCACGACGACGTTCACCGATCCCAAGGACCGCGCGAAGGCCTTCGGGGTGTTCGGGGCGATCGTCGGGGCGGGCGCGGCGATCGGCCTGCTCGCGGGCGGACTGCTCACCGAGTACCTGGACTGGCGCTGGTGCCTGTACGTCAACGTGCCCGTCGCGCTGGTCGCGTTCGCGGGCGCCTGGGTCATCCTCGCCCGCGGGGAGCGGCACCCCGACGCGCACCTCGACGTGCCGGGCGCACTGCTCGGCTCGGCCGGGATGCTGTCGATCGTCTACGGCTTCTCCGAGGCGGAGTCGCGCGGTTGGAGCGACGGCCTGGTGGTGACGCTGCTGGCCGGCGGTGTCGTACTCCTGGGCGCCTTCGGCCTGTGGCAGACCCGGGCACGGGTGCCGTTGCTGCCGATGACCGTCGTGAAGGACCGTCAGCGGGTCGGCGCTTTCCTGACCGTGCTGCTCGTGACGATCGGCATGTTCGGCGTCTTCCTCTTCCTGACGTACTACCTGCAGGGCGTCCTCGGATGGTCGCCGCTGAAGACCGGGTGCGCGTATCTGCCGATGACGGTCGCGATGATCGTCGGCTCGACGCAGATCGCCGCGCGGCTGCTGGGCAGGGTGCAGCCCAGGTTCCTGATCGTGCCAGGGCTGCTGGTGGCCGCCGGCGGGCTGGCGATCATCGCGCAGGTGGGCGTGGAGCCGGCGTACGCCTCGCACGTCCTGCCCGGCATGCTGATGCTCGGCCTCGGCATGAGTACGGCGATGATGACGTCCGTCTCGCTGGCCACCGGGAGCGTCGCGCCGCAGGACGCGGGGGCGGCCTCGGCGACCTTCAACACCGCCCAGCAGGTGGGCGGTTCGATCGGTACGGCGTTGCTGAACACGATCGCTGCGAGCGTGACCTCGACCTATCTGACCGCGCACGCCGGACCCGGCGTGGACAAGCAACTGCTCGCCGCGCAGGCCACGGTGCACGGCTTCAACGTGGCCACCTGGTGGGCGTTCGGCGCGCTGCTGCTGGCCGCGCTGGTCGCGGGGATCGTCATCGACGCGGAACGGGCGCCCACTCCCCAGGGTGTGGGGGAGCGGACGCCCGAGCCGGTGGATACCGCTTTGTGAACGGCTACTTGATGTAGACCAGGCCGTCCGTCGTGATCGTCGGGCGGCCGCTGGTACCGACCACCACGATCTTCACCGTGTGCTTGGCGCTGCTGGACCAGGACTTCGTCCAGATCGCCTGGCGGTACTTGGTGGTCGAGGACTTCAGGTCGACGGTCGCGACCTTGGTGCCGTCGACATAGACGTACGCCTGCCCCGAGCTGGACGCCCGCGAGACCACCCAGGAGGCGGACCGGCCGGTGAACGTCCAGGTGAGGCTCGCGCCCTTCGAACTGCTGGAGTACGACTTCCCGCCGAGGTAGCTGGAGGAGGAACGGCTCGTCCAGGTACCGGACTTGGTGGCCGAGGTCTCCTGCAGGATCACCGGTGTGTAGGCGGGTTCCGAGGTGCGGTAGTTGCCCGCGAAGTCGTAGGCCCGCATCTTCCAGGTGGTGGCGGTGCCCGACTTGGCCGTGCGCTGGGAGCTGGTCGTGGTCGGGGCGAAGGTGGCCGTCGTCGGGGCGAGCAGCTTCACCTGCTTCAGGGCCTGGGCGTCGGTCGCCTTCCAGCCGAGGGTGACCGGGACGGCGGTGGTGCTGACGGTGCCGGTACGCATGGATATCTTCGGCGTGGTCGAGAAGACCGGCGCGGTCGTGTCCCCCACGACGGTCAGCGCGGCGGTCGTCGCCGGCTTGCCCGACTGGTGCACGGCCCGTACGGCGACGGTGTGGCTCCCCGCTGCCACGGTGGTGCCGACCGAGGTGGCCGAACCGGCGGCGGTGGCCACGACGTTGCCGTCCACCAGTAGTTCGAACTTGGAGATCAGCGAGGCCGGGGTCGTGGCCGACCAGTGGGCGGTGATCGCGCCCTTGGTGTAGTACTTCGTGCCCGACAGGGCCGCGCCGTCGAGCGAGGTGAGCTTCAGGCCCTTCACCGGTCCGGACGCCCAGGCGCGGATGGTCGGCAGCTGGGCGTAGAGGGAGTTGCCGGGGCACTCGGTGGCGTAGCCGTCGCGGTGGCCGGAGATCCGGTTGAAGGTGTAGGACTCGCCCGAGGTGAAGCTCGTACCGGCGAGGTTCTTCTGGGTCGCGCCCGCCTTGAGCTGGACGGTCGAGTTGGGGTCGACGCCGTACTGGCCCAGCTTCCAGGCCGCGATACGGGAGACCGACGCCAGGGCCGCGTTCGAGGCGCCGGCGGAGGTGTACTCACCGAGCACCGCGATGCCCGTGGACTCGCGGTTCCAGCCGTAGGTGTGCGCGCCCAGGACCGGCAGGTCGACGCCGCCCTTGCGGCCCTCGAAGATCGTGCCGCACTTGTCGACCAGGAAGTTGTAGCCGATGTCGTTCCAGCCGTTGGTCTGCACGTGGTACGCGTAGATGCCGCGGACGATCGACGCCGAGTCGGCGCAGGAGTAGTCGTTGCTCCCGGCCGTGTGGTGGACGAAGACCGCCTTCACGTCGGCGTTGTACTCCGACGGGTCGGGGCTGATCGACTCGTCGGCGCCCCAGCCGGCCCGCGAGGTGATCGGCGGCTCGGGAACCGTGGACGCCGGCGCGGTCGGTGTGGTGGCCGAGGGGCTCGGGGTCACGTCCGCCGCGTAGGCGGCCGGCTCGGTCCCGGTGCTCTTCGTCTCGGCGGCGGTCACGACACCCGGGTCGACCAGGTTGACCTCCAGCCCCTTGGGCAGGCCGGAGCTGGTGGAGCCGTCCTCGTGGACGACCTGCACCTCCACGCCGTCCGAGGCGCCGACCCACAGCGGCTCCGAGGCGCCGCGCGCGTCGGCACGCTCCTCGGGGTCCTCCACCGGGTCGACGTTCGTCTCCAGGTCCTGCCAGGCCGTCCACTCGCCGGTGTCGAGGCTCCGGGTGCGCACCTGGGCCTTGCCGTCGAGGTGCTTGGTCGCCCCCGTCCAGGAGACACCGAGCAGCGAGAACTGCTTGGTCTCGGTGCGCGGCAGCTCACGCTCGCCGGTCTCGGGAGCCTTCAGCGTGAGGTCGTAGACCTTCACGGGCCGCTTGTCGCGCCCGGCCGCGGACGCGTCGGTGGACGGGCTGGCGGCGGCGTAGGTCGCCACGCCGCCGGCTCCCACCACCACCGCGCCGAGCGTGAGCCACGCCCGTCTCTTCATGCTCAGCGGTCTGTACGCACGGGACTTGCGTGAACTCACTACCCCACCCCTGGAAACTGGTCACAGAAACACCACCTGTCCCACAGGTGGCACTTACACAGCGTACGGAAGTGACCAGACGTCACAGGTGATGTTCAGGTAATGGTCTGACCGGCTGTGACACTTCCGCGGAGTCCGACGCTGGTGGTCGTGGAGGGGCTTGGGCCAGAGCGACCGCCCAGAACGGTATGGAATCGCCATGAACCAGCACGGACAGGACAGTTCTTGGGCCACGGAGGGGAACCCCGCCGCGTCAAGGCGTACGACGGGGAACTGGGCGCGGCCGTAGCGCGGGCCCAGGAGGGTGACGAGGCCGCCTTCGCGGTCGCCTACCGGCTTGTGCAGCCCGGACTGCTCGGTTATCTGCGCGGGCTGGTCGGCGACGACGCCGAGGACGTGGCGTCCGACGCCTGGCTGGAGATCTCCCGGGACCTGGGCCGGTTCAAGGGCGACGGGGCCGGGTTCCGCGGCTGGAGCGCGACCATCGCCCGGCACCGGGCGCTGGACCATCTGCGCCGGCAGAAGGTACGGCCCCGGTCGGCGGCGCTGGAACAGGACATGCTGGACCTGCCCGGCCCGCACAGCACCCACGACCAGGCGCTGGAGTCGCTCTCCACCGAGTACGCCCTGGAGCTGGTCCGAGGGCTGCCGCGCGACCAGGCCGAGGCCGTACTGCTGCGGGTCGTCGTCGGTCTCGACGGACCCGGCGCCGCCCGCGTTCTCGGCAAGCGGCCCGGCGCGGTGCGCACAGCGGCGCACCGGGGTCTGAAGCGGCTGGCACGGCAGCTGGGCGGCGAGGGTGTGACGGATGAGGGGCCCCGGACGCTGGGGGAGTCGACATGACAGGCGAGGACGGACGGCGGCGCGGACGGCGCGACGGGGACAGGGACGGACACGGCATGGGTGAACACCACAGCGGCGGCGGGACATCCGACCGTCGGCATGTGCGCCCGGAGAACACCGTGGCCGGGCGGGACGAAACGCTGGAAGCGCTGCTGGCCGCCGCCATGCGCGGTGACGGTCTCGACTCCGGGGCGGAGCAGCGGGCGGTGGCCGCGTTCCGGGCGGCTCGGGACGCGGGGGCGCACCGGGCGCGTACCCGGCGGCGGGACGACTGGCGGCCCCGGGAGCAGCGGCGTACGGCACGCTCGCTGAAGGCGACGCTGTCGGTGTTCGTCGCGAGCCTCACGCTGGGCGGGGTCGCGTTCGCGGCGATCGGCTCGACGGGACCGGCGAAGGACGACGCCGGTGACCAGGGCGGTCGCCCCGGTTCCGCGAGTGCCCCGGACCGGCCCGGCGAGGAGCCCTCGGCCTCCCCCGCCGCCTCCGCCCCGAAGGACCGTCCGGCCACCGCCAAGGACACCGAGGCCCACTGCCGTGCCTACGAGCAGAAGGCCGCGAAGGGCAGCGGGGCGCTCGACGCCACGGCCTGGCAGCGGCTCGTCGCGGCCGCGGGCGGCGAGGCGAAGGTCAGCGCTTACTGCGCCGGGCAGCTGGGTCGGCCGGCGGCAACCGGGAGCAAGCCGGACAAGACCGCCAAGCCCGCAGGCGGCGACACCGGCAACAGCTCCGACAACGGCAAGGACAAAGCCGTAGAAGCCGACAAGGCCCAGGAAAAGAAGCAGTAGTCCTGTCCGCCCCGGTCTGCTCACGGGCCCCACGGGCGCGTTGCCGAGGCAACGGCCGGGGCCGCCACCCCCCACAGGAGAGGCCCCGGCCGTCGCGCGGCACGGGCCGCGCGGCGGCCCGTACTTTCTTCAGCGCCATGAGTGCGTTTTCTGTCACACCTCGCCGGGCCGGTCATGGCGTCACAAGGTAGTTGCGTTTTGTACGGACATGGACGAGCAGCGGTTTCAGGTCGTAACGTGCCTTTCGCGCCGGGCGCGGAAGTTGAATGATCACCGCAACCATCTACGGCCCGAAGCCGCGACCATCGACTCGACCATGTATTGAGGATTCACGGGTGCTGGGGGACGACGCGGAGCTGACGGCCGCGGTGCTTGCGGCACAGGACGGGGACGAGACCGCTTTCCGGACTGTGTACCGCGCCGTGCACCCGCGGCTGCTCGGCTACGTCCGGACGCTGGTCGGCGACCCGGACGCCGAGGACGTGGCGTCCGAGTCCTGGCTGCAGATAGCCCGTGACCTGGACCGGTTCAGCGGGGACGCGGACCGCTTCCGCGGCTGGGCCGCCCGGATAGCCCGCAACCGCGCCCTGGACCACCTGCGCATGCGTGGCCGCCGCCCCGCGATCGGCGGCGACGAGACCGAGCTGACCGGGAAGCCCGCCGAGTCGGACACCGCGGGCGAGGCCATCGAGGCCCTGGCCACCGACCGCACCCTCTCCCTCATCGCCCGGCTGCCGCAGGACCAGGCCGAGGCCGTCGTCCTGCGGGTGGTCGTGGGCCTCGACGCGAAGACCGCCGCCGAGACGCTCGGCAAACGGCCCGGTGCCGTACGGACGGCCGCGCACCGGGGTCTGAAACGGCTCGCCGAACTCCTCGACGACGATCCGGAATCGGCGGGCAGGCTCGGAGCCCTGCCGCCCCAGCGAGAACCGCACAGCCGTGCGGTGACGTCCGCGAGTGTGACGGATACGCGCGCGCGGACGCAGAAGGACATGTGATGGCCGACGAGCAGTACAAGTGGCTGGACCGCGAAACAGCGGAGCGTTTGCTGTGCGGAGAGTCACTCGAAGCTGTCGACGCGGCCGACCGCGACCGGGCCGAACGGCTCGCCACGACCCTGGGTGCGCTGACCGCCGAAACCCCGCCGACCAGCGGCGAACTCCCCGGCGAGGCAGCCGCGTTGGCCGCGTTCCGGAAGGTGCGCGCGGAGCGTGCGGACGACTGGGTCGGTGACTGGGCCGGCGAGCGGACCCGCGGTCGGCACCGCGCCCGTCCCCACTCCTCCGACGCGGGACTCGTCCGTATCGACCGTGCCGGCGGCCCGGACGCGGACGACCCGCGCCCCCGCCGGCGCCGCCCCGCCCGGTTCGCACTGGTCGCCACGCTGGCCGTCGGCATGGTCGGCGGCGTGGCGGTCGCGGCCGGAACCGGAGTGCTGCCGACGCCCTTCGGCGACGGCGAACCGGACCCGGTCGCCTCGGTCTCGGCCGCCGTGACACCGGACCGCCCGCTCGCCTCGCCGTCGCCCATGGCCCCCGAGAGCGAGCCCACGCCCGACGGCGCCACCAGCGGCTCCTCCGCCGGCGCGGGCAGCCCGCGCGACACGGCACGCGGCGGTACGGCCACCGACCCCGGCACCGGTTCCGCCCGCGAGGACGTCGGCCACGACTGGAGCGGAGCCGCCTCGGCCTGCCGCGACGTACGCGACGGCAAGGACCTCACCGCCGACCGCATGCGCGACCTGCAGGGTGCGGCGGGCGGCTCCACGCATGTGTGGAAGTACTGCAAGGGCGTCCTGGCCGACACCGACACCACCGGCGAGGACGCCAACGACCGGGGCGGGGACCGCAGCGACACCGGCGACTCCGACGGCGAGAGCGGCCAGACCGACGAGAACGGCCAGGGCGACAAGGACGACCAGGGGACCCAGGGCGCGGGCCAGAACAGCCGCTTCATGGCCCCCGGCGGCACCTCCCACGACCGCGCCGACGGCGCCGGCGACACCCCGCTGCTCTCCCTGCTCTCCGGCCGGGCAACGATGTCGGAGAGCCCGATGCCGAGCCCGACGTACAGCGCGCTCTGACCCCGAATCCAGGGCTTCCGCACCCGCCGTGCCCTTTGCCGCGGCGGGTGTGACGTTTTCCGCCGGTGCCGCGCAGCAATGAGTGAGCCGACTGGTCTCCGGGCCTCGAAGCCCGCGAAGCCAAGGAGGCGCCATGGGACGGGAATTCTGGCGGACGATCCGGATCGCGATCGAGCGGGACAACCCGACCGCCCGCCTGGTCGTGGTTCTGCTCACGACGGCAGCCGTCGTCCTCGGCGTCTGCGCGAGCCTGGCAGCCCGGTGATCACGCCGTTGACCTGCGCTTCTGCGGACTCTCCGCGGCGGGTGTGACGTTTTCGGCCGCTGGGGCGCAGTAATGAATGAGCCGACTGGTCATCGGCCGTCGCACAGAGCCGGGGTTCCCCCCGTACCCACGGCTCGTGCACCTCGGCGCGGGCGGGACACGTTCCCCCGGTCCCGCCCGCGCCCCGCACGTCTCCCTCTCGTCCCTTTCGGGACTCACCAGTGGACGACGACCTTGTCGCCGTTGCTCACCTGCGCGAACAGATCCGCGATCGCCGCCTCGTCCCGTACGTTGACGCAGCCGTGCGAGGCGCCGGCATAGCCGTTGGCCGCGAAGTCGGACGAGTAGTGGACCGCCTGACCGCCGCTGAAGAACATCGCGTACGGCATCGGGGAGTCGTACAGCGTGGACACGTGGTGGCGGGACTTCCAGTAGACCTGGAACACGCCCTCCCGGGTCGGAGTGCCCTGCGAACCGAAGCGGACCGACACGGTCCTGACCGTCCGCCCGTCGATCATCCAGCGCAGGGTCCGGCTCGTCTTGCTGATGCACAGCACGCGACCGGTCATACAGCGCGCGTCCGGCGTGTCGGCCGGCTGCCCGCCCATCAGGTACAGGTCCCACTTGCCCGGCTCGTGCGTCATCTTCAGCAGCCGCTGCCAGGTGACGCGGTCCGTCTTCCCCGTCCTCGGCAGCCCGCGCTTGCCCTGGAAGCCCTTGACCGCCTGCTCCGTGAGGTCGTCGTACGACCCGGTGGGCCCGTCGAAGAGCCACGCGACCTGCCGCAACCGGGCCTGGAGCTCACGCACGTCCCGGCCGGAGTCACCGCGCGACCAGAGGACTTCGGGGGCGGAGGTCCTGGTGGGCGTGGGGCTCGGCTTGTCGTCACCCTTACCGTCGTCGTCCGGTGTCGCGGACGGACTCCTGCTGGGCAGCTCTATGCGCACCGGCGACCGGTGCTTCCCGTCCGCGGTCTGCACCGTACAGCCGCTCAGCGCGGCCAGCGCCAGCACCGCGACGATCCGTCTCCCCATGCCCTTGGTACGCATTGCCGACCCCCGCCGTCTCACGTATGCACACCGATGTCACCTGAGATGTGTGCCCCCGGATGACTGGTTGCGAACGGAGGGGCATGGTGGGGACATGACGCGCGAGTCGGAGTCAGGTCTGCCCATCGAGCCGGTCTACGGGCCGGAGGACCTCGCGGGCTGGGACCCGGTGGAGAAGCTGGGGGAGCCGGGGGCCTATCCCTTCACCCGTGGCGTGTACCCGTCGATGTACACCGGCCGGCCGTGGACGATGCGCCAGTACGCCGGTTTCGGTACGGCGGTGGAGTCCAATGCCCGCTACCAACAGCTGATCGCCCACGGCACCACGGGCCTGTCGGTCGCCTTCGACCTGCCCACCCAGATGGGCCACGACTCCGACGCCCCGATCGCGCACGGCGAGGTCGGCAAGGTGGGAGTCGCGATCGACTCCGTCGACGACATGCGGGTGCTGTTCGGCGGGATCCCGCTGGACAAGGTGTCCACGTCGATGACGATCAACGCGCCGGCGGCTCTGCTGCTTCTGCTGTACCAACTGGTCGCGGAGGAGCAGGGGGTGGCCGCGGACCAGCTGACGGGCACGATCCAGAACGACGTGCTGAAGGAGTACATCGCGCGGGGGACGTACATCTTCCCGCCGAAGCCGTCGCTGCGGCTCATCGCCGACATCTTCAAGTACTGCAGGGCCGAGATCCCGAAGTGGAACACGATCTCGATCTCCGGTTACCACATGGCGGAGGCGGGCGCGTCCCCGGCGCAGGAGATCGCGTTCACGCTGGCGGACGGCATCGAGTACGTCCGCACGGCGGTCGCGGCGGGCATGGACGTCGACGACTTCGCGCCCCGCCTGTCCTTCTTCTTCGTCGCCCGTACGACGATCCTGGAGGAGGTCGCCAAGTTCCGTGCGGCCAGGCGTATTTGGGCGCGGGTGATGCGGGAGGAGTTTGGCGCGCGGAACCCCAAGTCGTTGATGCTGCGCTTCCACACGCAGACGGCGGGCGTGCAGCTGACGGCCCAGCAGCCGGAGGTGAACCTGGTCCGGGTGGCGGTGCAGGGCCTGTCGGCGGTGCTGGGCGGCACGCAGTCCCTCCACACCAACTCCTTCGACGAGGCGATCGCGCTGCCGACGGACAAGAGCGCGCGGCTGGCGCTGCGGACGCAGCAGGTCCTCGCCTACGAGACCGACGTCACCGCCACCGTCGACCCCTTCGCGGGCTCGTACGTCATCGAGAAGATGACCGACGATGTGGAGGCGGCCGCGGTCGAGCTGATGCGGAAGGTCGAGGACCTCGGCGGCGCGGTCGCCGCGATCGAGCACGGCTTCCAGAAGAACGAGATCGAGCAGTCCGCCTACCGCATCGCCCTGGAGACCGACGCCGGTGACCGGGTGGTCGTCGGCGTCAACCGTTTCCAGCTCGACGAGGAGGAGCCGTACGAGCCGTTGCGGGTGGACCCGGCCATCGAGGCCCAGCAGGCGGAGCGGCTGGCCAAGCTCCGGGCCGAGCGCGACCAGGCGGCGGTGGACTCGGCCCTGGACGCCCTGAAGAAGGCGGCCGAGGGCGCGGACAACGTCCTGTACCCGATGAAGGACGCGCTGCGGGCTCGGGCGACGGTGGGTGAGGTGTGCAACGCCCTTCGGGAGGTCTGGGGGACGTACATCCCGAGTGACGCGTTCTGAGACACTCGTTCCCATGTTCGGTGTCATCGACCTCCCCACGTATCTGGCAGGCCTCGTCCTGATCGTCCTGCTGCCCGGTCCCAACTCTCTGTACGTCCTTTCCGTCGCCGCCCGTCAGGGGATTCGCGCCGGGTACACCGCCGCGGCCGGGGTCTGGTGCGGGGACGCCGTGCTGATGACCTTGTCGGCCGCGGGGGTCGCTTCGCTGCTGCAGGCGAACGCCGTGCTGTTCGGGATCGTGAAGTACGCCGGGGCCGGGTATCTGACGTGGCTGGCGGTCGGGATGCTGCGGGCGGCCCGGGGGATGTGGCGGACTCGGCGGGAGCGGGTGGCTGACGCCGTCGAGCCTGTTGTCGCCGGGGAGCGGCCCTACCGTCGTGCGCTGGTCATCAGCCTGTTCAATCCCAAGGCGATCTTGTTCTTCGTCGCCTTTTTCGTGCAGTTCGTCGATCCGGGGTATGCGTATCCGGCGCTGTCCTTCGTGGTGCTGGGGGCGTTCGCGCAGGTGGCCAGCTTCCTGTATCTCAGTGCGCTGATATTCAGTGGGACGAAGTTGGCCGGTGCCTTCCGGCGGCGTAGGCGGTTGTCTGCGGGGGTTACTTCGGCTGCCGGGGCGTTGTTTCTTGGGTTTGCGGTGAAGTTGTCTCTGGCCAGTGCGTGATGCCCGGCTGCGGGCCGGTGGGGGCTGGTCGCGCCCCGCGGCGGAGCCGCTGATCGACACAGCCCCGCGCCCCTAAAAACCTGCCGCCACGTACTCCTGCAAGCCGACCGGTGTTTCGCCCGCCCACCCCACGTAGCCGTCCGGGCGTACCAGGAACAGGCCCCTCCCGTATGACGGCTGCTCCTCTCCGCTGACCACGTGCACCGACTCCGGCAGCTCGCGAGGCGTCTCCACCCCCACCGCCACCAGCGTCCAGTGCGGCCCCCGGAACGCGTCGAAGAGGCGTACGTCGCCCAGCTTGCCGTCGGGGGCGCGGTCGCCCGCCCGCACCTGGCCCCCGGCCGCCCGTGTCTCCTCCGTGAGTGACGAGTCCCGGTAGCCCAGGCCCAGCTGCCGCGTCGCCTCGCCGCGCCGAGTCTCGCCCCGGTGGACGCTCGTCGAGAGGCCGAGCATGTGCGCCGCGATGGGGCGGCGTTCCTCCTCGTAGGTGTCCAGGAGTGCGGCGGGGGCACCGGCGCGCAGCACCGCTCCCAGCTTCCAGCCCAGGTTGTACGCGTCCTGGACGCTGGTGTTCAGTCCCTGGCCGCCGGCCGGCGAGTGGACGTGGGCCGCGTCGCCCGCCAGGAAGACGTGGCCGGAGCGGAAGCGGTCCGCGAGGGCGGCACGAGGGCGGAAGTCCGACGCCCAGCGCAGCTCCGTCACGTCCTCGGGGGCGAGGTGCGAGCGGGCGGCGACGACCTTGCGGATGCCGTCGAGGGAGAGGTCCACCTCGGTGCCCTCCGGGAACTGGGCCACGACCTGGAACACGTCCGTTCCCGCGAGCGGGCAGATCGCGAGGAAGCCGTCGCCCTCCCCGCGCGGCGGGAAGACGTGCCAGTTGTCGCGGTCCAGGCCGCTGATCCGTACGTCCGCCACGAGCAGCGGGTTCGGGTCGACCGTCTCCCCGGTCATGCCGATACCGAGGGCCCGGCGCACGGCCGAGCGGCCGCCGTCGGCGGCGACCAGATACCGGGCGCGGAGGTCCGGGCCGGTCGCGAAGCGCACCGTCACCCCCGCGTCGTCCTGGTCGAGTCCGACCACCTCCCGCCCGAACGCGACCTCCCCGCCCAGCTCCTCCAGACGTGCGAACAGCACCTCCTGCGTCCGCCACTGCGGCACCATCCACGGCTCCCCGTACGGCGAGTCCTCGCTCGTCCCGGCCGAGTCGAACATCCGGTGTTCGCCGACCCGCTCGCCGTCCTGCCAGATCATCCCGACCGGGTAGTCGCCGCCGGCCGCGCGGATCGCGTCCAGCACGCCCAGGTCGTCGAAGACCTCCATCGTGCGCGGCTGGATGCCCTTGCCGCGCGAACCGGGGAACAGGGCCTCGGCCTTCTCCACGACGAGCGCGTCCACGCCCTGCCGGGCCAGGTCGATGCCGAGGGCCAGTCCGGTCGGGCCGGCGCCCACGATCAACACATCGGTGTCCATACGACCACTCTCCTTAACGCTGTTAAGTGCTGTCGCCCACGAGAGTGCGCTTAACGGCGTTAAGCTGTCAAGCGTGAACACGGAACGCCGAGCGCCCCTCGACCGCCGACGGGTCGCGGACACCGCCCTGAGGCTCCTGAACGAGGTCGGTCTCGACGGCCTGACCCTGCGCGCCATCGCCAAGGAGCTGGACGTCAAGGCGCCCGCCCTGTACTGGCACTTCAAGGACAAGCAGGCACTGCTCGACGAGATGGCCACGGAGATGTACCGGCGGATGGTCGCCGGGTCCGCCCTCGACCCCGCGGACACCTGGCGGGAGCGGCTGCTGAAGGCCAACCGCGGACTGCGTGCCGCGCTGCTCGGCTACCGCGACGGCGCGAAGGTCTTCAGCGGCACGCGTTTCACCGGCCTCGTGCACGTGGAGCAGATGGAGGAGACCCTGAGCCTCTTCACGGCCGCCGGCTTCACCCTCACCCAGGCGGTCCGCGCGACCTCGACGTCGTACCTGTACACCCTCGGCTTCGTCATGGAGGAGCAGGGCGTCGAGCCGCTGCCCGGCGAGCGCCGCGAGGGCTTCGACGTGGCGGAGCGCGCCCGCCGTATGGCCGACTTCCCGCTGTCGGCCGCGGCGGGCGCGGAGATCTTCGAGGACTACGAACGGCACTTCGAGGAGGGCCTGGCCCTGGTGCTGGATGGAATCGAGACCCGGTACCGCAACGCCCTTTAGGGGTGCGGGGCTGTATCGACCAGCGGCTCCGCCGCGGGGCGCGACCAGCCCCCACGCACCCGCACACCGAACTCAGACCTGACGAGCCCGAACCTTCCGGACAGCCCTGGTGACGATCGGCGGCAACAGATCCACGACCACCCGCCGAGCGGGAGACCTGCGGCGCCGGGGCGCAGGCGCGGGCTCCGGTGCCGGCTCCGGTGCCGGCTCCGGTGCCGGCTCCGGTGCCGGCTCCGTGTAATGCCGCGAACGCGGGAACGGCGGCGGCCGCATCCCCTTGGCCCGCGCCCGCACCAGCCGGTGTCCGGCGGCCGACTGCACGCTCAGGCCGACGTCGGTCCGCTGCCGCAGCATGGCCAGCAGCTCCTCCTGGAGCGGCTCGGGATCACCCCAGGTGCCGTACAGCTTCTGCGTGCTGAGGCAGAGCGGCCGTAGACCGCGGTTGAGGACGGCCTCCCATACGGCGACGGAGACGCCGGGGGTGTGCTCGGAGCGGAAGTCGTCCAGGACGACGACGCCCTCGGGCAGCAGGATCTCGCGGGCCGCGCCGATGTCGTCGTACACGTGCTCGTACAGGTGTGAGGCGTCGATGTGGACGAAGCGGCAGGTCCCCGCGGCCACCTCCTTGGAGATCACCGAGGTGGGGCCCTCGATCACCCTGGGCAGGGTGTCGTGGAAGGAGAGGTAGTTGCGCTCGAAGGCCTGCCGGGTGAGGGAGGCGTACGACTTCGACGCCTCCGCCCGGTTGGCGCCGTCCGGGGCCTCGCTCCCGAACAGGTCGCAGACCGTGAACTCCTCGTCGCCGCCCAGGTGTCGGCCCAGCAGGATCGCGCTCTTGCCCATGTAGGCGCCGAGTTCCAGCAGATCGCCGTGGAGTCCGTGCGTCTTCTGCCGGTCCAGGAGCCATGTGAACAGCACCTGGTCGAGCGGGGGGAACCAGCCGGGGACGTCATCGAGCTCGCCGGGATTCCTGTCGGTTGGTTGTGCAGTCACCATGAGGTGAGATTGCTCGCTCAGACCCGGACAATCCGGCCACCGGCTGAACGTTGGGTGAACAGCTCAGCGCGCCTTCGCCAGCGCCGCCCGCAGTAGCGGCGTCAGCGGCTTCTCGACGTAACGGTTCAGCAGCCAGGCCAGCAGCAGCATCGACGCGATCGTCAGGGCGAAGGTCTCCGCCGAGGGCAGGCCTAGGCGGATGTGCAGGGTGTGGACCACCACCCAGCCGAGGTGCTCGTGGACGAGGTAGAAGGGGTACGTCAGCGCCCCGGCCACCGTCAGCCAGCGCCAGTTCGCCCAGCTCAGCCAGCCGAGCGCGATCGCCGCGACCGCGACGAAGCCGAAGGCGACGACGAGGACGATGCCGAGCGAGGAGCGGTGGGCGAAGGCGTTCGGGTCGCCCGCGTTCCACAGCGACTGGACCGCGTAGTGCTGGCCGATGAGGAAGCTGACGGCCACGATGCCCCACGCGTACACGTCCCGCCGGTCGCGGTGGACGAGGTAGAGACCGACACCGCCGATGAAGAAGGGGGCGTACTCAGGCATGAACACGATGTCGAGCAAAGGCATGTGGGCGCCCTGCGTGATCGCCGCCGCCAGCGTCCAGCCCGCGCAGAACAGGATCACGCGCCGGCGTGAGGCGCCGGGCAGGACCACGCACAGTGCGAACAGCGCGTAGAAGCGGACCTCCGCCCACAGCGTCCAGCAGACCCCGAGGATCCGGTCCACGCCCAGCGGGTACTGAAGCATCGTCAGGTTCACCAGGGTGTCGCTCGGCGACAGCGCCTTGTAGGCGACCGTCGGCAGCGCGAACACCGCCGTCACCAGCAGGACCGCCGCCCAGTAGGCGGGTAGCAGCCGGGAAGCGCGGGAGGCGAAGAACGACTTCAGCGGCCGGCCCCAGCCGCTCATGCAGATCACGAAACCGCTGATCACGAAAAAGACCTGGACGCCGAGACAGCCGTATGCGAAATAGTTGTGGAGCGTGGGGAACTGCTGCCCCGCGGAACTTCCCCAGGCCTGGGTGATCTCGCCGCCGCGGCCGCCGTAGTGGTACGCCGCGACCATCAGCGCGGCGATCAGCCGCAGTCCGTCGAGTGCGCGCAGCCGGGTTTCGCGGGGGGCCGTCCGCTCCGGACGCGGGGTCGCTTCGGGCGTTTCGGCCGTCGGCCGGACGGTCACGCTGGTCACGAAAATCCCCTATGCGGACTGAGATGCGGGCTGAGGCGCGAGCGAACCTGTGAGCTCCCACAGGACATTAGTCCTAATCACAGGGATGTATGGGGCAACTGGCCAACGGTTGTCCCGGTAGTTCCGGCGAATTCACCTGGACTTCGCTTTCGGTTCCTAATTTTCAATCAACCTCCCCCCACGTGCTAGTAAAGAGCGAATATCGCGCCACATAGGTGCGGCAAATACCAGGAGTGCCATGACGAGGGTCCAGAACAGACGGGCGCGTGTGCGCGGAGGGGAGCTGGACGACTGCCTGCGCGCGTGCGCGGTGCACAGCGGCAAACTGGTCGGCAGCATCGACCGCCGCCGCGTCGAACTCTCCGAGCAGCTGCGGAAGTTGCTCGTGGTGTGGGGCACGAGCTCCACCGCCGCCCCCGCGACGCCCGCCCCGTCCGGCGCGACCGCCCTGCTCAAGCGGGCCGTCAAGGGCGCCGCGACCCCCGCCGCCGGCATCGGCAGCGACCTGCTGGACGCCCTGCTCGCCGTCGCCAACAAGGCACTTGAGTGCGGCTACGACGACGAGCTGAACCTCGCCCTGGTGATAAGCGACACCGTCCTCGCCCAGCGCAAGAACTCCCGCGCCGGCTGGCGGCTGCGCGCCCGTCTCCTGGAGGCCCTCGGCGAGGAGGCCGAGGCCCTGGAGGCGTACGAGAAGTACCTCGGCCTCACCGACGACGACGGCTTCGGCGTCCGCGCCCGGATCGCCGGCCTGCGTGTCGCGGGCGAGAAGGAACGCGAGCTCATCGACCTGCTCGAGCGGCAGGTCCCGGGCGCCCGTGAGTTCACCGGCCGCCCCGCCACCGACGTGTGGGCCGAGGGCCTCGCCGCGCACGCCGTCGGCGACTGGGCGTACGCCGAGCCCCGCCTGGTGGGTGCGCTCCTCACCCTCGCCGCCGACGACTCCCCGGTCCAGGACCGGCAGGAACTGCTCAGCCAGTACCTGCAGCTCCGCACTGCTCAGGGCACGGACCTCCCCGCGCTCACCGAGGCCATCGCGCTCTACGCCGAGCAGCGCCGCAGCCGTATGCGCGGCCCGGTCGCCGAGCCGACCATCGGCGGCGTCGAGTGGATCACCCTCGGCGAGTTCCGCAACCAGATCGCCGGCAAGTCCGTCTGTCTGATCGCCAACTCCGGCCGGGTGGGCGCCAGTTCGATGGGCGCCGAGATCGACGCGTACGACCTCGTGGTGCGCTTCAACTCGTACAAGATCGACCCGAGGAACACGGGCAGCAGGACCGACATCCACGCCACGATCCACAAGCACGGCTTCAACTGGGAGAAGCAGGTCACCACCCGCCTGGTCTTCGGCGGCATCTCCGGCGACTGGAAGTACTCCCTGCGCAACCGTCTGGTGCCCGGCGCCCAGACCTACCTCGGCGACGAGTCGCTGCGCTGGCCCGTGCGCAACATCGGCAAGCTCGGCGCCGACGTCTGGTCGGGCATCCCGACCACCGGCTTCAACATGCTCTACCTGCTGGACTTCCTGGACGTCAGCCCGACGCTCGACCTGATCGGCTTCGACTTCTACGAGAGCGGCGCCTACCGCGTCCAGGAAGCGATGAAGCTCGCCATCACGTCCGTGCACGAGTACACCAGCGAGAAGGCATGGGTCATGGAACGGGCCCAGGGCGTCACCGACATGAGGATCTCCCTGCGATGACCACGACCTCCCTGACCCAGGCCACCGCCGCGCAGGCCCCGGCGACCGGCGCGCACGCCCTCACCGGCAAGCGCCGTATCGCCTTCGCCAGTTACGTCGACGAGAACTACCTCCCCGGCTTCCTCGTCCTGCTGAAGAGCCTCGCGCTGTCCAACCCGAGCGTGTGCGAGGACTTCGTCGTCCTCTACGACGACCTGCGCCCCGGCTCGATCGCGAAGATCCGCGCCCTGCACCCGCGCATCGTCCTCAAGCGCGTGGGCGACACGCACTACGACTCGTACAAGAAGGGCGACCAGGACAACTACCTGGTCCGCAAGGCGTACTTCATCCTCGACGTCTTCCGCCTGCGCGAGTACGACACGATCATCACGCTCGACACCGACATGGTGGTCCTCGGCGACCTGAGCGAACTGCTGGAGCTGCGCGAGGGATTGGCGGCGGTCTCGCAGTTCTTCTACGGGCAGCACAAGCTCAACTCGGGTCTGCTGGTCATCCAGCGCGAGTACCTGTCCGACGCGTTCTGCGCCAAGCTCGACGCCACCGGACGCAGCGGCGACTACGAACTCGACAAGCACGACCAGGGCATCCTCAACGCCGTCCTGGACGGCGACTTCGTGCGCCTCGACCCGCGCTACAACTTCGTCAAGCGGCGGCTCTCCGGCGACCTCCCGGTCCCCGAGGACACCGCGATCCTGCACTTCACCGGCCGCCACAAGCCCTGGCAGGGCGGCGAGGCCGGCTACACGCAGGCCGAGGACCGCTGGCGCGAGTTCGAGCTGGAGGACGCCGAGTTCCACGCGGCCTACCTTGCCAGCTCGGGCGGCCTGCACCACGACCTGCTCGTCCACTACGGCACCCCGCACGTCCGGCGCACCGGTGACGTAGAGGCCGCCCGCAAGGTCGCCGCCGCGCACATCTCGACCGGCGACTACCAGGACGCCGTGGACGTCCTCAGCAGCGTGGACATCCCGCTGGACGCGGCCTGGCCGCACGAGGTCCTCGGCCACGCCCTGATGAGCGTCTCGCGCTACGACGAGGCCAAGACGCAGCTGCTGCTGGCCACCGCCGCCCCCAACCGGGCCGCCACCGCCTACGCCCGCCTCGCCCAGATGGCCTGGGTGCACGGCGACAACACCGCGGCGCTCAAGTACGCCTCGGCCGGGCTCTCCGTCGACATCACGCACCGCTCCAGCCGCCTGTGGGCGCAGCGCGCCTCCGGGCTGCCCGCCCAGGAGCAGGGCGCCGCCGAGGAGCAGCTCGCGCACGTCGCCTTCTACATGGACCGGCAGGGCAACGCGGGCGACAAGCTCCTCCCGGAGACCGTCCGCCTCGCCTTCAACCCGGACACCACCAACCGCCGCTGGCACTCCGTGCACGCCCACCGCCTGTTCGACGAGGCGGCCCTGGAGCGCGTCAACGCCCGGCGCGGCCTGGTCATCGGCGGCGGCGGCCTGTTCATCCCGGACACCATGCCCAACGGCAACAGCGCCTGGCAGTGGAACGTCCCGGACGAGCTCCTCAACCGCATCGACGTGCCGATCGCGGTCTTCGCCGTGGGCTTCAACGCCTTCGACGGCCAGTCCTACCGGGCGGGACGTTTCCGCTCCTCGCTGCAGCAACTCGTCGAGCGCTCCGCCTTCTTCGGCCTGCGCAACCACGGTTCGATCGAGAAGGTGCGGGGCATGCTCCCGGCCCGCCTGCACGACAAGGTGCGCTTCCAGCCCTGCCCCACCACCGTCATGCGCCAGCTGGTGGCCGGCTGGCAGGACCCGGTCGTGCGCGACGACACCATCCTCATCAACGCCGCCTACGACCGCGCGGGCCTGCGCTTCGGCCACGACTACGACTACTTCCTGGCCCAAATGGCTCAGGCGGTACGGGACTTGGGCGAGCTCGCCGAGGTCAAGTGCGTGGCGCACTCCCTCGACGACGAGAAGATCGCCTTCGACCTGCGGCGCGTGCACGGCATCTCGCTGCCCGTCATCCCGATGTACGACTTCGACAACGACGAGATCCGCGACCTGTACGCCCGCACCAAGCTGGTGATCGGCATGCGCGGCCACGCCGGCATGATCCCGTTCGGCGTCGGCACGCCCATCATCAGCCTGATCTCGCACCCGAAGATGGCGTACTTCCTGCGCGACATCGAGCGGCCCGAGTGGGGTGTCTCGGTCCACGACCGCCACCTCGCCGCCCGCCTGGTGGAGCGCTCGAAGGACCTCCTCGCCGACCACGCCAAGACGGTCGCCGACGTGCACGGCCGCCAGCAGGAACTGTGGAAGGCCACCGAGGCGAACGCGGCCGACTTGCGGGTCATCCTGGGCGGCTGACCGATGGCGACCGTCGTGGCCGGCGACGCCTCCGCGGAGGCGAAGCCGCGCCACGGCGGGGCGCGGGTCGCCGTGTCCGGTTCCCCGTATGCAGATACTCCCGTGTCACCGGTGCGGCGGAGCAGGAGGGGTGTGAACCCCTGTTCCATTTTTCACTGGTTGGGGTGGTGGCGGATTCTGGGACGGATGTGCGGGTGTCACACATACGGTCCAGCGGTGGAGGCCGGGTAATTCCGGTGAGGCGGGACCGATCGTCAGGGGGCGGTGCGACGGTGGCGAAGGACACGGATGGAGCGGGACATGTCCGGTACACGTACCGGCTGCGGGTGTCGTCCACCGCGCGGGCGATGCTCCTACGGGAGTGGGGGCGGGGCCGGTGGGTCTGGAACGAGTGCGTGGCCCGCTCCAAGAAGGCCCACGCGGAGGGAGAGGAGTGCGGTCCGGCTCGGCTGGATCGCATGCTGACCGAGGCGCGTGCGATCACGCCCTGGCTGACCGAGGGAGCCAGCGTGCCGCAGCAGCAACTCGTCCGCGACTTCGGCAAGTCCCGCGCCAAGGCCCTGAAGGACATCAAGGAGGGCCTCCCCGTCGCACGACGGGCGGGGACGCCTGGTTACAAGAAGAAGCACGAGGCGGACCCGAGTCTGAACTACACGCGGCGCGGTTTCCGGCTCAAAGACGGGCGGCTGCATCTGGCAGGTGGGATCGTCCTGACCGTCGTATGGTCCCGTGACCTGCCCGCCGAACCGACGAGCGTACGTGTGCATCGGGATGCTGCCGGTGACTGGTACGCCTCGTTCGTCGTCCCCGCCCTGCTCGAACCGCTGCCAACGACCGGCCAGGCGCTCGGAGTCGACTGGGGTGTTGCGGAGATCGCGACCACTACCTCGGACGCCCACGACCTTTCCCACCCCGAGCATGGCAAGAAGGCCAAGGCGAAGCTGTCGCGCTACGACCGGATGATGGCCCGCCGCAAGCCGAAGAAGGGGCAGGCGGCGTCGAAGGGTTACCGAGAAGCGAAACGGTGGCGGGCGAAGACCTACCAGAAGATCGCCCGGCAACGACAGGACACGGCCGGTAAGTGGGCCTAACGCGTCGTGCGGGATCATGACGTGATCGCGGCGGAGGACTTCAGGCCGAAGTTCCTTGCGAAGACGAGCATGGCGCGCAAGGCGGCGGACGCCGCAATCGGCGCGACGAAGAAGGCCCTACTGGAGATGGGGCGCAAGCACGGGCGGGACGTGCGTCTGGTGCATCCCGCCCACACCACGATGGACTGCGGACGGTGCGGAGCGAGAACCAAGCACGCCCTTCCGCTGTCGGAACGCACCTACACCTGCACCGCATGCGGAGCCGTCTCGTCCAGGGACAAGAACTCCGCGCGCGTGATGCTTCTCCGGGCAGGTCTGGACCCGGCTGGTGTCGAGGGCGTAAGACCTCCCGGAGCGCTGCTCCGGGAGGCGGCCTGAGCCAGGAATCCCTTCCCTCAGGGAGGGGAGCAGTCAACCACCGGCCGTTCTTCTACCGCCTCGGGTATGGCCCCCATCTCTGCCGATGCCCTCACGCGGGAGCGGGCTTCCCCCGTACCGTGGCAGTGATGAAACAGCGCTAGGAGTACAAGGCCGTGATGTCTCCAGAGGGTAATCCGGACCCGTACGCCGCCGACCCGTTGGTGTCGGGCGGCGGCCGCAGATTCTGCGTACTCGCAAGGGCATGACCCGTGACCAACTCGGGGGACTCATGGGCAAGTCCGAATCATTTAGGTGTCCTGACGTCCCGTGATCGGGCGGACGGTGGGAGTTCGAAGACAGGGGCCGGATAGCGGCCAGTCCACGGTCCCCTTCGCCGGCCGGGTGATCCGGGGCACACCGTCGCGTTCTAACCGCGGGGCACGAACAACAGATTGCGCGTCTTGCGTGGGCGAGGCGCGGACGACGGAACGAGCGAGCCGTCGTGTTCGGTGACCCAGTGGGAGTCGTAGCCGAGAGGGTCGAACTCGGCGAGGAGCCCGTCCAGCGGTGCGCCCACCAGTGCCTCGAGCAGCACGGTCGGCCGGTCTCGCTTCAGGACCTGCCGGGCCCCCTCCAGGACCGACATCTCGTGGCCCTCGACATCGATCTTCATGAGGTCCAGCTTGCTGTCGGCGAACACCTCGTCGAGGGGGAGCAGCTGGATGCGCTTCAGCTGGGCGTCGTCGGCGGCGTGCTCCAACGACGATCCCGTCGAGAGGAGATTCCCCGAGAAGCGGACGCTGATGTCGGCCCAGCCCGCCTTGCCGGACACCCCGGCCTGGTAGAGCTTCACGTTCTGGACGCCGTTCGACCGGACGTTCACCGACAGCCGGGCGTGGATCTGGTCCACCGGCTCGAACGCGTGGACCCTCGCCTTCGGGTTGGCGAGCGCGGCGATCATCGAGAAGTACCCGACATGCGCACCGACGTCGGCGATCGTCGCGCTCCTCGCGGCAAGGCGGGCCCAGGTGGCGAGGCTGCCGGGCTCGTAGCCGAACTGCCCGTTCCACAGGGTGTCGAGGGCGACCGCGTCGTCGTTCACGCAGAACATGACGAAGGGCGGGCAATAGGGGGAGTCGATCTCGGCGAAGCCCCGGTACGGGTGCTTCTTGCGGTGGGTGCGGATGATGTCGCTGGTGGCAACCGGCCGAACGGATGGTGCGTGGGCCAGCATGCGGGCGTTGGCTTCATCGAGCTGGTGGATACGCATCCGGCGATGGTAGGGCCGCGGTCACGGCTTGTCCCAGGCTCTGCAAAACATTGAAAAGGCCAGATCACAGGGTATGACCTGGCCTTTTCCGGAGGGCCACTGGAGGGCCATGTTCCAGGCCCGCCGTGTTCACTTATGGTTCGCTCGGCGCTTCACGGCGACCCTTTCGGTCAGCGTTTCACGGCGACCTTTTCCCTCAGCGCTTCACGGCCTTCTTCAGGGCCTTGGCCCGCCGCACCACCCGCCGTGCCGTCGCGTTGCGGGGAAGGAACGCCAGGCGTTCCGGGATCCCGCCGGGCAGGCCGAGCGAGGTGAGGCGCTTGCGCTTGAAGTAGCGCTGGGTGCGCGGGGCGAAGTGCTTCGAGAGGTAGCGTTCCGCCGCCGGGCGCAGGGCGTGGTGCATCTGCGGCTGCATGGTGAACCCGACCGCGGTGACCAGGCCGTTCAGGTCGTCTGCGGGGATCGTGTCCTCGCCCTCGCGCCCCTCCAGGTCCGGCAGCACCGCGTCGGCCAGGACGGCCGGGACGCGGTTGCTGTTCTGGTAGGGCGTCAGACGCTCCAGGAGCGGCTCCGTGCCGATGCGGGCGACCGGGAGCTCGTAGAACACGGAAGCCGTGAACAGTGCCGTCGAGAAGCAGCCGACGACCAGTGCGGGCCGGGCCTGCTCGAACAGCACCTCGGCGAGCACGGGTGTGTCCAGGACGGTGAGATCGACGCCGAGCTTCTCGGCCTCGGTCTCCAGGGCGCGGCTGTAGCGGGCGGGCGCGGTGGGGTGCGGCTTGAAGACGATCGTGCGGTGGCCCCGCTCTACCGCCCCGCGCATCATCCGCACGTGCAGGTCCTCCTCCTCCTTGGCGGAGAGGATGTTCAGCGCGGACAGGTACTGGCCGAGCAGGAGCGCCGATTCGTCGGGCAGGACGGGCAACTCCGGTACGGATACGGTGAGTTCGCCCATCACCTTCAGGAACGCCGGCGTCGGCACGACCTGCGCGGGCACCTCGAACTCGGTCAGCAGCATCGGCGTGAGGCCCGGCACCAGGTCCAGGTGCAGCAGGCGGCGGACGCGCGTGCCGACCAGCGGGTCCAGCTTGTTGCGGGTGGGGCCGTAGCTCATCAGTCCGTCGGCGTAGACGTCGACCGGGGCGCCGGTGAACAGCTGGGCCACGGTCAGGGCCGGGGTGACCTGGATGGACTCGAGGACGAGTTCGACGCGGTCGTCGCCCAGGCCCCACAGCAGCCGCAGGTAGCGCTCGAAGAGCGGGATGTCGTCGGGGCGGGGGGTCCACGCGCCGGGGTGGAAGGGGCGGATGGCCTCGTTCCAGGAGAGCACCGCGTCGAAGTGGTCGCGCAGCGGCTCGAAGCCCGGCATCTCGTCGATGGCCGGGGTCGTCTCCGGCGTCGCGGAGTTGTTGAACACCAGCAGCACCCGGCGCTCCGCCTCCGCGAAGAGGTCGGAGTCGATCGCGGCGGCGAGGGTGGCGGCGCCGTACAGCGTCGAGGCGCAGAAGATCTGAGTCGTACGAGGGCTGGTACGGGGGTTGGTAAGGGTCATCAGGCGGCCGCCTTCGCTGTCGTGACGCGGCGCCGCAGCCGCCGCAGCTTGGAGGAGCGGCTGAAGTCCATGGTGTCCAGGACGTCGCCGAGCGCTTCCTGGGGCATGCGCTTTATGGCCGCCGCGCTCATCGCCCGCAGCTGCTTGGCCACGGCCGGCTCCCACTTGGACTCGTCGGCGAGGTGGTGGGCGATGATCGCGCAGTAGGTGCGCACCGCCTTGGGCAGCAGCTTGTCGGCGTCCGGGTCGGTCGCCGTCTCCTCGACGACCTGGTCGAAGGCGCGGATGAAGTCCAGCTGGCGGGCGTCGCCGATCTGGGTGAGCGACGAGGCCACCCCGCGCCGGTAGAACACGCCCAGCAGGCTCACCACGGCGAACGACTCCGCCTCGCGGTGCAGCTTCCAGATCCACGGCCGGTCCTCGGCCGTCCGCAGCCCGTCCGTGAAGTGCAGCAGGCCCTTGTCGAGCAGCCGGCGGTGGTAGGCGCCGGCCCAGGCGTAGGCGTAGTCCACGGAGGTCGTGCGGTCGGCGGGCAGGATCGCCTCGCGCGGGTTCAGCACCTGGCCGCGCAGCCCGACCGGGGCCCGGTGCACGGTCCGGGCACGCGCGGTCGCCTGTACGTGGTCGGTACGGACGAAGTCGCAGCCCAACTCCTCGATGGAGGAGACCAGTTCGGCGAAGTAGCCCGGGGCGAGCCAGTCGTCGCCGTCCAGGAACGTCAGGTACTCCCCGCTCGCCGCGTCCAGGCCGGTGTTGCGCGCGGTGGCGAGCCCCCCGTTCTTCTCATGGCGAATGTGTCTCACCTGGGCGATGTCCGAAAGTTCCTCGGCAGCCCGTTCGAGAATGGCCGGGGTTTCATCTGTCGACTTATCGTCGACCAGGATGAACTCGAAGTCGCTCCGGGCGTTTCGCCGAAGGCTTCTGAGGGTCTCGGGTGCGTATTGCTGGACGTTGTAGAACGGCACGATCACGGAAAGCTTTGGCACCCGACAAACACTAGGAGCGGGCCCGGCTGGAGAACTTTCCGGTGAACATACGGGGGGTGAACTCCATGTGTCGGAATAGTGCACCACGTGTACTTCCAGCTCTTTCACGGGCCAGTTCGGCTCTCGGTGGGCTGTTGTTAACTTTTCGTTGATTCGCGGTTCGGCCGCACCTAGAAATTGCTTCCTAGCGTCTTCGTTGTGCCGCCAAGTACAACGAAGCCCCTACGAATCGCCGTCCTCGCGGACTCCGACACCCGCTGGAAATGGGGTGCCCTGACCGCGGGCCGGATCGCTCCCGGCTCGACCGGTCCGTCCATGGAAGCCGGACCGCGCGACGACGCGCAAGTCGGCCCCGCCCTGGACGGATTCCTGCTGCGCGGCCGGGCCACACCCACTCCGCGCCAGCTGGCGGAGGTGGGGGTGCACGCCGACTCCCTGCGCGAGGTCACGGCCGTCGAGTTCCTGCGCGCCATGGCCGAGGAGTCGTACGACATCGTCGTGCTCGCGCTCGTCGGCGGCGGCGTCCAGGCGATGCTGCACGGCCTCAAGCGCGTGTGGGAGGGCCGCGAGAAGCGTCCCGTCGTCGTCACCGGCTATGTCGGCGTCGTCTACGAGAAGCTCGCCGACGGTCTGCTCCTGCGGCACGGAGCCGACCTCGTCCTCGCCAACTCCCGCCAGGACGCGGAGCGTTTCCAGGCGGTCTACGACGGGGTGGGCGCCGACAGCTCCGGGGTCACGGAGGTGGCGCTGCCGTTCCTCGGCGGGGCCTCCTACGAGGGCGAGCACGACCCCTACACGGTGGTCTTCGCGGCCCAGCCCTCGGTGCCGGTCAGCCGCAAGGACCGTACGTACCTGCTGGAGCGGCTGGTCAAGCACGCACGGCTGCACCCGGAGCGCGAGGTGCTGCTCAAGCTGCGCTCCAAGCCCGGCGAACACACCACGCACATCGAGGAGTTGCCCTACCAGAAGCTGGCGCAGAAGCTCGACCTGCCGCCCAACTTCCGCCTCGTGTACGGGCACATGGGAGAGGTCCTCGACCGGACCGACCTGCTGGTCACCATCAGCTCGACGGCCGCCCTGGAGTCGCTGCACCGCAGTGTCCCGACGGTCGTCCTGACCGACCTCGGCGTGCGCGAAGTGCTCGGCAACCACCACTTCGTCGGCTCCGGGTGCCTCGCCTCCTGGGACCAGCTCGACGCCGGGCACCGGCCGGCGCCGGACGAGGAGTGGGTGGCCCGGCAGGGCGTGGCGGCTGGGGGTCCCCCCTCTGGGGGAGGCTCGTACGCGACCGCCTTCGACGGGGCGCGCGAGCGCATCGCCAAGCTGCTCGGCTCGCCCGGGCTGCCCCCGCTGACCCCGTACTACACACCCGCGACCGCGCCCGGCTATCTGCCCGGCCTCCTCGCCCGCCACCACCTCGGCCCCGACGGCAGCCCGCTGCCCGGCGCCCCCGCCGCCGACAAGGAGCCGGGCCCGGTCCGGCAGATCGTGCGCCGGGCGGCCCGGGGGGCGTACCGGCACGGGGTGCAGCGAGTGGCTCCGGTGATCCGGCGGATGGGGGAGCTGTGAGCGCCTTTGAGAGTGCCGAAGCGGGTCGTCGGGCGGGTGCGGCGCTGTCCGGGCAGGTCGCGCCCCGCGGCGGAGCCGCATATCGACACAGCCCCGCGCCCCTTGAGGGCGGCTGCGCCGCCCCGACACCGGCTGCGCCCGAGCCGGTGGGCGCGCGGGCGGCCGTAGGCCTGTCGGCCCCGACCGGCGAACAAGCCGCAGGCGCCCCCGGCCCGGCCACCGCGCCGCAGGTCCCCGGTACCCCGCCCCCCACCGGCACGCAAGCCGTGCCCGCCCCGATTCCTCCGCAAGGAGCCCAAGGAGTACAGCCCATGTCCAACCCGCAAGCGGGCCAAGGCGCTTCGGTGCGCCGGGTGCTCGCGGTGATCCCCGCGCGCGGCGGCTCCAAGGGCGTGCCCGCGAAGAACCTCGCCTCCGTGGGCGGTGTGCCCCTGGTGGCCCGTGCCGTGCGCGAGTGCCGCGCTACCCGCCTGGTGACGGATGTGGTCGTCTCCACCGACGACCAGGCCATCGCCGCCGCGGCCCGCGAGGCCGGCGCCGAGGTCGTGCTGCGGCCCGCCGCCATCGCCGGGGACACCGCGACCTCCGAGGCCGCGGTCCTGCACGCCATGGACACCCACGAGGCCCTGCACGGAGCGGTGGTCGACGTGGTGGTGTTCGTGCAGTGCACCAGCCCCTTCATCGTCCGCGAGGACATCGACGGGGTGGCCGCCGCGGTCGTCGAGAACGGCGCCGACACGGCCGTGACCGTGGCCCCCTTCCACGGGTTCATCTGGCGCGACGCGGGGGCCGACGCAGCCGCCGCCCCGGGCACCGTCGCGGAGGCCGACGCGGCCACCGGCGGCGGCTACGGCGTCAACCACGACAAGTCCTTCCGCCCCCGCCGCCAGGACCGCCCCCAGGACCTCCTGGAGACCGGCGCCGCCTACGCGATGGCCGGGCCCGGCTTCCGCAAGCACCAGCACCGCTTCTTCGGCCGCACCGAGCTGGTCCGCACGGACCCCGCCCGCGTGCTGGAGATCGACGACCCGCACGACCTGGCCCGCGCCCGCGCGCTGGCCCCCCTGTTCGACGCGGACCGCCGCGGTTCGCTGCCGACCGTCGCCGACATCGACGCGGTCGTACTGGACTTCGACGGCACCCAGACAGACGACCGGGTGCTGATCGACGCCGATGGAAAGGAGTTCGTCTCCGTGCACCGCGGAGACGGACTCGGCATCGCGGCCCTGCGCAAGTCGGGCCAGAAGATGCTGATCCTGTCCACGGAGCAGAACCCGGTCGTCGCCGCCCGCGCACGGAAGCTGCAGATTCCCGTGCTGCACGGCATCGACCGGAAGGACCTCGCACTCAAGCAGTGGTGCGAGGAGCAGGGCATCGCGCCGGAGCGCGTGCTCTACGTCGGCAACGACGTCAACGACCTCCCGTGCTTCGCCCTCGTGGGCTGGCCCGTGGCGGTCGCGAGCGCCCACGACGTCGTACGCGGCGCCGCACGTGCGGTCACCACCCTCCCCGGCGGTGACGGCGCGATCCGAGAGATCGCCAGCTGGATCCTCGGCCCCTCTCTCGACTCCCTCACCAAGTAAGGAAACCCGCTGTCATGAGCACCAACTCCCGTCTGCGCACGTTCGGTTCGAAGACCGCCGGCCCGGGTCACCCCGTCTACGTCGTCGGTGAGATCGGCATCAACCACAACGGCGAGCTCGAGAACGCCTTCAAGCTGATCGACGCGGCCGCCGAGGCCGGCTGCGACGCCGTGAAGTTCCAGAAGCGCACCCCGGAGATCTGCACCCCGCGCGACCAGTGGGACATCGAGCGCGACACCCCCTGGGGCCGCATGACCTACATCGACTACCGCCACCGCGTGGAGTTCGGTGAGGACGAGTACCGCCAGATCGACGACTACGCCAAGAGCAAGAACATCGACTGGTTCGCCTCCCCGTGGGACACCGAGGCCGTCGCCTTCCTGGAGAAGTTCGACGTCCCCGCCCACAAGGTGGCCTCCGCCTCCCTGACCGACGACGAGCTGCTGCGCGCCCTGCGCGGCACGAACCGTACGGTCATCCTCTCCACCGGCATGTCGACGCCGAAGCAGATCCGCCACGCGGTCGAGGTCCTGGGCAGCGACAACATCCTGCTCTGCCACGCCACTTCGACCTACCCGGCGAAGGCCGAGGAGCTCAACCTCCGCGTCATCAACACCCTCCAGGCCGAGTACCCGAACGTCCCGATCGGCTACTCCGGCCACGAGACCGGCCTGCAGACCACCCTCGCCGCGGTCGCCCTCGGCGCCACCTTCGTCGAGCGCCACATCACCCTCGACCGCGCGATGTGGGGCTCCGACCAGGCCGCCTCCGTCGAGCCGGGCGGCCTCACCCGCCTCGTCCGCGACATCCGCACCATCGAGGCCTCCCTCGGTGACGGCGTCAAGAAGGTCTACGACTCCGAGCTCGGCCCGATGAAGAAGCTGCGCCGCGTCACGGGCGTCATCGCCGAGGCGGAGATCGCCGCCGCCGCGGGCGAGCCGGTATCGGTCTGAGCCAGAACGACCCAGGGGACGGTCCTACGTCGATGAGCCGCCGCGCCGGATCCGCCGGCCGCCACACCACTCTCGCGTTCGTCGAGAGCCCGGTACAGCTCCTGAACGTGCTGGAGTGGGCGCACGCCCATGCGCCCGGCGCGGAGCTCACCCTCGTCGTGCTGTCCCCGACCGACCCCATGACCCGCGGCCAGCTCCGCCGGATGGCCGAGCTGGCCCGGGAAGAGGGGCACACGGTCCGCTGGGAGGAGGCCAGGGGTGGCCCGGCGGCACCGTTCCAGACGATCGGCGGCCTGACCGGGAGGCTTCGCAGGGCGGACCGGGTCGTCCTGGGCGACCCCTTCTCCCGCTACGTACAGCTCCTGCTGACCATCACCAAGGCCCGTGACCTGGTCGTCGTCGACGACGGCACGGCCACGATGGAGTTCGTAGCCCAACTCGCCCGCGGCGAACGCCTCGTCCGCTGGCACCGCAAGGGCGGCCGCCCGGGCCCGCGGGACCTGCTCTTCGCCCCGGTGTCCTCCTCGGCCCGCCGCCGCCTCACCCCCAGCGAGAAGCGCCGGGTGGAGATCTTCTCCTCCATGCCGATGGAGGAGACCCCGGCCGGCGTGACCGTCACCGCGAACGCCTTCGCCTGGACCCGCTCCCGCTTCGGCCCGCCCCGCATCACCAAGGGCGCCGACATGGTGGGCACCTCGCTGGTGGAGACCGGCGTGGTGGACGCGGACCGCTACCTGGAGGCCGTCCAGACCCTCGCCAAGGCGCACGGCGCCACCCGCTACTTCGCCCACCGCAGGGAGAGCACCGAAAAGCTCCACCGGCTGGCCGTGGAGTCGGGCCTGGAGATCGTCCGTCCGGACCTTCCGCTGGAGCTGATCGCCCGCCGTGGCCCGATCGGCCGTACGATCCTCAGCTTTCCGTCGACCGTCGTCCACACCCTCCCGCTCGCCCTCTCCGGCACGGAGGTCCGCGTCGCGGTCTGCGACATCGACCCCGCCTGGCTGACCCAGAACGCCTCACCGCGGGCGCAGGGGTTCCTGTCGGGGGTGACGGGGACGGCGCGGGACGTGCACCGGTTGTCGGCGGTGAGCGCGGTCTGAGCGGGCCTGGTGAAGTCGGCTGCGGAACCGGGCCCCTTCAGGGGCGCGGGGCTGTGTCGATATGCGGCTCCGCCGCGTGGGCGCGACCAGCCCCCACCGGCCCGCGGCAAACGAACCGCATAACCAGCGGAGCGCTCAGCGGAGCTCCTTGTGGGCGAGAAGGATGCCGCGCGGCATCTTCTCCTCTCCCCGCGGCTCGCGCAGGATCCGGGCCTGGAGCTGGAACCCCGCCTCGGCGAGGCGCTCGGCCACGGCCTCCGGCGTACGCCAGTAGTAGTCGAGCGAGATCTCGTGCCCGAAGCGCTCGGCCAGGTGCATGCGGTCCGCGGTCTCGTCGAACTGGAACATGATCAGGACGTGGCCACCGGGCACCAGCACCCGGTGGAACTCCGCGAACGCCGCCGGCAGGTGCTCGTCCGGCACATGGATGATCGAGTAGAGGGCCACGATCCCGCCCAGTGTCCCGGCCGGCAGGTCCAGGGACGTCATCGACCCCACGTGGAACCGCAGGTCGGGATGGGCCCGGCGGGCCAGCTCCACCATCCGGGGCGAGACGTCGACCCCGAAGACCGGCAGGCCCAGGGCGTGCAGGCGCGCGGTGACGTATCCGGGTCCGCTGCCCAGGTCGGCGACAGGGGCCGGAGCCCCGTCGTTCGCGTTCGCGCTCACCATCTCGGCGAAGGCACCGAGCAGGGAGCGCTCCAGGGGGCTGTCGGCCAGATGATCCGGGAACTGCTCGGTGTAGGCGTCGGCGATCGTGTCGTACGAGGTACGGGTGGCCCGTATGAAATCAGGGGTCTCGGCGGTCACGGACCGCACCCTAGCGGGGCTCCTCGCTCCTCCAGGTGAAGCCGTCCAAAGAGCCTTGTGGAGTTTCCTCGGTCGTCACCGGCGGATGCCGCCACCATGTGACGAGAGACACCGCCGAGGCCAGCACCCAGCCCGCCAGGATCATCACGACCAGGCCCGCCAGGACCAGCCCCGCCATCCCCAGGAACCCGAATTTCGCCAGCATCCAGGGGATCTGGTCCTCGCCACAGCCACAGGCCAGCCGGCCGTCCGCCAAAGGGATCGTCATAGGGGCAGCGTGCCCACACCGCGCACTCCGTGTACACAGGGTCACCGAACCGTCGCCCGGCGGTGACGGTTCCGGGATCCCGACAGATGAACAGAACCGACGTGGTCGTGCGGGGCGTGGTATCCGTGGAGGAGAGGACGGGTGAGCTGCTCAAGATCCAACTCAAGATCCACTCGAGCGAAAATTGAGTGAGTTTACCCATCCCAACCGATACATATGCGTCCGGCGGCCAGATTTTCTTCCCCTAACGGGCTGAACTTTTGTTGATCGAGGGTCAGTTGGCTACCCGGGCGTCCTACCCTTCAGAGGGTGACGCAACTGATGTCCCAAGAGCCCGAGGCCGATCTCCCCGGGGAAGCCGTGCTTCCCGGCACGCTGCCCGAGGGGCTGCGTGCCGAACTCGTCGCGTTCCGGCGTGACTTGCACATGCACCCGGAGCTCGGCAACCAGGAGTTCCGCACCACCGCGGCGATCAAGGAACGGCTCGAGAAGGCCGGCCTGAAGCCGCGCGTACTCGCCGTCGGGACCGGCCTCGTCTGTGACATCGGTGACTGGGACGGGGAGCGGCCCATGCTCGCCCTCCGCGCCGACATCGACGCCCTGCCCATCCCGGACACGAAGAGTGAGTGCCCGTACCGCTCCACCGTGCCGGACCGGGCCCACGCCTGCGGGCACGACGTACACACCACCGTGGTGCTGGGCGCCGGACTCGTGCTGGCCGACCTCCACAGCCGGGGCCTGCTGCCGCGGCCCGTGCGGCTGCTGTTCCAGCCCGCCGAGGAGGTGCTGCCCGGCGGCGCCGCCGACGCCATCGAGTGCGGGGTGCTCGACGGGGTGGGGCGGATCATCGCCGTGCACTGCGACCCCAAGGTCGACGCCGGGAAGATCGGCCTGCGGCAGGGCGCCATCACCTCCGCCTGCGACCGGCTGGAGATCTCCCTGGACGGGCCCGGCGGGCACACCGCGCGCCCCCACCTGACCACCGACCTGGTGACGGCCGCCGCCCGTGTCGTCACCGACGTGCCCGCGCTCGTCGCCCGGCGCGTCGACACCCGCAGCGGGGTCGCGGTGACCTGGGGCCGGATCGAGTCGGGCCACGCCCCGAATGTCATCCCGCAGCACGCCGAGCTCTCCGGCACCGTGCGCTGCCTCGACATCGAGGCGTGGCGGCAGGCGCCCGACATCGTCGTCGCCGCGATCGACGAGGTCGCCAATCTGCACCGGGCCAAGTCGGAGATCACCTACGTGCGCGGTGTCCCGCCCGTCGTCAACGACCCGGTCGTCACCGAGCTGGTGCGCGAGGCGATGATCGCCCGCCGCGGGACCGACTCCGTCGAGGGCACCGAGCAGAGCCTCGGCGGCGAGGACTTCTCCTGGTACCTGGAGCACGTGCCCGGCGCCATGGCCCGCCTCGGCGTCCGCACCCCCGGCGAACGCGGTGGGCGCGACCTCCACCAGGGCGACTTCGACGCCGACGAATCGGCCATCACGGTCGGCGTGGAACTGTTCACGGCGGCCGCGTTCATCGACGCCGTCTCCTGAGAGCCTGAGTCACATCCCCGGCCGGGCGCCCGCCGCCTGGCACGCACGCTCGCGGCGTTGCCGAAACGCCCGCCACGAGGGCGCTCCGGCGCCTTGCGATCGCACGCACCAGACGACGTGCGCTGATCCGGCCGGGGATGTGACACAGGCTCTGAGGCCGTAGCGAAAAGAACTCGTGAAGGGGCGCCCCGTTTGGCGCCCCTTCGTCCCCTTGTGTCACCCGGACGTAACCGGTTGCGCACGGTCGTAACCCGGTGTCGGCACGAATCGATAACGGCCATGAGTTACCCCGTTCCCCAACCCTTCTACGCGCGTTACTGTGCGCCGAAATCGCTGCCCTCGGCGGCGACTTGGGGAAGAGCGGACCGGCGACGGATCCGTGGGGACGAAGGGGTGCTTGCTGTGCGTCAGATATCCAGGAGGACGAGGTTCTCCCAAGCTGTGGTGGCCGTCGCGGTCATCGCACTCACGGCCGTCGGCTGCGGCGGCTCCAGCAAGGACGCGGGCAGCGACGACGCGTCGTCGTCGGCGTCCGGCAAGTACTCGGGCAAGGGGATCGGCCTGGCGTACGACATCGGCGGCAAGGGCGACCAGTCGTTCAACGACGCCGCCTACGCCGGCTTCGAGAAGGCCGACAAGGAGTTCGGGTTCGGCGGCACGGACATCGAGCCGCAGGACGGCGAGTCCGACGCCGACAAGGTGCAGCGCCTGGAGCAGCTGGCCAAGGCCGGCTACAACCCGGTGATCGGTGTCGGCTACATCTACGCGACCGCCGTCAAGGAGGTCGCCACCAAGTACCCCAACGTCACCTTCGGCATCATCGACGACGAGACGGTCAAGGCGACCAACGTCGCCGACATGGTCTTCAGCGAGGAGCAGGCCTCCTACCTCGCCGGCGTCGCCGCCGCCAAGGCCACCAAGAAGAAGCACGTCGGCTTCATCGGCGGTGTGGACATCCCGCTCATCCACAAGTTCGGTGCGGGCTTCGAGCAGGGCGTCAAGTCCGTCGACCCGAGCATCACCATCGAGTCGCAGTACCTGACCGAGACGCCCCAGGAGGGCGGCTTCTCCAGCCCGGACAAGGGCAAGGAGGCGGCCAGCGGCCAGATCGAGAAGGGCGCCGACGTCATCTACCACGCGGCCGGCCTGTCCGGTCAGGGCGTGATCTCCGAGGCCGCCGCCAAGAAGGTGTGGGCCATCGGCGTCGACTCCGACCAGTACAGCCAGAGCGCGCTGGCCAAGTACAAGGACTACATCCTCGGCTCGGCGCTCAAGAACGTCGGCGGCGCGGTCTACGACCTCGCCAAGTCCGTCTACGAGGGCAAGCCGCTCAGCGGTGTCCAGCGCGGCACCCTGAAGACCGGCGGTGTCGGTTTCGCCGACTCCAACCCGAAGTACAAGGCGATGACGGACGTCGTCGCGGCGGTCGACGCGGCCAAGCAGGAGATCATCGACGGCAAGGTCACGGTCAAGACCTCGTAGTCGTCACGGTCAAGATCTTGTAGTCGGGGTCAAGACCACGTAACAACGACGGACGCCTGAATTCCGCCTTTCATACGCCCACCAGGGCATCGTTGCAGCTGTACGCCCCTTGCCTCCTGCAAGGGGCGTACTGCTGTCCGTACTCTGTGCCTACAACTGTGGCCACAGCTCGATAACGGACCGGACAGTTGGGGTTTTCCGTCTGGTCTACGCGCGTTACGCTGCGGCGGAACCAGCGCCTGGTTTGGGCGCTTGCACAAAGGAGTCTCGTTCCATGCGCCGGGTGTCCCGTTTCACGGTTGCAGGCGTTGCTGCCGCAGCCCTTGCACTGACCGTGTCCGCCTGCGGCAGCTCGTCCAGCGAGTCCAGCAGCAGTGACAGCGACAAGAACCTTGGCCTCGCCCTGGCGTACGACGTCGGTGGCAAGGGTGACCAGTCCTTCAACGACGCCGCGACCGCCGGCCTGGACAAGGCCGACAAGGAGTTCGGCTACAAGTCCACCGCCGTCGAGCCGCAGGACGGCGAGTCCGACGCGGACAAGACCCAGCGTCTGGAGACCCTCGCCAAGCAGGGCTACAACCCGGTGATCGGCGTCGGCTTCGCGTACGCGCCGGCCGTCAAGGAGGTCGCCTCCAAGTACCCGGACACCACCTTCGGCATCGTCGACGACAACTCCTTCACGGAGAAGAACGTCGCCAACCTCGTCTTCCACGAGGAGCAGGCCTCCTACCTCGCCGGCGTCGCCGCCGCCAAGGCCACCAAGACCAACACCGTCGGCTTCGTCGGCGGCGTGGACGTCCCGCTCATCCACAAGTTCGAGGCCGGCTTCAAGCAGGGCGTCGAGGACACCAAGAAGGGCGTCAAGGTCCAGTCGCAGTACCTGACCGAGACCGCCGCCGAGGGTGGCTTCTCCAGCCCGGACAAGGGCGAGAGCGCGGCCGAGGGTCAGATCGACGACGGCGCCGACGTGGTCTACGCGGCCGCCGGTCTCTCCGGCCAGGGCGTCATCAAGGCCGCCGCCGCGCACAAGATCTGGGCGATCGGCGTCGACTCGGACCAGTACAAGCAGACCGCGCTGGCCGCGTACAAGGACTCGATCCTCACCTCGGCCATGAAGAACGTCGAGGGCGCTGTCTACGAGCTGGCCAAGTCCGTCAAGGACGGCAAGCCGGAGACCGGTGAGATCCGCGGCAGCCTGGACAACGGCGGCGTGAGCCTGTCGAACTCCAACCCGACCTTCGCGGACAACACCGCGATCCAGGACGCGATCAAGAAGGCCGAGGAAGGCATCAAGGACGGCTCCATCACGGTGAAGACCTCCTGACCTTCCGGTCACGAAGCCGGTACGGGGCTTGGCCAAAAAGGCCCTGTAATGGCAGCGTTACGGCCACGGAACGGGGTGTGAGGAGGATGGCTTCTCACGCCCCGTTCGAGCGGCACAATGCTCGGAACAGATCGGCTCTCGAAAAGAACCGATCAGGTCCGGGCACTATTTAAAGCAGGGGCGCTACGCGCGTAGAGTGGCCCCTTTCCCAAGGAGAGTGCGCCATCGACGCGACCAGCAGCCCTCCGCTCACCGATCAGTCGACGATCGCGGTCGAGCTGGCGGGGATCACCAAGCGGTTCCCGGGTGTCGTCGCCAACCACGACATCCACCTGTCTGTCCGAAAGGGCACCGTGCACGCCCTCGTCGGTGAGAACGGCGCCGGCAAGTCGACCCTGATGAAGATCCTCTACGGCATGCAGAAGCCGGACGAGGGCACCATCGCGGTCGACGGCGACAAGGTGACCTTCTCCAGCCCCGCCGACGCCATCGTCCGCGGCATCGGCATGGTCCACCAGCACTTCATGCTCGCCGACAACCTCACGGTCCTGGAGAACGTGGTGCTGGGCAGCGAGAAGCTGTACGGCATCGGCGGCGGCGCCCGCAGGAAGATCAAGGAGATCTCCGACCGCTACGGCCTCGGCGTCCGCCCCGACGCCCTGGTCGAGGACCTCGGCGTCGCCGACCGCCAGCGCGTGGAGATCCTCAAGGTCCTCTACCGCGGCGCCCGCATCCTGATCCTCGACGAGCCGACCGCCGTCCTCGTCCCGCAGGAGGTCGACGCGCTCTTCGCCAACCTGCGCGAGCTCAAGTCCGAGGGCCTCTCGGTCATCTTCATCTCGCACAAGCTCGGCGAGGTCCTGTCGGTGGCCGACGAGATCACCGTGATTCGCCGCGGCACGACGGTCGGCACCGCCGTCCCCGCCGAGACCACGCCGCGCCAGCTCGCCGAGATGATGGTCGGCAGCGAGCTGCCCACCCCGGAGACCGCCGAGTCGACGGTCACCGACAAGCCCGTCATCGGCGTCGCGGGCCTCACCGTCTACTCCTCGGGCGCGGTGTCGCTCGGTGAGTCGTCCGCCGGTCTGCTCATGGACGAGGTGAACCGCGCCGAGGTCAAGAAGGTCCTCGACGACGTCACCTTCACCATCCACGCCGGCGAGGTCATGGGCATCGCCGGCGTCGAGGGCAACGGCCAGACCGAACTCATCGACGCCCTGATCGGCACCAAGAACGCCGACTCCGGCACGATCGCCTTCCTCGGCGAGGACATCACCCCCTGGCCCACCCGCAGGCGCCGCGAGTCCGGCGTCGGCTACATCCCCGAGGACCGCCACCGCCAGGGCCTGCTCCTGGAGGCCCCCCTCTGGGAGAACCGCATCCTCGGCCACGTCACCGAGACGCCCAACGCCAAGGGCTTCTGGCTGAACCCGAAGGGCGCCCAGGAGGACACGCGCCGGATCGTCGAGCAGTACGACGTCCGCACCCCCGGCATCGACGTCACCGCGGCCTCCCTCTCCGGCGGCAACCAGCAGAAGCTGATCGTCGGCCGCGAGATGAGCCACAACCCGAAGTTCCTGATCGCCGCCCACCCCACCCGCGGTGTGGACGTCGGCGCGCAGGCGCAGATCTGGGACCGGATCCGCGAGGCCCGCCGCGAGGGTCTGGCCGTCCTGCTGATCTCCGCGGACCTGGACGAGCTGATCGGCCTGTCGGACACCCTGCGGGTGATCTACGACGGCAGGCTGGTCGCCGACGCGGACCCCGCCACCATCACTCCCGAGGAACTGGGCTCGGCCATGACCGGTGCCGCGTCCGGTCACCTGGAGCACGTAGAAGACGGCGATGTAGAAGGCGCAGAAGCCGCCCCGGAGGACGAGGCCCGATGAAGAAGTTCGACAAGGAGCGCGTGCTCCTCGCCGTGGCCGGACCGGTCATGGCGCTCGTCGCGGCGATCCTGCTGACCTCGGTCGTGCTGATCGCCTCCGGCAAGAACCCGATCGAGCCGTACAGCCTGATGATCGAGCAGGCCGGGTTCTCCGACGTGCAGGTACTGATCATCAACCAGGCGTCGATGTACTACATCGCCGCGCTCGCGGTCGCCCTCGGCTTCCGTATGAACCTCTTCAACATCGGCGTCGACGGCCAGTACCGCCTGGGCGCCTTCATGACCGCCGTGGTCGGCGCGCACGTGGCGCTGCCGTCCTTCCTCCAGATCCCGCTGCTGCTGCTCGTCGGTGCCCTCACCGGCGCCATGTGGGCCGGCGTCGCGGGCGTCCTGAAGGTCACCCGGGGTGTCAGCGAGGTCGTCTCGACGATCATGCTGAACGCGATCGCCACCAGCGTCATCGGCTACCTCAGCCTCCGCGACAACTTCGGTGTGCTGGTCGGCGACAACGTCACGACCGGCGTGATGAAGGAGTCCGGCTGGGTCCCCGGCATCGACCTGGGCGCCGACGTCGGCGAGATCTACGGCCTGGTCTTCCTCGCCGTCGCCGTCGGCATCGCCTACTGGGTCGTCCTCAACCGCACCCGCTTCGGCTTCGACCTGCGCGCCACCGGCGAGTCCGAGACCGCCGCCGCGGCCTCCGGCGTCAACGCCAAGCGCATGGTCCTCACCGCGATGCTCATCTCCGGCGGGGTCGCCGGCATCTCCGGCCTCCCGCTGCTCCTGGGCGACGCCCACACCTACAGCCTCAGCTTCCCGGCCGGACTCGGCTTCACCGCCATCGGCATCGCCCTGCTCGGCCGCAACAACCCCGGCGGCATCGCACTCGCCGCCCTGCTGTGGGCCTTCCTCGACAAGGCGTCCCCCGCTCTCGACTACGCGATCCCGACGCCGTACGAGAAGGAGATCGCGACGATCATGCAGGGCCTGATCGTGTTCGCGGTCGTCATCTCCTACGAGGTCGTCCGCTCCTGGGGTCTGCGCCGCCAGCAGAAGCGCGTCGGTGAGGAACTGGCCGCGGCCGCCGCCCAGAACACCAAGAAGGAGGTGGCGGTCTGATGAGCACCGCGACCATCGCCAAGGCGCTCGCGAAGCAGCCCGGCAAGGGCAGCCGCCGGATCTCGCTCCCCGTCCTCCTGCTGATCATCTCGGGCGTGCTGATCCTGACGTCCGTCGTCCGTCTGATCACCGGTGCGGACGGCATCACCTCGACCGGCCAGATGTCGACCGCACTGCGCTCCGCCGTGCCGATCGGCCTCGCGGGCCTCGGCGGTCTGTGGGCCGAGCGCGCAGGCGTCGTCAACATCGGCCTCGAGGGCATGATGATCCTCGGCACCTGGTTCGGCGCCTGGGCCGGCTATCAGTGGGGCCCCTGGACCGGCGTCCTCGTCGGCATCGTCGGCGGCGCGCTCGGCGCCGTCCTGCACGCCATCGCCACCGTGACCTTCAACGTCAACCACATCGTCTCCGGTGTGGCCCTGAACATCCTGGCGCTGGGCACCACCCGCTACCTGTCGAAGTTCACCTTCGAGGAGGCCCCGCAGGGCTCCTCCAAGCAGTCCCCGCCGATCGAGTCGCTCGGCACCTTCGACGTTCCGGGCCTGTCCAGCTGGCTGGAGACCCTCAACGACAAGCACTGGTTCCTGATCTCCGACATCGCCGGCCTGGTCGGCGGTCTGATCACCGACCTGTCGCCGCTCACCGTCATCGCGGTGGCCCTCGTACCCGCCACCTGGTACGTGCTGTGGCGCACGTCCTTCGGCCTGCGCCTGCGGTCCTGCGGTGAGAACCCGATCGCGGCCGAGTCCCTCGGCGTCAACGTCATCAAGTACAAGTACCTCGCCGTGATCATCTCCGGCGGCTTCGCCGGCCTCGGCGGCGCCTTCCTGTCGATCGTGGCGTCCAACGTGTACCTCGACGGCCAGACGGCAGGCCGCGGCTACATCGGCCTCGCCGCGATGATCTTCGGCAACTGGATGCCGGGCGGACTCGCCCTCGGCGCGGGCCTGTTCGGCTACACCGACAGCCTCAAGCTGCGCGGTGGCGTGACCAACGTCCACGCGCTGATCCTGCTGCTCGCGATCCTGCTGCTCGTCGGCGTGCTCTACCTGGCGTGGAAGAAGAAGTACGTCCCCGCCGCCGTCACCGCCGCCATCTCGGCCCTGATGTTCGTGTGGTACGCCACCACGAACGAGGTCCCGAACCAGGTCGTCACCGCCACGCCGTACGTCATCACCCTGCTGGTGCTCTCGCTCTCCGCGCAGCGACTGCGGATGCCGAAGGCGGACGGTATGCCGTATCGGAAGGGACAAGGGAAGTGACCTCGCCCGAGTCCGGTTCCGGGGTCTCTGAGGTCTCCGCGGTCTCCGCGGTCGACTGGGAGAAGCTGCGGTCGGTGGCCCGGGACGCCATGTCCCGGGCGTACGCCCCGTACTCCGGCTACCCGGTCGGCGTGGCGGCCCTGGTCGACGACGGCCGTACGGTCTCCGGCTGCAACGTCGAGAACGCCTCGTACGGAATCGGCCTGTGCGCCGAGTGCGGACTGGTCTCGGAGCTGCAGAACACCGGCGGCGGCCGGCTGACGCACTTCACCTGCGTCGACGGCAGGGGCGAGATCCTCGTCCCGTGCGGCCGCTGCCGGCAGCTGCTGTACGAGTTCGGCGGCCCGGGTCTGCTCCTGGAGACCCCGGCGGGGATCCTGCCGCTGTCGGAGATGCTGCCGCAGGCCTTCGGGCCGGGGCATCTCACCAAGTAACTCCCGTGCGGCCCCTCTGAGTTGCTCGTACCAGAGACTCAGGGGGGCCGTGCGATTTCTTTGAACGTCCGGAAGGAAAGCCATGGGCATGGACGCCATCTCCGTCATCCGCACCAAGCGGGACCGCGGTGAGCTCAGCGACGAGCAGATCGACTGGGTCATCGACGCGTACACGCGTGGGGAGGTCGCCGACTACCAGATGGCCGCCCTGAACATGGCCATCCTGCTCAACGGCATGAACCGCAGTGAGATCGCCCGCTGGACGGCCGCGATGATCGCCTCCGGCGAGCGCATGGAGTTCTCCTCGCTGTCCCGCCCGACCGCGGACAAGCACTCCACGGGTGGCGTCGGTGACAAGATCACCCTCCCGCTGGCCCCGCTGGTCGCGGCCTGCGGTGCCGCTGTTCCCCAGCTGTCCGGCCGGGGCCTCGGCCACACCGGCGGCACGCTGGACAAGCTGGAGTCGATCCCGGGCTGGCGCGCGCTGCTCTCCAACGAGGAGATGCTGCACGTCCTCGACACCACGGGCGCGGTGATCTGCGCGGCGGGCGACGGCCTGGCCCCCGCGGACAAGAAGCTGTACGCGCTCCGGGACGTGACCGGCACGGTCGAGGCGATCCCCCTGATCGCCTCGTCGATCATGTCGAAGAAGATCGCGGAGGGCACCGGCTCCCTGGTCCTGGACGTGAAGGTCGGCACGGGCGCCTTCATGAAGACCATCGAGGACGCACGGGAGTTGGCGTCCACGATGGTGGGCCTCGGCACCGACCACGGCGTGAAGACGGTCGCGCTCCTGACGGACATGTCGACCCCGCTGGGCCTGACGGCGGGCAACGCCCTGGAGGTCCGTGAGTCGGTCGAGGTACTGGCCGGCGGCGGCCCTTCCGATGTGGTGGAGCTGACCATCGCCCTGGCCCGCGAGATGCTCGACGCGGCCGGCGTGAAGGACGCCGACCCGGCCAAGGCCCTGGCCGACGGCTCGGCGATGGACGTCTGGCGCCGGATGATCGCGGCCCAGGGCGGCGACCCGGACGCCGAGCTGCCGGTGGCCCGTGAGCAGCACGTGGTGAAGGCGGGCGCCTCGGGCGTCCTGACCCGCCTCGACGCCTACGACATCGGCATCGCCGCCTGGCGCCTGGGCGCCGGCCGCGCCCGCAAGGAGGACCCGGTGCAGGCGGGCGCCGGCGTCGAGATGCACGCCAAGCCGGGCGACACGGTGACCGAGGGCCAGCCCCTGCTGACCCTCCACACGGACACCCCGGACCGCTTCGAGTACGCGCTGCAGGCGGTGGAGGGGTCCTACGACATCGCAGCGGCGGGCACCGACTTCACCGCGTCGCCGGTGGTGCTGGAGCGGATCGCCTGAGGCGGGTGAGTGAGGGCCGGACCTTTCGGGGTCCGGCCCTTTCTGCTTGGCGAGGGCGAGGGCGAGGGCGAGGGCGGGGGCGAGGGCGGGGGTTGGGCCTGAGCCTGAGCGGTCTTGGCGAAGTCGGGCGGGGTACGACAGTGCCCTAGGGGGCGCGGGGAACTGCGCGACCAGCCCCCACCAGCCCGCAGGTTCAACCCGTGCCCCCCCGCTCAGCGCCTAGCCGAGCAGCGCCGCGACCACCACCAGCACCGGTACCGCCAACACCGTCGACACCAGGATCGAGTCCCGGGCCAGCCGCTCGCCCACCCCATAACTCGACGCGTACGTGTACAGGTTCTGCGCGGCCGGCAGCGCCGACGTCACCACCACGTCGAGGAGCGGGGCCCCGTGCAGGCCGAAGACCCCCGCCGCCAGGGCCCAGGCGACCGCGGGCTGGCCCACCGACTTCAACGCGACGGAGAGCAGGACCAGTTGGCGGTCCGCGCCCCGGCCCGGCATCGTGCTGCCGCACAGGGAGATGCCGAAGGCGAGCAGGACCGCGGGGACGGACATGTTGCCGATCAGGGTCACGGGGTCCATGACGGCGGACGGCACGTGGACACCGGACCCCGAGACCGCGACGCCGGCCAGTGAGCCCAGCGCGATCGGGTTGCGCAGCGGCGTGAGCAGCCGCTGCCACAGCGGGAGCTTCCCGTCCCGGCCCGACAGGTCGAGGATCGTCAGCGCGATCGGAGTGAGCAGGAGGAGCTGGAACAGCAGCACCGGTGCCACCAGCGAGGCGTCGCCCAGCACGTACACGGCGATCGGGATGCCGAGGTTGCCGGAGTTGACGTAACTGGAGCACAGCGCGCCGATCGTCGTACGGCCCACGCCCCAGCCGCGTACGGCACCCACAGCGACGAAGACGCCCGCCGCCGCTGCAGTGCTCAGCGCGGTCACGAGCAGGCGGCTGGAGAAGATCACCGACAGGTCGGCCCGGGCGAGCGTCGTGAACAGCAGGGCCGGGGACGCGACGTGGAAGGCGAGCTTGGTCAGCACCTCGCGGCCGTGCTCGCCGAGGTGACCGCGGAGGCCGATGACATAGCCGACGCCGATGACGACGGCGATGACCGCGAACCCGGTCAGCACTCCTTGCACGGAGCCTCCTCAAAGGTGAGGAGTGCGTGCGGTATCCAGGGCGGTGCTGATCCGTGGGGCATACAGCCAACCCTCGGGGGAAGGCGGCGCCCAGGTCAATGTGATCCTGCCTGGCCGATGAGTTACGCCCGTCCGTCCGGTCTACCGCTCGTGGACGCCATGACACCTGCCGTACTCGTGCTGGTCGGCCCCGTCACCCGGGAAGAGGTGCAGGGGCTGTGTGACGACGTGCGGGCGCGGCTGGAGGCCACCGGGGCCGGGGTCCTGGTGTGCGACGTCGCCGGTCTCGGGCCGCCCGGCATCGGCGCCGTGGACCTGCTGGCCCGGTTGCAGCTCGCGGCCCGGCGGGCCGGGGGCCGGATCAGACTGCGCGACCCCGACCCGGCGCTACCCGCCCTCCTCGATCTGGTCGGTCTCCGCTTCGAGATGGAGGGGCAGGCCGAAGAGCGGGAACCACCGCTTCGTGTCGAGGAAGAAGTGGAACCCGGTGAGCCGGCCGTCTGAGATCTCCAGGATCTGAACCGCCCACGGAGTGAAGCCGCCCTCCTCGGGGTCCGGCTTGTACTGGGCGAACCCCGGCAGTCCGTTGACCTGGACCGGCACCAGGCGCGAACCCTCGCAGGGGGCGCCCAGCGTCGTCATGAAGCCCGTGATGTCCTCGTGCCCGGTCAGCCACAGGTCGAACGGCGGCATCGACATGACGGCGTCCTCGTGCAGCAGGGCCGTCAGCGCGGTCATGTCGTACCCCTCGAAGGCCGCGACATAGCGGTCCAGGAGCTTCTGCTGCTCCTCGTCCAGCGGGTCGGACACGGCCGCTCCCGCCGCCTTGTCCTTCTCGCGCTCGGCGAGCGTCGCCCGGGCCCGCTGCAGCGCGCTGTTGACCGACGCGACCGAGGTGTCGAGCAGTTCGGCGACCTCGCTGGCCCGCCAGGCCAGCACCTCGCGCAGGATCAGCACCGCCCGCTGCTTGGGCGGCAGTTGCTGCAGGGCGGCCATGAAGGCGAGCCGCACGGACTCCTTGGCGACGGCCGCCTCCGCCGGGTCCTCGACGGTCGGCAGGATGCGGGCGTCCGGCATCGGCTCCAGCCAGGTGTGGTCCGGGCGAGGGGAGAGGGCGGCCTGGGCGAGCGGGGTGGACTCGGAGAGGTCCACGGGCCGGGCGCGCTTGTTGCCCGCCGTGAGCATGTCCAGGCAGACGTTCGTCGCGATGCGGTACAGCCAGGAACGGAGGCTCGACCGTCCCTCGAACTTCTCGTAGCTTCGCCAGGCGCGGACCATCGTGTCCTGCACCGCGTCCTCGGCCTCGAACGAGGAGCCGAGCATGCGGTAGCAGTACCCCGTCAGCTCGGTCCGGTGTTTCTCCAGCCTGACGTCGAGGTCTGTCGTCGTAGCCGTACCGTCGGTCATCGTCCACCCACCCCTGTGGCCGTTCCTGTCCGCACGCGTCTTTGCGCCCAGCACGTTCGAAGCTAGCGCAGGGCACTCCCCGCCGCCCCTACCCGTCCCGTCCCTGGGGGCTGCGCCCCCAGACCCCCGCTTCGGCCCTGAAGGGGCCTCGTCCTCAAACGCCGGACGGGCTGAAAGAACTCAGCCTCTCCGGCGTTTGAGGAGCGGGGTCTGGGGCGGAGCCCCAGAAGGATGGGACGGGTAGGGGCGGCGGGGGCGAAGAAGACGTCAGTGGACCGGCACAGGGTTCCGCCGCGCCGCGACCCGTGCCGCACGCGTCCCGAAGACGGTGATCGTCACGACGCCCAGCACCGCCAGCAGGCCGACGCTCACCGTCCCGCCCCAACCACCCGCGTGGAACGCGACCGCCCCCACCGTGCTGCCCGCGCTCGACCCGACGTAGTACGCGGACTGGTACAGCGCCGAGGCCTGCGCCCGCCCCGTCGTCGCCGTCTTGCTGACCGCCGAGGACGCCACCGCGTGCCCCGCGAAGAACCCGCCGGTGATGAGGACCAGGCCCAGCAGGACCAAGGGGAGCGAGTCCGCCAGGGACAACACCAGGCCCGTCGCCGTCGTACCGCCCGCCGCGTACAGCGCGCCCCGGCGGCCGAGGCGGCCCACCAGGCGCCCGGCGGTGGACGCCGACACCGTGCCCACGAGGTAGACCAGGAAGATCGAGCCGATGATGCCCTGGGGGAGCCCGAAGGGGGCCTCGGTCAGCCGGTAGCCGATGACCGTGTAGACGCCGCCGAAGACCGTCATGAACAGGGCGCCGATGGCGTACAGCCGGCACAGCAGCGGGTTCGCGAGGTGCTCGCGGACCGTGTGGAGCAGCACCCGCGGCCGCAGCGAGCCCGTCCTGAAGTGACGCGGAGCCGGCAGCAGCAGCCGGAAGGCCACCGCGCACGCCACCGCGAGCACGCCGATCACCGCGACGGCGACCCGCCAGCCCCACTCCTGCGCGACCCACCCGGTGATGACCCGGCCGCTCATCCCGCCGACGCTGTTGCCCGCGACGAACAGACCGATCGCCGTGACCAGGGCCTTCGGGCGGACCTCCTCCGCCAGATACGCCGTCGCGGAGGCGGGAAGACCCGCCAGCGCCGCACCCTGCACCGCCCGCAGCGCGACCAGGGCCGGCAGCGACGGAGCGAAGGGGACCAGCAGGCCGACCGTCACCGCGACCGCCAGCGAGGCCGTCATCACCGTACGGCGGCCGAAGCGCTCCGACAGGGCGCTCATCGGCAGCACGAAGAGCGCCAGTCCACCGGTCGCCGCCGCCACCGTCCAGCTCGCCTCGCTCGCCGCCACCCCGAACTCGCCGGAGATCAGCGGGAGAAGGGCCTGCGTGGAGTACAGGAGCGCGAAGGTCGCGACACCGGCGAGGAAGAGGGCGAAGCTCATCCGGCGGTAGCCGGGCCCGCCCGGGGCCATACGGGAGTCGGAGGCAGGAACAGACGATGCGGCGCCCACGATCGTGGACGCCCCGGTACTGGCGGGAGACATGCCACGAAACTACGTACGCCCCTGGTCATCCGTCCAATGCATGGATTCGCCATAATCGTTCCCATGGTGCATCAACACAGCTCACAGCCTCGCCTGTCACCATCCAGTGACACAGAAGACATGGTGATGTTGCTGGCCCCGCGGCTCGCCTACTTCGCCGGTGTCGCCCGCACCGAGCACGTCACCCGTGCCGCGCAGGAGATGGACGTCCCGCAGTCCACCCTGTCCCGCGCCATGGTCCGCCTCGAACAGGATCTCGGCGTCGACCTGTTCGCCCGCATCGGCCGCACCGTCTCCCTCACTCCCGCCGGACGCACCTTCCTCGGCTCCGTGGAACGCGCCCTCGCCGAGATCGAGCGTGCCGCCGACGAGGTCCGCGCCGACGCCGACCCCGCCACCGGCAAGGTCGCCTTCGGCTTCCTGCACACCATGGGCGCGGAGACGGTCCCGGGCCTCATCCAGGCCTTCCGCGTCGACCACCCCCGCGTCCGCTTCAGCCTCGTCCAGAACTACGGCGAGGCGATGCTGGAGAAGCTCCGCGCAGGCGAGCTCGACCTCTGCCTCACCTCCCCGGTCCCGGACGCCCCCGACCTCGTGGCCCGCCGCCTCGACGAACAGAAACTCCGCCTGGTCGTCCCCACCGACCACCCCCTCGCCACCCGCCGCCGCATCCGCCTGGCCGAGGCCGCCGACGAAGCCTTCGTCACCCTCGAACCCGGCTACGGCCTCCGCCGCATCACCGACGACCTCTGCAAGGAGGCCGGCTTCAAACCCCGCATCGCCTTCGAGGGAGAGGAGGCGGAGACGTTGCGGGGCCTGGTGGCGGCAGGGCTGGGGGTCGCGCTCCTTCCCCCACCCGCCTTCCCCCGCCCGGGAGTTGTGGAGCTGACGGTCACGGCCCCAAAGGCGGCACGCGAGATCGGCGTGGCCTGGCTGGACGGCCACCCGGACACACCCCCGGTGGCCGCCTTCAAGAAGTTCCTGCTCTCGAGAAGGGGGAACCTGCTGCCTACCTAGGGGCGCGTCCCCAGGGGCGCGAGGCTGTATCGATGTGCGGCTCCGCCGCGTGGGCGCGACAAGCCCCCACCCACCCGCAGCCCGAACCCAACCCAAAGCCCCCGGACCTACCGTCGACGCCCGAAGCCGGAGGCAAGCGGCATCCGCAACCCCAAAGGCGGCGGAGCCGCCAACGCATCCTCGACAGGCCGGGACAACGCGCGCCCGAACAACGCCCCCATCACGAAGTCCTCGGCAAGAGCGATGACTTCACCACGGTGCTGGTGCAATCCGTGTCCATCGGAGTGCACTTCGAACCGGCACACCTCCCGGTTCGCCTTCTTCGCCCGAGTGGCCAGCCGAAACGACAACTCCGGATCCGTACGCTCGTCATTGGTCCCGTGCACCACCAGCACCCGCCGCCCCACAAGCTGCTTCACCGGTTCGGGCGGTGCGGCCACATCCTCCTCCGGCAGCCAAGGGGCAATGGCGACCACGGAGTTGACGGCCTCGTGCCCACCGGCGCGCAGCGCCGCCCGTCCGCCCATGTCGACGCCGACCAGACACACGGGAACGTCTCCATAGCGTCGTACGACCTCGTCCGCGGCCCATGACGCATCGTGCGCCAGATGCGCCTCACTGCCGTTCCACCCGCGATACCGGTAGTGCACGACATGCGTGGCCAGGCCCTCCTCGCTGCCCGCCCGGGCCAGCCGACGTCCCAACGCCCGGATGGCCGACGTCCCCAGAGCGGACGGCTTACGCGTGGAGGTCTCGTCGCCGCCGGGGAGCAGCAGCACCACCCCGCTCACCGCCGCCGGCTCCGGGCCGAGTGTCCTGCCCAGTCGGGCCCTGCGAACCGGCGTCGCTTGCTGTGCCATGACAGAACAGTGTCAGAAGCGTGGGTGTACGACATCGGGCGGGGCGGTCACCATTACGTATCGACGGATTCGTACAACAGGCGATCTACGCGCGTAGGCGTTAGAGTGCGTGAATGACGAGCCAGACTGACCGGACGGGGGCCTCCCCGAGCTCGGACCAGATCCGCCGGGCGCCCAAGGTTCTGCTGCACGACCACCTCGACGGCGGGCTGCGCCCCGGCACGATCGTCGACCTGGCCCGCGAGACGGGCTACTCCCAGCTCCCCGACAACGACCCGGACAAGCTCGGCGTCTGGTTCCGTGAAGCCGCCGACTCCGGTTCCCTGGAACGGTACTTGGAGACCTTCTCCCACACCGTCGGCGTCATGCAGACCCGCGACGCCCTCGTCCGGGTCGCCGCCGAGTGCGCCGAGGACCTCGCCGAGGACGGCGTCGTCTACGCCGAGGTGCGGTACGCCCCCGAGCAGCACCTCGAAAAGGGCCTGGCCCTCGAAGAGGTCGTCGAGGCCGTCAACGAGGGCTTCCGGGAAGGCGAGCGGCGTGCGCGGGAGAACGGCCAGCGCATCCGCGTCGGTGCCCTGCTCACCGCCATGCGGCACGCGGCCCGCGCCCTGGAGATCGCCGAACTGGCCAACCGCTACCGGGACCTGGGTGTCGTCGGCTTCGACATCGCGGGCGCCGAGGCCGGTTACCCGCCCACCCGGCACCTCGACGCGTTCGAGTACCTCAAGCGCGAGAACAACCACTTCACCATCCACGCCGGCGAGGCCTTCGGGCTGCCGTCCATCTGGCAGGCCCTGCAGTGGTGCGGCGCCGACCGGCTGGGGCACGGCGTGCGCATCATCGACGACATCCAGGTCCACGAGGACGGCTCGGTCAAGCTCGGCCGGCTCGCCTCGTACGTACGGGACAAGCGCATCCCGCTCGAGCTGTGCCCCAGTTCCAACCTCCAGACCGGGGCGGCATCCTCGTACGCCGAGCACCCGATCGGGCTGCTGCGGCGGCTGCACTTCCGGGCGACCGTGAACACCGACAACCGGCTGATGTCCGGGACCAGCATGAGCCGGGAATTCGAGCACCTTGTCGAGGCGTTCGGTTACACGCTCGAAGATCTCCAGTGGTTCTCCGTCAATGCGATGAAATCAGCGTTCATTCCTTTCGATGAACGACTGGCGATGATCAATGACGTCATCAAGCCTGGATATGCCGAGCTGAAGTCCGAATGGCTGTTCCAGCAAACCGCTTCCACCAGCGGTTCTGTGGATTCGGAAGGCTGATTCGGTCGGGGTGGCGGTTATGGAATGCGGACGGGTATTCACAATCCGTCCGCATTTCGATGTTTGCGGCGGGGACCTGCACATGTTTACGGTCGTGGACCGCTCACATCCCCGTCACCCCATTTCGAGGACGCATTTCATGAAGCAGTCTGCTGCCAAGACCCTCGGTGTCGCCGCTCTCGGTGCCGCCTTCGCCGCCACCGGTGCGGGTGCCGCGAACGCCGCCCCGGCCGTGCCGGACGCCACCCAGGCGCTCGGCACCGTCACCCAGGGCCTCCCGGCGGAGAACCTCGCCCAGGCGCTCCCGGGTGCCGGCGAGGCGGTGGCGCAGGCCCAGCCGGCCCTCACCACCAGCCTGGCCGCCGCGCAGCCGGTCGCCCAGAAGGTGCTCGCCGAGGGCCCGACCGCACCGGTCGCCGGTCTGCTCGGCGGTCTGCCGGTGCAGGGTCTGCCCACGCACGGCCTGCCCGTGAACGGCGTTCCGCTCGGCTGACGCCCGCCGTCTGAAGCACGCGCCGGTGGGGCGCACCCCTTGGACACGGGGTGCGCCCCACCGGCGTACGCGTAACCGGGCGCTTACCAGGCCGTCTGTGCCGTCTTCTCCTCGGAGGGGAACAGGATCCACAGCGCGATGTAGAGCAGGAACTGCGGGCCCGGCAGCAGGCACGAGACGACGAAGATCACTCGCATCGTGGTGGCGGAGGTGCCGAAGCGCCGTGCCAGCGCGGCACACACTCCGCCGATCATGCGGCCGTTGGTGGGGCGGGCAAGGCGGGACATTGCGGCTCCTTCGTGAGCGTCAGGGTGAGGCCTCCCGTGTGGCTGCCTCATCTGTCTTCAACGCTACGGAGACGAAGGGAACAAAGCGTCGCTCTACGGTGCGATCCCGACCCTGGGAATCGTCGGGGTCCGACCCTGAGCCGGGTCCTCCTGGCGGACGGTGGTGCGCAGCCGGCGGTAGGTCCTGCGGCGGAGCCAGACGCGGGCGGCGGGCACGCAGACCGCGTGCGCGAGGGCCACGCCCACCGTGTTGAGGAGCAGGGAGTCGATGTCGACGACCTGACCGGGCACGCCGGTCTGCAGGAGCTCGATGGCCAGCGAGACCAGGGCGCCGGCAGCGGTCGTCCGCAGGAGCGAGCCCAGCGGGGAGGCGGCGAGCCTGCCGTGGGCCATCGGGAGCAGGGCGCCGAGCGGCGCGAGCAGCGCGAACCCCTCACCGATGCGCCGGGCCGCCTCGGGCCACCCGAGCGCCAGGTCGGCGCGGATGCCGGCCAGCGGATGCAGATTGGCGGGCACCACCCAGGGGACGTCCAGTGGACGCAGCGTGAACCAGGCGACGAACGCGAGGTGTGCGACGAGGAGGACACCTCCTGTCACACGGATGCGGATCGCGGCGCTGCCGCCGACGGAACCTTGACGCTGCACGACCCCCTAGACGCGGCCACCGGCACGATCGGTTCCGGCTCACCTCCCGACACCTCGATGAGGCTTTCGCCACACCCGTGCGTCAGCCGCCCGCCACCTCGCTCGACGACGGCCGCTTGTCGGGGTCGGAGCGGACCTCGTCCGTGCACTCGTAGCTGCGCAGCGGGGTGATGTCCGGCCCGCCGAGGATGACGGAGCCGTCGCCCTCGGCGGCCGCCGAGTCGGAGAAGGTGCAGACGATCTGGGCGAGCGCGTAGGAGGACAGGTCCCCGGGCGAGGTGCTCAGCCGCAGCGTGTCCTCGGGGTCCCCGGGGCGCGGCCCGCTCACGTTCATGCCGCCGCGCACGTACGTCGAGTAGCCCGCCTCCTTCTCGGCGGCCGACGGCGACTCCGCGAGCTGGTCCAGCAGCCCCTGGGCCACCAGGACGCGCCGCTCGGAGTCCGCCGTACCGTCCGCGACGCGCACGGTCCGGTCGACGGCCACCAGCGACGAGCCGCACAGCAGGAACACCTGCACCGGCAGCCCGCGCGAGGCCTGCGTGGAGACCTCCGGCTCGGACAGCGAGCAGCGCACCCGGGAGGGCGCGGGGCCGAAGTCCGTCGGCACCTCGGTGGCCCGGATGCCGCACCCGGTGAGCAGCGCGGCGAGCACGGGGAGCGCCAGCAGGCGGCGTACGTTCATCAGGCGTCCCCCTTGCCCTTCCGACCCTTGTCGTCGGCCTCGTCCACCAGGTCCGACACGTCCCGCGGCAGCCGCAGCGTGAACACCGCGCCGCCCTCCGGGGAGTTGGCGGCGGTGATCTCGCCGCCGTGGATGTGGGCGTTCTCCAGGGCGATGGAGAGGCCGAGCCCGCTGCCCTCGGAGCGGGGGCGGGACGCGCTCGCCTTGTAGAAGCGGTCGAAGACGTGCGGGAGGACGTCCTCGGGGATGCCGGGGCCGTGGTCGCGCACCTCGATGACGACCTCGTCGGCCGCGCCACCCACCCTGACCCGCACCGGCGACCCCCCGTGCTTGAGCGCGTTGCCGACGAGGTTGGCCAGTATGACGTCCAGGCGGCGTGGGTCCAGACGGGCGTGGATGCCGCGCTCGGCGTCCAGGTCGACCGCGTCCAGCCAGGCCCGCGCGTCCATGCACGCGGTGATCTGGTCGGCGACGTCGACGTCGTCCAGGACGAGCCGCGCGGTGCCCGCGTCGAAGCGGGTGACCTCCATGAGGTTTTCGACGAGGTCGTTGAGCCGACGGGTCTCGCTGACCACCAGCCGTACGGCGGGCTCGATCATCGGGTCCATCGACCCGGACTCCGCCTCCAGCTCCTCCTCCAGGATCTCCGTCACGGCGGTGATCGCGGTGAGTGGCGTACGGAGTTCATGGCTCATGTCCGCCACGAACCGCCGGGACGCCTCGTCCCGTGAGGCCATGTCGTCGACCCGTTTCTCCAGCGCCTCGGCCGCGTAGTTGAACGTCCTTGACAGGTCCGCGAGTTCGTCGGTCCCGGACACCCTGAGGCGGGTGTCCAGCTTGCCCTCGCCGAGCCTGCGCGCGGCCACCCCGAGCCGGTGCACCGGCTTCAGTACGGTCGTCGCGGCGGCCTGCGCGAGCAGCGCGGAGCCGATCAGCGCGAGGCCGGTGGCGATACCGAGCGACCAGGCAAGGGAGTTGAGGTCCTTCTCCTCCGGCTCCAGCGACTTGAGCATGTAGCCGGTCGGGCCGCCGCCGATCACCTTCGTGCCGGCCACGAGATACGGGGTGTCGTGGTCGACGATCCGCTGCCAGTACAGGTGGAAGGCGGACTTGTTGGCCGAGTCGACCTTCTGCTTCTCGTTCACCGCCTCGCGCAACGACCCTGGCACGTCCTGCAGCGTGAAGCCGTCCAGGCCGCCGGAGTTGCCGTAGACCGCCTTGCCGTTCGCGTCCGCGGAGACGAGCAGCACGCTGAAGCGCTGGCTGCTGTTGGCCATCTGACCCGCGGCCTGCTGGAGTTCGTCCTGCGTCGGGGTCTCGGGCAGCGCGCCCGCGCGGTTCTGCATCTCCTGCTGGAAGTCGCGCAGCACCGCGTCCTGGGTACGGGTGAGCACGGCCTCGCGGTTGAGCCAGTAGGCGATCCCGGACGCGGACACCGCGGCGGTGAGGGCGACGAGCCCGAAGACGACCACGAGACGCAGTCGCAGACTGGTGAACCGCAGCCGCGACCACACTCCCTTACGCTCCGCGAACCAGCCGCGGAGCCCCCCTTGTGCTTCGGTCACTGAGGCGTGTCCAGCCGGTAGCCCACGCCACGGACGGTACGGATCAGCGTCGGGGACGACGGCACGTCCTCGACCTTGGCGCGCAGCCGCTGGACACACGCGTCCACCAGCCGCGAGTCACCGAGGTAGTCGTGCTCCCACACCAGTCGCAGCAACTGCTGCCGGGACAGCGCCTGGCCCGGCCGCCGGCTCAGCTCCAGGAGGAGCCGCAGCTCGGTCGGGGTGAGCTGCAGGTCCTCGCCGTTCTTCGTCACGGTCATCGCCGCGCGGTCGATGACGAGCGAGCCGAAGGCCGCCGCGTCGTTCGACTCCCGCTCCCCGCGCCGGAGCACGGCCCGGATCCGGGCGTCGAGCACCCGCCCCTGCACGGGTTTGACGACATAGTCGTCCGCGCCGGACTCCAGCCCGACGACGATGTCGATGTCGTCGCTGCGCGCGGTCAGCAGAATGATCGGCAACTGGTCCGTGCGCCGGATGCGCCGGCACACCTCGAACCCGTCGATACCGGGCAGCATCACGTCCAGCACGATCAGGTCCGGCCGCTGCTCACGCAGCAGCTTCAGGCCGTCCTCGCCGGTGGCAGCGGTGGCAACCCGGTGACCCTGGCGCGTAAGGCTCAGCTCCAGGGCCGTACGGATGGCGTCGTCGTCCTCGATCAGCAACAGGGAAGGCACGGGCTCATTCTGGCCCATGGAGGGGGTGGTGTTCGACCTGTGAGGCAGGTCGGCCCGTGCAACCGCCCATGTACGTGCCTGCGTCCGTCCCTACGGCACCCATCCGTGGGTCCGCTGTGCGGCCGCTGTCACAGACCCCTGTGACAGGTCTGTGACAGTCGGCGGACACGGCCATGAAGTGGCCCGGGCAAGCTTTTCGGCACAGGCAAGGAAACACCGCCTGAGCAAGCCGAACACCGGAAGTCCACGACGGGGGGCGCGAGATGAACACGCTGCACAGCACGAGCGCAAGCGCAGTGATCACGCGTCTTCACGACGTGAACGGGGGCCGGGGTTCAGAGAAGTCCGGTGCCGTGAGCGGGCGGGGGTGCGCTCGCGGCACCGGGCGTCAGCACACCGCGTACATGACGGTGGTTGACGCTCGCACGGGGGAAACGCACGGGGGAGCAGCGTACGGGGAGGGCACGGGGGAACGGCGTTCCCTGTCGGAGGCGGAGTTCACCGCCTACGTCCAGGAGCGCCGCGCCTCCCTGTACGCAACCGCCTATCACCTCACCGGTGACCGCTTCGAGGCCGAGGACCTGCTGCAGAGCGCGCTGTTCTCGACGTACAAGGCGTGGGACCGGATCAGTGACAAGGCGGCGGTCGGCGGATACCTCCGCCGCACCATGACCAACCTGCACATCAGCGCGTGGCGCCGCCGCAAGCTGAACGAATACCCGACCGAGGAACTGCCGGAGACGCCCGGCGACACGGACGCGATGCGCGGCACGGAACTGCGCGCGGTCCTGTGGCAGGCGCTGGCCCGGCTGCCGGAACTCCAGCGCACGATGCTGGTCCTCCGTTACTACGAGGGCCGCACGGACCCGGAGATCGCCGAGATCCTCGACATCAGTGTCGGCACGGTGAAGTCCAGCATCTGGCGGTCGCTCCGCCGGCTGCGCGAGGACGAGGTCCTCAGCTTCGGCCGTGACGAGGAAAGCGCCTTCGGGGAGCTTGTCGCCTGAGGGTTGGGGGGTAGTACGGGGGACCAACGGGGGTCCGGGGGGACCAACGGGGGAGCACCACACGGGGGAAGCACCACCGGGGGGAAGCACCACAACGGGGGAGCACCAAGAAGCGGGGCTGGAGGGCCGGGGGGTCCGTCCAGTCCCGCTTTCGTGTGCGGTCAGTGCATCTCGATGAGCCTCGCCGCGTGGGGCGTGTCACCGACGGCAATGGCCTCGGCGGGGTCCGCGCCCTCGACGGCGTACGCGCTGGTCTTTCCCTCGGGACGGCCCTCGCCGTCCTCCGGGCTGTCGTCGCACGCCACGATCGTGGCGGTGCCCAGCCGCTCGCCCACGGTGAAGCCGGCCTTGTCGGTGGGCGGATGGTCGCGGTTCTCGTACGTCACCACGCCCGAGCAGGAGGCCGAGGCCTCGCCGTCCGAGGTGCATCCGCCGCCGCCGTCGGCAGTGCGACCGTCATGACCAGCCATCGCCCGGTCCGAAGGGCAGTTGTCATGGGATTCCTCTCCGCGGGGACCCTTTTCCGGTCCTACGACGGAGAAGGCGCCGAGATCGTTCAGGCCGCCGGAGTCGCGGCCGGGCGGCGGCCCGCCGCAGCCGAGGCGAGGCGGCCGAGCGCCTCGTCCTTGTCGCAGCGGTGAGCGCCCAGCGCGGTCTGGCGGGCGATGATCGAGCGTTCCAGGCGCATCAGGCGCCAGCCGCGGCGGAGCAGGAACGGGACCGACTTGCGGCCCTCCTTGAGGTCGCGCAGGAAGCGGCGGCGGAAGGTCCGCACCGGGCCGCGGCTCAGACACAGGGCGTCCGCCAGGACACCCAGCTCCTGGCAGCGCGTGACGATCTCGGCGGCGAAGATGCCCTCCGCGATGAACAGCGGGGTCCGCCCCACGTCGACCGACTCCTCGCCGGTGCGGGCGCTGAGGGAGATGTCGTAGACCGGGACCTTCGTACGGCCTGTGCGGCAGAGTTCCACGATCGCCGTCACGGCGACGTCCGCGTCCCACGACTCCGGGTGGTCCCAGTCGATGTCGGAGCTCCCCGTCACCAGCGGCAGCGTCGGGTCGGCGCCCTCCTTGTAGAAGTCGTCGAGCCGCAGGACCGGAAGGCCGGAACGGGCCGCGAGGAGGGACTTGCCGGAGCCGGAGGGGCCGCAGAGCAGCACGACTCGCGTCGGTATGGGTGGTTGGGAACTCACGGGACACCAGTGTGAGGCATTCACCTGCTGTTCAACGACCCCGCGGGTCGGCTTTGAAGCGCGCGTCACACCTCAACTACCCTTCGTGTCGTCCTGATTACTCAGCGCATGGAGAAGGTGGCAGAAACGATGGCCCGACACGAGAACCCGACCGCCCAGCGCGCGTTGGTCGCCCTCGCGACCGCGGGAGTGGCACTCGGCGCAGGCGCAGGGATGGCCGCCGCGGACACGGAACCGGTCGTCGATGTGATGCGCACCCGGCCGACCTCGCTGGGCAAGATCGACCCGCAGGCCGGTCTCCAGGGCCTCACCACCACGGTCGGCTACGTCACCGGGCCGGTCGCCGGGCTCAAGCCGAACCCGCTCGCCGGGACGGGTGTGGACCCCCTCGACAACGGCGTCGGCACGCAGCTCGCCGACTTCCAGCCGGTTGCTTCGCAGATGCTGACCGGGCCCGTCGCGCAGGCGCAGTCGATCGGGAGCATTCCGGTTGTGGGGCAGGCGCTGGGGGTGGTGGGGGGTTGAGGTGCGGGGGCTGTTCGGGGAACTGCTGACCGTTGCCGTGTGCGGGTTCGCCGTGGCTGGTCGCGCAGTTCCCCGCGCCCCTGAAGACGCGGCCTGCGGCCGCTGTCCTCAGTACGCCGAACCCGACGCTCCCAGCGAACCCGTCGGGTGCCAGACCGTTTTCGTCTCCAGGAACGCCGTCATGCGGTCGAGGCCGGGAGTCGTCGACCAGTCGACGTTGTCCACAGGCTGTGGACGGAGAACGCGCTTCAGGTTGTCCGCCGCCGCGATCTCCAGTTCCTTCGCCAGCACGTCGTCCGCGCCGGCCAGGTCGATCGCGTTGACGTCCTGGTGGGAGGCCAGGGGCGTCGCGATCTCCGCCGTACGGCCGGAGAGGACGTTGACGACACCGCCCGGGACGTCCGAGGTCGCCAGGACCTCGCCCAGGGACAGGGCCGGGAGCGGGGACTTCTCGCTCGCGATGACGATCGCCGTGTTGCCGGTCGCGATCACCGGGGCGAGGACCGAGACGAGGCCCAGGAAGGACGACTCCTGCGGGGCCAGCACGGCCACCACGCCTGTCGGCTCGGGGGAGGAGAGGTTGAAGAACGGGCCCGCGACCGGGTTGCCGCCGCCGACCACCTGGGCGATCTTGTCGGTCCAGCCCGCGTACCAGACCCAGCGGTCGATCGTGGCGTCCACGACCGCCGTGGCCTTCGACTTGGACAGGCCCTCGGCGTCGGCCACTTCGCGCGTGAACTGTTCGCGGCGGCCCTCCAGCATCTCCGCGACGCGGTAGAGGATCTGGCCCCGGTTGTACGCCGTCGCGCCGGACCAGCCGCCGAACGCCTTGCGGGCCGCCACCACGGCGTCACGGGCGTCCTTGCGGGAGGAGAGCGGCGCGTTCGCCAGCCACTTGTCCTTCGAGTCCGTCACCTCGTACACCCGGCCGCTCTCGGAACGCGGGAACTTCCCGCCGACGTACAGCTTGTAGGTCTTGAAGACGCTGAGTCGCTGCTGCTCGGACTTTTCAGACATCGAGGTACGCCTCCAGGCCGTGGCGGCCGCCCTCGCGGCCGAAGCCCGACTCCTTGTAGCCGCCGAACGGCGAGGTGGGGTCGAACTTGTTGAACGTGTTGGACCAGATGACGCCTGCGCGGAGCTTGCCTGCGACGGCGAGGATCCTCGACCCCTTCTCCGTCCAGATGCCCGCCGACAGGCCGTACTGGCTGTTGTTGGCCTTGGCGACGGCCTCGTCCGGGGTGCGGAAGCTGAGGACGGACAGCACCGGGCCGAAGATCTCGTCGCGGGCGATGGTGTGCGCCTGGGTGACGTTCGTGAAGAGCGTCGGGGCGAACCAGTAGCCGGAGGACGGGAGTTCGCACGCCGGGGACCAGCGCTCGGCGCCCTCCGCCTCACCCTGCTCGGTGAGCGCGGTGATCCGGGCCAGCTGCTCGGCGGAGTTGATCGCGCCGATGTCCGTGTTCTTGTCCAGCGGGTCGCCGAGGCGGAGGGTCGACAGGCGACGCTTCAACGACTCCAGCAGCTCGTCCTGGATCGACTCCTGGACCAGGAGGCGGCTGCCCGCGCAGCAGACCTGGCCCTGGTTGAAGAAGATGCCGCTCACGATGCCCTCGACGGCCTGGTCGATCGGGGCGTCGTCGAAGACGATGTTCGCGCCCTTGCCGCCCAGCTCGAGGGTGAGCTTCTTGCGGGTGCCGGCGACCGTGCGGGCGATCTCCTTGCCGACGGCCGTGGAGCCGGTGAAGGCCACCTTGTTGACGTCCGGGTGCGCGATGAGCGCGGCGCCCGTGTCGCCGTATCCCGGAAGGATGTTGACGACGCCCTTGGGGAGGCCCGCCTGGCGGCAGATGTCCGCGAAGAAGAGCGCGGAGAGCGGGGTCGTCTCGGCGGGCTTCAGCACCACCGTGTTGCCCGTCGCCAGCGCCGGGGCGATCTTCCACGCCAGCATCAGGAGCGGGAAGTTCCACGGGATGACCTGGCCGGCCACGCCGAGGGGCCTGGGGTTGGCGCCGAAGCCGGCGTGGTCGAGCTTGTCGGCCCAGCCCGCGTAGTAGAAGAAGTGCGCGGCGACCAGGGGGAGATCGGCGTCGCGCGTCTCCTTGATCGGCTTTCCGTTGTCCAGGGTCTCCAGTACGGCGAGCTCGCGGCTGCGCTCCTGGATGATCCGGGCGATGCGGAACAGGTACTTGGCGCGCTCGGAGCCGGGCAGCGCCGACCACTTCTCGAAGGCCTTGCGGGCGGCCTTGACCGCTCGGTCCACGTCCGCCTCGCCGGCCTGGGCGATCTCGGAGAGGACCTCCTCGGTGGACGGCGAGACGGCCTTGAAGACCTTGCCGTCCGCCGCCTCGGTGAACTCTCCGTCGATGAACAGGCCGTGGGAGGGCGCGATGTCGACGACCGAGCGGGACTCGGGTGCGGGTGCGTACTCGAATGCGGATGCAGATGCCATGGTGATCAGTCCACCGTCACGTAGTCGGGGCCGGAGTAGCGGCCGGTGGCCAGCTTCTGACGCTGCATCAGCAGGTCGTTCAGGAGCGAGGAGGCGCCGAAGCGGAACCAGTGGTTGTCCAGCCAGTCCTCGCCGACGGTCTCGTTGACCAGTACGAGAAACTTGATGGCGTCCTTGGTCGTCCTGATGCCACCTGCGGGCTTCACGCCGACCTGGATGCCGGTCTGCGCGCGGAAGTCGCGTACGGCTTCCAGCATCAACAGGGTGTTCGGGGGGGTCGCGTTGACGGCGACCTTGCCGGTCGACGTCTTGATGAAGTCCGCGCCGGCCAGCATGCCGAGCCAGCTCGCGCGGCGGATGTTGTCGTACGTCGACAGCTCGCCGGTCTCGAAGATGACCTTCAGACGGGCGGAGGTCCCGCAGGTCTCGCGGACGGCGACGATCTCGTCGTACACCTTCATGTAGTGGCCCGCGAGGAACGCCCCGCGGTCGATGACCATGTCGACCTCGTCGGCGCCCGCGGCGACGGCGTCACGCACGTCGGCCAGCTTGACGTCGAGGGCGGCGCGGCCGGCCGGGAAGGCGGTGGCGACGGAGGCGACCTTGACGCCGGAACCGGCGACGGCCTCCTTGGCCACGGTCACCATGTCCGGGTAGACGCAGACCGCGGCCGTGGCGGGGGTCGTACGGTCGGTCGGATCGGGGCGGACCGCCTTGGCGCCGAGCGCCCGGACCTTGCCCGGGGTGTCCGCGCCTTCCAGCGTCGTCAGGTCGACCATCGAGATGGCGAGGTCGATGGCGTACGCCTTCGCGGTGGTCTTGATGGAACGGGTGCCGAGCGAGGCGGCGCGCGCCTCCAGGCCGACCGCGTCCACGCCGGGCAGTCCGTGGAGGAAGCGGCGCAGCGTGCTGTCGGACGCGGCGACGTCCGTAAGCGAGTGTGCGGGAGATGCAGTGGTGGGCATGGTCACCAGCCGAGCATATCTACGCGCGTAGCGGCTGTACACCCCGACGGAACGGTTCCTCTGGACAAAGGGTACGGCGGCCCACCTGAAGGGGCGCGGGGCCGTGACATCAGCGGCTCCGCCGCGGGGCGCGAGCAACCACGACGTGCCCGCACCCGCACCCGCACACCCCTACGGCGCCTGGGCGATCGGCTGAGCACCAAACGCGTGCGGCACAATCGGGGCCATGACGACCCAGGATCACCAGTCACCCGAGTCCAAGGACCGGATCTACCGGTCGCCCGCGGGCATGATCGGCGGCTTTCTGCTGCTGGTCATCATCGGCTGGCTCGGCATCGACGCGGTGATCTCGGGGACGGGCAACACACCGTGGCTCGCGCTCGCCACGATGATCTTCGTCGTGCCGCTGGTGGTCGCCTTCACCCTGCGCCCCGCCGTCTTCGCGAACAACGACCGCCTGCGCATCCGCAACCCGTTCCGGGTGATCACCCTGCCCTGGGGCGAGACCGAGACGCTGCGCTCCGGCTACTCGAACGAGGTGCTCGCCAAGTCCGGAACCAAGTACCAGCTCTGGGCCATTCCGGTGTCCCTGCGGGGACGGAAGAAGGCGGCCCGCCAGCAGGCGAGGCAGAGCGCGGGCGGCGGTCGCGGGCGGGCGCCCGGGGGCATGTTCGGGGGGTTCGGCGGGATGCGCGGCGACACGTTCGGCGGGCGGACGCCGGTGCCCGACGCCGGACCCACCCGCGCCGAGGCCGACCGGATCATGGACGACCTGCGCGAGCTGCTGGAGATGCGCACGAAGGCGGAGACGTCCCAGGGCGAGGTGACCGTGCGCTGGGCGTACGAGGTCGCGGCGCCCGCGGTGGCCGGAGCGGTGCTGCTGGCGGTGCTGCTCGCGGTGGGCTGACCGGCCCTCGCCTTTCACAGCTTCGCCCGGCATGATGCGGCCCTCACCTCGGCCGTAACGGCAGCCCCCCACCCGGACACGGAACCGAGGACCGCAACCACCTTTGTGGTCCGAGTGTCTGGGAATCCATGAGTACGACGCTTCGGGAGCCGCGACGGCTGCCCGCCTCCGCGATACCCGACGGCTGTCTTCACTGGGCCGGTGAGCAGCCAGGCCTCTGGACGCGGGAGCTGCCGCCGCGCTGGGTTCCCGTACGGGTACGCGGGCGTGTCGTCGCGGCCGTCACCCTCCTCGCTCTGCTCGCCGCCTGCGGGCTGGCCGTCTCCGGGATGCCGCCCGTCGCCGCGGCGTTCCTCGCGCTGCTGGTGGTGTGGCTGCTGGTGCGGCCCGAGGTCGTACGGATCGCGGCGGTGGCGCAGATCGTCATGGTCGTCGTACTGCTCCCGGAGCCGTCCTGGCTGGTGGCCCCCTGCGGTGTCCTGCTGGCGGTGGGCTGCGTCTGGAGCACCACCCTGCGGCTGGGCGCCCGGAAGCGGCAGCGGGAGGCGGCCCTCGCGGCGGCCGGGGGCGTGACCGCTCCGGTCCCGGAGGCGGCCGCGCTGCTCCGGCGCGGCAGGTTCTACGTCGTACTCGGGCTCGTCGTGCTCGCGGCGGGCGCGGCTCTGGCCGCCCTCTCCGGTGCCTTCGACGGCGGCGACGACCGCCACGCGGCAGCTGCCACGGGCTTCTTCGTCGCCGGGCTCGGTCTCACGATCCTGCTCTCCGGGCTCCTGAGCCGCCGCCGCGCCCTCGCGCTGCGCCGCGCGCCGGCGCCCGTGCTGCGGGTGCTGCTGCACGAGAGCGCGATCAACGACACGGAGGTCTTCGCCGCCGACGACGTGGGGGCGCTGCGGCCCCTGTTCACCGTCTCCCTGACGGACGTCGAGGACGGAGAGGACGGCGAGGAGGACTCCGACGACTCCGACGACTCCGACGACGAGTTGAGCGACGCGGAAGTCGAGGAGGCCGTCGACCGGATCGCGGACGACGAACCCGGCCCGCTCCGGGAGGCCGTCCTGTACGGAGCTCCTTACGACGGCGCCGAGTTGATGGTCGTCAGCGCCGCCGAGGAGCCGGACGAGCCGCCCGTCGTCGAACGGTCGACGGGGCCCGTACGGCCGCTGTCCGACGGCTTCGTCCGGCGCGAGCTGCTGTCGGAGAAGTACCTCGCGGCCCGCGACGCGAAGTACCGGGAACTGGGCCGCGTGGCCGCCGAGGCCGTCGCCGAGCGTTCTTCGCACACGCTGGGCGGGAAGGGCGTACGGCGGTGGCGCGCGGGGTGGCCCGACTGGCTGAGCGCCGCGGTGACCGTGGTGTGGGGCGCCAGCTTCTTCTGGGGCGAGACGGGCGTGTGGCGGTATCTGGTGGGCGCCTTCTTCGGGATCCTCGGTGTCCTGTTGCTGCCGCGCTGGGTCGCCTGGCGGATCACCGCCGACAGCGAGGGGCTGTGGTTCAACGGCTGGCGCCGCACCCAGCACATCGCCTGGGACCACATCCGGGTCGTCGAGTGCAAGGGCACCGAGTTGAAGGTCGACAGCCGGCGGGCCTCGTTCGACGAGTGGTCGGTGACCGGCTTCCGGTGGCCGTGGCTGGAGCGGCGGACGGGGCTCATCCATCCCTATGAGCTGGCGGCCGCCGAGATCGCGGCGATGTGGAAGGACCCGGCTGTCCGGCCGCTCGGGGTGAGCGGCGAGGGGGAGCGGCGGCGGTTGCTGTGGCCGCTGGGAGTCCTCGGTGCCGTGGCCTGGACCGCGGCGCTGCTCCTGTTGCCGTAGGCCCGATCACGGCGCGCCCGGCCACACCAGGGCCATGTGCGCGCCCCAGTACGCCGAGCTCGCCACCGCTGCCGTGAGGACGAGGACGCGGTGGCGGCGGGCGGCGCGGGAGAGGCGCAGGGCCAGGGGAAGCAGGAGCGGGAAGGCCGGGAGCAGGTACCGGGCGCGGGGGAAGTAGACGCCGCCGCTGCTCAGGACGATGACCAGCAGTACGCCGGTGAAGACCAGCAGGGCGAGGGGCTGGCGGTCCCGCACCGACAGCGCGAACAGTGCCACCGAGGCGATCAGCACGAGCGTCACCATCACCAGGAACAGATGAGGTGTCGAGTCCCTCGCCAACAGGTGGCGCATCTCCCGCAGGGTCCGCATGCCGCCGTCCATCTCGTTGCTCCACAACCGTTGTTCGGCGAAGTAGCCGTCCCAGCGGCCCACTCGCAGGCCCACCCAGGCGAGGTACGCGCACCAGCCGAGCGGGGCGAGGACGGCGGCCGCGAGCGCTCGTGCGGAGAAGCCGCGGCGCAGGGAGAGCAACGCCGTCACGGTGACCGCGGCCGCCACCGCGATGCCGGTCGGGCGGGTCAGGCCCGCGAGCACGGCCAGCGATCCTGCCCAGAGCCAGCGGCGGGTGAGCACGGCGTACAGCGCCCAGGCCGCGCACGCCGTGAACAGGGACTCGGTGTAACCCATCCACTGCACCAGGCCGACCGGGAGCGCGGCCCAGAGGGTGGTGAGGAGGATGCCGACACGGGGGCCGTACAGGCGGTCGCCGACGGCGAAGATGCCCCGGGCCGCGATGAGCGAGGCGATGACCGCGATGCACAGGCCGGTGGTGGCGCGGGTGCCGGGGGTGACTACCGCGACCGCCTTGACCAGGACCGGGTAGAGCGGGAAGAACGCCAGGTTGCTTCCGGCGGTGCCGAGTTCTTGTGCGTAACCGTGGTCGGCGATGCCCAGGTACCAGTCCGAGTCCCACTGTGTCGCCAGGATCGGCCACACGCCGTGGTGTTGGCGGTGCGCCCAGAGGGTGAGGAACAGGAGGCCCGTGGTGCGTACGGCGACGTAGGCGAGGAGGGCTTGCACGGGGGCGGGGACGCGGGGGCGCGCGGAGCCTGTGCCGGATTCGCTCGGGGCTGTGGTCGCTTCGTTCGGTGTCGGCCGGAATGCGGTCGAGGACACGGTGACGGCTCCAGGGCTGGCTCGGTGGTGCGGTGTCCGTCCACCGTTGCCCGGGGGGTGCGGTGGGGCGGGGAGCCTGGGTCAGCCGTCGTGTGCAAATCACCCGATGGGGTGCCCCTCTCTCGTACGGAGGGGCACCCCGTCGGGCCTTAGAGGCCTGCTGCCGCCGACAGGTCTCGCTTGATCGACTCCAGCAGGTCGGTCGCGGTGGTGCGGGCCGTCGGCAGGTCCGCGTGCGTGGGCACCGGGACGACGACCTCCAGGTAGCACTTGAGCTTCGGCTCCGTGCCGCTGGGGCGGACGATGACGCGGGCGCCGTCCAGGGTGTAGCGCAGGCCGTCCGTGGGCGGGAGCTTGTCCGTGCCCTGGGTCAGGTCCTCGGCGCGGGTGATGGGCAGGCCGGCGAGCTCGGTCGGGGGGTGCTCGCGGAGCCGCTGCATCGCGTTCGCGATGATCGACAGGTCCTCGACGCGGGCGGAGAGCTGGTCCGTGGCGTGCAGGCCGTACTCGACCGCGATGTCGTCGAGGAGGTCGAGGAGGGTGCGATTGTCTTGTTTGAGCTCGGAGGCCAGTTCCGTGATGAGGAGGGCCGCCGTGATGCCGTCCTTGTCGCGTACGCCCTCGGGGTCCACGCAGTAGCCGAGGGCCTCCTCGTAGCCGTAGCGGAGGCCGTCCACCCGGGCGATCCACTTGAAGCCGGTGAGGGTCTCCTCGTAGGGGAGGTTCGCCTTCTCGGCGATACGGCCGAGGAGGGAGGAGGAGACGATCGACTCGGCGAAGGTTCCCTGGGCGCCGCGGCGGACGAGGTGCACGGCGAGGAGCGCCCCCACTTCGTCGCCCCTCAGCATGCGCCAGTCGTTGCCGGTCTTCACCGCCACCGCGCAGCGGTCCGCGTCCGGGTCGTTGGCGATGATCAGGTCGGGGTTCGTCTCGCTCGCCTTCGCGAAGGCGAGGTCCATCGCGCCGGGCTCTTCCGGGTTGGGGAAGGCGACGGTGGGGAAGTCCGGGTCGGGGTCGGCCTGTTCGGTGACGAGGACGGGCTGCGGGAAGCCGGCTCGGGCGAAGGCCGCGAGGAGGGTTTCCTTGCCGACTCCGTGCATGGCCGTGTAGACGGTGCGGGCGGTGCGGGGGGAGTTCGCCGCCAGTACGGCGTCCGTGCGGGCCAGGTACGCGTCGAGGACGCTGTCGTCGAGGGTTTCCCAGCCGGTGGTGGGGCGGGGGACGTCGTTGAGGCTGCGGATCGCGTCGATCTCCGCTGCGATCTCCGCGTCGGCGGGCGGGACGATCTGGGAGCCGTCGCCGAGGTAGACCTTGTAGCCGTTGTCGCGGGGCGGGTTGTGACTGGCGGTGACCTCTACGCCGGCCACCGCGCCGAGGTGCCTTATGGCGTAGGCGAGGACGGGGGTGGGGAGGGGGCGGGGGAGGACCGCTGCCTTGAGGCCGGCGCCGGTCATCACGGCCGCGGTGTCGCGGGCGAAGTCGGCGGACTTGTGGCGGGCGTCGTAGCCGATGACGACGAGGCCGTCCGTCTGGCCCTTCTTCTTGAGGTACGCGGCGAGACCGGCCGCGGCGCGGATGACGACGCTGCGGTTCATCCGCATGGGGCCGGCGCCGAGCTCGCCCCGCAGGCCCGCCGTGCCGAACTGGAGGGTGCCGCTGAAGCGGGCGGCGAGTTCGGTGACGTCTCCGGCCTCGATGAGCTTGGCGAGTTCGTCACGGGTGTCCGTGTCGGGGTCCTCGGCCAGCCATGTCTTGGCTCGTGCGATGAGATCGTCGTGCACGTCGGGTCAACCTCTCGTGTGGTGTGTGAGGAGGTGGGTGGGGGTTCGCGCCGGGCTTTTCTCGCCCCCGCCGCCCCTACCCGTCCCGTCCCTGGGGGCTGCCGCCCCCAGACCCCCGCTTCGGCCCTGAAAGGGCCTCGTCCTCAAACGCCGGACGGGCTGAAACAACTCAGCCTCTCCGGCGTTTGAGGAGCGGGGTCTGGGGCGGAGCCCCAGAAGGACGGGACGGGTAGGGGCGGCGGGGGCGAAAAACTCCGCTTCGGCTACAGCCGGTCCAGCACCTGCGCCAGCAGCGAGCCCATGCGCGTCGCGCTGTCCCGGCCCGCCTGGAGGACCTCCTCGTGGTTCAACGGCTCGCCCGTCATGCCCGCCGCCAGGTTCGTCACCAGGGAGATACCCAGAACCTCGGCACCCGCCTCACGCGCAGCAATCGCTTCCAGGACCGTCGACATGCCCACCAGGTCCGCCCCGATGACGCGGGCCATGCGGATCTCGGCCGGAGTCTCGTAGTGCGGGCCGGGGAACTGGGCGTAGACACCCTCCTCCAGCGTCGCGTCGATCTCCTTGCACAGGGCGCGCAGACGCGGGGAGTAGAGGTCGGTGAGGTCGACGAAGTTCGCGCCGATGATCGGAGACGCGGCGGTCAGGTTGATGTGGTCGCTGATCAGGACCGGCTGGCCGGGGCGCATGCCCTCGCGGAGACCGCCACAGCCGTTCGTCAACACCATCGTCTTGCAGCCGGCGGCGACGGCGGTGCGGACGCCGTGTGCGACGGCGGCGACACCGCGACCCTCGTAGTAGTGCGTACGGCCGAGGAAGACCAGGGCCCGCTTGTTGCCGATCTTGTACGAGCGGATCTTGCCGCCGTGTCCCTCCACCGCCGGCGGCGGGAAACCGGGCAGCTCGGTGACCTCGAACTCGGCGTCGGGAGCGCCGAGGGCGTCCACGGCCGGCGCCCAGCCGGAGCCCATCACGAGGGCGACGTCGTGGGTCTCGGCGCCGGTCAGTTCGCGCAGGCGCGCGGCGGCGGCGTCGGCGGCGACCCGTGGCTCATTGGGGGTGGCGCCCTGGATGTCGTCCGGAAGAAGAGATGCGTTCACGCGGATGAGCGTAGCCGGTCAGGGCCTACGCGCGTAGATGACAGAGCCCACGGGATGGGGATCGTTGTCTTGTCGTTTCCAACCAAGAGCGGGGCGGACGGGGCCTCAGGGGTGCTCGTTCAGCACGGGCGCTTGCGCAGTTCCATCACATAGTCGTGCGGGGCGCCCGCCGACTCCGCCGCGTCCGCGATCTCGCCCAGGTAGCGGGCCGAGGGCAGGCCGCCCTCGTAGCCGTTCAGGACGTACACCCACGCCTGCTCCTCGCCCTCCATCGTGTGGACGCGCACCCGCATCCGGCGGTAGATCTCCAGGCCCACGCCCTCCCAGCGGTCCATCGACTCCTCGTCGAGCGGGGCGAGATCGTAGAGCGCCACGAAGACCTGGGAACCGGGCTCCTCCACCAGGGTCGCCAGTGCGCCCTCCCAGCCCAGGTGCTCGCCGCCGAAGGTCAGCCGCCATCCGTTCAGCCAGCCGGTGGCACGCATCGGCGAGTACGGAGCGCGGCGGGTCATGAGCCGCGCGTCGAGGTTGCCGGCGTAGGCGGCGTAGAGCGACATGCGTCCGAGGGTACGGCAGCCGAATCGGCCGTCCCTCCTGTAACAGTGCTATCTCGGGGCGGCCCCCAGGCGCTAGCACCTCGTCCTGTGCGGGACAATGGAGTACGTGACTCGGATCGTGATCATCGGTGGCGGACCCGGCGGATACGAGGCGGCCCTGGTGGCCGCCCAACTCGGCGCGGAGGTGACCGTCGTCGACTGCGACGGTCTGGGCGGAGCATCGGTCCTGACCGACTGCGTGCCGTCGAAGACCCTTATCGCTACGGCCGAGGTGATGACCACCTTCGATTCGTCGTACGAAGAGCTGGGGATCATCGTCGCCGATGACACTCCACCTATGGAGCAGGCCGCCAGGGTGGTGGGAGTCGATCTCGGCAAGGTCAATCGTCGTGTGAAGCGGCTGGCGCTCGCCCAGTCCCACGACATCACCGCCTCCGTCACGCGTGCCGGTGCCCGTGTGCTGCGGGGGCGTGGGCGCCTCGAGGGCATGCAGGCCCTCGACGGCTCGCGGAAGGTCGTCGTGCGGGCCGTCGACGGGAGTGAGGAGACTCTCGTCGCGGATGCCGTGCTCATCGCCACCGGTGGGCATCCCCGTGAGCTGCCCGACGCCCAGCCCGACGGTGAGCGGATCCTCAACTGGACCCAGGTCTACGACCTCACCGAGCTCCCCGAGGAGCTCATCGTGGTGGGTTCCGGTGTCACCGGCGCCGAGTTCGCCGGCGCCTACCAGGCCCTCGGCTCCAAGGTCACCCTCGTGTCCTCGCGCGACCGCGTCCTGCCCGGCGAGGACCCGGACGCCGCGGCCGTCCTGGAGGACGTCTTCCGGCGCCGCGGCATGAACGTCATGGCCCGCTCCCGCGCCCAGTCCGCCAAGCGCGTGGGCGACAAGGTCGAGGTCACCCTCGCCGACGGCCGGGTCATCACCGGCAGCCACTGCCTCATGGCCGTCGGTGCCATCCCGAACTCCGAGGGCATGGGCCTGGAGGAGGCCGGCGTCAAGCTGCGCGAGTCCGGCCACATCTGGACCGACAAGGTCTCCAGGACCTCCGCTCCGGGCGTGTACGCCGCCGGTGACGTGACCGGCGTCTTCGCCCTCGCGTCCGTGGCCGCCATGCAGGGGCGTATCGCCATGTACCACTTCCTGGGCGACGCCGTGGCTCCGCTGAACCTCAAGACGGTCTCCTCCAACGTCTTCACCGATCCCGAGATCGCCACCGTCGGCTACACGCAGGCGGATGTGGATGCCGGGAAGATCGACGCCCGGGTGGTGAAGCTGCCGCTGCTGCGCAACCCGCGCGCCAAGATGCAGGGCATCCGGGACGGTTTCGTCAAGATCTTCTGCCGGCCCGGCACCGGGATCGTCGTCGGCGGTGTGGTCGTGTCGCCTCGCGCCTCGGAACTCATCCACCCCATGTCGATCGCCGTCGACAACAATCTGACGGTCGAACAGATCGCGAACGCGTTCACCGTTTACCCCTCCCTTTCGGGGTCGATCGCCGAGGTGGCACGGCAGTTGCACACGCGTAAGGAGACCGGCGAGGTCTGACGGCCGAAAGCGATTCCCCGCTGGTCACGGGGAGTTGTCGAGCATTCGTGCGGCATAGTCGGCGGGCGTAGGCCCTATACCACTTCCCGTCCTCCTGTGCGAACAACTTCTGCTATTCGGCGCAAACAGCTGAAAGCAGACGGTCGTTGGCGTTACTGTCAGTTTCGTGTTCGCTGCAGAACGTCGCCAATTGATCCTCGAAATGGTGCGAGCTAACGGGGCCGTGTCGCTCCGTGAGCTCGCCCGCGTCGTCCAGACCTCCGAAGTGACCGTACGGCGGGACGTGCGCGCACTGGAGGCAGAAGGACTCCTCGACCGCCGGCACGGCGGTGCGGTATTGCCGGGCGGGTTCACGCGGGAGTCCGGCTTTCCGCAGAAATCGCATCTCGCGACCGCCGAGAAGACGGCCATCGCCGATCTCGCCGCCAGCTTCGTCGAAGAGGGCGAGGCCATCGTGGTCGGGGCGGGAACCACCACGCAGGAGCTGGCTCGCCGGCTCGCGCGGGTGCCCGGGCTGACCGTCGTCACCAACTCACTGCTGGTGGCTCAGGCGTTGGCCCATGCCAACCGGGTGGAAGTCGTGATGACCGGCGGCACCCTGCGCGGTTCCAACTACGCCCTGGTCGGCTCCGGTGCCGAGCAGTCCCTCCAGGGGCTGCGGGTCTCCCGGGCCTTCCTCTCCGGGAGCGGGCTGACCGCCGAGCGCGGACTCTCCACGTCCAACATGCTGTCGGCCTCCGTCGACCGGGCGCTGGTCCAGGCCGCCGCCGAGGTCGTGGTCCTCGCCGACCACACCAAGCTCGGCACGGACACCATGTTCCAGACCGTGCCGACGGATCTCATCACCCGCCTGGTGACCGATGAACCGCCCGGTCACGACGACCGCGCGGCCACCGAGCTCCAGGCCCTCGCCGACCAGGGGGTGCAGATCGCCGTGGCCGGGGCGTCGGGAAACGCGGTGGGGGGTGATCAGGTCCCGGCGCGGCAGCAACAGCGCCGGGACGTCCCTGTCCCGGGACCCCGGCGTGGGCAGGTCCCGGGTGCGGGACCGGGGTTGCGGGCGGCCACCGTCCTCGGTGAGCCGGCCCAGGGCTCCGAACGGGCCCGGGTGGCGGACCTCCGGCGTCGCTGAAACCTCCGGCGCCGCTTGAGGATTCGACCCCGCACCGTAAAGCCTCCGAGGGTACGTAAGGAGGCTTCACGGGACCGCCGTAAGCCGTACCTTCTTCTCAAGGGATGGCAGAAGCATCCCAACGGGGCCTTCTCGGGCGAGAGCAGCGCCGGGAGAGAGCGATGGAGATCAGCGGTGCGGATGCGCGTCGTGTGCTGGAGCTGACCCGCGCCCTGAAGGACGCCGCCCGGCCGGAGGAGCTGTGGGGGCGGACCCTAACCGAGCTGCTGGAGCTGGTCATGACCTGGACGTCATCCGAAATCGAACCCGTGCGCGGATCGTCCTCAACTCCGATGAATCTGCCGCCTGTTGGCATGGGTGTGGAGTGTGGCGGCGATAGTGTCACGTTGTCCGACAACCAAGTTGGCGGACCTACCGCCGGGCGGGCGGAAAGTAACGCCTGTGGAGGCCCACGTAAGACCAACTCCCCCCGGGGAGCGGCGAGGGCCCGTGAAGCAGGAACCCAGGGTGGTGCCGGATACCGGCGCGGACCGAAATCGCCCGCGTTCGGGCAGGCGAGGGCGTCAAAACCTGGACTTCCGGCCTCAGGTATCACGGAAGCCCCGCCCCCGCCGCACCCGTGCGGTGGGGGCGAATGCCTGCATGGCGTCGCCCTGGACCTGATCGGCGGCCACACTCTGGGCGTCGCGACCCTCGACGACACCGGCCGCCCCCGCCCCCTCAACGCCGTCGCCGCCGACCTCCTGGCCGTGCTGCGCGACGACCCCCGGCTCGCCGAAGCCGTCTCCTTCATCGCACGCCACATCGAGGTCCGGTACGTCCCGGCCGTCCCCGCCCTGCTCCTGCTCCGCGACCTCTCCCGCGCCCGCGCCGTCGCCCGCCTCTTCGGCATCACCGAGCAGGAGCACCGCACGCTCGTCCACCTCCACAACGGCCGTACGGCGACGGAGACGGCCCGGCGCATGAGGCTCTCGCCGACCACCGTGCGGGGCTACATCGCCTCCCTGCACCGGAAGTTGGAGGCCGGACACACGGCGGCGCTGCTGCGCCGGGGGCGCGATCTCGGACTGCTCACGGACTGACCCAAACCGCGCTATGTCGCGACACGTCAGAATTGACGGATGGTCCTCGGCCCGGCCCCTCGCTTCACTGGCAGAAGGCGCAAGCGGCTCCGCCGCGGGGCCGGCGCCGAGGGGGACTCTCATGACCACCACTCCGTCACGCGCGCCGACGGCCGACAGTGCGGCGACCGCCGGGACCGGCACCGCCCGCCTCCTCGCCGCCATCGCGGCCGCGCTCGCGCCGGTGCTGTTCGCCGCGGCGAGCCTCGTGCTCCCGTACGACACGAGCGACTCCAGCAAGGAGATCGCCCGGACCATCGCCGCGCACCAGGGAGCCACCGAACTGTCCGCGTGGTTCTGGATGGTGGGCACGCTGCTTCTCGTCCCGGGACTCGTCGCCGTGGGCCTCCTGGCCACGGCACGCTCACCCAAACTGGGCCTGTGGGGTTCGGTCCTCTTCGGTACCGGCCTGATCGCGGTCAGCATGACCCCGTCGCTCGACACCGTGGCACTCGGCGCGTTCGACAAGGGCGTGAGCCAGGACGTCATGGTGAAGGTGGCGGACGGCACGCAGGGGCTGGCCGTGGTGAACGCACCGCTCTTCTACTTCATCGCCGCCCACGTCGTCGGCGCGATCCTGCTCGGTGTCGCCCTGCTGAGGGGCCGGGTGATCCCGGCCTGGGCCGCCTGGCTGCTGATCCTGTCCATGCCGCTCAACGTGCTCGCGTACATCAGCGGTGTGGCGCCCCTGGTCGCCCTGTCCTTCCTGATGCCGGCCATCGCCTTCGGCTACGCGGGCCTGGCCTTCACCCGCCACGGCACCGGGTGGGTGAGGGCCGAGTAGCCCCGAGAAGACCGCCGTCACGGGGGACGGGGAAAACGAAGCGCCCGGCGGACCAACTGCTCTGGTCCGCCGGGCGCTTCGGGATGTCGTAAGAGCTGCGATCAGTCCTTGATCTCGCAGATCGCCGCACCCGAGGTGATCGAGGCGCCGACCTCCGCGGACAGGCCCTTGACGGTGCCGGCCCGGTGCGCGTTGAGCGGCTGTTCCATCTTCATCGCCTCGAGGACGACGATGAGGTCGCCCTCCTTGACCTCCTGGCCCTCCTCGACGGCGACCTTGACGATGGTGCCCTGCATCGGGGAGGCGAGGGTGTCGCCGGAGGCGGCCGGGCCGGACTTCTTGGCCGCCCGGCGCTTGGGCTTGGCGCCCGCCGCGAGGCCCGTGCGGGCCAGGGTCATGCCGAGCGAGGACGGGAGGGAGACCTCCAGGCGCTTGCCGCCGACCTCGACGACGATCGTCTCGCGGTCCGCGTCGTCCTCCGCCTCGGTGTCCGCGGGGGCGGCGAAGGCGGGGATCTCGTTGACGAACTCGGTCTCGATCCAGCGGGTGTGGACCGTGAAGGGGTCCTGGCTGCCGGTGAGTTCGGGGGCGAACGCCGGGTCGGTGACGACCGCGCGGTGGAACGGGATGGCCGTGGCCATGCCCTCCACCTGGAACTCCTCCAGGGCGCGGGCCGCGCGCTGCAGGGCCTGCTCGCGGGTCGCGCCGGTGACGATCAGCTTGGCCAGCAGGGAGTCCCAGGCCGGACCGATGACCGAGCCGGACTCGACGCCGGCGTCCAGGCGGACACCGGGACCGGACGGCGGGGCGAACGTGGTGACCGTGCCGGGGGCCGGCAGGAAGCCGCGGCCCGGGTCCTCGCCGTTGATGCGGAACTCGAAGGAGTGGCCGCGCAGTTCGGGGTCGCCGTAACCGAGTTCCTCGCCGTCGGCGATGCGGAACATCTCGCGGACCAGGTCGATGCCGGCGACCTCCTCGGTCACCGGGTGCTCCACCTGCAGACGGGTGTTGACCTCCAGGAAGGAGATCGTGCCGTCCATGCCGACCAGGAACTCCACCGTGCCGGCGCCGACGTAGCCGGCCTCCTTCAGGATGGCCTTCGAGGACGCGTACAGCTCGGCCACCTGCGCGTCCGACAGGAAGGGCGCGGGCGCCTCCTCGACCAGCTTCTGGTGGCGGCGCTGCAGGGAGCAGTCACGCGTCGACACGACGACCACGTTGCCGTGGCTGTCGGCCAGGCACTGCGTCTCCACGTGCCGAGGCTTGTCCAGGTAGCGCTCGACGAAGCACTCGCCGCGCCCGAAGGCGGCGACGGCCTCGCGGACCGCGGAGTCGTAGAGCTCGGGCACCTCTTCGAGGGTGCGGGCGACCTTCAGGCCGCGGCCGCCACCGCCGAAGGCGGCCTTGATCGCGATCGGCAGGCCGTGCTGCTCGGCGAAGGCGACGACCTCGTCGGCACCGGACACCGGGTCGGGCGTGCCGGCCACCAGCGGGGCACCGGCGCGCTGGGCGATGTGCCGGGCGGCGACCTTGTCACCGAGGTCGCGGATGGCCTGCGGGGGCGGGCCGATCCAGATCAGGCCCGCGTCCAGGACGGCCTGGGCGAAGTCGGCGTTCTCCGAGAGGAAGCCGTAGCCGGGGTGGATGGCGTCGGCGCCGGACTCCCGCGCCGCGTTCAACACCTTCTCGATGTCGAGATAGCTGGTCGCCGGGGTCTCACCGCCCAGGGCGAACGCCTCATCCGCGGCGCGGACATGCAGAGCGTCCCGGTCCGGGTCGGCGTATACGGCCACGCTCGCGATCCCGGCGTCCCGGCAGGCCCGGGCAACGCGGACAGCGATTTCGCCACGGTTGGCGATGAGCACCTTGCGCACGATTGAGGCTCCCTCCTTGAAACAAGCCGAGTTTAGGGACTGCCGACACGGCGCATCGACCCATCCCCAGTGGTGAGCTTGCCCACACGGAGCGTGATGCGAGGCCTGCTCCACCCGCGAAATCCCTTGTCGCACCTCGGTACGCAGGACTCCTCCGAGAAACCCTAGCCCTCCTCTGTGGTCAAGGTCTCTGTGAGAGCGTGCTGCGGACCACTCCGTTTCTTTGTGGAGTCCCTACGAATGGCCCAACGATTCTTTGCCCCCCGTAGAACCCTTGTCCCGCGGTTTACCCGTTAGTAGCGTTCAGGATGTCTCGAACGTACTTGGGGTAACTGCAGTCCTGCTCGGACGGCACTCGAAAGCTCGGAAGTGGGTGGGGACCGGTGGTGCGCAGACCGGTGGCGTGGGTTGTGGCGGTCGTACTCTTCGTCGAGGCGCTCGGCGTCGCCGCGCTCAACTGGTTCCTGGGGATCGTCGTCGACCGCCAGGACATGTCCCTCGCCGGCCTCGACCCGGACATGATGTCCACGTCGTCGAAGGCCGGCGGCATCGTCTTCGGCCTCTACTTCGCCCTGTGCGGCCTGGTCGCGCTCCTGGTGGCCCTGCGGAACCGCCGCCCGGCCGGCTTCGGCCGCATCCTGCTGATCAGCGTCGCCGTGGTGCACGGCCTGCTGGGCGCGTTCGCGTGGGGGCTGCTGGGCTGGCCCGAGTTCCTGTTCATGGTGGTCGTACTGGCGCTGATCGTGCTGCTGCTGATGACGTACGACGGTCAGGAGGCGCCCGCCGCCGCGGAGCCCGAGGACACCGCTCCGCAGGGCGGCGACGGCGGCTCCCCGCTCACGTCTCCGCCGGCGCCCACAACTCCGTGATGCCGACGCCCAGTTCGGCCAGCAGTCGCCGCACCAGGGGCAGGCTGATGCCGATCACGTTGCCGTGGTCGCCGTCGATGCCCTCGATGAACGGGGCCGAGCGGCCGTCCAGGGTGAACGCCCCGGCGACATAGAGGGGTTCGCCGGAGGCGACGTACGCGGCGATCTCCTCGTCGGTGGGCTCGCCGAAGCGGACGACGGTGGAGGCGACGCCGGAGACATACCGGTTGGTGGCGGTGTCGTAGATGCAGTGGCCGGTCTGGAGTGTCCCGGCCCGGCCGCGCATGGCCTTCCAGCGGGCGGTGGCCTCCTCGGCGTCCGCGGGCTTGCCGAGCGCCTCGCCGTCCAGGTCGAGCACCGAGTCGCAGCCGATCACCAGTGCGCCCTTGACCCGGGGCTTCGCGGCCACCACGGAGGCCTTCGCCTCGGCGAGGGCGAGCGCCAGCTCGGCGGGCGTGGGGGCGGAGACGGCGTCCTCGTCGACGCCGCTCACGAGCACCTCGGGGGCGAGTCCGGCCTGCCGCAGCAGGTTGAGCCGGGCGGGGGACTGCGAGGCGAGGACGAGTCGGCGGCGCGGCTGATCAGTCATGCGGCCAGGGTATCGGCGCTTCCGGCGGCTCTCATTTCACACCGAGCACGATCATCGCCAGCAGCATGGCCAACGCCATGAGAACGCCCAGTCTCCGCAACATGTTCTGCATGTCGCGCAGTTCCTTGGGCGGCTCGTTCTCGGGGTCGGACCACAGCATTCCTCCAGCGTGCGGGCGTGCCCTCGCGCGGCGCCTGAGTACGCGTACTCAACTTCTCTAAATGGTACCGTGGTTCCATTAGTGGTCGATGATGAGGAGTACGTGCCGTGTTCACCACCGCTTGGACCGCCTCACCTCAGCTCCCCGGCGAAGGCTTCACCCCCAACTGGTCCCGGCAGGGCTTCTGGCGCCAGTCCGTCCGCCAGGTCGTGCGGTTGTCGGCGGGCGGTGGGCGGGTGCGGGTGCGGCTCTCGAACGCGTACGGCGGCTCGGCGGTCCGGGTCGCGGGCGCGAGCGTGGGCCGTACGGCCGCGGGGGCCGCCGTGGAGCCGGGTTCCGTCCGGCGGCTCACCTTCCCGGGCGAGATCCCGGCACGTGGGCACCTGGTGAGCGACGCGGTCGAACTCGCCGTGGCGGCAGGGGAGTCGGTGACGGTCACGCTGTACTTCGAGGCGGTGACCGGACCCGCGACCTTCCACGCGCAGGCCTTCACGACCAGCTGTCGCGGGGAGGGGGACCTGTCGGAGGACGTGACGGGAGAGGGCTTCGACGCGGCGACCGAGTCCTGGTACTTCCTCGCCGCCGTCGAGACGGACTCCGGCCGCGCGGACGGGATCGCGTTGTTCGGCGACTCCGTCACCGACGGGTTCGGGTCCACGGTGGGGGCCGATCGCCGGTGGTCGGACGCGCTCGCCGTCCGCACCGGGCGGCCTGTGCTCAATGCGGGCATCGGCGGGAATCTGCTGCTCAACGACTCCGCGTGGTACGGCGAGAAGGGCGTCCACCGTCTCGGGCGGGACGTCCTCGACCACCCGGGCGTGGACACCCTTGTCGTGCTCCTCGGGCTCAACGACATCGGCTTCAGCGAGACCGACGAGCAACCGACGTACAAGCCGGCGCCGGTGGTGGAGGCGGACGAAATCGTCGCCGGGTACCGGGAGTTGATACGGCAGGCAAGGGGGCTGAGGGTCGTGGGGGCGACGTTGCTGCCCTTCGGGGGCTCGGACCACTGGGGTGAGCACGCGGCCAAGGTGAGCCACGAGGTCAACGAGTGGATCCGGTGCGCGGGGGAGTACGACGCCGTGGTGGACCTGCACCGGGTGCTGGCCGATCCGGAGGACCCGGACCGGCTGCACCCGTCGTACGACTTCGGCGATCACCTGCACCCGAACGATCTCGGATACCAGGTGATGGCCGAAGCGCTGTCACTCGCCCTCTAACCCGGCCAGTAACTGCGCGTCCAGGCCGTCGGCCCCGGTTGGGGCAGGCGGTGTGCGGCGATGCGGGACGGGTCCGACCACCCGTCCTGCGGCTTCGGGGCGCCGGGCGGCGCGGCGGATGCCGCCGCGGCGCGGGCTCGGACCACCGCGAGGGCGGCGGCGAGCTCCTCCGGGGTGGGGTTGCCCCGTACGACCTTGATCGTCATGGCGGCTCCTAGAGGGGGATGTTGCCGTGCTTCTTCGGGGGCAGGGACTCGCGCTTGGTGCGGAGCTGGCGCAGGCCGCGGACGACGTGCCGACGGGTCTCCGACGGCATGATCACGGAGTCGATGTAGCCGCGCTCGGCCGCGATGTAGGGGTTGAGGAGGGCGTCCTCGTACTCCTGGATGAGCCGGGCGCGGGTCGCTTCGAGGTCTCCGTTGGTCTCCGCCTCGGCGATCGTGCGGCGGTGCAGAATGTTGACCGCGCCCTGGGCGCCCATCACGGCGATCTGGGCGGTCGGCCAGGCCAGGTTGATGTCGGCGCCGAGGTGCTTGGAGCCCATGACGTCGTAGGCGCCGCCGAAGGCCTTGCGGGTGATGATCGTGATGAGGGGGACGGTGGCTTCCGCGTAGGCGTAGATCAGCTTGGCGCCGCGGCGGATGATGCCGTCGTGCTCCTGGTCGACACCCGGGAGGAAGCCCGGGACGTCCACGAAGGTGATCACCGGGATGTTGAAGGCGTCGCAGGTGCGGACGAAGCGCGCGGCCTTCTCGGACGCCGTGATGTCCAGGCAGCCCGCGAACTGCATCGGCTGGTTGGCGACTATGCCGACCGGGGCGCCCTCGACGCGGCCGAAGCCGGTGAGGATGTTCGGCGCGTACAGCGGCTGGGTCTCGAAGAACTCGGCGTCGTCCAGGATGTGTTCGATCACCGTGTGCATGTCGTACGGCTGGTTCGCGCTGTCCGGCACGATCGTGTCCAGCTCGCGGTCCTCGTCCGTGACGGCGAGGTCCGCCTCCTCCGGGAAGGCCGGGGCCTCGGAGAGGTTGTTGGACGGCAGGTACGACAGCAGCTGCTTGACGTACTCGACGGCGTCCTTCTCGTCGCCGGCCATGTGGTGCGCCACGCCGGACACCGAGTTGTGGGTCCGGGCGCCGCCCAGCTCCTCGAAGCCGACGTCCTCGCCGGTGACCGTCTTGATGACGTCCGGGCCGGTGATGAACATGTGCGAGGTCTGGTCGACCATCACCGTGAAGTCGGTGATCGCGGGGGAGTAGACCGCGCCGCCCGCGCACGGGCCGACGACGAGCGAGATCTGGGGGATGACGCCGCTCGCGTGGGTGTTGCGGCGGAAGATCTCGCCGTACGCCCCGAGGGAGGCCACACCCTCCTGGATCCGCGCACCACCCGAGTCGTTGATGCCGATGACCGGACAGCCGGTCTTCAGCGCGAAGTCCATGACCTTCACGATCTTCTGGCCGTAGACCTCGCCCAGGGCCCCGCCGAAGACCGTGAAGTCCTGGGAGAACACGGCGACCGGGCGGCCGTCGACCGTGCCGTAGCCGGTCACCACGCCATCTCCGTACGGGCGGTTGTTCTCCAGGCCGAAGTCCGTCGAGCGGTGCCGGGCGAACTCGTCGAACTCGACGAAGGAGCCCTCGTCGAGGAGGAGGTCGATGCGCTCACGCGCCGTCAACTTGCCCTTGGCGTGCTGCTTTTCGACGGCGCGTGCGGAGCCGGCGTGCGTCGCTTCGTCGATGCGACGCTGAAGGTCCGCGAGCTTGCCCGCGGTGGTGTGGATGTCGATCTCTTCCGGCTCGGACATCGGGATACGGCTCCCTGCCTGCTCAAAAGGGGGGACGGTTACTCATCCGTAGAGTAGTGGCGTGCCTACCTGTCGGCAGTGCGGCGTTTCACACACCTAGGGTGGCTTGCATGACGCCGCGAGATGTTTCAGGAGACAACAGTCGTTGGTCCGACCTCGACCGGCCGCCCCTCAACGCCGCCGCCCTACGCCGGGCGCTCGTGCGGGAGGGCGGGCTGTGGTCCGGGGTGGAGGTCGTGCAGAGCACCGGCTCCACCAACTCCGACCTGGTGGCCCTGGCGGGCGAGGGCAAGGCGACCGAGGGCGCGGTCCTCGTCGCCGAGGAGCAGAGCGCGGGACGCGGGCGGCTCGATCGGCAGTGGACCGCTCCGGCCCGCTCGGGGCTCTTCTTCTCCGTCCTGCTGACGCCGAGCGAGGTGCCGGTGGCGCGGTGGGGGTGGCTGCCGCTGCTCACCGGGGTTGCGGTGGCGACGGGGCTGTCGCGGGCGGCCGGAGTCGATACGGCACTCAAGTGGCCCAACGACCTGCTGGTGACCGTGGGCGGCGCGGAGCGCAAGACCGGCGGCATCCTCGCGGAGCGGGCGGGCGACGACGGGGTGGTCGTCGGCGTCGGCATCAACGTCACCCTCCGGGAGGACGAGCTGCCGGTCCCGCAGGCGGGGTCGCTGGCACTGGCCGGCGCGGTGAGCACGGACCGGGATCCCTTGCTGCGCGGGGTGCTCAGGTCCTTGGAGCAGTGGTACGAGAAGTGGCGGTCCGTCGAAGGTGACCCGGCGCGGAGCGGTCTGCAGGAGACGTATGCGGCGGGCTGCGCGACGCTGGGGAGGGTGGTGCGGGCTGAGCTGCCCGGAGAACGGTCGCTGGTAGGAGAGGCGGTGGCGATCGACGGCGACGGCAGGCTGGTGATCGCCACGGAGGACGGCGTGCAGGCCCCGGTGGGCGCGGGAGACATCGTCCACTTGCGACCGGCGTGAAGTGGACGCACCCAAGGGGCGCGGGGCCGCGACATCAGCGGCTCCGCCGCGGGGCGCGACAAGCTCCCACCGGTCCGCAGCCAACCGGCAACATCAGCCACCCCCTCTCGGGAGTGAGCTACGGCACAGCTGCCGTAGAGTAAAGGCCGGTCGATACCTGACCGCGGCAGATCGGAAGGGCAGCAGGCGTGACCGTCGACGACACGGGCTCCGGCACGGGCGCGGACGGCCGGGTTGACCCTCCCCCACTCTCGAATTCGCTCGAGCGGGGGGACCCCCAGGCCACCGACCCCGGCGACCACCCGCTCGCCGTGCGTCTCGAGCAGCTCATCCTCGGCGCCGAGCGGCGCTACACCCCCTTTCAGGCGGCCCGCACCGCCGGTGTCTCCATGGAGCTCGCCACCCGCTTCTGGCGGGCCATGGGCTTCGCCGACGTCGGCCAGGCCAAGGCGTTCACGGAGGCGGACGTCCTCGCGTTGCGCCGGCTCGCCGGTCTCGTCGAGGCGGGGCTGCTGAGCGAGGCGATGGCCGTGCAGGTGGCGCGGTCCACGGGGCAGACCACCGCCCGGCTGGCCGAGTGGCAGATCGACTCCTTCCTGGAGGGCCTGACCGAGCCGCCCGAGCCGGGAATGACCCGCACCGAGGTGACGTACCCGATCATCGAGCTGCTCCTGCCCGAGCTGGAGGAGTTCCTCGTCTACGTCTGGCGGCGCCAGCTCGCCGCCTCGGCCGGCCGGGTCGTGCAGGCCGCCGACGACGAGGAGATGGTCGACCGGCGGCTCTGCGTGGGCTTTGCCGACCTCGTCGGATTCACGCGGCTGACCCGTCGTATGGAGGAGGAGGAACTCGGCGAACTCGTCGAGGCCTTCGAGACCACGGCCGCCGACCTCGTCGCCGCGCGCGGCGGACGGCTGGTCAAGACGCTCGGCGACGAGGTGCTGTACAGCGCCGACGACGCGGGCGTCGCCGCGGAGATCGCGCTGCGGCTCATCGAGACGATGGCGAACGACGAGACGATGCCCGAGCTGCGGGTCGGTATCGCGTTCGGCACGGTGACCACTCGTATGGGCGATGTCTTCGGTACGACCGTGAACCTGGCCTCCCGGCTCACCTCCATAGCCCCCCGCGATGCCGTTCTCGTCGACAGCGCCTTCGCGGAGGAGCTGATCCGTACCGGCGAGGCGCCCGCCTCCGAGGCCGCGGCCGCCGAGGCCGCCGCCACCGCGGAGAAGGAGGGCGAGGAGCCGCCGACGTACCGCTTCGCGCTGCAGCCGATGTGGCAGCGGCCGGTGCGTGGGCTCGGCGTGGTCGAGCCGTGGCTGCTGACGCGGCGGGACGCGGCGGCCTCCTAGCTGTCGCCGTCAGCTGTTCTGGGCGAGTCCGTTCACGCAGAGGCCGATGATCGGCACGCACAGGTCCGGGTCGTTCGGGGCGGGCCGGCCGGGGTGGCTGGGCTGGGGTGCGGGTGGGGGCGTGGTCCGGCCCGCGGTGGGCGCGGGCTGGGGTGCGGTGCTCGTCGTCGGTGGGTGGGGCGTGGTGGTGGGGGCCGGGGTGTTCGGCGCTTCGGGGATCGTCGTGGCGACTGCCGTGGGTGTGGGTGGCGCGGCGGTCGCCGACGGGGTGGGGGCGAGGGAGACGCCCGCGGTCGGTGTCGCGGACGTACCGCCCATGACGGAGGTCGCCGAAGGGCTGACCTTGGGGATGGTGCCGACGGTCGCGGCGGCGTTGGTCGCCCGGTCCGTGGTGTCGGTGCCGGTCCCCGGGTTCTCGCGGTCCTCCGCCTCCGCGGTGCCGAGACCGCCGACGCCCGTGTCGGGTGTCAGTCGTACGAGGCTCAGGGCCCCGGCCGCCAGGGCCAGGCCGCCTGCGGCGAGCAGCACCTTGCGGGGGCGGGGCCTGCGGTGGCGGCCTCGCGGGCCGAAGAGACGGGGCCCGGCGGCGGTGGTGTCCCCGTCCGGCCTCGCCGCCGTCGGTGTCTCGGTCATCGTCAACGTCCTCACGACCCCTCCCCTGTGCGCCTGCGCCCCCTGCGCGCCGTGGCGGAGCGCACGTTATGCGCTGTCATGGGCGGTGCGGCAGGAGTTGGGCGGGATGTTCACCCGAACGGGGTGTCGGGCGGCGGGGCGGGAACCGGCCGTCGCGCTTCCCCCTGTGGGGCTCGGCTGCGATGATCGGGCCAGTGCTGTTTGTTAACCCGCGTTAACCGGGAGGGTGTCATGAGCGAGGAGCGGTTCGGGGAGTTCGTGCTGGTACGGCGACACGTGGACGGGGCTGACGGGCATGTCGCGGAGCTGGCCCTCGACCGGCCCAAGGCCATGAACGCGGTCTCGACGGAGATGGCCCGGTCGGTGGCCGCGGCGTGCTCCGCGCTGGGGGACGACAAGGGTGTGCGGGTGGTCGTGGTGACCTCGACGCATGAGCGGGCGTTCTGCGTCGGGGCGGATCTGAAGGAGCGGAACTCGTTCAGTGACGCCGATCTGGTGCGGCAGCGGCCGGTGGCGCGGGGGGCGTACACCGGGGTGCTGGAGCTGCCGGTGCCGACGATCGCGGCGGTGCACGGGTTCGCGCTGGGGGGTGGGTTCGAGCTTGCCCTGTCCTGCGACCTGATCGTGGCGGACCGTACGGCTGTGGTGGGGCTGCCGGAGGTGTCGGTGGGGGTGATTCCCGGGGGTGGCGGTACGCAGCTGCTGCCTCGGCGGGTGGGGGCCGCCCGGGCTGCCGAACTGATCTTCACCGCGCGGCGGGTGGAGGCTGAGGAGGCGCGGGAGCTGGGGCTGGTGGACCAGCTGGTGGAGGCGGGGCGGGACCGGGAGTCGGCGCTGGCGCTGGCGTCCCGGATCGCGGCGAATTCGCCTGTCGGGTTGCGGGCGGCGAAGCGGGCGTTGCGGTTGGGGCATGGGCTGGACCTGCGGGCCGGGCTGGAGGTCGAGGACGCGGCGTGGCGGTCGGTGGCGTTCTCCGGGGATCGGGCGGAGGGCGTGGCGGCGTTCAACGAGAAGCGGGCGCCGGCGTGGCCGGGGGAGTGACGGTGCGGATGCCTGCGGCGCCTGTGCGGGTGTGGTGGGGGTGGGTGTAGCGCGTTCGGTTGTGTGGTGGGTCGGGGCCGTGCCGGGGGGTGTCCGTCCTCGGTCGGGCGGTGCTGTTTGCTGGGTTTGTGCTCGGTGATGGACGCCCGCCGCTGCGGGCGGACACCCCCCGGC
>NZ_JOEY01000004.1 GCF_000718165.1 Streptomyces fulvoviolaceus | reverse complement strand
GTGTAGCGCGTTCGGTTGTGTGGTGGGTCGGGGCCGTGCCGGGGGGGGTCCGCCCTCGGGCGGGCGGTGCTGTGTGCTGGGGTTGTGCTCGGTGTCGGACGCCCGCCGCTGCGGGCGGACACCCCCCGGCACGTCCCTTTGCCGCCGTACGCGGCTGATGACGCCCAGGCCTGTGCCGGGTGGCTCGCCATCGGCGGCTGACGCTCACACTCGCGCCGGGTGGCTCGACGCTCATGCCCACGTCGGGTTGCTCACCATCGGCGGCTGACGCTTATGCCCGTGCCGGGTGGCTCACCGTCGGCGGCCGCCGCAACGCCCTCAGGGGCGCGGGGAACTGCGCGACCAGCCCCCACCGGCCCGCAGACGCCTGACGGTGTGGCGCGGCACGGGCGTGGGCGCGGCGGCACCCACCCCGGGCGCCTTGGCAAGAGGGGAAGCGTCACAACGCGCCCCGGTTCCCCGCATCGCCGGCGGAGCCTATCGTCAAGGTCATGTTCGCTGTCTACGCCGCCCGAATCGACCGCGACCAGCCGCTCTCCGGCCTGGAATTGGGGGAGCGTCCGGCTCCTGAGGCCCGCCCCGGCTGGAGTGTCGTCAACGTCAGGGCCGCCTCCCTCAATCACCATGACCTGTGGTCCCTGCGCGGCGTCGGCCTCGCGGAGGACAAGCTGCCGATGATCCTCGGCTGTGACGCCGCCGGGATCGACGAGGACGGGAACGAGGTCGTCCTGCACTCGGTGATCGGACAGAGCGGGCACGGGGTCGGCCCCAAGGAGCCCCGGTCCATCCTGACCGAGCGGTATCAGGGGACGTTCGCCGAGCAGGTGACCGTGCCGACCTGGAACGTCCTGCCGAAGCCCAAGGAGTTGTCGTTCGAGGAGGCCGCCTGTCTGCCGACGGCCTGGCTGACGGCGTATCGGATGCTCTTCACGAACGCGGGGGTCCGGCCTGGTGACTCCGTGCTGGTGCAGGGCGCGGGTGGTGGGGTCGCTACGGCCGCCATCGTGCTCGGTAAAGCCGCCGGGCTGCGGGTGTTCGCCACCAGCCGTGACGAGGCCAAGCGCAAGCGTGCGCTGGAGCTGGGGGCCCTGGAGGCCGTCGAGTCCGGCGCGCGGCTGCCGGAGCGGGTCGACGCCGTCATCGAGACCGTCGGTGCGGCCACCTGGTCGCACTCGGTCAAGTCGCTGAAGCCGGGGGGCACGGTCGTCATCTCCGGTGCCACGAGTGGTGACCGGCCCTCGCACGCCGAGCTGACCCGGATCTTCTTCCTCGAGCTCAAGGTCGTCGGCTCCACCATGGGCACCAAGGACGAGCTGGAGGACCTGCTGTCCTTCTGCGCCGCCACGGGCGTGCGTCCCGTCATCGACGAGGTGCTTCCGATGGACCGGGCCCGTGAGGGCTTCGAACGGATGGCGTCCGGGGGGCAGTTCGGGAAGATCGTGCTCACGAACAACGGCTGACCGTCCTTCTCTCTGTGTCGCTTTGAATGGCCGACCCGGTTGCGGGTCGGCCATTGACGTTTGTCAACCATGGTTGACATGACGGGCATGTCAACGTAGGTTGACATCATGACCGAAGCAACGGATCTCGCCGAGCGCGCGGGTGACCGCGATCCCCGCGTCGGGCTGCGTGCCGTCGCCGCGCTGCGCAGGTTGTTGGAGCAGTTGGAGGCGGTGCAGGTGCGCAGTGCGCGCAATCAGGGGTGGTCGTGGCAGGAGATCGCCGCGGAACTCGGTGTGAGCAGGCAGGCCGTGCACAAGAAGTACGGGAGGCATTGATGTTCGAGCGGTTCACGAAGGACGCCCGTGCGGTGGTGACCGGCGCGGTCGAGCAGGCCGACGGGGCGGGCGCGCGATCCGTCGACGCCGAGCACATGCTGCTCGCCCTGCTGGAGAGGGAGGGCAGTCGTGCTTCCTTCGCCCTGGCCGCACTTGGGCTTGCCGGGCGCGGGGACGCGGTGCGAGAGGCGCTCGGCGAGGCGCGGCGGCGGGCCGGGTTGTCCCAGGCGGACACCGATGCGCTGGCCGGGCTCGGGATCGACGTCTCCGAGATCGTCGCCCGGGTGGAGGAAGTGCACGGTGTCGGGGCGATGTCCGGTGACCGGAAGGACAAGGGCTGGTGGTCCGGGCGGCGCTCCTTCGGTCGCGGGGCCAAGGAGGTCCTGGAGAAGGCTCTGCGGATCGCCGTGGCCCGGCGTGACGGCCATGTCGGCGACGAGCACATCCTGTTGGCCCTCACCGTCCGGCCGGGAGTGCCTGCCGAGGTCCTCGCCGATCATGGCGTGACGTACGAGGCGCTGACCCGCGTGCTCTACGGCGGCGGAGAGGCGAAGGCCGGCTGAGCGGGCCGGGCTGCCGGCAGTGCGCCTGACGTCGTCGACGGGCGCGCTGCCGGCGGAGGGGCGGGCCTACGCCTTCGCGGGCCTATGCCTTCAGGGGCCTACACCTTCGGGGTGCGCAGCAGTGCCCCGATGTGTGCCGCTGCCGAGGACAGGTGACGGCGGGCGTCGCGGAGCTGGTCGGGGCTGACTCCGTGGTCGCGGGCTGCGTCCCGGATGTCGTCCCGGAAGCGGTCCAGGAGGCGGTCCAGGTCGCGGGCCGGGTTGTCGGTGGGGTCGTCGTGGGCCCAGGACGGTTCGTACTCGGCGGGGAAGTCCTCCGGGGTGTGGGAGTACTCGGGGGGCTGCGTCGTCTTCTCGGACTTGCTGCCGCCCCGCCCGAAGCCGAAGTCCTTTCCGAACTCCTTGCCGTAGTCCTTCCCGAACTCGCCGAACTCCTTGGCCAGTTCGGTCAGGCCCTCGCGTACCCCCGTAGGCCAGTCGCCCCGTGCGAAGTGGTCCTGCACCTGCTCCTGGACCCGCCGGGCGATGCGCTGCACCTCCTCCTGGGCCTGCTCCCTGGCCCGCTCCTGGGCCTCCTTGGCCTGATGGCGGGCCCGCTGGGCCTCCTCGCGGGCCCGGCGGCTCTCGTCCTTGGCGCGGCGGGCCTGCTCCTTCCACTCCTGCTTGACGCGGCGCATCTCCTCCTTGGCGGCGCGCCATGCCTCCTTGTCGGCGTACTCCGTGAAGTCCACGAAGGGGCCGTCCTGTTCGCCGCCGGCCTTGGCGCCGGTGCCGTTGCGGGCCTCGGAGGCCGCCGCCCGCATCTCGCGCCGCAGGTCGCCCGCGGCGCCGCGCACATCGGCCCGGATCTCGGCGGCGAGCTCCGCGACCGACTCGCGGATCTCCAGCTCCAGGTCGGCCAGTTCACCGCTGCGGTCGGCCAGTTCGGCGCGGCCCGCGTCCGTGATGGCGTAGACCTTGCGGCCGCCCTCGCTGGTGTGGGTGACCAGGCCCTCGGCCTCCAGTTTGGCCAGCCGGGGGTAGACGGTGCCCGCCGAGGGGGCGTACAGGCCCTGGAAGCGCTCCTCCAGGAGGCGGATCACCTCGTAGCCGTGGCGCGGGGCCTCGTCCAGCAGCTTGAGCAGGTAGAGGCGGAGGCGGCCGTGGGCGAAGACGGGGGGCATGTCAGAGCACCTTCTTGTCGGTCGTGCCGTCGGCCGGGGCGCCGGGTGAAGCGGAGTCGTCGTCCGGGCCGGAAACGGAATTGTCCCCCGAGTCGCTCTGTACGCCGTCCACCGGGGCATCGGTCACCGGCGGCTCCGCCTCCCAAGCCGCCTCCTCCTCGTCCTCCCTGGGCGGGCGGCGCAGGAGGGCGATGGAGCCGGAGACGGTGGTCGCGCGCAGCTTGCCGGTGCCGTCGCCGAGTCGGCCCGTGACCTTGTGGGCGCCCCACTGGCCGTGGACCCGCAGACCGTCGAAGGCGTTCGCGATCGTGCCGCTGGCGGTGTTGGCCTCGATCTCCGCGTCCGCCGGCTGCGGGAGCCGGATGGCGATCTCGCCCGAGACGCTCGTGAGCCGGACGTCCGTCGGGCCCTCCGGGTCCAAGTCGACGATCATGGAGCCGCTGACCGAGTCCGCCCGCACGGAGGAACCGGAGCCCTCGACCACGGTGAGGTCGCCGGAAACGGAGTTGAAGCGGAGGTCGCCGGTGACGGCCTGGGCCTCCAGATTCCCGGAGACCGTGTCCGCGCGCACCGGGCCGGACAGGCCGACGAGTGTCGTGTCCCCGGTAACGCCCTTCACCACCGACGGTCCGCGCACCCCGGACACGACGGCCCCGGCCCCGACCACACCCACCTCGACCCGGGTCTCCGCGGGTACGGCCAGGGAGACCACGGCACTGCGCCGCCAGCCCTTGCGGTCGAGCCACTTGAGGAAGCCCTTCCAGGGCAGGTCGTCGTAGGCCACGGTGAGCGTGCCGCCCTCCTGGGTGATGACCAGGGGCGGCCCCTCGATCTCGGAGACCTCCAGGCGTGCGGAACCTTCGTCCGTGCCCACCACGTTCACCGTTCCGTTGACGATGCGTACGTGGAGCTCGCTCACGGGCTCGTCGAAGGTGAGCTTCGTCGGCTCTGCGACGGACCACTCGGACATGGTGAAGACCTCCCCGTGACAACGCGCCATATCGCGTCTCCTGTCAATCACGATATATCGCGGTCGTCGAAAGTCAAGACACTCGTTCTGGGGATGTTCGGGGTCTCGAAGCGGCCCCAAAGTGCTTAAACAGGTCTGATCGCCCTAGCGTGTGACCATGTCGACGGAAGCTTCCCGTACCGGTCCCACGGGTCCCGCCCCCGGAGCCCTGCTGCTCTGCCGGGCGGAGCCCGGTTCCGTCGCCCCCGCCGCCCATCTGCTGCGCGAACGCATGCTGCTCACGCGCGCGGGCGACGACTGGAGCGTCCTCGTCCCCGAGGGCAGGCCCTGGCTGCACGGCGACGAGCCCGTCGACCGGGTGCTCGGCGGCTGGGCCACGGCACTGGCCGTCGGCGCCCCCTGGCCCGTACTCGCCCTGTGGTGGGACGCCAACCACAGTGGCTGCACACTCGCGTCCGGTTTCCGCCGTAGCGTCGGCTACGAGTGGCTCGCGGGCGGCACGCCCGTGGGCGAGGACGAGGCGATGCGCACCCTCGCCGCCCGTCTCGGCCTCGACCCGGTCCTGGACATGCAGTCCCTCGAACAGCTGACGAAACCGGACTCGGCGGCCGACGCCCGCGCCCGCCTGCGCGGCCTGCTGGCCGTCCTCACGCGCGCGGGGGTCGCCCTCCCGCCCGGTCTCACCCCCGGCGAGCCCGCCGACCGTCTCCGCGAGGCGGCCCGCGCCCAGCCGGACGCCCGCGCGATCGAGTCGACCGGCTGGCGCGAGACCGTCCGCGCCGAACTCGACGTGGTCGAGGCCGGCCCCCTCGGCCCATGGCTCCCCTGGGTGGGCGGCCCCCAGGCCCGCCTCCTCGCCCTCGCCCAGGTGGCGGCAGGCCTCCCGCTGGCCGCCTGGGGCCTACGACGCCGCAGCGGTGGCTGGATTACAGCGGGGGCACTGCTGCTGGCACACGGCGCGCTGGGATGGGCGTACGACCTGGGCCGCCCGCGGGACTGAGAGCACGGAAAAGGGGCGCCACCCGGGCGCCCCCACGCGGCACGGGATCTACTCGTCGTCCTCGTCGTCCTCGTCGTCCAGTCGCGCCAGCCACGTCGCCAGCCGCTCCACCGGTACCTCGAAGTCAGGGTTGAGGTCGACGAACGTACGCAGTTGCTCGGCGAGCCACTCGAAAGTGACCTCCTCCTCGCCGCGCCTCTTCTCCAGCTCTTCGATGCCACGGTCGGTGAAGTACATCCTCCAAGGATAAGTGCGCGCAAACGGCCGGGCCGCACCCCCTGGAGAGGGATGCGGCCCGGTCACACACAGCCTTCGAGAGCGGTTACGCCTCGAACACCTCACGCACCAACTGCTCCTGCTCGGCCTGGTGGCGCTTCGCGGAGCCGACGGCCGGCGAAGAGCCGTGCGGGCGCGAGATCCGCCGCAGCCGCTCGCCGTGCGGGACGTCCGCGCCGACCGCGAGGTCCAGGTGGTCGATGAGGTTGAGGGCGATGAAGGGCCATGGGCCCTGGTTCGCCGGCTCCTCCTGGGCCCACAGGTACTTCTCGACGTTCGGGTACTTGTTGACCTCCGCCTGGAGCTCGGCACCCGGCAGCGGGTACAGGCGCTCGACGCGGATGATCGCGATGTCCGTGGCGCCGCGCTTGGTGCGCTCGGCCTCGAGGTCGTAGTACAGCTTGCCCGCCACGAAGACGACCTTGCGGACCGCGGCCGGGTCGACCGACGCGTCGCCGATGACCGGGCGGAACTGACCCGACGTGAACTCCTCCGTCTTCGACGCGGCGGCCTTCAGGCGCAGCATCGACTTCGGGGTGAAGACCACCAGCGGCTTGTGGTGCGGGTTGTGCACCTGCCACCGCAGGAGGTGGAAGTAGTTCGAGGGGAGCGTCGGCATCGCGACCGTCATGTTGTTCTGGGCGCAGAGCTGGAGGAAGCGCTCGACTCGGGCCGAGGAGTGGTCCGGGCCCTGGCCCTCGTAGCCGTGGGGGAGCAGGAGCGTGACGCCGGACGTCTGGCCCCACTTCTGCTCCGCCGCCGAGATGTACTCGTCCACGATCGTCTGCGCGCCGTTGACGAAGTCGCCGAACTGGGCCTCCCACATCACCAGCGCCTCGGGACGGGCCAGCGAGTAGCCGTACTCGAAGCCCATGACCGCGTACTCGGACAGGAGGGAGTTGTAGACGTTGTAGCGGGCCTGGTCCTCGGCGAGGTACTGGAGCGGGGTGTGCTCCTCGCCCGTCTCGCGGTTGATGAGGACCGCGTGGCGCTGGCCGAAGGTGCCGCGCTGGGAGTCCTGGCCGGACAGGCGGACCGGGGTGCCCTCCAGGAGGAGGGAGCCGACGGCCAGCGTCTCGCCCATGCCCCAGTCGATCGTGCCGTCCTCGACCATCGTCGCCCGGCGCTGCAGCTGCGGCAGCAGACGCGGGTGGACGTGGAAGGTGTCGGGGATGTTGACCTGGGACTCGGCGATCCGCTTCACGGTCTCCGTGGAGATCGCGGTGTTCACGGCGACCGGGAACTCCGCCTGCGGGTCCGACAGCGGTCCCGCGGCCGGCTGGGCCGTGATGGCCTCGCGGACCTCCGTGAAGACCTTCTCCAGCTGGCCCTGGTAGTCCTGCAGGGCCTGCTCGGCTTCCTCGAGCGTGATGTCGCCTCGGCCGATCAGCGACTCGGTGTACAGCTTGCGCACCGAGCGCTTCTTGTCGATCAGGTCGTACATCAGCGGCTGGGTGAAGGCCGGGTTGTCCGACTCGTTGTGACCGCGGCGGCGGTAGCAGATGAGGTCGATCACCACGTCCTTGTTGAACGCCTGGCGGAACTCGAAGGCCAGGCGCGCGACGCGCACGACCGCCTCCGGGTCGTCGCCGTTCACGTGGAAGATCGGGGCCTCGATCATGCGGGCCACGTCGGTGGCGTACATCGACGAGCGCGAGGACTCCGGCGCCGCCGTGAAGCCGACCTGGTTGTTGATGACGATGTGGACAGTGCCGCCCGTGCGGTAGCCGCGCAGCTGCGACATGTTCAGGGTCTCGGCCACCACGCCCTGGCCCGCGAAGGCCGCGTCACCGTGCAGGGCGACCGGCAGGACCGTGAAGTCCGTGCCGCCCTTGTTGATGATGTCCTGCTTGGCGCGGGAGATGCCCTCGATGATCGGGTCGACCGTCTCCAGGTGGGACGGGTTGGCGGCCAGCGAGACCTTGATCTGCTCGCCGTCCAGGCCGGTGAAGGTGCCCTCGGCGCCCAGGTGGTACTTCACGTCGCCGGAGCCGTGCATCGACTTCGGGTCGAGGTTGCCCTCGAACTCGCGGAAGATCTGGGCGTACGACTTGCCGACGATGTTGGCGAGGACGTTGAGGCGGCCTCGGTGGGCCATGCCGATGACGACCTCGTCCAGACGGGACTCCGCCGCCGAGTCGAGAACCGCGTCCAGCAGCGGGATGACCGACTCGCCGCCCTCGAGGGAGAAGCGCTTCTGGCCGACGTACTTCGTCTGCAGGAAGGTCTCGAAGGCCTCCGCGGCGTTCAGCCGGCGCAGGATGCGCAGCTGCTCCTCGCGCTCCGGCTTGGTGTGCGCGCGCTCGATGCGGTCCTGGATCCAGCGGCGCTGCTTCGGGTCCTGGATGTGCATGAACTCGACGCCGGTGGTGCGGCAGTACGAGTCGCGCAGCACACCGAGGATGTCGCGCAGCTTCATCAGGGACTTGCCCGCGAAGCCGCCGACCGCGAACTCGCGCTCCAGGTCCCACAGGGTGAGGCCGTGCTCGGTGATGTCCAGGTCGGGGTGCTTGCGCTGGCGGTACTCCAGCGGGTCGGTGTCGGCCATGACGTGGCCGCGGACCCGGTAGGAGTGGATCAGCTCGAAGACACGGGCGGCCTTCGTGACGTCGTCGTCGTGCGAGGCGTCGATGTCCTTGAGCCAGCGGACCGGCTCGTAGGGGATCCGCAGGGCCTCGAAGATCTCGTCGTAGAAGCCCTTCTCGCCGAGGAGGTAGTTCGCGACGACGCGCAGGAACTCGCCGGAGGCGGCGCCCTGGATCACCCGGTGGTCGTAGGTCGACGTGAGCGTCATGACCTTCGCGATGCCGAGCTTGTTCAGGGTGTCCTGGGAGGTGCCCTGGAACTCCGCCGGGTAGTCCATCGAGCCGACGCCCATGATGACCGACTGGCCGGGCATCAGACGCGGGACCGAGTGGACGGTGCCGAGGCCGCCGGGGTTGGTCAGGGAGACCGTCACACCGGTGAAGTCGTCCATCGTCAGCTTGCCGTCACGGGCGCGGCGGACGATGTCCTCGTAGGCCTGCCAGAACTCGAAGAAGTTCAGCGTCTCGGCCTTCTTGATGCCCGCGACGACCAGCTGGCGGTCGCCGTTGGGCTTCACCAGGTCGATGGCGAGGCCGAAGTTGACGTGCGGCGGCTTGACGAGGGTGGGCTTCCCGTCCTTCTCCGCGTAGTGCCAGTTCATCGACGGCATCGTCTTGATGGCCTGCACCATCGCGTAGCCGATCAGGTGCGTGAAGGAGATCTTCCCGCCCCGGGCGCGCTTCAGGTGATTGTTGATGACGATGCGGTTGTCGAACAGCAGCTTCACCGGGACCGCGCGCACGGACGTGGCCGTGGGCAGCTCCAGGGAGGCATTCATGTTCTTGGCGACCGCGGCGGCGGGGCCGCGCAGCGTGACCAGCTCCGGGCCGTCCGCGGACGCGGCGGCGGGCGCGGCCTTGGCCGCCGGCTTGGCGGCGGCGGGCTTGGCCGGAGCAGCGGCCGGCGCCGCGGCGGGAGCCGGAGCGGCAGCCGCGGGCTTCGGGGCGGTCGGCGCGGGGGCCGGAGCCGCGGGAGCGGCCTGGGCGGGCGCGACAGGGGCCGCCGGAGCGGCGGCCGGCGCCGCCGGGGTCGTGGTGGTGTCTGCGGCCCCCGCGGCCGCAGTACCCGCCGCAGCCGGAGCGGCAGCCGCCCCCGGCTTGTAGTCGGCGAAGAAGTCCCACCAGGCTCGGTCTACCGAATTCGGGTCCTGGAGGTACTGCTGATAGATCTCGTCGACGAGCCACTCATTGGGACCGAACGCCGCAGCGGGGTTCTTCCCGGCTTGGTCGTCGGTCGAGATGCTCGAGTTACTGGGGGACTGTGGCGACACGGCGGCAACCGCCCTCTTCCGCTTCTCACAAGGTGATGGACAGCGGGAATAAAGGCTACGCCCCCATGAGCGGGAAGGTCAGGCCGGGCCGGTCCATCGTCGTGTAAGTCACATCAAAGAGCGGGTTTCGGGGGCGGAAATGGCGGGAAACAAGCGTGGTTCCGCTGCGTGAGAGATGGGTCGCCCCGGGACTCGACGCGCCGAAGGCGCGGGTCCTCGCCTGATCACACGTGTCCGTCAGCGCGGACCGACATGGATCTTGTGGCTCCGGTTCGAACTTTACGTCAACTTGGGAGAGATGGAAGTCCCGGAAGTGTGACAAGAATCCGGCAGCCCCGCTCGGATTCGGCCACTCCGATCCGGCCGCCGTGCAGATCCACCGCCCAGCGGGCGATCGCCAGGCCGAGGCCCGTGCCGCCGTCGCTGCCGGGACCGTGCGGCCGGTTCACGGCACCCCGGTTGAACCGCTCGAAGACGCGGTGCCACTCCGACCTCGGAATGCCGGGGCCCTCGTCCAGAACCTCCAGCTCGAGGGACTCGGGCAGCGCCCCGCGCCGCGCCTTGACCGTCACCCGGCCGTGCGGCGGGCTGTGCTTGACCGCGTTGTCGATGAGGTTGGCGACGACCTGGTGGATCCGCTCCGGATCCGCGTGCGCGGTCAGCTCCGGCGGGGACACGTCGAGGTGCAGATGGACGTCCGTACGCGTGTGGCTGCCGGAGCCGGACGCGATGCCCGCGCGCACCGAAGCGACCATGTTGGCCTCCTTCAGCACGCCCGACAGATACGGCCACACCTCGAAACGGCGCTTCTTCAGCGGTACGACGCCGTTGTCCAGCCTGGACAGGTCCAGCAGCGTCTCGACCAGCCGGCCGAGCCGCTCCGTCTGCTTCAGGGCCGTACGCATGGTCTCGGGGTCGGGCTGGGTGACCCCGTCCACGATGTTCTCCAGCACCGCGCGCAGGCCCGCGATCGGCGTGCGCAGCTCGTGGGAGACATTTGCCACGAGCTCCTTGCGCTGGCGCTCCTGGGCCTCCAGATCGTCCGCCATGCGGTTGATCGTCTCGGCCAGGTCGCCCAGCTCGTCCCGGCGGTTCTCGCGGACCCGGCGGGTGTAGTCGCCGTGCGAGATGGAGCCGGCCACCGCGTTCATCTCGTCCAGCGGCGCGGTGAGCGAGTGCGCCACGAACTGCGTGATCAACAAGGTGGCGATCATCGAGAAGACCGTGATGAAGCGCAGCTCCGTCTCGGTGCGCATCGCGATCATCATCAGGCCGGTGGTGATGAGGACCGCGGCGACGACCAGAACGCCCAGCTTTGTCTTGATCGAGAACGGGCGTACACCGCCCCAGGGCTCCCCGGGGCTTCTCCGACCGGCCGGCCCGTCGCTCATGGCGTCGGCGTCTCCAGGGCGTAACCCACGCCGTGCACCGTGCGGATCCGCTCGGCGCCGATCTTCCGCCGCAGCGCCTTGATGTGACTGTCGACCGTGCGGGTGCCGGAGGCGTCCGCCCAGTCCCACACCTCGGCGAGCAGCTGCTCACGGGAGAGCACCGCGCGCGGGGTGTTCGCCAGGCAGACCAGGAGGTCGAACTCGGTGGGCGTGAGGTGCACGTCCTCCGAGCGGACCCGCACCCGGCGCTGCGCGTGGTCGATCTCCAGCTCGCCCAGCCGCAGGATGCCCGAGCGCGGCGTCGCCGCGGCCAGTGCGGCCCGCTCCACCCGCCGCAGCAGCACGTGCACCCGTGCGGCCAGCTCGCGCATCGAGAACGGCTTGGTCATGTAGTCGTCGGCACCGACGCCGAGCCCGACCAGCATGTCGGTCTCGTCGTCCCGCGCGGTCAGCATGAGCACCGGCACCGGCCGGGCGGCCTGCACGCGACGGCAGACCTCCAGACCGTCGAAGCCGGGCAGCATGATGTCGAGGATCAGCAGGTCAGGCTGCCAGGCCTCTGCCGTGTCCACCGCGGACGGTCCGTCCATCGCCGTTTGCACGAGGAATCCCTCGGCGCGCAGGCGGGTCGCGATGGCGTCGACGATCGTCGGATCGTCCTCGACGACCAGGACCCGGCGCTGTGCGCCCGGGGTAGCCGTCGTGCCGTTGTGGGAGGTGTGTGTCTGCTCCATCGCCCGCCCCTGGGGAGTGCTTTCCGGAACCATGTGGGGTGATTCCTTGTCTGCGCATGACTGCGATTGACGCTTGAATGATCGGCGTAGGGAAGCAGAGTACGGGGAGTCACCACGGCTTTGCTATCCAGGTCGGACGGCGAGGTGCACGACGTCCGGAACGCCCCGGGCAACGGGGACTTCTTCGGTACGCACCCGTTGGAACCCGGCATTTCCTAGGGATCCTTCAAATTCCGGAGAGGGCTTGGCCGACCACACGGCCAGTACCCCGCCCGGCTTCAACACCCTTGCGCAGCTTGTGAGTCCGGTACGCGCGTAGAGATTCTGGTTGCCGTCCGTGACGGTCCAGTCGGGGCCGTTGTCGATGTCGAGGCAGAGTGCGTCGAAAGTGGCGCATGTCTCATTGACGAATGCGACAAGATCCGTTTCCAGAATCTCGGTGCGGGGGTCCGCGAGAGCCTCGCGGGAGAGCGCCGCGAGCGGTCCCGCACGGTGCCAGTCGATGATGGCGCGTTCCCGTTCCACGACCGTGATGCGGCCCCAGCGGGGATCCGCGGCGGCGTGCGCGAGCGAGAAGCCGACACCGAGGCCGCCGATCAGGACGTGCGGATCCGGACGCCCGTCGAGCGCGGCCAGCGCCGCGTCGACGAGCATCCGCTCCGATCGCCCGTCGGAGGTGTCCATCAGGAAGCAGCCGTTGGCGATGATCTGTAGTAACTCGCCGTGGCGGCGCAGCACGACCTCGCCGTGCGGGCCCTCGCGACGGTCCAGGACTTCGGGAATGTCGTACGAGGTGGGCATCGGCCCATCCTGGCAGGTCGGCAGGGGAAACCTCAGGGAAATACCCGGGGCCCGGACCCCCCACAGGCCGGACCCCGGGCGGGCGGGGCGGATTCAGGACCCCGCCGGTCTCGGGTGCCCGAGGACCAAAGGTCCAGTCGGACTAGACGTCCAGCCCGTGCCCGTACGGGAACACCGGGTCCTCCGTGTCGTTCGGCACGTCCGGCCGGGACGCCTCAACCGCCGCCATGGAGCGGGGCAGTTCGAAGGGCAGCCGTCCCTCCGCCCGCGCCCGCCCGAAGGCCACGTCGAGCAGTGCCGCGTCCGAGGCGCCGAAGTCGGCCACCAGGGCCGCCGCCCGCTCCGCGATCTCCGGGAGTACGGCCGGACGTTCGAGGTTGACGCACACCAGTGTCGGCACCGACTCCAGCAGCCGCAGGATCTCCTTCAGTTCGTCCTCGGGGAAGGCGAGCGAGCCCGCGTGGAAGAACGACTCGAAGGCGCCGGGCCGTTGCTCGTAGGGGGTGCCCAGACGCAGGACGGCTACGCGTCGAGGGGGTCGGCGACGGGATTTCCGTACGCCGAGGCCGTCTGCTCGATCACGCCCTGGATGTACAGATTCGGCCTCCCCTGGAGCGGCAGCAGCGCGTCGTTGGTCAGAACGGTGAGCGAGCGGCGCGCGGCCTCACCCAGGGCCGTGAACTCGGAGGCGCCGACCGTCTCCTCGGCCTTGTCGGGATCGGCGTACGGGTTCTCGAAGAGGCCGAGGACGAACGTCTCGCGCAGCAGGCGTCGTACGGAATTGTCGATCCGTTCCTCCGAGATGCGGCCGGAGCGGATCAGCTCCACGATCACCTCAGGGCACTGTTCGCCGCCGGGTCCAGGTCCCATCAGGAAGTAGACCTGTTGACATGCTCCCCGGGCTGGAGCCCGGGGATTCTGGCCGTCCCTGCCGGTTGCCGCGCCGCTAGGCGGCACGGTCGGCGGTGGGGATTCCGTGGCTTCCTGTTTCTTCGCGCTGTGCCAGAACGGGTTCTGGTCTTACCGGCGCTCGGCAGGCCGATACCGCCAGTCCGGCGGCCGTCTTGACGTTGATCGCGGCGTTGGTGTCGCGGTCGTGGAGGGTGCCGCAGGCGGGACAGGTCCATTCGCGGACGTGGAGGGGTTTGGGCCCGTCCTTGGTGCCGCAGGTGGAGCAGACCTGGCTGGTCGGCTCGAACCGGTCGATCGTGACGAGAGTGCGCCCGTACCGGGCCGCCTTGTACTCCAGCATGGTCAGGAAGGAGCCCCAGCCGGCGTCGTGCACCGACTTCGCGAGCCGGGTGCGCGCCAGGGCGTTCACGGCCAGGTCCTCCACGGCGATCGCTTGGTTCTCGCGGATCAGCTGGGTGGAGAGCTGGTGGTGGAACTCGCGGCGGGCGTCGGCCACTTGGGCGTGGGCGCGGGCGACCCTCAGGCGGGCCTTGTTCCGGTTCTTTGATCCCTTCTGCTTGCGGGACAACTCCCGCTGGGCCTTCTTGAGTTTCTTCTCCGCACGGCGCAGGAATCGTGGCGAGTCAATCTTCGTGCCGTCGGAGAGGACCGCGAAGTGGGTCAGTCCGAGGTCGATGCCCACGCTCTGGTCGGTGGCAGGCATCCGCTCCGCGTCGGCGGCGGGGTCAGTGTCGACGACGAAAGACGCGAAGAACCGGCCCGCGCTGTCCTTGATCACAGTGACGCTGGACGGGACGGCGGGCAGCCGCCTGGACCAAACAACCTTCACAGGCCCGATCTTCGGCAGGTTCAGACGGTCGTCCGGCGTGATGGACCAGCGGGCATTCGCGGTGAACCGGATCGTGGCCCGTTTGTCCTTGCGGGACTTCATCCGGGGTTCTTCGCTCTTCGGGCCTTTGCGTTCGCCCTTCAGAGAGGCGAAGAAGTTGCGGTAGGCCTGCTCGGCATCGCGCAGCGACTGCTGGAGCACGACGGCGGACACCTCACCCAGCCAGGCCCGCTCCGGGCGGCGCTTCGCCTCGGTGACCAGCGCGCGAGACAGCAGCGACAGGCTCGGATACGGGTGGCCCTCGGTGTGGGCGTCGCGGCGGGCGCGCACGGCGTCGTTGTAGACGACCCGGGCGCACCCGAACGCCCTGGCCAGCGCACGGGCCTGGCCGGGCTCCGGGTACAGGCGAAAGCTGTATCGGAGCTGCGTGATCGCCACCCTAGGCACGTCCCTGACACCTGCGGCCCCGAATGCCGGAGGTGATCGCCGCCGTGTTCGACGTACACATATCCCGGCTATTTGTGATCAGGTTCTGGTACTGCGCGATCGACAACGACGGAACGAAGCGCCCGCACTGTCCCCTCCCGGCCCGCCGGTTCTGGAGCACTGCGGACGAGTCCCGGCTGCTGCGCTCTATCACGACGGACGGGAAGGGGCTGCCGGCGGACGTGCGAGGCGGCTTGGAAGTTGCTGTGAATGTAAGCGCGCGTGGCGCCGGTCATAGACAGTGCCCCCGTGATCCCCGAAAGCTGGGGTGAAAGGGAAGGAGCGCCTCACCGTGGAACGTACTGCGACGACCGACGACCGGCCGGCTTTGGCGGTGCCTCTTCCGGAGGCTTCGGGGCTGCTGGACGGAGTCCCGGCTCAGCGCGGCCCGGTGAGCGCGACGGCGGTCCCCGCAACGCTCGCCCGCCGGACGGGACTTCGCCCCTGGCGCCTCCTCCCCACCCCCACCGGCACCCCCTTCACCTTCGTCTACGCCGCCGTCCTCGCCGTCACCTCCCTCTTCACGACATACGCCGACCCCGCCCTCGTACACACCCTCCACCAGGGCTCCAGCACGGATGTGGCACACCTGCTCCAGACCCCCGTACTGGTGCTGCTGGCAAGCGCGCTGTGGATCGCGGGCGGGATCCTGTCGCCGTACGCGATCGCCCTGCTGCTCGTGCTCACCGCGCTGGAGCGCCGGATCGGCGGACTGCGCACGGCCGGCGTCTTCCTGCTCGGGCACGTCCTCGCCACCCTCGCGACCGAAGTCCCGATCGGGCTCGCGGTGTTGGTCGGCCATCTCCCCGACAGCTCGCTGCACCGCCTCGACTACGGCGTCAGCTTCGGCGTCGCCGCGGGGACGGGTGCCCTGGCCGGACTGCTCACGCCGTGGCTGCGGTGGCCGCTGCTGGCCGCCTTCGGCGGGATGCTGGTGTCGGACCTGATCGCGTTCACGGATCCGATGACGAACTGGGGGCATCTGATCGCCCTGACGATCGGGGTCGCGACCTGGCCGCTGATCCGGCGGTACCGGGCTCAGACCACCGCCGTGTAGCCTCCGGCCGCGTCCAGTGCGTCGAGCGTGCCTTGGAAGGTGACGCGCCCGTCCGACAGGACCGTGACGTCCGTACACGCGCCCCGCACGTCCTCCATGAGGTGCGTCGACACCAACACGCAGGCACTGCGGCCCAGTTCGCGCACGAGCGAGTGGAAACCGGCCCGCTGGCCCGGGTCGAGCCCGACCGTCGGCTCGTCCAGGAACAGCAGGGAGGGCGAGTTGACGATGGCCTGCGCGATCCCGACCCGCTGCTTCATGCCGCCGGAGAGGGTGCGCAGCTTGTGGCCGAGCCGATCGCCGAGCCCGACGGCGTCGGCGGCGCGCTCGGCGGCCGCGGGGATCCGCCCGCCGGGCATGTCCCGCAACCAGGCCGCGTACGACAGGAACTCGCGCACGGTGTAGCCGCGGAACACCCCGAACTCCTGCGGGAGATAGCCCAGTCGGCGCCGGATCTCCTGCCGCTGGGCCGGGATGCGGGGGTCCCGGTCCAGGAGGGTGACGGTGCCCTCGGTACCGGCGGCGGCCGTCGCGAGAACCCTCAACAGGGTCGATTTGCCCGCGCCGTTGGGCCCGAGCAGTGCGTGCACACCTGGCCCGAGGACGAGGTCGACACCGTCCAGGACGAGGGCACGGCGGCGGCGTACGGAGACGCGGTCGGCGCGGATCACCTGGCCCCCAGGCGAGTGAAGGCGTGGCGACGGAGGACCAGGAGCTCGGCGAGTACGGCGGAGGCGGTGGCGAACGCGACCATGCCGAGGGCGCCGACGAACCGCAGCTGCAGATCCGTGAGGGCCGCGGTCACCCGATGGGACAGATCGCCTTCGTAGTGCTTCACCATCGGCTTCGCCAGCACGTACACCAACAGCAGCCAGCCGCCGCCCGTCACCAGGGACGCCGTCCAGCTGCCCAGGCAGGAACTGAGCAGGAGCGTCGCCAGGGTCACCGCCAGACAGGGCAGCAGCCAGCCGGCCGAGGTGTACGGGTGCGCGCCCGCCCCCGGCATCAGGGCCGCCGCGCCGGTGAGCAGCGGCACGCACACCACCAGCACCTGGGCGGTCCGCATCAGCAGGATGCGCAGGCCGCCGGCCGGGGTCGTCCGCGTGACCTCGGCGAACGGGTCGGCCCGGCCGCCGTAGCTGCCGGCCACGCAGAGCATGGGCAGGGTGGGGGCGAGGAGCAGCAGGAGGATGCGGGGCGTGGGGGAGTCGCCCAGTTCGGCCAGCCCGACGCCGAGGGCGCACACGCAGATGACGGCGACGAGCCACGGCAGCCGCAGCCCCTGCGTCACCGCCAGCCAGGGGGGTCGGCGGGCGGTTCTGGGGGAGGGCGTCGGACCAGGGGGCGGGCCGCCGATACGGTCCAGCAGCGCGGCGTGCAGCCCGTCCAGCCGCGCTCCGTACGGCCCCAGCCGCACCGCCTCGTTGACCGCGCGGGCACAGCGGCGGCAGTGCCGCAGATGGGGTTCGGCATGCCCGAGAAGGTCGGGGTCGAGACTGCCCTCGGCGTAGGCGGTCACCCAGGGGGTGGGGAGGTGGCGGTCGTCGGTGGGGGTCGGGTGCGGTCGGATGGAGGGGGCGTGGTGTTCGGTCATGGGGTTTCTGCCTTTGGGAGCTGGGGGAGACGGTCGTCCCTGTTTTGGACCGCGGTGAGATACCTGCTCAGCCAGGCCGTTCGGGTGGGCTCGGGGAGGGCGGTGAGCCGAGCTGCCAGGCGGCGGACATGGGGCGACCTGTCCTTGGGGCGGTATGGGGCGGGAAGGAGCCAGTCCGTCACGGCCTTGACGAGGGCCAGGTCGCGGTGGCCCTCGTATGCCGGGTCGTAGATCCAGTAGGGCTCCGCGATGTCGTTGGCGACGTTCCGGAAACGGGTGGCGCGGGGGCTCCCCAGCTCGATCTCGGCCGTCCACGCCTCCTCATCGGCGGCGAAGGCTCGGCCGAAAGTCGTGTCGGCGGTTGCCAAGTAGTGGGTGGGAGCGCCTCGCACACCGTCGATGCGTCGGCCGAAGTGGTCGGCGACGTCGGCGAGTTCACTCCGCTGTGCCTCCCGGTCGGCCGACACACAGACGACCGGCGTGTCGTTCGAGCAGTGGACGGGGATGGTGCCGACGCCCGGTTCCAGGACCGCACCCCCCAAAGGGCGGACGACGCCGAACAGCACCACGGCCAGGAGCAGCGGTCCGGCGGCGAACCAGCGCCGGGCCCGTACGGCGACGGCTGCGAGGACGACGGTCACGAGCAGCGCCGGCACCGCCCAGGGCAACCAGGGCGAAGTGGACTCCTCGGACCAGACGTCCCGGGGGAGTGTCGGGCCGTCGTATGTCCGTCGCGTCGGGTACTCCACGCCCAGGACGTCCTCACCGAAGCTCACGAGTCTCTGCGCGTACAGGGCCGCGCCCAGCAGCACGGGCACGATGCGCAGCGGCAGCAGGCAGCCCAGGACGTGCCCGAGGCCGGCCATGGTGATCAGCAACGCCGCCGAGTAGGCCACGGCGGCCAGCGGCGGGCTGCCCGCCGTGGCGTGCGGCCAGGCCCTGGCCAGCAGGACCGCCACCAGCGCCCCGAACACGGCGCAAGGCCACAGGACGGAGGGCGCGAGGGACAACAGCGTTGTGGTCCAAGGACCGCGCACGGCGCATTCCACGGTCCACCCGGTCCCCGCACGGGCCTCCAACCCGCCCTGCCAGCAGGCCAGCGGGACGGACACCAGTTGCAGGAAGGTCAGCGCGTCATGAATCTCGGCGCCCGTGGCGAACCAGTCGCTCGGCGGGTCACTGGTGGCCGCCAGGGTCGCGTAGACGAGCAGCCCGGTGAGCAGCCCCGCCCCCACCGGCCACACCCCCCGCCGAACCCGCGCCCACACCACCACCCCATGCCCCCGCCCCCTAAGGCCGAGGCCGGGGAACCCTCCGCTCACCGTCGTCATCCTCCTCACCCCCTTCCACCAGCAGCCACTCCCGCAGCCGCGCACACCCCCGCGCCGCCCACGCCTTCACCGTGTTCTCCGGTACGCCGAGACGCTGGGCGGTCTGGCGGACGGAGAGCTGGTGGACGTAACGGAGTTCGATGACCTCGCGGTAGCGGGTCGGGAGGCCGGCCAGGGCGACCGCCAGGGACGTGTAGCGGGCCGAGGAGGCGAGGAGGCAGTCCTCGGCGGACGGGGCGACGGCCGAGGACGGGGACAGCTGATCACCGGCCCGGTTCGCCACCGCCCGGGTCCGCCCGTGCGCCCGCTCCTGGTCCACGGCACGGCAGTACGCGATCCGCAGCAGCCAGCCCACGGCGTTCCCCTCGTGGAACCCGGACGCGCTCTTCCAGGCGGTCAGGAACGCCTCCTGCACGGCGTCCTCGGCAGTCTCCGCCGGGAAGCCGCGGGTGAGCAGGTGCGCGAACACATGCCCCGCGTGCCGGGTGAACAGCTCGGAGAACGCCTCTCTGCTGCCCTCGGCCATCGCGTGCACCAGATGGCTGTCGCAGGGTGCGGCATCGTCCTCGCCGGACGCCGGACCGGTCGGTGGGTCGGTGCAGGACCGGCACCCGGGATAGGTGGTCATGCGGCCTCGGTGGTGGTCGTTCGTTCGGGCCGCAGGGTTCCCAGGCGCGGCCGCCAATGGCATCACGTCCACCAAACGCCGGCCGCGCCGCGTGAGGTTGCGACGGCAGCAACTGCCGTAGGGGAAAAGGGAGCACACGGGCGGCGCACGAGCGCCCGCGCACCACCCGGGTCAGCTGAGCCGCGCCGCCGCCAGCCCCTTCGCCAACCCCGGTACCCCCAGCCGCCGTTCCTCCGCCGTGCTCGCGCCATGCAACCGGTTCGTGAGCTGGTAGGGATCGGCGCGCAGGTCGTAGTACTCGCGGAAGATCACCTTGCCACTGCCCTTCGGGCGGCCGTCGGCGTCAAGGCGGCCGCGGTAGTACTCCGTGTACTGCTCGGACTTGCCGATGTACGACGCCCAGGTGTGGATCGGCTGCTTGTCCTGGCGGTTCCACCACCACTCGGCGAGCAGGTGGTCGCGGTCGTTGCCGCGGTCGAGCAGGGAGTGGCCGTCGTGCGGGGTGTCCGGGGTGATGCCGGCCGCATCGAGGAAGGTGGGGGCGATGTCGACGTGGCCGGTGAGACGGTCGTCGGTTCCTCCGGTGAAGCCGCCGGCCGGCCAGGACAGCTGGAACGGCACCTCCAGGCTCGGGCGGTAGGGCACCGACTTGCGCAGCCAGCCGTGGTCGCCCCAGCACAGGCCGTGGTCGCTGGTGAACAGCACGAGGGTGTTGTCGAGTTGGCCGAGCGCGCGCAGCTTGTCGTGGAAGTCGCGCATGGCGTCGTCCACCGAGAGCAGGGTCCGCAACTGGCGCTCGCGCAGGGCCTTCCCCTGCTCGAAGGAGTGGTTCGCCTTGCGGAGGAAGGGCGGCTTGTCGGCCTTGTCGCTCTCGAAGACCGACGGCCGGCCGTCCCAGTCGGGCACGCGCGCGTGGGCGTACTTCGTCTCCGGGATGTTCACCTCGTGCGCCGAGCGCGTGGCGACGTACGCGAACCAGGGCCGGTCGTCCGTACGGGACCTGTCGATGAAGTCGAGGGCGCGGTCCTTGATGACGGTGGTGTTGTAGCCCTTGATGTTCCGGACGGTGCCGTTGTTGTTGTAGTGGCCGTTGTAGTAGGCCACCGGCTCCTGGAGCAGCCACTCGTCGAAGTGGGGCGGATTGGTGCCCGGGCGCCAGAAATTCAGGTACTTGCCGAACAGGCCCGTGCGGTAGCCCGCCTCGTGCAACTGCCGCTGCACGGTGGTGTGCTGGTCCAGGTGGGCGGGGTGGCGGGTGTCGAGGAGGCCGTGGTTGTGGGCGTACCGGCCCGACATGATCGAGGCGCGCGAGGGCGCGCAGAGCGGGGTGTTGGCGTGCGCCCGCGCGAAGGTGACACCGCTGCCGCCGAGCCAGTCGGCGGTCTGCCGCAGCGCCCAGTCCGTCTCCTTCGGCTGGTCGTCGGTGAGGACGAGCAGGATGTTGGGGCGCTTGTCGGAGCGGGCGCGGCGAGTGGGGGTCGGGGTCGGGGAGGTGGCGCGGCTCGCCACCGGGGCCGCCGTGTGCGGGGCGCTCGCAGGGGGAGTGTCCCCGCTGTCGATCGCCTTTGTCACCACGGGAATCGTGGCCCCCGTCGCCACCACCGCGGCCCCCGCGATCACCGCACGCCGTCCCGGTCCCCGTCGGCGTTCCGGCCCCGGCTGTCCCTCGGTCATCGTGTTCCCCAAGTCCCCGTAAATCACCGTTTTCACGGTCGCACAAGCTGTGAACGAGCTTGCAGTGTGCGGGCATTCCCTGTGAATACCGTTGCGGAAGCGTGGCGGAGACCTTGCGATGCCGTGGCAGTGCCGGGGGCTATGGGCTCGGTGGCGTCCAGACGTACGGCGTGGTCGTCGTCACCGCGTGGAAGCCGAGCCGCCGCAGGATGGGCGCGCTGTCGTCGGAGGCGTCCACCTGCAGATACGTGACCCCGCGGGAGACGGCGAGCTCGGCCCGTACGGCGACGAGCGCGCGGTAGATCCCCCGGCCCCGCCACCCGGCGAGCGTGGAACCACCCCACATGCCCGCGAACTCCGTGCCCGCGCGGAACACCAGCCAGGCCGCGGAGACCACCTCGCCGCCCGCCTCGGCGACGTACACCGCGATCTCGCCCGGAGCGGTGGCCACCCGTCCGATCAGGTCCTCGGCGAGCCAGCTCCAGTCCTGCTCCCACACCGCCGACTCCATCGCGGCGATACGGCGCATGTCCGCGTCCTCGGTGACCTGGCGCAGCGCGACCCCGTCCGGCAGCACAGGCTGTCCTACGGCCATCTCGGCGGCCCGGCCGACCATTACCGTCTCCTGCTCCTCGGGCACGAAGCCCGCCGCGCGGAGCCGGTCGGTGAGGTCGGCAGGGACGTCGTGGGCCCGGGTCTTCCACTCCACCGCCTCGCCGCGCGCCGCGAAGAAGTCCCGCTGCCGGGCGATCAGCCCGTCCAACGCGTCGCCCGCCACGCCGAGGTCACGCGGCCCGCTGACCAACCCGCGGAACTGGCCGACGATCCGCAATAGCGGCCCGTCGTGTTCGTACGTCACTCCCGCGGGCGGGTTCGGGGGAGCGCCGCGCATCTGGTCGTCGTAGGCGGCGAGGAGGTCGGCCTGGGTCCGTACGTCTGCCGTGCTCATGGTCATTCGTCCCCTCGTACGCGCGCGTGCAGGTGGTCGTCGTGCCAGCCGTCGGCGTGCAGCAGGGCGCCGCGCATGGTGCCCTCCAGCCGGAAACCGGCCTTCTCCGCGACCCGGCAGGACGCCGGGTTGGCCACCGAGTGGCACAGCGTGAGGCGGTGCAGACCGAGGTCGTCCAGGGCCCAGCGCGTCAGGCGCCGGGCGGCCTCGACGGCGATACCGGCGCCGCGGCCGGCGGGCAGCACCCAGTAGGCGATCTCGGCGTTGCCGCGGGTGAGGTCGATGCCGATCCAGGCGGCGAGGCCGAGGACTTCCCCTCCACCCGGCCGGGCGATCGCCCAGACCGCGGCCGTCTCCGCCGTCCAGCGCTCGTGCATGCGCTCGATACGCGCGCGTGCCTCGTCCTCGGACAGCGCGGGCAGGAGGTTCCAGTGGCTGATGGCCGGGTCGTGACTCGCGGCGACGAGGGCGTCGGCGTCCGTCGTGCGCCAGGGGCGGAGTTCCAGGCCGCCGGTGTCGTTGTCGCTGCCGTTGCCGTTTCCGGGCAGGTCGAGCACCGGCTGAGCGTTGTCCGCAATGCGGCCGGCGGGCACCACCGGGAGTATCGGGGCGATCATCCGCGCATCATGGCAGGCCTGGTCACGGGATGCGCGGGGGTTTTCGGCGGGGAGTCAGGGCAAGGTCGTCCGGCTTGAGCCGCTCTCGTGAGGCCGATGGGCCGATCCACGGAAAGTCACCGCCCGACTCCACCGTCCTGGATACGGTGCCCGGAAGGGTGGTGGGATCAGGATGAAGCCGGTCATGAGATCGCGAAAGCAGAGATCGTGGCGGACGGCTTGGGTGGTGCCGATACTCCCGCTCCTCGCGTTGGCCGGGTGCGCCGAGTCGGCAACGTCGACGGCCAGGACGGCGACCGTCGACTGCACCCGGATCGCAGGTGACGGCCGGACGTTCTATGAGAGCAATCCGACGTACACGGATCCCCGGGACGACGGTGCGGATCTGTCATCGACCGCGCCGGAGGAGCAGGGGATGGACTCCACCCTGTTGCGTACGGGGCTGACCGAACTCGGGAACAACGCGTCGCTGTTCAGCGCGCTGGTCATCCGGCACGACCGTCTCGTGGCCGAGCGGTACTACCACGGCAGTGGCGCAGCGCAGAGCAACAACGTCCACTCGGTGTCGAAGAGCATTCTGCAGGCGCTGGTCCACATCGCCATCGCGAAGGGCTACATCGGAAGCCTGGACGACCCGGTGGCCGACTATCTGCCGGAGTACTTCGGCAATGCGTCGCCGGAGTCGCCGGAGTCGCCGGACAAGAAGAGGATCACCATCCGGCATCTGCTGACCATGAGGTCGGGTCTCGACTGGACCGAGGACTCGACCGAGAGCCAGGTCGAGAAGGCGTCGACGGACTGGGTCCAGGAGATTCTCGGCCGCTCGCTCGTATCCGCCCCCGGCGCGACGTACAACTACAGCAGCGGCAATACGCACGTCGTCTCGGCCGTGCTGCAGAAGGCCACGCGCATGAGCACCTGCCAGTTCGCCCACCGGCACCTGTTCGGACCGATGGGTGTCACGGCCGAGCACTGGGGCCGTGACCCGCAAGGCATCTTCTCCGGCGGGTACAACGTCTATCTGACGCCACGGGAGATGGCCAAGTTCGGCCTCCTCTACCTGCACGACGGCAAGTGGGACGGCCGGCCGCTCGTGCCACCTGGCGCGGTGCGGGCGGCACAGGCCCGGACCACACAGGTCGACGACACGTTCGCCTATTCCGAGGGCTGGTGGACGGACACCATCTCGGGACGTCCGACGTACTTTGCCTGGGGCTATGGCGGGCAGTTCGTCTACGTCATCCCCAGCGCGGACATCGTGCTCGTGACCAGCCAGAACACCAGCGAGAGCGCCGGCGACAACAGCGTCAACAAGGAGATCGACCCAAGGGCGTTCATCCGCGATTACCTGCTGCCCTCCACAACCCGAAATCGTCTTTCGCGCTGAGCCGCCGAGGGTTAGTGTCCGGGTGCGGCGAGTGACCCACGAGGAGAGAAGGACATGCCCGGTCGTCCGAGCACGCGTTGACGTCGTAGGCCGTGAGCGGCCAGTCATCGCGTGCTGCCCTTGATGGTGCGGTACAGCGAGTCTTTCCCCTGCCCGAACCGTGGGCGCACCTGTTGCGCGCCAGGTGACGGGCCTCGTTGTCGGCAGCCCAAGGGGTACCCGTGCCGTCCGCTTCCTCCTCCGCATCTGGTTCCGCTGTATCCGATTCCGGTCGGCCTGTTCCGTCAAGTCTGTGGCGGGACGGCGACTTCCGCAGGCTCTGGATCGGTCAGACAGCCTCCCAACTCGGCAAACACACAGGTCTGTTGGTCCTGCCGCTCTTCGCCGTCCTGACGCTCGACGCCGGTGCCGGGCAGTTGGGCGCCCTCCGCGCGGTGGGGCAGGCGCCGATCCTGTTGCTCTCGCTCTTCGTCGGCGCGTGGGTAGACAGGTGGCGGACCCGCACGGTGATGGTGCTGACCGATGTCGGCCGGACCCTGGCACTGGGCGCCGCCGCCGTGGCCGGCCTGCTCGGTTGGCTCGGCCTTCCCGCGTTGCTGGTGGTCGCCTTCGCCGTCGGGGCCCTGTCCGTGTTCTTCGATGTCGCCTACCAGGCGTCTCTCGTGCGGCTGGTGGAACGCGATCAGCTGGTGCAGGGCAACAGCGCGCTGGAGGGCAGCCGGTCCGCGGCGCAGATCGGCGGTCCCGCCCTCGGCGGTGCGTTGGTGTCCCTGCTGTCGGCGCCGATCGCTGCCGCGTCCGGCGCGCTGTTCTTCGCGTTGTCGTTCCTGTCGATCCGACGGATCCGTCGGATCGAATCGATCCCGGAGCGTTCGGAACGTCCCCCACAGGTCTGGCGGCGGATCCATGAGGGCCTCCGTTTCGTCATCGGGAGTACTTTGCTGCGGACCGTGTGCCTCGCCTCGGCCGCTTTCCAGTTCGCCTTCGCGGCCATGATGACCGTCTATTTGCTCTTCCTGCCGAGGGAACTGCACCTGTCGGGAACCGCCGTCGGGCTGGCGCTTGCGGCAACGGGGCCGGGCGCCCTCCTGGGCTCGATGCTGGCCGCCCGTCTGCCGAGCCGGTTCGGCTATGGCGTGGTGCTCGTGTCCGCGGCGGCGCTTGGCGACGGCGTGTTCATGTGTGTGGCCGCGCTGCACGGCTCCTCGGCGGTGACGGTTCCCGCGCTTCTCGTGGTCAGCTTCGTGTTCGGGATCTCCAGCCAATTGGTATCCGTCTCGGTCATGGCTGTCCGGCAGACCGTCACTCCGGATGGGATGCAAGGCCGTGCGGCCGCGACGATCACGTTTGTCGGCATGGGGCTGGCCCCGCTCGGCTCCCTGTTCGGCGGATTTCTCGCGGAGGAGTGGGGGCTGCGCACCAGCCTCCTGATGACGGCCACGGGCATGCTGCTGTCACCGGCGCTGATGGCCCTGTCCCCGCTCGCACACCTGGGACGGGCGCTCCCGGCCCCGCAGCCGGAGCCCCGGGGCACACCCGTCGTTGACGATGCCGGAGAAGGTGCCGCATCGTCGGGCCATGGGAGCTGACGGTGTGAAGAGGAGCCATGCGCAGGCTTGGGCGGAGCTCCAGGAGGCATGTCGTCCGCGGTCCGCCGAGGGCGACCGGTCCTCGCCGTCCCTGTGGCTGTTGATTCAGGCGGCCAGGCGGGAGCCGTTGCTGAGCGCGATGTATCCGTGGATCTCGATGCGGCAGCTCGGCGTTTCGGCATCGGACAGCTGGGAGGAGTGGGGCCGTGAACCGCTCCCGGCGATGTTCGCCCGGCCCGACACCTACCTGGTGGAGGGCCGCCCGGTCGGTGGCGAGCGCGTCGCTCTGGAGACGGCTGATCCCGCGGAGGCCGCCGCGTTCGCAGCCCGGTTGGTGCGCGACCGGCAGGTCGCGCGGACGCAGGGGCCGCATGTCTGGTCGGCCGAGGTGGAGGCGGTGCTGCGGGGTGCCGGCTGGTATCCAGGGCGAAGCGTCGACACGACAGCGTGGCGAGAGCGCCTGGAAGCGGACGGCTTTCACATCCATTCCGCCGCCGAGGAATTCCTGCGGGAGTTCGGCGGGCTGACGGTCGGCAGCGGCGGCTCCGGGATCACCAGCGCGCGGGAAGCCTTCGAACTCGACCCCCTGCTCGCGCTGGGCGAGGACGACCGCTTCGGCGACTGGGGCGAGGAGATCGGCCGCCGCATCGCTCCGCTGGGGGAAGTCGACCACGGCCGCTTCTTCCTCGGCCTGGACGAGCACGGCGAGCTGTATCTCGTCGCCGGCCGGCCGGCCCGCTTCGGCCGTATGCCCGAGGCTCTGGAGAACCTCGTCCTCGGAGTGATGCCGGTCCATATGCCCGACCCACCTCAGCTCTGATGCCACGCGGTGCCCCGGGCTGTCGTACGGCCGTCCCGGCTACGTCTCCGTGCCCTCCGGCCCCGTGAACTTGGCGCTGGTCAGCAGGGCGTGGACCCGCCAGCCCAGGGACTCGTACAGCGCCCGTCCGGCCGGGGTGCCGCCCAGTACGCCGGTCTCCGCGCCCTGGCCGGCGGCGGCGTGCTGAAGCGTGCGCATGACGAGGCTGCCCAGGCCCCGGCGGCGGTGGGCGGGGGTGGTCTCGATCTGGTCGAAGACCGCGGTGGGGCCGGTCGGGGCGACCTGGCCGCGGGCCGCGAGGGAGCCGTCGGGTGCGGCGACGAGCATGCGCGTGACTCCACCCGCGGTCCAGACGCGCACCCGGTACCCGGCCGGGGGTGAGGTGTCCCCGGCCGCCGTCAGCGGGACCGACATCAGGTAGCCGTCCTCGGGGTCGATCCACCAGCCCGCTCCGAGCCAGGGCCCGACCACCGCCGGATCGGTGAACACCTTCAGCCACACCCCGGCCCCGGTCACCGCGTCCGCGACCTTCCGGACGGCGGCCTCCTCGACGGCGTCGTTCACGGCGCCGAGGACATGCCGTGAGACGTGGTGGGCCTGCCCCATGTCGATGGTGCACCCCCAGGGCTCGACCACGGGCGGAGCGGCCCCGCGCGATACGACCCACCCGTCCACCCATGCCTGTACGAGCTCGTCCATGACACCTCTAGGTAATAGTCACTGTATGTGAATGAGTATTACCGAGACAGTGGTCGGTGGCCAGCCCGTCATCCCTCCCTCTTTCCCTGATCGCTCAGAGCGAACGGGGGTCGGGGAACAATCGGAGGCTCATGTGCATTGAGTCGGCATAGCTCAACTTGACTGCCAAAGGGGAGATCAATGGCTTCCGTATCCACACCGCTCACCCTGCCCGTGCTGCCGCTCGACGACGAGGTCGTGCTGCCCGGGATGGTGGTTCCGCTGGACCTCAACGACACCGACGTACGGGCCGCGGTGGAGGCCGCTCAGGCCGCTGCCCGTTCAACGCCGGGCAAGCCGCAGGTACTCCTGGTGCCACGCATCGACGGGACCTACGCCGGCACCGGTGTGCTCGGCACGGTCGAGCAGGTCGGCCGGCTGGCCGACGGCGACCCGGGTGCGCTGATCCGCGGCCGGGGACGGGTGAAGATCGGTGCGGGGACCACGGGCCCGGGTGCCGCCCTCTGGGTCGAGGGCACCCGTGTCGAGCAGAGCGTGCCCGAGCCGCTGCCCGGCCACGTCGCCGAACTGGTCAAGGAGTACAAGGCTCTTGCGACCGCCTGGCTGCGCAAGCGCGGCGCCTGGCAGGTCGTGGACCGGGTGCAGGCCATTGACGACGTGTCCGCCCTTGCCGACAACTCCGGTTACTCGCCGTTCCTCACCACCGAGCAGAAGGTGGAACTGCTCGAGACCGCCGACCCGGTGGCCCGCCTCAAGCTGGCCACCACGCAACTCCGCGACCACCTCGCCGAGCAGGACGTCGCCGAGACCATCGCGAAGGACGTCCAGGAGGGCGTCGACAAGCAGCAGCGGGAGTTCCTGCTCCGCCGCCAGCTGGAAGCCGTACGCAAGGAACTGCGCGAACTCAACGGCGAGCAGGACGGCGAGGAGTCCGACGACTACCGCGCGCGCGTGGAGGCCGCCGACCTGCCCGAGAACGTCCGCGAGGCCGCCCTCAAAGAGGTCGACAAGCTGGAGCGGTCCAGCGACCAGTCGCCCGAGGGATCGTGGATCCGGACGTGGCTGGACACGGTCCTCGAACTCCCCTGGAACGAGCGGACCGAGGACGTGTACGACATCCAGGGCGCGAAGGCGATCCTCGACGCCGAGCACGCGGGCCTGGAGGACGTGAAGGAGCGGATCACCGAGTACCTGGCGGTGCGCAAGCGCCGTACGGACCGGGGGTTGGGGGTTGTGGGTGGCCGCCGCGGAGGTGCGGTACTGGCCCTCGTCGGCCCGCCCGGCGTCGGCAAGACCTCGCTGGGTGAGTCGGTCGCGCACGCGATGGGACGGAAGTTCGTACGGGTCGCCCTGGGCGGCGTCCGGGACGAGGCGGAGATCCGCGGACACCGGCGTACGTACGTCGGTGCGCTGCCCGGCCGTGTCGTGCGGGCGATCAAGGAGGCCGGGTCCATGAACCCGGTGGTCCTGCTCGACGAGATCGACAAGGTGGGCTCGGACTACCGGGGCGACCCGGCGGCGGCGCTCCTCGAAGTCCTGGACCCGGCTCAGAACCACACCTTCCGCGACCACTACCTGGAGGTCGAACTCGACCTGTCCGACGTCGTGTTCCTCGCGACGGCGAACGTCCTGGAAGCCATCCCGGAGGCCCTGCTCGACCGTATGGAGCTGGTCCGCCTCGACGGCTACACCGAGGACGAGAAGGTCGTCATCGCCCGCGACCACCTGCTCCCGCGTCAGCTGGAGCGGGCCGGGCTGCAGGCCGACGAGGTCGTGATCGACGAGGGCGCGCTGCGCAGGCTCGCGGGTGAGTACACGCGTGAGGCGGGCGTCCGCACGCTGGAACGGTCCATCGCGCGGTTGCTCCGCAAGGTCGCGGCCCAGCATGAACTGGGCGAGCGGAAGCTGCCGTTCACCGTGACGGACGGTGAACTGCGGGGCCTGATCGGCCGGCCGCACCACGTGCCCGAGTCGGCACAGGACCCGGCGGAGCGCCGTACGGCGGTCCCCGGTGTCGCCACCGGTCTCGCGGTCACGGGCGCCGGCGGTGACGTGCTGTTCGTCGAGGCGTCACTGGCCGACCCGGAGACGGGTGCGGCGGGTCTGACGCTGACGGGTCAACTGGGCGATGTCATGAAGGAGTCGGCACAGATCGCGCTGAGCTTCCTGCGCTCGCGCGGGGCGGAGCTCGAACTGCCGGTCGGCGACCTCAAGGACCGGGGCGTGCACATCCACTTCCCGGCGGGCGCGGTGCCGAAGGACGGCCCGAGCGCGGGCATCACGATGACGACGGCGCTCGCGTCGCTGCTGAGCGGGCGGTTGGTCCGCACGGACGTGGCGATGACGGGCGAGGTCTCCCTGACGGGCCGCGTCCTCCCCATCGGCGGCGTGAAGCAGAAGCTGCTGGCCGCACACAGGGCGGGCGTCACGACCGTCATCATCCCGAAGCGCAGCGAACCCGACCTGGACGACGTCCCGGCGGAGGTGTTGGACAAGCTCGACGTCCACGCCGTCACGGACGTCCGCCAGGTCCTGGAACTGGCACTGTCCCCGGCCACCAACGGGGCGGCGTCGGAGGTTCCGGTGGCGGCGTGACGGACGCGACCGGATAAGGGAAGGCCCGGGTCCTTCGTGAGGGAGGCCCGGGTCTTCGCCATGCGTGCGTGTGGGGGATCAGCCGTTGGCGAGGGCGACGGCCCGATCCAGGGCGCCGTTGCTGCGTCTCCCGGGGGACAACCCCCGGACCCCCGGCCGACAGCGGGCTGCACTAGCCGTTGGCCAAGGCCTGCACCCGATCCAGGGCGCCGTTGAACTTGTCGTGGTCGCCGACGGTGGGGCCGGACGAGGTGTACTGCCACATCGTGTAGTACGACCATCCCGCCGGCAGTGTCCCCACGGTCGACGCGTACCGGGCGATCCACAGCGGGTTGCTGGACGCGAAGCCGCCGTAGTTGCCGGTGCACTCGGTCCACCAGCTGGTGGCGGTGTAGATGACCGCGTCGCGTCCCGTACGGGCCTTGTACTGGTTCAGGAAGTCGCGGATCCAGGTGACCATCGCGCTCTGGGTCTTGCCGTAGCAGGAGGCGCCGTACGGGTTCCACTCGATGTCGAGTGCGCCCGGCAGCGTCTTGCCGTCCTGGGACCAGCCGCCGCCGTGGTCGACGAAGTAGTTGGCCTGGGTGGTGCCGCTCGTGGTGTCCGGGGTGGCGAAGTGGTAGGCGCCGCGGATCATGCCGACGTCGTAGGAGCCGTTGTACTGCTGGGCGAAGTACGGGTTCGTGTAGTACGTCCCCTCGCTGGCCTTGGTGTAGGCCCACCGGACGCCACTGCTGTACAGGGTCGACCAGGCGACGTTGCCCTGGTAGCTGGCGACGTCGACGCCCTCGGTCTGGGTGGCACGGGTGTCGGCGGGGAGGCCGCCCTGGCCGTCATGCGCTACGACGCCGATGCCCATGTGGGCGGAGCCGCGGGCGGGGGTGTCGGCGGCGTTGGCGGGGACGGTGAACAGGAGGGAGAAGGCTGCGAGCAGGATCCCGGCGAGGAAGAGGCGCCGGGGGCGGACCGATCCAGGTCTGTGCACGGGCATGGCGTGCCTCCGAGGGCTCGGTGATGCTCGGTGTTGCTCGGTGGGGGAGAGGGCGATGCGCTGGAATGGCGACGTGTGCATGCCAGTCGGTTGCTGCCAGAGAAGCTACGCACGTAAAAGAGCAGGTGGAAGAGGGCCCGGACGGTGCCGTTGGTCTAGCCCTGCGAAATACTGGCGGAGCTGCGGCGATGACGGATTTTGGCGGAAACTTTCAGGTACGGGAAAACCGAGGCAGGGGCTGACGTGCACGAAGACGGAAACGGCGACGGAGGCCGGGTCGAAGCCGGCGTGGCGCCGAGTGGTGTGGACCGGGAATACCTGTCCCTGGAACGCGAGTTGACGGTCCTTCTGCGCCGCGCCCGGGCCAACCAGGGCGAGATGGCCCGCGAGGTCCACCCCGACCTGGAGCCCGCGGCGTACGGCCTCCTCGTCCGCCTCGACGAGCACGGCCGCCAGCGCGCCACCGAGCTCGCCGCCTACATCGGCGTCGGCAAGGCCACGATGTCCCGCCAGCTCCGGGCCCTGGAGGACCTCGGCCTGATCGCCCGCGAACCGGACCCGGCGGACGGCCGGGCCTGGCTGGTCCACCTCACCGAGGAGGGGCGCAGCCGGGTGACCAAGGTCCGGGAGGCACGGCGGGCGCGGTACGTGAGCCAGCTGTCGCACTGGGACCGGCTGGAGGTGGCCGAACTGGCCCGGCTGCTGCATCAGTTGAACCGGGGGATGGAGAGGTAGGCCCGACCGGGCGACCCCCCAGGGGCAGTTGTCCACAGGGACACAACCCGTGGACCACGCGGGGCTACCCTGGCGCTGGGGGACGGGGGCGGTGCGGTGGCATGGTCGTCGACACGGCGGTGGGCACGGGGGCTGTGCGCGGTCGCGCTGCCCGCGGTGCTGGTGGTGAGTTGTGGGATCGCGTTCCTGCAGTGGCAGGGGGTGACGTCGGCGGAGTACCGGCGTGCGCAGCAGGCCAACGAGCGCGCGAATCAGCCGGACGCGAGCGAGGAATCCGGCGATACCAAGGACGACTCCACCTTGAAGAGGTTCGGCGGGACGGCCCGGCCCCGGCGCATCGGCTCGACCACCTTCCGCGTCACGAGTACGGGCGAGGGAGCATGGCGGGTCACGGCCACGCACCGGATCGTGCTGCTGCCCGGTGATCCGCTCAGGCCCGTGTTGCGTGCCGACACCAATGGTGCGCAGGCCTGGATCCCCTTCGAAGCCGTGGTTTCCGCCGGGTACGACGCCTGCAGCACGCAAGCGCTCTTCGAAACGTGGAGCGGTGAGCCACTGCGACAGGACGGGCCGAAGGCGACGGCCTACGTCACCGCAGACTGGGAGGCCATGGTGGACCTGGGGGAGTGCGGCCTGGAGGGCGACTCGAGCGAGCCCTTGTACATGAGGCTGACGCCTGCTCCGGGTGTCTTCGGAAAAAAGGCCTACTACGACGAGTGGACAGTCACGGTGGCGGCGGACGAGCAGGCCGTCACCGGCGTGGACGGCGGCACTGTGCTGCACATGTCCGGACACCGGGTCGAACTGGTCCTGTCGCCGAAGACAGAGGCTTCGGTCACGCTGACCGTCCCGCAACCGTCGCTGTTCGGCGACGACGCCCGCAGCGACATCGCGGACATGGTCTGGGTGTTGCAGTTGCGCCCGTCAGCCCTGCGCGAGGCGGTTTTCGCCCTCGGCGCCGTCGCGGCGGTGGGCTGTCTCGCCGTCGCGTTCGTACGACGCTGGGCACCGGATGAGACACGCCACCGCTGGATTGCGGCAGCCGTGACAGGCACCGGGCTCACGTGTGTGCTCCTGCTGTGGGCCGCAGCGGAAAGCGGCGAGTTCGACGACGAATGGTGGGCGGCTTTCGGCCGAGAAGCGCCTCTCATGATCTGGTGGCAGATGCTGCTCCCACTCTGCGTAGCGGCCTTCGCCACGCGGGTGGGCCGTGGACGTCCGCCGCAGGTGCGCGACCTGCTGCCCCTGCTCGTGCCGAGTGCCTTGCTGTGCGTGCCTGCCGCCGTGCTCGCCCGGTCTTCCGGGTCGCCCGTGCCTGTGTTGATCGTGGTGGCGGCAGGCGTCCTCGCCGGGGCTACTGCCCTGATCCTGAGGCGCGGTCCGCTGGGCCCGACCGGCCGCCGCTGGGCGGTCACGGCGGTGTCGGCGGTGTGGTTGGCCGTGCTGAGTGCGGGACCCGGCACCGGGATGCACGACGTGAGCGGGTACGCCGACGTCTCCTTCACGGACGACTGGGACGCAGCTCGCCGTATCACGGCGCTCGTCCTCGCGTGGGGCTGGCCCGGGGCGCTGTGGGCCGTGCTTGCCGCGCGCGGCTGGACCTGGTGGCGTGCGGGCCTTTCGGCGGCCGTTCTGTGGTGGTTCCTGGAAAAGGAGTCCGTCCTGTGGCTCGACACCACCTACGTGTACGGGCTCCCCCTCGACTTCTTTCAGACCGCCACGATCGCGACGACCTTGCTGCTCCTGTGGTCCTCCGGCCGTGAGGAAGGAAACTGGCCGGAGCACGTCCGCATCGCCGTTGTCGCCCTGGGAACCGCCGCACTGCTCACTGAGGTGACGCTGAGCGGGATCGAGTCGTTCGCCAGCACCTCCTACGCAAGCGGGCCCTACCTCGCGGTGACCATCGCCGCTCTCGGCTTCCTGTGGCTGTTCCCGCCCCGCGACGAACCACGGGCCCGGCGCCTGCACCGCACGACCATCTCCACGCACACCCGTCGCATGTACACCCTGCTGAAGGACCAGTCACTGGCGGCAGGCCGTCGAGACTTCCTCACCGCGTCACGCACGGAGCTGTCCGACGGCACCCTCACCCCGAAGCAGTGGAGTGAGCGCTGGCGTGAGTTGGGTGGGCCGGCGCCGGGCGGTCCGACCTCCCGACGCCCGACCGCGCTGCGGATCCTCGCCCTCGGCACGTCCGGCGGCCGCACGGCCTGGCGCAACGGGATGGCGGCAGCCGTCCTGCTCGCCGTGTTGAGTCTGCCCTGGTTCGTCTACACGTTGCCGTCCCGGCTCACCACGATCGGGTACGACGTGAGCGACGTCGTGGAAGTCTGGTCGACCGCCCTTCGCTGGCCGCTGTACGGGTTCGTGTACGGGTACGCGTACTCCTGGTTGCGCGGTGCGACCCCGATCGGCAAGGCGTCGTGCCTGCTTGCCGTGGTTCTTCCAGCTGAACTGGCCGAACTGCTCTACCAGTTCAGGGACGCTGGTGACTTCGGCATCCGGCTGATGCTGACCAGCGGCGACACGGTGGCCGTACTCCTGCTGCTCGGCCTGTACTGGGAGGTTCGCCTGGTCCGGGCCGGAGGACTGCGCTGGGGGCAGATCCGCAATTTTCGCTCGCTGTCCGCGGCGGCAGTGCCGGTGACCACCGTCCTCGTCGCGGCGACGACCGCGCTCGCCACCGCCATGGTCGGTGCCTGGATCACTCCGGACTCCGGTCCATCCCCGAGTCCGTCGAGCTCCGTGAGTGGCACACCTGATCCCGGCGGGCCATGAGAGCTTCATCCGCGAAGCCGTCCGCCGGCTCACAGCTCGACGTGCACCACCGTCGCATCGTCATGCGTCTTGCTCCGCCGCAGAAACACCCGCTCCTCCGCATCCCCCCGCTCCAGCTCCCGCACCCGGGCCACCAACGCCCCCGCCCCCTCCTTCCGTACGGCCCGGAAGCAGTCCGCCCAGTCCCCCTCCCGGAACTTCTCCACCCACCGCGTCGCCCCGTCCGTCAGCGCGGCCAGCGCCCGTACCGACGAGCGTGGCAGCACTCCCGTCACCGCCCGCGCCGCTACTGACGGATCCGCAGCCGCCGTGAAGAAGCCGCCCTCCTTGTTGCGGACCGTGGAATCCACCAACGCGTCCGTGGCCAGGGAAGAGCGAGGGAGTCGGGACAGCCGGTCGTCCAGCAGAGCCGTCACCGAGCCGTCTCCGGACTCCACCAACAGCGCGGAGTCCGACAGGACCAGGTACTCGACCGTCTCCGCAGACCACCGCGCCACCACCACCGTCGCCTGTGGTGTTCGTGGGTGAGAAAGGTCACAACCTTCACCATGTGCCCCAGCTGTACGCGAGATGGCCCGACTCAGGAGCTCCGGCAGCGGAACATCCGGGAGTGAAACGGTCAGTTCGGTCAGCGCCCCGCCGAGGCGTGCCGTGAACCAAGGGACCGAATGCAGACAGCCCGTCGCTCCCCTCGGTGGCGTCACTCCGTCCAGGACCACGAGCGCGCCGCCCCCTCCGGACGCGGGTAGAGCGAGGCTTGCGAAGTCCTCGTTGGGGCGGGTCGGGTCGCCTGACTCCGAGACAAGTTCCGTGCGCATTCGGCCAGTCTGCACGAGCCCTTCACGAGGATCATCAAAGGCTGGCAACGGTTGCTGAATTGGCGCAGCCGCGCAGGTCAGACGCCGGGTTTAGGATGGAATGGTTCACTCCGGGAAGGCGTGGTGGCGCATAGTGCCACCGGTCGTCGCGGACGTCCAACCGGCCCGCCGCGTACGGCCGTCGCGCGCGCCGGAGGAACTTGCCCGCCAACTCCCCTCCGATGTTCACTCCTTCGGGTGGCGGCCTGGATGATGCGCGGTCACCGCCCACCGGCGCTGGGAGGGTCAGGAACCGTACTCGGTGTGCACGCCAGTTGACGGAGCGTCACCCCGGGCCTTGGGTATTTGGGTATATCGAGTCAGGAATGCGAGCAGCGGTGCAGAAGACGCGGCCTCGTCGCACAGGCAAGCAGACGGCCTCCGGCAAGGGCACGGCCCTGGAGCACGCCCCCGAGACCCCCGTCGGCACAGGCCGCCCCACGCACGTCCGCACCCGGCTGATTCTCGCCGTCGCCGTCGTGGCCGCCGCCATCGCCGGGGCCGGCGTCCCGTCCCTCGTCACCGCCTCCGGCGAACTGAGCGACTCCCAGGACCTGGTGACCCTCGCCGAGCAGACCCAGGACGCGCTCGGCCTCGCCCACTCGCTCGCCGACGAGCGCGACGAGGTCACCTCGTACATCGCCGCCGGGCGGCCCAAGTCCAAGGCGCCCTCCGAGCAGCAGAGCGCCCGGGTCGACCGGCAGGTCGAGGAGCTGCGCGCCGATGCCGACGCGCCCGCCTCCCTGCACGGCGACCTCGACGACATCGCCGCCGTACGGCGGGCGGCGCTCACCGGCAAGAGCACGGCTCTCGAGACGCACCTGGCCTACTCCGCCGCCATCACCGAACTCCACCACCTCGCCGAGCAACTGGCCGAGCGGATGCCGCCCCGCGCGGGCTCCGGCGCGTACGCCCTCGCCGAGCTCGACTCCGCCGTACAGCAGTCCGCCGCGGCCCGCGGACTGCTCCTCGCGGCGCTCGACGTGCCGACGACGACCCAGACCGTCATCGACCCCCTCACCGGGCTGTCGAGCACCAAGACCGTCTCCTCGGACGCCGACACCAAGCAGCGCGACGCCCTCAGTGCCGCAGCCCAGCAGGCCCGGCTGCGCTCCGACGCCGCCCTCTCCGACTTCCAGGACTCCGCGACCGCGGCCGCCAAGGCGAGCTACGACTCCACGGTCACCGGCCCCGAGGTCAACTCCGCCGACAAGTACCTCGCCGCCCTCACCGACCAGCCGACGCTCTCCAGCGGTGCACTCGGCACCAGCACCGCCAAGCTCGACGCCGCGCTCTCCGCCCGCGTCGACCTGATGCGCGGCGTGGAGTCGGCCCTCTACGAGCGGCGTGCCAAGGACCTCGCCCAGCTGCGCGACGACGACGTCACCGCGCTGGAGATCCGGATCGCGGTCCTCGGCGCGCTCATGCTGCTCGCCGTCGGCATCGCCACCGCCATGGCCCGCACCCTCACCCGGCCGCTCTCCGTGCTGCGCCGCGGCTCCGCCCGCCTCGCCGAGGCCGAGGACCCGACCGCCGAGGAAGCCGTCAGCTTCACCGGCCGCAACGACGAGTTCGCCCAGGTCGTCCGCTCCGTCAACACCCTGCACGCGCACGCCGTCGCCCTCGCGGAACGCGTCACCACCCTGGAGTCCGACCGCAAGCACCTGGTCGGCCAGCGGCAGAAGATGGCGGACGCCCGCGAGCAGCTCAAGACGGAACTCGCCGAGTCCTCCGCCCAGTTGGAGAAGCTGCGCGCCACCATCGGCGCCACCTTCGTCAACCTCGCGCTGCGCACCCTCGGCCTCGTCGAGCGTCAACTCGCCGTCATCGAGGGCCTGGAGGAGCGCGAACAGGACCCCGACCGCCTGGCGACCCTCTTCAAGCTCGACCACTTCGCCACGGTCATGCGCCGCCACAGCGAGAACCTCCTCGTCCTCGCCGGCACCGAGCATGTCCAGCAGAGCGCCGGACCTGTCCCGCTGGTCGACGTCGTACGCGCCGCGGTCAGCGAGATCGAGCGGTACGAGCGGGTCCGCATCGCCGCCCTGCCGCCGCACGCGCACGTGGCGGGCTTCGCCGCGGACGACCTGAGCCACCTCCTCGCCGAACTCATGGAGAACGCCAGCTCGTTCTCCCCGCCGGACCTGCCCGTCGAGGTCTCCGGCTGGCTCCTGGAGAGCGGCGAGGTCATGCTCTCCGTCCACGACGAGGGCATCGGCATGACCGCCGACCGCATGAGCATGCTCAACGCCCGCCTCGCCGACTTCGACCCCGAGACGTCCTACGACTCCTACGACCACGAAGGCGAGAAGGGGCTCGGCCTCGGCCTGTACGTCGTGGCCCGCCTCGCCCACCGGCACGGCGTCCGCGTGCAGCTGCGCGAGCAGAAGCAGGGGGGTGTCGCCGCGGTCGTCGTCCTGTCGAAGGGGCTGCTGGCCGCGGCGCCCACAACCGCGATGCCGGCCTCCGGGCCCGTGACCGGCGGTACCCAGTCGTTCTCCCTGCCAGGCGCGGACGCCGAGGTCAACTCCAATGTCCTGAGCAGCCGTTCGACGGGCCGGGACCCGCTGGTCGCGCTGGCGGAGAAGGCCGTACGGCAGACGGGGGAGGAAACCCCGGCCGAGACGACGATAGAGCTGTTGGCCCCGATCCCGACGGCCCCTGAGCCCACCGAATACGAGGCCCCCGCGCCGCCGGAGTCCGAGCCCACCGAACCCACGGTCCCCGCCCCGCCGGAGTTCGAGCGCGCCGAATACGAGGCCCCCGAGCTGCCGGAGTTCGAGCCCACCGAACCCACGGTCCCCGCTCCCGCACCCGCCGACGGTGAGGAACCCCCACAGGGGCCACCCGCACTCGACGACGAAAGTGGTACGGGTGGTGCGGGTGGGAACGAACCCGTCGAAGGCGAAGCCGAGGCGGTGCACGAACGCGTACCCGACGCCCCGGAAGAGCTCGTCACCGACAAGGGCCTCCCCAAGCGCACCCCCAAAATCACAGCCCCCACCCAGGCCCCGCGCCAGCGGACCGGCACCGTCGACGCCGAAGCGCTCCGTCGCCGCCTCGGCGGCTTCCGCCGGGGGGCGGAGGCCGGATACCGAGACGTGGAGGCGGAGATCGCCGAACAGACGGGCCAGACGAAGGCACCGACACCAGCATCCGAAGAAGCCACGGGGGGCACCGTCGAGGAGGCAAGCAGTTGACCGCGCCCAGTACCTTCGGACTGAGTCGAGAAGCCCGCAATCTGCACTGGCTGCTGACCAATCTCGTCGAGGAGGTGCCGGGCATCCAGTCGGTCGCGGTCGTCTCCTCCGACGGACTCCTCCTCCTCTCCTCCGACCCCGGCCTCCCCCACGCTCGAACAACCTTGCGCGCGGGGACCCCCATCGAGGAGGCCCGCCGGCCCCGCGCGGCGAAGGGCCCCCGCGGCTCCGCCGCCGACCTCGCCACGATCGTCTCCGGCATCGGCAGCCTCACCGTCGGCGCGGCCAAGCTGATGGAGATCGGCACGGTGAAGCACACGATGGTCGCGATGGACGAGGGCAGCCTCTTCGTGATGTCGATCAGCGACGGCTCGCTGCTCGGAGTGCACGGCAGCGCCGACTGCGACATGAGCGTGGTGGCGTACCACATGGCACTGTTCGTGGGCCGCGCCGGCCACGTGCTGACCCCCGAACTCCGCAGTGAGCTACGAAAATCGCTGGAGAACGAGCCGACGGGGAGCACGACGCGATGACCGACAGGCCGAACCTCCCCGTCCGCGGCGGCGATCGCAAGGCCGCCCGGGTACGTCCCTACTCGCTCACCGGCGGTCGTACCCGCTTCGGGCACGTGCTGCTGGTGGAGACGTTCGTAGCGAGCACAGCGGCCCTGGAGGCGCCCGAAGAGCGCAAGGAACTGACGAAAGGTTCCCTCACCACCCGGGTGATGCCGGAGATGCGGGCCATCGTCGAACTGTGCCGCCGTATGCGCACGGTGGCCGAGATCGCCGCGCTGCTGAAGATGCCGCTCGGTGTGGTCCGCGTGCTCCTGAGCGATCTCGCGGACCAGGGAAAGATCCGTGTGTACGGCACCGGAACCGGTCACGGCACCGGCCGCCCGGACCGCGCTCTGCTCGAAAGGGTGCTGAGTGGACTCCGTCGTCTCTGACGCCGCCTTCTCCTACGGCGTCACCCCGCTCCTCGACCAGGAGGGGCCCGTACGGCCCTGGCAGACGGACCGGACCCGGGCCCCGATCGCGACGAAGATAGTCGTGGCCGGCGGGTTCGGCGTCGGCAAGACCACCCTGGTCACCGCCGTCTCGGAGATCACGCCGCTGCAGACCGAGGCGCTGATGACCGAGGCGAGCGAGGAGACCGACGATCTCACCTCGACGCCCGGCAAGCTGACCACCACCGTGGCCATGGACTTCGGCCGCCTCACGCTCGACGACGACCTGGTGCTCTACCTGTTCGGCACGCCGGGCCAGCAGCGGTTCTGGTTCATGTGGGACGACCTGGTGCGCGGCGCGATCGGGGCGGTGGTCCTCGCGGACACCCGCCGCCTGAAGGACTGCTTCCCGGCGCTCGACTACTTCGAGAGCTGCGGGATGCCGTACGTCGTCGCGGTGAACCACTTCGACGGCAGTGAGCGCTTCGAACCCGAGGACGTGCGGGAGGCGTTGACGATCCCCGCGCACATACCTGTAATGATCATGGACGCGCGGCGGAGGATCTCGGCGGTCGAGACCCTCCTGTCCCTTGTCGGCCACGCGCTGGACGTCACCCCCGAGTAGCCCCCGAGCAGTCGGAACTGAGGAGCCACCACCCGTATGCGGAAGATACTCGTCGTAGGAGCCGGTCAGTCCGGACTCCAGCTCGCCCTCGGACTCCAGTCGCACGGGTACGAGGTCACCCTGATGTCGAACCGGACCGCGGACGAGATCCGCTCCGGCCGGGTCATGTCGACGCAGTGCATGTTCCACGCGGCACTGCAGCACGAGCGCGATCTCCAGCTGAACTTCTGGGAGTCCCAGGCCCCGAAGATCGAAGGACTCGGCGTCTCGGTGGCGGCTCCGGGGTCGCACGACCCCGGTCCGACGCAGCGTGCGATCGACTGGGTGGGCAGGCTCGACGGGTACGCGCAGTCGGTCGACCAGCGCGTGAAGATGGCCGGCTGGATGGAGACCTTCGCCCAGCGCGGCGGCCAGCTGGTCATCCACGGTACGGCGGTCGGCGACCTCGACTACTTCTCCCGTACGTACGACCTGGTGCTGGTGTCGGCGGGCAAGGGCGAGCTGGTGTCCATGTTCGCCCGGGACCCGGAGCGGTCCCCGTACAGCGAGCCGCAGCGCGCCCTCGCGGTCGCCTACGTCCACGGCCTGGGCCCGCGCCCCGAGCACCCGGACCACGACGCCGTCCGCTGCAACCTGGTCCCCGGCGTCGGCGAGCTGTTCATCATGCCGACGCTCACGACCTCCGGCCGCGCGGACATCCTGTTCTGGGAGGGCATACCCGGCGGCCCGCTCGACGCCTTCAACGGCGTCAAGGACCCGGCGGAGCACCTCTCCCTGACCCTGGAACTCATGGAGAAGTTCGTCCCCTGGGAGCACGCGCGGGCCACGAACGTCGAACTCACCGACGCGGGCGGGGTGTTGAGCGGGCGCTACACCCCGACCGTCCGCAACCCGATCGGCCGCCTCCCCGGTGGCGGTCTGGTCCTCGGCGTCGCCGACGTGGTCGTCGCGAACGACCCGATCACCGGACAGGGCTCCAACTCGGCGTCCAAGTGCGCCGCCGCGTATCTCGCCTCGATTCTGGATCGAGGCGAGAAGGAGTTTGACGAGGAGTGGATGCGGGGGACGTTCGACCGGTACTGGGACACGGCGCAGCACGTCACGAAGTGGACCAACGCGATGCTCGCGCCGCCGCCGGAGCACATCCTCAACCTGATTGGTGCGGCGGGTCAGTTGCCGCCGGTTGCTGATCGGTTCGCCAACGGGTTCGACGATCCGGCCGACTTTGAGAACTTCTTCTACGATCCGGCCAGGACTGAGGCGTATCTGGGGTCGGTGGCTGGGGCCTAGTCGCCGTTGGGGGTGCGGTTGGGTGGCGGCTGCGGGTCCGTTGTGGCTTGTCGCGCCCACGCGGCGGAGCCGCACAATGTCTCAGCCCCGCGCCCCTGAAGGGCGTTGGTCTGGGCGTACGGCTCCCAGTACCGGGTTGGACGCGATCGGGCTCACCCTGATCTTCTCGCCGGTTCTCGGTGCCTGGACCACCTTGCCCTTGCCCATGTACATCGCCACGTGCGTCGCCTTGGGGAAGTAGATCACCAGGTCGCCGGGGCGCAGCTGTTTCAGTGGGATCCTCGGCAGCTGCGCCCACTGCTCCTCACTGGTTCGGGGGATGGGCGCCCCGGCGTGGCCCCAGGCCTCCGAGGTCAGGCCCGAGCAGTCGTACGTCTTCGGGCCCTCCGCGCCCCACTCGTACGGCTTCCCGATCTGTCGTACGGCGTACCGCACGGCCTTCTCGCCCGCCCGCGACGGCTCGCGGTCGTGGTCGCTGAGCGCGCCGGACGCCATGAACTTCTCCTGCTCCTCCGTGACCCCCTTCTCCTCGAACTCGGCCAGGGCGGCGAGCTGTTCGGCGGTGAGGGTGGCGAGGAGTTCCTCGACGTCCTTCAGACGATTGCGTACGGCGTCCCGCTCCTTCTTCTGCCGGGCGGCGAGGGTGAGTTGGGCGTCGAGGGCCTTGCGTGCCTTGCGGGCCAGTTCGTCGGCGCGGTGCTCGTTGCCGGTGAGGCGGCCCACCGTCTGGGCCCGCTCCCGGGCCAACTGGCCGATCACATGGCCCTGGTCGAGGGCGTGCTGGGGATCGCGGGCGAGCAGCAGCCGTACGTACGGCGAGATGTCGGTGCTGTTCTGGTACTGCTGCCGGGCCAGCCGCCCCGCCGCGCCCCGGCTGTCGTGCAGGGAGAGCCGGGCCCGGGACAGCTCGGTGTCGAGGCGGCGGACCTCGGTGCGCTGCTTCTTCAGCTGCTCCTCGGTGGCGTTGTAGGTCTCGGTGGCCTCCTCGGCCTCCTGGTACAGCCGCTGAAGGTCCGTCAGCAGCTCGGCGACGGAGCGTTCGCGCGGCTCCGGCTCCGGGACGGCCGTCGCGGGCAGGGGCGCGAGGACGGTGCCGGCCGCCATCGCCGCCGTACAGACCAGGCGCAGAAGCCTTCCTGACACGTCATCACCTCCGGTGCGGGGCAGCGTTTCCGCTCCGCACCGTGAGCATCAGGCGTACGGGAGAGGTCCGCGCGCCGGGTGTGCGCGGTTCGGCGCAACGACGTCACCCGTCCGCGTCATCCGGCTTGCCGCCCGGCGTGGCGTCGGGCTTGGACCACGGCCACTTGAGCTTGTTGTCCTTCTTGCCCTCGGGGTCGTACGCGTACTTCCACCCCGCCGGGAGTCCGAGCCGCTTGCCGTGCCCCCGCGGCACCCGTCGGTAGACCAGCACCGTGGGCGGCCCGCCGGCGGCGTCGGGGACGGGAATGCGGTACGTCCTGGGCGGCTGGCCGGTGGGTCCCACCAGGACGGGCAGCACGCGGCCGTCCATGGGGCCGCCCTCGAAGGGGGTGTCTTCGCTCTTCACGGGACCAGTGTCAGCCATCCGCCGCGAGGGCCTCGACCAGCGCGGCCGTCTGCGGGTCCCGCCGCGCGGTCACCGAGAGCACGGCCACGAACTGCTCGACCAGCCAGTCCCGCAGCTCCTCCACCGGCGGCTGCTTGCCCTCGTCGAGCCAGATCAGCGAGGCCGCCTCGACGGCCGTGATCCACATCCGTACGGTCATCCGCAACCGCAGGCCGGGGTCGGTGGCCCGCAGATGGCTGAGGATGTGCTCGGCGGCGGCCCGGCGTACGCCGTCCACGATGGCCGTCGTACGGGACGTCTCGACGACGCTGCCGCCCTGCAGCAGGGCGCTGAAGCCGGCGTCGTGCTGGTCGACGAAGGCCAGATAGCGGTCCAGAGCCCGGGCGAGGCGGGTGAGGAGGGGGCCGTCGCGGGGCTCGTCGAAGCACTGCTGGAGCTCGTCGGCGGCGGACCTGAGCGCGGCCTCGTACAGCTGCTGCTTGCCGCCCGGGAAGTACCGGTAGACCAGGGGGCGTGAGACTCCGGCTGCCTCGGCCACGTCGTCGAGGGAGACCTCCTCAGGGGCGCGGTGCGCGAAGAGAGTCAGCGATGCGGTGAGCAGCTGCGTGCGGCGTTCCTCGACGCTGAGACGACGGTACGCGGGCGCGGAGGGGGTCATGGGTGCAGCGTAGTCGGCGGCTGCGGGCGCGTCGTGGCTGGTCGCGCAGTTCCCCGCGCCCCTTTGGGTCGGCATGGCCAGCCTGCGTTCAGCCGAACCCACCCAGGGGCGCGGGGAACTGCGCGACCATCCCCCACCGGCCCGCAGCCGACATCAGGCCAGCAGACCCGAAGACCTCCAAAGCCGCCGCCCGACACCCCGCAGAACCCCGATGTCGTCCAGGAAGTCCGTCAGCCGTTTCGCTCCCGTCTGCATGACCTCCCGCCGATGCCCGCTCGCCCGCACCTGGGCCATGGCCTCCCGCTGGTCGAGGCCGACATTCGTGTAGACCTCGGGGTTCACGAAGGCGACGGAGAACACCCGCGCGAACTCACCGGAGGTGACCCGCGTGAACTCCTGCGACCACCTCGGCGCCGTCACCATCTGGCGGCGCAGCTCCTCACGGGCGTACCGCACGTGCCGCGCCTCCTCCACCACGTGGATCCGGGTCACCCCGCGTATCAGGGTCTGCACCCGCTCGTCCGGGAAGGTCAGCCGCTGCATCCAGTCGAGGACCTCCTCGCCGAGCAGCGTCGCGGTGAAGGAACCCGGTGTCGTGGAGATCGTCTTGAACAACCGCCCCAGATTCTGATGAGCCCTGCTGACCGGATACCACGGCGTGTCCCCGTGCGAGATGAGCCGGGCGAACATCTTCGAGTGGCGGCACTCGTCCTCGATCTCGGTGAGGGCGTACCGCACATGCGCGCTGGTCGCCGCCTTGTCGTAGATGTGCCGGACCAGCAGCTGCATCAGGATGATCTCGAACCAGATGCCGAGCGAGGCCAGCGCGGCCGCCTCGTGCTGGGAGAGCAGGATCCGCTGCTCCTCGCTCATCCGGCGCCACATCGGGGTGTCGTACAGCGACACCAGCTCCGGCGGCCAGAACCACTTGCCCTCCTCGAAGGGCGCGTCCCAGTCCAGCTCCTTGTCCGGGTCGAAGGAGTGCTTGGCGGAGGAGTCGAGCAGCCGCTCGGCCACCTGCTCCCGGTCCTTGAGCAGACCGAGTGCGTCACGCAGCCCTTCGAGCGCCTCGACTTCTGTCAGGCTCGTCATGGCACTTATGAGACTGCTTGTCAGCAAGGCCGTCAATCCCCTGTGCGCGACTTGTTGACCCCTCGTCTACGAAGGGGCCTGCAGGGCATGCCGACCTGTGACCTGTACATCACGGAGCTTGGACGCCCCCCTCTGGCAGGTGTCGGCGACGGGGCGGTCCGGTCTCTCGTCCGGTCAAGGCGTCGACGCACAGCTATGGGTCACTCGTTCAGGTGATCCACTTCGAACGTGCGGTGCCGTCTCGTGCGGGTGTGTACGTTCGGTGCTTGTGAAGCTGGTGGTGCAGGTCAAGCTGCTGCCGACGCCCGAGCAGGCGGCGGCATTCGAGGCGACCCTGCACGCCTGCAACGAGGCCGCCACCTGGGTGAGCGAGGTCGCCTTCGAGCGCGGGGAGTTCAAGAACTTCACCCTGCGCAAACACGCCTACGACACCGTCAAGTCCCGCTGGCGCCTGGGTGCGCAGGCCGCCCAGCACACGATCAAGAAGACGTGCGACGCGTACACCACGTTGAAGGCGAACCTGAAGGCCGGAAACCTCGGCAAGCCCGGCTCGAAGCGCTACCGCCGGGCCACCGAGAAGCCGATCGTCTTCCGCCCCCAGGGTGCGCAGCCCTACGACGACCGGATGCTGTCCTGGCAGATCGCCGAGCGGCGGGTGTCGATCTGGACGGTGGCCGGGCGGGTGAAAGACGTGGCGTTCACCGCCTCTGCCGAACAGCTGGCCACTTTGGCGCTGTACCGCCGGGGCGAGTCCGATCTGGTCTGTCGGGACGGTATGTGGTTCCTGCTGGCCACCTGCGAGGTGCCCGAGGCGCCCTTGAATGCCGACCCGGTGGACTTCCTCGGAATCGACCTGGGCATCGTGAACATCGCCACCACCTCGGACGGCGAGATCATGGCCGGGCGCGAGCTCAACCGGACCCGTCTGCGGGAACGAAATCTCCGTACCAAGCTGCAGAAGAAGAACACCCCGTCCGCCAAGCGTCGGCTGAAGAAGCGGCGGCGCAAGGAATCACGGCGGGCCAAGGACATCAACCACAAGATCGCGAAGCATGTGGTGGCCGAGGCTGAACGCACCGGTCGTGGGATCGCCCTGGAGGATCTGACGGGCATCCGCGAGCGGGTACGGCTTCGCAAGCCCCAACGGGCCACCCATTCCAGCTGGTCGTTTGCCCAGCTGGGGGATTTCATCGCGTACAGGGCCCGCAAGGCGGGGGTGCCGGTGGTGCACGTCGATCCGGCGTACACCTCCCGCACCTGCGCCGAATGCGGTCACATCGACAAGGCGAACCGGGTCAGTCAGGCCTGGTTCGCATGCCGGAGCTGCGGACTCGTTGATCACGCAGACCGATGGGGGCACCTCCCGCTCGAGCGAAGCCGAGAGTGGGGGAGGCTCCCGCAACATCCGGGCTCGTGCCTGGGAGTTGTGGCGAAGCGGGGCCCAGTCAACGGCCCCTGCCCCGCCCCGGCAATACCGCCGGAGCGGTCCTGGACGCAAACGCAGCATCACCGCCAGTGACGCCCGTTGTGCAAGCCCAGCGCTTTAGCGCTGGGTAGTTGACCTGGGAGTACGACGATGACCGAGACCGCCTCCTCACCCTCTATCAGGGGAGCCGCTCTCGTTGTGTCGCGCAATTCTGTTCGCGTGTCTCGCGTGGGCATCCAACAAGGCCGCTGACCAGCGGAATTGCGAGCTGCGGAAGTAGCGCCGACGGGATCACGAGACACTAGGCCGGGCACCCCAGATCGCCGGGCACCTCCAGCGCGACCGGCTCCGCCCCCTGCGCCGGGAACGACGTCCGCAAGGTGAAGGCGTACGGCGTCGGGCCGTTCGCCCGGAGATGCAGCAACCGCGCCTCCGCCTCCGCGACGGTCGGCTGATGCCCCGCCGGGACCCACCACAGGACCGTCATCATCTCCTGCACCCGCTCGAAGAACTCCCGGCGCCGGGCCAGCATCTCGCGGTGCCGGCCCTGGTACATGAACGCCGTCAGGGCGTTGGTGTCGCGCCACACCGACATGTTGATGATCAGCCACTCGTCGTCGAAGACGGCTATGTCCGTCGCGTCGCCGGAGTCTCCCTCCAGGCGCCAGACGAAACCGTCGGCGGCGTCGGCGTCGGCGTTCACGGGGTCGAGGTTGTCGACGAAGTCCTTCAACTGCGGTGAGTCCAGCGGGGCTTTGAGTCGGCCGATGTTGGCCTGGGCGAGTTCGTACGCGGCGGCTGAAGTCATGTACCGAACGATAGGTCGGGACATCGGTGCGGGCCCAGACCCTGTCTCATCAGATGGGCATTGTCCGCCTTTCACAGCCCGCCCACCGCTCGCGTGAGTACCTGTGTACAGCTGGCTTACGGCGGAGAAACCGCCTTCTGACCGGCCCGCCCGTAGCCTCGCGGTCCATGATGGGGAACGTATCGACCACCCTCCGATCGACCAACCTCCGCCTGCCCGCACTGCCCGGCTGGAACTCCATCCGCGGCCGTATGGCCATCGTGCTGGCCGTCCCGACCTGTCTCCTGCTCGCCCTGATCGGGCTGGGCGTCGCCGACCGCGCCGCCGACTGGTCCGCCGCCCGGGAGACCGAGGCGCACGTCGGTGTCCTGCTGCGCGTGCAGGACCTCGTCCGGGAGGTGCAGCTCGAACGAGGGCTGACCAACGGGCTGTTGGGCGGCGCGAAGGAGTACCGGGACGATGTGGACGCACAGCGGGACCGGACCGACGGTGCCCGCACCAAGCTGCGCGCCGCCCTCTCCGACGAGCGCGGCGATCTGCCGGATGCCGCCGTCTCCGCCCTCGACGCCGCCGAGATCCCCCTCGCCGCCCTCCCCGCCGTCCGCCGTGGCGTCGACGCCGGCACCGCGGACCGCGCTGCCACCCTGACCACGTACACCAAGGCCGTCACCGCCCTCATCGACGCCGAGTCGGCCGGCGCCCCGAGCGGTGACCGGCGGATCGCCCAGGGCGTGCAGGCACTCCAGGCGCTGGCCCGCGCCACGGAGGCCGTAGCCCTCGAACGCGGCTCGCTCAACGGCGTGTTCGCCGCACAACGCTTCCGTTCCGGCGAGTTCCTCGACTTCACCGAGATCCGCGCCACCCGCGTCGCCGCGCTCGGCCAGTTCCGCCAACTCGCCACCCAGGCCGAGAAGTCCACGCTCGACAAGGCCTTCGCGACCGCCGCCGCCCGCCGCGTCACCGGTTACGAGACGCAGGCCGAACGCGGCGCCGACGGCTCCGCCCTCTCCGTCGCCCCCGCCCGCTGGTGGGCCGACATGACGACCCTCGTCGACGCTCTGCACGGCGTGCAGAAGCAGGTCGGGGACGATGTCCGGGTCCGCGCCGAGGAGACCGGCGACGCGGCCACCCGCCAGCTCGCCGGATTCGTCGCCCTGGGCGTGCTGATCCTCGCCGTCGCCACCGCGCTCGCCGTGTTCTCGGCCCGTTCCATCACCCGCCCCCTGGGCGCCCTCGCCGACGAGGCGGACACGGTGGCCGGCGCCCGGCTGCCCGACGCCGTCCGGCGCATCCAGGAGGCGGACCCCGACGACCCGCTCCCGCCCGAGTTCGAACAGCCCCAACTCACGGGCACCGCACGGGAGATCACCCGCCTGGCCGCCGCCCTGCGCAACGTCGAGCACACCGCCGTGGGCCTCGCCGCCGAGCAGGCCGTCCTGCGCCGCAACAGCACCGAGTCGCTGGCCAGCCTCGGCCGCCGCAACCAGGCCCTTCTCAACCGCCAGCTCGGCCTCATCACCACCCTGGAGAGCCAGGAGCTCGATCCGGACGCCCTCTCCGAGCTCTTCGAACTCGATCACCTGGCCACCCGTATGCGCCGCAACGCCGAGTCCCTGCTCGTGCTCGCCGGCGAGGAGTCGCCCGCCCGCACCTGGCGCGGCACGGTCGCCGTCCACGAGGTCGTGCAGTCGGCCGTCGCCGAGGTCGAGCAGTACCAGCGCGTCGCCGTCACCGACGTCCAGCCGTGCCGGGTCCGCGGCTACTGCGTCGCCGAACTCTCGCACCTGCTCGCCGAGTTGGTGGAGAACGCGCTGATGTTCAGCCCGCCGAAGCAGCCCGTCGAGATCTACGGCTGGCGGGACGGCGGCGAGTACTGCCTCGCCGTCCTGGACCGCGGCATCGGCATGACAGTGGAACGCATGACCCAGGCCAACGACCTGCTGACCGGCCGCAGCGGCCCGCTCGCCACCGCCCCCACCCGGTTCCTCGGCCACCACGTCGTCGGCGCCCTCGCCGCCCGCCTCGGCGCCCACGTCGAACTGCGCCCGACGCAGGGCACGGGCGTCACGGCGTACGTCGCTCTCCCGAGCGCGCTCGTCGACCAGGCCGACTCGTCGAAAGCCGCCGCCCGCCTATGAGTTCAGCACCGCCTCCATCACCGCCCGGGCGATCGGCGCCGCGTCCCCGCCCCCGCTGATCTCCCCCCGGTCCGCCTCCGCGTCCTCCACCACCACCGCGACCGCCACCTTCGCCTCCATGTCCCGGTCGCCCTTCGCCCAGGACACGAACCAGGCGTACGGCGTCCCGGAGTTGCCGATGCCGTGCTGGGCGGTGCCGGTCTTGCCGCCGACGGTGGCGCCGGGGATGGCGGCGTTGGTGCCGGTGCCCTCCGTGACCACCTGCTCCATCAGCTCCTTGAGGCGGACGGCGGTCGAGGGGTGCATCGCCTGCCGCACCGGGCGGGAGCCGGCCGTGGCCACGGTGTCGCCGTCGTCCGTGGTCGTCCGCTCCACCAGGTAGGGCGAGCGCACCTGTCCGCCGTTGGCGACGGCCGCCGCGACCATCGCCATCTGCAGGGGCGTGGCGCGGGTGTTGTACTGCCCGATGGACGACAGGGCGAGCTGCGCCTTGTCCAGGCTCGTGTCGAAGGTGCTCTCCGCCGCGGCGTAGGGGATCCGCAGCCCCGTGTCGTTGAAGCCGAAGGCCTGCGCCGTGGCCGTCATGTCGCCCACGCCCACCGACACGCCCAGCTTCGCGAACACCGTGTTGCACGACCACTTGAAGGCCTCCCGCAGCGAGAGGTCCTCGCAGCCGTCGGACGCGTTGGTCAGCGAAGTCGTCGTGCCGGGCAGGGTGTACGGGGCCGGCGAGTCGGTCGGCGCGTCGAGGTCGGTGATCACACCCGCGTCCAGCGCGGCCGCCGCGGTGACCACCTTGAAGGTCGAGCCCGGCGGATAGGTCTGCCGTACCGCCCGGTTGAGCATCGGCTTGTCCACGTCGGCGTTGAGCCGGGACCAGGACCGTCCCACCGCCGCGTTGTTTCCGGACAGCACCGCGGGGTCGTACGACGGCGTCGACACCAGCGCCAGGATCCGCCCGGTCGACGGCTCGATCGCGGCCACCGCGCCCTTGCGCCCGCCGAGTCCGGTGTACGCCGCCTCCTGCGCGGCCCGGTCCAGCGTCGTCACGACGTCGCCGCCGGAGTTCTGGGCGCGGGTCAGGTCGTTCCACAGCGGGAACGGGGTGAGCATCGGGTCCGTGCCGGAGAGGATCTCGTCCCCGGCGTGCTCCAGGAAGGTCGTGCCGTACTCCTGCGAGGCGAAGCCGGTGACGGGGGCGTACAACGGCCCGTCCTTGTACGTCCGTTCGTAGCGGAGCTGCTCTCCGGTGTCCCGGGAGCCGGTGACCGGCCGGCCGCCGACCAGGATGTCGCCGCGGGGCCGGCTGTACACGGCGATGTTGTGGCGGCGGTTGGCGGCATTGTCGTCGTAGGACCGGGCCTGGAAGACCTGGATGCGGGTGGCGTTGACGAGGAGGGACGCGAGCAGCAGGGCGCAGAACACGGCGGCGTAGCGGATGTAACGCGTCATCAGGGGGCGGCCTCTCCGTCGTACTGGCTGCGGGCCGAGTCGCTCACCCGGATCAGCAGCGCCACGATCGCCCAGTTGGTGACGACCGACGAGCCGCCCTGCGCGAGGAACGGCATCGCCATGCCGGTCAGCGGGATCAGGCCGGTCACCCCGCCCGCGATCACGAACACCTGGAGCGCCACGATCGAGGCGAGCCCGACCGCGAGCAGCCGCCCGAACGGGTCGCGCAGGGACAGCCCCGCCCGGTAGCCGCGCTCCACGAGGAGGCCGTAGAGCAGGAAGATCGCCGACAGGCCGGCCAGGCCCAGCTCCTCACCCGCCGTGGCCAGGATGAAGTCCGACTTCGCCGCGAAGCCGATGAGGATGGAATGGCCGAGGCCGAGACCCGTGCCGAGGATGCCGCCCGCCGCGAAGGAGAACAGGGACTGGGCCAGTTGGTTGGGGCCCTGGCCCGCCTCGATCGACGCGAAGGGGTGCAGCCAGTCCTCCACCCTGCTGTGCACGTGCGGTTCCAGCCAGCCGACGGCCACCGCGCCCAGCGAGGCCAGCAGCAGCCCGACGGCGATCCAGCCGGTCCGGCCGGTGGCGACGTACAGGAGAACGACGAACAGGCCGAAGAAGAGCAGCGAAGTGCCCAGGTCCCGCTCGAGGATCAGTACGCCGACGCTGATCAGCCAGATGGCGACGATCGGGCCGAGGACCCGCCCGGTGGGGAGCTGCAGCCGCCAGATCCTGCGGCCCGCGTACGCCAGCGCGTTGCGGTTGGCCGCCAGGTACGCGGCGAAGAAGACCGCCAGCAGCACCTTCGCGAACTCGCCCGGCTGGATGGAGAATCCGGCGATCCGGATCCAGATGCGGGCGCCGTTCACGGCCGGGAAGAAGATCGGGAGGGTGAGGAGGACGAGCGCGGCGGCGACGCAGACGTAGGCGTAGCGCTGGAGGACCCGGTGGTCGCGCAGGGCCAGCACGATCACGATGAACAGGGCCACGCCGACCGTGGACCAGACGAGCTGGGCGGGGGCCGCGCGGGCGCCCGGTGTCTCCAGGTCCAGCCGGTAGATGAGGACCAGGCCGAGGCCGTTGAGCAGCACGCCGATGGGCAGCAGGAGCGGATCGGCGTACGGCGCCCGGATGCGGACCGCGCAGTGCGCGAGGAGCGCGAGCACGCCGAGCCCGGCGCCGTAACCGGCGGCGCCGGGCGGGACGGTGCCGTTCTTGGCGAGGCCGACGTCACAGTAGCCGTACACGGAGAGCAGTACGGCGAGGACGATGAGGGCCAGTTCGATGCCACGGCGCCGGGGGAGGCGTACCGCGGGAGCGGGGGCATCCGCTGGTGCCACGGTGGTTCCGGCGTTGGTCATGTCCGGAACTTACCCAAATCGGGAGGGTTGTCTTCCTGTGCTACGAGCACCAGCGTGGCGCGGGCCCGATGTTGTCGATGTACCGGGCGGCGCCCCAGGCCCAGGTGCCGTCCGTGAGGAGGTACCAGAGGGGGTTGCTGCCGACGGTCTCGCCGCCGGTCTTGCAGAAGATCGTGACGATCTCGCCCTTGTGGGCGGTCCGGATGATCTGCGAGCCACGGTTCGGGGCACTGCGCAGGTTCAGCGTGCTCGCCGTGACGACGCCCTTGTACAGGCGCGGGTGGTCGTGGTGGTGACCCCAGTCGTCGTTCGCGACGGCGGGAGTGGCGGCGGCCGCGGCGAGGAGCGTGCCGGCGGCGACGGCTATGGGGAGGCGGGAGCGCAGGGACATGGGGAGAACCTCCGTATGGGGGCGAAGCTGACTAATCGCCACATTAGGAGGGGTGTACGGGCATCGCCCGTCACGCTGGGCCATAGGAGCGCCCCGAAGGGGCGCGGGGCTGTATCGATGTGCGGCTCCGCCGCGTGGGCGCGACCAGCCCCCACCGGCCCGCAGGCAGTCAGCTACCGCAACATCAACGTCGCAACCGCCCCACCATCCACCGCATTCGAAAACACAAGCTGAGCCCCCAACACCTCAGCCTGCCCGCACGCGATAGTCAGCCCCAGACCGTGCCCTTTTGCCCCACCCTCCGTCCGAAACCGCTGCGGCCCATGCTCCACCAGATAGTCGGGGAAACCGTCCCCATGGTCCCGAACGGTCACGACAGCCCCGTCGACTGTCAGAGACACCGGCGCCCGCCCATGCCGATGCGCGTTGGCGACGAGATTCCCCAGCACCCGCTCCAGCCGCCGCCGATCCGTCTCCACGGCGACATCCCGTACGACGTCGACCTCCGTGTCGGTCCCCGACGCCCGCACCACCCGCTCGGCCAGCGCGGCCAGCCTCTCCGTGTCCAGATCCACCCGCTCCCGCCCGGTGTCCAGCCGCGAGATCTCCAACAGGTCCTCGGTCAGCGTCCGCAACGCCGCCACCCGGTCCCGCACCAGCTCCGTCGGCCGCCCCGGCGGCAACAGCTCGGCCGCCGCGTGCAGCCCGGTCAACGGCGTACGCAGCTCGTGCGCCACGTCCGCCGTGAACCGCTGCTCGCTCAGCAGCTTGCCCTGCAGCGAGGCCGCCATGGAGTCCAGCGCGGCGGCGACCGCGGCCACCTCGTCCTGAGGGCGCGTCGGATCCTTCGTACGGGCATCGTCGACGCGCGCGTCGAGGTCGCCGCCGCTGATCCGCCGGGCCACCTGCGCGGTCGCGTGCAGCCGCCGCGTCACCCGGGTCACCGCGATCGCGCCGACCAGGAGGGTCACCCCGATCGCCAGCACCGACGACCACACGATCGCCCGGTCCAGGCCCTCGATGGTGCGCGAGCCCTGCGAGTAGTCGACCTCGACGGCCAGCGCCCGGTCGTCGTCCACCGGCCCCGCCGCCCACATCGTGGGGCGCCCGCGGTGCTCGCCGACCATCGTGCCGCGGTCCCCGGCGACCGCCAGGTCCCGCAGTGCCGCGGGCAGATCCGGCGGATCGACGCCGGCGTCCCACATCAGCGTGTCCCCGGCCTCGTACGCCTCGGTCGCGTCCTTCAGCCGGCTCAGCGCCAGGTCGCGGGCCTCGCCGACGGTCTGGTTCGTCACCGAGACGTGCACGAGGACGCCGAGCAGCGCGGCGAGCGCGCAGCACATCACGGTGATGAAGACGGCGGCCTTCACCGCGAGGGTGCCGGACCAGCGAGGGAGTACGAGCCTCATCGGGTGGCGCTCGCGGAGGGAGTCGCCGTCCTCGTACGCGTACCGGTCCGCAGCATCTCGTCGTGCGTGAGCAGCATCGACTTCTGCTGCTGGTCCCAGGTCCACTGAAGCCGGTACTCGTAGCCCGCCACCTCGGACGGCGAGCGGATGATCACGGACCGCCCGGCCAGCTCGACCCCGCTCACCGCGTCCTCCCAGGCCATGATCTTGACGAGCCGGTGCTTCTCGACGGTGTAGACGCGCACGGCCGTCAGATTGCCGGGCAGCTGCCGGAAGCCCAGCGTCAGGTCGGCGTGTCCGTCGCCGGTCAGGTCGCGGTAGTACGGCTGGAGGACGGGGCACTTGCTGCCGGCCGTCCCCTTCTTGCCGCAGTCGGCCATCCGGCGGGCCGTGTCGTCGTAGGCGCCGTCGGAGTAGTCGCCCGGACTCGCCTTGATCTCGGCGCGGACGACCGCGACCGGATCCACCTCGCGGATGTCGTCGCCGGGCACCTTGACGCCCTTGACGACCTCCGTGTCCACCTCGCCGATCTCGAAGGCCGGGCTCGACGCGGGCGTCAGCTGCGGCCACAGCCGGTCCGGGCTGATCGCGGTCGGCGTCGCGCCCGCACCCCGCAGCCCGCCCGCGTCGCCGCAGCCCGCGGCCGTCGCGAGCAGCAGGGCTACGGCGAGGGCGGTACGGGCGGGGCGTGGCACTGTGCTCCTGGCGGTCGGGTCCGGGGCTCTGGGTCGGCCCCGACCACCTTATTCGTAGGGAAGTCCTTTTTGCGCAGCGGTGTCCCCGCGGGACCGCCTACTCGGTGAGTTCCTCCAGCAGCCGTGCCGTCGACAGCCCGGCCTGGAGGTACTCGACGAACAGTTCGTTGTGCAGGGCCCACGGCGAGCGGCGGGCCCGGATCAGCCGGATCGCCTCGTCCGTGGCATGCCCCCGCCGGACCAGGGCGTGGGCCACGACCAGCCCCGAGCGGTTGTAGCCGCTGTAACAGCGGACGAGGACCTTGCGGCCCTCGTCCATCGCGTCGCACGCGGCCTGCGCGAGGCGTATCACGCCCGCGAGCTGCGTGCCGTCCAGCGGGCCGTCCGGGATCGGCCACACATGGTGCTCGACGTCCGGGTCGGGCCCGTGACCCGGCAGTCGTAGCAAGGTCTGCACGACATCGAACTCATCGCCTACGACGGCGAACTCCAGTTGTCCGGTAAGGCCCCTGAACTCGTGACCTCCCATCCACAGCCCGGGCACGATCTCGTTCCACGGACTGTCCGGAGCCGGTACGTCGGGTTGCTTCCTGCGGGTCCGCAACGGCGCCTCCCCAAGCCCCTGCCCATCCCCAAGGCACTGCCCAACTCACCCCAAAGGTAACCGGCTTCTTGCCTGCGGAGCACCCCGCCTGTTCCCATGGTCGGGGGTGATGGTGCATGAGCGGACTGCGCGTCGTACCGACCTGGCGCCACGGCCAGGAGCGGCTGTACGTCTGCCTCACGGACGGCAGGAACATCGCCTGGTACGACCGTGAGGCTGCCCGGATCAACCTGTTGAGCGAAGACCGCCGGGACGACGTGCTCCATGTCCTCGGCCCCTTCCTGACCGGCCCGGTGGCCGTGGGTCCGCCGCCGGTCCCGACCCCCGCGGAGCTGGCCCGGCTGTCTCTGCACCCGGACGACGACCTGGCGCCCAACCGGCCCGGCGAGGCCCTCCAGATCGCCCTGGACCGGGACCCCGGCCCGCCGCACCGGCTCCGTCGCGATCCCCGGCGGCGCGCGCTGGAGGCCGAGCAGACGGTGGGAGAGGCCCTGGACCGTCTCGACGGTGCCGGGTGGCACGCGCTGCACTCGGTCCCGCTGCCCGGCGGCGACCGCGTCCACCACCTGTTGATCGGCCCCGGCGGACTGTTCGCCGTCCACGCCCTGTACGCCCGCAAGCAGCGGGTCACGGTCGCCGACCCCATGGTCACGCTGGGCCGCCGTGAACCGCACCCGCTGCTGCGCCGCGTCCGCGCCGACGCCGACCGCGCCTCCTACGCGCTGACCGCCGAGGTCCATCCGGTCCTGGCCCTGGCCGGCCCCGCGGACGTCACGGTCACCCTCCCGCCCCGCGAGGTCCGCATCCTCCAGGACACGGACCTCGAAGGGCTCGCCCGCCTGGGCGGGGTGCTGAAGCCGGCGGACGTGGAGGCGCTGCACGCGATGGCACGGGACCGGAACACGTGGACGCGCATCTAGCCGGCTACTTGATCGGTTTGAAGTAGTGGGCGAGGGCATAGGAGCCGATCCGGCCGCCCGTCCTGTTCGCCACCACGTCGCTGGAGCGGAAGTGCAGCCCGCCCCACACCCGGGCGTCGATCACGTCCCGGTTGTAGTCGGCGGCGCTGGTGTACGTACGACTCGTGCCCGTGACCGCCGACGAGATCCGGAAGTCGATGTCCCCGCCGGTCAGGCGGTTCAGGACACTCATCACGGCACCGTCGTTGACGTTGTGGCCGCTGACCCAGTCCGGATACGGAGGCGTGTCGAGCAGCGGCAGCCAGGACGGGTCGGCCGCGGTCGCGGGGTTGCCGTCGGTGTCCGCCAGCTGGATGGCGGTGATGGGCCGCCACTGGGCGTAGGTGAACTTGGCGTTCCATCCCGTGATCGTCGCGTCGGCCATCGCCGTACCGGTGGCGGCGAACAGCCGGGCCGCGTCGACGATGCCGAGCCCGTGCCGTTCGACGTAGCCGCGGTTGGCGGCCTGAACCTGCAGCGGCAGGGCGTCGGAGAAGAACCGCGCGGTCTCGGTCTGCTGTGCCGTGCGGGTCGAGCCGGTCCGCGCTCCGACCGCCTTCACCTCGGCGAACTCCCGGGTGTAGGCCTTCGAGGTCAGCGTGGGCGGAGCGCCCGGCAGGAACTGGTCCGGCGAGTCGAGCAGCATCGGCCGCACCTGTCCGAGCCACGGCACGGCGAAGGGCGCGTTGGCCGGCAGGGTGGGCCGCCAGACGCCGGGCGCGGGTGGCCTGTCGTACGTCACCGGGGCGCCGCGTCCGTCGTTCTCGCGCAGCTGCACGATCCGTGCGGCGGCCCGCTCGCCGAAGGCGACGCCCTTGTCCTCGGCCCGGCCGTCGGGGATCTTCGCGAGGGACGCGGTGAGGGCGGCGTCGAGCCGGGCCTGCGAGGCCGGGAAGTAGGTCAGGAGAACCCGGTGGGCGGCGGCAGCGGCGGCCGCCTCGGAGGAGGCGCCGCGCGGACCGCGCTCGTGCCACTTGTACGGGGTGTAGCGGCCCTCGATGCCGACGACCGCGTTGTAGACGGCGGCCGAGACGAAGCCGTACCAGAGGAGCTGCTCGGGCACCGGCCTCTTGGCGTCCGTGTGGACGGTGGCGACGGCGGTCTCGCTCCAGTCGAGGATCACCTGAGGGCTCGCGGTCCGTGCCGTGGGCTGCTGCGGGGCGGCCGCGGAGGCGGCCCAGGGCACGGTGCCGAGTGCGAGGGCGAGGAGGCCGGTCAGGAGCGTCCGGCGCCCGCCACGGGGTGCTAAGGCACTGCTTGCGGTGTCTCTTGTCATGGGGTGTCCCCCCTTGGACGGTTGTGTTGTGCCCAAGGTTGGACCCATGACCGGGGCGGACCGGCGAGTTCCGCCGTTTTGCTCAGCCCGCTGAACTCACCGGTGCAGTGGCTGGAAATGGTGGCGGAGCGCCCGCTCGCCGATGTGCCGGCCGATCCGGTTGCCGACCACGTCGGCGGTGCGGAAGTGGATCCCGCTCCAGATCCGCGCGTTGATGACGTCCCGGTTGAAGTCGGCGGAGCTGGTGTACGTCCGGGTGGTGCCCGTCGGTGCCGACGTGAGGCGCAGGTCGATGTCCCCGCCGGTCAGTCCGTCGAGTACGGCCATGACGGCGCCGTCGTTGGCGCAGTGGCCGCCGATGTACTCCGGGTACGGAGGCGTACGCAGCAGCGGCTCCCAGGCCGGGTCGGCCTCGGTGGCCGGGTTGCCGTCGGTGTCGGCCAGCCGGACCGCGTGGACCGGGCGCCACAGGGCGTAGTGGAACTTGGCGTTCCAGGTGGTGATCGTCGCGTCGGCCGACGCGGTGTTGGCGGCGGCGAACAGCCGGGCCGCGTCGACGATGTCCAGCTTGTGCCGCATGACGCGGTCGGCGTAGCCGCGCTGGAGCTGCTGCGGCAGCGGGTCGGAGAAGAAGAGCGCGGTCTCGGTCTCCCAGGAGCTCCGCTCGGTGCTGTTCTTGGCGCCCACCGCCTTCACCTCGGCCAGTTCACGGGCGTACCGCTTCGAGGTCAGCGCGGGCGGCGGGCCCGGCACGAACCGGGCCGGGTCGTCGAAGGTCATCGGCCGCACCTTGCCGAGCCACGGGTTGACGGCGGGGCGGTGGTCCGGCGGCGCGGGGCGCCAGACGCCGGGGGCGGGCGTCGGGTCGAACGTCACCTTCGCGTCGCGCCCGTCGTCCTTGCGCAGCTCGATGATCCGCGCGGCGGCGCGCTCCCCGAAGCGGACGCCCTGCTTCTCCGCCTGGCCGTCGGGAACCTTCGCGAGGGACGCGGTGTAGGCGGTGTCGATCCGCGTCTTCGACGCCGGGAAGTAGGTCAGGAGCACCCGGCGGGCGGCGGTCGCGGCGGCCGCCTCGGAGGAGGCGCCGCGCGGGCCGCGGGCGTGCCACTTGTACGGGGTGTAGCGGCCCTCGATGCCGACGACCGCGTTGTAGACGGCGGCCGAGACGAAGCCGTACCAGAGGAAGGGCTCGGCGGCGGGGCGCTGGGCGTCGACGGAGACGACGTCCATGGCGGTCCTGCTCCAGTCGGTGATGACGGTGGAGCCCGGGGCCTTCCTGGTGGCGGCTTCCGTGGGTGTCGTCGCCCAGGGCAGGGCGACGAGGGCGAGAGCGGTCAGGCCGATGGCGGCGGTGCGGGTGGATGGTCGTGCGTGCATGCGGCTCCTTCTTCGTGGGGTCCCCCTCTTTGCGGGAGTCAGGGGAGCGGGCCCGCGTGGTCCGGGTCGAGGAGCGGGGCCAGCAGGTCGCCGTAGGCCTGGATGCGTGGGGCCAAGTCCGCTGCCAGGAAGGTGAGTTGGTCGGGGGAGCGGCAGTCCTCGACCTCCTCCCAGGTGACCGGCGCGGACACGGTCGGCTCGGGGCGGGCGCGCAGGGTGTAGGGCGTGGCGGTGGTCTTGCGGGCGGCGTTCTGGCTCCAGTCGACGAAGACCTTCCCGGGGCGCAGGCTGCGCGTCATCCGGTGGACGACCAGCCGGGGCATGGCCTTCTCGGCCTCCACGGCGAGCTCCTTGGCGTACTCCGACACCTGCTCGGACGTTGATCCGCGCACCGCCGCCAGCAGATGCAGCCCCTTCGAGCCGGAGGTCTTGGCGTACGCCTCGATCCCGTCCGCCGCCAGCCGCTCGCGCAGCCACAGCGCGACCTCGCAGCACTCGACGATGCCGGCGGGTGCACCGGGGTCGAGGTCGAAGACGAGCCGGTCGGCCTCGCCGGGGGCGCCGATCACCCACTGGGGCGTGTGGAACTCGGTGACGAGATTGGCGGCCCACATCAGACTCGCGAGGTCCTGCACGAGCACCATCCGCGCCGGCCCCTCCGAACGGGGCACCTCGGCGGTGGTGACCCAGTCGGGCGTACCCGGCGGGACGTTCTTGGTGAAGAACACCTCGCCGTCGGGTCCGTCCGGGTAACGCAGGAAGGACACCGGACGGTCCCGCAGATGGGGTAGCAGGACGTCGGCGGTGGTGGCGTAGTAGTGCAGCACCTCGCCCTTGGTGAAGCCGGTCGCCGGGTACAGCACTTTCTCCAGGTTGCTGAGCGCGAGCCGTCGCCCCTCCACCTCTGTGATCGGCGTCATACGATGAGAATTCCAGGTATTGCGGAGTAAATGTGAAGAAGATCCACTAAACCGACCGAAAGGGTGCTGCACGTGCGATCCATATGGAACGGCGCCATCTCGTTCGGCCTGGTCAGCATCCCGATCAAGCTGGTGAACGCCACCGAGAGCCACTCGATCTCCTTCCGCCAGATCCATCTGGAGGACGGCGGCCGCATCCGCTACCGCAAGGTCTGCGAGCTGGAGGAGCGGGAGGTCACCGGGGCGGAGATCGGCAAGGGCTACGAGGACGCGGACGGCACGATCATCCCGATCACGGACGAGGACCTCGCCCATCTGCCGCTTCCGACGGCGAAGACGATCGAGATCGTGGCCTTCGTCCCGGCGGACCGGATCGACCCGCTCCAGATGGAGGCCGCGTACTACCTCGCGGCGGGCGGCGTCCCGGCGGCCAAGCCGTACACGCTGCTGAGGGAGGCGCTGAAGCGCAGCAACAAGGTGGCCATCGCGAAGTTCGCGCTACGCGGCCGTGAGCGCCTGGGCATGCTCCGCGTGGTCGAGGACGCCATCGCCATGCACGGACTGCTCTGGCCGGACGAGGTCCGCGCCCCGCAGGGCGTCGCCCCCGACACCGACGTCACGGTCAACGACAAGGAACTCGACCTCGCGGACGCCCTGATGGACACCCTCGGCGAGATCGACCTCGACGACCTGCACGACGAGTACCGCGAGGCCCTGGAGGAGGTCGTCGCCGCGAAGGCCGCGGGCGAGGCGCCGCCGGAGGCTCCCGAAGCGGCTCGCGGCGGCAAGGTGCTCGACCTGATGGCCGCGCTGGAGAAGAGCGTGCGGGACGCGAAGGAGTCGCGGGGCGAGGAGGAGGCGGAGGTGACACGCCTCCCGGCCCGCAAGCCGGCTCGCGCCACGCCCAAGCAGACGGCCGGCAAGAAGTCGACGTCCACGGCGAAGAAGACGGCTGCCGCGAAGAAGACGACGGCGGCTGCGAAGAAGACGACGGCGGCTGCGAAGAAGTCGACGGCGAAGTCGACGGCGAAGTCGACCGCCCAGTCGACTCGGGGGACGAAGAAGACGGCGGCCAAGAAGACGACCGCCCGCAAACGGACCGCGTGACCTGCGGCGTGACAGCCGCAGGTCCCGTCAGCCCTGTTGAGCCCTGTTGAGAGCCGTCGGTCAGCCGACGACCTTGGCGCTCTCGATGACGACCGACTGCGTGGGCACGTCCTGGTGACCGCGGCTGCTGCCCGTCTTGACGCCCGTGATCTGGTCGACGACGTCCTGACCCTCGACGACGCGGCCGAAGACGGTGTAGCCCCAGCCGTTCGGGTTCTTCGCCGTGAAGTTGAGGAAGGCGTTGTCCGCGACGTTGACGAAGAACTGGGCCGTCGCCGAGTGCGGGTCGCTGGTGCGCGCCATCGCCACGGTGTAGGCGGTGTTCTTCAGACCGTTGTCGGCCTCGTTCTGGACCGGCGCCTGGGTGGGCTTCTGCGCCATGTCCGCGGTGAAGCCGCCGCCCTGGACCATGAAGCCCGGGATCACCCGGTGGAAGATCGTGCCGTCGTAGTGCCCGTTCTGGACGTACGACAGGAAGTTCTCGACGGTCTTGGGCGCCTCGGCGTCATTGAGCTCGAGAACGATACGGCCGAAGTTCGTGGTCAGCTCGACCCTGGACATGGGAATCGTCCCTTTCTGGTATGGCATGACCGAAGCATCTTGTCACACGGTCTCTCGGCGGAAGCCCCACCGCATCTCCGGCTCCACCACGCAACGGAAGACGCGCCGCACGGGCGGGGTGCACAGCACGGTCACGATCGCGGCGGCGACGACACCGACGACGAGCGCGCCGAGCGGCCCCTGGATCCAGGCGGGGTCGTACCAGCCCCAGAACTTGGCGCCCTGCGCGAGGAACCCGTGCAGCAGATAGCCGTACAGCGTGCCCGCGCCCAGCACCGTGAACCACATCCGCCGCCCGGGCACCAGGGAGAGGAAACAGGCGACCAGGAGCAGCGAGCAGCCGAAGGCGACCAGGGTCATCAGCGGCCCGGACCAGGCGGGCGCGCCCAACTCCGCGGCGCTGTCGCGGTGGTAGAACCAGGCACCGCTCATCCGCGGCACCGCCCAGTACGCGATCACGAGCGCGCACACGAACACCGGCACGGCCCACACCCGCACCGCACGGCGCCGCAGCATCCGGAAGTGCTCCGGCTGCAGGCACAGCCCCAGCACGAAGTACGGCAGGAACTGCAGGGCCCGCTGCAGATCGAGGTCGTTGCCGATCGACGGCGCGAGGGTCGCGAGCATGGCGACGGCGAGCGCGATCGGCAGGGGATGGCGCACCCGCTTCCAGAAGGGGGTGGTCAGCCGCCACATGAACAGCGCCACCAGGAACCACGTCAGGTAGAGGGGATCCAGGAGGCTGACGGGCCGGTCCGGCTCCTGGTCGGTCCACCTAGTGAAGAGGGTGTACGCCGTCTCGAACACGACGTACGGCACGACGAGCCCGGTCAGCAGCCGCTTCAGCCGCTCCGGGCTCCCGTCGAAGTTCCGCGAGAAGTACCCGGAGACGACGATGAACGCCGGCATGTGGAAGGCGTACACCACCATGTACAGCGCGGACACCGTCCGGCTGCCGTCCCGCAGCGGCTCCCACGCGTGGCCCGCCGCCACCAGGACTATCGCCAGGTACTTGGCGTTGTCGAAGAAGGCGTCCCGGCCCTGCGTGCGCTCGGGCGCGGGACTTTCCTGAGGGGCGGCTGTGAGGAGGCGCTGAGACATCCCAGCCGCCTCACCACTTCCCGCCGCCCCAAACCCCGGACCTCTGTGCGAGCCGTACCACCCCGGGCACTCGGGTGCCCAGCACCTTCTCCGCCGCATTGAGGGCGTCCTCGTTCGCAGTTGATGTCGGCCAGGGCGACGACGATCGACCGCTCCGTGGGCTTGCCCTGTGGGAACGGGGTCTTCCGCACGGGTGCGGTCTTCTGCGACCGTTCCAGGCTGTCGTAGTCGAGCTTGGAGACCAGCGAGAAGTCGATCTTCGAGAAGCCGATCCCGTCGACGGCCCACTTCCTGCGTCCGCCCCCGGGGATCTCCTTCCCCTCGTAGGCGCGGGGCGCCGACGACGCGTCGGGCCGACCGCCGACGCGGCCGGTCAGTACGGCCATCGCCGCCGCACTCAGCTCCGGCAGCTGCTGCCACTGCTGCCGAACGCCAGGGGACGGGAGTCCCCCCGGCGCTCCCGCGGCTCGCGAAGTCGTCCGCGTCCGGCAGCGGCGCTCAGTCCACGCGGCTCGCCGCCGCATCCGCGCCCGACGACCCGAGCGAGGACACGGCCGAGCGCACCTGCGCCGTCGCCCGCAACAACGTGAAGAAGCAGGCGTTCCAGCCCACTCCGTGCCAGGTGGAGTGGGCCGTCGACCAGGCGGTCGTCGGCAGTGCTCGGCATCGCCCGCCTGCACAACGTCCCGCTGACCGGATGATCGATGCAGGGACAGCCCGCTCCCGTCGGCAGTGTGACGGACGCGCGAGAGCAGGAGGTCGCGCAGAAATCGCCGTGCGGCGTGAGCAGGGGTGCCGCAGACTTCCTGGGTGATCGTTCTGCAGCCCGTCCTGGAGATCCACGCCTCCGACGGCTTCACCCTCTGGCCTGTCGCGGAGTCCGGGCCATACGGCTACCTGCCGCTCAGCGGCAGGCTCGATCCTGCCGAGGTCGGCACAGCGGTGATGCGGATCGCCGAATGCAACAACATCGATCCCGAGGACGACGGGCGCCCACCACGGCCCACCGACCCACTCGGGGGCTTCCTGCACGGACTGCTCACCATGGACGACCTCTTCGCATCCGGCGGCCTGCGGATCGCTGACACCGCAACCGGCACCACGCTGCTGCCGGGCTGCTGCAACGGTCTGGACGAGAGGCGCGACTGGCTTGAGGCCATCGACGGCAAGGGCTGGGCCTCCTTCGGCCACGACCCCTCTCCGCTCGCTGAACGGCACGGCGAAGTCGTCCGATTGACCGTCGACGCCGAGCACGACGACAGCCCGGTGATCGAGCTACCCGTCACCGATCTGCGTCGCCTGCTCGCCGACGCAGAGCGCGACCTGATCGACTTCCTCCAACTGGCCGCCGCCTGGGCCGCCCTGCACCTGCCCGATCACGCCACCCCTGTCACCTCCGCCCTCGGCCGTGCGTTGGACCTGCCCACACCGGTGGCACCGCCGAACCGGTAGGGCTACGTGCCGGCGCCCTACCTCGGATTCATTGGCAACGGTCTTCAGGCTCGAGGTGCTCAGTCGGATCTCTACGGGACGGCCCTTAGCCGCCGTAGATCCTAAGAGCGGCACACGGCTGCACACACGCGAAGACCCCGCACTCAGCATCTCTGCTGTTCACGGGGTCTTTAGGCACCTCAGAAAGGGTGCCCCCGGCAGGATTCGAACCTGCGCACACGGCTCCGGAGGGCGCTTCGGTCTCAGACATGTGCACAGGTCACTGCCTCTGCGCGCACCGATTATCGGGTGACCGGTCCACGAATGGTCCACAGCCTCGCCGCCAGTCTCCTCGTGGTCAGACGCGCTCAGCCCGAGCGACTGCGTCAGCGCGTGGCGCCATGTCGGGCTCGTGTGCAGGGGCGGCCACCCAGGAATAGAGCATGAGGCACGCTTCTTCGAGTAGGGCCACACAGTCGTTCCGGTTGGATTCCGCTATGTACTACCCCTCCCCGCTCGGAAGAGACACACTCAAAACAGCTCGCCATGTGAAATTGACATTTGGCTTGGGCTGTCCGGATCCATCCCAGGAAAAGATCCGTATCTGTAGGTCGACCTCGGTCGGCGGTGGTGGTGGACCGGGCAGCACGGGTGGCGGCACCTGAACCACATGAGTTAAGAACACGGGATCGTCGGACCGGGCCGTAGCTGTAACCCAGACCTCGTCTTCTGACGCAATCTTCCATTCGTCCCAGCAGACGAAGTTACGCACATGTACGATCGTCGAACCGTCAGATCCCGTCGTGGCGTAGCCCATTAGGTCGAGAAGCCGCGTTGGAGTGCAGACATTTGGCCATTGGGGTGCAGGAGGCGCAAGCCCGATTGTTCGCTGCGCTACAACGCCGAATCGGCCAGGTTCGTCCCACCGCATATACGCCCCGATAGAATAGCGAACCCTAAGTACATTGCCAGGGAATTTTATCTCGGTTCCGACCTCCGGAGTTGCAGCACCAACAGCTTCCTGATCCATTTTTCACCTTCCAATTAGATTTTGCCTAGCTTGAGCGACCCAAGGCTGCACTCAGTTAAAGATAGCGTCAACCTTCTGAGCGCTTCTTGTTACTTTTAGGTGCAGAATTATTGATCTACCCGTGCGATCCAAAGAGGGGGTTGAGCGTCGTGTGGCCTGTGAGTGGCTTCGTAGCTCAGGATGCACAAGTTGAAGTTGCGAGATACTGCCCTGCAGGCGAGAGGCCCCCTGGATGATCCACGGAGGGCCTCGACTGGCGTGCTCGATAGAACTCGAATGTGAGAGTTTCTAATCCGTGGCTTATGCCAGAAGGATACTCCCGACTACACGAGTCGCCGCCGGGTTGCCAATCGGCATTATAGAGGCGAGACGGACCGCTGTGGCTACTATAATTCACTGTTGTGCAGCTAGGGCTGTGAAGCGTCTCGTTTCCTCAATTGGGCCCGCGTGGCCCCTGTTGAGGGCCCTCTCGTGCGAGTAGATTCGAGACTTGCCGCGCCCAGAGACACTGTCGCAGGGCAACTCCGCGGTCCGCCGTTGCCTACGACGGCTCGGCCTCCAATCGAAGTAAGGGGAGCGATCAATGGCGCAGTTCGCCCAATTCGTTGCTGTTGGAGGTACAGACGACGCTTTTCGTCTACCAGATTCGACCAGCAACAGAACCACGCGCACCTTCGACTTGCCCGATCTGGACCCTGAACGGAAGTCCGTTCTGATGTTCAAGGTGGCGATGTCTGGGAACATATCCCTCACCATGCAGATAAACGACAACCCCGGGCTTTCAATCAACTTCTCGCTAGAATCGCGGTCAGACTTGGATGCGCTTCGTTCGTGGCATGAAGTCTTAGATGCTCACGCGGTCAGAGAATCCAAGAACATTCTTATAATTAAGGGCGAGGGTGGTGGTGTCGGCGCGGCCGTGTCGGTGTCAGACATCGTAGTTCTCTACCATGCCAACACGGATTAGGCTGGCCAACAGGCCTTGCTTCGTAGGTTGGTGGAGTCTCAATGGCCGAGCCAAGCCTTCATCTGGTGTCGACATTCACCGATCTCGAAAACCGTTGTGGCGCAAGTCACCGTGGGTTCAAACTCCAGCGGCCCCCGACCAGGTAACTCGGTCGGGGGCCGTTCTCGTGTGCTCTGTCCGTCAACCACCGTGGTTCCCCGCCAATTACCGGTCGATCGGGCACGGCAGGGGCACGGGCACCTTCTGATCCGTAGCTCTGTGTGGAGCGGTCATTGACGGTCGTATGGGGCGTGCATGGGTCAGGGGCGGTTGCCCTTGCACCGAACTGGTCGTTGCGGTTGCTGTACTTCATTGCTGTATCGCAGCGAGGAGCCGAGACGCATCATGCTATCCGTCCGAAGATCCACTTTCTCTGCCTTGGGCTCGGCGGGGTGTGGATTACCTGGCGAGCGGCGTTGAAGAACACTGTGCGTGCTGCATCGGCGCGTTCTCGCAGCTCGTCCAGTTCCTCAGTGGCTGCTTCGTCCAGCGGAAACCGGACCTGACGAACTTTTTGGACTACCGTCTCCGCCGTGCCGGCGAGGGCGACACATGCCGCATCAACGATGTTGGGACCCAGCAGTTGTACTCGCTCAAGGGGCTGGTCGAGGTCCCCCTTGATCTTGAGGGACTTGTTCCAGATGTACTCTTCCGTCGCCTCGATTAGATCGCCCTCGTATGTGGCCTCTCGATGATCCCACTCCTCGTCGTTTGAGGGTGGTAGATCGATAAGTTTCAAGATGCTTGCGTCCCAGGAAGCGAGAAGAACTGTAAAGGCTTCCTGCCGTTGCCCTCGGAGCCATTGCTCGTGCTCCACTACCGCCTCGTCCCGAACCTGCCAACGCCCGAAGCAGACGCCAGCAAGCACACCCACGACACCTATCAAGGCGGCGATCACGGTCGCCTGCTCTGCGGTCATGCTTGAAGTGTGCCGGGGGCTGGCCCCTAAGACACCCGCTTTAAGAGCGAGGTTGGATCACATGGCGGCTGGCCTGCACGTTCCTGCCCTGCGCTGATCTCCTTGGCGGCGCCTGCTGATCCTCGATGTTCCCCGTGGTTCCCCGCCCGATCTGGCGCGGCTTTGGCACGGGCGTTTGACTCGTTGTGTGCGGCTCTCCGCACGGCGAGTATTGGTCTGGACAGTGCAGAATTGGGGGGGGGTAGTGGGTTTTAGTCCGAGGGGCTCCCGTCGACTAGTGGTCGTCTCGGCGGTGACGTTGCTGTTCGTTGCTGCTCTTCTGGCGGCACCTTTCATTCTGATCAGCGACACCATCCAGGCATTTAGTGCTGCGTCGGTGCTGATGTCTGGGATGGCGCTGACAGGTGTAGCAGGTTCGCTCTTCTACCAAGCGCAGCAGACGAAGGTGGTCAGGGATGAGCGCGATAGGGCTACTCATCGGGAGATGATCTACTTGGCGATGGAAGATCGCGATCTAGCCGCTTGCTGGGAGCCACCAGATGTTCCGATGACATTTGAGCGGTACCGGCAAGTCATCTACACCAACCTGATCATGGGCAGGTGGCATGCGGCTTACCTGCTCGGCGATGTAGACGCTTCCACGCTTCGGTACATCCTTGATCAGCACTTCAGAGGTGAGATAGGGCGACTGCACTGGCGGAATGCGCGCAATCATTGGCCGCATATGACGGTCGGGGGGCGGAAAGCGAAGGCTGCCGAGTTCGCTGCGATCGTCGAAGAGGGATACCAGACGGCGATGGAGGCAGGACCTGCAGTCGCGGCAGACGGCTACTTCGATCCGGATGGGCCGCGCTTTATGGCCCGATGACCTCCTGCTCTGCCGAAGATCACGCTAGGTGGATGGGTGAGTTAAACGCCGCTGAGTGTGCTCAGTAGCCGAAGAAGTGAAGGTCCGGGTCTCTGACCTGCGACCGCGTAATCGATCAACGCTGCGACCTAGCTGTCGATGGTTGTCAGCGTTGGTCGTCGTTGAGCACCCTCCGACGGCCCCGAGACGGCCCGAGACTATGCGGAGCGTCCCCTGTCGGCGGATGCTGGTAAGTATGAACGTGCGACTGGAAGTGTTGGTGGGTGACGAATGGCGTCCAGTGCGGCGTATGTACCAGGGGGCTGCTCAGCACTTGACCTCTGATCCGTTTCGGCCGGTGCCCGAGGAGTCTCAGCAAGAGCTGTGGGCGCAGGCTGTCAACGCCTTGGAGAAGTTCGGCGGACACCCGGTAAGTGTGATGACTGAGTGCAAGAGAGGGACGGAGACGGTGCTCTTTGGCGCCGGGGCAGCCGGACCATTCCGGATCGAGCAGACCAAGGCTGAGGCCTGAGGTCACCCACGTGATCGATGGAGTGACTTTGGCCGGGAGCTGCTTTGGGGGGAGTGATCATGGCCCCGTAAGCTTCCGGCGAGTCGGGCAGTCTGTGGACCTGCCCGTTAAAGCACGACGTTGGGGCCATGATCTTCGAGGCTCCCCCCAAAGTGGCTGGCTAAAGTCACGGAGTCGATCACCCCGGCCACGTCGGGTTTCCCCTCCTTGACGGCCGCGTCCGCCGTCCGGCCGGTGGCTTGGCGCCGACTCGTCGCGCCGCTCGAACGCCTGCGTATCTGGCAGCGTCGGTCCGCGTGCCGCCGCCACCACGATCCGGCCTCTTTCGGTAGCACAAAGCGTCTTTTACGTGCACCGTTGGGGATCACATCTGCCCCCGTGCCCGTGTTGGTATGTGGCCGCTGCGTGTGGCGACGGACGGGCGGCGCGGCGCGGCCGGTGGCGGAGACATGGAGGCGGCGCGGCGGCGACCGGCCGGCGCCGCCGCGCTTGCGCGGCCCTCGGTGATCCGACCTACGTGTGTAGGCAACTGGGTGGAAAGGGGTGCGTGATGGCCCCTGAAACGGGAGCGTTGGGGTTTGGCAGCTGTTGTTCTTTTCCCTCTCCGAGGCCGGATCGTGGTGGCGGCGGCATGCGAGCCGGAAGCGGCTGTTGATGCGCTTGGGCGGGAGTCGCGGCCAGCGATCGAAGAGCGCCGTTGACCACCGGCCGAGCGAGCGCAGCGAGCCTTGATGAAGTAGGGAAAGTCTGACCGCAAGGCGCCCTTGCCGGGCTCGTCGCCGACTGATGCCATGTGTGTGGGGATGGCATCCATGTGGGGCGGGTCAATGAGCGATCTCACGGTGAACCCGTGGAAGCGGCATGGCAGGGATCGGCTGTACGTGAATTTGCCGGATGGGACCACGGTTGCGTGGGCGGATCGCGCTACGAAGGTCATCACCGTCAAGGTGCAGAAGTACCGCCATGAGGCTGTTGTCTTGCTGCGTCAGCACCTGGGCGACTCAGCGACTGTCTACGACGAGCCGTCGAGGCATGTTGCAGCTTCTGAGCAGAAAACGGCGGTACGTCCTCCGCGATCAGCGCCGCCCGTGGCCTCCCGACGAGATCGACCGCTGAAGCTGCCAGAACTGACCGTCGCTGATGACTTGGCGCAGAACCGTCCGGGCGCCGTGCTCCTCGAAGCCATCGCGGCTCGCGGCCCATCGTCGGCTCAGCGGGCGTGGTCCAAGGTGCTGAGGCGTTCTTCGGAGTGGGACTCCTGGTACACAGGGCTCGAAGGTGAACGGCGCGTAGGTCGTGAGCTTCGGCGCCTGTCTGCCCATGACTGGAGGGTCCTGCACGGGGTGCCCAAGAGCAACGGTGGCGACATCGATCACCTGTTGATCGGCCCTGGTGGAGTATTCACCATCAACACCAAGCATCATTCCGGCGCATCGGTGTGGGTCGGCGACGAGATGGCCAAGGTCAATGGCGGACCACCGCTGCCGTACGCGGCGTCGAGCAAAGCGGAAGCCGCTTATGTACAAGGGGTGTTAGAGCGACACTGCACATTTGCCGTACCTGTGGAACCTGCGCTCGTGTTCGTCGGAGTGGCCTCACTGCATCGCGCCGTCACGCAGTACGCCGTACGGATCTATCAGGAGCGAGAGGTGTCATCTCTCGGTCCGCTCTCGGGCAAGCTCACCGCGCACCAAGCGGAGGAGGTCTATGCCATCGCCCGGCATCGGCGCGTCTGGCTGCGCCCCTGAGCTGCCGACGGCTACGCGGCTGCCTCCTCGGGTCGCCGTCCGTGTTCCAGGTAGATCGGATAGGCCTTTGTGCGCGCATCCTTTGCGGCGAGGATTCGCCGGGCAAGTCGAGGGATGGCACGTTCGTTGATCTCGGCTGGCGACAGGAACGCGTGGCCCTTCAGCTCCTCGGGCTGCAATGCGATCCGGGCCAAGGTCTCGGGGGTGAGCTGTCCACCATCGAAGAGGTACAGCACCTTGTCGCCCTCGCCCGCACTGGGCGCCCAGTCGACAGCGAGCAAGCGCCCCAGGGAAACGGCGATGCCTAGTTCCTCTCGGACCTCACGGACAGCGGCGTGAAGCGGCGATTCGCCAGTCTCGACGTACCCGCCGGGGACGTCCCAGTAGTCCTTATAAGTGGGCTCGACCATGAGGACTCGATCAGCGGAGTCAAAAAAGAGCGCACCCGCGGCCATGCGCGGATGCGCCATCTTCGCTTCGTGCTCGTTCGCTGCTGCCATGAGCCGAGCGTACCTACCTCAGACGACGTGCAGTCGGTTCGCCAGTTCTGCCATAGCGCGGCTCGGCCGGCCGCGCTGGTTCCGGACCCAGGTGAGCACAAGCTCGCGAGCAAGGTAGTGGCTCCGCACCTGCTCCGGGGCCCACTGCTCTGCTTCGAGGATCATCGACAGGGCTTCGTCCACTCGGTTGTGCGCGCTGAAGGCCCGTGCCACTTCGAGGTTGTGCCGCGTTCGGCGCTCGGCCGGCAGGGCGCTAGTGTCGATCTGCGGGCCAAGGTCGACTGCAACTTGCATGTCCCCCAGCTCCGCCGACGTGGCCACGCGGTGAATGGCGACATTCGTAGGGCCGAAAGCGGTCCAGACGTGGTTGGCATCTCCTCCGAGCTGACGCGCAGCCTGTTCGGCCTCTGCGAGGAACGCCCGGGTGGTGTCGCGGTTCTCTGCACGGGCTGCGGCCATCGAGCCCGCGAGGAAGAGTGTTCCGTAGATCGACAGGAACTGTGGGCCAGCGTCGTTCAGACCGGGGCGAAGGTAGTCCGATGCGTCGCCGACAAGCTGAACGGCTGCATCGAATCGGCCGTTGGACAGCAGGCAATGCGCCACGGACCGGAAGAGCGAGCCTGTCACGATCGCGTTGCCGGACTGCTGTGCTGCGGCCAGTCCGCGATCGGCAGCGATCCATGCGAGATCGGTCTCACCGACCTTCGTCAGCACCATGGCGGCGCCCTGGTAGGTCATCGCCGTCAACTCGTGTGCCCGCTCGCGCTCTTGGCCCTCGTACGCCTGGGCGGCAATGAGCGCGTCAGCGAGCACGAGCGGCAGTCGGCGGGTGGCGAACCCGTATCGCGAATCCTGGTAGGCGTCCCAGACTTCGGCGACGTTGCTGCGCAGGTCATCGAGGGGTGTCGGCTCGCCCTCGGTCGGCACGCCCAACAACGGCGTGAGTTGGCGGTAGTTCATCAGCGCCGACCGCAGGGCGGGGACCGTGTGCCGGCCGCTGTCGGCAGTCCAGTCCATCAGGGTGGGCTCGGCGAGTAGATCGCCGAGGGTGACATCGAGCGCGTCAGCCAGGGACTTGATGACCGACAGCCGGTCCAACTCCAGTCGGTTGTTCTCGGCCTTGCTCAGCCAGTCGACCGTCCGGCCGACGCGTCCGGCCAAGACTTCCTGGGAGATGCCGCGCCTACGGCGGTACCAAGCGACTCGTTCGCCGATCGTCAGGTTCGTCGTCATTCCTCGCATGCCAAGAGCCTCCCCCCGTCTCTACATGCGACCCCGGAGAGTTTTTCCGGGGTGGTTCTTCGACCTGGTCCTAGCGTTGGTGGCAACCCAAGAGGTTGTCGGATCGAGTGTCGATGAGGGGGCCGTGATGGCGCTGACCCCGGCAGAGCGGTTGGAACTGATCAACGAGATCAAGGAACTTGGCGACGACTTGGTGGATTTGGCCCGCCGTGCGGACGCGGCCGTTACCGCGCTCGCGTCTGCTGTCGCACAAGATCCTCAAGTTGGTCCATCCGCTCCGCGAGGCGGCGAACGTCCTGGCGTACCTCCGACAGGTACTCGGTGATCTGCTCGAACTCGGGACTGTGCTTTACCGCCCCGCCTTCTCCGGGCAGAGCGGCGAAGCTGCCCTTGCCTTGGTGGGAGGTGGCGTAGCCATCTTCGCGAAGGCGGGAGATCGCTTGCCGTGCCACCGTGCGCGAGACGTCGTGACGGGTCATCAGCTCCGACTCGGAGGGGAGCCTCTCCCCGGGGGATAGCTCGCCGTCTCGGATCTGGCGTTTGAACTCGTCAGCGATCTGCAGGTACGCGGCGCGCTTGGCGGTGAAGTCGGCCATAGCCCCTCTCAGAGGTTGTTGTACCTAGTGCAGCACATCGCGCCGACAGCAGTCGAGAACGAGAGCTTGACACAACAAGTAAGACAGGTGCATCCTCGAACTGAAGTTGACGTACTAAGTACGTTAAGTGGATCGAATCTAGGAGCGCTTCATGCGTCAGATCCCCGTCGACACTTCCGCCGCGACCGTGATGGTCGCCAAGACTCCGCAGCCCAAGGTCAAGGACCGCCGTACGGGCGAGATCGCCACCGATGCCGAGACCGGCGCGACGATGATGACCGTTGACGTGATGTTCGCGGCCAACGACGAGGTGGAGATCCTCTCCATCGCCGTTCCGGAGCCCGGCATCTCCGGCGAGCTGGCCATGGGCACCCCGGTCGCTCTCACCGGTCTGATCGCGCGGCCGTGGGAGAACGAGTTCAACGGCCAGAAGCGGCACGGGATCGCCTTCCGTGCGGTCGCCGTCACCTCGCTCGCTGCGGCTGCGTCGAAGCCGAAGGCGGCCTGAGCATGGAGCTGTTAGGGATCGCGCTCGCGGTCCTGGTCGGGGTGGCGCTGCTGCTGAGGTGGCGCCGTCCCGTCTGGTACTGGCTGAGCTTCGGTGTCGCCCTGGCGATGCTGCGGGTGGTCTTCCGCTACGCCGCCGTGATGGAGGCCTGCCACCTCACCATGCCTGCCTCCCGGATGCGCCGGATGCTGGCCCGCTGGGCAGGCAAGCCGGTACCGCCCCAGCGCGTCCCCCGGCTGCTGTGGATCAGGCCCACGCGTACCGGGGTCCGGCTGCGGATCCGGCTGTGGCCGGGTCAGGACGCCTTCGAGTTCGCCGCCGCCTCCGACCGGCTGCGCCACTCCTTCGCCGTCCATCAGGTCACCTCCCGCGAGATCAAGCCGGGCGTCATCGAGATCACGCTGACCGGCTACGACGTCCTCAAGCGGGTGCAGATGCCCGCCACGCCCGAGCGCGGCCTGTTGAAGATCCCGCTCGCGCTGGTGGAAGACGGCAGCGTGCATTACCGCGACTACCGCGAGGTGCCGCACTCGGTCACCGTCGGCGCCACCCAGTCCGGCAAGTCGGTTACCCAGCGCACCGTGATCAAAGAACTCGCCGCGCAGGACGTCGCGTTGGTCGGCATCGACTGTAAGAAGATCGAACTCGGCCCGTTCGCCCGCCGGTTCTCCGCCCTGGCCGACAACCCCGACGACGCAGTAGAACTCCTGGAAGCGCTCATAGCGCGGATGGACGGCATTTACGACGTGATCCGTCGCGAGCAGCGGATCAGCGCGGACACCCTTGATGGGGAGATCGCCGCGAACATCTGGGACCTGCCCGAGCATCTGCGCCCGGTGCCGATCGTGGTCACGATCGACGAGATCGCCGAACTCGCCCTGAGCGTGAAGAAGAACGACCCCCGCCGTGAGCGGATCGTCAAGGCCCTGGTCCGCCTCGCCCAACTGGGCCGCGCGGCCGGGATCTTCCTGGACATCTACGGCCAGCGCTTCGGCTCCGAACTCGGCGACGGCATCACCATGCTCCGCGCCCAGCTCACCGGCCGGATGGTGCACCGCGTCAACGACGAATCCACCGCCAAGATGGCCTTCGGCGACATCTCCCCGCATGCGGTGTTCGCCGCCACCCAGATCTCCAACAACCGGCGCGGCATGGCCGTGGTCGGCTACTCCACCGGCGAGTGGGTGCGCATCCGCACCCCGCACACGACCATGCGCCAAGCCGTCTCCGCCTGCAACCGGCATGCGCATCTGACCCCGGATCTCCCGGAGTTGGCCCGCTTCCGCCCACTGGTCGACCTCGCGCCCATCGAGGCGCCCGCGGTGGCCGAAGCCGCCTGAACATCCCCTTCGCTCCACGGTCGGCGTGACCGCTTCGCGCCAGATCCCTACCCCCTCCATGCCTCAACCCCGAAGGAGACCCGCGATGTTCTGCGAACACTGCGGCGAGATCAACGGCGAAGAGACCGGCATCGACCACGACGAACGCGACTGCCCCTGGTACGCCACCGCCAGCGACTGGACCGCGGACGAACTGGAAAGCGTCCTGCGCCTGACTGCGCAGGGCATTCCGCACCGGACGGCTGCGGTCGAACTGCTCGCCGCACACGGCGTCTGGCTTCCCCGCCTTGCCGAGCGCGAGGACCTGATGGCCGCTGACGGCGAGACCGGTGAGGTCTATGACCTCGACTGGTCCGCGCTCGCCGACCCGACCGGCGCCGAACTGGTCGCCACCGGCAGTGAACTGGGCGTTCTCGCCATCGCGGCCTCGCTGGCCGACAGCAGCGTCTCGGTCCGCCTGGGCCACGCGCTCGGCAGTCTGGACGCCACCAACCTCGGTCGGGTGCTGACCGCGATCGCCGCCGCCAACGGCCGCCCCTGGACCGGTGAGCGCCGTGTGTGACAACTGCGAGGACTTCCACCGCACCGTGATCCTGCTCGGCGCCCTGGCCCTCTACGCCGACACCCTCGGCGCCGACCGGACGTTCATCGAGATCGTGGGCCCGTGCCTGGCCGCGTCCCTGCCGGAGCCCCCGCCCGGCCTCTTCCCGCCCGGCTACGACCCCACCGAGGGCCCCGAGTACCCCGGCGAGGGGTGGACGCCCTGACCGCCGCAAAGAAGCCGACCGCCCGCCGCCACGTCAAGCCGAAGCCGGAGCCTGCGCCGTGCCCGACCTGCAAGGGCACCGGAGAGGTCTCCCGCACGGTCCACGTCGGCCGCAAGCGCCGCATGGTCGGCCAGCAGACCGGCCTGTGCCTGGCCTGCCTCGGCTCCGGCCAAGCCCCCACCGACTGAACCCGCCGGGACGGGGCGGCCGGACTCGATCCCCGCCCCGCCCTGGCCCAACCACCTGAAGGAGGTGAGGACATGACCCGCTCGTTCCGTCCGGATGCCGTCCTGGTTCAGGCCGTGATCGCCGGAGCCTTGTCCTTCGCCCACCTGCACGACCTCGCCGCCGCGGCCGGACAGACCGGCTGGAAGGCCTGGGCCTACCCCATCTCGGTCGACCTGCTCTTGGTCGCTGCGTGGCGACGACTGCGCTCCGACGGCCCGTCGCGGCTGGCCTGGTGCTGGTTCCTGATCGCCCTGTTCGCCTCGCTCGGCGCCAACGTTGCCACCGCCGGATTCCTCGACCTCGCACATCCGCCCGCGTGGCTGCGCTTCGGCGTCGCGGGCTGGCCTGCCCTGGCCTTCCTCGGCGGCACCCTGCTGGCTCACGCGCCCAACCAGGCCGGGGACCGGGTGCCGGTTCCGCCGGCGCCCGCAGCCCCGGCCCCCGCACCCGAAGTCGCACGCGAACCCGCCCCCGACCCGGCCCCGCAGGCTGTGCCGCTCGCCGCTGGCGAAGAGACCCCGGCTCTGCCCGCCGCCGACCCGGCCCCGGCCATGCCGGTCCCCGCCGCCCTGGTTGCTCACGCGCGCAAGGTCGCCGACGACCACCAGACGCGGACCGGTACCCCGATCGACACCGACACCCTGCGCGCCCGCCTCGGCGTCCCCGCCCCCATGGCAGACGCGATCGCCGCCCAACTCACCTGAGATGAAAGGAAGTTCACCCATGGGCCTGTATCAGATCTGGAACGAGATGCACCGCGTCGGCACCACCGCCATCGGCGGCGGCCCCGACCACCGGACCGGCGAGATGAAGTACGTCGCCGCCTGCGAAGCCGAAGAGTGCGGCTGGTCTGCCGCCTACGACTCCTTCGAGGCCGCCATGGTCGCCGCCCGCGGCCACCGCTGCCCCATCTGCTGAAAGGAGGGATTACGCGATGTCTGTGCCGCTGTGGTTCTTCATCGCCTGCCTGGGCTGGGTCGGCCTCAAGCACATCCGCCCGCCCTGGTGGCTCGTGATCGTCCTGCTGATCGGCGGCTATCTCCTGGCCGACAGCTTCCTCGCCCCCGCCATCGACGCCGTCACCAAGTAACCGGCCACAGAAGGGAGTTCAGCTCATGCTCCGTCCGAAGATCCCGGTCAATCCGATGCCGACCGGCCACGCCATGCCGCCCGCCGTCATCGTCGAGCCGACCACCGTCATCCCCAGCGCTAGCACCCCGGTCCAGCCGTTCGCCCCGATGACTCAGGCTCCGGCACCTGCCCGGCCCACCGTCCAGCTCACTCCCGGCGCGGTAGTGGCCGTGGCCGGGATGGGCGTGACTGTCGTGCTCGTGGTCGGTGCGGTGCTCGTCTCGATGCTGCTCGCTGTCGCCATCACCGGCGCCTCGGTCGCCATCTGCGCTCTGGTGATCCGCTCGATCCTCGCCAGCGACACCCGACGCTGACCGGCCCCCGGGCGGCCTCAACCGCCAAGTCTCCGCCGCCCGGGCGCCGTCCCTGTCCGATCTCTCAACCGGAAGGAACCTCCATCATGACCGGCCTCAACCCGGCCCCGCACACCCCGGCGCGGATCTGCCCGAACTGCGACGGCTTCGCCACCGCCGCCGTCACCTCCGGCCTCGGCCGCGACGCCTCCGGCCACCTGCGCACGATCACCGTCGACTGCACGGCCTGCCACGGCCACGGCACCACCCCGGTTCGCGCCGTCCAGCTTGTCGGGGGTCGTGCATGAGTGACACCGCGACCTTCGCGGGCCTGGACCCGGTCACCCTCGCTGATGCGCTGCGGGTGGCCGGGTCTCCGGGCTTCGACCGCTGGCAAGACCAGATCCGCCGCACCGGCGGCTGCTCCGAACCCATCCACCTGACCGGCTGGGTCCTCCACAAGGACAAGACCACCGGCGAGACCCTGCACCGCTACAGCACCGAGCACGAGCCCGGCGGTCGGCTGCGTATCGCCTGCGGCAACCGGCGGGCCTCCCGCTGCCCGGCCTGCGCCTGGACCTACGCCGGAGACACCTACCACCTGATCCGCGCCGGACTCGCCGGAGACGACCGCCGCGACATCCCCGCCACCGTCCGCGATCACCCCCGCGTCTTCGCCACCCTCACCGCCCCCTCCTTCGGCCCGGTCCACAACCGCCCCGATCGCGGCACCTGCCGCTGCGGGGCACGGCACACCCCGGACGATGCGGCGCTCGGCACGGCCCTGGATCCGGCGTTGTACGACTACGCGGGCGCGGTGCTGTTCAACAACCATGCGGGCGAGCTGTGGATGCGCTTCGCCAACCGGCTCCGCCGTGAGATCGCCAAGCGTGCCGGACTCACACAGCGCGAACTCGCCGATGCCTGCCGGGTCTCCTACGGCAAGGTCGCCGAGTTCCAGAAGCGCGGTGCCGTCCACTTCCACGCCGTGATCCGCCTCGACGGACCCGATGGGCCTGACTCCCCGCCACCGTCATGGGCCAGCACAGAGCTGCTCACCGACGCGATCCGCGCCGCCGCCCGGCACTCCTACACGAGCGTCAGCGTGCCCGCCTCCGGCGACCAACCCGCCCGCACCTTCCAGTGGGGCCGACAGCTCGACATCCGGCCCGTGAAGGCCTTCGGCGACGGCTCCGAGCTCACCGAACGGGCGGTCGCCTCCTACGTCGCTAAGTACGCCACCAAAGCCGCCGAAAGCACCGACACGGTAGATCGCAGGATCGGCAACAAAGAGGCCCTGGAACTGCTCGGCATCCCCGACCACCCCCGCAGGCTCATCGCCGCCTGCCTCGACCTGCACGCCCTCTACCCGGACCGCAAGCTGCGCCACTGGGCTCACATGCTCGGCTTCCGCGGCCACTTCTCCTCCAAGTCCCGCCGCTACTCCACCACCCTCGGGGCGCTGCGCCAGACCCGCGCCGACTACCGCGCCACCCAAGAACGCGAAGCCCGCGGCCTCGAAGAGATCGAGCCGGACACCGTCCTTGTCCTGGCCGACTGGCAATACGCCGGACACGGCCACACCCCCGGCGAATCCGCCCTCGCCGCCACCATCCACCGCGGCCTCCAACTCAACCGCGAAACCGCCCGCGAAGCCTTGAAGGGAGAACCGGCGTGAAAGACGAGTTGATGACCGTCCCAGAGATCCTTGCTGAGCTCAAGGGCATCTCGCGCCGGACGTTCTACCGCTGGCGCGAGCTGGGGCAGGCTCCGCAGGCTTTCAAGCTGCCAAACGGTGAACTGCGGGTGTGGCGGAGCGACTTCACGGCTTGGCTGAACAGCCGAGAGAGGGCGGCGGCATGAAGTCGCTCGATGTGAAGCTCTGGGGCGTACGGAAGAGGAACACCAAGAAGCCGTCCTATGACCTTCGGTGGGTTGTCGCCGGGAACGTGTGCTCCGAACAGTTCCGCACCAAGGGACTTGCTGACAACTACCGTTCCAAGCTGCTCCGGGCCATGCGTGATGGCGAGGAATTCGACACGGTCAGCGGGCTTCCGGATTCGATGGTCGAAAAGGCGCCCTCGATGACGTGGTACGCCTTCGCATTGAAGTACCTCGCCATGAAGTGGCCGCACGCTGCGCCGAACACGCGGGACGGGATCAACGAGTCACTGACCGCTGTGACCGTGGCTCTCCTTGACGATCGCCCAGGGCGGCCCGCCGACGACTTGCTCAGGAAGGCGCTCCGCAACTGGGCCTTCGTCTTGCCCGGCCCTGAGGACAGCGACTTGCCTACAGAGATCGCGAACACGCTCCACTGGGTGGCGAAGGCTTCGCGCCCTCTCGCCGATCTCGGGGACCCAGCGATCGGCATGGCTGTCTTGGACTCCCTGAAACTCAAGCTCGATGGGACGGCGGCTGCGGCGGAAACCGTGCGGCGCAAGCGGCGGACACTGGTTAACGCCTTGCACTACGCGGTAGATCTCGGCGAGTTCAAAGAGAATCCGATCACCGTGATTCGCTGGAAGAAGCCGAAGGTGGTCAAGGAAGTTGATCCCCGAGTAGTGGCCAACCCTGAACAGGCTCGCGCCCTGCTCGCTGCGGTCTCATACATCGGTGGATACCGCCGGGCGCGTGGCCGCCGACTCGTCGGCCTGTTCGCCTGCATGTACTACGGCGCCTTTCGCCCGGCGGAGGCAGTTGGCGTCAAAGAAGCAGACCTCAAGCTGCCAGAAATGGGTTGGGGAACGGCCCTCCTCAATCGGACTCGCCCGAGCGTCGGCAAGCGCTGGACCGATTCCGGCGAAACCCACGATGACCGCGGGCTCAAGAACCGGCCTGCCGAAGAGGTCCGACCGGTGCCGATCCCGCCCCAGCTCGTGGCGATCCTGCGGGACCACCTCGACACGTTCGGCACTGCCAAGGACGGGCGGCTGTTCACCAACGAACGTGGGGGAGTGGTCGGCTCGTCGACGTACTTCCGGGTCTGGCAGGAGGCTCGCGCGCTGGCACTCCCGCCGGCCGTTTTCGCCTCACCGCTCGCCGCCCGCCCGTACGACCTCCGGCACTCGGCGCTGTCGACCTGGCTCAACTCCGGAGTCGACCCGACCGAGGTCGCCGAACGCGCGGGCAACAGCGTTGAGGTCCTGCTGAGTCGCTACGCGAAGTGCATCGACGGTCGGCAAGAGACCGGCAACCGCAAGATCGAAGAGCTGTTGCGCGAGTACGAGTGATCCCACACGCGCCGCGCTAGGCTTCAGGCCCCTGGACCCGTCCGGGGGCTTTCGCCGTTCCTGGGGCTGACCAGGGATGACGCCTCAAGATCGTGTCCACGAATAGTCCACGGACCCCGACATAGGGCCGCTCAGAGTGGCATATGGCTGCACACACGCGAAGACCCCGCACTCAGCATCTCTGCTGGTTACGGGGTCTTTAGGCACCTCACAAGGGGTGCCCCCGGCAGGATTCGAACCTGCGCACACGGCTCCGGAGGGCATGACAAGAGTGCTGCCGAAACCTGCTTTGACCTGCGCGTATGTCGGATGGCGCCGACCGGATGCGGGATCTCTATCGCGTACCGTGCGCAGAGTCTTGCAGCTGGTCGCCCCTGAGAGTGCCCGTGATGTGGCCGTGCACGCCACGACCCCTTGGTCTCGAAGCACCTCGGGATGCTCATCGGTGCAGGTGGCGAGGATATCGGCCTAAGGCCCTGGGTCTTGCCGGGGATCTTGGGGACGTGCGTTCTTGTAGCTCCGGGGCCTGGTCACGGCCGCTTGGCTGGCCGTCGTTGGTCGTTGTCGGCCGGTGAGCGGCTTCGGACGGCCCAGGCGACGTGTGCCTACATGTGTTCACGAACTCATGGACTTCTGACGACGACCTCTTCGTCTGGCCCTTCGTCTCCGCCTTGGTCCCCCTGGTGTGTGTAGCCAGGAGGCGGAAGTGTCAGGTCGGCTTCCGGAATCGAGAGGCTTTCCCGCATCAGCAGGAGCATCTCAAGCTCAGCCTCGTCGAATTTCTGCTGCCGCTCGTAGAAGCTAGGGTCATCAGGAGCGTCGTGTACTCCGAACTGACCCCACGACCAGGCGGCACCGTAGGCAGCAGAAGCAGCGGCGGCCACGGCCCGATCGGCATAGAACTGCAACTGTGCGAGCTTGGCGAAAGCATCAGATTGCCAGCCTTCTTCCAACTCAGGCTCTTCTGTGAAGCCGTAGCAATGGTCGTAAGCGGTCCTGGCCAGAGCTTTCACTGCTTCATAGAACGCTACGTACGCTTGTCTGCGGTGCTCGAAGGTACGGGCCTCGTCCTCGCGGACCCAAGTTTCGCGCTCGCGCTGTCGCTCACGCTCCCAGGCGACGGTTTCACGACGGTCTGACCAGCGTTGCGTAATCAGGGCGCCTACTGTCCCTGCGACTAGCGTGGCTGCCACGCCGATGCCAGCTACTACCAGAGGCACCCATAGGGGAGTTGAAGTCACTCCTTAATGGTCGCAGTCGTGACCTGGCCAAGTGCAACATTCCCTCGACGGTGACAGACCGCTCCCCGCCCAACCTGGCATGGGTTTGGCGACGTGTTCATGTCGCGGCATGAGGTGGAGCAGGCAGCGAAGCGCGCCGTACGGCATTCCGAGCCTGCCGATGCCTTAGTTACAAGGCGTCGGGCCAGCTCTCCAGTACCTGTTCGCCGGCGCCCGTTCGCTCCGCAAGGACGAGGTGGGCGTCCGGCATCTTGCTGTACGCGCCGATCCAATCCCGGAACTTGCTGCGGGCCGTCACCTCCCTGGACCACCAGCCATGCATGACGGTGCGGCCAGCGGTGGCCACGGTGAGGTGGAAGCGCTCCGGGCCTGGGGTGGCGCTGGTCATGTGAGCCTGATCCCGCGCTGTCTGTGGGGCTCGCGGGCGATGTACCCGAGCGCTTCGATCCGTCCCAGGTGGTAGTGCACGGAGGCGCGGCTGCGCATGCCGACCTGCTCACCGATCTCCTGCATGGTCGGGGCTTCACCTCGGTCGGCGATCGACTCGCGGATGCAGCGCAGGATGTTCTCCTGGGTGCTGGTGAGGTAGTCGACCCTGTGGTTCGCCATGGCCAAATTAGAGCGCGTGTTCGAATTGCGCTGCAAGTCGACATGCGGCACGGACTTGCGACCTCCACCCTGGACCCACGGCCAGCCACCGGCCCGTCGGTCACCTCCGCTGATGGGACAGCTGGATAGGTGGGACACCTCCTACCCACCTCTGTGGATCCCGACCGTTCAAGCAGGACCCGGACACTTCGTCCGGGTCCTCTGCCGTTGGGTGCCTCACGCTCGGTCGGGCGGACAGGGAAAGGCCATCGAAAGGCCATCTGTCCAGCGTGGCGGCGCCAGGATCCGAACCTGGGAAGGCCGAGCCGGAAGATTTACAGCAGGCTGGCTCATCCGCCGCTGACCAGCCACTTCTACTTCACCGGCCCAACTCGGGGGACGCCTGGGGGAATTAGCCCCATGCCTTCGCCTGCGGTACACCTCAACGCGTCGTCCCGCCGAAGAGCCCCGCGACGGAGCTCATGACCCTGGCACTTGCGGGTACCCGACCACGCCGTCCCGATAGGCTCCGGATCGTTCCGAAGGAACTGGAGCGCCGGAACCCACTCCGAGATCCTTCCGCATGGCTGCCTGCATCTCAGTGATCACGTCCCAGAGACTCAGCAGGAAACCTTGCAGTTCACGCCACTCGGCCTCGGTCGTAGTGCTATCCCTTGCTTGACGACCGAGCCGCGTATGCGCGTCAGCGAGCACGAGTCGAACACGGTTGGCAGCATCGAGGACAAGGTCTGGAACCAACATCTGCACGCGGGCGAAGTCGTCGTGAAATGCCTGGCGCGCTTCCTCCGTGCGCTCGCTTGCGCTGCTACCTGATGACAAAGCCCGCGCATCCTCCATGAGGAGGATGCGCCACCGCCTGGCGCTGCTGTTCAACGCCGTGTACGCCTCCCGCCGACGCTCCAAGTCAGCTGCGGCTGACTCTTCCCTGCGGACTACGGCGCTTGCCTGCTGCTGCATCTCGAACTCTTGCAGCCGTGTTCGTGTACTCACCCACGCTGTAGTCAGCGGTGACAGCAGAGTGCCCACCACCCCTACGAGCGCAACCAACAGAGTCGCCGTGCCTGTGCTCATGTGTCCCCCAGGTCGCCGTCCGCCTCCCGCTGGAAGACGATCCGATCGGATACCCCCAACTTCTCGACAAAGCCCGTCTCTTAATTGAAGTTGAATCCCGCACCGCCGTTCATGCGCGCACTTGATTTCGAAATGCGTATGCCGTATTGCTCTAGAAAGATGTGATCGGCAGCTACCCGCACCTGGAAACCGTCATAAGCAAAAATTCCACGATTGATCACGATGGCGCTCGGAGCATAGAATTCAACTTGCGCCAAAATAGCACCCAACCCTTCGCGAATCGTCAACCTCCTCCCCACGAGTTCAACATCCCAAGAATCGACGGAGAAAATCAACTCATTGTCGTTCACGTCAAGCAGTAGATTTCCTTCCTTATCGAAAATCCGGAGAGACAGAAGGAGCCGACCATCTTGCTTCTTGACCCTGACCACAGGACAACCTCTAATGGTCAACAGGGGGATCACTGCGTCACGCGTAAAGTCGTGCATGAGCCGGTTGCTCCCCACGTTCACCAGACAGGAGTCACCGGAGTACCGCAGCGGAAATGCCTCGGAAATACCAAGCCTCAAGTTGTGCGGACTGCCGTTAGCGGCCAAGACATCACTGACAGGAAGGAGGCCCCGTGTTTTCTCTGCATGATGAGTCGGACAAAGAAGTGTCATATCCTCCGGATTATGCTGCTTCACAATTGACCATTCTCGTACGTGTTCATATTCGTAGAGCGGAAGGCCGCAAATAACGCACCCAAATCCGCACCGCTGACGTATTTGACGCTTGATCGGCTCCGGTATATTGCGCCCCTTTGGCGACACGAAGCCCCCCTTCGGTTGAGCTGTGTGAGGCATATTAATGCCACAGGTGTCACTCATGCGGGATAATCAAGGAAGGCCTAGTGGACCTGGGACGTGAAGGTGGGAGCTAAGTGTCGACCTCGAAAGCCGAGCGTGGGAAGCTTGCAACAATCGAGTTAGACAGGGGAGAGCGCGTGTCGCAGCAGGCCAGCCCTCGGGGGACCTTCTTGCAAATCGCGGAGGTGGTGAAGGCTCAGGTCAAGGCGAACCCGCAGGTGACCCAGCTTCCGCCCGTCGCAGATCTCATGCGTGATCACGACGTCTCGCGCGGTGTTGTACTTCGTGCATTCAAGGCGCTTGAGAGCGACGGTGTCGCCGAACCGGTGCGGGGCGGCCGGTGGCGCGTCGTACGCGAAGGTGAGCAGGTTGACCGGCGACCGCTCGACGAGCGCATCGCCGACCTCATCCCCGCCGAGGGGTTCGAGGTGGGTGCGGCCTTCTTGAGTGCGTCGGACCTGATGGGCAGGTTCGGAGTCTCCCGCCCCACTGTGACCAAGGCGCTCGACAAGTTGGAAGCCGCCGGCGTGCTGGCGAGCGAAGGGCAAGGCAAGGTGCGGACGGTCCGCGCCGTGCCGATTCGAGAGGAGCGTTCGTAGCTTGTCGGAGCTGACGGAGTGGGCCTATCCCCTCGCTGAGTCCCTGCTCGCCGAGCCGCTGCCGAGGCGGTGGCAGCACTCGTTGGGAGTTGCCGAGCGGGCGCGGACCGTTGCGCTCGTCCTCGGGGAGGATGCCGAGTTGTTGGAAGCCGCGGCTGTCCTGCATGACATCGGCTACTCGCCGGACCTTGCCAAAACGGGATTCCACCCGCTCGATGGTGCTCGCTATCTGCGGGACGTGGCGCAGGCGGACGAACGGGTCGTGAACCTGGTGGCTCACCACTCCTGTGCGTGGATGGAAGCAGAGGCTCGGGGCCTGCGTGAGGAGTTGGAGGGCGAGTTCCCGCGCGAGAGCGCGCACCTGAACGATGCGCTCTGCTACTGCGACATGAACACCACGCCGGACGGTACGTCGACGAATCCCGTCGACCGCGTCAACGAGATCGCCGGACGCTACGGGCCGGACAGCTTGATCGGAACGTTCATCCGCCGCGCTGAGCCGGAGATCCTCGCGTGCACGTCACGCGTGCTCGAACGGGTCGCCGCCGCCAAGCTTCAGCCGATGTAGGGAGCCGGCCGCGTCCGGTCCATGGCGTGCTCAATCCGGAGCCGCATCGTGGGGTGGACGTCCAGCTTCGCCAGGTCCGCTGGGTCGACCCAGCGGACCTGTGTCGTCTCGTTGCTCGTACGAAGCTCACCGCCGACCGGCCGCGCGCGAAAGCAGATGCTGAACTGCTGCCGGATCTCTCCGTCGTCGTACTGCATCACGTGTCCGGGGTCGGTGTAGATCCCGGACAGGTCGACGACTTCGGCCTTGATGCCGGTCTCTTCCCAGACTTCGCGCACCACGGTGTCGCTGATGGACTCCCCCACGTCGTGTCCGCCACCGGGCAGTGCCCAACGGCCGTTGTCGGACCGTTGAATCATCAGCACTTGCCCCGCATCGTTCTGCACGAATGCCACGACGGACGGCACCACCGAGTTGGCTGGCGGGGCCTCGGGGTCGTGAAGATAGTCGATGCGTCCCATGCCTCATGCTCCCGTGAAGTCGTGTTCAGCTACTGGCCTTGCGCCTTCCCATGCCTGCTGAACACTGTTGGCGAAGGTGTCGAAGAGCTCGCCCCCGGGCAGTCGCCGTAGGTGCAGAACCGGAGCCAGGTAGGCGCCGATGCCGTACACGTGCGTGTTGACGAGCATCTCGTCATCCACACGGTAGATCGAGTTGTAAAGCACGGTGTCGTGCAGGCGGAACGAGATCTCGGGGTGGCTGGTGAACAGAGGGCGGTAGTTGACCAGAGCGTTGCGGATCTTTCCGTCCATGATGCGGTGACCTTCGTCGATACCGCGCCGGATGACTGCCTCGCACGCTGGGTCGCCCATCAGGACGCGAATCGCGACGCTCTGTGATTTCGCCTTGAGAACCGACAGGAAGCGCGGATCTTCGGCAAGGCCGATGCCTGCATAGACGAGGATGTCGATGCGCTCCTCTGCCCGTTCGCACATCTCCCGCCATAGGTCGGTCGGTACGACGTGCCGATGGGGGTAGACCGTGACGATCTCCGCTTTGCTCAGGTCAGCGGCGGACTCCTGAGTCCGGGAGTCGTCCCACAGCATCGTCACGTCAACCTGGAGCGCCGCTGCCGTTGCGTACTGGTGACGCCGGTACGGCAACTTGCCCTGCGTGATCCAGCGTTCGATGGTCTTCGGGATCACCTGGATCTCATCGGCCAGGTCCTGGATCGTCATGCCGCGAGCTAGCAGGGCAGACCGCAACCGTTCGTTGGACACCTTTACCCCCGGTGGACTTCTAGGGACTTCTTGACGGTAGCCAGATGACGCGGCGCTGTCCACGTATGGGGTGACCAACTCCCCTGACCTGGGGCGATTCTGATTGTGCGCCAAGAAGTTCCGGCGCAAAACCAAGAGGTTCCGTCGCTGCACTTGACGGACCCCCATGCAGTACCTGTAAAACAGGTACTGCATCTGCTGAACGCAACAACTCAGCGGAAGCGGCTCATGCCGCACGTGCTTGATCTGCAAGACCGCACGACCAGGAGCCCCGCATCGGACGGGGGGAGGCGACCCGGCGCCTTGGCATTCACCGGAGGGCTTAGACCGAAAGGTCACGTCTCCATACGCCTACTTCGAGGCCGGACAGCTCTACCTGATACGGGAGCGCGGTCGCGATGAAGGAGACACCCACCACCTCAACTTCCGCCGCACCTCGTGCGGCGGCCAACTGCCTTCCGGGGTGGTCGCCTCTCGCCAAGGACCGCGACCGCCCCGGCGTCCCTTCGACGCCAGGAGAACTGTCATGCGTACGTACATCGGCCGCCAACAGGCCATCTCTGCCGAGGACTTCGCGGAACTCGCGCTCGGCACCCCGGTTGAGCTGTGGCTCGGGGTCGAGGGCGAGAGCGAGCAGGAGCGCGCGGCCCGCGAGGACGCGGCGCGCGACATCCTCGCCGACAACCCGAACTTTCCCGACGACCTGGTCCGCATCGCGGCGCAGGTCATCGAGGACAACCCGGACCTGTTCGACGTCGTCCCCCTGGTCCGCCCCACCCGCCGCCGCACGGCGCGCAAGGGGGTGGCGGCATGAGGACCACGGCCCCCGGCCCCGAGGTGCTGGCCGACCACACCGGCAAGCCCCGCCCGGCGCTGAACATGCCGCTGACCTACGAGCAGGCCCGGTTGGGCATGGCCTTCCATGAGGCTGGCCACGCGGTGCTGTCCATGGCCTACGGCATGCACATCATCACGTCCGAGGTCATCGCGTGGGAGCCGCAGCCCGGTCAGTGGGGCGTCACCGGCAACACCAAGCACCAGACGCAGAACACCCCACCGTGGCACTACGCCGCACAGTGCGCCGCCGGTGAACTCGCCCACGTCACCTACCTGATGGACTACGGGCTGTGGACCCCGCAGCGCGCCGCCGCCTGCGCCGCCGACCATGACCGTGAGCTGGCCATCGACGTACTCGCCCAGTTCGGCTACCGCCTCGGACACGGCAGCGTCCCCGAGGGCGGCAAGTCGTGGGGGATGGTCCAGGGGATGGCCCGCCGCAAGGTCGGCCACCTGTGGCGCGAGATCCGCACCGTGGCGCACGCCATGGACAAGCGCACCGTGCTGGCAGGCGACGAGATCGCCGCCCTGACCGGCCTGGTCAACCCTCCGCTTCAGGGGGGTGCGGCATGAGTGAGCTGTTGTTTGCCGCGGCGGCCGGAGTGCCGATGGCGGCCGGTTGGTCGCTGCACGCGCTGCGCCTGCGTCGCCGTATCGAGACCGCCCGGCGTGACCCGCTGACCGGTCTGTTCACCCGTGACGCGTTCGCTGAGCGCGCCCCGAAGGTGTTGGCGGGCGGTCCTGGCGCGGTCTACGTCATCGACCTCGACAGGTTCAAGGAGATCAACGACACCTACGGGCACGCTGCCGGGGACGCGGTCATCGCGGCCACCGGCCGGCGGCTTGCGGAATGGGCCGACGTCAACGGGGGCATCGTGGTGCGCCTGGGGGGCGATGAGTTCGCCGCGGTCGCTCGCGTGTTCAGCCTCGCTGATCTGTCATGGACGCTGGGCGAGTTGACGCGCGCCATCGAGCAGCCGGTCACCGTCGACGGCCGCCCCCTCACCGTGGGCGCCTCCACCGGCGCGGTCGCCTACGACCCCCGCACCGACGACGTAGACCTGTCCACGCTGCTGCGGCTGGCCGATGAGCAGATGTACGCGGCCAAGCGCTCCGGTGCCGACTGGCTCACCGCCCTGGACCTGACCCCGCAGTGCGAGACGGCCAACGGTCGCCGCGCCGGACGGCTCGGTACGTCGGGCGGGACGGAGGCGACGGCATGACCACCGCGACCCCTGCCCTCGAAGTCCCGCCGTCCGGCGTGCCGCCGCTGACCCGCCCGGAAATGGGCCTCGCGGGCGTCGGCGCACTGGCCGCGGCCGGCGTCGGCGCGCTCGGTCTGATCTCCTCCTTCGATGCGGTGTCCGCTGCCGCGGCGAGCTGGGGATTCTCCGCTCCGTGGATGCTGCCGGTCGGCATCGACGTGTCCATCCCGGTGTTCACCGTCGCCAACCTCCTGCTGATCCGGATGGACATGGCGCTGGCCTGGGTGCGGTTCGTGCCCTGGGTCCTCACGCTCATCACGTGCGGCCTGAACATCGCGGCCGGACACTCCCTGTCGGCGAAGGTCGCGCACGGCACGATGCCGCTGCTGTGGGTGGTGTTCTCCGAGATCGGCGCGCACGTCTACGCCGTGCGGATCGGCGCGGCCACCGGCCGGCGTATGGAGAAGATCCGGTTCTCGCGCTGGCTGCTCGCCCCGCTGTCCACGTTCGCGTTGTGGCGGCGCATGACGCTGTGGGAGGTCATCTCCTACAGCAATGCGCTCGCCCTGGAGCGTGAGCGGCTGTTGGCTCGTGCGGACCTGCGCGAGCGGTACGGCCGCAGGTGGCGTTCGAAGACCCCGCGGCGCGAGCGGGTGATGCTGCGCATGGGCGAACTGGCCCCAGCCACCGAGCAGGAAACACCCGCGCCGCCCCTGGTGAATCCGCCGGCACCCCCGGTCAAGCCCAAGCCGCGCCCGCGGCGCCGCCCCACCAGCAAGGCCACAGGCAAGGTGCAGCGCACCTTCGATGAGGTGCTGACCGAGGCGCGCACGCTGACCGCGGGATGGTCGGATGCGGAACTGACAGCGGACCGCATCCGCACGACGGTCCGGGTCTCCCAGGACAACGCGCGCAAGCTGCGCGACGCCCTCAAGACCGAGCGGGCCAACGGCCCCCAGCTGCACGCCGTTCCGTGAGGCCCGGCATGTTCGCCAAGTGCTACGACCCAACCGGGGCGCGCCACGGGATCCCCACCTACCCGTGGCGCTACGCCCCCGACGGGCTCGCCACGCGCCGCCAACTGCGCGCCCGCGGCTTACGTCCGGGCGGTCAGCCGATCGCGGCTCAGGTGCTGCGCCCGCGCTACCGGCGCGGCCCGCTGACCGCCTACCTCTACCGCGTCGACCGCGCCAAGCCCGTGCGGCCGATGACGCCCGGCAAGCGGGCCGCGCTCGCCAAGGCGATGCAAGCGCGCCGCACCTGCCCGCAGTGCCACACGGATGCGGGATACGTCATCCCCACCTCACTCGGCATGTGCGTGCCCTGCGCCTACCCCGAGGAACAGCGCGCCGCCTGACCACCGTCCAATCAACCGGAAGGAGTTCAGGCGTGAGCCTGAAAAGGATCACCAATCTGTTCCGCGTCTCGGGTGGCTCGCTCCGTCAACGGCTCCCTGCCGACTCAGTGCGGTTCGTCTGCCTGTCCGGCCGCAACTTCGGCGTTCACGGCGTGATCCCGGCGTCCCACGCCCGCTTCGAGGTCAGCCGACGCCAGGCATGGGGACACGACGTCCACGCCTATCCGACCACCGGCCGCGATGGCACCCCGTTCACGGTCATCTACACCCGCGTCGCGCACGCCGACGATCCCGGCCTTGAAGTCCTGGTCACGGTCTTCGAGTTCCCCACCGGCAGCGCACTCCCGCCCGGCATGTGCGTGCCCTGCGCCTATCCCGAGGAACAGCGCGCCTGATCTACAGGATGTCCACGAAGTCCCAGACAGCGTCCAGGATTCGGTTCCTGCGGCGGTGTGCCTTGCTGCAAAAACGCCGCCTTCGCCACCGGCTGTCTGGCTGCTGCACCGGCTTGCCGCACCACTTGCACGGCCGCGTCCTGAACTCAGATTCCCCCATGCCACCCCCCGTAGCACCGCCCCGCGGGGTCCGTCCGCCCACCTCCTACAGCGTCGGCCGGACCCCGCCCTGCCTCCCATTGGAAGGAACCTTCAGTGAAGCACCCCGACGACGACAACGAACTGTTCAACCGGCTCGAAGCCGAGATGACCGGCGACGACATCCATGTCGTCGACAACGGCCGTGACCTCGACGCGTTCCGCGACCTCGACTCCCGCGTGGTCGACCTCGACAAGGCACGGTCGGCCCGCAGCGAGTCGGCCGACCCGACTACCCGATCCGACTCCGACCCGTCGGCCGACCCCGAGGCCGGTCGGTCGGGTGCCGGGTCGGGTGACCCGACCGCCCGCCGGTTGGTCGACCTTCCGACCGCCAAGGCGGCCGGTCCGGGCTACCTCGGTCGGCTGCTCGCCGCGCAGCGTCGCCCGGTCGTTCCGGTGTGGCTGAAGTCCGTGGCGGAGCTGCGGACCGCCACGGCGTGGGTGGCCCGCCACTACGCCCACTCGGTCGGCTACCACGCGCTGCGCTCGCCGGTCTACGCCGCCCGCCTCACTCTGCAAGCCCCCACCGGGGCCGCGAGGTTCGTGGGCGGCACCCTGCGGTGGATGGCCGACCGCGAGGGCGAGCCGGTCCGGCTCGCCGCGGTGCGCCGCGAGGACGCGGCGGAGTACCTGAAGCTGTCGCGGCAGCGCGACGGCCGCGTCCGCCTGCGCACTCTGGTCGCCGTGCTCGCGATGTTCATCGGGCTCGGTTCCGCGCTCGCCATCTACGTCCTCGCCCCCGACTGGCTTCAGGCCCTGTCGGCCGGCGCGGTCGTGATGGCGCTGGGGGCCGCCGGCCGCCGCGCGGATGATCCGGTCATCCACCGCGCGGTGGAGCTGCCCAAGGCGGTCAAGCTCACCAGTGACATCGTGCTGCGGGCGCTCGGCTCGCTCGGCATCCCCGCCATCAACCAGGCGCAGGGCAAGGGCCGCGACGGGTTCGAGTTCACCGCCCCGATCACCCGCGACGGTCCGGGCTGGCGTGCGGAGGGCAACCTGCCCTACGGCGTGACGGTCACGGACGTCATCGAGCGGCGCGACCGGCTCGCCTCCGGCCTGCGCCGCCCGCTCGGGTGCGTGTGGCCCGAGGCCGTGCCCGACGAGCACACCGGGCGCCTGGTGCTGTGGGTCGGGGATCAGGACATGTCGACCTCGCGCAAGCCCAAGTGGCCGCTGCTGACCAGCGGTTCGGTGAACCTGTTCAAGCCCGTCGCCTACGGCACCGACCAGCGCGGACGCTGGGTCGAGGTCACCCTGATGTACATCGCGGGCATCATCGGCGCCATCCCGCGCATGGGCAAGACCTTCCTGCTCCGCCTGCTCCTGCTCATCGCGGCGTTGGACCCGCGGGCGGAGCTGCACACCTACGACATGAAGGGCACCGGCGACCTGGACCCGGTCGGCAACGCCGTCTCACATCGGCACGCCGCGGGCGACGATGACGACGCCATCGAGTACTGCCTGAACGACTTCCGGGCGCTGCGCGAGGAACTGCGCCGCCGTACCAAGGTGATCCGCTCGCTTCCGCGGGACATCTGCCCGGAGTCGAAGGTGACCAGCGAACTCGCCGACAAGCGCTCCCTCGGGCTGCACCCCATCGTGATCGGGGTGGACGAGTGCCAGGTTCTCTTTGAGCACCCCAAGCACAAGGACGAGTTCGAGGAGATCGCAACCGACCTGGTCAAGCGCGGTCCGGCCACCGGCATCGTGCTCCTGCTCGCCACCCAGCGCCCCGACGCCAAGGCACTGCCCACCGGCATCAGCGCGAACGCGTCGGCCCGCTGGTGCCTGAAGGTCATGGGCCAGCTGGAGAACGACATGGTCCTCGGCACGTCCGCCTACAAGCGGGGCGTGCGGGCCACCATGTTCAGCTGGGGTGACAAGGGCATCCACTACTTCATCGGTGAAGGCTCCGACGCCCGGATCGTGGGCTCGGTCTACGTGGACGGGCCCGGCGCCGACAGCATCGCCGCCCGCGCCCGCAAGGCCCGTGAGCAGGCCGGACTGCTGTCCGGCCACGCGCTGGGGGAGGAGCCGGAGACGGTGGCGAGCGCGTACGACCTGCTCGCCGACATCCTCGCCGTGATCCCCGTCAAGGAGACCAAGGTGTGGTCCGAGACCGTCGTCATGCGGCTCGCCGACCTGCGGCCGGAGGTCTACGACGGCTGGGAGCCGGAGACGCTCGCCGCCGCGTTGAAGCCGCGCGGCCTGTCCACGATCCAGGTGGGCCGCCGCATCGACGGCAAGGTCGTCAACCGGCGCGGCGTCGACCGCTCCCACATCACGGCCGCGATTGCGGAGCGTGACGGAAAGCGGGACGCGGGCTGACCATCTCGGGCCGCTAGCGCTAGCGGCACACCCCGCTAGCGTTAGCGGCCCGCTTAGCGCCCCAAACCATCCCTGATCAGGTCGCTAGCGCATAGCGGCCCACCTGCGGAAACCCCTGAAAACCGCCCCGGAGGGCCCGTCATGACCCCTGCCCTGCTCGCTATCACGCTCCTGCTCGGCGTCACGCTGTGTTACATCGCTGTGTGTGCTGCCTCGCCGTTCGGCAACTGCCGCAAGTGCAACGGCTGGGGCTTCCAGATGAAGACCGACCGCAAGGGCCGCCAGAAGCGCGGCAAGGACTGCCGCCGCTGCAAGGCCACCGGCAAGCGCATACGCGCCGGCCGCTGGCTCTACAACCGGTGGGCCCGCATCTACCGCGCCGGCACCGACACCCCGCACACGGAGGGCTCGCGATGACCCTGACCTTCTCGGCCGTGCTGCTGTTCGGCATCGCCTCCGTCGTCGCCGTCAAGACCAAGTCGGCCGGCGCGGGCGCCGCGGTGCTGCTGTTCCTGTTCGGCTTCTTCACCGCCGGGACCGGCGCCTACGGCCCGATTCACGACCTGGTGGAGTCCTTCGCCCGCTTCCTGTCCCAGCTCGGCAACTGAGAGGAGACCCCTGATGTCCCGCATGCCCAAGCACGTGCTCAAGCTCTTGGACATGGTGGCCGCCTACGACTACGGCGAGGGCGTCACCTTCCGCGCGATCCCGCGCGGCCGGTGGCGGCTGGCTGGGCACCCCCGCGGCTACGCCGTGCAGGCGCGCACGTTCCACCCGCTCACCGGCCGCGGCCTGATCGCAGTCACCGGCGACGACCCGTTGAGCGTCCCCGTCACCATCACCGACGCCGGACGCGCCTACCTCACCGGAGGTACGAAGTGAACGAACGCGCCCCCGCCCTGTGGTCGGACACGCCGACCGCCACGGCGTACGACCCGGCGTCGCTCAGCCGGTACGCGCCGGACCCGGCGGCCGTCGAACTGGCCGCCGAACGCGGCCCGGTGGTGTGGGTGCCCGACGCCTACGGCCGCATGGTCCCCATGCCCAAGCACCTCGCCCCGCTCCCGATGGTCCGCCCCGAGCCGCGCGACCTGACCCCGCTCCCGCTCCTGGACCCGATCGCTCAGCGCTTCATCGGCGCCGGGATCGGAGGAGGCGCCCTGTCGGCCGGCGTCGGCTACGGCATCGGCGAGGTCATCAACGCGGTTGCCGGGTTCAGCTCCGGAGCCGCCATGTGGATCGCCCTCGCCGTCCTCGCCTGGCGCACTCCCGTCCGTGCGATCGCCAACGGCCGGAGCGGGAGCACGGTCCACATCCGCAAGGCCGTCATCAAGCGCAACCACTTCCACGGCTAGACGTGGCTGGGGCGGTCGCCTCTCGCCAAAGACCGCGACCGCCCCGGTTCTCCGTCCCTTCGACAGAAACAGGAGACCTCCAGCATGACACCTGACCGCACGACCATGCCGCCCCACGGCGTGAATCTGACCGCGAGCCCTCACCTGAAGACGGCCCTGGAACTCGCCGCGGCAGGCGTGCCCGTCCTGCCGCTGCGAGCCGGGAAGGTGCCGTTCGGGAACTGCCGGACATGCGCGCATGGCGCGTGCGGCGGACGCCCGCACATGAAGAGCGCGGGCACCTGCCACTGCCCCGCGGTCTGCCACGCATGGGCCGCCGCAACCACCGACACCACCGTGATCACCTCCGACGCATGGGCGTCGGCGTGGCGGCAGGCTGCGGCCGTCGCCTACCACCCCGGAGGCGCCGGGCTGACGATCGTGGACCTCGACAACGCGGACGCGGTCGCGTGGGCGCGGCAGACACTGCCCCGGACCCGGACCGTGCCGACCACCCGCGGCGAGCACTGGCTCTACCGAGGGGCGACGCGGTCGGCCAACGCCGTTCGGCCCGGCGTGGACGTCAAGTCGCTCATGCAGTACGCCCGTTGGCTCGGACCCGGCACCGGCACCATGGCCGCTCTGCCGCCTGCCGTCCGCGCCCTGGTCGTGAAGGAAGAGACCACCCCCGCCCCGGGGGAGGTGGTCTCTTCCCTCCCCGAGCGCGCCACGTGGGATCGGACGGTGGCCACCGGCTGCCGCCACACCGACGACTACGTCCGCACCGGCCTGGATCGCGGCCTCGCTATGGTGCGTGCCCGCACCGAATCCGGGGCCGCCTCACAGGCGTTCGGCGTCGCCCGGTTCCTGGGAGGCCAGCACGCACAGTGCCCCGGACCGTGCGGACTGGACGCCATCGGCCGGCAGATCGTCGCCGCGGCCGTCTCCGTCGGCGTACCCGAGGACTACGCCCACCGCGCGGTCACCAACGGCCTCCAGACGGCCGAGGAGAGTGCGGAGTGACCATCAAGCCCCGAACTCCCTCCAAAGAGGCGCAGAACGCCGTACAGCGCGCATCACGGGCGGCCGGAGGCGACCGAAAGGACGTCGCCGAAGGCGTCCGCACTGCCGTTGGTCCCGACCCGCACAGGGACGACGGCCGCCGCCCGCTGTTGAACCCCCTCGAAGGGAGGGCAGCCTCATGACCACACACCCTGTGGACAGCCCCGACCTGTGGGCCGGACTGCCCACCCTCGACGAACCGCCCACGCCAGTGTGGGAGGACCCCGTTCCCCTCGCCGGACCCCGCAAGCTCACCGCCTTCCCCGTGGGCTCGCTGCCTGGCTGGCTGCGGGAGTTCGTGGCCGCGGTCGCCGAGGAGACACAGACCCCCGTCGACCTCGCCGGATGCATCGCCCTGTCCGTGCTCGCCACGGCGGCCGGCGGCCGGTCGGTGGTGCAGGTGCGCGGGCACTGGCGCGAGCCCACCAACCTCTACGTCGTCGTCTCGCTGCCACCCGCCAACCGGAAATCCGCCGTGTTCGGCCTGCTCACCGATCCGCTGTATGAGGCGGAACAGAAACTGCGCACGCTGATCCAACCGGCCATCGTGGAAGCCGAGATGACCGCCCGGCTCGCCAAGGAAGCGGCCGACAAGGCCACCGCCAAGGCGGCATCCGCGAACGCGGACGAGCGGGACGAGATGGTGGCCACCGCGATCGCGCTGGCACAGACCGCGGACCACGTCACCGTGCCGGCCAAACCGCAGTTGCTCGCCGACGACACCACCGCCGAAACGGTCACCTCCCGCATGGCGGAGCAGGGCGGCCGGATCGCCGTCATGTCCGCCGAGGGCGACATCTTCGACATCATCGCCGGACGCTACTCCGGCAAGCCCAACATGGGCGTCTTCCTCAAAGGCCACGCCGGAGACCGCCTCAAGGTCGACCGGCAGACCCGCGAGGAATACATCGAACACCCCGCCCTCACCATGGGCTTGTGCGTCCAGCCTCAGGTCTTGGACGACATCGGACGCCAGGACGGATTCAAGGGCCGCGGCCTGCTCGGCAGGTTCCTCTACTCGGTTCCCGAGTCGCTGGTCGGCCGCCGCAAGATTGAACCCGACCCCATCCCCGAGCAGGTGATGGAGACCTACCGGCGCCACGTCCTCGACCTGACGCTGTTCCTTGCCGAGTGGACCGACCCCGCCCTCATCCAGCTCACCCCCGAGGCGGTCGCCACCCTCACCGCCTTTCAGGCACGGGTGGAACCGATGCTGGAAGCCCGCGGCGGCATCATGGGCCAGATCGGCGACTGGGGCGGCAAGCTGGTCGGCGCCACCGCCCGTATGGCCGCCCTCCTCCACCTCGCCGAACACCTCACCAAGGGACACACCGTGCCGGTGGCGGAAGCGACCATGCGCGACTCGATCGCACTGGCCGAGTACTTCATCAGCCACAGCCTCGCCGCGTTCGACTCCATGGGCGCCGACCGCATCGCCGAACGGGCCCGCACCGTGCTGGAAGCCCTGCGCACCCACGGGTGGCGCGAGGTCAGCAAGCGGGACCTGATGGTCAAGCTCTCCCGCTCCGAATTCCGCACCGCCAACGACCTGGACCCCGTGTTGGCCCTGTTGGAAGACCACGGATACGTGCGAGCACAGGCCGTCCATCGGACCGGAGGACGCGGCCGGCCACCCTCCCCCCGCTACCTGGTCCACCCCCGCCTGACCGACCAGACCGCCTGACCCCCGCCACAGAAACCACAGAATCACAGAAATACCCTCGACAAGCCCCTGACCAGCACAGACAGCCGCGTCAGGGGCTTGCAGTGCGCTGCCACAGAAACGAACCGAGAAGCCACAGAAATAAGCGGGCACCGGCTGCACCGGTCCGGCCGCTTATTTCTGTGGAGCTTTCCGCGATTTCTGTGGCAGCACGCACCATGCGGCATCGCCGCAGGTCAGACCCGCAATCCAGGGTTTCTGTGTATTTCGTGGTTTCTGTGGCGGCTCTCGGCTGGTCCCACCCCTTCCCTTGCTCTCTCGCCCAAGGAGGAGTCGTGGCACCCCGCGACGAGATGCTGACCATCCCCGAAGTGATCGAAGAGATAGGTGTACCGCGAGCGACGTTCTACCGCTGGCGGCAGTACAAGAAGGGCCCGAAGTCCATCAAGCTCCCGAACGGCGCGGTGCGAATCCGGCGGTCCGAACTCAGTCGGTGGCTCCAGACGCTGGAGGAGAGCGCGTGACGAAGGACACCGACAGTGGGGCCGAGCAGAACAACCGCTCGGCCCCGGAGGGGTTTTCGCTCGATGTCCGCCTGTGGAAGGTGTCCAAGGCGCAGAGCAAGACCCGCCCCTACCAACTCCGTTGGAAAGTCGGAGGAAGGGTCAGTAGCGCCACCTTCGCCACGGTGGCTCTCGCAGAGAGCCGTAGATCTGAACTGTGGCAGGCAATGCGCCGTGGCGAGGCATTCCGCATCACGGATGGTCTGCCTGAGTCCGAAGTACGGGCGGAGATCAGTGCGGAGCAAGTCCGTGAGGAACTGCCCTGGTTCGCGTTCTGTCGCGAGTACATGGCGATGCGCTGGCCGACGGCTGCGGCCAAGACGCGTGAGGGCATCGCCGACGGGCTTGCCGCGGTGACGCTGGCTCTGGTGGAGCAGGAGCAGAAGATGCCGTCATCGGAAGAGCTGCGCCTCGCCTTCCGATGGGCGGTCATTCCCAAGAACGCCGAACTTGACCCGCCGGAGGAACTTGAAGACGCCTACGGGTGGATCTCCAAGAAATCGCTTCTCGTCTCATCGTTGGAAGACCCGAAGATTCTTCGCGATGTTCAGTATCGGATCTCCTTCAAATTGGACGGAACCCCCGCGGCGGGGGAGACCTCCCGTCGCCGCAGGCGCGCGCTCAACACCGCAGTTGAATACGCCATCGAGCGCAAGCTCCTGACGGAGAATCCACTCACCGCTATCAAGAGGGTGAAGAGTGCTTCATCGGACCGTGTGGACCCCCGCGTTCTCGTGAACAAGACGCAGGCTGCTCAACTCCTCGCCTCGGTCTCGTACGTCGGGACATGGGACCGCAAGAAGGGGCGTCGCCTGGTGGGCTTCTACGCGGTCATGTACTTCGCGGGGCTCCGCCCGAGTGAGGCCGTGGGTCTCAGGAAGGCTGATTGCTTCCTCCCGGAGAAGGGGTGGGGCGTTCTGACGCTTCACGACACACACCCCGTGTCGGGCAAGCAGTGGACAGACAGCGGAGAGCGCCACGACAAGCGCGGCCTGAAGTCGAGGGAAGCCAAGGAAGACCGGCCGGTCCCGATTCCTCCGCCACTCGTGGCCATGCTTCGTGCCCACGTGGCGGAGTTCGGCACGGCCAAGGACGGGCGGCTCTTCACGAACGAGCGGGGCGGTCTCGTGGGCAGCAGCACGTATTGGCGCGTGTGGCGGGACGCTCGGGAATACGCGCTCTCGCCGGACCTTCAGGCATCCATCCTCGGTGGCCGGCCGTACGACCTGCGGCACACCTGCATCACCACGTGGCTGAATGCTGGCGTGCCCGTAGCCGAGGTCGCCCGGAGGGTTGGCAACTCACCCGAGGTGATCCACCGTGTGTATGAGGGGTGTATCTACGGTCAAGAGGAACTGATGAACCAGAAGATCGAGAAAGAACTCGCTTGGTCATTCTGATCTGCCAATTGCTTGGCGGTGAGGCATCATCGGATAGGGCGCCCCACCGTCAAGCCCCAAAGATTGAGATCGGCACGGTGGTGTCGTCCACAATGTTCCATCCGGAATTCATCTCGATGCGGGGGTCCAGGTGGATGCTTCGCATCGGGGATTCGAGGAGCTCACGCTCGCTCTTTTCGCGCCTAGAGCGTAGGTTCAGAAGTACCGCGTCGAACGCTTCCCCGATAGCGTCGGCTACTCGATTGCTGTCATCAACGGCGGGGAAGGTGAAGGCTACCCAGCCGCTATCTAGGAGCATGTGAACGAGTAGTTGTCTTGCGTTGCGGTTGAGATAGCTATCTCGCCATAGCGCGGATGGACGCGGCTCTCGGTCGCGAAGATGAAAGGTCGCCTTCCATAGAAGGCCAGTGCTACCACTGATTGGATCTCCACTTGCGGGGGCAGCTGCGTAAGGGCGAACCGTGTAGGAAAGGCGGAACACTACGTCGTACTGACGATCGGCGTGCTGGATAAGCCTTTGTGCTGTTGAGTGCTCTCCTCGAACCCAAGCAGCTACAACCGGATCAGCCAAATTAGAGTCTGGGTAAAAGTCGCGATTATATGAGGCGTAAGCGGTGAATGCTCCTTTTTCCAGATCCCGCAATGTCTGCTCAAGCCGGTTTAGATCGTCACTGTGGGGGCGACGTAGATGGCCGAGGCGGTGGCGAATCGCTAGCAGCTCCGAAGTCCGAGACATGAGGACTTCTTTGTTCATCAGCGTTGGCTCGACCAGAGACCAGTTAGCCTCGAGTAGCGGAAATAGTTTTCCGACGTCAAGGTAGCTCAGCGGATCTTCCCAGTCCGCAGTAGCCATGTACTGGAGAGACTCGTCTCTCTGCTGTCTGGTGGTCGCGCTCTGGCCGATGTGGTTCACCCAATCGATGCCGTGAAGTGCGCGGAGTTCTACGTAGATCAAGGATCTTAGGTAAGTTTCCAGTTGCCACCAGCGTGAGTACAGGGCAAGGGTTTCCTCGGGCATTCCACTCGAATACAACGCCTGATCGATGGCTGCCTTCGTGCTGAAGGAAAATCGCTGCCATGTGCTGCGGGCCCGCATTTGCGCTCCTCCTTGCGTAACGGCTGCCTGTGGGGAGGGTAGCCGTCAGCGTGTGCGTCGGCCCTGGGTTTTGTGGTGGGGCGCTTCGGTGTCCAACAGGCAGTGCAGTTCAGTCGGCAACCAGGAGGTGCCGTGTCTATCGCAGGTCTATCGCGATCAGCGCGCAACAACGACAAAGAGCGGGACCCAGTGAGACAGGGTCCCGCTCTTTCATGTCGGCATCCGCCCTGGTCAGCGCTTAGTTTCTGCTGATCATCGGCGAGTGCCCCCGGCAGGATTCGAACCTGCGCACACGGCTCCGGAGGCCGTTGCTCTATCCCCTGAGCTACGGGGGCGTGTCGGTCGCGGTGTTTGCGGCGACGGGTAGAACCCTACCAGTTCCATCGGGGTGTTCATGAACGGGTTTTGCGGGGTCGTGGCGAGGTCGGTGGCAGTCCGGACGGGCTGATCGGAGGCCTCTTCGCGGGGCTCGCGTGCAGCGGTCCGCTCGCTGCCGTAGACGAGTGCACGCGCCGCAGGCGACGAGTGCACGCACCCGAAAGCCTCCGCACAGCGGAAGCCTCCCCCGCACGGGGTGGAAGTGGGGAAAACCCGGACGCGGTGGCCGGTCCGCGCCTACTCTCGGAGTTGTGCCAGGCGCGTCGGGTCGGGTGCTTGTTGTGGACGACAACAAGGTCATCCGGCAGTTGATCAGGGTCAATCTCGAGCTGGAGGGTCTCGAGGTCGTGACCGCGGCCGATGGTGCCGAGTGTCTGGATGTCGTTCATCAGGTGCGGCCCGATGTCGTGACCCTCGATGTGGTGATGCCCCGGCTTGATGGGCTTCGGACCGCTGCTCGGCTGCGTTCCGATCCCCGGACCCGTGATCTTCCCCTCGCCATCGTCAGCGCCTGTACCCAGTACGAGGTCGACAGCGGCCTCGACGTCGGCGTCGACGCCTTCCTCGCCAAGCCTTTCGAGCCCGCCGAACTCGTGCGTCTCGTACGGCAGTTGATCGAGCGGAAGCAGGAGGGAAGGGATGGCGGTCAGGAGGACGACCCCGTCCTGGGGAGTGTCCTCGGCTCCGGAGAAACCGAGCGAGCGGGCCGCGCCGGCGGCTGAGCGACGACGACCCGGCTCCGTCCACATCCCGGACCCTCGCCCAAACCGGCTCGCCTACCCACCCCCCTCCTCCCATACGCTTGTCCCGTGACCCCCGTCGAGCTCTCCCGTACCGTGCTGCGCGCGGTGCGTCGTGCTGTCGACGACGGGGAGCTGAGCGTGGCCGTGCCGGAGCGGGTGGCCGTCACCGCTCCCGGGCCCGGCGGCTGCGGCGACTACGCCACCAGCATTGCCCTCCAGCTCGCCCGGCCGGCCGGACAGCCGCCCGCCAGGGTCGCCGAGATCCTCCGGCCCTACGTCCGAGACACCGCCGGCGTCACCGACGTCGTCATCACCGGGCCCGGGTTCCTCAACATCAGCCTGCAGGGGGCCCACACCTCCGCCGCCCTCGTACGGGAGATCCGTCGCCTCGGGCCGCGGTACGGGCACAGCGACTCCCTCGCCGGGCAGATCGTCCCGCTGCGCATTCCGTACGACATCCGTGCCGAGGTCGTCGCCGACGCGCTCACCCGCATCATCGGCTCCCAGGGCGGGCGCGCCCAGGTCATCCACGGCGAGCAGCCCGTCGACCTCCGCCCCGTCCCCGCCCCCGAGGACCCCACCCCCCTCGGCCCCGACGCCGCCCGCTGGGCCCTTCTCCACCCCGCCGCCCACGACCGGCCCCGCAGCACCGACGAGCACCTCGTCCAGCGCGAGAGCAACCCTCTCTTCCGCGTGCGTTACGCCCACGCCCGTACCCGGGCCCTCAGCCGTAACGCCGCCGACCTGGGGTTCGACGCCGAGCCCGGCGACGTACAAAACAGCGTCACCACCCTCCTCGCCGATTACCCCCGCATCCTCTTCGCGGCCGCAACCCACCGCACCCCCGACCGTCTCGCCCGGCATCTCGTCACCGTCGCCGATGCCGCCCTCCCCTTCCTCCTCACCGTCCTCCCGCGCGGCGACGAGAAACCCTCGGCCGCCCACCGTGCCCGGCTCGCACTCGCCGAAGCCGCCGGGACGGTGCTGGCCGGTGGCCTGTCCCTGCTCGGCATCGACGCACCCCAACACCTCTAGAGAGCCAGTCACGAAGATGAGCCGTTCCGCACACCCCGCCGGGCCCCGTCACGCCGATGTCCTTCCCGAGGGCCACTACTCCGCGCCGCCCACCGACCTCAACACCCTTGACCCCAAGGTCTGGGCCCAGACGGTCACCCGTGACGACCACGGCGTCGTCACCGTCGGCGGCATCGATGTGAAGGCCCTCGCCGAAGAGCACGGCACCCCCGCCTACGTCATCGACGAGGCCGACTTCCGTGCCCGTGCCCGCGCCTGGCGCACCGCCTTCGGGCATGACGCCGACGTCTTCTACGCCGGCAAGGCGTTCCTGTCCCGCGCCGTCGTGCGGTGGCTGCACGACGAAGGGCTCAACCTCGACGTCTGTTCCGGCGGCGAGCTCGCCACCGCCCTCTCCGCCGGCATGCCCGCCGACCGCATCGCCTTCCACGGCAACAACAAGTCCGAGGAAGAGATCCACCGGGCCATCGAGGCAGGAGTCGGCCGCATCGTCCTCGACTCCTTCCAGGAGATCGTCCGCGTCGCCCACATCGCCCAGTCCCTCGGCAGGCGGCAGCGCGTCCAGATCCGTATCACCGTCGGCGTCGAGGCACACACGCACGAGTTCATCGCCACCGCCCACGAAGACCAGAAGTTCGGCATTCCGCTGGCCGGGGGACAGGCCGCCGAGGCCGTACGCCGCGCACTTCAGCTCGACGGGCTCGAGCTCATCGGGATCCACTCCCACATCGGCTCCCAGATCTTCGACATGTCCGGCTTCGAGGTCGCCGCCCACCGCGTTGTCGGGCTGCTGAAGGACATTCGCGACGAGCACGGGGTCGAACTGCCCGAGATCGACCTCGGTGGCGGCCTCGGTATCGCCTACACCAGCGACGACGACCCCCGCGAGCCCCACGAGATCGCCAAGGCGCTCACCGAGATCGTGACCCGCGAGTGCGAGTCGGCCAAGCTCCGTACTCCTCGTATCTCCGTCGAGCCCGGCCGCGCCATCGTCGGCCCCACCGCGTTCACGCTCTACGAAGTCGGCACCATCAAGCCCCTCGACGGCCTCCGTACCTACGTCTCCGTCGACGGCGGCATGTCCGACAACATCCGGACCGCGCTGTACGACGCCGAGTACAGCGTCGCCCTCGTCTCCCGCACCTCCGACGCCGCACCCATGCTCGCCCGCGTCGTCGGCAAGCACTGCGAGAGCGGGGACATCGTGGTGAAGGACGCGTTCCTGCCGGCCGACCTGGCACCCGGTGACCTCATCGCCGTACCCGCCACCGGTGCCTACTGCCGTTCCATGGCCAGCAACTACAACCACGTGCTCCGTCCGCCGGTCGTCGCCGTGTGCGACGGCGAGTCCCGTGTCATCGTCCGCCGCGAGACGGAGGACGACCTCCTGCGTCTCGACGTCGGATGAGCGCAATAGAGCCCGACAAAGAAGGGGCGGAAGATCTCCTGTCTGCCACCCCCGTGCAAATGAAATAGATGTCTCACGATCCGGACGAGGGATAGAAACTCCCGTCCGGTGAGTGAGACTGGTCGAACCGTAGACGGTATGAGGAAACGAGGTCGGATGATGCGTACGCGTCCGCTGAAGGTGGCGCTGCTGGGCTGTGGAGTGGTCGGCTCAGAGGTGGCGCGCATCATGACGACGCACGCCGAGGACCTCGCCGCCCGTATCGGTGCCCCCGTCGAGCTGGCCGGTGTGGCCGTACGGCGGCCCTCCAGGGTGCGCGAGGGCATCGACCCCGCGCTCGTCACCACCGACGCCACCGCCCTCGTCAAGCGCGGCGACATCGACGTCGTAGTGGAGGTCATCGGTGGCATCGAGCCCGCCCGCTCCCTCATCACCACCGCGTTCGAGCACGGCGCCTCCGTCGTCTCGGCCAACAAGGCCCTCCTCGCCCAGGACGGCGCCGCCCTGCACGCCGCCGCCGAGGACCACGACGCGGACCTCTACTACGAGGCCGCCGTCGCCGGTGCCATCCCGCTGATCCGCCCGCTGCGCGAGTCCCTCGCCGGTGACAAGGTGAATCGCGTGCTGGGCATCGTCAACGGCACCACCAACTTCATCCTCGACAAGATGGACTCCACCGGCGCCGGCTACCAGGAGGCCCTCGACGAGGCCACCGCCCTGGGGTACGCGGAAGCCGACCCCACCGCAGACGTCGAGGGCTTCGACGCCGCCGCCAAGGCCGCCATCCTCGCCGGAATCGCCTTCCACACGCGCGTGCGTCTGGACGACGTCTACCGCGAGGGCATGACCGAGGTGACGGCGAGCGACTTCGCCTCCGCCAGGGAGATGGGCTGCACCATCAAGCTGCTCGCCATCTGCGAGCGGGCCGAGGACGGGGCCTCCGTCACCGCGCGCGTCCACCCGGCGATGATCCCCCTCACGCACCCCCTCGCCTCCGTGCGCGGCGCGTACAATGCCGTGTTCGTCGAGTCCGACGCCGCAGGTCAGCTCATGTTCTACGGCCCCGGTGCCGGCGGTGCCCCCACCGCCTCCGCGGTCCTCGGCGACCTCGTCGCCGTCTGCCGCAACCGGCTCAACGGCGCGACCGGCCCCGGCGAGTCCGCGTACACCGCCCTCCCCGTGTCGGGCATGGGCGAGGTCGTCACGCGCTACCACATCAGCCTCGACGTGGCGGACAAACCGGGTGTTCTCGCCCAGGTGGCCACCGTCTTCGCCGAGCACGGCGTCTCGATCGATACGGTTCGCCAGCAGGGGAAGGACGGCGAGGCCTCCCTCGTCGTCGTCACGCACCGCGCGTCCGACGCCGCCCTGGGCGGAACCGTCGAGGCGTTGCGCAAGCTCGACACCGTGCGGGGTGTCGCCAGCATCATGCGGGTTGAAGGAGAGTAACCAGCAATGACCCACCAGTGGCGCGGAATCATCGAGGAGTACCGGGACCGGCTGCCCGTCTCCGACAACACGCCGGTCGTGTCGCTCCGTGAGGGCGGCACGCCCCTCGTGCCCGCGCAGGTGCTCTCCGAGCGCACCGGGTGCGAGGTCCACCTCAAGGTGGAGGGGGCCAACCCCACCGGGTCCTTCAAGGACCGCGGTATGACCATGGCCATCACGCGGGCCAAGGAGGAAGGCGCGAAGGCGGTCATCTGCGCCTCCACCGGCAACACGTCGGCCTCCGCGGCCGCGTACGCCGTGCGCGCGGGCATGGTCTGCGCCGTGCTCGTTCCGCAGGGAAAGATCGCGCTCGGCAAGATGGGCCAGGCCCTCATCCACGGCGCGAAGATCCTCCAGGTCGACGGAAACTTCGACGACTGCCTCACCCTCGCCCGTGCCCTGAGCGACAACTACCCCGTGGCGCTGGTCAATTCGGTCAACCCGGTGCGTATCGAGGGCCAGAAGACCGCCGCCTTCGAGATCGTGGACATGCTCGGCGACGCGCCCGACATCCACGTCCTCCCGGTGGGCAACGCGGGCAACATCACCGCGTACTGGAAGGGCTACACGGAGTACGCCGCCGACGGCATCGCCGCCAAGACCCCCCGAATGTGGGGTTTCCAGGCGTCCGGCAGTGCCCCGATCGTGCGCGGCGAGGTCGTCAAGGACCCGTCGACCATCGCCACCGCGATCCGTATCGGCAACCCCGCGTCCTGGAAGTTCGCCCTCGCGGCCCGGGACGAGTCCGGCGGCTTCATCGACGAGGTGACGGACCGTGAAATCCTGCGCGCCTACCGGCTGTTGGCCGCTCAGGAGGGCGTCTTCGTCGAGCCGGCGTCCGCCGCGTCCGTCGCCGGTCTACTGAAGGCCGCCGAGCAGGGCAAGGTCGACCCGGGGCAGCGCATCGTCTGCACCGTCACCGGAAACGGACTGAAGGACCCCGATTGGGCCGTCGCCGGCGCCCCGCAGCCGGTCACCGTCCCGGTCGACGCGGCGACGGCGGCCGAGCGCCTCGGGCTCGTCTGACCTCTGCGAACGGGTAATCCCGACAGGGGGTGCACAGGGGGCTTACGACACGCATCGTGCGCCTCCTGTGCGCCCTATGTCGCCACAGAACCTTCCTTCGATAAGCTGTAGTGAACCCGCCCGTTGCATATGCCTCCGCACATGGAGCATGTGGACGGTGCCGCGCCGTCTCCGTGGCCTGAGGGTCTCCACGTACGTATCGAATGTCTTCGACAATCACGCAGCTCAAGGAGAGTCATCGAGAGATGGCCGGTCCCGCCTTCCGCGCAGCCGCAGTCAGGGTGCGCGTCCCCGCCACCAGCGCCAACCTCGGCCCGGGCTTCGACGCCTTCGGCCTCTCGCTGGGGCTCTACGACGACGTGGTCGTCCGGGTGGCCGACTCCGGGCTGCACATCGACATCGCGGGCGAGGGCAGCGAGACCCTCCCGCGTGACGAGAAGCACCTCCTCGTACGGTCCCTGCGCACCGCCTTCGACCTGCTGGGCGGACAGCCCCGCGGCCTGGAGATCGTCTGCGCGAACCGCATTCCGCACGGCCGCGGTCTCGGCTCCTCCTCGGCCGCCATCTGCGCCGGCATCGTCGCCGCGCGTGCCGTGACCATAGGCGGCGAGGCCAGGCTCGACGACACGGCCCTCCTGGAGCTCGCCACCGAGATCGAGGGCCACCCCGACAACGTGGCGGCCTGTCTGCTCGGCGGTTTCACGCTCTCCTGGATGGAGGCCGGTGCCGCCCGGGCGATCAGGATGGATGCCGCCGATTCCATCGTTCCGGTGGTTTTCGTGCCCGGGAAGCCGGTCCTCACCGAGACCGCGCGCGGTCTGCTGCCGCGCACCGTGCCGCACGTCGACGCCGCCGCCAACGCCGGCCGTGCCGCCCTGCTCGTCGAGGCCCTCACCAGGCGTCCCGAGCTGCTGCTGCCGGCCACCGAGGATCGTCTCCACCAGGAGTACCGCGCCCCGGCCATGCCGGAGAGCGCCGCACTGGTGGAGCGGCTGCGGGCCGACGGAGTCCCGGCAGTCATCTCCGGCGCGGGCCCCACGGTGCTCGCGCTGGCCGACGGCGACACCGCCGACAAGGTCGCCCATCTGGCGGGCGGGGGCTGGGCCGCGAACCGGCTCGACCTCGACGCCCAAGGAGCGAGCGTGCTGCCGCTCGCGACCACCAGTGACACGACCACCGGTGACGTCTGACAGCGACATCTGAACAGCGACATCTGAAAACCGGCGGCGATCGCCGGATTTCGAGAGGGGGAATGTTTGTTGGATCCGGTAGTGTTAACCTCAAGTCTGCACCCGACCCCACCATGGCGAGGTGCTTCACGTCCCCGTCCGGGACAGACATTCTTCCGGGAGCCTCCCAAGCCGCACTGTGTTTCGTACGTCGTACGCGGGCAGTACCTCGTACGCGAGCACTGAGCGACTTGCCGGGCACGCTCCGGAACCGGTGCTCCCAAGCCACGTGACACGGAAAGTCAGTGTCATGGCTCCGGGAAGTGCCGTCACCACATTCCTCCGCCGCTTAGGCGGACCACCGCCCCGGCACGGTCCACAAGGATGGGACCGCCGTCGGACAGCACAACCGGTCGCCGAGCCAGACAGGCCGACGTCCGCTCCAGGGAAGGACCCTTCGTGAGCGACACCACCGATCTGATGGGCGCACGTGTCGAGGAGACCGCTGCCGCGCCCGCCACGGACGCCTCCGCGCCTGCCACCGGTGCCGGCTCCCGGCGGCGCCGCGGTACCGGCCTCGACGGCATGGTGCTGGCCGAGCTGCAGCAGGTCGCATCCGGCCTCGGCATCAAGGGCACGGGCCGTATGCGCAAGAGCCAGTTGATCGAGGTCATCAAGGAGGCGCAGGCGGGCGGGGGTGCCGCGGCCCCGAAGGCTGCAACTCCCGCTGGGGACGCCACCGAGACCAAGCCCAAGCGCCGCGCCACCTCCAAGGCTCGTACGGGCGACGCCGCCGCCGAGAAGAAGGCGGAGGCGAAGGCCGAGGCCCCCGCCGAGAAGGCCGTGGCCCAGCAGCAGATCGAGATCCCCGGCCAGCCGGCCAGCGAGGACGCTCCCGCGGATCGCCGCCGTCGCCGCGCCACCGCCGAGGCGGGCAGCCCCGAGACGGTCACCGCCGAGGCGAAGAGCGAGCCGAAGGCCGAGGCGCCCGCGCAGGCCCAGCCGCAGGGCGACGCCGGTGACGGCGAGGGCCGTGGCCGTCGCGACCGCCGTGAGCGCGGCCGCGACCGCGGTGAGCGCAGCGACCGTGGCGACCGCCGCAAGGGCGACGACCAGCAGGGCCAGGGCGGTCAGCGCCAGCAGCAGAACCAGCAGCAGGGCGGCGGTCGTCAGGACCGCCAGCAGCGGGACAACGGCCCGCAGGACGACGACGACTTCGAGGGTGGCCGCCGTGGCCGTCGGGGCCGTTACCGGGACCGCCGTGGCCGTCGTGGCCGCGACGAGATCGGCAGCCCCGAGCCGCAGCTCGCCGACGACGATGTCCTGATCCCCGTCGCGGGCATCCTCGACATCCTCGACAACTACGCGTTCATCCGTACGTCGGGCTACCTGCCGGGTCCCAACGACGTGTACGTCTCCCTCGCCCAGGTCCGCAAGAACGGCCTGCGCAAGGGTGACCACGTCACCGGTGCCGTGCGTCAGCCCAAGGACGGCGAGCGTCGCGAGAAGTTCAACGCGCTGGTCCGCCTCGACTCCGCGAACGGCATGGCCGCCGAATCCGGGCGCGGGCGGCCGGAGTTCAACAAGCTCACGCCGCTGTACCCGCAGGACCGCCTCCGTCTGGAGACGGACCCGGGCATCCTCACCACCCGCATCATCGACCTCGTCGCGCCGATCGGTAAGGGCCAGCGCGGTCTGATCGTGGCCCCGCCGAAGACCGGCAAGACCATGATCCTGCAGGCGATCGCCAACGCGATCACCGTCAACAACCCCGAGTGCCACCTGATGGTCGTCCTGGTCGACGAGCGTCCGGAAGAGGTGACCGACATGCAGCGGTCGGTGAAGGGCGAGGTCATCTCCTCGACCTTCGACCGCCCGGCCGAGGACCACACCACGGTCGCCGAGCTGGCGATCGAGCGTGCGAAGCGTCTGGTCGAGCTCGGCCACGACGTCGTCGTGCTGCTGGACTCGATCACGCGTCTGGGCCGTGCGTACAACCTGGCTGCGCCCGCCTCCGGCCGCATCCTCTCCGGTGGTGTCGACTCGACCGCGCTGTACCCGCCGAAGCGCTTCTTCGGTGCGGCCCGCAACATCGAGGACGGTGGCTCGCTCACCATCCTCGCCACCGCTCTGGTGGACACCGGGTCCCGCATGGACGAGGTGATCTTCGAGGAGTTCAAGGGCACGGGTAACGCCGAGCTGAAGCTCGACCGGAAGCTCGCCGACAAGCGGATCTTCCCGGCCGTCGACGTCGACGCGTCCGGTACCCGTAAGGAAGAGATCCTGCTCGGCAGCGATGAGCTGGCGATCACCTGGAAGCTGCGTCGGGTGCTGCATGCGCTTGACTCGCAGCAGGCGATTGAGTTGCTGCTCGACAAGATGAAGCAGACGAAGTCGAATGCGGAGTTCCTGCTGCAGATTCAGAAGACGACGCCTACGCCTGGTAATGGTGACTAGTCGCCGTTGAGCTTGCGGCTGAGTTGTCGGCTGCGGGTTCGTCGTGGCTTGTCGCGCCCCGCGGCGGAGCCGCAAATCGATACAGTCCCGCGCCCCTTAGCGGCGTTTTGGCCGCCCCCTGTTCAACAGGGGGCGGCCCTTTTTGCTGTTCATCTGCGGGGTACGATCACGCCCTTCGGTCGGTTATGCGACCGGTAACTCGTGATCCCTAGGGGGGACTTACGTGGGCATACGCATGTCCGGGGGCAGACGGATCGTTCTGCCGGTGGCGGCGATCGTCGCCGCTCTGTCGTTGATGACACCCGCGAGCGCGGCCACCACCTCGCCCGAGCCGCAGGCGCCCGCCGCCACTGCCGTCGATACGCCCTCGCAGGCCGAGTTGGAGCAGCGGATCGCCCGCGCGATGGCCGCCGAGGACACATCGGGCACGACCCGGTCGACGATGAGCAGCGGGACGAGCAGCAGCACCGCCACCATCGAGCCGATGGTCATCGGTGGCACGACCACCACCATCACCAAGGCGCCCTGGATGGCGCAGCTCTGGTACGTCGACGACCAGGGCACCACCGACGAGAGCGACGACACCGGGTTCTTCTGCGGGGGCGCAGTCATCGCGCCGACGAAGATCCTGACCGCCGCACACTGCGTCGTGGGGGCCGACTGGAAGACGGGCGGCACCGTCGTCACCGGCACGTCGCAGCTGCCCTCGGACGGCGATCTGCACGGCGGCACCGCCAGCGCCGTACTGCGGCAGTGGTCGCACCCGTCGTACGACGCGGACACCATCGACAACGACATCGCGGTGCTCACGCTGGCCAGTCCCGTCACGGCCACGCCGATCCGTATGGCGACGTCCGGCGACACCGCCTCGTACGCGTCGGGGACCAGCGCCAAGGTCTACGGCTGGGGGCGTACCAGCTCCACCAGCGACGACATCTCCGAGACGCTGAAGACGGCCACGCTGCCCATCAAGTCCGACGCGACCTGCGCCGGTGCCTACGGGGACTGGTTCATCAAGGGCCACATGGTCTGCGCCGGCACGGCCGCCAGCGGCAGCGACTCCGGTACGACCGCCATCTGCAGCGGTGACTCCGGCGGGCCGCTCGTCGTGAACAACCGGATCGTCGGCGTCGTCTCCTGGAACGTGAAGGACTGCGTCTACAAGGGCGCCTACAGCGTCTTCACCAAGGTCAGCAAGTATGTCGGCGCCGCCTATCCGCGCGTCGACGACACCAACCTCAGCTTCGACCACAAGGCCGACCTGTGGGTGCGCAACTCCTCCACCAAGACCGGCTACGAGATGGACTCCAAGGGCACGTCCCTCGGCGCCCGCCAGTCCTGGGGCAGCTGGAGCGGGGTGAACCTGGTCCGGCAGACCGACCTCAACCGGGACGGCTTCCAGGACTTCGTCTACCGCGTGGCCGCCACGGGTGACATCTACTGGTACCGGTTCGTCCCCGCCACCAACAGCTGGGCCGACCCGAAGAAGATCTTCACCGGCTGGAAGACCCGCACCCGCGTCGTCACGCCCGGAGACGTCACCGGCGACTACAAGGCCGACCTGCTCTCCGTCGACTCCGCGGGCGTCCTGTGGATCTACCCGGGCAAGGGCGACGGCACCTTCGCGACCCGGGTGAAGGTCGGCTCGGGCTGGTACCAGTACAACGCCCTGCTCGGACACGGCGACTTCACCGGCGACGGCAAGACCGACCTGATCGCGCGGGCCAAGAGCACCGGGGACGTCTACCTGTACAAGGGCGCCGGCAAGTCCGGCACGGGCGCCTTTGCGACCCGTATCAAGGTCCGCAAGGCCTGGACCGGCTACAACGCCTTCGACACCGTCGGAGACGTCACGGGTGACGGCCGCGCCGACCTGCTCGCTCGCACCCCTGCCGGCACGCTCTACCTGTACAAGGGCACCGGCAAGGCGACCAGCGAGATCTTTGCCACAAGGATCTCCGTCGGTACCAGTTTCAAGCAGTACGACATCTTCGGCTGAAACCGCAGGTGAGCGGGGTTTCACCCCGAATAGCCCGTTACGCACTGTGGCCACCGTTTCACAGGGTGGTCACAGTGCGTTGTGCAACCCTTTCCCGAGTTTCGCCGTCTGACCAGGCGGAGCGACGATGGGGCGGTACGCGTCTTCTTCCCGAGTACGCCTGACCCTGAAAGCAGGGGGTAACCGACCGAACGAGATTCGAGGAGCGTATGTCCGCCGAGAGCACGCCGGAACCCGGCATACCGGGTGACACCGGCAAGACCGGCCCCCGCCACCGCGGGAAGGGCCGCCGCCGCAAGACCCGCAGCAAGGGTCGCAAGGGCCTGATGATCACGGCCTGGACCGCTGCGGGCATCGTCGTGCTGGGCGGCACCGGAGCCGGCTACCTGTACTTCAAGCTCAACGGCAACATCAAGAGCGTCGACATCGACTCCGCCCTCGGTACGGCCCGGCCGACGAAGGTCGACAACGGCTCCGAGAACATCCTCGTCCTCGGCTCGGACACCCGCTCCGGCTCCAACAAGAAGCTCGGCGGCGGCACCGACGACGGCAGCGCCCGTTCCGACACGGCGATGGTCATTCACGTGTACGAGGGCCACAAGAAGGCCAGCGTGGTCTCCATACCGCGCGACACCATCATCGACCGGCCCGAGTGCACCGAGACCGACGGCACCGAGCACGACGCCGCCACGGGCGTGATGTTCAACTCCGCGTACACCACCGGCGGCGCGGCCTGCGCGGTGAAGACCGTCGAGTCCATCACCGGCATCCGCATGGACCACTATCTGGAAGTCGACTTCAGCGGCTTCGAGAAGCTCATCGACGACCTCGGCGGGGTCAAGGTCACCACGACCAAGGACATCAACGACTCCGACAGCCACCTGAACCTGAAGGCCGGCACCCACACGCTCACCGGCGAGCAGGCCCTCGGCCTCGTCCGCACCCGGCACGGTGTCGGCGACGGCTCCGACCTCGGCCGTATCCAGCTTCAGCAGGCCTTCATCAAGGCCCTGGTCAACCAGGTCAAGGACGTCGGCGTCCTGACCAACCCGAAGAAGCTGTACGACATCGCCAACACCGCGACCAAGGCCGTCACCACCGACTCCGACCTCGGCTCGGTCAACAAGCTGGTGTCCTTCGCGGGCGGCCTCAAGGGCATCAGCTCCTCCAACATGCACATGGTCACGATGCCGGTCCAGTACGACCCCGCGAACCCCAACCGCGTGCTCGTCGAGGAGGCGAAGGCCAAGCAGGTGTGGACCGCCCTGAAGAACGACCGGACGATCCCCAAGAGCGCCACCGCAGGAACGGCCACCGGCCAGGCCAAGGGCGTGGTGACGTCCTCCTAGGGGCGCGGGGAACCGCGCGCCCAGCCCCCACCGGCCCACGGGGAATAGATCCCGGTGACCCCTCGTTTTGGGGGATGGCCCCAGTCCTGGCAGACTGGTACGTCGGCTCCGGTTCACGCCTCCGCAATCCGCGGTTGCGACCCGGCGCCCTCCCGAAACTAGGAGACACCTTGAAGCGCGACATCCACCCCGAGTACGTCGAGACGCAGGTCAGCTGCACCTGTGGCGCGTCGTTCACCACCCGTAGCACGATCTCCAGCGGCGCCATCCGCGCCGAGGTCTGCTCCGAGTGCCACCCGTTCTACACGGGCAAGCAGAAGATCCTCGACACCGGTGGCCGTGTGGCCCGCTTCGAGGCCCGCTTCGGCAAGGCTGCTGCCTCCAAGAAGTAGCGAGCTCCAGATCGCCGGTCCACGGCCGCGCCCCCTTCCAGGGCGTGCCGGGACCGGCGTTTTTGGTCGCCTGCCTTCCCCTTTTCTTTCGCAGCACTTTCGCAGCACAGGAGCCAGAGATGTTCGAGGCCGTCGAGGAACTCGTCGGTGAGCACGCCGACCTGGAGACGAAGCTCGCCGACCCGTCGGTGCACTCCGACCAGGCCAACGCGCGCAAGCTGAACAAGCGCTACGCCGAGCTCACCCCGATCGTCGCCACGTACCGCTCCTGGAAGCAGACCGGCGACGACATCGAGACCGCGCGTGAACTCGGCGCCGACGACCCGGAGTTCGCGGCCGAGGTCAAGGAGCTGGAGAAGGCCCGCGAGGAGCTGACGGAGAAGCTGCGCCTTCTCCTCGTTCCGCGCGACCCCAACGACGACAAGGACGTCATCCTGGAGGTCAAGGCGGGCGCGGGCGGCGACGAGTCGGCCCTGTTCGCCGGTGACCTCCTGCGGATGTACCTCCGCTACGCCGAGCGCGTCGGCTGGAAGACCGAGATCATCGACGCCACCGAGTCCGAGCTGGGCGGCTACAAGGACGTCCAGGTCGCCGTGAAGACCAAGGGTGGCCAGGGCGCGACCGAGCCCGGGCAGGGCGTCTGGGCCCGGCTGAAGTACGAGGGCGGCGTGCACCGCGTGCAGCGCGTGCCGGCGACCGAGTCCCAGGGCCGTATCCACACCTCCGCGGCCGGTGTCCTCGTGACCCCCGAGGCCGAGGAGGTCGACGTCGAGATCAACCCGAACGACCTCCGCATCGACGTGTACCGGTCCTCCGGCCCCGGCGGCCAGTCCGTCAACACGACCGACTCCGCGGTGCGCATCACGCACATTCCCACCGGAGTCGTCGCCTCCTGCCAGAACGAGAAGAGCCAGCTGCAGAACAAGGAGCAGGCACTGCGTATCCTGCGCTCCAGGCTGCTCGCAGCGGCGCAGGAGGAGGCGGAGAAGAATGCCGCCGACGCCCGCCGCAGCCAGGTCCGCACCGTCGACCGCTCCGAGAAGATCCGCACGTACAACTTCCCGGAGAACCGCATCTCGGACCACCGCGTCGGCTTCAAGTCGTACAACCTGGACCAGGTCCTGGACGGCGACCTCGACGCGGTGATCCAGGCCTGCGTCGACGCGGACTCGGCGGCGAAGCTGGCGGCCGCGTAAGAGGCACGTACGCACGACCGAGTACGACACGGAGGACTTGCGTGAACCTGCTGCTCGCAGAGGTGGCCCAGGCCACCCAGCGGCTGGCCGACGCCGGCGTGCCCTCGCCGCGCAACGACGCGGAGGAGCTCGCCGCGTTCGTGCACGGCGTGAAGCGGGGCGAGCTGCACTCCGTGAAGGACGCGGACTTCGACGCCCGCTACTGGGAGACCATCGCGCGGCGCGAGCAGCGTGAGCCGCTCCAGCACATCACCGGCCGTGCCTTCTTCCGGTACTTGGAGCTCCAGGTCGGGCCGGGCGTCTTCGTCCCGCGTCCCGAGACGGAGTCCGTGGTCGGCTGGGCCATAGACGCCGTACGCGCGATGGACGTCGTGGAACCGCTGATCGTGGACCTGTGCACGGGCTCCGGCGCCATCGCGCTCGCCCTCGCCCAGGAGGTCCCGCGCTCCCGGGTGCACGCCGTGGAGCTGTCCGAGGACGCCCTCCAGTGGACCCGCAAGAACATGGAGGGGTCCAGGGTCGACCTGCGTCAGGGCAACGCCCTGGACGCCTTCCAGGACCTCGACGGCCAGGTCGACCTCGTCATCTCCAACCCGCCCTACATCCCGCTCACCGAATGGGAGTACGTCGCTCCCGAGGCGCGGGACTACGATCCCGAACTCGCCCTGTTCTCAGGGGAGGACGGCCTCGAACTCATCCGCGGCCTGGAACGCACCGCACACCGGTTGCTCCGCCCCGGCGGCGTCGTCGTCATCGAGCACGCCGACACCCAGGGCGGCCAGGTGCCGTGGATCTTCACCGAGGAGCGGGGCTGGGCCGACGCGGCCGACCACCCGGACCTCAACAACCGCCCCCGGTTCGCGACGGCCCGCAAGGCGATGCCGTGACCACCCACCAGACTTTCGACCCCCAGCAGTACGTGTACGAGGAGGCCCGCTAGATATGGCACGGCGATACGACACCAACGACGCGACCGACCGTTCGACCGGTCTGCGCGAAGCCGCGTCCGCCGTCCGCCGTGGCGAGCTCGTGGTCCTCCCGACCGACACGGTGTACGGCATCGGCGCCGACGCGTTCTCCTCGGAAGCGGTGCACGACCTGCTGGAGGCCAAGGGCCGGGGCCGCAACATGCCCACCCCTGTCCTCATCGGCTCCCCGAACACCCTGCACGGCCTCGTCACGGACTTCTCCGAGCTCGCCTGGGAGCTCGTTGACGCCTTCTGGCCGGGCGCGCTCACGCTCGTCGCCAAGCACCAGCCGTCCCTGCAGTGGGACCTGGGGGACACCCGTGGCACGGTTGCCGTGCGCATGCCGCTGCACCCCGTCGCCATCGAGCTGCTGACCGAGGTCGGCCCCATGGCGGTCTCCTCGGCGAACCTGACGGGCCACCCGGCGCCGGAGGACTGTGACGCCGCGCAGGAGATGCTCGGCGACTCCGTGTCCGTGTACCTGGACGGCGGGCCGACCCCCGGCAACGTCCCGTCGTCGATCGTCGACGTCACCCGTGAGGTACCCCTGCTCCTCCGCGCGGGCGCCATCTCCGCCGACGAGCTCAGGAAGGTCGTACCCGACCTCGAGGTGGCGAATTGACGGCCCCTGACGCGGGGCGTGGCATAGGCAACGGGGAAGAGACGGGCACCTTCGGGCTCCCTCTCGACAGCTTCCGCATCCTCCACGTCAGCACCGGCAACGTGTGCCGCTCGCCGATCACCGAGCGGCTGACCCGGCATGCCCTGGCGGACCGGCTCGGCGACCCGCTGTGGGGCGGGCTGATCGTGGAGAGCGCGGGCACCTGGGGTCACGAGGGCGCGCCCATGGAGGCCAACGCGGAGGCCGTGCTGGCCGACTTCGGCGCGGACGCCTCCGGCTTCACCGGCCGCGAGCTCCTCGACGAGCACGTCATCATGGCCGACCTGGTCCTGACGGCGACCCGCGACCACCGCGCCCAGGTCATCTCCATGGGTCACTCGGCGGGCCTGCGCACCTTCACCCTGAAGGAGTTCACCCGCCTGGTGAAGGCGATAGACCCCGCTACCCTCCCTCCCCTTGAGGACGGCATGGTCGCACGCGCGCGTGCCCTGGTCCGGGCTGCCGCCGCTCTACGCGGGTGGCTCCTGGCCCCGACCGCCGAGGCGGACGAGGTGTTCGACCCGTACGGCGCACCGCTGACCTTCTTCCGGTCGATCGGGGACGAGATAAACCAGGCGCTGGATCCGGTGGTGACGGCGTTGACCGGGGTGCCGGCCCGGACGTAGGTGACTACCGGCGTCGCCCGGGTGGTTGCCCGGCGCTGCAGGCTGTGCCCACCCACCCCCATCGCCCCAGCGGAACGACTGCCCACAGCGGTTCAGGACGCCAACACCGGGCGCCTCCGACGCCTCCGGCCTACATTGGACGTACGTCACCGTCGACGCCCGGAGTCCACCATGTCGGTCACCCATGCCCCCGAGACCGCCGACGTCCTGCGGCGGCAGGACCCCGAGCTGGCCGAGATCCTGCTCGGGGAGCTCGACCGGCAGTCGTCGACGCTGCAGCTGATCGCCGCCGAGAACTTCACCTCGCCGGCCGTGCTGGCCGCGCTCGGCTCACCGCTCGCCAACAAGTACGCCGAGGGATATCCGGGCGCCCGTCACCACGGCGGCTGCGAGATCGTCGACGTCGCCGAGCGTCTCGCCGTAGACCGGGCGAAGGCCCTCTTCGGCGCCGAGCACGCCAACGTGCAGTCCCACTCCGGGTCGTCCGCCGTCCTCGCCGCGTACGCCGCCCTGCTGCGCCCCGGCGACACCGTGCTCGCCCTCGGCCTGCCCTACGGCGGTCACCTGACCCACGGCTCGCCCGCGAACTTCTCCGGCCGCTGGTTCGACTTCGTCGGGTACGGCGTCGACGCGGAGACCGGGCTCATCGACCACGAGCAAGTGCGGGCCCTGGCGCGAAACCACCGGCCCAAGGCCATCGTCTGCGGCTCCATCGCCTACCCCCGGCACATCGACTACGCCTTCTTCCGGGACGTCGCCGACGAGGTGGGCGCGTACCTGATCGCGGACGCCGCCCATCCCATCGGGCTCGTCGCCGGGGGAGCGGCGCCCAATCCGGTGCCGTACGCCGACGTCGTCTGCGCCACCACGCACAAGGTGCTGCGCGGGCCGCGCGGCGGGATGATCCTGTGCGGCGCCGATCTCGCCGAGCGGGTCGACCGGGCCGTCTTCCCGTTCACGCAGGGCGGCGCGCAGATGCACACGATCGCCGCCAAGGCCGTCGCGTTCGGCGAGGCGACAACACCGGCGTTCACCGCGTACGCCCATCAGGTGGTCGCCAATGCGAGGGTTCTCGCGGCGGGGCTGGCCGCCGAGGGGCTGGTCGTCACCACCGGCGGGACCGACACCCACCTGGTGACCGCCGATCCGGCGCCGCTCGGTGTCGACGGGCGGACGGCGAGAGGGCGGCTCGCGGCCGCCGGAATGGTGCTCGACTGCTGTGCGCTACCGCACGCGGACGCCCGCGGGCTGCGGCTGGGCACGGCGGCCGTGACCACGCAGGGGATGGGGCAGGAGCAGATGGCGCGGATCGCCGTACTGCTCGCGGGGGTGCTCAAGGGGGAGGCCGAGAGTCAGAAAACACGTGAAGAAGTGCGGGATCTGGTCGGTGGATTTCCGCCGTATCCGGCCTGAGCGGGGGTAGACGAGCCTGGGTGCACAGGCACACGTGCAACCATCTTCGATACCCGGAAGTCCCCAACCGTATGCGTCCATCGCTAGTGTGTGGGGCTGAGATGGCCAGCGAGACCTGTGGGGAAGCCCGTGCGTGAATACCTGCTGACGCTCTGCGTGACGGCCGCGGTGACGTATCTGCTGACAGGGCCGGTGCGTAAGTTCGCGATCGTGGCCGGAGCGATGCCGGAGATCAGGGCCCGTGACGTGCACCGGGAACCGACTCCGCGGCTCGGCGGGATCGCCATGTTCTTCGGCCTGTGCGCGGGCCTGCTGGTCGCGGACCACCTCACCAACCTCAACGAGGTGTTCTCCAAGTCGAACGAGCCCAGGGCGCTCCTGAGCGGCGCCGCCCTGATCTGGCTGATCGGCGTCCTGGACGACAAGTTCGAGATCGACGCCCTGATCAAGCTGGGCGGCCAGATGATCGCCGCCGGCGTCATGGTCATGCAGGGTCTGACGATCCTGTGGCTGCCCATCCCCGGCTTCGGCTCGGTCGCGCTGACCCAGTGGCAGGGCACCCTGCTGACGGTGGCGCTCGTCGTCATCACCATCAACGCGGTCAACTTCGTCGACGGCCTCGACGGCCTCGCGGCCGGCATGGTGTGCATCGCCTCGGCCGCGTTCTTCCTCTACGCCTACCGGGTCTGGGTGTCGTACGGCATCGAGGCCGCCGCCCCGGCCACGCTGTTCTCGGCGATCCTCATGGGCATGTGCCTCGGCTTCCTGCCGCACAACATGCACCCCGCGCGGATCTTCATGGGCGACTCCGGCTCGATGCTCATCGGCCTGGTGCTGGCGGCGGGTGCGATCTCCATCACGGGGCAGGTCGACCCGGACGCGCTGAAGCTGTTCGCCGGGTCCGAGAAGGCGGCCGTTCACCAGACGGTGCCGGTCTACATCCCGCTGCTGCTGCCGCTCACCATCATCGCGATCCCGGCGGCCGACCTGGTGCTGGCGATCGTGCGCCGCACCTGGAAGGGCCAGTCGCCGTTCGCGGCGGACCGGGGGCACCTGCACCACCGGCTCCTGGAGATCGGGCACTCGCACAGCCGGGCGGTGCTGATCATGTACTTCTGGTCGGCGCTGATCGCGTTCGGCGCGCTCGCCTACTCCGTGAACTCGGCGTCCATGTGGATCGTGCTGGGCGTGGTGTTCCTGAGTGCGATCGGTCTCCTGCTGCTTCTGCTGCCGCGCTTCACGCCGCGTGCCCCGCGCTGGGCCGAGGCCTTCGTGCCGCCGCGGTACCGCCGGCGTCGTACGGCGGCGGCGATGGTTCCCCCTCCGGCCGCGACCCCGGCACAGGCCGAGGAGAGCGCCGCGGAGGAACACCGCACTCCGGTGGCCGCGGGAGTGTCCGGTGTCAACGGAGCGACCGCCATCGGGGCCCGTTCGCGCTTCCTGGAGAGGCGTAAAGCGGGGACGTCGCGCTGACGCCCAAGGTAAGAATCTGACTAAAGCATTGCCAAAGCGTGGGGGACGAGTTGGGGTGCGAACGCCCCCAATACCAGACATACAGGCCGCTGTTCTGCACAGACGCGCAGCTTCACTCTCATGTGTGACACCGGGCACACCCACTTGGTAAAGACCGCATCAAATAGTTTGTGATACGGTTCACGAGAACCCCGGACAGAGCCGAAGGACCGCAGTGCGACGGTCCATTGGTGTGAGGCTCGGCCCTCGCCTCCGGGGCTACGCTCGTCCATGACGACACCCTGCCCCCCTGTGAAAGCGGAGTTGCCGCCATGCCGTCCAATGACGTCCGGATCCTCCTTCAGGCTGCTGTGCCCACAGCTGCCGTCGGCGCTGTTGCAGCCGTCGTCAGTGGTGTGGTCGCCGGTGGTAAAGGGGCGATCGGGGCGGCTGTCGCGACGGTGATCGTCATCCTCTTCATGGGAATCGGGCTCTACGTTCTGCAGCGCACTGCCAAATCGCTTCCGCACCTGTTCCAGGCGATGGGTCTGATGCTGTACGCGGCGCAGATTCTTCTGCTGTTCATCTTCATGGCCGCGTTCAAGAACACGACGCTGTTCAACCCCAAGGCCTTTGCGCTGACGCTGCTCGTCAGCACGCTCGCGTGGATCGGCGCCCAGGCGCGCGCCCACATGAAGGCCAAGATCCTCTATGTCGAACCCGACTCGGTGAAGGGTGACAACCCCACCAAAACCGGGCCATCGTCGTGAAGGGTAGGGGCGGGATAAGTGCGCGTAAGAGATCCTGCTATCGTCCGGTGCCAACTGCGGCATCGCGGGCGCGGGCATCTGAGCTGACGCCTGCTCAATCGCGAGGCTTGATGCCCCACAGCCGCCCCCACATCCGTAACACCAGTCCAGTGCCGAACCGCGGCTGCGCGCCGCGCCGACACAACGAGGTTGCCGTACCTATGCGCCACGCTGAAGGAGCCCGCGGTGAGTGCTGACCCGACGCAGGTGCTCGCCTTCGAGACCGACTGCCACATCTTCGACGGCTGTGGCTTCCCGGCTCCCGGCCTGCACTCGTTCCTGTTCGAGCCCCTCGTGGGCGACGCGGACAGCAGCGTCTACTTCAACAAGACGATGCTCTTGGCGCTGCTCGGCTCGGTCATTGTCATCGGCTTCTTCTGGGCCGCCTTCCGTAAGCCGAAGGTCGTTCCGGGCAAGCTGCAGATGGTCGCCGAGGCGGGTTACGACTTCATCCGCCGGGGCGTCGTCTACGAGACGATCGGCAAGAAGGAAGGCGAGAAGTACGTACCCCTGGTCGTCTCTCTGTTCTTCTTCATCTGGATGATGAACCTCTGGTCGATCATCCCGCTCGCCCAGTTCCCCGTGACGTCGATCATCGCGTACCCCGCTGTTCTCGCGGCGATCGTCTACGTCACGTGGGTCTCGCTGACTTTCAAGCGGCACGGATTCGTCGGGGCGTTCAAGAACTTCACCGGATACGACAAGTCGCTGGGCCCGGTTCTCCCGCTGGCCATGTTCATCGAGCTCCTCTCGAACCTGATCGTGCGGCCGTTCACGCACGCGGTGCGGCTCTTCGCGAACATGTTCGCCGGCCACACCCTGCTGCTGCTGTTCACGATCGCCAGCTGGTACCTGCTCAACGGCATCGGAATCGCCTACGCGGGTGTCTCGTTCGTCATGGTGATCGTCATGACGGCGTTTGAGCTGTTCATCCAGGCCCTGCAGGCATATGTATTCGTGCTTCTGACCTGCACCTTCATCCAGGGCGCGCTCGCCGAGCACCACTGAGCCACCCCCTGTAAAACCCCCTAAGCGTCCGGTGGTCAACCCCCGCCGGTCCGTACAGAGAAGGAAGAATCAGCATGGCTGCCACTGAGACCCTCGCCGCTGTCTCCGGCTCCCTCGGCTCCATCGGCTACGGCCTCGCCGCGATCGGCCCCGGCGTCGGCGTCGGCATCATCTTCGGTAACGGCACCCAGGCTCTTGCCCGTCAGCCCGAGGCTGCCGGCCTGATCCGTGCCAACCAGATTCTCGGCTTCGCCTTCTGTGAGGCGCTCGCCCTCATCGGCCTCGTCATGCCGTTCGTCTACGGCAAGTAGTCGTCGGATTCACGACAGCCCACTAGACGAAAGGCACTGATATGAGCCAGCTGCTCATTGTCGCGGCCGAGGAGATGGAAAATCCCCTCGTTCCGCCGATTCCCGAGCTGGTCATCGGCCTGATCGCCTTCGTCATCGTCTTCGGCTTCCTCGCCAAGAAGCTCCTCCCGAACATCAACAAGGTTCTGGAGCAGCGTCGCGAGGCGATCGAAGGCGGTATCGAGAAGGCCGAGGCCGCACAGACCGAGGCCCAGAGCGTCCTTGAGCAGTACAAGGCCCAGCTCGCCGAGGCCCGTCACGAGGCCGCGCGGCTGCGCCAGGAGGCGCAGGAGCAGGGCGCCACGCTCATCGCCGAGATGCGCGCGGAAGGCCAGCGGCAGCGTGAGGAGATCATCGCCGCCGGTCACGCCCAGATCGAGGCCGACCGTAAGGCCGCCTCTTCCGCGCTGCGCCAGGACGTCGGCAAGATCGCGACCGACCTGGCCGGCAAGCTCGTCGGCGAGTCCCTCGAGGACCACGCCCGGCAGAGCCGCGTCATCGACCGCTTCCTCGAGGACCTTGAGGAGAAGGCCGAGGCCGCGCGATGAACGGAGCGAGCCGCGAGGCCCTGGCAGCCGCACGTGAGCGTCTCGACGCGCTGACGGACAACACGTCCGTGGACGCGGGTTCGCTCGCCGCAGAGCTGGCCGGCGTCACCACGCTGCTCGACCGCGAGGTGTCGCTGCGTCGGGTCCTGACCGACCCGGCGCAGGCCGGCGAGGCCAAGGCCGAACTGGCCCAGCGCCTGCTCGGCGGCCAGGTCAGCGGTACGACCGCCGACCTGGTGGCCGGTCTGGTGCGCTCCCGCTGGTCGCAGTCGCGCGACCTGACGGACGCGCTGGAGCAGCTGGCGAACCTCGCCGACCTCACCGCCGCGCAGCAGCGGAACGCGCTCGACAACGTCGAGGACGAGCTCTTCCGGTTCGGCCGGATCGTCTCTTCGAACACCGAGCTGCGCGCCGCACTGACCAACCGCGCCGCGAAGGTGTCGGCCAAGGGCGAGCTGGTGAGCAGCCTGCTCGGCGGCCGCGCCGATGCGACGACCGAGCGTCTGGTGACGCGCCTTGTGACCGCGCCGCGGGGACGTAGCCTGGAAGCGGGACTGGAGTCCCTGTCCAAGCTCGCCGCCGATCGCCGGGATCGCATGGTCGCCGTCGTCACCTCGGCGGCTCCGCTGAGCGAACCGCAGAAGCAGCGCCTGGGCGCCGCCCTCGCGAAGCTCTACGGCCGCACGATGCACCTGAACCTGGACGTGGACCCCGAGGTCCTCGGAGGGATCCGGGTGCAGGTCGGCGACGAGGTCATCAACGGCTCGATCGCGGACCGCATCGAGGACGCCGGCCGCCGCGTGGCGGGCTAGCAGCAACTTCATAGCAGTACGTACTTACGACGGCCCGGTTGGGCCGTGCAGAAGAATCCTGGGGGTCGCCCCCAGACCCCCAAAGTGAAACTTCGGGCCCAACAAGGAGAGCAGGGAACCCAGATGGCGGAGCTCACGATCCGGCCGGAGGAGATCCGGGACGCGCTGGAGAACTTCGTCCAGTCGTACAAGCCGGACGCGGCCTCGCGCGAGGAGGTCGGCACGGTCACCCTTGCCGGCGACGGCATCGCGAAGGTCGAGGGTCTTCCCTCGGCCATGGCCAACGAACTGCTGAAGTTCGAGGACGGCACCCTCGGCCTCGCGCTCAACCTGGAAGAGCGCGAGATCGGCGCCATCGTCCTCGGTGAGTTCAGCGGCATCGAGGAGGGTCAGCCGGTCTCCCGTACCGGTGAGGTCCTCTCCGTGGCTGTCGGCGAGGGCTACCTCGGCCGCGTCGTCGACCCGCTCGGCGCCCCGATCGACGGCCTCGGCGAGATCGAGACCAGCGGTCGTCGTGCCCTTGAGCTGCAGGCTCCGGGCGTCATGGCCCGTAAGTCGGTGCACGAGCCGATGGAGACCGGCTACAAGGCCGTCGACGCGATGACCCCGGTCGGCCGTGGCCAGCGTCAGCTGATCATCGGTGACCGCCAGACCGGCAAGACCGCCCTGGCCGTCGACACGATCATCAACCAGCGCGACAACTGGCGCTCCGGCGACCCGAAGAAGCAGGTCCGCTGCGTCTACGTCGCCATCGGCCAGAAGGGCTCGACCATCGCCTCCGTGCGTGGCGCCCTGGAAGAGGCCGGCGCGCTGGAGTACACGACCATCGTCGCCGCCCCGGCGTCCGACCCGGCCGGCTTCAAGTACCTGGCGCCGTACACCGGTTCGGCCATCGGTCAGCAGTGGATGTACGAGGGCAAGCACGTCCTCATCATCTTCGACGACCTCTCGAAGCAGGCCGACGCCTACCGCGCCGTGTCCCTGCTGCTGCGCCGCCCGCCGGGCCGTGAGGCCTACCCGGGTGACGTCTTCTACCTGCACTCCCGTCTGCTGGAGCGCTGCGCGAAGCTCTCCGACGAGCTGGGTGCCGGCTCGATGACCGGTCTGCCGATCGTCGAGACCAAGGCCAACGACGTCTCGGCGTTCATCCCGACCAACGTCATCTCCATCACCGACGGCCAGTGCTTCCTGGAGTCGGACCTGTTCAACGCCGGTCAGCGCCCCGCGCTGAACGTCGGTATCTCCGTCTCCCGAGTCGGTGGTTCCGCGCAGCACAAGGCGATGAAGCAGGTTGCCGGCCGTCTCCGCCTGGACCTCGCCCAGTACCGTGAGCTGGAGGCGTTCGCCGCCTTCGGTTCCGACCTGGACGCCGCGTCGAAGGCGCAGCTGGAGCGCGGTCAGCGACTGGTCGAGCTGCTCAAGCAGGCTCAGTACCAGCCGATGCCGACCGAGGACCAGGTCGTCTCCGTCTGGGCCGGTACCACCGGCAAGATGGACGACGTTCCGGTCAACGACATCCGCCGCTTCGAGAAGGAGCTCCTGGAGTACCTGCACCGCAAGGAGCAGGGCCTCATGACCTCCATCAAGGAGGGCGGCAAGATGTCGGACGACACGCTCACCGCCATCGCCGACGGCATCGCGGACTTCAAGAAGCAGTTCGAGACCTCGGACGGCAAGCTTCTCGGCGAAGACGCGCCGGCCGCCACGGCCAAGTGACCACGGAAGGGACCTGACTCATGGGAGCCCAGCTCCGGGTCTACAAGCGTCGCATCCGATCCGTCACCGCGACCAAGAAGATCACCAAGGCGATGGAGATGATCGCCGCCTCGCGCGTCGTCAAGGCGCAGCGCAAGGTGGCGGCCTCCACGCCGTACGCGCAGGAACTGACGCGTGCGGTCACGGCGGTCGGTATCGGCTCGAACACGAAGCACCCGCTGACCACGCAGGCCGAGACGGTCGTGCGGTCCGCTGTGCTGCTCCTGAGCAGCGACCGTGGTCTTGCCGGTGCCTTCAACTCCAACGCCATCAAGGTGGCGGAGCGGCTGACCGAGCGTCTTGAGGCCGAGGGCAAGCAGGTCGACACGTACATCGTCGGCCGCCGCGGTCTGGCCCACTACAACTTCCGCGAGCGCACGGTCGTGGAGTCGTGGTCGGGCTTCACCGACCAGCCCTCGTACGCGGACGCCAAGAAGGTCGCGGCTCCGCTGATCGAGGCCATCGAGAAGGACACGGCCGAGGGCGGGGTGGACGAGCTCCACATCGTCTTCACCGAATTCGTCTCGATGATGACGCAGACGGCGCTGGACGACCGTCTGCTGCCGCTCAGCCTCGAAGACGTGGCGAAGGAGGCCGCCCCCCAGGGCGAGATCCTTCCGCTGTACGACTTCGAGCCCTCGGCGGAGGACGTCCTCGACGCCCTGCTGCCGCGCTACGTGGAGAGCCGTATCTACAACGCGCTTCTCCAGTCGGCCGCCTCCAAGCACGCCGCCACGCGGCGCGCGATGAAGTCGGCCACCGACAACGCGGGAGACCTGATCACCAGCCTCTCCCGACTTGCCAACGCGGCCCGCCAGGCCGAAATCACCCAGGAAATCAGCGAGATCGTCGGTGGCTCCGCAGCCCTGGCCGACGCGACCGCGGGGAGTGACAGGTAATGACGACGACAGTTGAGACGGCCGTTGCCACGGGCCGCGTCGCCCGGGTCATCGGCCCGGTCGTCGACGTGGAATTCCCCGTCGACGCCATGCCGGAGATCTACAACGCCCTTCACGTCGAGATCGCCGACCCGGCGAAGGACGGCGAGAAGAAGACGCTGACCCTTGAGGTCGCCCAGCACCTGGGTGACGGCCTGGTCCGCACGATCTCGATGCAGCCCACCGACGGTCTGGTCCGCCAGGCCGCGGTGACCGACACGGGCTCCGGTATCACCGTGCCCGTCGGTGACTTCACCAAGGGCAAGGTGTTCAACACCCTCGGTGAGGTGCTGAACTCCGACGAGAAGTACTCGGGCGAGCGCTGGTCCATCCACCGCAAGGCCCCGCGCTTCGACGAGCTCGAGTCGAAGACCGAGATGTTCGAGACCGGCGTCAAGGTCATCGACCTTCTCACCCCGTACGTCAAGGGTGGAAAGATCGGCCTGTTCGGCGGTGCCGGCGTCGGCAAGACGGTGCTCATCCAGGAGATGATCTACCGCGTCGCCAACAACCACGACGGTGTCTCCGTGTTCGCCGGTGTCGGCGAGCGCACCCGTGAGGGCAACGACCTCATCGAGGAGATGGCCGACTCGGGCGTCATCGACAAGACCGCCCTGGTCTTCGGTCAGATGGACGAGCCCCCGGGCACCCGTCTGCGCGTGGCCCTCGCTGGTCTGACCATGGCGGAGTACTTCCGCGATGTGCAGAAGCAGGACGTGCTGTTCTTCATCGACAACATCTTCCGCTTCACGCAGGCCGGTTCCGAGGTCTCGACCCTGCTCGGCCGGATGCCCTCCGCGGTGGGCTACCAGCCGAACCTGGCCGACGAGATGGGTCTCCTCCAGGAGCGCATCACCTCGACCCGTGGTCACTCGATCACCTCGATGCAGGCGATCTACGTCCCCGCGGACGACCTGACCGACCCGGCCCCGGCCACCACGTTCGCCCACCTCGACGCGACGACGGTTCTGTCCCGTCCGATCTCCGAGAAGGGCATCTACCCGGCCGTGGACCCGCTGGACTCCACGTCCCGCATCCTGGACCCGCGCTACATCACGGCGGACCACTACAACACCGCCATGCGTGTCAAGGGTGTCCTGCAGAAGTACAAGGACCTCCAGGACATCATCGCCATCCTCGGCATCGACGAGCTCGGCGAGGAGGACAAGCTGGTCGTCCAGCGTGCCCGCCGCGTGGAGCGCTTCCTGTCCCAGAACACCCACGTCGCCAAGCAGTTCACCGGCGTCGACGGGTCGGACGTACCGCTGGACGAGTCGATCACCGCGTTCAACGCGATCATCGACGGCGACTACGACCACTTCCCGGAGCAGGCGTTCTTCCTCTGCGGTGGCATTGAGGACCTCAAGGCCAACGCCAAGGAGCTCGGCGTCTCCTGAACTCCCTGAGTTCGACTGAGGGGGCGGGTGCGTCCCGCCCCCTCTTTCACGCCTACTAGACTTGTAACCAACACCCGGCAGAACCGCCGGGTGGTGACCCGAGGAGCCACCTTGGCTGCTGAGCTGCACGTCGCGCTGGTCGCGGCCGACCGAGAGGTCTGGTCCGGCGAGGCCACCCTTGTCGTCGCGCGCACCACGTCCGGCGACATCGGCGTCATGCCCGGTCACCAGCCGCTGCTCGGTGTGCTGGAGTCGGGCCCGGTGACCATCCGTACGAGTGATGGTGGAACCGTCATCGCCGCGGTGCACGGCGGTTTCATCTCGTTCGCGGACAACAAGCTGTCGCTGCTGGCCGAGATCGCCGAGCTGTCGGACGAGATCGACGTCCAGCGCGCTGAGCGCGAGCTCGAGCGCGCGAAGGCGGAGGGCGACGCCTCCGCCGAGCGCCGCGCGGACGTACGACTGCGTGCGGCGACGGCGAGCTGAATCAGCTCGCTGTGCGATGACGTCACTCAGCCGCGGCTGGAACCGGAGCGATCCGGTACCAGCCGCGGCTGAGGCAGATACGGGTGTTTTTTCCATTCCGTTACCGAGAAATCCGTAACCGAGGAGAACGAGGAGGTCGGTGTCGATGGTCCTCGCTCTGACTGTGTGCGGATTGGTCGTGGCCCTGGTGGTGCTGGGGCTGTTCGTCTTCGGCCTGCGCCGCAGACTCATCCAGCGCTCCGGCGGCACCTTCGACTGTTCCCTGCGCTGGGACGTGCCGGAGAAAACGGACACCAGCGGCAAGGGCTGGAGCTACGGCGTCGCCCGCTACAACGGCGACCGCGTCGAGTGGTACCGCGTCTTCTCCTACGCCTACCGTCCGCGCCGCGTCCTGGAGCGCGCCGCGATCGAGGTCGCCGGCCGCCGTCTTCCCGAGGGCGAGGAGGAGCTGGCGCTCCTGTCCGACGCGATCATCCTCACCTGTCTGCACCGGGGCACGCGACTCGAACTCGCCATGAGCGAAGACGCGCTGACCGGTTTCCTCGCCTGGCTGGAGGCGGCCCCGCCCGGTCAGCGCGTCAACGTCGCCTGACACACCGGGTGTTGACCGTCGTCCTGGCTGGCGCCGACCGTGCCGGGTCCGGGTCCGACTTTGGACGTGGCCGATCGATCGGCCGTGGCTGGCCGAAGAACCCTGGGTGGCGTGCGCCGGGGCGCGCGGGGCACACGCAAGCCGCCGCGGACCGGCCCGAAGGTCTGCCCACGGCGGCTTCGCAGTGCGTGCGCGGCGTCAGCTCAGTCCGCTGTTGATCGCGCTCACCAGTTCGCCGTCGCTGGTGTCACCGCTGAACTCCCAGAAGAACGCGCCGCCCAGGCCCTGGTTCTCGGCCCACGTCATCTTTCCGGCGATCGTGGCCGGGGTGTCGTAGGACCACCAGTTGTTGCCGCAGTAGGCGTACGCCGTGCCCGCGATCGTGCCGGTGGCCGGGCAGGACGTCTTGAGCACCTTGTAGTCCTCGATGCCCGCCTCGTAGGTGCCGGGGGCCGCGCCGGTCGCCGAGCCGCCGGGGGCGGCCTGGGTGACGCCGGTCCAGCCGCGGCCGTAGAAGCCGATGCCGAGCAGGAGCTTGGTGGAGGCGACGCCCTTCGTCTTCAGTTTGGCGATCGCGTCGGCCGCGTTGAAGCCGGCGGTCGGGATGCCGGAGTACGACGTGAGTGGTGAGTGCGGGGCGGTCGGGCCGTCCGCGTCGAAAGCGCCGAAGTAGTCGTACGTCATCACGTTGTACCAGTCGACAGAGGCCGAGGCGCCACCGTAGTCGGCAGCGTCGAGCTTGCCGCCGGAGGAGCCGTCGGCGGTGATGGCCGCGGTGACGAGGTAGCTGCTCCCGAACTCCGAACGCAGCGCCGACATCAGGGTCCTGAAGGCCGCGGCCCCGCTGGTGTCGCAGGTCAGGCCGCAGGCGTTCGGGTACTCCCAGTCGATGTCGATGCCGTCGAAGACGTCCGCCCAGCGCGGGTCCTCGACGACCGCCTTGCAGGAGGCGGCGAAGGCGGCGGGGTTGGCCGCGGCCTGGGTGAAGCCGCCGGAGTAGGTCCAGCCGCCGAAGGAGTACAGCACCTTGATGTTCGGGTACTTGGCCTTCAGCTGGCGCAGCTGGTTGAAGTTGCCGCGCAGCGGCTGGTCCCAGGTGTCAGCCGTGCCGGACACCGACTGGTCGGCGGTGTAGGCCTTGTCATAGGCGGCGTAGGTGTCGTCGACGGTGCACTTGCCGTCCTTGACGTTGCCGAACGCGTAGTTGATGTGCGTGATCTTGGACGCGGAGCCCGAGGTCACCAGGTTCTTGACGTGGTAGTTGCGGCCGTAGACGCCCCACTCGGTGAAGTAGCCGAGCTTGACCTTGTCGCCGGACGGGGGCGGGTCGGTGGTGCCGCCCGTGGTGTGCACGGCGACCGCGCCGCTGACCGGGCCCGTCTGGTCGGCGGTGTCGCGGGCCTGGACGGTGTACGAGTAGTCCGTGCCGGCGGTGAGACCGGTGTCCGTGTACGACGTCGTCGTCACCGTCGCGACCTTGGTGCCGTCGCGCAGGACGTCGTAGTTCTTGATGCCGTTGTCGTCGGTGGCCGCGCTCCAGGTCAGCTTGGCCGAGGTGTCGGTGATGTCGGAGGCGGTGGGGGTGCCGGGGGCGCTTGGCGCGCTGTCGCCGGGGACCGTGCCGCCGTCACAACTGCCGCCGTTGAGGAGACAGTTGGAGGGGGAGCCGGATCCGGTGCCGTTGAAGCCGAAGGAGACGGAGGCGCCGGGGGCGAGGGTGCCGTTCCAGGACTTGTTCTTGGCGGTCCAGTGGGTGCCGGAGGACGTGACGTCGGCGTCCCAGGCGGAGGTGACGGACGTTCCGGAGGGGAAGTCCCACTCGACCGTCCAGGAACTGAGGCTGGTGGTACCGGTGTTGGTGACCGTCCACTTGCCTTCGAAGCCGGTGCCCCAGTCCTGGGTCTTGGCGTAGGCGGCGGTGGCGGACGTGGCGGCCTGGGCGGGGCTCGCGAGGCCGACCAGCGCGGCCAGCGGGAGCAACAGGGTCGCGAATCCGGCCACGGCTCTGTGTCTGAAGCGCATGGTGCGCCTCCTCGTCGGGGGTTGGGGGCGTGACTGAGCCTTCACACCCACGGTGCCGCGAGGATAGGAAGGTCTGGACCATCGGTCAATAGGTCTGGACCACTTGTCGACGTGCGGCTCAGACGCCCAACTCCTGTGCCAGCACGGCTGCTTGTACCCGGCTGCGCAGTTCGAGCTTCCCCAGCAGTCGGCTGACGTGCGTCTTCACGGTGGCCTCGGCCATGTCGAGGCGGGCCGCGATGCCGGCGTTGGACAGGCCTTCGCCGAGGCAGGACAGCACCTCGCGCTCCCGCCGGGTGAGGGTGTCGAGGACGGCGGGATCGACGGTCGTACCCCGGACGGGCCTCGCGGCGAACTCGGCGATCAGGCGGCGGGTGACGGCCGGAGCGATCAGCCCCTCCCCGCGCGCGACCGTCCGCACGGCCTCCAGCAGGTCCTTCGCCTCCGTGTTCTTCAGCAGGAACCCGGCAGCACCGGCCCGCAACGCCCCGAACACGTACTCGTCGAGGTCGAAGGTCGTCAGCACGAGCACGTCGGCCAGGCGCTCCTCGACGACCTGCCGGGTCGCCGACACCCCGTCCACCCGCGGCATCTGAATGTCCATCAGGACGAGATCGGGCCTCAGCTCCCGCGCCAGCGCCACCGCCTGCTCGCCGTCCGCCGCCTCGCCGACCACCTCGATGTCGGGTGCGCTGCGCAGGATGAGGACGAGCCCGGCGCGGACGGCGGACTGGTCCTCGGCGACGAGAACACGGATCATTCCGGGTCTCCTTCGGTGAGGGGAAGGGTGGCGCGTACGGCCCACAGCGCGCCGTCGGGACCGGCGGTGAAGGTGCCGCCCAGCAGCGCGGCCCGCTCCCGCATGCCGACCAGTCCGGCTCCGGAACCCGGGGCACGCGGGCCGTCCCGGTGGCCGTACGGGCTGCTCACCCGGACGTCGAGCACGCCGTCACGGCGGCCGAGGGCGACGGTGACCCGGCCCGGGCAGGCGTGCTTGAGGGCGTTGGTGAGGGACTCCTGGACGATGCGGTAGGCGGCGAGTTCGACGGGGGCGGGGACGCTGCCGTGGTCGGCGTCGAGGCGGATGTCGAGGCCGTTGGCGCGGGCGCCTTCGACGAGCGAGGCCAGGCCGTCCAGGGTGGGTGCGGCCGCCGGTGCGGTGTCGCTGCCGGCGTCCCGCAGGATGCCGATGAGCCGCCTCATCTCCGTCAGGCCGGCCACGCTGTTCTCCCGGATGACGGACAGGGCCTCCTTGGAGGTGCCCGGGTCGTCGATGGAGAGCGCGGCCGTGGAGTGGATGGCGATCGCCGACAGATGGTTGGCGACCATGTCGTGCAGTTCCCGCGCCATGCGCGCCCGCTCGGCGGTGACCGCCTGGGTGCGGTCCATCTCGGCGAGGAGCGCCGTCTGCTCGGCGCGCAGGCGGGCGGCGACGGCCGCGTCCCGGTGGTCGCGGACGATCCAGCCGGTGGCCGCGGGCCCGAACGCGACGACGCCGATGACCACGCCGATCAGCAGGGTCTCCGGGTCGCGCCACACCGCGAACGGCACCAGCATCCCGGCCACCGTGAGCAGCCCGGTGATCCAGGGGATACGGCGGGCGGAGGCGGGCGGGCCGTACAGGACGGCGGCGTACACGAGGTCGGTGAACATCAGCACCGTGGCCACGTTGCCCTGGGTCAGCGTGTCCGCGGTGATCGCGACCGTGCCGGTCAGCAGGGCGGTGCGCGGCGCGGTCCGGCGCAGCAGCTCGCAACCGGCCATCACGCACAACGGCACCAGGACCGGCCAAGGGCCGTCGAGGAGCGTGACCGGGTCCCCGGACGTCCGCACGCCCAGCCCGATGCCCACCAGCAGCAGACCGCCGAGCAGCCCACCGACGGCGACGTACACGTCGAAACGATGCGGACGGGGGAGCGCTACGGCCATGCGCTCCATCCAACACGGCCCGCGTCCCGGCCGCCTGCCCCCGGGGAAGGGTCCTGGACTGCATCTTTCGATGTACCGCGACTTCGTCACCGCCGACGACGAGCGGGGCGGATCCCGACGGGAGCCTGGAAGGGTGACCGAAGGGAGCGAGCCGTGATCGTCGCGTTGATCATCGCCTGTGAGGTGGGCTTCTGGGTGCTGCTGGCGCTGGGCCTGGGCGTCCGCTACCTGCTGAAGTGGCGTCGCACGAGCGTGGTCCTGCTGCTGTGCGAGCCGGTCCTGGAGCTGGTCCTGTTCGTGGTGACCGCCATCGACCTGAAGAACGGTGCCGAACCGAGCTGGGAGCACGGCCTCGCGGCGCTCTACATCGGTTTCACCGTCGCCTACGGCCACTACACGATCCGTTGGCTGGACGGCCACGCCGCCCACCGCCTGGCCGGCGGCCCGTCCCCGCCGAAGCCCCCGCGCTTCGGCCTCGCCCGGGCCCGCCACGAGGGCCGCCTGTGGCTGCGTACGCTGCTGGCCGCGGCCGTGGCCTGCACGCTGCTGCAGGCCGCGGTCTGGTACGTCGGCGACAGTGGCGACGTGTCGTCGCTGAGGTCCTTCCAGTGGGCGGCGCTGCGGGCCGCCGGCATCCACGGGCTGATCGCGCTGACGTATCTGATCTGGCCGAAGAAGCCGCCGGCGTACGCCGTCCCGCATAATCCTCCTCCCGGGTGATCTTCGGCTCGGGGATTGACCCGGGGAGGAACACGACGTGCGGAGCCGACCGCTCCTGACCACCGGCGCGGCAGGCCTGGCGCTCTGGTGGCTGACCGCCTGCGGCAGCGACACCAGGACGTGCCCGCTGCTCGACCTCGCCTCCCAGGTCTCCGTGACCTGGGAGGCGGACGAGCTGCCGTACGGCGAGACGGACATGTACCGGATGTGCGTGGCGTCCCACTGCGACAGCGGGGAGCCGCTCGTGTACGGCGGCACCGGGCGGGTGTCGGTGCGGCTGCCGGAGGACTTCGACGAACGGCGGACGCAGGTCCGCCTGAGCCTCACCACCCGGCAGGGCACCGCGAAGCTGGCCACCTCCGGCACCGTGACGCTGCGGATGGCGCGGGCGGCATGCGACCAGGCCCTGCAGGGGAGTCTGCGGTTGACTGCCGACGGCGTACTGAAGGAGCCTTCCTAGCGTTCCCCGCCCGGCACCCACAGCACGTCGCCCACGTCCTTGTTGGCCGTCCGCGCCAGGATGAACAGCAGGTCCGACAGCCGGTTGAGGTAGGTCGCGGTGAGAGGGTTCATCGCCTCGCCGTGCACCTCCAGCGCGGCCCACGTCGAGCGCTCGGCCCGTCGTACGACCGTGCAGGCCTGGTGGAGCAGGGCCGCGCCCGGGGTGCCGCCCGGGAGGATGAAGGAGCGGAGCTTCTCCAGCTGCTCGTTGAAGTGGTCGCAGTCCGCCTCCAGCTTGTCGACGTAGAACTGCTCGACCCGCAGCGGCGGGAACTCCGGGTTCTCCACCACCGGCGTCGACAGGTCCGCGCCCACGTCGAACAGGTCGTTCTGGACGCGGGTGAGGACCTTGACGATCTCCTCCTCCAGGCCGCCCAGCGCGATCGCCGTGCCGATCACCGCGTTCGCCTCGTTGGCGTCCGCGTACGCGGAGATCCGCAGATCGGTCTTGGCGACCCGGCTCATGTCGCCGAGGGCGGTGGTGCCCTGGTCGCCGGTCCTGGTGTAGATGCGCGTCAGATTGACCATATGGCCAGCGTAGTTACGCTCCGGCCGTCCGGAACACGCGTGTGCCCACTGTCACGGCGAGTCCCGCGAAGGCGACGGCCACGAGGACGCCGTACAGCAGGTGATCCGTCGCGTACGAGCCGACGTACGCGTCCCGCATCGCGTCCACCGGATAGCGGAACGGCATGAAGTGGGAGAGCGCGTCCAGGGTCATCGCGGACCTTCATCGCCGGCGCGTACGACAGACCCGCATCCGCTCGATCGCCCCCTGCCCCTTCTCGACGATGACCAGGAAACCCGCGAACAGCGCCCCGAACGGTCCGAGTTGGAGCAGCAGCCCGGGCGCCGGCACACCGAACAGCGGCGCGAAGCGGGCGCGGACGGGACTGGTGCAGGTGGCGGCAGTGGATGAGTGCGCTGCACGGCTTTGTGACGGAGGCCATCGGGGAGGCGTCCGGGGCCAGGAGAGCCGCGACCAGCTCGCAGCCACCCCGCGCGAGGAGACCGGCGTGACTCCGGGCGACCCGCTCCCACGACCCGCTCCCCGGCCTGATCGCCGGTCAGGTCTGCCGGGTCCACCAGACGGGTTTCGTCACCGTCGGCCGTGAGATGATCGCCGGGCACAATCCGGACGAAGTGTCACGAGAGGTGCTCGTGCTTCTCGGTGACATCGAGGAGCTGTTGAGCGAAAAGGTCCTCAACTACGCCGTACGAGACCACTGATGACCCATGCCGGTGTGATGTCCGTCAGATGAGACGTGACGCGCATTACTTACCGGTCACACAGCCCCTCACGAGCGCTAGGGTCCGCCGGAGAGGCACGTAAACAGGGTGTAAGGCGTTGCAAAGGGGAGTCGCAACAGTGGCACGGAAGCTTGCCGTCATTGGCGCCGGCTTGATGGGTTCCGGTATCGCCCAGGTCTCCGCGCAGGCGGGCTGGGACGTCGTCCTCAGGGACGTCACGGACGAGGCACTCAAGCGTGGCACCGACGGCATCAAGGCGTCGTACGACAAGTTCGTGAGCAAGGGCAAGCTGGAGGCGCACGACGCCGACGCCGCCCTCGGCCGGATCACCGCGACCACCGACCTGGACGCCGCCGCGGACGCGGACATCGTCGTCGAGGCCGTCTTCGAGAAGCTCGAGGTCAAGCACGAGATCTTCCGTGCGCTCGACAAGATCGTGCGTCCGGACGCCGTGCTCGCCTCCAACACCTCCGCCATCCCGATCACCAAGATCGCGGCGGCCACCGAGCACCCCGAACGGGTCGTCGGTGTGCACTTCTTCTCGCCGGTGCCGATGATGCAACTCGTCGAACTGGTCCGCGGCTACAAGACGAGCGACGAAGCCCTCGCCACCGCGCGGGAGTTCGCCGAGTCCGTCGGCAAGACCTGCATCGTCGTGAACAGGGATGTGGCCGGGTTCGTGACCACCCGTCTCATCTCCGCCCTCGTGGTCGAGGCGACCAAGCTGTACGAGTCGGGAGTCGCGACCGCCGAGGACATCGACCTCGCCTGCAAGCTGGGCTTCGGTCACGCCATGGGACCCCTTGCGACGGCGGACCTGACGGGCGTCGACATCCTGCTGCACGCCACCGGCAACATCTACACCGAGACCCAGGACGAGAAGTTCGCGCCGCCTGAGCTGATGCGCCGGATGGTGGATGCCGGTGACATCGGGCGCAAGAGCGGGCAGGGCTTCTACAAGCACTGAAACCGCACAGACCCCTCGCGCATCACACCGGGGGGTGAATTCGGTATCGGTTCGCTTACGGACGGCAACCTATGACCGCTCAACGCAGTCAGAGGTGGCATCACCGGACATCACATTCGTGGAGTACGACACGCACTCTCGGGGAGCGCATATGTACATCAGGGGCGACCACGCCGAGCTGGTCGTCGGGGGCCGCCTCGACGTCCGCAGCGCGGCGGACGCCCGTACGGTCCTGCACTCGGCCGTCGACGACGGAGTCGGCGACCTGGTGCTCGATCTGTCCGAGCTGGACTCCTGGGACGCCACCGGACTCGGGGTGATCATGGGGGCGCACCGACGTGCCGGCCGCTGCGGCCGACGCCTGGTGCTGCGTCGCGTACCGCCGCAGATGCAGCGCCTGTTGGTCGCCACCCGGCTGCACCGGATCCTGGCGATCGAGGGTGGTATCGGGGTGGAGTCACTGCCCCGAGTGTGACACTTCCGCCGGAAGTGTCACGTGTTTCGGGGGAGACCTCGGCAGGCGTCCACGCAACGCACGACGCGCGCAATCCTCACGAGACTGTGACGTCTCGAACGGCGCGGTACCCCGGGCTGTCGTAGATACTGTGCGAAGGTTTAGGGTTCGGTCGCCCGCTGCCTAATTCCCTTCCAGCGGGCCCGGACCAGAAGCGACAGCGCGGTGTGCAACAGGCCGGGAGGGGCCGCAATCGGCACACGAGACGCTTTTGGGGGGCTTGAAACCTATGGACCCGAACAACCGGGGACCCGAGGAGTACGGCCATGACGGGGACGGCAGTACGCCCCGTCAGCGCCCGCCCAGGGACCCCCTCACACCCGACTTCGGCCAGCACGCGCCGGCGCTGGCCCGCACGGTGCAGCTCGTCGCCGGCGACTTCCTGCTCACCGTCAATCCCGTCGACGGCAGCGAGATAGAGGCCTGCCCGCCGGGCGAGCGACCGGCCCGGCCCGAGAAGTTCGGCGCGGCCGAGCGTGCCGAGGTGGACCGCGCGGCCAAGCCGCCCGTCCCGCCCGGACCGACCCGGCGCGCGCTGCCGCTCCTGGCCCGCCAGGACGAGCGCGAGCGTCTCGTACGGCTGCTCGCCCGCGGCCGTTCCGTACGCCTCACCGGTGCGGCCGGCACCGGCCGCACCAGCCTCCTCGACCTCGTCGCCGAGGACTGCGCGGACCTCGCCCCCGACGGCGTGGTCCGCCTCACCGGCTTCCACCGCACGGCGAGCGACCTGCTCTACGACCTCTTCTACGCCGTCTACAACTCGCCCCTGTACCGCCCCGACCGGGACCAGCTGCTCACCCACGTCCGGGAGATCGGTGCGGTCGTCGTCCTCGACGACATCGAGTTCGGCGGTGCCGCCCTCGACGAGCTCCTCGACGCGACTCCCGAGTGCGCCTTCCTGATCGCGGCCACGCCCGACGTGCCCGCCCCGTCCGCCGACTCCGCGCTCGAAGAGGTCTTCCTCGGCGGCCTGGACCGAGGCGACGGCGTGGAGCTCCTGGAGCGTGCCGTCGGCCGGGTCCTCACCGAGGAGGAGTCGAACTGGGCGGGCGACCTCTGGTTCGAGTCCGAGGGTCTGCCGCTGCGCTTCGTCCAGGCCGGCGCCCTGCTGCGGCAGCGCGACCGGCTCCGGGCCGACGCGAGCGCCGTCGACGAGTTCGGCGTGTTCGCGGACGCGCCGCCCGTGGACGCGCCTTTCGACGCACCCCTCGACGCGCCTTTCGGTCCCGACGCCGACGAGGGTGAGGACGTACCCCTGCCGGCGCTCGGCGAGGCCGCCGCGCCCGCGCCGCTGCTCGCCGCCCGGCTCAGCGAGTCGGCGCGCGCCACCCTGCGGTTCGCCGTCGCGCTCGGCGGCGAGGTGCCGCACCAGGCCCATCTGCCCGCGCTGGTCGGCGACACCCACGCGGACGCCGCGCTCGGTGAACTCGCCGACAGCGGGCTCGTCTCCCCGGTCGGCTCCCGTTACCGGCTCGCCGCCGGTGTGCTGACCCAGCTGGAGGCCGCCGGATACGGCGACGGTGTCGAGGCCCGCGCCCTCGCCGCCGCCCAGCACTACGGCTGGTGGGCCGGACATCCCTCGGTCACCCCGGAGCGGGTGTGCGCCGAGGCGGACGCCCTGCTCGCCGCCCTCGGCATTCTGGCGCCGACGACGACCGCGCCCGGCGAGGGCGAGGAGAGCGCCACCGTGCAGCTGGCCCGCACGGCGGCTCCCGCGTTCGCAGCGGGCGGCCACTGGGGTGCCTGGGAGCGGGCCCTGCGGTCCGGTGCCGAGGCCTCCCGGCTCTCCGGCGAGGTCTCCGAACAGGCCTACTTCCACCACGAGCTGGGCATCCTCGCGCTCTGCGGCGGCCAGCTCGACCGGGCCCGCACCGAGCTGGAGTCCTCCGTCGGCCTGCGCGGTGCGGTCGCCGACAAGCGCGGCACCGTAGCGGGCCGCCGTGCCCTCGCCCTGGTCTCCGACCGCGACGGCACCGCGCCCGGACTGGCCCGCCTCGGCGCCATGGCGGGCGAGGAGGTGCCCGACGCCCGGTACGAGGAGTCGGCGTCGCCGCCGGGAGGGGTGCCCGCGGCCTTCCCGCCGCTGCAGCCGCCCGTGGGTGACTCGCAGACCATCGTCGTCCACCGGGCCACGTCGCCGTCGCCCGCCCCGTCACGCAAGGCCCGGGGCGGCCTCAAGGGTCTCGCCAAGCGCAACCTGGTGGCGGCCGGCGCGGGCGCGCTGCTCGTGGCCGTGCTCGGCACGGTGGTGACGCTCGGCGCCACCTCCAACCCCGACACCGACAACCCGTCCGACCAGGTCGGCGTCAACCCGTCGGCCAGCCAGGGCGCGGACGACGGCAGCCTGGGCGCCGACGTGCCGAAGAACGACGACGGCAACGGCGACACCGGCACGGCGACCAGCCGTCCCACCGACCCGGGCCCCGACGGGACCTACGGCACCTCCGACGACCCGACCCCGACGGACACGGCGGAGCCGTCCGACGACCCGAGCGGGACGCAGGGCGGCAGTTCGTCGAGTTCGCCGACCAAGTCGCCGACGAGGACACCCACGTCGAAGCCGCCGACGTCGACGTCGAAGCCGCCGACGGAAACTCCGACGGAGACGCCCACGGAAACCCCGACGGAAACCCCGACGGAGACGCCCACCGTCACTCCGACGGACACGACGCCGACCACTTCCGACTCGGCCAGTGGCCCCGTCTCGTCCTCCCCGGCGGAGACCAGCAGCTCCGCCGGCGCCCCGGAGAGCAGCGACGCCGCCTCGGCGAGCAGCTCGAAGCCGGTGATCTGACGCTCGGCACAGAAGGGCCCGGTCCATCCGATGGACCGGGCCCTTCTGTGCCGTAGGGAAGCGACCGTCAGAACAACCGCAGCTTGTCGTCCTCGATGCCCCGCAGGGCGTCGTAGTCGAGGACCGTGCAGCCGATCCCGCGGTCGGTCGCGAGGACGCGGGCCTGCGGCTTGATCTCCTGCGCGGCGAAGACGCCGCGGACCGGGGCGAGATGGGGGTCGCGGTTCAACAGCTCGAGGTAGCGCGTGAGTTGCTCGACGCCGTCGATCTCGCCGCGTCGCTTGATCTCGACCGCGACGGTCCCGCCCTCGGCGTCCCGGCACAGGATGTCGACCGGACCGATGGCCGTCATGTACTCGCGGCGGATGAGGGTGTAGCCGTCGCCGAGGGTGTCGATGCGGTCGGCGAGGAGCTCCTGAAGGTGTGCTTCCACGCCGTCCTTGATCAGGCCGGGGTCCACGCCGAGTTCGTGCGAGGAGTCGTGGAGGATCTCCTCCATCGTGATGATCAGCTTCTCGCCGCCCTTGTTGATGACGGTCCAGACGCCCTCTTCATCGCCCGAACCCTCCTTCAACGTGCAGGGCGGCGACATCCAGTTCAGGGGCTTGTAGGCCCGGTCGTCCGCGTGGATCGAGACGCTGCCGTCCGCCTTCACCAGGATCAGACGGGGGGCCGAGGGCAGGTGGGCGGTGAGCCGGCCCGCGTAGTCGACGGAACACCGGGCAATGACGAGACGCATGGTCGGCAACGCTACTCGACGGGCGCATGTCCACGCGATTCGGCCCGGAAGACCCGTGTTCAGTTGTGGCCGATTGTGGGCCCATTGAGGACGCTCTTTGTACGCATTCTCCTGGTGCCGTCACCGTCCGTTGCTTACCGTAGTAAACGGGAGGTCGCGAGACGTGTACTGAGCGTGTTCGGTATCGCGAACTCCCTCATCTGTCCGGCAACCCCTGTTGTCCACAGGGGTGCGAGAGGAGAACCCATGTCGCTCGACGTCTCACCGGCCCTACTCGAGAAGGCCGAGCGAGGCGAGGTCGACGAAGCGGAATTCGTCGACTGCGTCCGGACCTCCCTGCCCTACGCATGGGAGATGATCAGCTCCCTGGTGGCTCAGCTGAAGGTGGACGGCGGCCAGTTCGCCGACAACCAGACGCCGCCGCCGGACGAGCAGGCACGCGGCCAGCTGCTGCGTGCGCTTGCGAGTGACGCGATACGCGGCGCGCTGCAGCGGCACTTCGGGGTGCGGCTGGCCTTCCAGAACTGCCACCGCGTGGCGGTGTTCCCGTTGGACACCACGGTCGACGAGACGCTGACCCGCTTCACCTCGGTCCGCAGTCAGCTGCTGAACCAGTCGCCGGAGTTCCGGGACTGCTGACGCAGCGCGCCGCTTGCTTGCCGCTCCGTACGCGGGAGGTGCATCAGTACTGGGGCGGCAAGCTCCGTGCCGGACAGGGACGTTCCACTTTCAGCCGAGATGCGGGAGCACTTCGGCACCCAGCCGTCGTACGTTCTCCTCGGTGGCAGCCAGGTCTCCCGAGCCCTCGACGAGCAGGGCGAAGCGGGAGATGCCGGTCCGCTCGCTGGTCGCCGCGAGGCGGTCGGCGCACAGCCGCGGAGTGCCCACCGGGTGCAGCCCGCAGAGCAGTTCGGTGTACGCCAGCGGGTCGCGCATCGGGCGCTCGCGGCCGTCCACCGTGACATGGGCGCCGAGCCCCTGCCGCAGCCAGCCCGGCATCGCCTTCACCAGCGTCTCCACGGCGTCGGTGCGCCGGTCCGCGATCTGGCAGACGCCCGCCGAGACATGGGCCGCGCCGAGGACCTCCTCCGATGAACGCCCCGCCGCACGCGCGAGCTTGCGCCACAGGGACACCATCTCGGCCTTTTCTTCGTCCCCGATGTGCATCCCGAGGAGCATCGGCAGCCCGCGCTCGGCGGCCAGCCGTACGCTCGCCGGCGACGTGCACGCGAGGACGACCTCCGGTCCCGCGGTCTCCGACAGCGACTCCGACGGCCGCGGTACGACGGGCACTTCACGGAAGGAGAAGCGCTCTCCCGAGGCCGCGACCGACGGTTCGCGCAGCCACCGCACCAACAGATCGAGTGATTCCGGGAACCCCTTCTCGTACGCCTCCAGGCCCGCGCCGAACACCTCCAGGTCGACCCACGGCCCGCCGCGTCCCACACCCAGCGAGAAGCGGCCGCCGCTCGTCAGGTGCAGCAGCGCGGCCTGTTCGCCGAGGGCGACGGGGTGGACGGTGGGCAGCACGCTGACGGCGGTGCCGACCCGGATGCGCCGGGTGCGTCCCAGCAGTAACGCGGCCAGGGTGATCGCCGACGGACAGGTGCCGTACGGCACGAAGTGGTGCTCGGCCAGCCAGACCGCGTCGAGCCCGGCCTCCTCCGCGACCTCGGCCGAGCGGACCGCGCGGTGCAGCGCCTCCCCCTGGCCCTGCCCCGGGAACTGGGCCGCCAACACGAAACTTCCTACGCGCATGTGCTTTTCCTGCTTCCTTGGCCCCGACACGGAGCTCCCCCACAGGGCATAACCGTCTGACACGTGCCGAGGACACGGCCTGGCGAAGAGATTTACGGATTGTCTGCAGAATGGGTCCCCCCGGAGGGGGACTTGTGGGGGTTGGTTCCCCACGCCTACCCCGGTCCGCGCCGCGTAGGCTGGACACAGCCCCTGCATCCTGTATAGCCCCGTGAGGTGTTCTGTGTCCCCGCGTCGCAACCGACCCAAGGGAGCTGGTTCGTCAGGCTCGGCCGGCGGGAGTGCCGAGGACGACCGTTCGGGCCGCTACGGCGGCTTCCAGTCCGCGGAGAGCTGGCGGGGCGAGGAGTGGAACGTCCGCCATGTGGCGGGGGCAAGCGCCCAGGGCAAGACGTACCGCTGCCCGGGCTGCGACCAGATGATCCCGGACGGCGTCCCGCACGTGGTGGCCTGGCCCGACCACTCGGGTGTCGACGAGCGCCGCCACTGGCACAAGGCCTGCTGGAACGCGCGGGACCGCCGCACCTCGCGGGTGCAGCGGTCCCGTAACGCGCCGAAGTTCTAGGGGTCCTCTCAGACGTCCCGCTTCTCCAGCAGCGCGTACGCGGCGGCGAAGGCCGCCGCCGTCACGCCCAGCGCGATCCACAGCGGGTCCCAGCCGGACGGGCCGGACTCGGTGAGCGAGTTGGAGTAGAAGACGCTCAGCTGGTTCGGGATGGAGTACTCGAACAGGGCCTGGCGCAGGCTGTCCAGGGACTCCGAGAACATGAACAGCGCGATGACCAGCGGGGCCAGCACCAGGCCGATCATGATGGTGATCGCGCCCGCCGAGTGCCGGATGATCGAGCCGACGAGGAGCGAGAGCAGGCCGAGCAGCGCGATGTAGAGCGAGATGCCGACGGTGCCCTTCAGCCACTCCTCGCCGGTCGCTTCCCTGGCGCCGTCCAGCAGCGCCACGTCCGCGAGGGCGACGACGAGCACCGAGACCAGGGTGACCACGAACGCGACCGAGAAGAACACGATCGCCTTCGCCGTCAGCACCCGGCCGCGCGAGGGGCAGGCCACCGCCGTGGTCCGGATCATGCCGGTGCCGTACTCGGAGGCCGTGGTCAGCACGCCGAGCGTGATGACGCACATGCAGCCGAGCAGCAGCCCGAAGAAGCCGAAGGACAGCGGGTTCTCGTCCCTCAGGCTGCCCGCGCCCGCGTTGGCGGCGACCAGCGCGGCGGTCCCGAGGCCGATGCCGACGTTGAGCAGCACGAACACGCCCAGCGTCCACATCGTGGAGCGCACCGACCTGATCTTCGTCCACTCCGAGGCGATCGCGTGCCCGAGGTGCGTGCGCACGACCGGGATCGGCGAGGTGTAGCTGGGGTACGACGGTCCGGGCGCCGGCTGCCAGTTCGGCGCCGGGGCCTGCGGCATCGGGGGCTGCGGGGTGCTCATCGGGCGTCCTCGGGCTTGGTCAGGTCGGAGGCGGGGGCCGCGGGAGCGGCGGGCGGCGCGGCGGGCGCCTGGGCGGCGTACGGGTTGGGCGCGCCCGCACCGGGCCCGGCAGGGGCGCCGTAGGGGCTCGCGGGCGGCTGCATCGGCTGCACCGGCTGTCCCTGCGGGACCGGCGGTGCGAACGGCTGCCCGCCCTGCTGGGGCGGCGGCGGGGCGTACCAGCCGGGCTGGCCCTGCCCGGGCACCGGCATCGGCGGCTGCGCGCCGGGCGGCATGGGCTGCTGGAGGCCGGCCTTCTGGTCGATGGTCGAGCGGTAGTCGACGGCGCCCTGCGTCATCCGCATGTACGCCTCCTCCAGCGAGGCCTGGTGCGGCGACAGCTCCCACAGGCGTACGTCCGTGTCGTGCGCGATGTCGCTGATGCGCGGCAGCGGCAGTCCCGTCACCCGCAGCCCGCCGTCCTGCTCGGGCAGTACGTGTCCGCCCGCCTCGGTGAGCGCGGACGACAGCTTCTCGCGCAGCTGGGGCTCGGTGTCGGGCGTCCGCACGCGCGCGAAGTCGGCGGAGTTCGCCGAGATGAAGTCCTTGATGCTCATGTCGGCGAGCAGCTGCCCACGTCCGATGACGATCAGGTGGTCGGCGGTCAGCGCCATCTCGCTCATGAGGTGGGAGGAGACGAAGACCGTACGTCCCTCCGCGGCGAGCGCCTTCATCAGGTTGCGGACCCAGAGGATGCCCTCGGGGTCGAGGCCGTTGACCGGCTCGTCGAACAGCAGAACCTGAGGGTCGCCGAGCAGTGCGGCGGCGATGCCGAGCCGCTGGCCCATGCCGAGGGAGAAGCCCTTGGAGCGCTTCTTCGCCACGTCCTGGAGGCCGACCACGCCGAGCACCTCGTCCACCCGGCGGGCCGGGATGCCCGACAGCTGAGCCAGGCACAGCAGGTGGTTGCGCGCGTGCCGTCCGCCGTGCACGGCCTTGGCGTCGAGCAGGGCGCCCACCTGGCGGGGGGCGTTGGGCAGCTTGCGGTACGGGTAGCCGCCGATCGTCACCTGCCCCGTCGTGGGGTTGTCCAGGCCGAGGATCATCCGCATCGTCGTCGACTTGCCGGAGCCGTTGGGCCCCAGGAAGCCGGTGACGGCACCGGGCCGCACCTGGAAGGAAAGGTTGTACACAGCGGTCTTGTCGCCGTAGCGCTTGGTCAGGCCGACTGCCTCGATCATGCTCCGCACCCATCGCAAGGTTCAGGACAGCGGGGCACACGCCCCCGTAAGGGTTAGGAGCCTATCGGTGCGCTGACGGTTCCGCTCAAATGAAAGCAAAGCGCAGACGCTCCGCTGGCAGCCCGGTGTTTCATCTGCGGGCCGGTGGGGGCTGGTCGCGCAGTTCCCCGCGCCCCTATAGGGCGCTGCCGAACCGCACCTGACATCGCCAGGCCCTACGCGTCCCTCTTCTTCAACAGGACATAACCCCCGGCGAGCGCCGCGACCACCCACAGCGTCATGATGCCGAGGCCGCCCCAGGGGCCGTACGGAGTGCTGTCGTCGACCGGGGTGACCACCTGCATGATCTTGCTGCCGGCCTGGTCGGGCAGGTAGCGGCCGATCTTCTTGGTGGCCGAGACGTTGCCCAGGATGTTGGAGACCAGGAAGAAGAACGGCATCAGGATGCCGAGCGACAGCATCGGCGAGCGCAGCATCGCGGCGACGCCCATCGAGAACATCGCGATGAGGGTCATGTAGAGGCCGCCGCCGATCACCGCGCGCAGCACGCCCGTGTCGCCGATCGACGCCTTGTGCGAGCCGAGCATCGCCTGGCCCAGGAAGAACGCGACGAAGCTGGTGGCGAGGCCGACGACGAGCGAGAGGCCGGTGGCGACCGCGATCTTGCTGACCAGGAAGGTGGCGCGCTGCGGTACGGCGGCCAGCGAGGTGCGGATCATGCCGGTGCTGTACTCGTTCGACACGACGAGCACGCCGAACACGATCATCGCGAGCTGACCGAGGCTCATGCCCGCGAAGCTGATGAACGTCGGGTCGAAGGAGAGCTGGTCGCTCCGGCTCATCTTGTCGAACTCGTTCTTCGACAGGGCCGAGATCAGCATGCCGAGCGCGATGGTGACGACCACGGCGAGGGAGAGCGTCCACACCGTGGACGCCACCGACCGGATCTTGGTCCACTCGGACCGGACGACCTGGATCGCCGCCATGGTCAGTTCCCCTTCCAGCCGTCGCCCCACGGCTGCGGTGGCGGTGCGGCAGGTGTGTCGGAGTGCGCGTGGTACTCGACCGACTCCGCGGTCAGCTGCATGAACGCATCCTCCAGGGAGGCCTGTTGCGGGCTCAGCTCGTGCAGCACGATCTGGTGCTGGGCGGCGAGCTCACCGATGTGCTCGGACTTGCTGCCGTCGACCTCCAGGCTGCCGTTGCCGGTCTCCACGACGGTGACCCCGGCCCCGTGCAGCACGTCGAGCAGCCGCTCGCGCTGGGGGGTGCGGATCCGGACGTAGGACCGCGAGTTCTGCGTGATGAAGTCGGCCATGGAGGTGTCGGCGAGGAGCCGGCCCTGTCCGATGACGACGAGGTGGTCGGCGGTGAGGGCCATCTCGCTCATGAGGTGCGACGAGACGAAGACCGTACGGCCCTGGGCGGCGAGGGACTTCATCAGGTTGCGGATCCAGTGGATGCCCTCGGGGTCGAGGCCGTTGACGGGCTCGTCGAACATCAGGATCCGCGGGTCGCCGAGCAACGCGCCCGCGATGCCGAGCCGCTGGCCCATGCCGAGCGAGAAGCCCTTGGCCTTCTTCTTCGCCACGGCCGTGAGGCCGACCGTGTCGAGCACCTGGTACACCCGCTTCCTCGGGATGCCGTTGCTCTGGGCCAGGCACAGCAGGTGGTTGAAGGCGCTGCGTCCGCCGTGCATGGCCTTGGCGTCCAGCAGGGCGCCGATGTACGTCAGCGGGTCCTTGAGCTGGTCGTAGTGCTTGCCGTCGATGCGGACGTCGCCGGCGGTGGGCCGGTCGAGGCCGAGCAGCATGCGCATGGTGGTCGACTTGCCGGCGCCGTTGGGACCGAGGAAGCCCGTGACGATGCCCGGTCTGACGGTGAAGGTCAGGTTGTTGACCGCCACTTTCTCGCCGTACCGCTTCGTCAGGCCCTCGAGCTCGATCATGCGGACCACGCTAGGTGCGGGCTTCGGCGGATGCCACTCGTATGGGCAAACAGAGACCGACGGCAGCGGCAACAACCGTGAACGCCGTCGACCAGAGGAACGCGTGCGGGAAGGCCGAGGTGCCGTGGCCCTGTGCCAGTACGGCGGCCAGGACCGCGGTGCCGAAGGAGCCGCCGAGCTGCTGCACGATCCGGACCGTGGTGCTGCCGTGCGGGATGCGGTCGGGGCTCAGGCCCTGGTAGGCGCCGACGTTCACGGCCAGGTTGGCGGCGCTCATCCCGAGGCCCCGGACGACGAGGGCGACGGGGAGGAGCACGGCCGCGGGGTGCCGGAAGGCGAAGGGGAGGGTGCCAAGAGCCGACAGCAGCATGCCCGCGAGGACGACCGGGCGGGGGCCGACGCGGTCGGTGAGCGGTCCCGTCGCCCGGGACAGCAGACTGCCGAGGCCCTGCGGCGCCAGCAGCAGCCCGGCGGCGATCACGCTCTCGCCGCGCGCCTGCTGGTAGTAGAGGGGCAGCAGGAACATCCCGCCGTACAGGGCGAGGCCGTTGAGGAACATCAGCGTCGCGGAGACGGCGAAGGCGTGGTCGCGGAACACGCGGAGGTCGACGAGGGGTGCGGGGGAGCGCAGGGCGTGCACGGCGAACACCCCGACCAGTACGGCGCCCACGGGGATCGCCGTCGCCCGGGCGAGGCCGTCCTGTGAGAGGCCGTAGACGAGCGCGGCGAGGCCGGGGGAGAGGAGCAGCAGCCCGGTCGTGTCGAGGCGGCGGGCGGTGCGGGGGCCGTCCTTCGGGACGCCCCGCCAGGCCAGGGCGAGGGCGAGCAGGCACAGGGGCAGGTTGACGTAGAAGATCCAGCGCCAGCTGAGGTGGCCGACGATCAGACCGCCGAGTACCGGTCCGAGGATCGGCCCGATCAGGGCGGGCAGGGTGATCACGGCCATCAGGCGGCCGAGGTTGCGCCCGCCCGCGGCCCGCATGACGAGCGTCTGCAGGACCGGCAGGAGCACCCCGCCGCCGATGCCCTGCACGACCCGGAAGACGACCAGCGAGCCGATGTTCCAGGCGAGCCCGCACAGCATGGACCCGGCGAGGAACAGCGTCAGCGAGGCCAGCCAGACCGGGCGGGCGCCGAACCGCTCCACCGCCCACCCCGAGACCGGCACGACCATCGCGAGGGCGAGCAGATACGCCGTACTCACCCACTGCACGGCCGCCGTCGAGGCGTTGAGGTCATGGCCGAGGGTGTGGATCGCTATGGAGACGATCGTGCTGTCGAGGAGCGGGGCGAGGGCACCGAGGACGAGGATGCCGGCGAGCTTGAGGACGGCGGGGTCGAGGCGGTTGGTGGTGGAGCGGGCGGTGGTGGTCATGGGACTCCCTTTGGAGACGCTACGTCTCTTAATGGCACGATAGGCTTACGGCCGTAAGAGACGCAAGGTCTCTTAAAGGGAGGTGTGCGGATGCCCGGCGAGACCACACGGCGGCGTGGTGCCGTCCTGGAGGCCGACCTGATGGACGCGGCCTGGGCGGAGCTGGAAGCGGTCGGCTACGCGAAGCTCACCATGGAGGGCGTCGCGGCCCGGGCGAAGACCGGCAAGCAGGTCCTCTACCGCCGCTGGAGCAACCGCGCGGAACTGATCATCGCCGCCATGCGCCACCGCACGGGGTCGATCGCCGACCGGGTGCCGGACACGGGGACGCTGCGGGGCGACGTACTGGAGGTGCTGCGGGCGGGCGCGACCCGGCAGCGGCAGATCGGCCCCGACACGCTCCACGGCCTGCTGGCGGAGGCCAGGGACGTGGGCCCGTCCTTCTTCGGCATCATGCGGGGCGTGCTGCGGACCGTCGTCGAACGGGCCGCCGAACGCGGCGAGATCCCCACGGCCGACCTTCCCCGACGGGTCCTCACCCTCCCCGCGGACCTGCTGCGCCACGAGATCCTGCTGAGGCGGGAGCTGGTGACGGAGGAGACGCTGGTGGAGATCGTGGACGACGTGTTCCTGCCCCTCGTGGCACGTCCTTCGTGACATGGCGAAGGCCCGCACCCCCCTGTGCAGGGGATGCGGGCCTCGGCCGTACTGATCAGCGGGTCTGCTGAGCCGGAACCCCACGGGAGATCGGCTCGTCCTCGACCGGCGAACCGGCGGCGGCCACGGCCGCACCGGTGAGCGTCGCCAGCATCTCGCGCACGTTCGTCAGCTGCGCGTTGATCGAGTCGCGGCGGTTGGTCAGCGCCGCGAGCTCGCGCTCGGATTCCGAACGGATGCGGTCGGCCTTGGCGTTGGCGTCCGCCACGATGTCCTCGGCCTGACGCTGTGCCGTCTCGACGGTCTGACGGGCACGACGCTCGGCGTCGGTGCGCAGCTTCTCGGCCTCGAGACGCAGCTGCTCCGCGCGGTGCTCGATCTCCGCGAGGCGCTTCTCGGCCTTCTGCTGACGCGAGGCCAGGTCCCGCTCGGACTGCTCGCGGCGCTTGGCGAGGTTCGTCTCGAAGTCGGCGGCGGCCTGCGCGGCCTTCGCACGGGTCTCCTCGAAGAGGGCGTCGGCCTCCTCGCGCTTCGACTGCGCGTCCTTCTGGGCTTCGGAGCGCAGCTGGGATGCGTCGCTCTTGGCCTTCTCGACGATCCGGACGCCTTCGTCCTCGGCCTTGGCCTTGCGCTCCGACGCGAACGATTCTGCGTCGTTGCGAACCTGCTGGGCCGCGGACTCGGCGAGCTCGCGGTGCTGCTCGGCCGCGCGGCGGGCCTCCTCGCGCAGATCCTTGGCCTCCTCCTCGGCGAGGCGGAGGATCTTCTCGACACGCGCGCCGAGACCCGCGTACGACGGTTCGGCGTCGGTGACCTGAGCCTGGGCGTTCTGCGTTTCGAGGTGGAGTTCCTCGATCCGCTTCTCCAGAGCGGTGATGCGGGAGAGAGCGCTGTCACGGTCGGAGACGAGCTTGGAGATCCGTTCGTCCACCTGAGCGCGGTCGTACCCACGCCGCACAAGCTCGAAGCCGTAGGGGGAAGTGTCGCTCATGGGGTTCCTGTCAAATGAGACCGGTGAGGTGATAGGGGGAATCCTAGGGGCCGAAGCGGTGTGTCATCGAGCGGATACGTGTTTGATCTGGAGAATGACACCCCTTTTGAGTGGCTAACCCTTGGACGGCTTGCCAAAAACTTGGTCAAAGGCCCCAGATGGCACCGGAATTCACCCTGTCAACTAGCTGTCTGTTGACTTGCCACTCGAACGAGGGGCACCGACCGCTGCGCCCGCCTTGACGCCGCCGTCCTTGGCCGCGCCTGGGGCCTCGAAGGATTCCAACGCCTCCAGGACGTCCTGGACACGGGAGATCTCCGCGTTGATGTCCTCGCGGCGGCGGACGAGGATCTCCAGCTCGCGCTTGCCCTCCTCGACCGTGCGCTTCGCCTCGCGGATCGCCTCGGCCTTGAGCTCCTCGGCCTCCCTGACCAGGGAAGTCTTCTTCTGCTCGGCCTCTTTGAGGAGACCCTCGGCCTTCTTGACGGCGGCGATACGGACCTTGCCGGCCTCCGAATTGGCCTCCGAGACCAGTTCCTTGGCCTTGGCCTGCGCTTTCGCCAGCTGTTCCTCGGCGGCCTTGATGAGCGCGTCGCAGCGGTCACCGGTCGACTTCATCGTCTCGGCGGCCTCGCGGCGGGCCCGGTCGTGCAGGTTCTCGATCTCGGACGTGATGCGGTCGCGCAGCTCCTCCGCGCGCTCCCTTATCGCGGTGGCGTCCCGGCGGGCGCCGACGAGCAGCTCGTCCGCGTCCGTACGGGCCTTCTCCACCATCGAGTTGCCCTCGACCGTCGCCTCGGACACCAGCCGATCGGCTTCGTGGCGGGCCGCGCCGACCATGGTGTCCGCCTGGGACTCCGCGTCCGTGGTGGCCTTGAGAGCCTGCTGCTGCGCCTCGGTGAGCAGCTTGTCCGCCTCGGCCGTGGTCTCCGTGATGAGCGTGTCGACCTGCTCGGCCGCCTCGGAGCGCCGCTTGTTGGCCTCCTTGCGGGCCTCGTCGAGGGTGCGCTCGGCCTCCCCGCGCGCGGAGGTCACCAGCCGCTCCGCCTCCGTGGCCGCGGCCGCCTTGGCCCGCTCCGACTCGTTGCGGATCCGCTCGGCGTGCTGCTGGGCCGACCCGACCGTCTCGGCGGCCTCGGCCCGCAGCCGCTCCGCGTCGCCCCTCGCGTCCCCGATCAGCTTCTCCGCCTTGGCGACCGACTCGGCACGCACCCGCTCGGCCTCGGCGACCGTCTCCGACCGCAGCCGGTCGGTGTCCGTGATCGTCTCCGTGGTGAGCCGCTCCGCCTCCGAACGCGCCTCGGTGATGAGGGTGTCCGCCTGCGTCGCCGCGTCCGACCGGATCCGGTTGGCGTCCTCACGGGCGTCCGCCCGGGTGCGCGACGCGTCCTGGTCGGCCTGGGCGATGGTGTCCGAGGCCTCGGTACGGATCCGCTGGGCGTGCTCGACCGACTCCGACCGGAGCCGCTCCGCCTCCTCGATCGCCTCCGAAACCGTGCGCTCGGCAAGCGACTTGGCGGCGTCCGTCTCCACGTTCGCCTCGCGCCGGATGCGGTTGGCGTCCTCGGTGGCCCGCTCGCGCTCGGAGTAGGCGTCGGTCCGGACCCGGTCCGACTCCTCCTGGGCCTCGCGCCGGGTGCGGTCCGCCGCGTGCTCGGCGGCCGAGCGCAGCCCGGTGATCTCCTCCTGGGCCTGCTCGTGCAGCCCGTTGACCGAGTCCCGTACCTGCTGGGCGTGCTGCTCGGCGGCCGACACCATCTCGTTGGCACGCCGGTCGGCCTCCTCGACCAGCCGTACGGCCTCGACCTGTGCCTCTTCCACGCGCTTGCGCGCCGAGGCCAGCAGCTCCTCGCTCTGCTCGCGGGCCCGCTCGCGCTCCTGGTCGGCCTCGTGGCGGGCCGTACCGAGATAGTCCTCGGCCTCGCGGCGGCGCCGGTTGGCCTCCTCCTGAGCTGCGGCCAGCGTCTCGGACGCCTCCGTGGCGAGCCGCTCGGCGGCGGCCTGCGCCTCCGCACGGACCCGGTCGGCGGTGTCCTGGGCCTCCGCCTTCAGCTGCTCGGCCTCGGCCGAGGCCTCCGAACGCAGGCGTACGGCGATGGCCTCGCCCTCCGCGCGGGAGGCGGACGCGTCCGACGCGGCCTCGTTGCGCAGCCGTTCGGCCTCCGTCTCGGCCTGCTGCTGCAGTGTGCGGATCCGCTCGGCGGCCTCGGCGCGCAGCCGCTCGGTCTCCTCGGCGGCCTCGCGACGGATCCGCGCGGCCTCCTCGCGGGCGTCGGTGAGTGCCTGCTCGGCAGCGGTGAGGCGCTCCTCGGCCTCGGTGTGCAGCCGGGTCAGCTCCCCGGCGGCCTCCGCTCGGCGGGCCTCTATGGCCCGCTCGGTCTCCTCGTGCAGCTCGCGCGCGGCCTGCTCGGCGTCCGCCTTGATGCCCTCGGACTGCTCGACGACCTCCGCGCGGTGCCGCTCGGCCTCCTGGCGGGTGCGCTCCAGGGTCTCCTCGGCCTGCCGGCGCAGCGTGGTGGCGCGCTCGATGGCCTCGGTGCGGACCTTCTCGCTGTCCGTCGTGGCCTTCTGGCGCAGCTCGTCCGCGTCCTGCTTGGCCTTGGCCAGCAGCTCCTCGGCGGTCTTGGCCGCCTCCTCGATCTGCTGGACGGCCTCCTTGCGGGCCTCCGCGCGGATCTTCTCGCCCTCGGCGACCGCGTCGGCGCGCAGCTGCTCGGCCTCGCCGCGCAGCCGGCGGGCCTCCTCCTGCAGCTCGACCGTCTTGGCGCGGTACTCCTTGGTGTCGTCCTTCGCCGAGCCCTTGAGCTGCTCGGCGATGTCGTGCGCCTCGGCCCGCAGCCGGTCCGCCTCGGTCTCCGCCTCGCGACGGATCCGCTCGGCCTCCTCGGCGGCCGCCTTGGTGGTGTTCTTCGCGTCTTCCTGCGCCCGGTTGAGGACGTCCTCGGCGGTCTTGGCCGCCTTGGACAGCTGGGTCGCGCTCTCCTCGGCGGTGATCGTGCGGGCCTTCTCGGCGGCCTCGGCGACGATCTTCTCGGCCTCCGCGCGGGCGTCCGAGACGACCTGCTCGGCGGTCTCCTTGGTGGCCTCGGCCTCCTTGGTGGCCTCGCTGACCAGGCGGGCGACCTGCTCCTTCGCCGTACGCGTGCGCTGTTCGTTGGTCGACTCGGCGCTGGAGAGCGCCTTCTCGGCGGCCGTCTTGGCCTCGGTGAGCAGCTTCTCGGCCTCGGACTGCGCCTTGCGCAGCGCCTCCTCGGCCTCCGTCATGCGCTGCTCGGCGGCCCGGCTGAGCTCGGTGGCCTGACGGCGGGTGCTCTCCGACTCGGAGGTGGTGGAGGTGCGCAGCTGCTCGGCGTGGTCGGTGGCCTCCTGGGCCTGCGTCGACGCGGCGTTCAGCAGGCGCTCGGCGTCCGTGCGGGCGCGGCGCAGCAGCTGTTCGGCCTCCGAGCGGGCCGTCTCGGCGTCGGTCGTCAGCCGCTGCCGTGCCTCGGTGGTGACCCGCTCGGCCTCCGCGCGGGCGGCGGCCATGGCCTGCTCGGCCTCGGCGCGGGACTCATCGAGGAGGCGACGGGCCTGGGACTCGGACCGGGCACGCAGCTGCTCGGCCCACGCCACGTTCTCGTTGACGTGCGACTCGACGGTCTGCCGGCGCTCGGACAGCTCCTGGTCCAGCTGCTGGCGGCGGGTGACCGCCTCCTGGTGCAGCTCCGCCTGGAGCCGGGCCGCGTTCTCGGCGTGCTCCTGGAGGATGCGCTGGGTCTGCGCCCGCGCCTGGCTCAGCTCCCGCTCGGCGTCCTGGCGCAGCTGGTCGGCCTGGATCTGGGCATTACGGAGCAGCTGTTCGGCCTGATAGCCGATGTCCCCGCCGTCATAGGCCGGTCGGGACATGAGGGTGCGCCGCGCCTCGTGCAACTTGGCGCGCAGCACCTCGACCTGGTAGCCGAGGTCCTCGGCGTGCTGAATCGCCTTTTCCCGCTCGGTCTTCAGCCGATCCATCTCGGCCTCGAACCGAGAGAGGTGGTCGACGTCAGCCGCCGGCTCTCGCTCCTGGCGTTCGTAGCCCCGCACTGCGCGGTCCCATCCGTCCCCTGGTCGCAAGTCTCTCCATACGAGCTCCGTCCATCCGCCGAACGGGGCCCCCGGGGAATGGTGTCAGATCAACGACGGAGCATGGGCTGCAGCCCCGACGCTCGTCCCCCGAAACCCGGACCCCGGCAAGCGGTCACCCTGGCTCGAGCGGCGACCGCCCCCAACCCTACCGGCCCATATGTACGAGGGTCAGTGCTCAGGTGACTCAACAGGCGCCGAAGTGACCAGTTCTGTCAGTACGCCATGGCAATCCTTTGGGTGCAGGAAGGTGATCCGTGACCCCATGGAGCCGCGTCGCGGCTCCTCGTACAGAACGCGTACGCCCTTGTCCTTGATGTCGGCGGCGTCGCCGTCCACATCCGCCGTACCGAAAGCGATGTGGTGGACGCCCTCGCCGTTCTTGTCGAGCCACTTCGCGACCGTCGAATCCGGCCGCGTCGGCTCGAGAAGCTGCAGGTAGGAAGCGCCTCCGTCGGACGTATCGTTGATCTTGAGCATGGCCTCGCGTACGCCCTGCTCCTCGTTGACCTCGGAGTGGAACACCTCGAAGCCATACGTGGCCCGGTAGAACTCCACGGTCTTGTCGAGGTCGTGGCAGGCGATCCCGATGTGGTCGATTCGCGTCAGCATGCTGTTAGTGCAGCGCTCCGGAGATGGTTACGCAACGTGCCAGCGATCACACCGACAGCCCGATGACGGCACGGAGTGCCAGTCAGTACATTCGAAGTAAACCCTCGTTCACTCCTCGGCTGTGCAAGCTGGAAGGGGATCGCACCTCATGTCTGGTTCCAACAGCAGTACCTCAGTGATCGTCGCGGGCGCTCGGACGCCCATGGGACGACTGCTGGGTTCGCTGAAGTCGTTCTCCGGAGCCGACCTCGGCGGCTTCGCGATCAAGGCCGCCCTCGACCGCGCGGGCATCGGCGGCGACCAGGTGCAGTACGTCATCATGGGCCAGGTGCTGCAGGCCGGGGCGGGGCAGATCCCGGCCCGCCAGGCCGCGGTCAAGGCCGGCATCCCGATGAGCGTCCCGGCGCTCACCATCAACAAGGTCTGTCTCTCGGGCCTCGACGCCATCGCGCTGGCCGACCAGCTGATCCGCGCCGGCGAGTTCGACGTGATCGTCGCGGGCGGCCAGGAGTCCATGACCAATGCCCCGCACCTGCTCCCGAAGTCCCGCGAGGGCTTCAAGTACGGCGCGATCGAGATGCTCGACGCGATGGCGTACGACGGTCTGACCGACGCCTTCGAGAACATCGCCATGGGCGAGTCCACGGAGAAGCACAACACGCGCCTCGGCATCGCCCGCCCCGAGCAGGACGAGATTGCCGCGCTCTCCCACCAGCGCGCCGCCGCCGCCCAGAAGAACGGCATCTTCGAGGCCGAGATCACCCCGGTCGAGATCCCGCAGCGCAAGGGCGAGCCCGTCGTCTTCAGCAAGGACGAGGGCATCCGCGCCGAGACCACGGCCGAGTCGCTGGGCAAGCTGCGCCCGGCGTTCACCCGGGACGGCACGATCACCGCCGGCACCTCCTCGCAGATCTCGGACGGTGCGGCGGCCGTGGTCGTGATGAGCAAGGCCAAGGCGCAGGAGCTCGGCCTCGAGTGGATCGCGGAGATCGGCGCCCACGGCAACGTGGCGGGTCCGGACAACTCCCTGCAGTCCCAGCCGTCCAACGCGATCCTGCACGCCCTCAAGAAGGAGGGCCTGGACGTCTCCGACCTCGACCTGGTCGAGATCAACGAGGCCTTCGCCGCCGTGGCGGTGCAGTCAATCAAGGACCTCGGGGTGTCCACGGAAAGGGTGAACGTCAACGGCGGTGCCATCGCCCTGGGCCACCCGATCGGCATGTCCGGTGCCAGGCTCGTCCTGCACCTGGCGCTGGAGCTGAAGCGCCGGGGCGGCGGCGTGGGTGCGGCCGCGCTGTGCGGCGGCGGCGGTCAGGGTGACGCGCTGATCGTGCGGGTACCCAAGGCCTGAGGTCTCGTACGTTTCCACTCGTACGTCTTCTAGGTGAACGGAGCTGTGATGCAGGACGTCTCCACCCTGGTGGCCCAGGCCAGGGAAGGCCGGCCGCGGGCCGTGGCTCGGCTGATCTCCCTGGTGGAGGGGGCGTCCCCGCAGCTCAGGGAGGTCATGGCGGCGCTCGCCCCGCTGACGGGCAATGCGTACGTCGTCGGCCTCACCGGATCACCGGGTGTCGGCAAGTCCACGTCGACCTCCGCCCTGGTGACCGCGTACCGCAAGCAGGGCAGGCGGGTCGGCGTTCTGGCCGTCGACCCGTCGTCACCCTTCTCGGGCGGCGCTCTTCTCGGCGACCGCGTCCGGATGTCGGAGCACGCCTCCGACCCGGGCGTCTACATCCGCTCGATGGCGACCCGAGGCCACCTGGGCGGCCTCGCCTGGTCCGCCCCGCAGGCCATCCGCGTCCTGGACGCGGCCGGCTGCGACGTGATCCTCGTCGAGACGGTCGGCGTCGGACAGTCGGAGGTGGAGATCGCCTCGCAGGCGGACACCTCCGTCGTCCTGCTCGCCCCCGGCATGGGCGACGGCATCCAGGCGGCCAAGGCCGGAATCCTGGAGATCGGCGACGTCTACGTCGTCAACAAGGCGGACCGGGACGGCGCCGACGCGACCGCCCGCGAGCTCAACCACATGCTGGGCCTCGGCGAATCGCGCGGCCCCGGCGACTGGCGCCCGCCCATCGTCAAGACGGTCGCCGCGCGCAGCGAGGGCATCGACGAGGTCGTCGAGGCGCTGGAGAAGCACCGGGCGTGGATGGAGGAGCACGGCGTTCTGGCCGAGCGCCGCCGCTCCCGCGCCGCCCGCGAGGTGGAGACGATCGCCGTCACGGCCCTGCGTGAGCGGATCGGCGACCTGCACGGCGACCGCCGGCTGAGCACCCTCGCGGAGAAGATCGTCGCCGGTGAGCTGGACCCGTACCGGGCGGCGGACGAGCTGGTGGCGGGGCTGACGCAGGGCTGACCTGCTCTGGTCAACTCCTCGAGCCCGCTGGTACGTTGATCCGTATGTTCCTCTCCTTGGCATAGGTATGCCCGCACCGCGCCCCTTTCGGCAGCGGTGATCCGGCGTCCTTTCTGCCACGGCGCCTTCGTCAAGGCGCCGCTTCCCAGAGGAACTTCGCAATGTCTGCGACCTCGAGGCGGCCTTCGTATGCCGCCGTTCTGCAAATCCCGCACGCCCGCCGTACCTTCGCCACCGCGCTGCTCGGCAGGCTGTCGTACGGCGTCGTCCCGCTGTCCGTGATGCTCGCCGTGACCCGCGCCTCGGGCTCGTACGCGGTGGCGGGCACGGTGATGGCGCTCTTCGGCGCCACCGTCGTCTTCCTGGCGCCCGCGCGGGCCGCTCTGATCGACCGTTACGGGCCTCGCCGGGCGCTCATGCCCCTGCTGCTGGCCTACACCCTGCTGCTCGGCCTGCTGACCGTGGCCGTGTGGCGTCCGGGCACACCGGCCTTCGTCCTGGGTGCCCTCACCGCCCTCGCGGGGGCCTGCGTGCCGCCGCTCGGCCCGACCATGCGGGCGGTGTGGGGAAGGCTCGCCCCGGACCGGGCCCTGCTGCAGCGGGCCTACAGCCTCGACGGTGTCGCCGAGGAACTGCTCTTCGTCTCGGGGCCGTTGCTGGTGGGCGTGCTCGTCGGGTTCGCCGCGCCGGCCGTCGGCATCGTCGCCGGGGCGGTCCTGATGGTGGCGGGGACCGCCGGGTTCGTGGTGTCGCCGGCGGTCCGGGCGGTGCCTCCCGCCGGGCCCTCCGCACGCCGGGGGAGCGGCGCGAAGCGGGTGCTGCGCCGGATCGGCCGGCCGGTCGTCGCCGCCGCGGGTGTGGGGCTCGGACTCGGCGTGCTCGACCTGCTGGTCGTGGTCTTCGCCGAGCGGCATCACCACGGCGGCGCGAGTGTGGCATGGGTGCTCGCCGCGCTGTCCGCCGGAAGCGCGGTCGGCGGGATGCTCAACGGTGCGGTGAACTGGCGGGTGCCCGCCCGGATCCGGCTGGCCCTGCTGACGGTGTGTCTGGGTCTGGCACTCATCGGTGCGGGACTCGCCACGGGCCTGGGCACCCTGGCGCTGGTCATGGCGGTGGCCGGGTTCTTCGTGTCGCCCGCCATCACCACCGCGTATCTCATCGCCGACGAGTCCGTGGCCCCCGAGGTGCGCACCCAGGCCGGAGCCTGGGTCAACACGGCGGTCAACGCCGGAAGTACGGGGGGAACGGCGCTGGCGGGAGCGCTGGCCGGGCAGCTGCCGGTGGGGGTGTGCTTCGCGGTGACCGGCACGGCGGTCGTCCTGGCGGCGCTGGGCATGGCGAGGGGCACGGCTCCGGAACGGGAGACCGTGCCCGCCGTATGACGGCTGCCTCAGTCGTCGTCGCCGTCGTTGTCGTGGTCGTCGCGGTCCTGGGCGACCTTGCCGGTCTGCAGGTCGACCTTCCACTCGCCGTGCGTGGTGTCCTTCACGGTCTCCACGCCCCAGGCCACGGCGCCGTTGTCGTCGTCGAGGCCGACCTCGGTGACCGTGCCCTTCGCCGCGGCCGCGAGGGCGGCCTCACGGACGTCGACCTTGGCGCCCTTGAGGGCGGTCAGGTCCTCGCGGCCGTCGTTGTCGTCATCGTTCTCGCGGTGGGCCTTGAGGACCTTCCCGGTGTCCGAGGAGACATCGACGCTGTACTCGGTGCCGTCGCTCTTCACGACGTCCACGTCCCAGGTGCCGATGTCGTCGCCTTCGTCGTCCAGATCGGCGGAGACGGCGGTGCCCGGCGTGTGCCTCAGGGCGGCCGCGATGGCGTCGGCGGCGGTGATGTCGCTGTTGCGGACGGCCGTACGGTCCTCGGTGGCGTCGTCGCTCCGGTCGTCCACCGAGTCGTCCACCGAGTCGTCCACCGAGTCGTCGTCGGAGACCACCTGCGCACCGGTGCTCGTCTGACGCTGCGTCGCCGTCGCGTCGTCGTCCCCCGCCGCGAAGGCCGCGACGGTGCCACCGGTGGCCAGGGCGGCGGCGGTGAGGGTGGCGATGACGATGTTCCGCTTCATGAGGGTTCCTCCAGAACCGTTCTGCTTCGTTCGCTTTCGACGGGACCTACGCTGCCCGAACCCGGCTGAAGCGGACCTGAAGCCTCCTGAAGGCGTCTTCAGGTTCGCTTTGCGAGGCTGTACGCATGCGCCTCCTGATCGTGGAAGACGAGAAACGCCTCGCTGTGTCCCTGGCCAAGGGCCTCACGGCCGAGGGGTATGCCGTGGACGTCGTCCACGACGGCCGGGAGGGGCTGCACCGGGCCACCGAGGGGTCGTACGACCTGGTGATCCTGGACATCATGCTGCCGGGCCTCAACGGCTACCGCGTCTGTGCGGCCCTGCGCGCCGCCGGCCACGACGTGCCGATCCTGATGCTCACCGCCAAGGATGGTGAGTACGACGAGGCCGAGGGTCTGGACACCGGCGCCGACGACTACCTGACCAAGCCCTTCTCGTACGTCGTCCTGGTCGCCCGCATCAAGGCCCTGCTGCGGCGGCGCGGACAGGGGGCCGGGGCGTCGCCGGTGCTCGAGGCCGGCGACCTCAGGGTCGACACCGCCGCCCGCCGGGTCTTCCTCGGCGAGGACGAAGTCACCCTGACCGCCAAGGAGTTCGCCGTCCTGGAGCAGCTCGTGGTGCGGGCCGGCGAGGTGGTGTCCAAGGCCCAGATCCTGGAGCACGTCTGGGACTTCGCGTACGACGGCGACCCGAACATCGTCGAGGTGTACGTCAGCACCCTGCGGCGCAAGCTGCGCGCCGAGCTGATCCGGACGGTCCGCGGCGCCGGCTACCGGCTGGAGGCCGCGAGATGAGGCGCCTGTTCGGCTCCGTCCGGTCCCGGGCGACGCTCGGCGCGACCCTGGTCGTCGCGGTGGCGCTGGTCGCGGCCGGGACGGCGGTCCTGCTGTCGCTTCGGTCCAATCTGATCGACCAGGCGGGGACCCAGGCGGAGCGCATCGCGCGGAACGTGGCCGCCGACCTCGCCGCCGGGACGGCCTACGGCGACCTGAAACTGGACGATGACGAGCAGCCCGTCCAGGTCGTCGACGAGAACGGCACACTGGTCGCCGCCACCGAGGACATGCAGGCCATCAGCGGCACGGGCACCACCGAGGTGCAGCCGCAGGCGCCCACGGGTGGCACGGGCGGCGAGGACACCGATGACGACGAGGGCGACGACGACTCCGCCCTCGAACCCGGTGAGATCGGCGACCAGAGCACCCTCACGAACGGCTCCGCCACGATCGACGGCGCCAGCGCCGACTACCGATTCGCCGAGCTGACGGTGGAGGTCCCGGACAAGGGCACGCTCACCGTCTACGCGGGCGCCTCCCTGGACGCCGAACAGGGCGCCGTGAGCACCGCGACGACCGTCATGCTGATCGGCTTCCCGCTCCTCCTCGGCGTCGTGGCCGCCGTGACCTGGCTGGTCACCCGCCGCGCCCTGCGCCCGGTCGAGGGCATCCGCGGCGAGATGGCCGCGATCACCGCCTCCGAGGACCTGGCGCGCCGCGTCCCGGTGCCGGACACGCACGACGAGATCGCCCGCCTCGCCCGCACCACCAACGAGACGCTGGCCGCCCTGGAGACCTCCGTGGAACGCCAGCGCCGGTTCGTCGCCGACGCCTCGCACGAACTGCGCAGCCCCATCGCCTCGCTGCGCACCCAGCTCGAAGTGGCCGCCGCACACCCCGAGTTGCTCGATCTCGACGGGGCCGTGGAGGACACCGTACGACTGCAGCACCTCGCCGCCGACCTGCTGCTGCTCGCCCGGCTGGACGCGGGGGAGCGGCCGAACGACGTGCGGTTCGACCTCGCCGCGCTGGTCGGGGAGCAGGCGGACGGCAGGGCGGGCGTGACGGTTGAAGCCGAGGCCGTGGACGTGGCGGGATCCCGGGGGCAGTTGGGGCGCGTCTTCGCCAACCTGCTGGACAACGCGCAGCGGCACACCCGGTCGGCGGTCACCGTGACCGTACGGCGGGAGGGCGACCGGGCCGTGGTCGAGGTCGCCGACGACGGGGACGGCGTGCCCGCGGGGGACCGGGAGCGGATCTTCGAGCGGTTCGTACGGCTCGACGCCGCCCGCAGCCGCGACGACGGCGGCGCCGGGCTCGGACTCGCCATCGCCCGGGACGTGGCCGTACGCCATGGCGGGACGCTCACGGTCCGGGACGCGCCGACAGGCGGAGCCCTGTTCGAACTCCGCCTGCCGCTCGCTTAGATGATGTCCGGGTCTACGGACGCCCGCGCTGCCCGCGGAGGTGGTCCGCGATGGGCCGCAGGGACTTGTCGAGGTCCGTCAGGGCCTCGGGGGACAGCAGATCGATGAAGTGCCTCCGCACAGACGCCACATGATGGGGCGCGACCTTCTTCATCGTCTCCATGCCGTGCTCGGTCAGGACCGCGAACAGGCCGCGGCGGTCGGACTCGCAGTTCTCGCGCCGGACCAGGTCCGCGTTCTCCATGCGGGTGATCTGGTGCGAGAGCCGGCTCTTGGACTGGAGGGTGGCGGCTGCGAGGTCGCTCATCCGCAGCCGTACGCCCTCCGATTCGGAGAGATTGACCAGGATCTCGTAGTCGTTCATCGTCAGGCCGAACGGCTGCAGGTCCTTCTCGAGTTGGTACGTCAACAGCCTGTTGACCTCCAGGTGGGTGCGCCAGGCGCACTGCTCCGCATCGGTCAGCCAGCGCGTGGCCGTCTCGGTCTCCATGAATGAAGTCTACCTAAAAGGTTGAAAGGCGAACTAGTGAGGGTGGCGTGACGGCGGCGCGCACACGTTCGACGTCACACTCCGCAGACTACCGCTCACAGCCCGAAGCGACGCTGGAGGTCTCCCAGCTGTCCGGGAAGGCGCGGTGCTCCGGGTTGCTGTGGATGGCCTGTGGGAGCCCCATGGCCGCCGGGTACCCCGGCCTGCTGCGGAACCGCCCCCGTGGCCTGCTCGGCCATGAGGAGCTCGGTCGACTGGAGCAGTACGGTGCCGGCCCCCACGAACTCGAACTGGTGCTCCTCTCCCGAGGCCCCGCCGAGGCCTGTCATCGCACGTAGACCGCCCATCAGGCCGGTCATGTAGCCGTGGTCGTAGTGATGGCACGGCGAGGGGCAGTCGGCCCAGCCGACGAGCGCCTGCGGATCCACCCGGATCGGGGGTTCCATGAACACCACCGGGCCGTTAGATGCCGCCACGAACTTTCCGGTTCCGATCAGAGTCAGAAATCCCGGCACGATCGATTGCTTCAGCGCGAGAGTTGGCTGAAAAGCGAGCAGATTGCCCGAGCGAATGGTCAGGTTGCCGTTCTCCAGGTCGTAGGAGTTCACGTCGAAGGCCCGGTCGGCGAGCAGCATCTTGCCCGAGCCCTCCGCCACCACCCAGTCACTGGCGTGCAGAGGCGAATGGAAGGACGTACGGACAAGTCGGTCGAGTCGGCCGTGCCCGATGCCGTTGAAGTCCATCTGGCCGTAGTAGGCGATCATCTTCCCCTTCTGCAGGAACCACTGGCTCCCCTTGAGCTCCACGCAGAAGGTGTAGTTGTTGACGTTGTCGTCGGAGGGCAGCGTCATGGGGTCGAAGACCGTCGGACCCGCGCCGGGGTAGGTGCTCACAGCTTCTCCTCCGAAGCCTGGACGTAGACCGCGCCGTGGCCGCTGAGCTCCAGCTGGAAGGCCTCGCCGGAGCCGCGGCCCACCATGTCGCGCCAGCCCAGCGCGGTGGACAGCTTGTTGCGGACGTCGCCGTGGTGGGCGACGTAGGCCTGCGGGTCGACATGGACCGGGCGCTGCGGGGTGATGGGGATCTCGAAGACGCCGCCGTGGGCCATCACGGCCACCGCGCCATGGCCCTTGAGGGTGGTGGTGAACAGCCCCTGGCCGCTGATCTGGCCCCGCACCATGCCCATGACGCCGCCCTGCGAGCCCATGAACATCGTGCCCTGCTGGAGGGTGCCCTCGAAGGCGAGCAGACGGTCCGCCTCGACGCAGAGGGTGTCACCGGTGAGGTTGATGACCTGGACGTGGTGGCCGCCGTGGCCGAAGAGGACGGTGCCGCTGCCCTCGACGGTCATCAGCGGAGTGTCCTCGTTGGCCACCCGGCGCCCGATCATCGACATGACGCCGCCCTGGCCGCCCCCGATGTTGGGTGTGAAGGACACCTCGCCCTTGTAGGCGAGCATCGCGCCGCGCTGGCTGAACAGCCGCTGCCCGGGCATGACGGTCGCCTCGACCATCTTCGAGTTGATCTCACGGAAGGTCATGTCACACGTCCCCCGCGACGGTGTTCCGCTCGCTGGGCTGGACGTACACGAGCCCGTCGCCCTCGAAGCGGATCTGGAAGGCCTCGCCGCCGCCCTCGCCCATGAACGTGCGGAACGTCACACCGGACTGGAAGGACTGGCTCAGGTTCCCCTGGTGCGCGATGTACGCGCCCGGGTCGACGGTCAGCGGATACTGCCGTCTCACCCGCAGCAGGACCGCGGGCCCGTCCGACATGATCGCCGCCTGCCCGTGTCCCTCCACCGTCGTCGTGAAGAGCCCGTTGCCCTGCGAGGCCCCACGCAGTCCGGTGAAGCTGGTCCCCGTACGCAGCCCCGCGTCGGTCGCGAGCAGATTGCTCGACTCCACGAACAGTTTGTCCCCCTGGAGACTCACGAGGTTGATCTCCGAGGCCCGGTCCGCGAACCAGCACGTCCCGTGCCCCGACACCTCCATCACGGTCATCTGCTCACCGGTGATCCGCCGGGTCACCATCCCCCGGAGCCCCTCACCGCCGCCGCTCAGTTTCTTGAACGCCATCTGCCCGTCGTACGCCACCATCGAGCCGTTCTTCGCCTTTACGGCGTCCCCGGTCATGTCGACGGCCAGCACCTTGCTGCCTTGAAGTCGGAACATCGCCACGTGGTGAAGGTAGCCGTCGCAAGCCCTTGCCAACAGGTCCTGTGGGTGGAGCGGGACCCTGATCGTGCCCCTAGGGGATCAGCCGCGTGCCCTGGGCAGCCGTATGACGGCCTTCCCCGAGGTCAGGTCGACCGTGGACCTCGGCGGTGCCCCGTCCTCCTCGTCGTCCCGCATCACCAGCGCACTCTGCCGCTCCTTGAGCTCGCTCTGCTTGCCCGGCGAGAGGGCGGCGTGCAGCTGCTCGAATCCGGTCGCGGAGACCTGCCCCTGCCGGGCAGAGTTCCGCCAGGGCAGTGCGCCGGTCCGCCCGGTCCGCAGCAGCAGCTGGTCGACGAAGGCCAGCACGGTGAGGAGCACGACCAGCCCCGGCAGCGTCATGAAGAAGACGAACTGCACGTGCCCTCCCCGGCTGCCGACGACTGACCCCCCGATCCTTCCCCGCCCCACCGTTTGTCACAATGGACGGACGTTTGTGCTTGCGTTCACAAACCGGCAGACCCTCACCGTCCCTCCCACCGAAGGTGACCCGTGGACATCAAGACCGCCAGCGCCCTCCGCCGACTCCGCCTGGTCTCCGCCCCCGAGGCGGTTTCCTTCCTGCTCCTGCTCGTCTGCTCGGTGCTGAAGCGGACCACGGACTTCAACGCGGTCCCCGTGATGGGCATGGTCCACGGCGTCCTCTTCATCCTGTACGTGATCTTCTGGGCGGACGCCTGGAACCGCACGAAGTGGTCCCTGAAGACCGGGCTCCTCTACTTCATCCTCTCCGTGCTGCCCACCGGCGGCTTCTTCGCCGAGCGCAAGCTCAAGCGCGAGGCCGAGGACGCGGTCATCGCCTCCCGCGCCCGCAGCGAGGGCGTGGTGAAGGCGTCGTGATCGTCGCCTTCTCCGTGACGCCGTTGGGGGTCGGCGAAGAGGTGGGGGAGTACGTCGCCGACGCCGTCCGGATCGTGCGCGAGTCGGGTCTGCCGAACCGCACCGACGCGATGTTCACGTCGATCGAGGGCGAGTGGGACGAGGTCATGGACGTCGTCAAGCGCGCCGTGGCCGCCGTGGAGGCACGAGCACCGCGTGTGTCCCTGGTCCTCAAGGCGGACATCCGCCCCGGAGTGACGGGCGGTCTCACCTCGAAGGTGGAGACGGTGGAGCGGTATCTCGCGGATTAGGCCGCACCAGTTCTCAGGAGACACAGACCCCGGCCCGTGTGGGCCGGGGTTTTCCCGTGGCGTCTCAGCCCGCGTCCAACGGCCGCTCGAAGAACGTCTCCAGCACCACGGTCGCCTGATTCCCGCTCACGCCGTCGCTCGCGTACAGCCGGCGCAACACGTCCTGGAGCTGTCGGGGCGTCGCGGGGCGCCCCTTCACCAGCACGGCCGCGCTCCCCGCGATGACATGCGCCTCCTGGATCTCCGGGACGCCGGCGAAGTCCGTCGCCGAGGTCGACGTCGACTGCCGTGGCCCGGATGCCCCGTTCGCGCAGCTTGCGCTCCCGCTCGTGCGCGGCACCGGCCGACAGATCGACCGCCTTGCCCGGTACGGCGTACGACCGGGTGGTGCCCGCATAACGTCGAACCACATCCTGATCGACGCCTCAGAGGGGACGCCATGTCCGGTAACACCGCCGACGGCCTGTACGAGATCCTGGACGACCGCTTCCGCACCGGGCGCTGTGCGAACGGCGACAGCAGGCTGGAGGTCCTGTACGACGGCTGCCGCTGGGCCGAGGGTCCGCTGTATCTCCCCGCCTGGCGTCAGCTGATCTGGAGCGACATCCCGAACGACCGCATGCTGCGCTGGGACGAAGCCACCGGCGCGGTCGGCGTCTTCCGCACCCCGGCCGGCCACAGCAACGGCAACACCGTCGACCGCCAGGGCCGCCTGATCACCTGCGAACAGGGCAACCGCCGAGTCACCCGCACCGAGCCCGACGGCACGCTCACCGTCCTCGCCACCCACCACGACGGCAAGCGTCTCAACAGCCCGAACGACTCCGTCGTACGTTCCGACGGCACGATCTGGTTCTCCGACCCCGACTTCGGCATCACCAGCGACTACGAGGGCCACCGGGCCGAGTCCGAGATCGGCGCGTGCAACGTGTACCGGATCGATCCGGCAACAGGCGAGGTCCACCTCGCGGCCGACGGGTTCGACGGGCCCAACGGCGTCATCCTGTCCCCCGACGAGCAGCGGCTGTACGTCTCCGACTCGCGGGCCGCCCGCATCCACGTCTTCGACGTCCGCGAGGACGGCACGCTTTCCGACGGGAAGGTCTTCGCCGAGGCCCACGGCGACGTCCACTTCGACAACATCCGCTTCGACGACGAGGGCCGTCTGTGGGCTGCCGCCCTGGCCGACGGTGTGCACTGCTACGACCCCGACGGCACGCTCATCGGTCGGCTCCGGGTGCCCGAGCCCGTCTCCAACATCGCCTTCGGCGGCCCGAAGAACAACCGCCTGTTCATCACCGCCACCACCTCTCTGTACTCGCTGGTGATGTCGGTGACGGGGGCGCCGCGCGTGTGAGGCCGTCGTGGCTGGTCGCGCGGGGGCGCGCCGCTGGTGGTGCCGGGTCAGGTTGTGGGGCGGGTGCGGGTCGGTGGGGGCTGGTCGCGCAGTTCCCCGCGCCCCTAGGCAAGCTGCGGTAGCCGCCGATGGTGAGTGACCCGGTGCGGAGCCGGGCGTCAGCCGCGCAAGGCGAGGACTTGGCGTGGGCGTGGGCGTCAGCCGCGGACGGTGAGCAACCCGGCACGGGCTTGAGCGTCAGCCGCGGACGGTGAGCAACTCGGCACGGGCTTGAGCGTCAGCCGCGGACGGTGAGCAACTCGGCACGGGCTTGAGCGTCAGCCGCCGACGGTGAGCAACCCGGCGTGGGCGTGGGCGTCAGCCGCGTACGGCGGGAAGGGGACGTGCCGGGGGGTGTCCGCCCGCAGCGGCGGGCGTCCATCACCGAGTACAGCCCCAGCCGACAGCACCGCCCGACCGAGGACGGACACCCCCGGCACGGCCCCGACCCACCACACAACCGAACGCGCTACACGCACCCCCACCACACCCGCACAGGCCGCCGCAGGCACACCCACCTGGACGCCCCCAGTTCGACACGCCCGTAAATCTCCACTTTTGTGAGGTTATCGGCGTTCCGTGAACGCCGATCACTCCTCACTCAACTGGAGGGCGCTGTGCGGCCGGAGGGCTACGACTACGACACCTACAGCCGACTGGCCGGACCGCTCACGGAGCCGGCCGGCTCGGCGTACACGGTGCAGTACACCTCGCTCCTCGCCAAAGAGCCCCACCGAATACGCGCCGTCCTCCTCATGACCCTCGCGCCCCTGCTCACCGGCGCCCTGCTCGTCTACCTCGTCTGGCCCACCCACTGGGTGGAGCGCGAGGGCGGCGCCGCGTGGATGGTCCACCTCGACGTCGTCATGCTGATATCCATCGGCCTGATCGAGCTGTTCATGGTGGTCAACGTCGCCTCCGTGGCACACGCCACCCTCGTCGCCCGCGACCCCGTCCCCGTCACCCCCGAACCCGGCACCCGCGTCGCCTTCCTCACGACGTACGTCCCGGGCAAGGAACCCTTCGCGATGGTCCGCGCCACCCTCGAAGGCGCCACGAGGATCACCCACACCGGGCACCTGGACGTCTGGCTCCTCGACGAAGGAGACGACGAACAGGTCAAGGCGCTCTGCACCGAGCTCGGCGTCCGCCACTTCACCCGCCACGGCGTCCCCGAGTGGAACAGGACCAAGGGCGTCCACAAGGCCCGCACCAAGCACGGGAACTACAACGCCTGGATCGCCATGCACGGCGACGAGTACGACTTCTTCGCCTCGGTCGACACCGACCACGTCCCGCTCCCCAACTTCCTTGAGCGGATGATGGGTTACTTCCGCGACCCGGACGTCGCCTTCGTCGTAGGACCGCAGGTCTACGGCAACTACCACAACCCCGTCACCAAGGCCGCCGAGTCCCAGCAGTTCCTCTTCCACGCGCTGATCCAGCGCGCCGGCAACCGCTACCGCGCCCCCATGTTCGTCGGCACGAACAACGTCGTACGGATCTCAGCCGTCAAACAGATCGGCGGCCTCTACGACTCCATCACCGAGGACATGGCCACCGGCTTCGAGCTCCACCGGAGCCGCAACCCGAAGACGAAGCACCACTGGCGGTCCGTCTACACCCCCGACGTCCTCGCGGTCGGCGAGGGCCCCGCCTCCTGGACCGACTTCTTCACCCAGCAGATGCGCTGGTCGCGAGGGACCTACGAGACGCTCTTCAAGCAGTACTGGAAGGCAACCTTCACGATGCCGCCCGGGCGCCTGTTCTCGTACACCATGATGCTCGTCTACTACCCGATGACGGCCGTCAACTGGTTCCTCGGCATCCTGAGCTGCGTCCTCTTCCTCTGGTTCGGAGCCTCCGGCACCCAGGTCGCCGCCTCCGTCTGGCTGATGCTCTACAGCGACGCGGCAGCCCTCCAGATCGGCCTGTACCTCTGGAACCGCCGCCACAACGTCTCCCCCCACGAGCCCGAGGGCTCAGGCGGCCTCGCGGGCATGGCGATGTCCGCGCTCTCCGCGCCCATCTACCTCAAGTCCTTCGGCGAGGCACTGATCCGCCGCCCCAGCCGGTTCGTCGTGACCCCCAAGGGCCGTGACGCCAGCCCCGACCGGCTGCTCACCTTCCGCATCCACCTCTTCTGGGCGGTCCTCCTGGCGACCTCGCTCGCCGCCTCGGTCGCCCTCGACCACACCCATGTGGCCATGCGCACCTGGGCGGTCCTGGCGATGGTGATCTCCCTCGCCCCGGTCGGCGTGTGGGCCTCCACGCTCCTGAGGGAGCGCCGGGAACGACAGCCGCACGCGGCCCCACGAGTCGACAGCACCGAACCCGCCCTCGCCGCCGCCACCACCTCTCCCGTCTCCGGCTCCACGACAGGGGGCAACTAGGCCATGGCCTATCAGCCGTCCCAGAAAACCAAGAAGACCCTCCTCGGCATCGGCGGCATCGCGATCCTGGCCGGCCTCAACGCCCCGGCCGCGCTCGACTTCGCCGGCGAGAAGTACCACGCGTACGAGATCTCGCGGCCCGAGTACCAGGCGAAATACGGCAGTTGGAACCACATCGACATCCCGGAGGAGTACCGCACCAACGCCATCCACGCGGCGCTCCTGCACACCGGCAAGGTGCTGATCGTTGCAGGCTCCGGGAACGAGAAGAAGAAGTTCGACGAGGGCTCCTTCGACACCGTCCTCTGGGACCCCACGGCGAATACCTTCAAGAAGATCCCCACCCCCGACGACTTCTTCTGCTCGGGACACGCCCAACTCCCCGACGGCCGCCTCCTCGTGGCCGGCGGCACCGCCCGCTATGAGCTGCTCGACGGCGAGGTCGACCGGGCCGGCGGCGGTATGCGGGTCAAGAACGAGAGCCCCGACAAGGCCATGTTCCTGAAGAAGGGCACCCGCTTCCGCTCGCCCGCCGGCGTCGAGTACGTCACCAAGTTCGACGTCACCGTCCCGAAGGCCAAGCGCACCCACAAGGTGACGTACAACAGGCGCGGTGTGATGCAGCCCTGGCAGACCAAGGTCACCGCGAGCGAGGCCCGCGTCTTCGTGGAGGCCACCGAGAAGGGCCCGATGTCCGTCACCGAGAAGCAGGCCCAGTACGAGGTCGTGGGCCTGACCGGCAAGGACGCGGACAACACGTACGGCCTCTCCGAGAAGATCACCATGGACAAGCAGGACTTCCAGGGGATCCGAGCCGCCTACGAGTTCGACCCGGTCGCCGAGCGGTACATCCCCGTCGACCCGATGGACAAGGCCCGCTGGTACCCGACCCTCGTCGGCCTCGAGGACGGCCGTGTCCTCGCCGTCTCCGGCCTCGACGACGTCGGTGTGATCGACCCCGGAGACAACGAGATCTACGACCCGAAGACCAAGAAGTGGTCACGCGGACCCAAGCGCTACTTCCCCACCTACCCCGCCCTCTTCCTCACCAAGGGCGGCAAGCTCTTCTACCCGGCCTCCAACGCCGGTTACGGACCTGCCGAGATGGGCCGCGAACCGGGCCTGTGGGACCTGAAGAACAACACCTTCGAGAAGGTCCCGGGCCTGCGCGACCCCGCCGAGACGGAGACCTCGGCCTCCCTCCTCCTGCCGCCGGCCCAGGACCAGAAGGTCATGATCATGGGCGGCGGAGGCGTCGGCGAGTCCAAGAAGTCGACCCCGCGCACGGCCGTCGTCGACCTGAAGAAGGACAACCCCGTCTTCGAGGACGGCCCCAACCTCCCGCAAGGCACGCGGTACCTGAACAGCGTGATCATGCCGGACGACACCGTGTTCACCGCGAACGGCTCCGAGGACTACCGCGGCCGCAGCGCCAGCAACATCCTCAAGGCGCAGTTCTACGACCCGAAGGGCAACGCCTTCCACGAGGCCGCGTCCCCGACGGTCGGCCGCAACTACCACTCCGAGGCGCTGCTGCTGCCCGACGGCCGGGTCGCCACCTTCGGCTCCGACCCGCTCTTCGACGACCAGCAGAACACCAAGCTCGGCCACTTCGAGCAGCGCATGGAGATCTTCACCCCGCCCGCCCTGCACAAGAACGGCGCCAACAGGCCCGTACTGCGGGACGGTTCGGAGGTCCTCGGCGCGGACCGCCGCGCGACCTACCGCACCGACCACCCCGGGCGCATCTCCAAGGCCCGCCTCATGCGGCCCAGCGCGGTGACGCACACGACCGACGTCGAGCAGCGCTCCATCGAACTCGGCCTGACCAAGGACGCGCGCTCGGTCACCGTCGAGGTGCCGAAGGACCCGGCCCTGGTGCCGCCCGGCTGGTACATGCTGTTCGTAACGGACGCGGACGGCACGCCGTCGGAGGCCAAGTGGATCCAGGTCAAGTGACGGATCAGCCCTGGGCGTTGCTCGCCAGTCCCAGGGCGTACTCCGGCCACCACTGCCCGGCGTTCGGCCCGCCCTCGCAGGTGCCGTCCGACTCCCCGGGCCGCTTGATCCACAGATAGGCGTCCAGGGCGGGCACGCCGGTGTCGGTCGTCGGGTGGGTGCCCAGCGCCCGCCCGGGCGGGTTGCACCACACGCCCGGCAGCGGGCCGTTCCCGTTGCGGCTGCTGTCGATGACGAAGTGCTTGCCGTCGAGGTCGCCGGAGAGCTGGAGGCCGTACTTCTTGGTGGCCGCGTCCGTCTGGAAGTTGGAGACGTTGAGGGAGAAGCCGTCGGCGCCGGCGATGCCGGACCGCTTCAGGGGGTCGACCAGCTTCCGGGGATCCCGGATCCAGGCCGGGTTCCCCGCATCCAGGTACACCTTGGTGTTCGGCTGCTGCTTGAGCCGGGCGATCGCCTCGCCCAGCAGCTGCTCGCGCTCGGGCGCGGACTCGGCGGGCGTGCAGCCGTCCACGATGTGCGCGACGGCGTCCGGCTCCAGGATCACCAGGGCCTTGGCATCCGCGAGCGCGTCCGCGAACTTCCCGATCCAGGCCCGGTAGGCGTCCCCGTCGGCCGCCCCGCCCGCCGAGTGCTGACCGCAGTCCCGGTGCGGGATGTTGTACGCCACGAACAGCGCCGTACGCCCCTCCGCGTTCGCCGAGGCGGTCGCCGCCTTGATCACCGGGGCCGGATCGATCTCACCGGCCGGCCACAGCGCGGCCGGCTCGTCGGCGATCTTCTTCAGCAGTTCGGCGTCCTGCGTACGGCCCTCCCGCTGCCACAGCTGGATCTGCTGGGCGGCGGGGCTCGCCGGGTCGACCCAGAAGGGGGAGGCGGGGTCGGGGCTCTTCGAGGCGGCGCCGGCGACGGAGGCCTCGTCGACACCGGGCGCGGACGAACAGCCCGCCGCGAGCCCGAGCACCGCGAGTGCCGCGAGGGTGTGGATCAGCCGGGACATGCTGCTCCTTGGCGAAGGTGACGTTCGGTCACCAATCGTGACATAGCAGTTCTATTCGTCCCGGAATGGACATGGGAGAGGTGCGGCGGACCTCGCGCGGACCTCGGGGCCGAAAGGCGAGACGGGGCTGACCACGATGTGACCGGCCGGTAAGGTCGATGCCGTGCCGAAGCCGCTCAGTCTTCCCTTCGATCCCATCGCCCGCGCCGACGAGCTCTGGAAGCAGCGCTGGGGAAACGTGCCGTCCATGGCCGCGATCACCTCGATCATGCGCGCCCACCAGATCCTGCTCGGCGAGGTCGACGCGGTGGTCAAGCCGTACGGACTGACCTTCGCGCGGTACGAGGCGCTGGTGCTGCTCAACTTCTCCAAGGCGGGCGAGCTCCCGATGTCGAAGATCGGCGAGCGGCTCATGGTGCACCCGACGTCCGTCACGAACACGATCGACCGTCTGGTGAAGTCCGGCCTGGTCGACAAGCGCCCCAACCCCAACGACGGGCGCGGCACGCTCGCCTCCATCACCGACAAGGGCCGCGAGGCCGTCGAGGCCGCCACCCGCGACCTGATGGCGATGGACTTCGGTCTCGGGGTCTACGACGCCGAGGAATGCGCGGAGATCTTCGCGATGCTGCGTCCGCTTCGGGTGGCCGCGCACGATTTCGACGAGGACTGAGGCGGGGCTGAGGCGAGGGCTGACCCGGGGCAAGATCCCCCGGAACGGGTGGTTACGCTCGATGCCATGAAGAAGAGCGTGCTGACCCGCTACCGCGTCCTGGCCTACGTCACCGGTGTGCTGCTGGTCCTGCTGTGCCTGAGCATGATCGCCAAGTACGGCCTGGACATCGACGGTGCCGCGGACTTCACCCGCGTCATCGCCATCGCACACGGCTGGCTGTACGTCGTCTACCTGGTCTTCGCCTTCGACCTGGGCTCCAAGGCGAAGTGGCCGGTCGCCAAGCAGCTGTGGGTCCTGCTCGCGGGGACGATCCCGACGGCCGCCTTCTTCGTGGAGCGGAAGATCAGCCACGAGCTGGAGGGCAAGCTCACGGACGGCTCGCCCGTGGTCGCCAAGGCCTGACCCGCCAGGCCCCTACCGCCGTACGGTCTGCGTGCGGCGGTTGCTCGTGAATATTTAGTTGGACGTCCTAGTACCTCGACTTTACTAGGACGTCCAAGTAAATTCGGTGGTATGGACGCTGACGCCATCGAAGAGGGCCGCCGTCGCTGGCAGGCCCGGTACGACGCCTCGCGCAAGCGTGAGGCCGACTTCACCACGCTCTCCGGGGATCCCGTGGAGCCGGTGTACGGGCCTCGTCCCGGGGACGAGTACGAGGGCTTCGAGCGGATCGGGTGGCCGGGGGAGTACCCCTACACGCGCGGGCTGTACCCGACCGGCTACCGGGGGCGGACGTGGACCATCCGGCAGTTCGCCGGGTTCGGGAACGCCGAGCAGACCAACGAGCGCTACAAGAAGATCCTCGCCAACGGTGGCGGGGGTCTGTCCGTCGCGTTCGACATGCCGACGCTCATGGGGCGCGACTCCGACGAGCCGCACTCGCTGGGCGAGGTCGGGCACTGTGGTGTCGCCATCGACTCGGCCGCCGACATGGAGGTCCTGTTCAAGGACATTCCGCTGGGGGACGTCACCACCTCCATGACCATCAGCGGGCCGGCCGTTCCCGTCTTCTGCATGTATCTCGTCGCCGCCGAGCGGCAGGGTGTGGATCCGGGGGTGCTCAACGGCACGCTCCAGACCGACATCTTCAAGGAGTACATCGCGCAGAAGGAGTGGCTCTTCCAGCCGGAGCCGCACCTACGCCTCATCGGCGACCTGATGGAGTACTGCGCCGCCGGCATCCCCGCCTACAAGCCCTTGTCCGTCTCCGGGTACCACATCCGCGAGGCCGGCTCGACGGCCGCGCAGGAACTGGCGTACACGCTGGCGGACGGCTTCGGGTACGTCGAACTGGGCCTGTCCCGCGGGCTCGACGTCGACGTCTTCGCGCCCGGACTGTCCTTCTTCTTCGACGCGCACGTCGACTTCTTCGAGGAGATCGCCAAGTTCCGGGCGGCGCGCCGGATCTGGGCGCGGTGGATGCGGGATGTCTACGGCGCCGAGTCCGACAAGGCGCAGTGGCTGCGCTTCCACACCCAGACCGCCGGGGTCTCGCTGACGGCCCAGCAGCCGTACAACAACGTCGTGCGTACGGCGGTCGAGGCGCTCGCGGCGGTGCTCGGCGGGACCAACTCGCTGCACACCAACGCGCTGGACGAGACGCTGGCCCTTCCGAGCGAGCAGGCCGCGGAGATCGCGCTGCGGACGCAGCAGGTGCTGATGGAGGAGACCGGGGTCGCCAACGTGGCCGATCCGTTGGGTGGTTCGTGGTTCGTCGAGCAGCTGACGGACCGGATCGAGGCGGACGCGGAGAAGATCTTCGAGCAGATCAGGGAGCGGGGGCTCAGGGCCCACCCGGACGGGCGGCACCCCATCGGGCCCATCACCTCCGGGATCCTGCGCGGGATCGAGGACGGCTGGTTCACCGGTGAGATCGCCGAGGCCGCCTTCCAGTACCAGCAATCCCTGGAGAAGGGCGACAAGAGGGTCGTGGGGGTGAACGTCCACCACGGGTCCGTGACGGGTGACTTGGAGATTCTGCGGGTCAGTCATGAGGTGGAGCGGGAGCAGGTTCGGGTGCTGGGGGCGCGTAAGGCTGCGCGGGACGACGTGGCCGTGCGGGCCGCGCTCGACGCGATGCTTGCGGCTGCGCGGTCCGGGGGCAACATGATCGGGCCGATGCTGGATGCGGTGCGGGCCGAGGCGACGCTGGGTGAGATCTGCGGGGTGTTGCGGGACGAGTGGGGGGTGTACACGGAGCCGGCGGGGTTCTGATCCGGGGGTGGTGCGGGCCACCGAGTTTTTCGCCCCCGCCGCCCCTTCCCGTCCCGTCCCTGGGGGCTGCGCCCCCAGACCCCCGCTTTCGGCCCTGAAGGGGCCTCGTCCTCAAACGCCGGACGGGCTGAAATGCACCGGCCGGCGCCGAAACGTGCTCCTACTTCTCCCCCGACTCCACCCGCTTCTTCAGCCCCGCCAGCGCCCGGTCGATGATGACCTTCTCGGCCTTGCGCTTGATCATGCCGAGCATGGGGATCTTGACGTCGACGGTCAGCAGGTAGGTGACCTCGGTCGCCCCCGCACCCGACGGCTTCAGGACGTACGAGCCGTCCAGGGAGCGCAGCATCTGGGACTTGACCAGGGTCCAGGAGACCTCGTTCGCGCCGGTCCAGGTGTAGGCGAGGACCTGGTCGTCCTTGATGGCGCCGGCGTCCATGACGAGGCGGACCTGTTCGGCGCGCCCCTGGCCGTCGGTCGCGAGGACCTCTGCCTCCTTCACCTCACCCGTCCAGTCCGGGTAGCGGGCGAAGTCGGCGATCACCGCCATGACGTCGGCCGGTGCCGCCTCGATCGTGATGCTCGAGCTGGTGTGTTCCGCCATCGCCGTGGCTCCTCCAGATGCGGGCCGGTAATTCGGGGTGCGCGGTGCGCAAGGATGCGCACGTGTGTGCAGCGTGAAGGCTACCGCGCACGTGGGCGCCCGACTTCACCCCCACCTGCGTCAGGGCCCGTCCCGGCTCACCACTCGAGCGCCCAGGGCTTCCCGCTCCCCGCGAAGTGCCCCACGTTCACGCATTCGGTCGCCCCGATCCGCATCCGTCTCACCAGAGGCTGGTGGACGTGGCCGAAGAGCGAGTACCGGGGCCGGGTGCGGCGGATCGCGTCCAGCAGGGCACGGCTGCCGCGCTCGAAGCGGCGCGCGACGGTGTCGTAGACGAGTTCCGGGACCTCCGGCGGGATGTGGGTGCAGAGCACGTCCACCTCGCCCACCGCCTCGATCTTCGCGGCGTACTCCTCGTCGCTGATCTCGTAGGGGGTGCGCATGGGGGTCCTGAGGCCCCCGCCGACGAATCCGAAGACCCACCCGCCGATCTCGACCCGCTCCCCGTCCAGCACGGTCGTGCCGGGTCCGGCGTACTCGGGCCACAGGGGCGGCATGTCGACATTGCCGTAGGTCGCGTACGTCGGTGTCGGGAACGCGGCGAACATCTCGGCGTACTGCTTGCGCACCGCCTTCTCGATCGCGGCGGCCCGGTCGCCGCCGATGCCGCCCCACAGCCGGGCACCGAGCTCCCGGGCCTCCTCGAAGCGGCGGGCGGTGCGCAGTTCCACGATGCGGTCGGCGTTCTCGACACCGAACAGGTCGGGGAAGATGCCGCGCGAGTGGTCGGCGTAGTCGAGGAAGAGGACGAGGTCGCCCAGACAGATCAGGGCGTCGGCACCCTCGCCGGCTCCGGCCAGGTCACGGGCGTTGCCGTGTACGTCGCTGACCACGTGGACACGTGTCCGTCGGTTTCCGGGTGGTGTGGGTGCCATGACGATCAAGGGTAGGCGTGTGCGGCATACGTGAACAGTGGCGGTGGGACCTGCGGTTACTGGCCAGTCAATTAACGGGTGGACTACTGTGCGCGAAAGAACACCAATCTGTGTGACGCAGCGAACATCTCGCCGGACCCCCCTGTCGAAGACGCCATACCGGCGGGTAACGTCCGGGCAGTCCAGTCGTGCTCAGGATTTCAACCAGTGGCTGAAACCGCTGGAGATCCCGGGCACCTGCCCGAGTCTTGGACCGGACCGTCGCATCACACAACGTCGTGGCGCCGGCGCCCTATGAGGAGCAGCAGTCTTGCGCGAGTTCAGCCTTCCGGCTTTGTACGAGGTCCCTGCGGACGGCAATCTCACCGACATCGTCCGGAGAAACGCCGCGCAGCATCCTGATGTCGCCGTCATCGCCCGCAAGGTGAACGGCGCCTGGCAGGACGTGACGGCCACCGTCTTCCTCTCCGAGGTGCACACCGCGGCCAAGGGGCTCATCGCCTCGGGCGTGCAGCCCGGCGACCGGGTGGGTCTGATGTCGCGCACCCGCTACGAGTGGACCCTGCTCGACTTCGCGATCTGGAGCGCGGGCGCGGTCACCGTGCCGGTGTACGAGACCAGCTCGCCGGAGCAGGTCCAGTGGATCCTCTCCGACTCGGGCGCCACCGCCTGCATCGTGGAGCTGGACGGCCACACGGCCGCCGTCGAGTCGGTGCGCGACCGGCTGCCCGCCCTCAAGCACGTCTGGCAGATCGAGGGCGGCGGTCTGGAGGAGCTGGGCCGCACGGGCAAGGACATCAGCGACGCGACGGTCGAGGAGCGCAGCTCGCTGGCCAAGGCCGACGACCCGGCGACCATCGTCTACACGTCCGGCACCACCGGCCGCCCCAAGGGCTGCGTGCTCACCCACCGCAGCTTCTTCGCCGAGTGCGGGAACATCGTGGAGCGCCTGCGACCGCTGTTCCGCACGGGCGACTGCTCGGTCCTGCTCTTCCTGCCGCTCGCGCACGTATTCGGGCGGCTCGTGCAGATCGCGCCGATGATGGCGCCGATCAAGCTGGGCATGGTCCCGGACATCAAGCACCTCACCGACGAGCTGGCCTCCTTCCGCCCGACGCTGATCCTCGGCGTCCCGCGCGTCTTCGAGAAGGTCTACAACTCGGCGCGCGCCAAGGCGCAGGCGGACGGCAAGGGCAAGATCTTCGACAAGGCCGCCGACACGGCGATCGCCTACAGCAAGGCCCTGGACACCCCGTCGGGCCCGTCCCTCGGCCTGAAGATCAAACACAGGACCTTCGACAAACTCGTCTACAGCAAGCTGCGCGCGGTCCTCGGCGGCAAGGGCGAGTACGCCATCTCCGGCGGCGCCCCGCTGGGCGAGCGCCTGGGCCACTTCTTCCGCGGCATCGGCTTCACGGTCCTGGAGGGCTACGGCCTGACCGAGTCCTGCGCCGCCACCGCCTTCAACCCCTGGGACCGGACGAAGATCGGCACGGTCGGCCAGCCGCTGCCGGGCTCCGTGATCCGCATCGCCGACGACGGCGAGGTACTGCTGCACGGCGAGCACCTGTTCAAGGGCTACTGGAACAACGAGGCCGCTACGGCCGAGGCGCTGACCGACGGCTGGTTCCACACCGGTGACATCGGCACCCTCGACGAGGACGGCTACCTCCGGATCACCGGCCGCAAGAAGGAGATCATCGTCACCGCGGGCGGCAAGAACGTCGCCCCGGCCGTGATCGAGGACCGCATCCGCGCGCACGCGCTGGTCGCGGAGTGCATGGTGGTCGGTGACGGGCGGCCGTTCGTGGGCGCGCTGATCACCATCGACGAGGAGTTCCTGGGCCGTTGGGCCGCCGAGCACGGCAAGCCCGCGGGCTCCACCGCGGCGTCGCTGAGCGCGGACGCCGACCTGAACGCGGCCATCCAGGCCGCGATCGACGACGGCAACGCCGCGGTGTCGAAGGCGGAATCGGTGCGGAAGTTCCGCATTCTGTCCTCCCAGTTCACGGAGGAGTCGGGCCACCTGACGCCGTCCCTGAAGCTCAAGCGCAACGTGGTGGCGAAGGACTACGCGGGCGAGATCGAGGCGATCTACCAGAAGTAGCAAGCCCCTTTCCCACGACGGCTCATGGCGCGGTGTCCTCCACGAGGACCCGCGCCATCGTCCGTTCGGCCAGCGCGGTGATCGTCACGAACGGGTTCACGCCGATCGAGCCGGGCACGAGCGAGCCGTCGGTGACGTACAGCTTCGAATACCCCTTCACCCGGCCGTAGTTGTCGGTCGCCTTGCCCAACACGCAGCCGCCCAGGGGGTGGTAGGTGAAGTCATCGGCGAAGACCTTGTTGGACGAGCCGAACAGGTCGTACCGGTAGATGGTGGAGTTCGCCGAGTTGATCCGGTCGAACAGCTTCTTCGCCATGCTCACCGACACCGCGCTCTGCGCGGCCGACCAGCCGAGCCTCACGCCGTCCGTGGCGCTGTCGTACGAGAACGACGCCCGCTGTGGGTTCTTCGTGATCGCCAGATAGAGGCTCACCCAGTGCTCGAGTCCCGTGGGCAGCGGGGCGATCTCCGCGAAGACGGGGTTGGCGGTGTTGGCCCAGTCGTCGATGCCCATGACCGGCATCGTGGACTGGTTCTCGCCGACCGTGTCCCACAGGTGGTTGGCGCGGCCCAGCATCACGTTCCCGTTGGTCCCCCATCCCCCGCCGACGCTCGCGTCCAGCGCCGGGAGCGTGCCCGTCGCCCGTGCCCGGACGAGGAGTTCGGTGGTGCCGACGCTGCCGCCGCCGAGGAAGAGGTAGGTGCAGCTGTACTGCTTGGTCTCGACGACCGCGCCGGTGTTGTCGATGCGGTCGGCGGTCAGCACGTAAGTCCCGTCGCTCGCGCGGCTGATGGCCCTGACCCGCTCCATCGTGTTGATGGTGACGTTCCCGGTACCGAGCGCGGCGGCGAGGTACGTCTTGTCGAGGCTCTTCTTCCCGTAGTTGTTGCCGTAGATGACCTCCTGGGCGAGCGCGGACTTGGTCGCCGTGCCGGCAGCCTCGCGCTGCATGTAGCCGAAGTCGTAGACGCTGGGCACGAAGGTGGTCTTGAGGCCGGTGTTCTGGGCGTGTTTACGCGAGACCCGCGTGAACTGGTACCACTCGGTCGACTCGAACCACGTGGAGTCGATCGTGTTGACGCCGAGCATGGAGTTGGCGCGCGGGAAGTACGTGTTGTACATCTCGTCGGCGTCGACCGTGGGGAACTGCTCCGCGAAGTACGACTTCAGGGGCGTGACCGCCATCGACCCGTTGACCAGCGAGCCGCCACCCACTCCGCGCCCCACGAACACGGACATGTTGGCGAAGCGCACACGGTCCAGGACCCCGGGGTACGCGCTGATGTCCTTGTTCACGACGTCCAGCCACAGGAAGGTGGCCAGCGGCGCCTCGGTGCGGGTGCGGAACCACATGGAGCGCTGGTCCGGGGCTGCGGTGGAGCAGAAGATCTTGCCGTCGGAGCCGGGGGTGTTCCAGAGCCGGCCCATCTCGATCATGATCGTGCGGATGCCTGCCTGGCCGAGGCGGAGGGCGGCTACGGCGGCGCCGTAGCCCGAACCGACCACGATGGCTGGGGCGTTGTCGACGGCGGCCGGTTCTACGGCCTGTGCCGACTGGAGACCGATGCGGGTGAGACCGGAGGCGGCGGCGGTCTGGAGGGCCACCATGCCCAAGATTTGACGTCTCGTCAGCTGACGCTGCATCAGTTTTGCTGTCATGTGCGCAGCATGTGCGGATTTTCCGGTTCCGCCTAGGGGCTCCGCCGGTTTTGGGGCGCCATCTGGGGTGCCGGGTGCGCCAGTCGGGCGGGTGCGGGTTGTATGTGGCTGGTCGCGCCCACGCGGCGGAGCCGCAAATCGATACAGCCCCGCGCCCCTAAAAGAGGAGCTTCTCCAGCCGCTCTGCGAGTAGATCCCACCGCCATTTTTCCTCGACCCATGCCCGGCCCCGCTCGCCCATTCGGTGCCGGAGTTCGGCGTCCCCGAGGAGGACGAGGATCCGCTCGGCCGACTCCTCCACGGAGCCTCCCCGCACGACCCAGCCGGTCTCGCCGTCGAGGACCGCGTCGGGGGCGCCGCCGGAATCCCCCGCGACGACCGGCAGCCCCGTCGCCGAGGCCTCCAGGTAGACGATGCCGAGCCCCTCGACGTCGAGCCCGCCCCGTCGCGTCCGGCACGGCATCGCGAAGACGTCCCCGGCGCCGTAGTGGGCGGGCAGCTCGGACCAGGGGACCGTGCCGGTGAAGCGGACGGAGTCGGCTACGCCGGTCTCGTGCGCGAGCCTGCGCAGTTCCTTCTCGTACGGCCCGCCGCCGACGATCAGCAGTACGGCGTCGGGTTCCGCCACCAGGATCCGGGGCATCGCGAGGATCAGCGTGTCCTGTCCCTTGCGCGGCACGAGCCGCGAGACGCACACGACCACGGGCCGGTCGGTCAGCCCGAGCCGCGCCCGGACCTCGTCACCACCCGACCCCGGGTGGAAGGTCTTCTCGTCGACCCCCGGCGGCAGCTGCGCCATCCGCGAGGCCGCCGCCGGCGTCAGCGCACCCGCGATCCGGGACCGCGTGTACTCCCCGAGGTAGGTGATCGTGTCCGTCGACTCCCCGATCCGGCGCAACAGCCCCCGAGCCGCGGGAAGTTGGGCCCACCCCGCCTCGTGCCCGTGGGTCGTGGCCACCAGCCGCTCGGCGCCCGCCCTCCGCAGAGCCGGCGCCATCAGCCCGAGCGGCGCCGCCGCCCCGAACCACACCGACGTGCACCCGTGCTCACGCAGCAGCCCGACGGCCCGCCGGGTCGCGGCGGGCGTCGGCAGCAGCATGGTCGTGGAGTCCCGTACGACGGTGAACGGCTGCTCGGCGTCGAAGGCGGCGGTCGCCTCGACGCCCTCCCGGCTCCGCTTCCAGGTGGAGGCGTAGACGACGAGCCGCTCGGGGTCGAGCCGTAGCGCCATGTTGTGCAGGAAGGCCTGGATGCCGCCGGGCCGGGGCGGGAAGTCGTTCGTCACGATCAGGGTCTTGTGCATCGCCGCCGACCCTACCGAACGGGCTGCTCACAGCGGGGAACGGCCGTGTTTATGGCACGCTCACAGGAGGGGACGACATCATGTTCCCCTCAAGGCGGGAACGGAACGGCAGGGGATCACGTGGAGACGACGGCCGTGCGGCGGTCCCTGACAGGGCTGCTGCTGACCTGGGGCGTGACCAGGCTGTTGCTGCTGCTGTTCGTCTTCAAGGTGTTCCTCTTCCCCGGCCCGGACGTCACCAGCGACGTGTCGGTCATCTACCAGGGCTGGTACGACGTCCTGCGCACCGGCACCTTCCCGCTCGACGACGTGACCTGGCAGTATCCGCCCGCCGCCGCGCTCGCGATCCTCTCCCCCGCCCTGCTGCCCTTCCTCGGCTACGCCCAGGCCTTCTTCGTCCTCGCCTTCGTCGCCGACCTGGTCGTCCTCAGCCTGCTGCTGTACGCGGGCCTGCGTCCGGGCAGGCAGCTGCGCGGCGCCTGGGTGTGGGTGGTGGGCGTACCGCTGCTCGGCCCGACCGTCTACGCCCGCTACGACGTGATGGTGACCGCGGTGGCGGTCGCCGCGGTGTTCGCGGCCGCCCGGCATCCGCGGGTGGCGGGAGCGCTGGTGGGGCTCGGGGCGATGCTGAAGGTGTGGCCGGCTCTGCTGCTCGTCGGCGTCCGCGCGCGCAACACCTGGGTCTCGGCGGTGGCCACCGTCGTCGCGCTGGCCGGGCTCTTCGCCGTGGCCATGCCCGGCGCCTTCGCCTTCCTCACCTTCCAGCGCGACCGCGGCACCGAGGTCGAGTCACTGGGCTCCCTCGTCTTCCACGTGGCCCGGCAGTACGGCTGGGACGGCGCCGTGCTGCTCAACTACGGCTCGGTCGAGTTCCTCGGCCCGTGGGTGAACATCGTCAGCACGGCCGCGCTCGGCCTGACCGGCATGGCCTTCGGCTGGCTGCTGCTGTGGCGCATCGCGGCCACCCGGTTCGAGGCGCACACGATGGCCGACGCGGCGTTCGTGGCGGTGCTGATGTTCACCACGACCAGCCGGGTGATCAGCCCCCAGTACATGGTGTGGCTGGTCGGAATGGCCGCGGTCTGCGTGTGCTTCCGGGCGAGCCGGATGGGGCTGCCGGCCGTCCTGGTGCTGGTGGCGTGCTTCGTGACGGTCCTGGAGTTCCCGATCTGGTTCGGGGACGTCGTGGGCAGCACCCCGCTCGGCATCACCCTGCTGTTCGTGCGCAACGGCCTGCTGGTCCTCGCCACCGTCCTCGCGGCCCGCCGGCTGTGGCTCGCAACGGTGCCGAAGCCGGTTCCGGCCCCGGTCCCGGATCAGGCGGCCCGCGCCAAGAAGGCCTCGGCCTCCTCCTGATTCCGGTCCCGCCGGAACAGCACCAGCGCCGCCCCGCACTGCACCGCCATGGCCAGCGCCAGCGCCAGGCACACACCCGGCAGCCCGAGGCCCGTGAGGCCGTACGCCAGCGGCAGTTGGACCGCCGTACCGAGCACCGTCACGCGCAGCAGCACCGGCGCGCGTCCGCTCCCCTCGAAGACCCCGCCGAGCGCGATGAAGCAGGCCATGAGCAGCAGATAGGGCCCGACGCAGCGCAGGAACAGCACCCCCTCGTGGGCGACACCGGGCCCGGCGCCGAAGGCGGCCATGATCCAGGGGGCAGCCACGAAGAGCAGCACGGCCGCCGCGAGCCCCGCCGTGCCCGACACGAGCACCGCCTGCCGCCCGATCGCCCGCCGCGCGTCCCGGCCTGTGCCCCGGGTGTGCGCGGTGTGGATGGAGGCGGCCTGGCGTACGGCGTAGAAGGCCATGGTGGCGACGTACATGACCTTGTACGCGATCGCGTACGCGGCCACCGCCGTCACCCCGAGCCGCGCCACGACGGCGACCAGGACCAGTGCGCCGGTCTGCCGCAGGGTGAAGTCGGCGGACATGGGCAGGCCGGTGGTGAACGTCCGCCGCAGTGAGACGGCCGGCGAGACAGCGGGCCGCACACCCGCGCACTCCCGGAGCAGCTTGTTCCGGCGCAGGGCGACCAGCCCCACCCCGAGCGCCACGCACCGGCACAGCGCCGTCGCGGCGGCGGCGCCCTGGACGCCGTGGAAGTGGATGAAAACCGGGTCGCAGACCAGGATCAGCCCGTTGGCGAGGAGGGCGAGCCGCATCGGGGTCCGTGTGTCGCCGGTGCCCTTGAGGATGCCGTCGACGAGCTGCTGGGCGAAGAAGACGGTGATGCCCGGCATCGAGATCGTGAAGTAGGCGACCGCGAGCGGCACCGCGGTCCCCTCGCCGCCGAGCACCAGCCGGGCCAGCGGCTCCCGCAGCAGGAAACCGCCCGCCACGACCACGGGCGTGATCAGCGCCCACAGCGCCAGCCCTCCGCGTACGGCCGCCCGCACCGCGCCCGGATCCCGCGCACCCCTGGCGTGCGCCACCAGGACGGTCGTACCGGAGGCGAAGACCAGGGCCACACCGAGCAGCACGTTCTCGGTGTTGGTCGCCACGGCGACGGCGGCGACGGCCGGGCCGCCGAGCCTGGAGACCCAGACGGTGTTGATGATCCCGGCGGCGACGGAGGCCAGGAGCTCGAGGTAGACGGGGTGGGCGAGCGAGACGAGCTGCCTGCGGTGAGCGTTCACGACACATCCCCTCGATACGAGCTACCTCTAAACGAGATAGCTCGATAAGAGGTAGCATGGCCGGCACCACCCCTGCAAGGAGGAACCGATCCGCATGCTGGAGCTGTCGATCCTGGGCTTCCTGGCCGAAGAGCCGCTGCACGGCTACGAGTTGAAGGAACGGATCAAGGCCCTCAGCGGCCACGTCCGACCGGTCAGCGACGGCGCCCTGTACCCGGCGATCACCCGCCTGGTCACCGCCGGCAAGCTCGACCAGCACACCGAGCCGGGCACGAGCGCGGCCCCGCGCCGGACGCTGTCCCTCACCGACCAGGGCCGCGAGGACCTCCTGGCACGGCTGCGCCACCCGAAGCAGCCGGAGATCACGGACCAGGTGCGCTTCAACACCGTCCTCGCGTTCCTACGACACCTGCCGGACCGCCGGGAGCAGGCCGCGGTGCTGCGCCGACGGCTGGAGTTCCTTCAGACGCCCACGAGCTTCTTCTACGACGCCGGGAAACCGGTGCGCGCGGAGCAGGCGGACGACCTGTTCCGGCAGGGCATGCTGCGGGTGGCGCGGGCGACCGGGCAGGCGGAACGCGCGTGGCTCAAGGAGGCCATCGCCGAGCTCGATCAGTCGAGCTGAACCCGCAGATAGTCCTGCCACTGCGCGGTGAAGTCCTCCAGGTTGGTGTCGAGCACCTTCTCCAGGGCCTCCTCGACCGCTCCGGGCCGCTTCTTGTGCGCGCCCACGGCCCGGTAGAACTCGACCAGCCGCTCCTCGCCCCAGCGGTCCGCGATCATCCGGCAGGCCATCCAGCCGCCCTCGTAGGCCAGCGCGAGGCCGGTCGCGCTGCCGCCGAAGCCGAAGTCCTCGTCGGTCGGCAGGGCCGCCGGCACCCTGCTCTCGGTGATCGCCTCCCAGAGCTCCGGCGCGGCCTCCTCCGGGGTGCGCCCGGTGCCGCGGTAGCCGACCCAGTCGGCGAACCCCTCGGAGAGCCACAGGGGCGTCGCGGCGGAGGTGTCGGAGCGGGTGGCGACATGGGTGGTCTCGTGGGTGAACACGACCTGCTTGCCGAGGGTGCCGAGGAGGCCGTACGCGTCGGGGTTGACGATGATCCGGTCCGCGGGCGCCTGCGCGGGCGCGCCCGTCTCGCCGGTGGTGACCGCCGCGATCCCGCGGTACGAGGAGGCGGGCGAGCCGAGCAGACCGGCCATCCCCTCCAGCGACTTCGGCACGAGCACCACGACGTGCCCGGGCCACTCGGTGCCCCACACGTCCGACACGGCCGGCACCGCGCTGTCCGCGAGGTCCGCGAAACGGTGCAGCGCCTCGCCGGGCTGCCCGACCCCGAGGACCATGCTGTGCTTCCCGCGTACGACGAGCACCTCGCCCTGGTCCCACAGCTGCTCCGGGGCCTTCTTGGCGGGCTTCTCGTCCGTCACGTACCACTGCCCGCCCGCGTCCAGGGACAGGCTCAGGGTGCGGGCGACGGTGACGGGGGCCTGGTCGTATCCCTGGATCTGGTAGCGCAGTTCGGCGTCCGCGGTGGCCATGTCGCCGCTGCGGTGCAAGCCGGTGACGCGGTAGGACCAGGCGGCGAGCGGTACGGCGCTGAGCTCGTCGAACCAGCCCGACTCACCCGTCTTCCCGACGGCCGCCTTGTCGCGGTCGAGGACCGCGGCCGCCCGCCGGTCGAGGACCTGCTGCACATCGGCCTTCGCGCTGTCGGCGGCCGGCTTCCCGCCGCACGCGACCAGGGAGACGAGCAGCAGACAGAGCGCCACAACTCCGCTCACCGAGCCCCGCCCACGACCAGCCACGTTCCCGATCGTACGGGTGGTGCGGTCGCGCGGTCAGACCCTGTGGTGGGCACGGCCGCCCGGTCGATCCCTCGTGGGGCGCGAGCCCACGGTCAGACCCTGTGGTGGGCACGGCCGCCCGGTCAGTCCCTCGCGGGGTGCGAACGCACGGTCAGACCCTGTGGTGGGCACGGCCGCCCGGTCGATCCCTCGCGGGGCGCGAACGCACGGTCAGACCCTGTGGTGGGCACGGCCGCCCGGTCGATCCCTCGCGGGGCGCGAGCCCACGGTCAGACCCTGTGGTGGGCACGGCCGCCCGGTCAGTCCCTCGCGGGGCGCGAGCGCACGGTCGGATCCTGGTGTCGGGCGCGAGCGCACGGTCGGGCGCCCGTCGGAGGGTACGGGCGCCGAGCCGGACCTTCGTGGGGTGCGCGGGCGCTCCGTCAGACCCTCGTGACCGTCGCGCCCGGCATCATGCCCACCGGGTCGTAGCGCACGGGGGCCCCGGGGTAGGGGGCGTGGATCACCTGGCCGTTGCCCACGTACATGCCGACGTGGCTGGCGTCGGAGCGGTAGGTGACCAGGTCGCCGGGCTGGGCCTGGGAGAGCGGGACCTGTTGGCCGGCGTAGCGCTGGGCCTGCGAGGTGCGAGGGAGGGAGACGCCGGCCTGGGCGTAGGACCACTGCATGAGGCCCGAACAGTCGAAGCCGTTGGGCCCGTTGGCGCCCCAGACGTAGGGCTTGCCGACCGCGGAGCCGGCCGCGGCCACGGCGGCGGCCGCGCGGCCCGAGGGCGCGGCGGCGTTCCCGAGGTCGGGCATCTCCTCCCGGCCGGAGCGGGAGGCCCGGTCGTAGGCGGCTCGCTCGTCGGACGGCAGGGAGTTGAGCAGCTGCCGGGCCTTGGCGAGCTTCTTCTCGACGCTCTTCTTGTGGGAGGCGACCGCCTTGCGGCTCTTCTCCAGCTCGCCGAGCTTCCGGGCCGCCTCGGTGCGCTCCTGGGCGAGTTCGCGCATGGCCGCCTGGAGGTCCTTGAGCTCGTCGGCCTGGTGGACGCTGATCCGGTCGAGGACGGCAGCCTTGTCGAGGTAGTCGTCCGGGTCGTCGGAGAACAGCAGCGCGAGGGACGGGTCGAGGCCGCCGGAGCGGTACTGGGCGCCGGCCAGCGAACCGAGCGTCTCCCGCATGGAGTTGATGTGCTCCTGCTGCCGGGCGATCCGGTCCTGCGCGGTGCCGATCTCCTCGCGCAGCGCATCGGCCCGCTCGTCGGCCTTGTTGAAGGCCTCGGTGGCCTTCTCGGCCTCCTCGTAGAGGCGGTCCACCTCGACCCGGGTGTCGTCGTGCGGCGCGGCGGACGCCGGAACGGCGCCGAGAGCCGCGGCTGCGGCTGAGATGACGCAGAGCGCGGCACTGGCGCCCCGGTCGAACCCGGACGGTACAAGGCGGCGATGAGACCCCACGGGAAGCCGCGCTCCTTCCGCTGGCGGACAGGACTGCTCCCCCAACACCGGGTTGGGGAAACGCGGCAGACAGTAGCCCCGTGACAGGGGGCTCACCAAAGACCTCCGTGGACACACAACGTGACGCCCCGCCCTAGACGCAGGTCATGGGCGGGGCGTGGGGTCAGTTCACGTTGTCGTGATTCGCCCGTTCGGGCGGTGCGGCGTCGCGATCTTGGGGGCTCGCGACGCCGATCGACGCCCGAATCAGATCCGGACGCCGAACTGGAACGGCATGTTGTTGATCGACTCGTAGCGGACGACCGTGCCGGTGCGCGGGGCGTGCAGCACCTGGCCGTTGCCGGCGTAGAGGCCGACGTGGTGCTGGTCGCTGTAGAAGATCACCAGGTCGCCGACCTTGAGGTCGGACTGGGAGTAGATGCGCGTACCGGCACTGGCCTGGGCCTGCGAGGTGCGCGGGATGGAGACGCCGGCCTGGGCGTAGGACCAGGAGGTCAGGCCCGAGCAGTCGTAGGAGGCGGTGCCGGTGGCGCCGTAGACGTACGGCTTGCCGAGCTGGCTCTGGGCGGCCGAGAAAGCGGCGGCGGCCCGGCTGGAGGCGGCGGTCGCGTCACCGAGGTCCACGCGCTCGGAGGCCGAACGGCTGGCGCGGGCGTCCGCGGCGGCGAGGGCGGCCTTCTCGGCGGCCGTCAGCGAGTTGAGGAGCTTCTGCGCCGAGGCGAGCTTGGCCTGGACGGCCTTCTTCTGCTTGGCCAGTTCGGTGCGGGTGCTCGCGAGGTCCTCGAGCTTCTCGGAGGCCTCGGAGCGGTCCTGGGCGAGCTCGCGCTGCTTGTCCTGGATCTTCTTCAGCGCCTCGACCTGCTGGGAGCTCAGCTGGTCCGCGGTGGACGCCTTGTCCAGGTAGTCGTCCGGGTTCGACGACAGGAAGAGCTGGAGGGAGGAGTCGATGCTGCCCGTGCGGTACTGGGCGGCGGCCGCCAGGCCTATGGAGTCGCGCAGCTCGTTGAGGTCCGCCTGACCCCGGGCCACGTTGTCCTGGATGGTGGAGATCTCCTTCTGGAGCTTCTCCTGCTTCTCCTCGGCCCCGTTGAGCTTCTCGGTGGCCTGCTCGGCCTCCTCGTAGAGCTTGTCGACCTTGGCCTTGACCTCGTCCTTGCTCGGCTTCTCGGACGGTGCGGCGTTGGCAGCGTTGGCGCTGAAGGCCACGGCAGCAGCGGCTGCGGTCGTGAGCACGGTCACGCGCGTACGGCTCGGCTGCTTGGGTCGACGATGGGACGCCACGGAGGTGAACTCCTTCTTTTGAGTGATCACCCGCTCGGAGGTTCGAAGCCAGACCCTAGTGACCTTCCTGTGATCAGTTCAAATCCTCACGAGATAAATCTCGTCACACCCTGCATTTTTTACACTCAACTCACCTGCAGTGACGCCCGCTTGACGCTACGTTGCGTGACGGTTCCGTCAATTCGGGCATTAAACCTCTACGTTGACCTTTTCAGGACAGCCGCTTGAGAAGCACCGCAGAAGCGACCGGACGCGCCCCCGCCCGGGCCACCCCGTCGGCGACCTCCCGGTCGGTCGAGGCGACGATGACCGGACGGCCGGGCGGCTCGGCGCGCACCAGCTGACGGATCAACTCGTCGGCCGTGACCCCCGGCTTGGAGAACAGCACCCGCACCCCGCGCGGCGGCGCGAGCAGCACCGGCGCGGCCAGCTCGGCCCCGTCGAAGACACAGGTCACCTCGGCGCCGGTCTGCGCGGCGAGCTGCGAGAGCTGACCGAGGAGCCTCAACCGCTGCTTCTCCAGGGGCATCTGGGGATAGCCGGTCTTGGTGACGTTGTAGCCGTCGACGACCAGATGGGCCTGCGGCAGGGCGAGGAGCTGGTCGAGAATCGCGGGGTCGTTTTCGGACAACGCCCGCGCGGCGATGTCCTTCGGGGTCATTCGTCCCGGTTCGACCGCATCGACGGTCTCGGCCGGCCGTACGGAGACCGGCGGCAACGCCAGCTCTCTGCGCAGCCCTTGGGCCGCGTCCAGCACGGTGTCCAGGAGCAGCCGGACGCGCATGTCCTCGACGCTGCGCCCCTCACGTGCCGCCTTGCGCGTGGCCTCCAGGGCGGCCTCCGCCTCCCCGAGGCGCGCCTTGAGCCGCCGGCTCTCGCTCTCGGCGGCGGACACGTGCGTATGTCCCTCAGCGCGTACGGTCTCCATCTCGGCCTGCAGCTTGCGCAGCGCGGCCTCGCCACGCTTGACGTCGCTGGTGGCCGCGCGGAGCTTGCGGTGAAGCGATTCGGCTTCCTTCTTCGCCGCGTCCAGCTCGGTGCGCATCCGCTCGGTGTCGGTCCGGGTCTGCTCACGGGTCTGGGTGAGCTCCTCGCGCAGCCGCTCCAGCTCGACGCGGCTCTCCTCGTCGGCCCGCTCGGCGTCCGCCCGCTGGGCCTCCTCGCCGGCCGCGGTCACGAGCTTCACCCAGCCGGTGGGCCGCAGCACATAGGCCGCGGCCGCCACGTCCAGCGGGTCCGCGGCCGGGGGCGGCGAAGCCGAGTCGAGAGCACCGGACAGCTCCGGCTGCGCCTCTCTGAACTTCTCCGCGATGCGCTGCCGGAACAGCGGATCGGTCTCCAGGGCGGCCGCCATCGCATTTCCCGCGAACTTGGCCCGCCTGTTCGGCGCGAAACGGGCGTACTGTCTGAGCTGTGCGGGCAGCTCGCCGACGGTCAGCCCGCCGAAGCCGTCCGAGACGATCTGTACGACCCTGCGGCGCACGCCGTCGGGCAGCGGACGGTCGAGCACCTCGGCGGCGCCGTCGCCCGGCCCCCCGCCTGCGGTCTCCACCATCCGTCACACCCCATTACCTGTACGGGGGCCGCTCCCCTCAGGAGCCGGCGCCCGGCCTGTCCACGAGTTCCACCTGGTCCACGGCGTTGCACCAGCGGCACCGCACCGACTCGATGGTCTCACTGACCACCTCGCGCTCCTCGACCTTCGGCTCACCGGCCAGGTCGAGGTGGACGTACTCGACGACCTTCGACGAGCGGGTCACGTCGAAGCGCGTGAGGTTGCCGCAGAGGGTGCAGCGCCACCGCGTCGCAGCGGTCGGCAGGGGAACCGTCATCGTGACTGAGCTCTTTCCTTCTAGGCCTTCTATTGTCCGCGACGCGCCGGGCGCCTCCCCGGTGCGTGTGGCTCGTTACCCTACGGCCTGGCGGGTACTCGCCGCTCGGCCGTCCGCGGCGGCGAGGCGCTCTGTTCCGTTGCGTCCGGTTACGTCATGCTCTGTATCCATGATCAGCAACTGGAGCGTGTCGGTCCGCAGGGCGAGCAGGGCCCTGCGGGGGCCGGCGCCGGTGACATACGGACTGATCGCGCTGTGCTGCCTGATCTTCGTGATCGGCCCGGCCGCGGGCTTCAATCCGGCGTACGGCTCCGGCGACGCGCTGCTCGCCGCCCAGCGGGCCTACTTCCACCGCTGGGGCGTGGTCCCCGCGGAGCTCTTCGAGGGCTCCCCCCGGGCCGCCCTCACCCCGGCCACGGCTCTGTTCATCCACGGGAGCTGGGTGCACCTGCTGGGCAACATGCTCTTCCTCTATGTCTTCGGCGTGATGACCGAGGAACGGATGGGCCGTGTCCAGTTCATCCTCTTCTACGTCGGCTGCGGCTACCTCGCCCTGCTGGGCTACGCGGCCGCCAACGCTGACTCCGAGCAGTCCCTGGTCGGCGCCTCCGGGGCGATCTCCGCGGTCCTCGGCGCGTTCCTGTACCTGTTCCCCGGAGCCCGCGTCACCAGTCTCCTCCCCTTCCTCTTCTTCCTCCCCCTGCGCTTCCCGGCCTGGGTGGTCCTCCCCTTCTGGGCGGCCCTGCAGTGGCTGGCTGCCGGCCGGGCCGGCCAAGGGCCCGGGGTGGCATACCTGGCCCACCTGGTGGGCTTCGGGCTGGGCCTCGCCTTCGCCTGGGTCCGTTTCGGAGACAGGAAGGGCCCGAAGGGCGGCCTTGGAAGGGCGGTGGTGGGAGACGGGCGGGCGACTAGAGTGAAGGCCGCCCAAGCTCCGGCCCCCGAGGGAGAGAAACAGCCGTGATCACCGCGATCGTCCTCATCAAGACCAGCGTGGACCGGATCCCCGAGATCGCGGAACGGATCGCCGCGCTGGAATCCGTCACCGAGGTCTTCTCCGTCACCGGGACGTACGACCTGATCGCCATGGTCCGGGTGAAGCAGCACGAGGACCTCGCCGAGGTCATCCCCGGCAGCATCAGCAAGATCCCGGGCGTCGAGGCGACGGACACGCACGTCGCCTTCCGCACGTACTCCCAGCACGACATGGAGGCCGCGTTCGCGATCGGGCTCGACAGCTAGGGCTTCAGCCCGAGGACGGTGATCCCGTCGGCGGTCGCGACGTAGACGCGGCCGCCCCGGACGACCGGCCTCTGGGTCCCGATGGACGCCCCGCCCTCGACCCGCTTCTGCCAGGTCTGCTTGCCCTTCCGGTTGAGGCCGTAGAGCGTCGAGCCCCGGCGTACGTAGACGGTGTCGCCCGAGACCGTCGGATCGCTGTACTGGCTCCCCTCGTCGGTGAACTGGAAGGTCCACACCGTCGATCCGTCGGCGGGGTCCAGGGCGACGAGTTCGTAGTCGGTCGCGGCGACGCCCAGGCCGCCGAAGGGCACGCACGTGAAGTAGCGGCTGCCGTACACCTGCTCGTTGTTCGAGTCCCACAGGGCCTTGCCCGTACGGCTGATGCCGTGCAGCATCTCCTCGCCGCCCGATCCGACCATCAGCGTGTCGCCGACCAGCGCGGGCCGCCCGGTGTCGAGACCGGCCGGCGTCGCCCAGAGCCGCCTCCCGCTCTTGGCGTCCAGCGCCTGCACCTGGTCCCCGAAGGTGCCGACGTACACCACGCCGTCCGCCACCGTGGGCTCGCCGGTGGGCGCCGCCCCGGTCGGCGTGGACCAGCGCACACTGCCGTCGGAGGCGTACGCCCGCACGCCGCCCGCGTCCGAGCCGTCGCCGTAGGACACCAGGATCAGTTCGCCCGCGGCCACCGGGAACTGGCTGTTCGCGGCGAACGTCCTGGTCCAGCGGACCTTGCCGCCCCGGCCGAGCGCGCACAGCTTGGAGCCGCCCTCCTGGTCGTCCTCGAGCAGGCAGTACACGCCGTGGGCGGTGGCGAGCGGGGACATGGCCTCGGCACCCAGCGCGGTCCGCCAGACGGTCTGCCCGTTCAGGTCCAGGGCGTGCAGCGAGCCGTCCGTGCCGCCGACGTACACCCGGGTGCCGTCGGGCGAGAGCGCGGCGCAGGGGCCGCGCCGTCCGCCGAGCCCCTGGACCTTGTACTGCCAGCCGACACCGGGCGTGCCCGACGGGGAGCCCGTGGAGGCCTGCCCGCCCGCCGCCGGTCCCTCTCGCGTCGACGGGTCCTCCGACGAGTCCCGCAACCACAGCCACCCGCCGACACCCCCGGCCGCCACGACGCCCGCACCGCCCGCCAGGGCCCGCAGCAGCCGTCGCCGGGAGGGCGGGGCGGGGGCCTGCGGGACATGCGTGACCGCGGGTACGTCGGTGACCGTCATGGGCGCCACGTACTCGACCCCGCTCTGCCCCTCCCCCGAATCGTGGTCCGGCATCCAGCGTTCACCGCCGCCTGCGGACTCGGGCCCTTCCGGGGCACCGGGGGCGTACCACCCCGCGCGCAGACCTTCGCGCAGCGAGGGCACGGTGTGCCCCGCGGCCGCGACCACGTCCGCGGGCGTCGGCCGGGCGCCGGGATCGTCCCGCAGGCACGACTCCACCAGCGGCAGATGCTCCTTCGGCACGGCGGACAGATCGACGTCCCCGGTCAGGATCCGCAGCAGAACGACCGAATCCTGCCCCTCGCCGAACGGTTCCTTTCCGCCGGCCGCGTACGCGAGGACCGCGCCCAGCGAGAAGACGTCACTGGCCGGCCCCACGTGGGCACCGTTGCGGATCTGCTCGGGCGAGACATAGCCGACCGACCCGACGACCACGCCGGTCCGGGTCAGCGCCGTTCCTTCCAGGGCCCGTACGATCCCGAAGTCGATGACCCGGGGGCCGTCCGCCGCCAGCAGGATGTTGGAGGGCTTGAGGTCCCGGTGCACCAGCCCCTTGGCGTGGATCGCGGCGAGCGCCTCGGCGAGCGCGGCCGCGAGCAGCCGTAACGCGCCTGACGTCATGGGCCCGCCGTCGAGCACCGCGTCCCGCAGGTTCGGCCCGGCCACGAACTCGGTGGCCATCCACGGCCGCCCGGCCTCGGTGTCCGCGTCCACGACCCGCGCGGTGTAGGTGCCCGCGCCGCCGACGGTCTGCGCGGCCCGCACCTCGTGCCGGAACCGTGCCCGGAAGGTGCGGTCCTCCGCGTGCTCGGCCCGCACCACCTTCACGGCCAGCCGGGGCCCGCCCCGCGCCTCGGCGAGATACACCTCGCCCATGCCGCCGGACCCGAGTCTGCCCAGGACCTCGTAGGGACCGATGGTCCGAGGATCCGTCTCGCGCAGCTCCTGCACCCCGTGTTCCCCCTGCTCCCCGTACGGCTGCCGAGAGCGAGCGTATACGCGCGACAGACGTCAGACCCTCAGACGGCCGGGACGCAACGGCCGTCCTCGGTCCGGTACGTCCACTTCGCGCCGTCGTGGACCAGTTCCTTCACGGCACTGACGAACCGCTCGACGTGCTCGTCCGGCGTCCCCGCGCCGAAGCTGACCCGGATCGCGTTCAGGGACTTCTCGCCGGGCGCGGCCTCGGGGGCACCGCACTCACCCTGGGTCTGCGGGTCGCTGCCCAGCAGGGTGCGGACGAGCGGGTGGGCGCAGAAGAGGCCGTCGCGCACCCCGATGCCGTACTCGGCGGAGAGCGCGGCGGCGAAGTGGGAGCTGTTCCAGCCCTCGACGACGAAGGAGATGACGCCGACGCGGGGGGCGTCGTCGCCGAAGAGGGAGAGGATCCGGACCTCGGGGACCTCGGCGAGACCCTCGCGGACCTTGGAGATCAGGCACTGCTCGCGGGCGACCAGCGTGTCGAACCCGGCCTCGGTCAGGGCCTTGCAGGCGGAGGCGATGGAGTAGACGCCGATGACATTGGGCGACCCGGCCTCGTGGCGGGCGGCGCTCTCGTGCCACTCCACGTCCACTCCGCCGTCCTCGCGCCGCGTGACCTTGCGGCTGGCGCCGCCGCCCGCGAGGTACGGGTCGGCGGCCTGGAGCCAGTCGGCACGCCCGGCCAGGACGCCGGAGCCGAAGGGGGCGTACAGCTTGTGCCCGGAGAAGGCGATCCAGTCGACATCGAGGTCCTGCACGGACACCGGGTGGTGGGGGGCCAGCTGGGCGGCGTCCAGGACGATCCGGGCACCGTGGGCGTGAGCGGCGGCGGCCAACTCCCGTACGGGCCACAGCTCGCCGGTGACGTTCGAGGCGCCGGTGACGCAGACCAGCGCCGGGCCGTACGGGTCGCGGTCGGCGAGGGCCCGCTCCAGGGTCTCGACGGCCTGACGCGGGGTGCGCGGGGCGTTGAGGTAGGTGACCCGGGCGTCCTTCCACGGCAGCAGCGAGGCGTGGTGCTCGGTCTCGAAGACGAAGACCTGGCAGTCGGCGGGGAGGGCCTGAGCCAGGAGGTTGAGCGAGTCCGTCGTGGACCGGGTGAAGATCAGCTGGTCGTCGGCCCGGCAGTCCAGGAACTCCGCGACCGTCCTGCGAGCGTTCTCGAAGAGGTCGGTCGACAGCTGGGAGAGGTAGCCGGCGCCGCGGTGCACGCTGCCGTAGTAGGGCGCGTACGCCGCCACGTCGTCCCACACCCGCTGGAGCGCCGGGGCGCTGGCCGCGTAGTCGAGCGCGGCGTAGGTGACTTCGCCGCCCGTGACGAGCGGGACGGTGACATCTCGGCCCAGAACGGGCAGCGGGGCACAAAGGGTCTGGGCGAGGGCAGCGGTGGAGACAGACATGGCGAACTCCCGTGAGAGGCATGCGAGATCAGAGGCATGCGGGAAAAGAGAAAGGGGTGTGCGGAAGTGGGGCTCTGCGGCCCTATCGCATTCGCTTGCTCACGAGAGACTCCTCGACGACCAGGACCCCTGGGCTACGCCTGTTCGAGAAGCATGAGGGGTCCGCGCTTGCCGTAGACCTCACTGCCTACGGCCTGGTCCTCACCCGGGGCACCCCGCCACGGACGGAGGGTTGCCGGACAGTCGGCCGGGGCCTCATGACTGTCACTCATGACCTGATACAGGAACGTACGTGAAGTGATCGTCGTCCCGCAACCCGTGTCCGGATCGCGGGACAACCGTCCACGACGTACTACGCGTTGCTGGCCGCCACCCAGCGCTCCAGCGTCCGCTTCGCCGCCCCCGAGTCGATCGACTCCGCGGCCTTCGCCATGCCGGCCCGGATCCGGTCCGCCAGCGGTCCGTCCCCCGGCTCCAGGGCCACCAGCGCGGCCGCCGAGTTCAGGAGTACGGCGTCCCGCACCGGGCCCGTCTCGCCGTCCAGCAGACGGCGGGCGACGCCCGCGTTGTATTCGGGGTCGGCGCCCCGCAGGGCCTCGACCGGAACCAGCTGGAGGCCCACGTCCCGTGGGTCGAAGGCCTCCTCGGTGACCTTGCCGTCGCGGACGATCCAGACCCGGGAGGTGGCCGTGGTGGTCAGCTCGTCGAGGCCGTCGTCGCCGCGGAACACCAGCGCGGACGAGCCGCGCTCGGCCAGTACGCCGGCGATGAGCCCCGACATCCGCGTGTCGAAGCAGCCGACCGCCGAGGCGGTGACCCGGGCGGGGTTGGTCAGCGGGCCGAGGAGGTTGAACGAGGTCGGAATCCCCAGGTCCCGCCGGACCGCGCCGACGAACCGCATCGACGGGTGGAACTTGGCCGCGAAGCAGAAGGTGATCCCGGCCTCGTCCACCACCCGCGCCACCTGCTCGGTCGGGAGGTCCAGGTTGATGCCGAGCTTCTCCAGCACGTCGGACGACCCGCTCGCCGAGGACGACGCCCGGTTGCCGTGCTTGACGACCTTCGCCCCGGTCCCCGCGATCACGATGGCGGACATCGTCGAGATGTTGACCGTCTTGGCCCGGTCGCCGCCCGTACCGACGATGTCGACGGCCGGCCCAGGGATGTCCAGCGGCTTCGCGTGGGCGTACATCGTCTCCACGAGGCCGGTGATCTCCTCGACCGTCTCGCCCTTGGCCCGCAGCGCCACGAGGAAGCCCGCGATCTGGGCGTCCGCGGCCTCGCCGCTCATGATGCGGTCCATGGCCCACGCCGTGTCACCGGCGCTCAGGTCACGGCCGCCGAGCAGGGCGCTCAGGATGTCGGGCCAGGAACGGCCCGCCGCGGTGTCGCCTCCAGCGGGGGTCACAGCGCTCATCAGCCGCTCCTGATCGTCGTAGAACAAAGTGTGAGCCCCACCCTATCCAGCCGGGAGGCACGGAGAAGGGCCCCGTCCGGTCTACGGACGGGGCCCTTCTACCGTGGTGTGGCGACGCGGTGATCAGTGGTGGCCGTGGCCGCTCGTGATCTCCTTGTACTCCTCGATGGTCGGCTTGGCGATCTGGCTCTCCTCGCCGTAGTACGACTCGCTGAGCTTGGCGCGCAGCTTCTCGGAGCCCTTCACCTTGCGCTCGACGCCGTTCTCGTCGACCGTCGCGCCGATCGCGGCCGGCTCGTACTGCTCGTGCGAGGTGAGCGTGTGCAGCTGCTCCTGGCTGAGCGGCTCGTGGACCTCGATGAACTCACCGTGCGGCAGGCGCTTGATGATGCCGGACTCGCGGCCGTGCAGCACCTTGTCCTTGTCCCGGCGCTGGAGGCCGAGGCAGATCCGCTTGGTGGCGATGAACGCGAGGACCGGGGCGACGAAGAACGCGACCCGGACGAACCAGGTGATGGTGTTGATCGACAGGTGGAAGTGGGTGGCCCAGAGGTCGTTTCCACCACCGATCAGCAGCACCATGTACCAGGTGATCCACGCGACACCGAAGGCCGTACGCGTCGGCGCGTTGCGCGGGCGGTCCAGGATGTGGTGCTCGCGCTTGTCGCCGGTGACCCAGGACTCGATGAACGGGTAGACCGCGATCGCGACCAGGACCAGCGGGAAGATGATCAGCGGGATGAACACGCCCAGGACGAGCGTGTGACCCCAGAAGTTGATCTCCCAGCCCGGCATCACACGGATCAGGCCTTCGGAGAAGCCCATGTACCAGTCGGGCTGGGCGCCCGTGGACACCTGGTCCGGCCGGTAGGGGCCCATGGCCCAGATCGGGTTGATCGAGGCGATCGCCGAGACGACCGCGATGACACCGAAGACCAGGAAGAAGAAGCCTCCGGCCTTGGCCATGTAGACCGGCAGCAGCGGCATGCCGACGACGTTGTTGTTCGTCTTGCCGGGGCCCGCGAACTGCGTGTGCTTGTGGTAGAAGACCAGGATCAGGTGGCCCACCACCAGGCCGAGCATGATGCCCGGCAGCAGCAGTACGTGGATCGAGTAGAAGCGGGCCACGAAGTCGCCGCCCGGGAACTCTCCGCCGAACAGGAAGAACGACAGGTACGTGCCGACGATCGGCACGGACAGGACCGCGCCCTCCATGAAGCGGACACCGGTGCCGGAGAGCAGGTCGTCCGGGAGCGAGTAACCGGTGAAGCCGGTGAACATGCCCAGGACGAACAGCAGGAAGCCGAACAGCCAGTTGACCTCACGCGGCTTGCGGAACGCACCCGTGAAGAACACGCGCATCATGTGCACGAACATGCCGGCGAGGAAGATCAGCGCCGCCCAGTGGTGGATCTGCCGGATCAGCAGACCACCGCGCACATCGAAGGAGATGTGCATGGTCGAGTTGAACGCCTCGGACATCAGCTGTCCCTGCAGCGGGACGTAGCTGCCGTGGTACTCCACCTCGTTCATCGACGGGTGGAAGAACAGCGTCAGATACACACCCGTGAGGATGATGATGATGAAGCTGTACAGGCAGATCTCACCCAGCATGAACGACCAGTGGTCGGGGAAGATCTTGCGCATGTTGGCCTTGGCCAGGGAGTAGATCCCGAGCCGGCCGTCGGCCCAGTCGGCGACGCGCTCGCCGGCCGGTGCCTTCTCGCGCGAGGAGCGCGAGTCCGGAGTGTTCGTAGTGCTCATCCGCGCTCCCAGAAGGCAGGACCGACGGGCTCTTCGAAGTCGCCGAGCGCCTCGAGATAGCCCTCGTCGTTCACGCCGATGCGCAGCTGCGGCAGGGCGTGACCGGCGGGGCCGAAGATCACCCGGGCACCGTCGGAGAGGTCGAAGGTGGACTGGTGGCAGGGGCAGAGCACGTGGTGCGTCTGCTGCTCGTACAGGGAGATCGGGCAACCGACGTGGGTGCAGATCTTCGAGTACGCGACGATGCCCTCGTGCGACCACTCGAGCTCGCGCTTGTCCTTGATGTTGTCCGGCTGGATCCGGACGATCATCAGGGCGGCCTTGGCGATCTCGGTCTGGAACTCCTCGTCGTGCTCCTCCAGGCCCTCGGGCTTGGCGAAGGTCAGCGAGCCGACCGCGACGTCGGAGGCACGCAGCGGCTCGTTGGTGTTCATGTTGACGAGCAGCTTGCCCTTGGACCACAGGGTGTGGCGGAGCTTGGTGCCGGGCAGCGGGCCGAGGTCACGCAGCAGCATGACGCCGGAGAGCGGGAACAGGGCCAGCGCGCCGAACATCGTGTTGCGGATCAGCTTGCGGCGGCCGAGCGCCGACTCCTTGGCACCCTGCTTGAAGTCCGCGTGGACCTTCGCACGGACCTCGGGGGACGCCTCGATCGGGTGGCGCTCGTCGGCGATCTCCTCGTCGGACATCAGGGTGCGGGCCCAGTGGACCGCCCCCGCGCCGATCGCGAAGAGCGCCACGCCGAGGGTCAGACCCAGCGCGAAGTTGAGCGCGTTGATGCGGCCGATCGGGAAGACGTAGATCGCCTTGTCGTGCGGCACCGCCACATACGAGGCGATGAAGCCGACGGTGGCCAGCATCGACACCGTGAACAGCATGGCCACCGTGCGCTCGGACCGCCTGGCGGCCCGCTCGTCGATGTCCTGCACCCGGTGCTCGTGAGGCGGCAGTCCGGGGTCGGCGAACGGGTCCTTCTCGTCCGCGACGCCTACCGCGCCGTGCGCGTCCTGCTCTGCGGGCAGGTTCTCTTCTGGAATGTCTTGGCTACTCATGACTTCTTGGCCTTTGCGGTCCGAGCGGCGACCCAGACGGCGACCGCGATCAGCGCGCCGAGTCCGAAGATCCAGGCGAACAGGCCCTCGGAGACCGGGCCGAGACCGCCCAGCTCAAGACCGCCGGGGCTCTCGGTGTCGTCACCGTTGACCGCGTTCAGGTACGCGATGATGTCCTTCTTGTTCTGCACCGACAGCGTGGTGTCGGGGAACGACGGCATGTTCTGCGGGCCGGTCTGCATGGCCTCGTAGAGGTGCTTCGGGTCGACACCCTCGAGGTCGGGTGCGAACTTCCCGTGCGTCAGGGCGCCGCCCTTGCCGGTGAAGTTGTGGCACTGCGCGCAGTTGGTGCGGAACAGCTCGCCGCCCTTGGCGATGTCGGCGCCGTCGGGGCCGTAGTCCGCCTCGGTCGGGACGGTCGGACCGGCGCCCAGCGAGGAGATGTACGCGGCCAGCTGGTCGATCTCGGCCTGCGTGTAGATGACCTTCTTCTTCGGGACCTGCGCGCCCGGCTGCTGGGCCGGCATACGGCCGGTGCCGACCTGGAAGTCGACCGCCGCAGCGCCCACGCCCACGAGGCTCGGACCGTCGGAGGTGCCCTGACCGCCGGTGCCGTGGCAGCTGGCGCAGCCTACGGCGTAGAGCTTCTTGCCCTCGTCGATGGCAAGGGACTGGGCGGTTTCATCGGCCTGCGCCTTGCCCGCGGGTGCGAACGCGGCGTACAGCCCCCCTGTGCATGCCAGCGCGAGGAGTAGGACGACGAGCGCCGCCAGCGGGTGGCGTCGTCGTGCGGAGAGCTTTTTCACGGATTACCCCGGTGTCAGGATCTTCTGCGTCGATGCTGGAAATGTCGGGAGCGGGCCCGGCTACTTGATCATGTAGATCGTGGCGAAGAGGCCGATCCAGACGACATCGACGAAGTGCCAGTAGTAGGACACGACGATGGCCGCGGTCGCCTGCTCATGCGTGAACCTCTTGGCCGCGTAGGTACGGCCGAGGACGAACAGGAAGGCGATGAGGCCGCCCGTCACGTGCATGCCGTGGAAGCCGGTGGTCAGGTAGAACACCGAGCCGTACGGGTCGGAGGAGAGCGAGAGCCCGTCCTTCTTCACCAGCTCCGTGTACTCGAAGATCTGACCGCCGATGAAGACCGCGCCCATGATGAAGGTGATGATGAACCACCCCCGGAGCTTCTTCACGTCACCGCGCTCGGCGGCGAACACGCCGAGCTGGCAGGTGAGGGAGGAGAGCACCAGGATCGTGGTGTTCGTCGCCGAGAACGGGAAGTTCAGGCTCGAGGCCATTTCCTTCCAGTGGTCGGGACCTGTCACCGATCGCAGGGTGAAGTACATCGCGAAGAGGGCCGCGAAGAACATCAGCTCGGAACTCAGCCAGATGATGGTTCCGACGCTGGTGAGGTTCGGCCGGTTGACCGACGGGTGCGCGTGCCCGGTTTCTACTGTCGTTGCTGTCGCCACGACCGACATTATGTCGGTCGCTTATCTCGCGCTCACTCCGGGGGGTGCCGTTCGGAGTGTCCGCAGCGTGTGTACTGCCCGTATGGCCCATCGCAGGCATGTTCCAACAGGTGTTGACGGGGTGTTCAAGGGAGTAGCATCCGCGCCATCGGGCTCCGCCCGTCTTTGGCCGTACGACGCTGACGTCACGGAGGAAGAATGCAGCCGACCGCCACGGTGCTGGTCTACAGCGACGACTCCAACACCCGCGAGCAGGTGCGGCTCGCCACCGGCCGGCGGCCGGCTCCCGATGTGCCCGTGGTCGAGTTCCTCGAGTGTGCGACGTCTGCGGCGGTTGTGCGGGAGCTGGACAAGGGCGGCATCGACGTCGTCGTCCTGGACGGTGAGGCCGTGCCCATGGGGGGCATGGGGCTGTGCCGGCAGATCAAGGACGAGATCTTCAACTGCCCGCCGGTGCTCTTGCTCATCGGGCGACCGCAGGATGCGTGGCTGGCCACGTGGAGCCGTGCGGAGGCGGCAGTGACGCTGCCTGTGGATCCCGTGGAGTTCGCGGGGGCGTTGGCCTCTCTGTTGCGGCAGAAGAGGGCTCTGAGCGCCTGAGAGCTCGGGTCCACCGGTCTCTTTGGCGGCTGCGGGCCGTGGGGTTTGTCGCGCAGTTCCCCACGCCCCTACGGGGCCCGTTGCCGTCGAGGTGTCTCTCAGACGCTCTCCGGCCTCAGCCTTGCCCTCTCCGCCAGGCTGGGACCCTCCGGGCTGCCGCCCACCAGGGCGCTGCCCTTGCGCCACTTCTTCCAGCCGAGGTTCCAGTCGCCGAAGCCGTTGCCGAAGTTCTCCATGGTGTCGCCGTAGGAGTTGACGACCTTGACGACGTCACCCTCGTGGATGGTGTCGAAGAACCACTCGGCGTTGCCGGTGCTCATGCCGGTGCAGCCATGGCTGACGTTCTCGTAGCCCTGGGAGCCGGTGGACCAGGGAGCGGCGTGGACGTACTCGCCGCTCCAGGTGAGGCGGGTGGCGTAGTAGACCGGCAGGTCGTACGACTCCGCGCTGCCCTCGGCGATGCCGATGCTGGTGCCGCGCATACGTACGAAGTACTCCTTGCCCAGTACGACCTTGACGCCGTTGCGGGTCTCGAAGCCGGACTTTCCGGTGGTGACCGGAATCTCGTTGATCGACTTGCCGTTCCTGTAGACGGTCATCGAGTGTGACGAGGCGTCCGTCACCGCGATGATGCGGTCGCCGGTGGTCAGCGTGAGCGGCTTGGCCTTTCCGCCCCACAGCCGGTCGCTGATCTTGACGCCCTCCAGGTTGCTGCGGACCTGGATGGTGGCGTGGGCGGGCCAGTACTCCTTGGGGCGGTAGTGGAGTTCCTTGTCGTCCACCCAGTGCCAGGTGCCGTCCACGGCAGGCGTGGAGTCCACCCTGAGGGCGCGCTCGACGACGGCCCGCTGCGCCTTGTCCTTGACGGCCTTGCTCAGCTCGGCGGTGACGGGCTGCCCGACGCCGTACTTGCCCGCCTTCGGCCCGAACTTGACGGTCAGGCGCTTCTTGGTGGTGGGCTTGCTGGTGTCGAAGGTGAGGACCCGGCGGCCGGGCGCCCCGTCCTCGTCCTCCGTGCTCACGCGCACCGTGTAGCGGGCGTTGGCGGCCAGCGGTGAGGTGCTGTGCCAGCGACCGCCGTCGGCGGAGAGCTCGCCCGCCACGTACCGTCCCGTGGCATCCGCGGCCGTGACGTCCGTGATACGCCCGTCGTCGCCCTCGGCGGTGACCTCCAGGGGCTTGTCCGGGTCGGCCTTCTTCCCGTCGCCCGTGGGGCCGTTGAAGGAGATCTGGTCCGCCGCGTCGTACGGGGCGGCAGACAGGGGGTTGCCGTCGGACCCACAGGCGGTGGCGCCCGCCCCGAGGGCGATCACCAGCAGGGTGCAGCTGACGACAGTGCGGGTGCGCGGAGAGTGGCTCATAGCCTCACGCTAAGGAGCTTCGTCAAGGACGGCGCGCCGGGTAACTCGGACGAGGGAACGGTATTGCGGCAAAAGCAGGAGCCCGGACCCTCCTGACGGAGTGTCCGGGCTCTCTGGTGCTCAGTTCGTGCTACTGGGTGCGGTTCTCACCGCGGTAGTACTCGAAGACCCAGCCCCACAGACCGATCAGCAGCAGCGGCGCCGAGAAGTACAGCAGCCACCAGCCGATCGCGACCCCCAGGAAGGCGAGGGCGCCACCGAGCCCGAGGGCGAGCGGCTGCCAGCTGTGCGGGCTGAAGAACCCGACCTCGCCGGCGTCGTCCGCGACGTCCGCCTCCTTGTTGTCCTGGGCACCCGCGTCGACCCGCCGGGCGGTGAAGCCCAGGTAGAAGCCGATCATGATGCACAGGCCGAAGGCCAGGAAGAGGGCCGTGGTACCGGCCGGCTCCTTCGACCACACGCCATAGACGATCGCCATGGCGAGGACGAAGACGCTCAGCCACATGAACATCTTGCCCTGGATCTTCACTTGCCGGCCTCCTTGCCGCCGGAGAGGGCCTTCTCACCGTGAGGCGCGTTCTCGAGCTGGTCGAGGGCGGCGAGCTCAGGGTGGTGCAGGTCGAACGCCGGGGATTCGCTGCGGATCCGCGGCAGGGTGATGAAGTTGTGCCGCGGCGGCGGGCAGGACGTCGCCCACTCGAGGGAGCGGCCGTAGCCCCACGGGTCGTCGACCTCGACCTTCTTGCCGTACTTGGCGGTCTTCCACACGTTGTAGAAGAACGGCAGGATCGACAGACCGAGGACGAAGGAGCTGATCGTCGAGATCGTGTTCAGGGCGGTGAAGCCGTCGGCCGCGAGGTAGTCCGCGTAACGACGCGGCATGCCCTCCGCGCCCAGCCAGTGCTGGACGAGGAACGTGCCGTGGAAGCCGAAGAACAGCGTCCAGAACGTGATCTTGCCGAGCCGCTCGTCGAGCATCTTGCCGGTGAACTTCGGCCACCAGAAGTGGAAGCCGGAGAACATCGCGAACACCACGGTGCCGAAGACGACGTAGTGGAAGTGCGCCACCACGAAGTACGAGTCGGAGACGTGGAAGTCCAGCGGCGGCGAGGCCAGGATGACGCCGGTCAGACCACCGAAGGTGAAGGTGATCAGGAAGCCCGTGGCCCACAGCATCGGGGTCTCGAAGCTGAGCGAGCCCTTCCACATGGTCGCGACCCAGTTGAAGATCTTCACACCGGTCGGGACCGCGATCAGGAAGGTCATGAAGGAGAAGAACGGCAGCAGCACACCGCCGGTGACGTACATGTGGTGCGCCCACACCGTCACGGACAGACCCGCGATCGCGATGGTCGCCGCGATCAGGTTCATGTAACCGAAGATCGGACGCCGGCTGAAGACCGGGATGACTTCGGAGATGATGCCGAAGAACGGCAGCGCGATGATGTACACCTCTGGATGTCCGAAGAACCAGAAGAGGTGTTGCCACAGCAATGCGCCGCCGTTGGCTGGGTCGAAGATGTGCGCACCGAACTTGCGGTCCGCCTCCAGGGCGAACAGCGCGGCCGCGAGGACCGGGAAGGCGAGCAGGACCAGCACACCGGTCAGCAGCACGTTCCAGGTGAACACCGGCATGCGGAACATGGTCATGCCCGGCGCACGCATGCAGATGATGGTGGTGATGAAGTTGACCGCACCGAGGATCGTGCCGAAGCCGGAGAAGGCCAGACCCATGATCCACAGGTCGGCGCCGATGCCCGGCGAGCGGACCGCGTCCGACAGCGGGGAGTAGGCGAACCAGCCGAAGTCGGCCGCACCCTGCGGGGTGAGGAAGCCGCCCACCGCGATCGTCGAGCCGAACAGGTAGAGCCAGTAGGCGAACATGTTCAGCCGCGGGAACGCCACGTCGGGCGCGCCGATCTGCAGCGGCATGATCCAGTTCGTGAAACCGGCGAACAGCGGCGTCGCGAACATCAGCAGCATGATCGTGCCGTGCATCGTGAACGCCTGGTTGAACTGCTCGTTCGACATGATCTGCAGGCCCGGACGGGCCAGCTCGGCGCGCATGAACAGCGCCATCACGCCACCGATGCAGAAGAACGCGAACGACGTGACCAGGTACAAGGTACCGATGGTCTTGTGGTCGGTGGTGGTGAGCCACTTGATCACGACGTTGCCGGGCTGCTTGCGCCTGACCGGCAGCTCGTTCTCGTACGAGTCCTCAGCTGCGGCGGCACCCTGGGGTTCGTTGAGGATGCTCACAGGTTGTTCGTCTCCCGGTTCTTCTCGTGGCTCGTCTGCGCGATGCCGGCGGGAACGTAACCGGTCTGCCCCTTCTTGGCGAGGTCCTTGAGGTGCTGCTCGTAGCGCTCGGGGGAGACGACCTTCACGTTGAACAGCATCCGGGAGTGGTCGACGCCGCACAGCTCGGCGCACTTGCCCAGGAAGGTGCCCTCCTTGTTGGGAGTCACCTCGAAGGCGTTGGTGTGACCCGGAATGACGTCCTGCTTCATCAGGAACGGCACCACCCAGAAGGAGTGGATGACGTCACGCGAGGTGAGGACGAAGCGGACCGTCTTGCCCTTGGGGAGCCAGAGGGTCGGGCCGGGGTTTCCGGTCTGCGGGTTCTTGGTGGCGGGCGTGCCGACGTCGTAGACGCCGCCGGCGTTCGCCGGGAAGTCCTCCTTGAACCGGTCCGGAATCGCGGCCAGGTTCTTGTCGGTCGTCGCGTCACCGGTGGAACCGTCGACGGGCTCGATGTAGTTGAAGCCCCAGCTCCACTGGAAGCCGACGACGTTGATGGTGACGTCCGGCTCCTTCTTGAGGCTGAGGATCTTCGACTCGTCACGGGCCGTGAAGTAGAAGAAGACCGAGACGATGATGAGCGGAACGACCGTGTACAGCGCCTCGATCGGCATGTTGTACCGGGTCTGCGTGGGGACCTCGACCTTGGTGCGGCTACGCCGGTGGAAGATCGTGCTCCACAGAATCAGGCCCCACACCAGCACGCCGGTGGCCAGCGCGGCAGCCCAGGAGCCCTGCCACAGGGAGAGGATCCGCGGAGCCTCTTCCGTGGTCGGGGTGGGCATACCAAGGCGGGGGAAGTCCTTGTATGTGCAGCCGGTGGCGGTCGCCAGGACCAGGCCCGCGGTCATTGCCTGCAGCAGCTTCCGCCGCATCGGGCGCCGCGGCGAGCGGTCGGAGCCGTTGGGACTCACGTAGCGCCTTCCCGAGAGTCTCGCCCGCGCGGTTGGCTGCGGCCTGCCTTCTCGCGGGTCGGTCGCCGCCCTGCGTCGGGCAGGGGTTTGGATGTTTATGCGGACCAAACCCTAGCCGACGCCATCCGGGGGTTCGCGGGGAGGGTGGCATACGCGCGGGGGGTCACTCGAAAGCGCCTAGGGGGTGGGAGGTTCGGGTGTGTTTGCGAGTGCGGGTGTGTGGGGGCTGGTCGCACCCACGCGGCGGATCCGCACATGTCGCAGCCCCGCGCCCCTGAGGGTCGCAGTGGCCGCGCGCTTTAACGTTGCTGTGTGTCCTACTTCGATGCCGCTTCCTCCGCTCCCCTTCATCCCGTTGCCCGGCAGGCCCTGTTGGCTTCGCTCGACGAGGGGTGGGCGGATCCCGCACGTTTGTACAGGGAGGGGCGCCGGGCCCGGATGTTGCTGGATGCCGCGCGGGAGGCGACTGCCGAGGCCGTGGGGTGCCGGCCGGACGAACTCAGCTTCACCTCGTCCGGGACCCGGGCCGTGCACGCCGGGATCGCGGGGGCGTTGGCGGGGCGGAGGCGCGTCGGGCGTCACCTGATCGTGTCATCCGTCGAACACTCCTCGGTGCTCCATTCGGCCGAAGTACACACGGCGGACGGCGGGGCGGTGACCGAGGTGCCCGTGGATCGTGCGGGCGCGGTGAGCGCGCGGGCGTACTCGGATGCCCTGCGGGCGGACACCGCGCTGGCGTGCCTGCAGTCCGCCAATCACGAGGTGGGAACCGAGCAGCCGGTGGCGGCCGTCGCCGAGGTGTGCCGGGCGGCCGGGGTGCCGTTGCTGGTGGATGCCGCCCAGTCGCTCGGATGGGGGCCGGTCGAGGGGGACTGGTCCCTGTTGGCCGCCAGTGCCCATAAGTGGGGTGGGCCCTCCGGGGTCGGGCTGCTCATCGTGCGTAAGGGGGTGCGGTTCGCTCCCCAAGGGCCCGTGGACGAGCGGGAGTCCGGGCGGGCGGCCGGGTTCGAGAACCTGCCCGCCATCGTCGCGGCGGCGGCCTCGCTGCGGGCGGTGCGGGCCGAGGCGGCGCAAGAGGCGGTACGACTGCGGGAACTGACGGAGCGGATCCGTGGGCGGGTGCCGCAGCTGGTGCCGGATGTGGAGGTGGTGGGGGATCCGGAGCGCCGGCTGCCGGGGATCGTCACCTTCTCCTGTCTCTATGTCGACGGGGAGACACTGCTGCACGAGCTGGACAGGGCCGGCTTCTCCGTCTCGTCCGGGTCCTCCTGCACCAGCAGCACGCTGACGCCCAGCCATGTGCTCAGGGCGATGGGCGTGCTGAGCGAGGGGAACGTGCGGGTGTCCCTGCCGTTCGGGGCGACCGAGGAGGAGGTCGAGCGCTTCCTGGACGTGCTGCCGGGGGCCGTGGCCGGCGTGCGGGAGAAGTTGGGGGCGCCGACGCCGACGGCCGTCGTGCGGGAAGACGAGCTGGTCGTGGACGCCCTTGGCAAGCGCTGCCCGATCCCCGTCATCGAGCTGGCGAAGGTCATCGGAGACGTCCCGGTGGGCGGCACGGTCCGGGTCCTGTCCGACGACGAAGCGGCGCGCCTGGACATCCCGGCGTGGTGCGAGATGCGGGAGCAGGAATACATGGGCGAGGAGCCGGCGGAAAAGGGAACGGCATACCTGATCCGCCGGTTGAGGTGACCCACCCAGGGGGCGCGGGGCTGTGTCGATATGCGGCTACCGCCGCGTGTGCGCGACCAGCCCCCACGCACCCTCACACGGCATCTCAGCCCAGATGCCCCTGGACCTCCGCCGCAGCCTCATCGCCGTACGCCTTGGTGAACCGCTCCATGAAGTGGCCGCGCCGCAGCTGGTACTCCTGAGTGCCGACGGTCTCGATGACCAGAGTCGCCAGCATGCAACCGACCTGCGCCGCGCGCTCCAGGGAGACACCCCAGGCAAGCCCGGAGAGGAACCCCGCACGGAAGGCGTCGCCGACACCCGTGGGGTCGGCCTTGCGCTCCTCCTCGGCGCAGCCGACGACGATCGGCTCCTCGCCGGACCGCTCGATGCGGACGCCCTGTGCGCCGAGCGTGGTGACGCGGTGGCCGACCTTCGACAGGATCTCCTTGTCGCTCCAGCCGGTCTTGGACTCGATGAGGCCCTTCTCGTACTCGTTCGAGAAGAGGTACGTCGCGCCGTCCAGCAGGATCCTGATCTCGTCGCCCCCCATGCGGGCGATCTGCTGGGAGAAGTCGGCGGCGAAGGGGATCGAGCGGGAGCGGCACTCCTCCGTGTGGCGGAGCATGCCCTCCGGGTCGTCGGCGCCGATCAGGACCAGGTCGAGGCCGCCGACGCGGTCCGCGACCGTCTTCAGCTCGATGAGGCGGGCCTCGCTCATCGCGCCCGTGTAGAAGGAGCCGATCTGGTTGTGGTCGGCGTCGGTGGTGCAGACGAAGCGCGCGGTGTGCAGCGTCTCGGAGATGCGGACCGAGCCGGTGTCGACGCCGTGCCGGTCCAGCCAGGAGCGGTACTCGTCGAAGTCGAAGCCCGCGGCGCCGACGAGGATCGGCTCGGTGCCGAGCTGACCCATGCCGAAGGCGATGTTCGCGCCGACTCCGCCCCGGCGTACGTCGAGATTGTCGACCAGGAAGGAGAGCGAGACCGTGTGCAGTTGGTCCGCGACGAACTGGTCGGCGAAGCGGCCGGGGAAGGTCATGAGGTGGTCGGTGGCGATGGAGCCGGTGACTGCGATGCGCACGGCGTGGACTCTCCTGTGGGGAGACGGATTGACAGTTCACGCTACCGGGTCCGCGGGGTGCTCCGAAGCCGCCAAAACTACCCGATAGTAGATCTTTCTTCGCAGGCCGTCGCGTGCATACGGTTCCGACATGACGAACCTCGAGCTCCACGCCCCCGCTCCGGCCGACCTGGAGGACGACCTCGCCTCGCTGCGCGGCGACTGTGCCCGGATGGCTCCTCACTGGGCGGTGCCCGACCAGATCGTTTCCCTTCCGGTCTCGCCCTCACTCATCCACGGCGTGACGGTTCCTCCGGGTTCGGCCCGGATGCTGGAGGCGATGTCGGAGTACGGCGACTGAGTCGGCGCGTTTTCGGGAACCGCGCGCTCCCCCGCTGCGTCCCATCGCTGTCCCCCGGAAAGGGGATGCGGGGTACGCCCCGCTGCGCAGCCGAAGGAGCGATGCGGTGAACACCGAGCGACCCGACAACGACGACGCCGACGGCTCCGCCGAGGAGCAGGTCGTCTCGGAGACGAAGGGTGCCGGCGGCTCGGCCGAGGAGCAGGACGCCGCAGAGAAGAAGGCCGAAGCGGAGGAGCAGGCGTCACCGGAGGCGCAGGCCGAACCGCCGGAAGAGGACGAGCCGGAGGCCCAGGCGGAACCGCCGGAGCAGGACGAGCCGGAGGCGCAGGACGAACCGCTGGAGCAGGCGTCCCCTGAGGCGCAGGCCGAACCGCTGGAGCAGGACGAGCCGGAGGCGCAGGACGCCGACGCTCCTGATGTCGGCGCTCCCGAGGACGCGGAGGCCGACGACAGGGACGGCGCCCGTTCCGGTCGGCGTCGCTCCCCCGCCGTCGTCGCCTCCGTCGCCGCCGCCGTGCTGCTCGTCGGGGGCGGTGGGGCCTACCTCGCCGCCACGGCCTCCGGGAGCTCGGGCGGTCGTACGACATCCGGGGCCTCCGGTGATGACACTCCCCCGCCGCTCGCCCTCGACGGCTACTCCGCGAGCGGTGGTTCGAACGGCATCGCCCCCGGGGAGCCCAACCCGTACGGCGTCACCTACCGTGCCGAGGGCGAGCTCCCGGACGGACCCGGCTCGGCGCCCGTGTACCGGGCGCAGGGCGAGGTCACCAAGGACGAGGTGGCCCGGCTGGCGAAGGCGCTCGGGGTCGACGGGACGCCGGTGACCGAGGGGCAGGTCTGGAAGATCGGGGCGAAGGACGGTTCGGGGCCGAGTCTGCAGGTGAACCAGCAGGCGCCGGGGGCCTGGACCTTCCACCGGTACTCCCCCGGCACCGACGACTGCAAGAGCACCACCGAGTGCGCGAGCGACCCCGTCGCCCCGGCCGACGACCCGGTGAGCGAGGCGGCCGCGAAGAAGGCGGCCGCGCCGATCCTGAAGGCGGTGGGTCAGGACGACGCGAAGCTGGACGCGAGCCAGGTCATGGGCGCCCAGCGGGTCGTGAACGCCGATCCGGTGGTCGGCTCGCTGCCCACCTACGGCTGGACGACCGGCGTCACCGTCAACGCCCAGGGTGAAGTGGTGGGCAGCGTCGGCCAGTTGAAGGTGCCGGTGAAGGGGGACACGTATCCCGTCCTGAGCGCCGAGAAGACGCTGGGGCTGCTGAACGCGACGCCCGGGACCGACCACCGCATGGGCATCGGGGGCTGCGCCAGTCCCGTACCGCTGAAGGACCGGCTGGAGGCGCCCTGCGGGGAGTCGACGTCTTCGCCGTCCCCCGCGACGAACACCATCACCGTCGAGAAGGCCGTGTTCGGGCTGGCGGCGCGCGGCGTGGACGGGCGGCAGGCGCTGGTGCCGTCCTGGCTGTTCGAGGTGCGGTCGGCGGGTGCGCAGGACGGCTTCACGGTGACCTATCCGGCGGTCGACCCGACGTACATCGCCACCGAATCGCCCACTACGACGCCCAGCGACGAGCCGACCGGGCAGCCCAGCCCGCGGCCGACCGGGCCCGATGACCCGACCTCGGCGCCGGCCACGCGGGACGTGCAGGTGGACGGCTACTCGGTCGAGGGGCAGGAGCTGACCGTGAGCTTCACCGGCGGGGTGTGTGCCGACTACAAGGCTGCGGCGAGTGAGACCTCCGGCGAGGTGACGGTCACGGTGACCGAGACCCCGTGGCCGGACAAGATCTGCATCATGATCGCCAAGGAGTACCAGCAGACCGTGCCGCTGGACGAGCCGCTCGGCGACCGGAAGGTCGTGGGCTCGGACGGCAAGGAGATCCCGCTGAAGAAGGCGGGAGCGCGACTGCCGGAGACGTCCGGGGCGCGGTAGCTCCGGGCATGCAGAAGGCGGCGACCCCGTCGGAGGGGGCCGCCGCCTTTCTGTTGCCCAGCCGTGAGGCTTAGCTGAAGGAGTCGCCGCAGGCGCAGGAGCCCGTCGCGTTGGGGTTGTCGATCGTGAAGCCCTGCTTCTCGATGGTGTCGACGAAGTCGATGGAGGCGCCGCCCAGGTACGGGGCGCTCATGCGGTCGGTGACGACCTTGACGCCGCCGAAGTCCTTGAGGACGTCGCCGTCGAGGGAACGCTCGTCGAAGAAGAGCTGGTAGCGCAGGCCGGAGCAGCCACCGGGCTGTACGGCGACACGCAGGGCCAGGTCGTCACGGCCTTCCTGGTCGAGCAGGGCCTTGACCTTCGCCGCGGCGGCGTCGGACAGGATGATGCCGTCGGTGACGGTGCTGGTCTCGTCCGATACGGACATCTACATCTCTCCCGGGTTGTACGGAGACTGCTTGCCGACAGGTGCAACCGGCAAGGCCGCGGATTCATTCCGGGCCGGGCGCCGGTTTTCCGGCGTCCTCTTCATGCTCGCACATGCGATGGCAAGCGGAAAATGGCTCATCGACCCCTCATCGGGATTCACGTCACATCGACGTTATGACCATCGTCAAAGTGACGTGAACCGGGTTATGATAGATAACGTCAGTTCGACGAAAAGTAGAAAGGGTGCGTGTCGTGACCACCGCCCAGACCACGGAGCTCGACGTACAGCCGTCTCCGCTCGCCCTGTTGCTGCTCGGCCGTGAGGCCGACCCGAAGAGCGAGCGGGGCGTCGAGTGTCCCGGCGATCTGCCCTCGCCCTCCGACCCCGACCTGGTCGAGCGCGCCCGCGCGGCCAAGGAGAAGCTCGGGGACAAGGTCTTCGTGCTCGGCCACCACTACCAGCGCGACGAGGTCATCCAGTTCGCGGACGTCACGGGTGACTCCTTCAAGCTGGCCCGGGACGCGGCCGCCCGCCCGGAGGCCGAGTACATCGTGTTCTGCGGTGTGCACTTCATGGCCGAGTCCGCGGACATCCTGACCTCCGACGACCAGAAGGTCGTCCTGCCCGACCTGGCCGCCGGCTGCTCCATGGCCGACATGGCCACCGCCGAGCAGGTCGCCGAGTGCTGGGACGTGCTGACCGAGGCCGGCATAGCCGAGCAGGTCGTGCCCGTCTCGTACATGAACTCCTCCGCGGACATCAAGGCGTTCACGGGCAAGCACGGCGGCACGATCTGCACGTCGTCCAACGCCAAGAAGGCTCTTGAGTGGGCCTTCGAGCAGGGCGACAAGGTCCTCTTCCTCCCCGACCAGCACCTCGGCCGCAACACCGCGGTGCGGGACATGGGGATGACGCTCGAGGACTGCGTCCTCTACAACCCGCACAAGCCGAACGGCGGGCTGACCGCCCAGCAGCTGCGGGACGCGAAGATGATCCTGTGGCGGGGCCACTGCTCGGTGCACGGCCGCTTCAGCCTGGAGTCGGTGGAGGACGTCCGCGCCCGGATCCCCGGCGTGAACGTGCTCGTCCACCCCGAGTGCAAGAACGAGGTCGTGGCCGCGGCGGACTACGTCGGCTCGACGGAGTACATCATCAAGGCGCTGGAGGCCGCTCCGGCCGGTTCCAAGTGGGCCATCGGGACCGAGCTGAATCTCGTACGACGCCTGGCGAACCGTTTCGCGCCCGAGGGCAAGGAGATCGTCTTCCTCGACAAGACGGTCTGCTTCTGCTCGACGATGAACCGCATCGACCTGCCCCACCTGGTGTGGACCCTGGAGTCGCTGGCCGAGGGCAACCTCGTCAACCGCATCGAGGTCGACAAGGAGACCGAGGCGTTCGCGAAGCTGGCGCTGGAGCGGATGCTGGCGCTGCCGTAGGACTCCCGCGGCGCCCGCTCACCCCTCGGGGTGAGCGGGGTCCAGGCTGAAGACCGTCCCGTCCGGTGTGTTCACGACCACCGCCCCGCCGTACAGCGACACCTTGGACTTGATCGTTGCACCGCTGGCGAGTTGGTCGGCCTGGGCGCCGGTCTCCCGGAGCAGCGTGCCCTTACGGGAGTCGAGGGCCGCGACTCGGCCGCTGATGCTGGCGAGGTAGAGCGTGTGGGTGGTGGGGTCGTAGGTGGGCTGGCCCGACTCCTCGACGCTGGTGCGGGTCTGCCAGAGCTGTTTGCCGGTCAAGGGGGAGACCGCGGTCACCTGGCCGTTGGCTCCGGTGATCCAGACGGTGTCGGCGGCGAGGCGGATCGAGCCCGTGTAGGTCTTCGTGAGTTCTGTCGTGGTGGTGGCGCCGGTGTCCGGGTCGAGGAGCCGGATCTCGTCGAAGGTGTTCTTCTGGTCGAGGCGAGCCGGGCCGGAGCCGCCGTCGACCGCGACGGCGACGACGAGGCGGCCGTCGACGGTGCCGAGCAGGCCGCTCCCGTTCGGGGTGCTCAGACGTCGGCGCACTGTTCCGTCGGTCTTGTCCAGTTCCAGGAGTACGGCGTCCTTGGACTCGTCGTCCGGGAAGCAGTGCGCGTACAGGCGGGAGTCCGCCGTCTCGAAGGTGCAGAAGTCGCCGGAGGGCAGCTGTGTGGTCCAGTGGTCGGTGCCGGTGCGCGGGGAACGGGCCGTCACCAACCGACCGCTGGAGTCGGGGGTCATGACGAGGTCGCCGGCCACGAGCTGGTCGGCGCTCGGCCCTCCCCGGTCGCGGGCCCACAGCTGGTCGCCGGTCTCGGTGTCGAGGGCGACGATGCTCGACTTGCTGCTCCCGTCGGCCGCGAAGACGTCGTGCTGCAGGATCATCGCGTCGTCCCGCACGCCGAGGAGTGTGAAGTTGTTCCCCGACGAGTCCGTGCCCTCGGCGGAGGTCGCGAGGGCGGAGCGCCAGACGGTGGCGCCGGTACGGCCGTCCAGGCGGACCGGGAGGATGGTGTTGCCCGCGCAGTAGACCGCGTTCTCGTACCTCTGGCAGGTGGCGTCGCTCGTGTCCTCGCCAGCCTTCGCCAGCGGGTTGACCTCGCCCGACTGCGCGGTCTCGAACATCGTCGTCCGCCAGGCCTGCCAGCCGGTCGGCACCGCCGCCCACCGGGAGGCCGCGGTCGTGGCGCTCGGACTCGTGGTCCGGGGGCTGTCCGCGAATCCCGGGCCGAACCGTATGTACCAGAGCGTGCCCAGGGCCACCGCGCCCACCGTGCCGGCCGCCACCAGCGGGCGGAGGCGGCGGCCGCCCCGTCGGCGGACCTTCGGCAGCTTCGTCACCGCCGCCGGGTCGGCGCCGGAGGAAGTCGCCTCGACGGTCCGCAGGACGTCCGCGCGCAGGGTCACCGTATGCGGGTCATCGGGGTGCGATTCGGGCAGGACGTCCGCGAACTCCTGGGCCAGTCGGTCGAGTTCGGGGCGGTCGCCGGGCTCCTTGCTGAGGCAGCGCTCCAGGACCCCGCGCAGCGGCTGCGCCACGCCGTCCAGCACGGGCGCCTCGTGGACGACCCGGAAGGCGGTCAGATAGGGGCTGTCGGTGTCGAAGGGCCCGCGCCCGGTGGCGGAGAACACCAGCAGCGCGCCGAGCGAGAAGACGTCCGAGGCGGGGCCGACCGTGCGGGCGTCGGTGAACTGTTCCGGGGACATGAAGGGCGGGGTGCCGATCATCTGGCCGGTCTCGGTGAGGGTCTGGTGGTTCTCGGCCGCGCGGGAGATGCCGAAGTCGATGACGCGGATGCCGTCCTCGGCGATCAGGACGTTGGCGGGCTTGAGGTCCCGGTGCACCACCCCGGCCCGGTGGATGTCCCGCAATGCCTCGACCAACCCCAGGGCCAGGCGGCGCAGTTCGGTGCCCTTCAGCGCACCGTGGTCTCGGATCCGCTGGGCGAGGGAGCTGCCGGGCACGTACTGGGTCGCCATCCAGGGCCGTACCGCCTCCGGGTCGGCGTCCACGACCGGTGCGGTGAAGGCGCCGCTGACCTTGCGGACGGCCTCGATCTCCTGGCGGAAGCGGGCTCGGAAGACCTTGTCCTCCGCGTACTGGGCGTGCACGACCTTGACGGCGACGTCACGGCCCGAGCGCGACCGGCCCCAGTAGACGACGCCCATGCCGCCGGCCCCGAGCCGGTCGACCAGCTTGTAGCCGCCGACCGATTTCGGGTCGTCCTTGTGCAGTGGCACCGCCGGGATCCCCTCCACCGTAAAGCAGTTCGAGGCACAAGATACCTAACCGCGGAACGCCGACGGCCGGGTCCCGGACCGTCATGGTCCGGAACCCGGCCGTCTCATCCGTCACACGCCCGCGGGCTCCGGCTCCTCGGAGACCTCCGTCGACTGCGAAGGCACCCCCGCCTTCTTCGCCGCCCGCTTCTTCGCCCGGCGCTCCTTGCGGAGCTCCAGCATCGTGTAGAGCGTCGGAACGAGCAGCAGGGTCAGCAGAGTTGACGTGATCAGGCCGCCTATCACGACCACCGCGAGGGGCTGGGCGATGAAGCCGCCCTCGCCGGTGACGCCCAGCGCCATCGGGAGGAGGGCGAAGATCGTCGCCAGGGCCGTCATCAGGATGGGGCGGAGACGGTGCCGGCCGCCCTCGATCACGGCCTCCACGACGCCGTAACCCTGCTTCCGGTACTGGTTGATGAGGTCGATCAGGACGATCGCGTTCGTCACCACGATGCCGATCAGCATCAGCATGCCGATCATCGCGGGGACGCCCATCGGGGTGCCCGTGACGATCAGCAGGCCGATCGCGCCCGTCGCCGCGAACGGGATCGAGACCAGGAGGATCAGTGGCTGGACCAGGGAACGGAAGGTCGCGACCAGGAGCATGAAGACGATCGCGATCGCCGCCAGCATCGCCAGGCCCAGGTTCTTGAACGCGCTGTCCTGGTCCGAGGTGACGCCGCCGATCTCGGCCGTGGCGCCCGCCGGGAGCTTCAGGGCGTCGAGCTTGGACGTCAGGTCCGTGCTCACCGCGCCGGTGTTGTCGCCGGTCGGCTTCGCCGTGATGGTGGCCGCGCGCTGACCGTCGATCCGGGTCATGGAGACCGGCCCGTCGACCAGCTTCACCGTGGCGATGTCACCCAACTTCACCGGGCCCAGGGGCAGTTCCTTCAGCTGCTCCAGAGTCGCAGCTGGCTTCGCCGACTTGATGACCACGTCACGCTCGGTGTCGTCCAGGGTCGCCTGGGCGGCGGTGGTGCCCTTGACCGCCTGGGCGACGGCCGCCCCGAGGGTCTGGTCGGTGAAACCGGCCGCTGCCGCCTTGGAGTTGGCCTTGACCGAGATGCGCGGCACGCTCTGCGCCAGGTCGCTGGTGACGTCCGTGACGTCGTCCAGACCGGCGACCGCACCCCGCACCTGCTCCGCCGCCTTGCGCAGGACGTCCGCGTCGGCCGCCTTCACGACCACGCTGAGGTCCTGGCTGCCGAAGCCGTCACCGGCCGCGATGGTGGTCGTGCCGATGCCGTCGAGCTTCTTCAGGCCCGCCTCGATGTCGTCCTGGACGTCCTCGGAGGAGGCCGAGTCCTCCAGCATCACCTGGTAGGACGCCTGGTTGGTGTCCGTGCCGCCGCCGAAGGCAGCCATGAAGCCGGAGGAGCCGACGGTGACCTGGTAGTCCTTGACGCCCTTGGTGTCGCCGAGCAGCTGCTCGACCTTCTTCGCCTGGACGTCCGTCGCCGCCAGGCTGGTGCCCGGCTTCAACTCCTGCTTGACGGTGAGCACTTCCTGCTCGCCCTGGTCGAAGAAGTTGGTCTTCAGCAGCGGGGCCATGCCGAACGTACCGATGAGGATCACGACCGCGAGCGCCACGCTCGTCATACGGCGCCGCGTCGCGAACCGCAGGACGGGGACGTAGAACCGCTGGAGCCTGCTCCTCGCCTCCTTCTCCTCCGCCTTGCGGCGGGCTTCCGCCGCGTCCGCCGGGGTGCCCTTCGGGGCGCGCAGGAACCAGTACGACAGGACGGGTACGACCGTCAGCGAGACCAGGAGCGAGGCCAGCAGCGCGGCCGTCACCGTCAGGCTGAACGAGCCGAACAGCTCGCCCACCATGCCGCCGGTGAGGCCGATCGGGAGGAACACCGCGACCGTGGTGAGGGTCGAGGAGGTGACCGCGCCGGCCACCTCGCGGACGGCGTTCAAAATCGCCGACTCGCGCTCCTCGCCGTAGCCGAGGTGCCGCTTGATGTTCTCCAGGACCACGATCGAGTCGTCGACGACCCGGCCGATGGCGATGGTCAGCGCGCCGAGCGTGAGCATGTTCAGGGAGAGGTCGCGGGTCCAGAGCACGATCAGGGCCAGGACGACCGAGAGCGGGATGCTCACCGCCGTCACCAGCGTCGAGCGGATCGACGCCAGGAACACCAGGATGACGAGGACCGCGAAGAGCAGGCCGAGCGCGCCCTCGGTGGTCAGGCCCTCGATGGCCTTCGAGACCGCCGGGCCCTGGTCGCTGACGACCGTCACCGAAGAGCCCGCGCCCAGGTCCTTGCGCATGTCCGGGAGCTTGTCCTCGACCGCGTTCGAGATGGCGACCGCGCTGCCGTCCTGGTCCATCGTGACCTGGACGGCGAGGCTGGGCTTGCCGTCGGTGCGGGTGATGGAGTCGGCTGTGGCCTGCTCCTGCTCGACGGTGGCCACGTCGGCGAGGCGTACGGGCTTCTTGGCGCCCTCGCTCGTGACCATCAGGTCCTGGATCTGCTCGATCGAGGTGAAGCCGCCGCCCACCTGGACGGTGCGGTTGGCGCCGTCCTCGTCGAAGGAGCCGGCCGGGACGGTCGCACCGCCCGCCTGGAGGGCCTGGGCCAGGGACTGGGTCGTCAGCCCCGCCTTCGCCAGCTTCGCGTCGTCGGGGGTGACGGCGACCTGGAGGTCCCGTACGCCGTCGACCGTGACCTGGGCGACGCCGTCGATGTCCTTCAGATCCGGTACGACTGTCCGGTCCAGCTCGTCGGCCAGTGCCTGCTGGTCCCTGTCCGAGGTGACGGCGAGGACGACGGTCGGCATGTCGTCCGTCGAACCGGCGACGACCTGCGGGTCCACGTCGTCCGGGAGCTGGACGCGGGCCCGGTTGACGGCCTGCTGGACGTCGGCGACGAGCTGCTTGGTGTCGTTGCCGTAGTCGAAGGACGCCATGATCAGGGCGTTGCCCTCGCTGGCCGTCGAGGTGACGCCGGTGATGCCGTCCACCGCTTCGAGGTTGTCCTCGATGGGCTCGACGACCTGCTTCTCGACGACGTCCGGGGACGCGCCCTGGTAGGGGGCGAGCACCGACACCATCGGCAGTTCGATGGTGGGCAGGAGCTGCTGCTTGAGCTGCGGGATCGCGATCGCGCCGAACGCGATCGCGATGATGGACATCAGGCCTATCAGGGCCCGTTGCGCGAGGCTGAACCTGGACAGCCAGGACATGGGTGAAGGATCTCTCTTCTGTGAGCGGCGTCAGAAGTGGCCCCTCAACCCTGTGCCATCGGTGTGAGGTGTTCCGTAGCCCCCAGGTCCAATTCCTTATACGGCCCCTACTCCGGCCGCAGTACGAGTGGTTGAGCTCACTCCACCCGTGGGCGTACCAGCCCCGACTCGTACGCGATGACCACCAGTTGGGCCCGGTCCCGGGCGCCCAGCTTGGCCATGGCCCGGTTGACGTGCGTCTTCACGGTGAGCGGGCTGACCTCGAGGCGCTCGGCGATCTCGTCGTTGGAGTGGCCGCCTGCGACCTGGACCAGCACCTCGCGCTCGCGGACGGTGAGGGTGGCGAGTCGTTCGGAGCGGGCCGGGTCCCGGTCGTCGTCCGCCCCGTCGTCGTTCGCGAGGAAACGGGCGATCAGCCCCTTGGTGGCCACCGGGGAGAGCAGGGCCTCGCCGCCCGCGGCCACGCGGATGGCGCTCAGGAGTTCGTCGGGTTCGCTGCCCTTGCCGAGGAAGCCGGAGGCGCCCGCGCGCAGCGACTGCACGACGTAGTCGTCGACCTCGAAGGTGGTCAGGATGACCACGCGGACATGGGCGAGGGAGGGATCGGCACTGATCATCCGGGTGGCCGCGAGGCCGTCGGTGCCGGGCATCCGGATGTCCATGAGGACGACGTCGGCGCGCTCCTGTTTGGTCAGCCGTACGGCCTCGGCACCGTCGGACGCCTCGCCCACCACCTCCATGTCCGGCTCGGAGTCGACCAGTACACGAAAGGCACTGCGCAGCAGCGCCTGGTCGTCGGCGAGCAGGACGCGGATGGTCATGCACTCTCCCCGGTGGTGGCGGTGCGGGTCTTGACCGGCAGGATCGCATGGACGCGGAAACCGCCGCCGTAGCGGGGACCGGTGGTGAGGGTGCCGCGCAGGGCGGTGACGCGCTCGCGCATGCCGAGCAGGCCGTGTCCGCCGCCGCTCGTGGGGTCGTCGTCCTGGCCGGTGCCGTTGTCGAGGACCGTGATCTCGATGTTCGGTCCCACGCGTACGACGCTGACCTCGGCCTTCGCCTCCATGCCGGCGTGCTTCTGGACGTTGGTGAGGGCTTCCTGGACGACCCGGTAGGCGGCCAGGCCGACGGCGGCGGGCAGGGTGGTGCCGTGGTCGGCGCGGGCGACCTCGACATGCAGGCCGGCGCTGCGGAAGGTGCCGACGAGCTCGTCGAGGCGGTCGAGGCCGGGGGCGGGTTCGGTCGGGGCCTCGGGGTCGCCGGACTGCCTGAGCAGGCCGACGGTGGCGCGGAGCTCGTTGAGCGCGGAGCGGCTGGCCTCGCGTACGTGGGCGAGGGCCTCCTTGGCCTGGTCGGGCCGCTTGTCCATGACGTGCGCGGCGACTCCGGCCTGGACGTTGACCAGGGCGATGTGGTGGGCGACGACGTCGTGCAGGTCGCGGGCGATGCGCAGGCGTTCCTCGGCGACCCTTCGGCGGGCCTCCTCCTCGCGGGTGCGTTCGGCCTTCTCGGCGCGCTCTCTTATGGCGTGGACGAAGGCACGGCGGCTGCGTACGGCGTCGCCGGCGGTGGCGCCGATGCCGGTCCAGGCGAAGATGCCGAGGTTCTCCTGGGCGTACCACGGGAGGGAGCCGCCGAGCATCGCGGCGCCGGTGAGGACGGTCATCGTGAGCAGGCCCACGCGCCAGGTGGTGGGGCGGTCGGTGGTGGAGGCGACCGTGTAGAGGGCGATGACCGCGGACATGGCCACGGGGGCGCGGGGGTCGCCGGTGACCGACTCGACGAGGGAGAAGCCGCCGGTGAGGGCGAGGACCGTCATGGGGGCGCGGCGGCGGAACACGAGGGTGGCGGCGGAGAGCACGATGAGGACCAGGCTGAGCGGGTCTGGGGTACGGAATCCCCAGCTGACGTCGTGCTCCCCGTGAGGGTCCACGAACGAGCCGGCCACCATGCAGGCGAGGACGCCGGCCGCGAGGAGGGCGTCCAGCGCCAGGGGGTGCGCCTGCAATTGGTGCCGGGCGCGTTGGAGGGTGCTCACATTTGTCAACGGTACGGGGGCCCTGCGGGGCTTGGAACGGGGGCTACCTGTACGTCTTCTTGTGCGTGTTCCTGTGCGGCGGCCGGTGTCGATGCGGGCGTCCCTGGGGGCTCCGCCCCCAGACCCCCGCTCCTCAAACGCCGGAGGGGCTGACTCAGCCCGGGATCAGCCCGTCGTCGCTCAGCAGTTCCCGGACCTCCTCCAGCGTCGCCTCCGGCGACGGCAGGATGAGTTCCGAGGGCTCCAGGGCGTCGTCCGGCAGGGGCTCGCCCAGTTCACGGACCTTGGCCAGGAGGGCCTCGAAGGTGTGCCGGAAGCCGGGCCCGTCGCCGTTCTCCATCTCGGCCAACAGCTCGTCGTCCAGCTTGTTCAGCTCGGTGAGGTGGCTGTCGGCCAGCCTCACCTGCCCCTCCCCCATGATCCGTACGATCACGTCGCCCTCCTAAGGCGTGGGCATCACTGCTTGTCGAAACGCGGGGTGTCCTGCGGCTGCTGCTGGGACTGGGACTGGGACTGCTCGGCGCCGCCCTCGATCGCCTGCTGGGACGAGGTGCCGCCGGCCAGCTCCGCCTTCATGCGCTGCAGTTCCAGCTCTACATCCGTACCACCGGAGAGCCGGTCCAGCTCGGCCTGGATGTCGTCCTTGTGCATGCCGGACTGGTCGTCGAGGGCACCGGAGGCAAGCAGTTCGTCGATGGCGCCGGCGCGGGCCTGGAGCTGGGCCGTCTTGTCCTCGGCGCGCTGAATGGCCAGGCCGACGTCGCCCATCTCCTCGGAGATACCGGAGAACGCCTCGCCGATCCGGGTCTGCGCCTGGGCAGCGGTGTACGTGGCCTTGATCGTCTCCTTCTTGGTGCGGAAGGCGTCGACCTTGGCCTGGAGGCGCTGGGCCGCAAGGGTGAGCTTCTCCTCCTCGCCCTGGAGCGTCGAGTGCTGCGTCTCGAGATCCGTCACCTGCTGCTGGAGCGCGGCGCGGCGGGACAGCGCCTCACGGGCGAGGTCCTCACGGCCGAGCGCGAGCGCCTTGCGGCCCTGGTCCTCCAGCTTGGACGACTGCGACTGCAACTGGTTGAGCTGAAGCTCCAGGCGCTTGCGGGAGGTCGCCACGTCGGCGACTCCGCGGCGCACCTTCTGCAGTAGCTCCAGCTGCTTCTGGTACGAGTAATCGAGGGTTTCGCGCGGGTCCTCGGCCCGGTCAAGGGCCTTGTTCGCCTTCGCGCGGAAGATCATCCCCATACGCTTCATGACACCGCTCATGGGCTTCGCGCGCCCCCTTCTGACGGACTTCCAGCTCCAGCTCTGCGACAGAACCCACAGTACGGGCCCTGCATCCATTGACGCACTGTTCGGGGACGGATGCGCTCATCCCCAAGGACGACTGACGAAGACCTTGCTCCGGCGTAAGGAGTAGGTGACCTTCAGGGTGAGCAGTCGGTCACCGGACGTCCCCTCTGTCCCCCTACATGACGACTGGTGTTGCCGGATCGTTCCCCACCTGACTGGGGTCCATGCCCCCGCACCCCGTACCCTTGGGTTTTGTGTTCCGTAGCCGTGCCAAGGAAGAGAAGGCCGCGACCGCCGACAAGGCGTCGCTGACCGACTCCAAGCAGCCCCGCGACCCGCAGGCCCCCAAGGGTCGGCCCACGCCCAAGCGCAGTGAGGCCCAGACCCAGCGCCGCAGCGTCGCCAACACGCCGACGACGCGCAAGGAGGCCGCCAAGCGTCAGCGCGACGACCGTCGTGCAGCGCTGGAGAAGCAGCGCCAGGCGCTGGCCACCGGCGACGAGCGGTACCTCCCGGCCCGCGACAAGGGCCCGGTCCGCAAGTTCGCGCGCGACTTCATCGACTCGCGGTTCAACGTGGCGGAGTTCTTCCTGCCGATGGCCGTGGTCATCCTCGTGCTGAGCATGGTGCGAGTGGGCGCGCTGCAGAGCATCGCACTGCTGCTGTGGCTCGTCGTGATCGTGCTCATCGTGCTCGACTCGATCACCACCGGCTACCGGCTGAAGAAGCGGCTCGCCGAGCGCTTCCCCGACCAGAGCCCCAAGGGTGCCGTCGCCTACGCCCTCATGCGCTCCCTCCAGATGCGTCGCCTCCGGCTGCCGAAGCCGCAGGTCAAGCGCGGAGAGCGGCCCTGAGTACGACATCTTTCTCCGGGGGCGCGGATGCCTGGCTGGACAAGCTGGGCGGGCTGCGTAATGCCGTACGGCAGGAGCTGGTGGCCCGGCAGCTCGACGAGCAGATAGTCGGGCGGTACCCGGTCGGGCAGCGGCTGCGGGTGCTCGACGTGGGCATGGGCCAGGGCACTCAGTCGCTGCGCCTGGCTCGGGCCGGGCATCAGGTGACCGGTCTCGAGCAGGACTCCACGATGGTCGCGGCGGCCCGGCAGGCCCTGTCCGGCGAGCCCGAGGGCATCCGGGAGCGCATGCGGATCATCGAGGGCGACGGCCGGGACACCGGGGTGCACTTCCTGCCGGGCAGCTTCGACGTCGTGCTGTGCCACGGGGTGCTCATGTACGTCGACGAGCCCGATCCCCTGCTGGCCGGGATGGCGCGGATGCTCGCCCCGGGCGGGCTGCTGTCGCTGCTCGTGCGGAACGGCGACGCGCTCGCCATGCGGCCGGGGCTGTCCGGCGACTGGGGCTCGACCCTGTCCGCCTTCGACACCACCGCGTACCGCAACCGCCTCGGGCTCGACGTGCGCGCCGACCGGCTGAGCACGCTGACCGCGACGCTCGCGGGCATCGGGGCACCGCTGCAGGCCTGGTACGGCGTGCGGGTCTTCACGGACACGGCGGTGGACGGGGCGGAGATCCCGGCCGACGTGGAGGCGCTGCTGGCCGCCGAGGAGCGGGCCGGGCGGACGGATCCGTATCGCGGGGTCGCGGCGTTGCTGCACCTGTGCGGGGTGCGTGGCTGAGCCCCGTTCGGGCGACCAGCACAAGCCGGAGATTCACCCCGTGGAGAGACTCGGGGCATGGACGCTTCCCGTACCCGTGCCCTACGGCTGGCCGCCGCGCTCGCGTGCTCCCTCGCGCTCGTCTCCGGGTGTTCCGACTCGGGGTCCTCGCACTCGAAGAAGTCGGAGGACTCCACCACCCAGGCCGCCGTCCCCGCCGCGGACAGCGATCTGCAGAGCGACTACCAGAAGGTCATCAAGGACGTTCTGCCGTCGGTCGTGCAGATCCAGGCCAGCAGTGATCTGGGCTCGGGCGTCGTGTACGACGGCAAGGGGCACATCGTCACCAACGCGCACGTCGTCGGGGACGACAAGACCTTCAAGGTGACGACCGCGAACAGCGAGGACGAACTCACCGCGACGCTCGTCTACTCGTACCCCGAGCAGGATCTCGCCGTCATCAAGCTGGACAAGGTCCCGGACGGGCTGAAGGCGGCGACCTTCGGGGACTCCTCGAAGGTCGCGGTGGGGCAGATCGTCCTCGCCATGGGCTCGCCGCTCGGACTGTCGTCCAGCGTGACGCAGGGCATCGTGTCGGCGACCGGACGGACCGTCAGCGAGGGCAGTACGGACGGCGGGACGGGCGCGACGATCGCCAACATGGTGCAGACGTCCGCGGCCATCAACCCCGGCAACAGCGGCGGCGCCCTCGTCAACCTCGACGGCCAGGTCATCGGCATCCCGACGCTCGCCGCGACCGACCCGAACCTCGGGGACAGCGCGGCGCCCGGGATCGGGTTCGCGATCCCCTCGGCGATGGTGAAGACGATCGCCGACCAGATCATCAAGGACGGCGAGGTCACCGACTCGGGCCGGGCAGCGCTCGGCATCACCGGCCGTACGGTCGTCGACGACAGCTACCAGGCCGCCGGGGTCGCCGTCGTCGAGGTGAAGAGCGACGGGGCCGCCGACAAGGCCGGCATCGAGGCGGGCGACATCATCACCCAGCTCGGCGACACGCAGATCACGACCATCACCTCGCTGTCCGAGGCCCTCGCGGCCGACAAACCGGGCGGCAGGACGTCGGTCACCTTCACGCGTGACGGCAGTGCGAAGACGGTGGACGTGACGCTGGGCGAGCAGTGAGGAGGGGCGGCCGGTCCACGGCCGCCTCACTCCTCACTGCTCCTTACGAGGCCGGGGCTTCGGCGTGCAGGCTCATCGGGCCGTAGATCTTCGTCCCGTCCTCGAACAGATGCACCTGGTCCGTGCCGCCCTCGAGAAGCTCCTTCCAGACCTCCCCGATCCAGGACTCGGCATCCCCCTGCGTGGTGAACTCCTCAGGCACCACCGCGGGCTGCACCTCGGTGCCGTCGGACTTCTCGAACCGCCACGTCCATGTCGCCATGCAGGCCTCCCTTGTGTGGGCACGTTCCGTGGTCGAGCCTATGCGGTCCGCGTGGATGGGTGGAACAAGATCGCTGTAGTTCGTCGAGTGCGGGCCGGTGGGGGCTGGTCGCGCCCACGCGGCGGAGCCGCATATCGATACAGCCCGCGCCCCTGGGTTGGCCTCGGACGCGCAAGATCAGTAGGGACCGGCGAAAATCGGTTCTGTGGACGTCACTTTGCTCGGAACCGGTGCCCCCGCGGGACTCCCCCGCCCCGACTGCCCCTGCGCCGCCTGCGCGACCGCGCTCGGGCAGGACGCGCGGGCCGCGACCGCGGTGCTCGTGGACGGGACGTTGCTGCTCGACCTGACGCCGGGCGCGGCCTTCGCCGCCGCGCGGGCGGGACATTCGCTGGGCGGGGTACGGCAGGTGCTGCTGTCGCATCCGCACGACGGTCCTGCCGTCGAGGTGCCGGCGGGGCTGCCGCAGCCGGGGCGGGTGCCGGACGGGCGGGAGCTGGCGCTGCTGACGGGGCATCGGGTGCGGGCGGTGGCGATGGACGCGCCGGGCACCGGGTACGCGGTGACCGGCCCGGACGGGCAGAGCCTGCTGTATCTGCCGCCGGGGGGCGCGCCGGCCGGGCTGGAGGAGGGGGGCAAGGAGTCGTACGACATGGTGCTCGCCGATGTCGTGGAGCGGCCGGACGCCCTGGCGCGGCTGCGGGCGGTGGGTGCGGTCGGGCCCACGACGGATGTGGTCGCCGTACATCTCGATCACGACGTGCCGCCGGGCGCCGAGCTGCGGCGACGGCTGGCCGCCGCCGGGGCGCGGGCCGTGCCGGACGGGACGACGCTGGCGGTGGGCGCATATGAGGACGTACCGGATGTGCCGCGGCGGACGCTGGTGCTGGGCGGGGCGCGGTCCGGGAAGTCGGTGGAGGCCGAGCGGCGCCTCGAGGCCTTTCCTCAGGTGCTGTACGTCGCGACCGGCGGCTCCCGCAACGGCGACACCGAGTGGGCCTCGCGCGTCGCCACGCACCGGGAGCGGCGGCCGGGGTCGTGGCGTACCGCCGAGACCTGCGACCTGGTGCCGCTGCTGAAGGACGACGGGCCGGCGCTGCTCATCGACTGTCTGTCGCTGTGGCTGACGGACGCGATGGACTCCGTCGGGGCGTGGGACGACGCGGAGTGGGCCGACGGCGGGGAGCGGGAACTGCGGGCGCGGGTACGGGAGTTGACGGAGGCGGTGCGGGCCACGCGGCGGACCGTGGTCGCCGTGTCGAACGAGGTGGGCTCGGGGATCGTGCCGGCCACCGCGTCCGGGCGCCGCTACCGGGACGAACTCGGGCGGCTGAACGCGGCGTTCGCGGCCGAGTGCGAGCAGGTGCTGCTGGTGGTGGCGGGACAGGCGCTGGTGCTACGGGGCTGACGTGCCCTTGCGGGCGATCACGCGGTACGTCTTCGAGAAGCCGGTGTAGGCCATGACGGGGGTCAGGGCTTCGTCCAGGGCCCTGGCCGCCGTCACCAGGGCGCGGGGCAGGGGCAGCCGGTCCGAGGTGATGATGGTGCAGCCCTGGGACTCCAGCTCCGCACGGAGGCCGTCCGCGGTGAAGCTGCCGTAGGGACGGACGACTTCGTGGAGCAGGTGACCGCCGGGGCGGAGCACGGCGAGGGCGGCCCGCACCTCCTCGCGGGAGTCCGGAGCGCACGGCCGGTGGTGGTGGAGCAGGCTGACCACGTCGTAGCGGGCGCGCAGGCGGGTCGTGATCTGCGGGTCCGTCAGGCGGCCCATGTGCGCCTCCTCGACGCGCTCGGCCACCTGCGCGTCCATCACGAGCGGCGTGGGGTCCAGGCCGTCGAAGGACGTGTAGGGGAACACCTCCTTCGCCGCCTCGGGGAAGCGGGCCTCGCCCGTGCCGACGTCCAGCCAGCTCTCCGGTTCGGGGAACGGCAGCATCGCCCGGGCGGTGGAGCGAAGACGTCGTACGGACGGGGCTGAAGGGGCGGACGGTGCGGACATGGGCGGCTCCCGGAGATGTACGACAATCCACTGCAAAACGGAACGTATGGGATCGTGATCTTGGGTGCAACGACGTTGCCCGGTCGTCGTGGCGATGTGGCGCTGTCCTGTTCGATCAGGGCCGGTACTGTTCGGCGAATGAGCTCGCTTAATCTCGACGACTTCACCGATCTGATCGAGCGCCCCGACGGCGGCGTGCGTCGCGACGCCGAGGCGCGCCGGGAGCGTCAGATCGTGCCGCCCGGGGCGCTGGGCCGCCTCGACGAACTGGGTGAGTGGCTGGCCGCGGCGCAGTCGGCCGTGCCGGTACGGCCGATCGAACGGCCGCGGGTCGTGCTGTTCGCCGGTGACCACGGGATCGCCGAACTGGGCGTCTCGGGACGGGCCGCGGGCACCGCCTCGGAACTGGTGCGGGAGGTCCTGGAGGGCGGCCGGCCGGTGTCGGTGCTCGCCCGGCGGCTGGGCGTGCCGGTGCGGGTCGTCGACATGGCGCTGGACTGCGACCCGGAGACGCTGCCCGAAGGCGTCGTACGGCACCGGGTGCGGCGCGGCAGCGGGCGTATCGACATCGAGGACGCGCTGACCCTGGAGGAGGCGGAGGCCGCCTTCCGGGCCGGGGTCGCGGTGGCCGACGAGGAGGCCGACTCCGGTACGGATCTGGTGGTGCTCGGCGATGTGAGCGTCGGCGGGACCACGGCGGCCGGGGTGCTGGTCGCGGCGCTGTGCGGGACCGACGCGTCCGTCGTCACCGGGCGGGGCGGGGCCGCGATCGACGACCTGACCTGGATGCGCAAGTGCGCGGCGATCCGGGACGCGCTGCGGCGGGCCCGGCCCGTGCTCGGGGACCAGCTGCAGCTGCTGGCGACGGTGGGCGGCGCCGACCTCGCCGCGATCACCGGGTTCCTGCTGCAGAGCGCTGTGCGCAAGCTGCCCGTCGTGCTCGACGGGGTCGTGGTGGCCGCGTGCGCGCTGGTGGGGCAGCGGGTCGCGTTCCGCGCGCCGGACTGGTGGCTGGCCGGACAGAAGAGCGGGGAGCCGGGGCAGACGAAGGCGCTGGACCGGATGGCCCTGGAGCCGCTGCTCGACCACGGCGTGACGGTCGGCGAGGGGGCGGGGGCGCTGCTGGCGCTGCCGCTGGTGCAGGCCGCGGCGGCACTGGCCGCCGAGCTGCCCGAGAAGCCCGAGGTGCCGGAGGTCGTCGAAGAGGAGCCGGAGAAGGAGGAGTAGGGCGGGCGCCCGACCGCGCCGTCGTGGCTGAGCGGCGCCGTGGCGGACAAAGGGCATGATCACCCTCCATGGGAGATGTCCGAGTTGCACCCGTTCGGGATGACCGGTCCACTGGTGCTTCTCGACGGGCCGCCGCCTTCGCCGTCTGGTATCTGCGGGCCGTCGCGTTCGTCAACTTCCTTTCCGCGGTGTGGGTTTCGCTGGGGCAGGACGTGCGGCGGCACAACCAGGAGAACTTCTTCACCCCGTATCTGCTGACCGCGGGGTTCGCCTCCGGGGTCTTCACCGCGTTCCTGGCGATCACGATGCGGCGGCGCAAGCGGGCCGCGTGGATCCTGAACCTGGTGCTCGGCGGAGCGTTCCTCGCGCTGTTCGCCTTCGCCATGGCGTTCCCGGAGATCCGGCAGTACGCGCAGAACTGGGTCTCCCTGGCTCTCACCGCCGCGTTCGTCGCCGCGCTGCTCGTCGGGCGGCGGGAGTTCTACGCCAAGGGCGACCGGTCGAACCCGAAGCTGGCGGCCGCGGTCGCGGTGGGCGGACTGATCGTGTGCTCGCTGTTCGCCGCACTGCTGGTGACCGCCACCGACCAGGCACCCGGCTCGTCGACGTTCCTGGAGCGCTGGCAGTACGGCACGCTGCGCCTGGTCTCCGTGGCCGCAGACGGCTCGGCGGGCATCTCGACCCCGAACTGGGTAGACGTCACGATCAACATGCTCAGCACCCTCCTCGTCCTTGCCGTCTTCTACGCCGCCTTCCGCTCCCGGCGTGCCGTCGACCCGCTCACCGAGGACGACGAGAAGCGGCTGCGGGCGCTGCTGGAACGGCACGGCGAGCGGGACTCGCTCGGGTACTTCGCGCTGCGGCGGGAGAAGAGCGTCGTCTGGTCGCCGACCGGCAAGGCGGCGGTGGCGTACCGCGTGGTCGGCGGGGTGTCACTGGCCTCCGGGGATCCGATCGGCGACCCCGAGGCCTGGCCGGGCGCGATCGAGCCGTGGCTCGCCGAGGCCCGGGCGCACGGGTGGATCCCGGCGGTGATGGGCGCGGGCGAGGAGGCGGGGACCGTGTACGCGCGGCACGGCCTGGACGCGCTGGAGCTCGGGGACGAGGCGATCGTCGAGGTCGCCGAGTTCACGCTGGAGGGGCGGGCCATGCGGACCGTCCGGCAGGCCTGCAACCGGGTCAAACGGGCCGGGTACACGGTGCGCGTCCGGCGGCACGAGGACATTCCCGCCGACGAAATGGCGTACCTGGTGAAGCGTGCCGACGACTGGCGCGACGGGGCCACCGAGCGCGGGTTCAGCATGGCGCTGGGACGGCTCGGGGATCCGGCCGACGGGCGGTGCGTGATGTTGGAGTGCACGGACGCGAACGGCGACCTGAAGGCCGTGCTCTCCTTCGTCCCCTGGGGCCCGCACGGGCTGTCGCTGGACCTCATGCGGCGCGACCGCGACTCCGACAACGGCCTGATGGAGTTCATGGCGATCGAGCTCCTGGGCCGCGCCCACGAGATCGGGATCACCCAGGTCTCGCTCAACTTCGCGATGTTCCGATCGGTCTTCGAACGTGGAGCACGTCTCGGCGCCGGACCGGTGCTGCGGCTGTGGCGCTCGCTGCTCAGCTTCTTCTCGCGGTGGTGGCAGATCGAGTCGCTGTACCGCGCCAACGCCAAGTACCGGCCCATCTGGGAGCCGCGGTTCCTGCTCTTCGAGAAGAGCGCGGACCTGCCGCGCATCGGCATCGCGTCGGCGCGCGCGGAGGGGTTCCTGGAGGCACCGGGACTGCCCAAGTGGGTGCACCGCAAGCTTTTGGAGACATATCGATGAACACGCTCGCCCGCTGGGCCCGCGCCGAATGGGGGCTGCTGTACGTCGCCGTGCGCGAGCCGCTGTTCGAGAAGCGCCGGCGGGCGATCCCCATGGCCATCGGTGCCGTGTGTCTGACGGCGTTGCTGCAGTTCGTGCAGAACCAGTCCTGGGGCTACCAGTTCGTCCAGAACGTCGGGGCCGTGCGGGCCGCGGACCCCTTGTGGCTCGCCCTCCTGCGCACTCCCCTGTCCGTCTTCGTACCCGCGCTCGACCTGCCCGTCTGGGGTGCGCTGGTGCAGATCCTGCTGGTGTTCGGGATCGCCGAGATCTGCCTGGGCCGGTGGCGGACGCTCGCGGTGGCGTACGCGGCCACGCTCGCCGGGACGCTGTACGCGCGCGTGGGCATCTGGCTGGGCCCGGACAGCCCTTTCGGTCTCCCCCGCTCGGACGCGCACGTCGTGGACACCGGGCCGTCGGCGGCCGTGGTCGGCCTCGCGGTGTTCCTGGGCTGGCGCTACCGCGCGTATGTCACCGCGGGTGTGGTGATCGCGGCGATGGTGATCGAGGTGCTGCTGAAGAAGAACCTGGCCGGCAAGGAGCACCTGGCGGCGATCGCGGCCGTACTGATCCTGTGCGGGATCTCGGCCCTACGTCACCGACGCGCCACCACAGGATCGGGCTTGCCGCCGATCAGGTCCTGAAGCCTTCGGCGGGGGCCCGCCCAGCGGCGGTCGTGGCGGTAGGCGCGCAGGGTCGCCCTGGCCCGGGCGCGCGGGCGACGGCGGTAGAAGCGCCGGGCCCAGGCCGAGCCCGGGCGGGCCAGGCGGACGCAGCCGATCAGGCCGACCAACGGGACGATCACGCTGAAGATCGCCATGCGGGCCTTGCCCTTGCTCAGGACGAGCAGGGCGAAGAGGAAGTTGACCGCCACGGTCGTGATGACGTTGCCGCGGCCCTGGAGCTCGTCCTGGCTCAGGTCGTTGACGCCGAACGGCGAGAACCCGGCGAGCACCAGCCCGACCAGCGCGGCCGTGAGCACCACGACCTCGACGCTCTGACGGCCCGCCTCGGTCCAGTAGACGTCGTCGAGGTGGAGGATCAGCGCGAACTCGTCCAGGACGAGGCCCGCGCCGATGCCGAAGATGACCGCGCACAGCGCCGAGCCGAAGCCGTGCGCGCCGCCGGCCACCGCGCCGAAGCCGCCGATGATGGTGAGGACGACACCGGGGACCACGTGGTGGATGTGCACGCCGCCGGAGCTGACGTTCCCGAAGGGGCCCTTGCCCGCGCGGATGAGCCGGGTGATGACCCGGGTGATCAGGAAGGTGAGCACGAACGCGGTCAGAGCGAGCAGCAGCGGCAGTTTGCCCGGCTCGATGATGTTCCGCTGCAGCCAATGTCCCATAAGTGAACTTTATCCATGGGTGCCTCTCCCGCATTTCCGACCGCCGGGTAACCTCCCCGGGTGTCCAAGACCCCCTGGCCGGACGGCCTCCGCTTCGCCTTCGGCACGCTCAGCGTGCTCCCCGTCAAGGTGAGCCGCTGGGACCGGGAGGCCGCCCGGGGCGGAATGCTGTGCGCTCCGCTGGTCGGGCTGGTGATCGGGGCTCTCGCGGCCGCGCTCGGGTTGCTCCTCCTCGCCCTGGGCGCGGGCCCGCTGCTCGCCGCGGTCGCCACCGCCGCCGTGCCGGCCGTCCTCACCCGGGGGCTCCACCTCGACGGCCTCGCGGACACCGCGGACGGGCTCGGCAGCGGCAAGCCCGCGGAGGACGCGCTGCGGATCATGAAGCAGTCGGACATCGGGCCGTTCGGGGTGATCACCCTCGTGTTCGTGCTGCTCGCGCAGGTGGCCGCGCTGACGCAGCTCTACGGCGACTCCTGGGCCCGGGGTGCGGTGGCCGCGGTCGTCTCGGCGACGGTGGCCCGGCTCGCGCTGACGTCTGCGGCCCGCGCGGGGGTACCGGCCGCGCGGCCGGAGGGGTTGGGGGCGGCGGTCGCGGGTGTGGTGCCGGTGCGGGGCGCGGCGATCGCTGGCGTCCTGGTGACGCTGGCTGCGGCGGGTGCGGGGGCGCTCTTCGGGTCGTACGGCATCGTCCGTACGGCTGTCTCGGTTCTCGCCGCGGTCACGGTTGCCGAGTTGCTGTTGCGGCACTGCATGCGGCGGTTCGGTGGGGTCACCGGGGACGTGTTCGGTGGGCTCGCGGAGACCGCCGCGACGACTGCGCTCGTGGTGCTGACCTTCGCCCCCTAAGAGGCGCCGGCGAGGACGCGCCCCCAAGGAGCGCGGGGAACTGCGCGACCAGCCACAACGAACCCGCACTCAACATGCCTTCCGCCACACCCCCAACTCGTACTTCTTCAGCATCGAACTCAGCTTCAGCCTCCGCGACTCGGCGCAGAACCGACGCGTCGGCAACTCGTACTCCACGTGGAAAACGGCCTTGTTCGCCTTGATGAACGGCGTGTTGGCCTCGCACTCGTCGTACTCGGCGCACTGCTCGTTGACCGCGAAGTCGAAGTCCTTCACCAGCTGCGGGATCTGGTCCAGGTCGTTCTTCAACCCGACCGACATACCGCGCTCATGGGCCAGCTTCGCGATCAGCCGGTTGTAGCGGAGCTGATCCGCGGCCTTCAGCCGGAAGCCCGTGCGGTTCTTGTAGCCGTCCATGTTGTCCGGCTCGACCGCGTCGAAGCCCTTCTCGCGGCACATGTCCAGCCGCGCAGCCATCAGCGGCTCCAGGACATCGACGCGGCGGATGTCGAGCCAGCGCTCGCCCTCCCAGCCGTTGCCCTTGCCGATCACCGACTTGGGGAACTTCTTCGCGTCCGGACGCCAGTCCTCCCAGGCGCCGGTGGAGAGGTAGCAGATGACCTTGCGGCCCTTGCGGTGCAGGGCGGTGACCGTGGCCTTGGACTGGTCGAAGCCGTCGATGTCGTAGACCGGCACGTCGACGGAGGTGTCGACGCGGCCGGTGAGCTGCCACTGCCAGTCGACGCCGGGGCGCGGCTGCCAGCGCGAGTCCGAGGGCTTGTCGTCGGGGACGGTGGTGCAGCCTGCCAGCAGAAGCAGAAGGACCAGCAGGGCGGGGCGTCTCACGGGGCGGGCTCCAAGTCGTGCGGCAACGTACCCCAAGGATGATCGCCGACGCCCGGCACCGCGCAGTGCACCGAGGCCCCCCTCGCCCGGGCCAGCGCCGCCAGGTCGATGTCGGCCGGGACGCCGTAGACGAGATGGCACAGCCGCGCGCCCGTGCCGCCGCGCCAGGGCTGAGGGCCCAGGAGGCGGTACGACGTCCAGGTGCCCTCGAAGGTGACGAGGACGTCGGCGATGCGGGCGTAGGAGGGGTGCGGTTCGGTGCCGTGGTTCAGGATCAGGGTGCCGAAGCCGGCGCCCCAGGCGGCGGTCGCCAGACGCCGGTAATGAGCGAACTCCTCGATTCCCGAGGCGACTTGGTCGAGGAAGGCGCCGTCGGTGCCGTACCAGTCGCGGTGGCGATCGAGGTCGCGGACCACGTCGGCGTACGGTCTGCGGCCGTAGTCGGTGTCGGCGTACCCGAGCACCCGGACGTCCGCCGCCCGCAGCCGGGTGGCGACCTCGGCGAAGGCCGGGTCGGGGCGTTCGCCGGGGCCGCTGTCCGGGTTGAGGACAACCCCGTGGAGACGGGGTGCGGCCGCGACGATCGCGTTCCATTCGGCGGGGCGGACGGACGGGTGCTCGTAGTAGGGGATGAGCAGTTCGGTCATCGGTGGGCGGTCGCCCTTCCCAACAGGACGCAGACCAGGGCGGCTTGGGCGGCGGCCGCCGTGCCGTTCACGATCAGGCCGGCCAGGTGGGGGCCGGCCGCGTGCGTGACGAGGGCCAGGGTCTGGGCGAGGGCCGCTGCGCACAGGACCGTGGTCGCGCTGAGCACCGCGCCGAAGGACTGCAGGAGCAGGCCCGTCCACAGGACCACGCCCAGCAGGAGCAGGCCGGCCAGCCGGACGCCGCCGACGGCCGGGGCGTCCGGCCACAGCGCGGAGGCGGCGAGGCTGAGGGCGAGCAGGGTGGCCAGGTAGGACGCCAGGCATCTGACGACCGTGAGTGCCGTGGTCCGCCAGAACGCCTTCGGGGTGCTGGTGGAGCGCAGTCCGGCGAGGCCGCCGCTGCGGAAGCGGTAGAGCAGCCATTCGGCGGGGCCCATGCTGAGGGTGAGCGCGACGGCGGCGGGTGCGGCGATCGCGCTGTGCTCCTCGCCCGCGAGGACGTCCCCCAGGGCCGCGTAGAGGACGAGGACGCCGCTGCCCAGGCCGAAGAGGGCGTACGGGAGGGAGGCGGAGAGACGGGGGCCCATTGTTGTTGGTCGTCTGCGGCTCCATCGTGGCTGGTCGCGCAGTCCGCCGCGCCCCTTTGGGGCGCGTACTGCCGACGCCACTTCAACCAGCCCCAGGACCGCCACCGCGGCCAGGGAGCCCACCAGCAGGACCAGTCTCGCCGCCTCCGGCATGGGGTGGACGAAGGCCAGTACCGCACCCGCCGCCATCGGCAACAGGCAGGCCAGCAGGGCCCGTTCACGGCCCATCACGAGCAGGACCGTGGCCGCCCCCAGGTAGAAGGACTGCCCGGCGGCGAAGGCAACCGCACTCAGGTCGCCCGTGCCCGCGACGGCCAGTGCGACCAGGGCGCCGAGCAGCATGCCCGTCGGAGCGCCCAGCAAGAGACTGCGGCGGGCCGCCGAGCGGTCGCCCAACCCCAGCCAGGAGTACGCCCGATGGGCGAGCCCCTGGTTCCAGGTCCAGCCGACCAGGGCGCCGGCCAGCAGCGGGAGGGTGCCCGCGGGGAGACCGAAGTCGTCCTGCGGGCCCGCGAGAAGGGGTGCCCCGAGGACGTAGCCGAGGCCCGGCAGGGCGAAGACGACCCCACGCAGCAGGCAGCCGAGCAGGCCGACCTGCCAGGGGTCGTGGACCGGGCCGTCCGGCTCCGGGTAACGGCGTTCGACGCGCTCGTACAGCTCCTCGGCGAGTGCGAAGGAGTTCTTCACGCCGTACCGCTCGCGTATCTGGTCGTCGGAGAGTCCGTCGGACTCCAGCAGGGCGGCGATCTCGTCCGGGTGCACGGCGGCGGCTATGAAGTCGTCGAGGCGCCCGGCGAGTTCGTCGACCGGGTCGGGCTCGGCCCAGCTCGGGGTGGAGCGCTGCCGGGGGAGGTGGGGCAGGGTCTGCGGACGGGCGCCCGGAGGCAGGTGAATGCTTCCGCTCACCAGTCGGTTCCGTCCGTCGCGACCGCCGCGTACCACGGATCGTGCAGTTCCAGGGTCCAGTCGGCGACGGTTTCGAGCGTGGGCTCGTACACCTCGGGCATGCCCGCGAGCTCCTGGTAGATAGTCCGAAAAGCGTCCACGGAGCGGCGGAGCGTGAAGCGGTCGATCACGCGCTGGCGGGACAACTCTCCCAGCTTCAGGCGTCGTTCGTCGTCCCTCAGCAGGGTCAGTGCCGCTGCCGCCATCTTCTCGGGCTCGCGCGGCGGCACCACCAGACCCGTGTCGCCGACCGCCTCGCTCACTCCTCCGACGTCCGTCGAGACCGTCGTGCGACCGCAGGACATGGCCTCGATGATGGAGAACGGGAAGCCCTCGGAGATCGACGACAGCATGACGATGTGACCGGCCGCGTAGGCCCGCCACACCTCGCTGATGCGGCCCTCGAAGGTGAGGCCGTCGGTGACGCCGAGTTCGGCGGCGAGCTTCTCCAGACGGGTGCGGTAGGCCTCGCCGCCGGGCGGGACCGGGCCGTACAACCGCAGCCGGGTTTCCGGGATTTCGGCGCGGACCATGCCGTACGCGCGGAGAAGCGTTTCCAGGTCCTTGATGGGGTCGACGCGGCCGCACCAGGTGAGGGTGGGGACGTCGGGTTCGGGGCCGGCGTGCGGGAAGGCGGCCGGGTCGACGCCGTTGTAGACCGTGCGGATCTTGTCGGCGTCGGCGCCGCCGCGCTCCTCCCAGCGGCGGTTGTACTGGTTGCACGGTGTGATCAGGTCGGCCGCGCGATATCCGAGTGAATTCAGTTCACGGTAGAAACCGAGCATGAACGCCTTCACGGGCCAGCGCTGCGCATCGGCGCGGTAGCCGAGGTAGCGCTCGCGCAGGTAGATGCCGTGCTCGGTGAGCAGGAAGGGCACACCGTCCAGCTTGCGGGCGGCGAGCGCGGGCAACGTTGCCAGGCCGCTGCTCACGGCGTGGGCGACCGAGTCCTCGGGGACGCGGACGCCGAGCGGGCGAAGTGCGTGCTCCAGCAGGTCGGTTGCCGTCAGCGCGTCGTGAACCGTCGGACGCGCGGCCGCCGTCGGCAGATGCGGCATCGTCCAGATCCACATCAGCGACCGCAGCGCCGACTCGGTGCGCAGGGCCGCCGACAGGCGTCCGTCGCGAGCGAGTCGGGCCAGGTCGTAGAGGGCCTCACCGAAGTCGCAGTGGGCCTCGGGGTCGAGGAAGGAGAGCAGGAACCGCTCGTAGGAGTCGATGAAACGGCGCCGGGCCTTGCCGTACGGCGCCTGTTTGCGGCCCGGGCGCGGGCCCCAGGTCGGCACGGAGATGTGCCGGGCGACGTTGGGCGGCAGCTCCCAGGTCACGGGTTCGCGGCCGCTGCCGGTGAGCGAGACGATATGGAAGTCGACCTCCGGCATGCCCTTGACGAGTTGGTCGCACCAGGTGCTGACCCCGCCGTGGACGTGCGGATAGGTGCCTTCGGTGAGCATGGTGACATGACGGCCGGTGCGCGACATGCGCGTTCCCCCCTGCGGAACTACGGCTCGGAACGCACCCCGGCCGTGGGGGGCCGGGGTGCGTACGGTGTGCGGGTCGTGCTGTGCCTACTGCGGCTGCGCTGTGCCTAGGCGGGCAGATTCAGCGTGACGGCACTCTGCAGCAGCTCCGGCGTGGTCCAGGCCGAGCGCTGCCCCGCGTACGGCGTCCCGAACGCGGTGGTACCGAGCAGGAGTTGCTTGGTGGTCCCTTCCGGTGCGGTCACCGGGATCTGGGTCCCGGAGGGTGCGGTGACGGTGACGGTGTTCCCGATGCGGTACGCCGTGACGTTTCCCCCGTCGACGGCGGTCTGCCAGGCGGCCCGGCGCTGCAGTTCGGTGCCGATGGCGGCCTGCGCCAGGTTCTGCACCGGGGCGCTGTCGGCGAACAGCGCCTGGTAGTCGGCCAGGACCTCGTCCATGACCGGGTACAGCGTCCGGTCCTCGGCGAGGTTGGACTGGTGGGCGTAGTGCGGCCGCGGGTCGTTGTTGATGACGTGCCCGAGGGCGGTGCGCGCCTCCAGCGGGACGATGTACGTGTCGTAGCCGGTGGCCGTGTCCAGCGAGTCGTCGAGGCAGGTGGACGTCGGGTTGTTCTCGCAGACGCCGCTGCCGCCGTCGGCCGCCGAGGTGTAGATCCAGTTGTACTCGTCGACCATCTCGGCGTCGGTGCCGACGTTGTAGTACACGTTCATCGGGTAGCGCGGCACGGTCAGCGTGCTGCTGCCAACCGTACGCTGCTCGGGCTCACGGGAGTTGTCCGAGGCGGTCCACGCGATGCCGTTGTCGGCGAGGGCACCGGCCAGGTTCGGGTTGTCGTCGGGCTGCTGGGGCAGCGTCTTCAACCCGGAGTGCTCGCCGGTGACCAGCTCGGAACGGTCGACCGGAAGGCCGTTCGTGAGCGCCCAGTTGTAGTTGCTGCTGACCTCCGCCGAGATGTCCGCGCGGCTCATGTACTGGGTCGAGCCGTCGGCGTTCGTGGCGCAGCTCCACGGCACCGTGGTCGTGTCCTGGACACAGCCCAGATACTGGTGCGTGTAGGTGTGGTTGATCCAGCGGTACTGCGTCTTGTCGGCGAGCAGTTGGTCGGTGAGCTCGTCGGTGCCGCCGTTCTCGCTCTTCCACTCCTCGCCGGAGCCGGCGTTGTAGACCATGTCGAGCGTGAAGCCGTGCTCCTGCTGCCACTGCGCCGCGTACTGCGCGTCGGCGGCGGTCATGCGGATCGGCGTGGTCCCCTCGCCGTCACCGCCCACGCAGTCGAAGTCGCCCGGTGTGCAGTTGCGTTCGGTGTCCCAGCGGCTGTCGGGGGCGAAGACGTCATCGACATGGACAGCAAAGTAGTTGCGGCTCTGCCCGAGGTGTACGCCCTGAGTCAGCCATTCGACAATGCCACGGGCAAGTACCCGGAACTGCTGCTGGTACTGGTTGTACGCGAAGGTCACGACGAGTTCGCGGCGCCCGTCGTGGGCGTACTCGCCGACGAGGCTTCCGTTGCCCGTGCCGGCGGGCACCGGGATGTCGACGTAGCTGGTGAAGCCGGTACGGGGCTTGGCGACGAAGCCGTAACTCTCCTGCACCGAGGCATCGTTGTCCTCGAAGGTGAAGGCGCCGTCGAGATAGCCGAAATACCCCGCCTTGCCGACGTCGGTGACGGCCGCCGCACGCCCGTCGAGGGTGCCGGCCCAGCCGCCCTCGCTGGTGTAGTCGAGGCCGACCCCGGGGTGCGCCCAGGTGTAGGCGTCGACCTGCGGGATGCCGTACGTCGTCTCGTAGCTCTCCAGAGCGGTCTGCTCGGCGGAACCCGAGCCGAACGGGGCCTCGTTGGGCAGGACGACGCCCTGGTACTTGGCGCGGGGCGTGCCGTTCACCGTGTCGCTGAGGAACGCGTCCGTGATGGTCGGGCGGTTCGCGTCGGTCAGGTCGATCGTGGTGTACGGGATGCCGGTGCTCTCCAGCTGGGCGGTGATGGCGTCGACGGGACTGTCGCCGTTGTCCACCACCAGCACCTTGAGATCAATGCGCGGCTCTTCGGCGGCCGATGCTCCGGGCGTGCCCAGTCCCAGTGCGATCAGCCCCGCGGTCGTCATGACGACGGCCGCGGCTCTCCATGGGTGCGCTCTGCGCTTCATGGTCGTCTCTCCCCCAAACGGCCTCCTTGTGGTCGAAGCAAGGAGGATCCGTGGAAATCATGCAAAGCGGCGAGCGATGCGCCCGCCGGAACCAGACGAGTGTGACCCACCTCACCGGGGCAGGGGATCGATATGTGGCCATGACGCCACCAGCAGGTGAATGACCGCAGGAATGATCGACAGCCGCCCCGAGCGTAGGCTCGTCCCGGGTGGTCGCCGACAGGGGTGAAGGCCCCGGTCGAGACTGACCCTTCACATACCTCTAGGGTCGCCCGTCGGGCCCGGTCGACCCACCTCATTCGGCCAAGCAACTTCACATCGGAAGCGAGATTTCACCACCGTGACTGCTCTCACTCTCAGCACCGCCGCGGCGCCCGGCCTGCGGGCCGACGCGATCGTGATCGGTGTAGCCAAGGGCGCGAAGGGCCCGGTCGTCGCCCCGGGCGCCGAAACCGTGGACAAGGCCTACGACGGTCGGCTCGCCGGCGTCCTGGAGACCCTCGGTGCCTCCGGCGCCGAGGGCGAGGTGACGAAGCTGCCCGCACCGGCCGGCTTCAAGACGCCGCTCGTGGTGGCCGTGGGCCTGGGCGCCGAGCCCGACAAGAACTCCGGCTTCGCCCCGGAGGCGCTGCGCAAGGCCGCCGGTGCCGCCGCCCGCACCCTCGCCGGCGCCAAGAAGGCCGCCTTCGCCCTGCCGCTCACCGACTCCGCCGACGCCGGCGCGATCGGCGAGGGCGCCCTGCTCGGCGCGTACTCCTTCGACGCGTACAAGGAGAACGGCAAGGACCCGAAGGCGAAGAACGGCAAGGCTCCGCTCGCCGAGGTCTCCCTGCTCGGCGGCAAGCCCCGTGACAAGGCGTACAAGGCCGCCGTGGAGCGTGCCACCGCCGTGGCGGAGGAGCTCAACCGCGCGCGCGACCTCATCAACACCCCGCCGAACGACCTCAACCCGGAGGCCTTCGCCGCCGTGGCCGAGGCCGCGGCCAAGGAGCACGGCATCAAGGTGCAGGTGCTCGACGTGAAGGCCCTGGAGAAGGGCGGCTACGGCGGCATCCTCGGCGTCGGCGTCGGCTCGGCGGCGGGTCCGCGGCTGGTGAAGCTGTCGTACACCTCCTCCAAGGCGAAGAAGCACCTCGCCTTCGTCGGCAAGGGCATCACCTACGACTCGGGCGGCATCTCGCTGAAGCCGGCCGGGCACAACGAGACGATGAAGTGCGACATGAGCGGGGCGGCGGCGGTCTTCGCGGCCGTGGTCTCCGCCGCGCGTCTGGGCCTCGAGGTCAACGTCACCGGCTGGCTGGCGCTGGCCGAGAACATGCCGTCCGGTACCGCGACCCGTCCCGGCGACGTGCTGCACATGTACAGCGGCAAGACGGTGGAGGTCCTCAACACGGACGCCGAGGGCCGGCTGGTCCTGGCCGACGCGCTGTGGGCCGCCTCCGCGGAGAAGCCGGACGCGATCGTGGACGTCGCGACCCTGACCGGCGCGATGATGCTGGCGCTGGGCAACCGGACGTTCGGGATCATGGCCAACGACGACGCGTTCCGCTCCGCGGTGCACGAGGCGGCGGAGGAGGTCGGCGAGCCCGCCTGGCCCATGCCGCTGCCGGAGCACCTGCGCAAGGGCATGGACTCCCCCACGGCCGACATCGCGAACATGGGTGAGCGGATGGGGGGTGGCCTGGTCGCCGGTCTGTTCCTGCGGGAGTTCGTGGGTGAGGGGATCACGTGGGCGCACCTCGACATCGCTGGTCCGGCCTTCAATGAGGGCGGGCCCTTCGGGTACACCCCCAAGGGGGGCACGGGGACCGCTGTGCGGACGTTGGTGCGGCTGGCGGAGCTGACCGCGGCCGGCGACCTGGGATGACGTTCGCCTGACAGCTCGGTACCTGAGGTCGCGGGCGACTGCGGGCCGGTTGTGGCCGGTCGCGCAGTTCCCCGCGCCCCTGGGTGTCTCACCGCTTCCCCTGTTCGCATGTGAGCCCTCGGCCCCTGCTTCACATGTGAGCGTGTGGCGTCTCACACCCCGGCCCGGCGTCTCGTTCCTCCCTGACAGGTGCGAAGATGGGGCACGGCAGGACAGGGCCCCCACCACAGGGCCGAAGAAAGAGCGGCCGGACACCAGCCGCCGCCCGGTCACTGCAGACCGGGTACGGCGCACATGCATGGAGGACGTGACGTGGCGAACGACGCCAGCACCGTTTTCGACCTAGTGATCCTCGGCGGTGGTAGCGGTGGTTACGCCGCGGCCCTGCGCGGGGCTCAGCTGGGCCTGGACGTCGCCCTGATCGAGAAGGACAAGGTCGGCGGCACCTGCCTGCACCGGGGTTGCATCCCCACGAAGGCCCTGCTCCACGCGGGCGAGATCGCCGACCAGGCCCGCGAGAGCGAGCAGTTCGGTGTGAAGGCCACCTTCGAGGGCATCGACGTACCGGCTGTCCACAAGTACAAGGACGGCGTCATCGCCGGCCTGTACAAGGGCCTGCAGGGGCTGATCGCCTCCCGCAAGGTCACCTACATCGAGGGTGAGGGCCGCCTGTCCTCCCCCACCTCTGTCGACGTGAACGGCCAGCGCGTCCAGGGCCGCCACATCCTGCTCGCGACCGGCTCCGTGCCGAAGTCGCTGCCGGGCCTGGAGATCGACGGCAACCGCATCATCTCCTCGGACCACGCCCTCGTCCTGGACCGTGTGCCGAAGTCGGCGATCGTCCTCGGCGGCGGCGTCATCGGCGTCGAGTTCGCCTCCGCCTGGAAGTCCTTCGGGTCGGACATCACGATCATCGAGGGCCTCAAGCACCTCGCCCCCCTTGAGGACGAGAACTCCTCCAAGCTTCTTGAGCGCGCGTTCCGCAAGCGCGGCATCAAGTTCAACCTGGGCACTTTCTTCTCGAAGGCCGAGTACACGGCCGACGGTGTCAAGGTCACCCTCGCCGACGGCAAGGAGTTCGAGGCCGAGCTCCTGCTGGTAGCGGTGGGCCGCGGCCCGGTCTCGGCCGGTCTCGGCTACGAGGAGCAGGGCGTCGCCATGGACCGCGGCTACGTCCTGGTCGACGAGTACATGCGGACGAACGTCCCGACCATCTCCGCCGTCGGCGACCTCGTCCCGACGCTCCAGCTCGCGCACGTCGGCTTCGCCGAGGGCATCCTGGTGGCGGAGCGTCTGGCCGGCATCAAGACCGTCCCGATCGACTACGACGGTGTCCCGCGGGTGACCTACTGCCACCCGGAGGTCGCCTCCGTCGGTATCACCGAGGCCAAGGCCAAGGAGATCTACGGCGCGGACAAGGTCGTCGCTCTGAAGTACAACCTCGCGGGCAACGGCAAGAGCAAGATCCTCAACACCTCGGGCGAGATCAAGCTCGTCCAGGTGAAGGACGGTGCCGTGGTCGGCGTCCACATGGTCGGCGACCGTATGGGCGAGCAGGTCGGCGAAGCCCAGCTGATCTACAACTGGGAGGCGCTGCCCGCCGAGGTCGCGCAGCTCATCCACGCTCACCCGACCCAGAGCGAGGCGCTGGGCGAGGCCCACCTGGCCCTGGCCGGCAAGCCCCTCCACTCGCACGACTGACCCTCGGTCGACGAAGCGACGACTCAGACTTCCGCAATTCGTAAGGAGCAACCGAAACCATGGCGGTTTCCGTAACCCTTCCGGCGCTCGGCGAGAGCGTCACCGAGGGCACCGTCACCCGCTGGCTGAAGGCCGAGGGTGAGCGCGTCGAGGCCGACGAGCCGCTGCTCGAGGTCTCGACCGACAAGGTCGACACCGAGATCCCCTCGCCCGCCGCCGGCATCCTGGCCTCCATCAAGGTCGCCGAGGACGAGACCGTCGAGGTCGGCGCCGAGCTGGCCGTGATCGACGACGGCACGGGTGCACCTGCCGCTGCCCCGGCACCGGCCGCGGAGCCCGTAGCGGCTCCGGCCCCTGTGGCCGAGGCCCCCGCCCCGGCCCCCGAGGCCCCGGCTCCCGCTCCGGCTCCGGCCGGTGGCGCCTCCGGCACCGATGTCGTGCTCCCCGCCCTGGGCGAGTCCGTCACCGAGGGCACCGTCACCCGCTGGCTGAAGTCGGTCGGCGACTCCGTCGAGGCCGACGAGCCGCTGCTCGAGGTCTCCACGGACAAGGTCGACACCGAGATCCCGGCGCCCACCTCCGGTGTGCTGCTCGAGATCACGGTCGGCGAGGACGAGACGGCCGAGGTCGGCGCCAAACTGGCCGTCATCGGCGCCGCGGGTGCGGCTCCGGCCGCTGCCCCGGCCCCCGCCGCTCCGGCTCCGGCTCCGGTTGTCGAGGCCCCGGCCCCGGCTCCCGCGCCTGCCCCCGCCCCTGTGGCTCCGGCGCCCGCCCCGGTCGCCGCTGCCCCGGCTCCGGCTGCCCCGGCCCCCGCGCCGGTCGCTCCGGCTCCGGTCGCCCCGGCCGCGCCCGCTCCGGTCGCGACCTCGGGTGACGACGGCGCGTACGTGACCCCGCTGGTGCGCAAGCTCGCCGCCGAGAACGGCGTCGACCTGGCCACCGTCAAGGGCACCGGCGTCGGCGGCCGTATCCGCAAGCAGGACGTCCTCGCCGCCGCCGAGGCCGCGAAGGCCGCCGCGGCTGCTCCGGCCCCTGCCGCTGCAGCTCCGTCGGCCGCGAAGAAGGCGCCGTCCCTGGAGGCCTCTCCCCTCCGTGGCCAGACCGTCAAGATGCCGCGCATCCGCAAGGTCATCGGCGACAACATGGTCAAGGCGCTGCACGAGCAGGCGCAGCTGTCCTCGGTCGTCGAGGTCGACGTCACCCGCCTGATGAAGCTGCGCGGGCGGGCGAAGGACTCCTTCGCGGCCCGTGAGGGCGTCAAGCTCTCCCCGATGCCGTTCTTCGTCAAGGCCGCGGCCCAGGCGCTGAAGGCGCACGCGCCCATCAACGCCAAGATCAACGAGGCCGAGGGCACGATCACCTACTTCGACACCGAGAACATCGGTATCGCGGTGGACTCCGAGAAGGGCCTGATGACCCCGGTCATCAAGCACGCGGGCGACCTCAACATCGCCGGTATCGCCAAGGCCACCGCCGAGCTCGCGGGCAAGGTCCGGGCGAACAAGATCACCCCGGACGAGCTGTCCGGCGCGACCTTCACCATCTCCAACACCGGTTCGCGCGGTGCGCTCTTCGACACGATCATCGTGCCGCCGGGCCAGGTCGCGATCCTCGGCATCGGTGCCACGGTCAAGCGTCCGGCCGTCATCGAGACCGAGGAGGGCACGGTCATCGGCATCCGCGACATGACCTACCTGACCCTCTCCTACGACCACCGTCTGGTGGACGGCGCCGACGCGGCCCGTTACCTGACCGCGGTCAAGGCGATCCTGGAGGCGGGCGAGTTCGAGGTCGAACTCGGCCTGTAAGCCACCTGGTTTGTACGGTGCCCCCGTCCGGAACTCTCCGAGTTCTCCGGGCGGGGGCACCGCCGTATCACCGAGGCGTCAGCCTCTTGTCCGACCAGCCCCACAGCGACTCCACCCACACGTTCGGGACGGCCAGCTTCTCGGCGCGCGTCAGCCCTTTCGTCCGGTACGCCTTCAGGACGTCGTACGTCGCATCGAGGCAGTCCCGGGACGTGAGCTTCCCGGTCTTCGGGTCGACGCCGACGAGGAACCCGCGGGCCTCCACCGTACGGATCATGGCCCAGGCCGCGTTCACGTCGCTCGTCGACGAGCCGGTGCAGCGGTAACGGCTGTACGGGTGCTCGGAGTTGCCCGGATAGTGAGTGTCCGTGGACATCTCGCTCATCATGCGCTTGTACGTCCCCTCCGCGTGCCAGGCGCCGATGTCGCCGCCCGGCGGGGTGTACAGCCTGCCGCTGGGGTTCTCGACGGCGCCGTAGACCCAGCGCTTCGTCCCCGTGACCTGGAAGCCCCAGCCGACGTGGCCGAACTTCTGTGCCCCGTCCGGCTTGACGAAGACGCAGGCGCCGCCGGAGCCGCCGCCCCGGGCCGCGCCCGCCATGCCGGTCATCGTCTCCGTGCTCCCGCCACTGGGTTTCGCCCCGGCCCGTGTGTCCATCTGTTGGCAGCCCGTGAGCCCCACGACCGCGCCGATCACCGCTGCCGCCGCCATCCGGCGCACCGCTGCACGCCGTCCCCCGATGTCCATGCCGTCCCCCTGCCGTTCCCAGGAGCACCTCCTTGCGAGCACTCCTGCCGACCGCGACACGGATCACGGCGCAGGGGTTCCTCCGGTGACACGGCGGTGACCCCTCCGGGCCGTAGCCGGTACGGGGCTTTACAGGAGGCATGGGTCTGAGAGGCGTGTAAGTCTCGTCTCACCTGCATGAAAGCGCCCCCGTGCGCCCCTCCCGGACGGGCCCGCGGCCTTATTGTCTAAACGTCAAACGCCCCCGGGGCCGATGGGCGGCCCCTCCTTAAGGAGCAATCATGACCGCGCCCGTCGTCCACTCGCTGCGCGAACAGATCCGCGAGCACATCGTGGAAGGGATCGTCAGCGGTCGCTGGAAGCCGGGCGAGCGGATCGTGGAGCGACGGATCGCCACCGAGCTGGAGGTCAGTCAGACCCCCGTGCGGGAGGCGCTGCGCGAGCTGGAGTCGCTGCGGCTGATCGAGTCGGCGCCGAACAAGGGCGTGCGCGTGCGGAATCTGACCGCCGCCGACCTGGAGGAGAGCTACCCGGTCCGGGCCGGCCTGGAGGCGATCGCCGCGGAGCTGGCGGCGGAGAAGCTGGCGGAGGACTGCTCGGCCCTGGAGCCCCATGTCGCCGCCCTGTACGAGGCCGACCGCGAGTCGGACGGCACGGGCCAGGTCCGGCACACGGTGGGCTTCCACCGCGAACTGGTCCGCGCGGCAGGCAACTCCGTGCTCCTGCACACCTGGGAGGGCCTGGGCATCGAGGTCTTCACCGCCCTGTCCATCCGCTGGCTGGGCACGGTCCAGCAGTCGTACGCGGAGGAGCACGAGGAGCTGGTGCAGGCGTTCCGGCGCCGGGACCCGCGGATCGCTGAGCTGGTGAAGGCGCACGTGCTGGGCTGCGCGCCGCGCGCGTGACACAGCCGAGCACACCCGTGCTCACCTGCGAAAACCATCAAAATGTGCGGCACGGGGTGCCTGCCCAAAAGGCACCCCGTGCCGACTTTCTCGTTATCGAGAAGTTTTACCTCTCACCCCTTTGATCGATCATCGATCAGGGAGTTACAGTCACCGACGGGCCGCGCGGCGGAGCCGCATGGTGTCACAGCACCCAGGCCCTCCGCCCTGTCCTGCCAAAGACAAAGGGCACCCCCGAACCCTTGCCGATGAGGGAACCCCCTTCGACCGAGGAAGGCGGCGACATGACCGACCCCAACGCCATCCAGCCGAGCGAGCTCGACCAGCTCCCCGACCGGGACCCCGAGGAGACCGCCGAATGGCAGGCCTCCCTGGACGCGGTCGCCAAGGCGGCCGGCCCGCACCGTGCCGCGTACCTGATGCGCCGCACGCTGGAGAGGGCGGAGGGCAACGGCATCGCGCTGCCCAAGCTCCTCGAGACCGACTACATCAACACCATCCCCACCGCCGCCGAGCCGAGCGCTCCCGGTGACGAGGAGATGGAGCGGAAGATCACCGCGTGGAACCGCTGGAACGCGGCCGCGATGGTCTCCCGGGGCAGCAAATACGGCGTCGGCGGCCACATCGCCACCTTCGCCTCCGCGGCCTGGCTGTACGAGACCGGCTTCAACCACTTCTTCAAGGGCAAGGAGGCGGACGGCTCCGGCGACCAGCTCTACATCCAGGGCCACGCCTCCCCCGGCATCTACGCCCGCGCCTTCCTCGACGGCCGGCTGAACGAGGACCACCTCGACAACTTCCGCCGCGAGTCGGGCGGCAACGGCCTCCCGTCGTACCCACACCCCCGCCGCCTGCCCTGGCTGTGGGAGTTCCCGACGGTGTCGATGGGCCTCGGCCCGCTCTCCGCGATCTATCAGGCGCGCTTCAACCGCTACCTGACGAACCGCAACATCAAGGACGTCTCCGCGTCCCACGTCTGGGCCTTCCTCGGCGACGGCGAGATGGACGAGCCGGAGTCGACGGCCGCACTCGCGCTGGCTTCGCGCGAGGGTCTGGACAACCTGACCTTCGTCATCAACTGCAACCTGCAGCGCCTCGACGGCCCGGTCCGCGCGAACTTCAAGATCGTGCAGGAGTTGGAGGCCCAGTTCCGCGGCGCGGGCTGGAACGTCATCAAGTCGCTGTGGGGCAACGCCTGGGACGAGCTGTTCCAGCTCGACACCACGGGCGCGCTCGTACGCCGCCTGCGCGAGGTACCCGACGCCCAGGTGCAGACGTACCAGACGCGCGACGCCGCCTACATCCGCCAGGACTTCTTCGGCGGAGACCCGGCGCTCGTCGAGATGGCGAAGCTGCTGAGCGACGACAAGATCTTCGAGTGTTTCCACCTCTCTCGCGGTGGCCACGAGGCGCGCAAGGTCTACGCCGCGTACAAGGCGGCCGTGGAGTTCAAGGGCGCCCCGACGGTCATCCTCGCCCAGACGGTCAAGGGCCACACTCTCGGCGAGGGCTTCGCCTCGAAGAACGCCAACCACCAGATGAAGAAGCTGTCGACGGACGAGTTCAAGCAGATGCGTGACCTGCTCGAACTCCCCATCAAGGACAGCGACTTCGTCGACGGCGTGGTCCCCTACGGCCACCCCGGCGTCGACTCCCCCGAGGTCCGCTACCTCCAGGAGCGCCGCGCGGCCCTCGGCGGCCCGGCCCCGGCCCGCCGTACGCACGCGCTGGCCCCGCTGCCGGCCCCGGCCGAGAAGGCGTTCACGTCCTTCGACAAGGGCTCCGGCTCCCAGAACATCGCCACCACCATGGCATTCGTACGTCTCATCAAGGACCTGGTCCGCGACAAGGAGACGGGCAAGCGCTGGGTGCCGATCGTTCCGGACGAGGCGCGCACCTTCGGTATGGAGTCGCTGTTCCCGTCCCTCGGGATCTACTCTCCCAAGGGCCAGACGTACGAGCCGGTCGACCGCGACCAGCTGATGTACTACAAGGAGGCCAAGAACGGCCAGATCCTCAACGAGGGGATCACCGAGGCCGGTTCGATGGCCGACTTCATCGCCGCGTCCACCGCGTACTCCACGCACGGCGAGACGATGATCCCGTTCTACATCTTCTACTCGATGTTCGGCTGGCAGCGCACGGCCGACCAGATGTGGCAGCTCGGCGACCAGCTGGGCCGCGGCTTCCTGGTGGGCGCGACGGCGGGCCGTACCACCCTGACGGGCGAGGGCCTGCAGCACGCCGACGGCCACTCCCCGGTGATCGCGGCGACGAACCCGGCGGCGCTGACGTACGACCCGGCGTTCGCGTACGAGGTCGCGACGATCGTCAAGGACGGTCTGCGCCGGATGTACGGCGAAGCGGCCCCGGGCGAGGACCAGAACGTCTTCTACTACCTGACGGTCTACAACGAGCCGATCCCGCAGCCCGCGAAGCCGGCCGGCCTGGGCATCGACGAGGGCATCGTCAAGGGCCTGTACCGCTTCAACACGGCGGAGTCTGCGGGACTTTCACCGGTCGCCAACGCGCCCCGCATCCAGCTCCTCGGCTCCGGCACGGCGATCCACTGGGTCCTGGAGGCGCAGAAGAAGCTCGCCGAGGAGTGGGGTGTCGCGGCCGACGTCTGGTCGGCGACGTCCTGGACGGAACTCCGCCGCGACGCCCTGGAGGCCGACGCGTCCCTCCTCCGTGGCGAGGAGCGGGTCCCCTACGTCCGGCAGGCGCTGCACGGTGCCGAGGGCCCGGTGCTGGCGGTCTCCGACTACATGCGCCAGGTCCCCGACCAGATCGCCCAGTGGGTCGAGCAGGACTACTCCTCGCTCGGCGCGGACGGCTTCGGCCTCTCCGACACCCGCGAGGCGGCCCGCCGCCACTTCGGCGTCGACGCGGAGTCGGTCGTGGTCGCGGCCCTGGCCCAGCTGGCGCGGCGCGGCGAGGTGAAGGCGACGGCGGTGAAGGAGGCGCGGGAGAAGTACGGCCTGTGAGCCGCTTCGCCTTCTGATCCCCCCTTCTGATCCCCCCTTCTGATGTTCTTCTGAAGGGCCCGAACGGCCCCGGCGGCAAAAGCCTTGCCGCCGGGGCCGTTCTTTCCGTCTCAGTGCGGGCGGCGGCCCTGCGTGCTGACCAAGGCGTAGGAGTTGACGACGAACTCCGGATTTCGTGACAAGGCGTAGAACCGGTCCAGTTCGGCGTCCGTGACGCCTTCCGCACGCAGCCCGTCGGCCGCCTGCTCCACATCCACCCGGTGCAGCCCGATGCCTGCGGCGCCACCCCCGTGCCACGATGCGGCATGCGTCGTCGCCCTGACGTCCTCCAGACCGGCCCGGACCATGGCCCGGAAGGCGCGGGTCCCCCAGACGAGATCGACTCCCGCCTTCTCCAGGTGCGCCATCAGGGCGCTCTGGACGCGGGCGAAGAGGGCGACCGCCGCTTCGTCGGGGGCCGCGAGCACGGGGGTCCAGGAGCAGTCGAAGTCCTCCAGCAACAACCGGCCGCCCGGCCGCAGGGCCGACACCAGCCGGTCCAGCACCTCCAGCCGCTGCGGCAGGTGCACCAGTACGAGCCGGGCGTGGATCAGGTCGTAGCCGTCGCCGGGCAGCGGGTCGCGGACGATGTCGTGCCGCAGCAGGCGCACGTGGGCGGGGCGGGACCGCTCCTCGGCCCAGCGGGGTTCGATGTCCGTGACCGTGACCTCGCCCTGCGGCCCGACCCGTTCGCCCAGCCAGTCGCCCAACGACCCGCCGCCGCCCCCGACCTCCAGGCAACGCCAGCCCGGCGCGAGCCCGGCCGACTCGATCTGTCGGCGGGAGACGGCGTCGTAGCTCGATTCCAGGAGGGAGAAGCGGTCGGGAGTCCGGGCGTCGTTGTTGTCGAACAGGTAGCGGGGCACGCGGCCCCTCCTTCCCTTGCGCACGACAGTGGCCACCAGGCTCGCGGAGCGGGCAGTGCGCGTACAGGGGTTCGGGTGAGCACGACGGCGCCGTCGGCCCATCATGGCGGTATGCGCGCTGCCCGTCTCATCAAAATGGTGTTGCTGCTCCAGTCCCGCCCTTCCATGACCGCCGCCGAGCTGGCGACGGAGTTGGAGGTGTCCGAGCGGACGATCACGCGGGATGCGCAGGCGTTGTCGGAGGCGGGGGTTCCGGTGTACGCGGACCGGGGGCGGGCGGGGGGTTACCGGCTGATCGGCGGGTATCGCACCCGCCTCACCGGCCTGGCTCGCAGTGAGGCGGAGGCGCTGTTCCTGTCCGGTGTGCCGGGGGCGTTGCGCGAGATGGGGTTGGAGGATGCCGCCTCCGCGGCCCGGCTGAAGGTGTCGGCGGCTCTGCTCCCCTCTCTCCGGGACGCCTCGAAGACGGCCGGCCAGCGCTTCCACCTGGACGCCCCGAACTGGTTCACCGAGCCGAAGGCGCCGGAGCTGCTGCCCGCGGTCGCGGATGCGGTGTGGGACGACCGGCGGGTCGTAGCGCGTTATCGGAGCGGGGACGGCGAGGTGGAGCGGGAGCTGGAGCCGTACGGGCTCGTGCTCAAGGCCGGGGTCTGGTACCTGTGCGCGCGAGTGGCGGAGCAGGGGGCGTACCGGGTGTACCGGATCGACCGGTTCACCGCCGTCGACGCAGGTGAGGAGCGCTTCTCCCGCGACGAGGAGTTCGATCTGCCCGCCTTCTGGGAGGAGCGGGCCGAGCAGTTCGCGCGGTCGATCCTGCGGGCGGAGGTGGTCGTACGGCTGTCGCCGGAGGGCGTGCGGAGGCTGCCGTACGTCGTCGATCCCGTGTCGGCCAGGGACGCCCTGTCGCTCGCAGGCGCCCCGGACGACGGCGGGTGGCTGACGGTGACCCTGCCGGTGGAGTCCGAGAAGGTCGCCCACACACAGCTCACGGCGCTGGGACCGGAGGTGGAGGTGCTGGCGCCGGAGGCTCTGCGGGCGCGTTTCATCGGTGACGCCGTACGAATGGCCGGTCTGTACGGGACATAACAATCCGCCACACTCCACGTGCGCCCCACCCCTCCAGGACCGATGCTGGACCAGTGATGGACGAGACGGAGTTCTGGGAGCTGGTGGACGCCACCCGCGAGCGCGCCGACGGCGACCCCGAGGAGCAGGCCGACCTGCTCGTGGACCGGCTCCTCGCGCTGGACCCGGACATGGTGCTCGACTTCGCCCGTCACTTCGAGGCCCGCTACAACCGGGCGTACACATGGGACCTGTGGGGCGCCGCGTGGGTGCTGCTCGACGGGGCCAGCGACGACGCCTTCGACTTCTTCCGGTGCTGGCTGATCGGCCAGGGCCGCGAGGTGTACGAGGGTGCCGTGCACGCCCCCGACTCGCTCGCCGACCTCCTGGGCGACTTCGACGAGGAGATCGACGGGGACGGGGAGGAGCTGGGTTACTCGGCCGACGAGGCCTACGAGCAGCTCACCGGCACCGTCGCCCCCGACCTGGGCATCGCGCCGGCGCCCTCGGAGCCTGAGGGGACGCCGGTGGACTTCGAGAACGAGTCGGTGCTGGCGGAGCGGTATCCGAAGCTGTGGGAGCGGTTCAGAGGCTGACAGCGTTCAGAGACGGACAGCGAGGGGGATCATGGCCCGTATCCCGTACCCGGAGCGTCCGGCCGACGGCGTCGCGAAGCTTCCCGTGCCGCTCAACGCCTTCCGTATGCTCTCCCACGCCCCGCCGCTGGCGGACTCCGCGATCGACCTGGGCCTGGCCGTGCTGCTCGAGTCGACGCTGCCCGTCCGCTTGCGCGAGCTGGTGATCATGGCCGTGGCCGCCGGCACGGAGTGCGCGTACGAGGCCGTGCAGCACCGCCCGATCGCCCTGAACTCGGGTGTGACGGTCGACCAGTTGGCGGTGATCGCCGAACAGCGCTCCAGCGGGCGGGAGTTCGACGAGCCCGAGTCCGCGGCGGTGACCGCGGCGTTCGAGCTCATGTCCCAGCACACCCTGTCCGAGGGCAGTTTGGCGGCTCTCCGCGCCTGCTTCACCGACCGGCAGGTCGTCGAGATCGTCACGACAGTCGGCTACTACGTCATGCTGGCGGGCCTCATGAACGGGCTCGGGGTGGACATCGATCCGTCCGGGGAGCGGTTCCTGGGCCTGACCGGTGACGCCCCCGAGTGAGGGTCAGACCGCGGTCGCGCGCCTGCGGGTGGTGTCCGTCGGGATGTAGGCCTGCGTCTGGTCGACCTTCACCGCGTGGTGCATCGGGGCCGCGTTGGCCTGGTCGAGCGCGGACGCGGTGACGGCGGCCGGACCCAGGACGACGGCGGCTGCCGCGCAGAGCGCCGCCCAGGGGCCGCGAGTGATACCGGCCCGGCGAGTCGCCCTCTTCGTGGTGTTCGTGGTGTTCGTCGTGTGACTGCTGTTCATTTTCCCCACCTCCAGTCAGTGCGTGTCCATGACGATAGGGCGGCTGTCTCGGGGTGATCAGTGAGCTGTCTGCGAGAAGCCTGTGAGAGCGGCCCGGGGTGAGATGGCAGTGGTCGGCCATGTGTGGCTGAGAGACCGCGGTCGCGGTCGCCGATCACAGGTGAAACACCGCCGGCGGGGCAGTCGTCCCGTTGGCCCGTCAGCACGCGCGGGCGGCGAACCGAGTCGGTCAACCTGACGCAGCGGCCGGGGAGTTGTCGCCCGGCCTGGTCCTTGCTGTCCGCCATCACGCCGATGGTCACGGCGCCGACGGCTGTCGGGCCCCGGAACTATCAAGGGACATTGATGGGGAATCTCAGAGAAGAACGGGAACGGGCACCCAAGCGCAAGGTCCTCGACCTGACTCTTGTGCAGGTAGTGGCGAGCGCACTCGCGACCGTGGCGGGCGCGGTGCTGGCGTCCCTGCTCGGGGTGACCGGGACGATCATCGGCGCCGCCGTGGTCAGTGCCAGCGCGACCACCGGCGCGGCGGTCTTCTCGCACGCCTTCCGACGGACGGGCGAGGGGATCCGTAGCCGGGTGCCGTCCGTAGGGGTGCCGAGGACGCCGGGCGAGGAGCGGGCGGACCACCGGGCGGACGCCCGGGCGGCGTTCGGCATGCCGGCGGACGCCACGACTGTCGACGCCCGGCCGCCCTCCGGGCCCGGTGGCCCGGAGGGCGAGCACGGCGGGACGACAGCGGGCTCCGCGCCTCCCGAAGGCGAGTCGGTCACCACCTATCGTGGTGGCTCCGTCCGGAGAACCATCGGCTGGAGGAAATACGCCCTGGCGACGGGCCTGGTGTTCGCCCTGGCGATGGTCACGGTGACCGCGGTGGAGCTGATCGCGGGCAAGCCGGTGGCAGCTGTGGTCAAGAATGAGCCGGGCAGGGGAACCTCGGTGGGCGGTGGCACGGCCGGCACCCCCGGTCCCGCCGACAACCGGACACCCACCCCGGGTGCGTCCAGCGGCACGGCGCCGCAGACGGACAGCTCTGCCTCGCCGGACGCGAGCACGGCGCCGGACACCAGTTCCAGTCCCAGTTCCGGTTCCGGTTCCGGTTCCGGTTCCGGTTCCGGTTCCAGCTCTGGCACCAGTTCCGAACCCAGCGATTCGGCGTCGTCCGCGCCGTCCAGCGGCGATTCCGCGCGCGGTTCCGACGCCACCGCCGACTGAGCAGTGACAAGCCGGTCCGGGCCTCGGTGGGCGACCTGGCGGCGAGCCGAACACAGAAGGCCCGGGCCGAGATACGCCGAGCTGGCCGGCCATTCCATGAAGAGCACCCGGGCAGCCTTGCCGTCACCGTGCCCGGCAGGCCGACCGGGGTCTGTGGCGGAGCCGGACGAGATCGTCGAACTGCACGCCAGGAACGAGCAGTTGGGGCGGGCGCCGGCGACCCGTGCGGTGATCGACCAGGCGCGCGGCACGGTGATGGCCCTGGCGCCGTGCGCCGGCGAGCGGGCGTGGGATCTGGCGGTGGGCGTGTCGCAGCACTGCAGTGTCAAGCTCCGGGACGTGGCTGCGGCCCTGGTCGCCACGACGAAGGACCGGATTCTCCCTGAGCCGATACAGCGGGAGCTGTGAGCTCAACCCTCCGGTGCCCTCGTCCAGGACGGCCGCCGGACGCCCCTCACATCCAGCGTGCCGGATTCGGTAGCGGAAGAGCGACTGGCGTGATGCCGAGTACCGGAGCAGTGACTGCCGGGATCCGTGGACGTGCGATCGGACCGCGGACCTCGTGGCCTCCTTCGGCGTCCCAGACGGCCTGCACGGACCGGTCGGTCTCCGACACGGTGCGCAGACGCGCCGCCTCCTCCATCAGCCGGCTCGTGGTCGACGTGCGCAGGGGGTCGCTCGCGGCGGCCATCAGCCAGGCGGCCGAGACGGGAACAGTCTCCGGCGGGACGACCAGCAGAGCCGGTGCGTGAACAGTGGGAGCCGACGGCATGCGGAGGGGCGGAGCGGAGGGCCGGACCTCGGGTGTCGGCGCGTACGAAACGGTCGCAGTCATGATGCGAACCCTGCTCCGGACCGGTCGGAACCGGCCCGGCGTAATCAATCGCCGAAAACGACACAGGCACGGCGGCCGGTGCGCGAAATACCCTCGGTAACTTCAGCGTACTCCTCCGGCTGACGACAACCGGTTCTCAGGACAACGCCGACCGCTTGCCCGGCGGGGGCAGCCGCTGAAGCAGCTCCCAGAGCGGCCGTGAGCCCGCCGCCCACTCCCCCAGCGTTCCGCGGTCGACCAGATGCAGCTTCTGGGACTTCGCGAGCGGCGCACACCCCGAGGTGAAGCGTCCGTTCGTCACCAGAACCACCACGTCCCCGCCGTGCAGCTGCCGGCCGGTGCCGTTGAGCACATGCAGATCCGGGGTCCCCACCGGCGATCCCGAGGCCCCGTCCTGCCGGTGCTTGCACTGGATCACCCAGCGCCTGCCGAGCGGATCGGTCGCTGTCACATCCGCACCGTTGTCCCCGGCCCCGCCCACCTGTACGGCGTCCGCACAGCCGTCACGGCGCATCAGATCCCGTACCGCGAACTCGAAGTCCTCGTGGTGAAGCCCGTCGAGCTGGGGAAGCTTGTAGCGCAGCCTCCGGACGTGCACACGCTCCCAGCGGGCGCTCACCGCCCACTGCGTGAGCCAGAGACCGCCGGCCCCACCCACGAGGGCGGCGAGCACGACGATCAGCCACCAGTTGCCCAACAGCCACTGCCCCACGGCGGCGCAGAGCCCGGCGCCCGCGGCAGCCGCTACGGCGAGCACCAACGGCTGGGGCCCTCTGGGCTTCGTCGGGGTCGGGGCGCGCTTCGGAGGCTTACGAGTCCGCCGCACCGGCGCCCGGCGGCTCACCGCTGCCCCCGAACGGAGCCTCGCACCACCAGACGCGCCGCCGGCAGAATCGCCCACTCGTGCCACGCTCCCGGAGCCCGGCGACCGGGCCCCCGGACTCGCGCACCGTCGTTCCTCACGTACGGATCGGTCCAAGGCACCGTAGCCCCCTCGGCGCTCCCGCCCGCGGCCATTCCGACCGCACAACAGGCATCGGCGCAGGCACTTCTGACACTAGTTCGAATTTTCCTGCCCGCTGCGAGTGAGAGCCCTTTTCGGACGCGCCGAACGCCCGTCGACTCCAGCGGTACGAAGTCGACGAGAGCCCATGGACAGCACTTCCGCCACTCATCCCGCAGACCAAGATCACGCGCCCGAACAGCGGTACGTCACCATCAACCGCGCCCCGCCCGCCGCATGCCCCCACAACGCACACGTTTCCATTTGTCGGACCCTCGCCAGGGGCGCGCATCCGGGCGGGACTCACCTGGTGACCCCCCTCGCCCCCAAGGAGATGTCCGAAGTCGGCCGAGAAGCGTGTGAGGAGAACCAGCGGCGTAGTCGGGTCGCCGCCTCACGCGGCGCGGCAGCCACGTCTCTGGTCAGTCGCGCGCGTCCTCGCCGAGCGTGGTCATGGGCCTGCCCGGCGGATCATGCCGCAGACGCGGGGTCCGGCACGCACTCCTCCACGCTCGAGCGACCTCCTCCGTCTTGCCACTGCACGCACCAGACCCCGCTCACCCGTCGCCGACCTCGACCTTGACGCCGCGCCCCGCGCTCGCGTGGCCGCCCGGGACCCGGTCGCGCACGGCGCCCATGGTGCGAGTGAATCCGCCGCCCGGTGCGCTGATTCCGGGAACCTCCCGTGCGGCGATCCCGGAGATTTCTCCACCACCCCGTCCGCGACGGTCGTCCGGCCGCGGGTCTCCGGTGGCTCCTGAGGCCCGGGCCGTGCGGCCTGCAGCGTCGCGCCCGAACCGGTGCGGGGCCCGTCGGGAGAGGCCCGGGCCGTGCGGCCTGAAGCTTCGCGTCCGAGCCGGTGCGGGGCCTGTCGGGACCGGGTGTCCGCAGGGTTGAACCGTTCGGCTCCGCCATGCGGAGCCACCTCCTGGGGCGGTGCACGGACCGTCGTACCCGGGCGGCCGTCGGTCGCCGCGTTCCGTGCCGACGGCCCAAGTACCGTGCAGGGCACCGGACATGCCCGGCCGCCCCGCATCGTCTCCTGGCACCGCCCGAGGACGGGGAATGGGCGGCTTCCGGCCGTCCGCCGGACCGGGTTGCGGACTATGCTGCTGTACAGACGTCCCAGACCCCGGCGGCTTGTCGTTGCTCGACACCGATGGCTGCGGGGAGCGGACCTTTCGTCCGTCACCCGGCGCATCCCTGGAGGGAACCGGGTGGGTCCACTGTCCTGTCGCACAGGCGGTCGGACCGACCGTCGCTCCACCTCCGCCGAACGTACGCCCCTGCCGGGAGCGCGCCAAGGGGGCCCGGGAGTCCCGGCGTCGCCGCGTGCACTGCCGGATGGTCCTCCGAACCGAGGCGTCATGCCCCTTCCGCAGCTCACCGTCTACCGTCATGTCCGAAGGCACCGGGCGCTGATCACCCTGGCCGGCGAGATCGACCTGGAAACGGCCCCGCTGGTGCGTGCGGCACTGCAGCGGTGTCCGGGCGACGGTATCCGCACCATCGACGTCGACCTCTCCCCCGTCACCTTCTGCGACTGCAGCGGCCTCAACGTCTTCCTGCACGCCGCGCAGATGACCACCGAGGCCGGCGGGACCCTGCGACTGCACCACCCGCCACGGACACTGAGCCTGATACTCGACCTCACCGGCTCGGGGGCCCTGCTCCTCGGCCTGCCGGTCGGGTACCCGCCATCTCCTCACGGGGACGTCCCGGCCGTGCCCGATCCGGCCACTGGGCACCGGCCGCACCGGCATGTTCCGCTGGTGCCCGTCCTCTCGGGCGATGTGCAGTGACGGGCCGACTCGGGCAGGGACAGCCGTACAAACGCCGGAGCGGCGAGTCGCCTGCTCCGGACGCGGTGCGGTTGCGTCGGGTGAACCGCTGGCAGGCGCAAGGCCTGGGCGCGGAGTTGGCGGATCTGTACGTGGACTCACTCGGGACGCCTCCACGTCGGACATACCGTGCTCCTGACCGCCACGACTTCCTGAACCGTCTCACCGGCGACATCCGTCGGCCGGGGTTCGCCATGGTGATCGCGGAAACGGATGGTCTGGTGGGTTGCGCCTTCGGATTCCCGGTGCGCAGCGACCGCTTCTGGTGGCTCGGGTTCGAGGGAGCACTGCCGCGCGGCATCGAGCAACTCGCCGAGTCCGGCAGCGTCTTCGCGATCACCGACCTCCTGGTCCGCCCGCACCCGCAGGACCGGGACGTCGCCCGCCGGTTGCAGGAGCGGCTGCTGACCGACCAACAGGCGTGGCTCGGCGCCACCTTGGTGAACCGGGCCGATCACCCCACCCTCACCGCGCTCCACTCGTGGGGATGGCTGGACGTGGGAGAGATCTGGAGGCCGGTCAGTGCCACGCTGCTCGAGGTGCTGGTGCTTCCTGTCGGGGAGCGGGCCGGGGCGAGGCTGGACGGCCTGGTGCATGATGCCCGGAGCCGGTGGTCCGGGTGAGGTCCGACAGCCGGTCGGAGCGGATACAGGTGCTGGTCGCCGAGCAGGCGGCGCGACGCGGTGCCCGGGTCGGTGTGGTGGACGTGTGCACCGCGGCCGTGGCCGCGCTCCCGGTCGGCGGGGCCGGACTGTCGGCGATGTCCCGCACCACGGCGAGCCATCCGCTGTGCAGCACCGACGACATCAGCGAACAACTGGAGGAGCTGCAGCTCACGCTGGGCGAGGGGCCCTGTGTGGATGCCTTCACCCATGGCTCAGCCGTCCTGACGCCCGATCTGCTGACGGGTGAACTGCAGGACCGCTGGACCGTGTTCGCGGATGCGGCCCTGGAAGCCGGGGCACGCGCCGTCTTCGCGCTCCCCCTGCAGATGGGGGCGATCAGCCCGGGAGTCCTGGACCTGTACGCCGACGTGCCGACCGTACTGGACGCCGAGGAACTGGCCGACGCGCTGGCGTTCGCCGATCTCGCGACGCTGCTCCTGCTCGACGCGCGGATCGACGAGACGGGCGCACCGGCCGGAGGAGCACCGGCAGACCGAGACTTCGAGGACCTGGGCGCCTATCGGGCGGAAATCGACCAGGCCACCGGCATCCTGAGCGTCCAGCTCGGCGTCGGCATCGACGAAGCCTTCGTCCGGCTCCGCGCCCACGCCTACACGCAGGGGCGCCGGCTCGCCGACGTGGCCGCCGACGTGGTGGCCCATCGGCTCCGCTCCTCCCCGGACGCGGAACCCGAACGGACCGACGAGGAAACCTGATGTACCGGTGCCATCCGACGCACGTGCCGCACTTCCCGCCCCCTTGCGGCGGGCATAGTCTCCATCGAGGGTGACACGATGAATCAGCAGCTCCTGGCCAAGACCTTCGTCGAGCTGGCGGACAACCTGGTCGCCGACTTCGACCTGATCGACTTCCTGCGC